>CAVUXQ010000001.1:0-286714 GCA_963745265.1 uncultured delta proteobacterium
AGCAACGGGCTCACGCTGTGCTTCGGCTCGCTGGGTGCGGGCCGCCACAACGACCTCGAAGCCATCGCCACGCGCTTTGCCCGCCGTGTTCACTTCACGCACCTGCGGTCCGTGCACGTCGAACCGGACGATTCGTTCACCGAGACCGGCCACCTCGACGGCGATGCCGACCTGGTCGAGCTAGTGCGCATTCTGGTGCACGAGGAGCGTCGGCGCCGGGCCGTGGGCGAAAGCGGGGCGATCGCCATGCGCCCCGATCACGGGCGCGTGCTCGAAGGCGACGTCGTGAGCTGGCCCGGCTACCCCTGGCTCGGGCGGCTCAAAGCGCTGGCCGAACTCCGCGGCGTGTTGCGCGCCGTCGAACGCCTGACCTGACAGCGTCACGTTAGCCCCCAGGCCGCGCTCGGGGTCGCTTCACCGCCGTCCGGCGTTGACCTGGGCGCGGATCGTGTCCTAAACCCCCGGGCGCCTCGGCGTCCCCCCCGGTCCGGGTCGTTCGCTGGGCTTCGCTCACTCCGTCGTCTCGGACTCGTTCGCCCAGTGACCCAAGCACCGCACATCCAGGGACTGCGCCTCGTTGCGTCACGACAGAAAACCGTTTCCACGGCGCTGCGAATGAGACCATGGGCGCTCGCTTTGGCAGCACTTTCGCTGCTCGGCTGCGGTGCGAATCACAACGAAGAAGAGCGCCGCGCGTACGCCGAGGCCAACGGCTACATCGACATCGATCCGGCCACGTGCGAGCCGCGCTTCCCCGAGCCACCGAAGCCGCACAAGGTCGATTGCGCGGCCGCGATCGAGGGCTACGAGTTCTTTCCGCTCATCAGCATCGACTCGCTGCAGGCGGGCGTCTACCAGTATGGGGACAAGACCGCGAACTTCGGGGACGTGGACACGGGTTACCACCCGCCATCCGAGGTCCTGTCTCGCTGCAAGGGCGACAACAACGACGACAATCCTCAGTACGTGGGGCACGTGAGGGGTGGGCCGTTCCTGTACTACGGCGGTGGCACCGGCATCTCTCTGAACACGTATGAGGTCCCAGAGAACGATGAGCTGCCGCTGTCGGCGGAGTTCGGGCGCTGGGCGCGGGACGTGCGGCAGTGGGAAGGTGTGTCCTTCTGGGCGCGCCGAGGCGTTCAGGGCCAGAGCATTCGAGTGGCCGTGGGCGACAAGTACACGGACGACGACCTGGCGTACGTCGACTACTACAATCGAGCCCTCGACTTGCCCGAGGACGTGGACCACCCGCGGGCCCGCAAGCCCTATTGTCGTCGCAAGCTGGAGTGCGACTGTCCGCTCGGCAAGCCTTGCACCTACTTCGAGGGCAGTGCGACGGGCGCCAATGCAGGGTACTACTGTTACGATCCCGACGTCGATCTCGAACCTTTCGCCGACAAACCGGCGGACTGCTCCAAGATCCCCCCGGGAACGCAATTTCGAAAGGGGAGCCAGAGCGACGTTGCGCAGGTGGAGCACGAGCGCTGTGGCCCCACCCAGTGCAATCATTTCTACCCCGCGTACGAGAACAAGGACGAGTTCACGCCCGCCCCCGACTACTGCCCGCCCAAGACTTCCTGCGAGCCCGATCGACCCGCGGACATCAGCGTCGGAGGGTTCGACCCCGAGTTCTATGGGCGAGAGTGCACCAGCTACACGCTGAGCAACGGGACGACCAGTGACTACTGCTTCGATCCCAAGAAGGATCCGCCGCCGCCCGAAAACGACGAGTGGTGCTCCGACATTCGCTACGCGCCCGTCAACCTGACGACCGAGTGGCAGTTCTACACCGTGCCGTTCAGCGAGATGCTGCAGTACGGCTACGCCAAAGAGTCGTTCGACCTGGATCTGCAAAGCGTGGCCACGGTCAAGTTCACCTGGGACCGCGGCTACATCGACTTGCTGGTTCGACGACGTCAGCTTGTACCGGCGCGTCGACCGCTGACCGGTCCCCCCGTTCGATCGACTTTCTGCTCTCTGCCATGTCCGACCAAACAACGACGCCGCCGCTGTTGCACCGACCGCGCGTCGCGTTCCGGTTCGCCTTCGGGTGCTTGGCTGCGACGGGGATCGTCGCGCTTTCGGCATGGGCCGTCGCCGAACCCGCCCCCGCCGCAACGGCCCCGGCGCCTCCCGCGCCGCCCGGACCCGCAGCGCCGCCCGGACCCGCAGCGCCGCCCGGACCCGCAGCGCCGCCCGGACCCGCAGCGCCGCCCGGACCCGCAGCGCCGCCCGGACCCGCAGCCGCTCCCACCGCCGTCGCGCCCGCCATGCCGGCCCCAGCAGAACCCTTGCCGCCGGTGGGACCGACCGACATCCCCCCCGCGCAAACGCCCGACGTGGCGCCTTCGCCGGGTCCGGAAACCGAGAGTGTCGTGAAGCCGGAAGCGGCTGCGACGACCGCCGGCCCCGCGGGTGAGCCCGAGCCAGACCTGCTCGAAAGCGACGAGCTCGAGCGACCCGGCTACGTGCCGGGTTACCGCCGGCACCTCAATCTCGGCCTGTCGCCGTACGCGCCGCGAGTCGGAACGCCACCGGGCGGCAT
Source organism: uncultured delta proteobacterium (assembly GCA_963745265.1). Lineage (GTDB taxonomy): Bacteria > Desulfobacterota > Desulfobulbia > Desulfobulbales > Desulfocapsaceae > Desulfopila. Next base: position 2,546 of record CAVUXQ010000001.1, read on the forward strand.
GACCTCGTCTTACGGCGCGCTCGCACCCGAGCCCGACGGTGGCTGGAACTTCACGTTCTCCGGCTACATGACCGCGTCGCTGCAGATGTCGCTCGACGCGCGCCCCGACCCCGACAACGGCCAGGCCAAGACGACGTACCACACGCCGCCGTACACGGTCGAAGACTACTGGAACTTCACGGGCACCAGCACAATCCCCGGTAACTGGGTTCACATGAACTTTGCGTACGGCAACGAGCACGTGACCGCCACGACGCAGATCAACACCTACAACCCGACACGCCCCACCACCTACTACGCGATGGGCAGTCAGGGCTTCATCGCCAACGCCTTTCTCACCTTTCGCGCTCCGCCCATCGCCGACATTCGGCTGCGCTGGAACGTCGGCTACTTCGCCAACAGCTACGGCAATCTCAACCGCTACGGCAACGGCCTGTACACGAACAGCATCACCGGTGGCCCACGCGGCGTCGGCGAAACGATGACGGCCGAGTACGACCTCGGCGAAAACACGACGCTCATCTTCGAGCACGGAATCATGATGGACCGCAATGCGAAGGTGCCCGACGACGTCGTGCCCCTGCCGGTCAACGGTTACCAGAATCCGGAGTGGCCCGCCGCGTTCGTCCATCACGCGCACCTCGGGCTCAACTACCGCACGGACACCGACTGGCAGTTCTACGTCCACTACCTGGACAACTTCGCGCAGGACGACCGCATCGAAAGAAACGTCGACAATCTCGGCACGCGCTCGCTCGACGAGACGCACATCAAAGATGGCTACATTCGCGTGTTCTCGGCCGACGCCAAGGCCATCAGCGCGCTGTGGGGTACCGCGGGTATCGCGGTCGCGATGTACGACGCGAAAGACTCGTGGCCGCTCAAAGGGCTCTGGGGTTATCCCGGCGATGGCGAGCGTCTTACCGAGCGCTACCTGGGCATTGACAGCCGAGGCACGGGTAAACTGTACGTGGCCGGTTTCAATCACCAGTTCAGCCTGGGCACGCTGCTCAGCTACCCGGTGACGTTCAGCAACGGGCCCGACCTGCAGGTGCAGTACGGCATGCACATTCTCACGGTCGACTCACCCGTGCCCGAGTTCAACGGCAGGGTGCGCCACAAGTACGGCCTCGACATGATGTACGTGCTCAGCAGGCACTTCGGCGTGGGCGTGCGCGGCGATCGCGTCGTGCCGAACTCCAAAGACCCCGAAGAAACGTTTCACGTCCTGGCGCCCGTTCTGCAGTGGAAGAGCGATTGGAACAGCCGCGATTACCTGACCCTCAAGTACGCGAAGTGGTTCTACGGGGCGCACACGCGGCGTGACGACGGACGACCGGCGACGCAGCTCGATGACCAGTTGATCGCGCTCAATTTCAACATGTGGTGGTAACCGATGATGGCGACTGAATCTGCGAAACACACCGGGCGCGGTCCGAGGCTCTCACCGCCCCTCGGGCTGCTCGTCGTGGCCGGCCTGTGCTGCTCGTCACCGCTCGCCTGGGCCCAGGACGACACCGACGATGAGATCTCGGTGGGTCTCGATCCGAGCCTCGGTCTCGATCCGTCCAACCCCCAGGTGGGCTCGATGCCGGGCGGGATGACGCCGGCGTACGGTCAGGGCTCTTCAGACACGGAAGACTGGCGTTTCGACTTTCACGGTTTCTTGCGCGCGCCGATGCGCTTCGGGATCAATACGCGCAAGGACCCCGGGCCGAATCAGAGCAAGACCGTTTACCACGCGCCCCCGGTCGTGCCCGACGACCTCGAGACGTTCTCGCACACCGGCGTGGTACCCACGCCCTATGGCCAGCTGAACTTCAGTTACGGCAACAACGTCGTGACCGGCACAGCGGTCATCCTGGCGCGCCAAACCAACGTTTCGTCGGGCTTTTTCGACCCGCCTTCGCAGGCCGGGGTCAACGACCTGTTCATGACGCTCACTCCCGACGTCGGTTCCCGTCTCAAGCTGCAGGCCAACGTGGGTGCGTTCAGCAACCGCTACGGGACGATGGGGGAGTACGACGAGGGGCAGTACGACACACCGCTCATTGCGCGCATCAACGGGGTGGGCGAAACGATCTCGGTGACCGCGGGGTTCGGGCAGTGGGCGGTGACTGCCGAGCAGGGCATTCAAGGGCAGAGCAGCAAGGCCCCATCGACGATCACGCCGGAAGGCTGGAACGACTTTGCGGACGACAACGTGGGGTCGAGTTTCGTCAATCACATCCACGCGGGCGTCAGCTACGCCGGCAAGGCGACGCTCGGGCTGCACTACGTGACCGCGTTCTCCCAGGACGACCGCGCCACCGGCACCAACCTGGCCGATGGTCGCATCGACATTCTGGGCGCGGATCTGCGTCTGACGCTGGGGCGCTTCGGCCACCTCTTTTTGGCTGGCGCACACACCAACGCCGATCGTTCGCGCACAGTCGGTCGCGTCGTCGAAGTGCTCAATACCAAGGGTGGTCCGGGTTTGATGGACAACTACCTGGGTCCCGATAGCAAGGGCACGGGCAAGCTGCTCACGCTCGGCGCGCAGTACGATCTCAGCATTGGCAAGCTCATCAGTTACCCGGTTCCGTTCTACGGCGACGGCCCCGACGTCGTGGTCAGCCTGTTCGGTCTGCAAACGCAGGTACAAAGCGACGATGCCAACTACGATGGTATCACGAAGCGCAAGTTCGGCGGCGAGGTCGGCTATGGGCAGTGGTCTTGGCTCGCGTTCGGTCTGCGCTACGATCAGGTCACGCCCAACACGGACGACGGACACTTTTCGTTCGCCGTGGTGTCGCCGCGAATCATCTTTCGCACGGACTGGAACTCGCAGGACCAGGTCGTGCTGCAGTATTCGCGCTGGCTGAATGGAACGCTCACCACCGTACGCACCGGCTATCCGCCGCGCGAAGACCCGTCCACGGTTCCCGACGAACACATGATTTCGTTGAGCGGCAGCATGTGGTGGTAACGAACTCGAGCAACGGAGCGTCGACTATGCAACGGATTGCTTTTGCCCTGGCCGCTGGCGCGGCCGTGACCTGCCTGTTGGGCTGCAACATCGGGGTGTCCGAGAGCCGCATCAAGTCCGCCGAACCAGCGCCGGTGATCGACGGCAAGGTCACGGCTGCAGCAATGTCCCCCGTCGCCAAGGACGTGTGCCCGAACGGCGTCGAGGTCGCTCCTGACGGCGACATCGACCACCTCGAGGACGGCAACACCCAGCTCAGCACGGACGTCGACCGCGACGGCTACTGGTGGACGGCTCACGACGACGTGGGTTCCACACTCGAACCGAGCGAGGGATTCGCGCCGGTGCCGGGCGGACCCGACGGGTCGAACCTCGCGATCCACGTGCGCGGCAGCACTTCCGACGGCGATCAGGCGTGGGGCGCCAATGTCGGGTTCAACCTGAGCAGTGCCGGCCTGTACGATGCCTCCCGCTACGTGGGTGTGCGCTTCAAGGCTCGCGTCGAGCCGGGATTGACCACGCGGGTTCGTTTCAAGATTGGCGACGTGAACACCCACCAGGACGCGGGCGTGTGCGTCGAGTGCTGGAACCACTTCGGCAAGGACCTGACACTGAGCGAGAACTGGAAGGCGTACACCGTGTTCTTCAAGGAGCTGAAGCAAGCCGCGGGCTGGGGTAAGCCGAGACCGCCTGCCTTGACGGCCTCGCAGATCTACTCGATGGACATTTCGATTGACAAAGGCCAGACGTACGACATCTGGCTGGACGAGTTCGAGTTCGTCGCGTGCAAGAAGTGACGGGGTCGGGCGCGACTCAGTAGAATTCGACCAGGTCGATGATCACGTCGATGTCGCACACGTCGGCGCAGTCGAACTGCCACTGAATGCCGAGCAGCTCCGCGGGTTCAATTGCGTTCGGCTGCCCGCCGGTCAGGCTCGACCAGGGCACTTCCAGCGGCGCTGGCTCGGCCGGAAACTCATCGAACGAGAACGTGTTGCTGGCGCAACCATCGTTCCAGTCCCCGGCACAGGCGCCCTTCGAGTTGCTCGAGTCGATCGGGTAGTCGTTGTTCGTTTGCACCTGGAACTCGAGCTGACCCGTTTCGCCCAGATCGCCTCCGATGGTGAAGCGAATGCCCGTCCAGCGCGATGCGTTCGTGCATTCCCCGAACCACAGTCCCCAGCCGGCGTAGCCGTTCACGGTGCCGGTGATGTGAGCCGTGCCAGCCGCCGTGTCGACTTCCACGGTCAGTGGATCGGCCCCCTCGTCGTCGTTCTGATAGGAAAACTCGCCGCCCGTCAGGCTCATGTCGTCGCCCCAGATGGTGTCGCCGCCGGCATTCCAGATCGAAAAGTCGGTGATCTTTTCGTTGGGAACGCGCGCGTACTCGCACTCGAAGGCTCCCATGGGCAGCGCGTCGACTGGCGTCATCGGAAAAGGCGGATCGTCCGCGCCCGGGTCCGGTTCGGGGGTAGCCGCGGTCGGTTCGGGAGTAGCCGCGGGAGCGGAGTCGTCGTCGCCCATCGCCATCGTGTCCTTGTTGTCGAGCGGGCTGGTATCTCCTCCGCAGGCCGCGGCCACAAGCGCGCTGGCCACACAAATCGCTTGATAAGAAGCAGTCTTCGCCATGTTCCGGAACCTCTGGTGTGTCGTGAAAGGAAAGGCAGTTCGGAAGCCGTTCCCTTACCACGTTCGGCGTGGAAACGGTTACACGGCGATGGACCAGCCGCCCGCGATCCGGGCTCGCGACAAGTCTACCGGAATTTGGGACTGTTCCCGATCGCACGTGACGGCTGGTCCAACCGGACTGATGGCGGTCCGTCAACGGCACGCCGGACTGCTCGGCGGGGTCGGTCTCTGGCGGCATCTCGCGCGCTTGCCAATGGGCGTCCCGCGTGGTCTCTAGCCGGGGTGAAGCCGTGGAAGGTGCTCAAGAGCGAGGTCGTATGGCAGCGACCCTGGTTTTCGCTGCAGATCGATCGCGTCGAGACGGGGCGCGGCGTGGTGCTCGACGAGTACCCGCTCATCCACACGCGCGACTGGGCGTGCATCGTGCCGGTGACGCGGGACGGCCAGCTCGTGCTCGTGCGCCAGTACCGACATGGCCTTGGGCGGGAGACGCTCGAGTTCCCCGCGGGCGGCGTCGACCCTGGGGAAGCCCACGCCGCCGCGGCGCGTCGCGAGCTCGGTGAAGAAACGGGCTATGGCGCCGACCAGTGGCAGCACCTGATGAGTGTTCCGCCGGAACCGACACGCAGGCGGCATTTGGCGCACCTGTACCTCGCGATCGGAGCGCACGTGGTGTCCGAGCAGCGACTCGAGCCGAGCGAAGACGCCGAAGTCGTGCTCTTTCCCGCCAGCGAATTCGACCGCCTCGTTCGCGAGCTGAGCCACGCCGTGCACGTCGCAGCCGCGTATCTGGCGCGCGATCGGCTGGGGGGCAAGCTGTTCTGAAGCCCGCGTGCCGGTGCCGGTAGAGACGGAGCTCTACTTGCAGTAGACGGGCGTCTCGATGACCTGGACTTTGCAAGCGGGTGAGCTCCGGCTCGACGGCGCGCCGCTGCTCGAGGCGTGTGGCGACGGCTTGTCGCTCGAACCAGACGTGCAGAGAGTTGGCACGTTCGTCGTCGCGCGGGCCAGCGAGAGCAATTCCCGGCATGCGTTTGCACTGGGCACCATCCGGGACCTGTCGTCCTTTACCGCTTGCCATCGCTACGAGCCGTACTGGATGCGTCCGTGCGCGGGCACGCGGCTCGGAGAGTTGCCGAGTGAGACACAGTGGCTGCTCGCGCGGCTGAACCCGCGCGAGTCGGCCGAGCCCGAGTGGCTGCTCGTGGTTCCGCTGTTCGACGAGCTGTTTCGGTTTTCGCTGCGCGCTGCGCGGGGCGGTTCGCCGCTCGAGAGCACCCCGCTCGACCAGCTCGAGCTGCTCGGTGAAACGGGCGATCCCTTCGCCACGGGCAGCGGCGGGCTGGCGGCGTTCGTCGCGGCGGGGCCCGACCCGTTCCTGCTGTGCGAGCAGGGAGCTCGGGCCGTGGCGGCACGCCTCGGAACCGGGCGACTGCGCGTCGACAAGCCGGTGCCCGACGTGTGCGACCGCTTCGGCTGGTGCACCTGGGACGCATTCTACCAACAGGTCAGTCACGACAAGGTGCGCGAGGGCCTGCTGCGTTTTCAGAGCGGCGGCATCGAACCGCGTTGGCTCATCCTCGACGACGGTTGGCAGTCGCACAGGCGCGCGCCGACCGGCGAGCGACGGCTCGTCTCTTTCGCCGCCGACGCGAAGTTCCCCGGTGGGCTCGCGCCGACCGTGCGCATGGCCAAGACCGAGTTCGCGGTGGAGCGCTTCTTCGTGTGGCACACCATCGTGGGTTACTGGGGCGGCACTGACGGCGAGAGCTTTCCCCAGTACGACGTGCGCTACCAGGTGCGCCGCTTCGGGGAAGGCATTCTCGAGCACCGCCCCACCTTCAACGAACAACACTGGGGCAGCGTTGTCGGTTTGCCCGCGAAGGAACGCGCAGCGGCTTTCTTCGATGACTACCATCGGGAGCTCGCGGCCCAGGGCGTGGACGGCGTCAAGGTCGACAGTCAGTCGGTGCTCGAGGGCATCGCGGTTCACCAGGGCGGCCGCGTTCCGCTGACGTTGGCTTACCGAGCGGCGCTCGAAGGCAGCGCGGCGCGTCACTTCGAAGGCCGTCTCATCAACTGCATGTCGAACGGACAGGAAACCTGGTACGCGGGAAACGAGTCGACGCTGTTGCGCAGTTCCATCGACTTCTTCCCGACGTTTCCCGAGTCGCACGGTCAGCACCTGTACGCCAATGCCCAGGTGGGGATCTGGTTCGGCCAGTTCATGTTGCCCGACTGGGACATGTTTCAAAGCGGCCACGAGTGGGGCGCGTTTCACGCCGCGGCGCGGGCAGTTTCCGGGGGGCCGGTGTACGTGTCGGACAAGCCCGGTGTGCACGACTTCGAGCTGTTGTCGAAGCTCGTGTGTTCCGACGGCACGGTGCTGCGTTGTGACGCCCCCGGCGTGCCCGTACAGAGCTGCCTGTGTCGGGACCCGACGCGGGAAAACGTGCTCTTGCAGATTCGAAACCGAAACGGCGCGGCCGCCGTCGTGGGCGTCTTCAATTGTCGCTACGGCGAGGACGCGGGGCGAGCCGCGTCCGTCGTGCGCGTCGAGGAGGCATTCCACGGTGCAAGCGGCGCGTTCGACGTGGCCTGTTTTCGCCACTGCGCGCACTCTCTGGAGTGCCTTTCGGCCTCGGGCGGCGTCGAGCTCGCGCTCGAACCGGGCGAGTTCGAGATCGTCACGCTGGTCCCGGTGCGGGATGGGTTTGCGGCCATCGGGCTCGCCGACAAGTTCAACAGCAGCGGCGCGGTGAGCGGGCTCGAGTTTGCCGAAGGAGGAGTCACGTTGGAGCTTCGCGATGGGGGGACGTTCGTGGCCTGGTGCGAACGCGCTCCCTCGGTGCTGCATTGTGACGGTGTGCCGCTCGCGTTCCAGCACGACGCGAGCCAGTCGCGGCTCGACGTGCGAGTGCCCCCGGGCAGGCACGCGCTTTCGCTTCGGTTCTGAGCGCTCACTCGACGCGGGCGGCAAGGCCGATGCTCAGCGTGCCCGCGGGCGATCCGAGCGTCGCCACCGGCCGCTCCTGCACCCCGCCCTGGTGACCCCTTCAGTCTGGTTGCTCAGCCGGACAGGCTTTCGAGTCTTGGGTTTCAGTGGCAATGTGACCTGGACTATGGCCTTGGAGACTATGTCCGATGGTATCGTAAGCACCTCAAGGAGATCGGCTGATGCGTGTTGCCTTTACATCAATCGGGGGCAGCGGATGGACCGGTGGCCGTAATTATCTGTGTAATCTACTTTCTGTGCTGATGCGCTACGAATCCGGTCGTATCAAGCCCGTATTGTTTATTGGGTCGGATGCCACTGCTGATGAGTTTGAAGCTTTCGAACAGATCCCCAATTTAGAGATAGTACGCAGTGCCGTATTCAATGCCGAACGTCGTAGAACATCATTGCTCAAATCTTTGTTGTGGGGTCGCGATCGTACCGTAGCTTCCCTGTTCGACCGCCACGACATAGACGTGGTTTTCGAGTCCGCCCAATTTTTTGGGTGGCGCCTTGGCCGCCCGGCCGTGGCATGGATACCGGATTTCCAACACCGTATGTTACCCGAGCTGTTTTCGCCATTTGCTCGGCTGAAACGAGAACTGGGGTTCAGGGCCCAGATCGCTGGCAGGCGTTGGGTGATGTTAAGCAGCGATGATGCGAGGCACGCCTGCGAGTTCTTTTACCCCGCCACGCGGGGCCGCACCGAAACCGTAAACTTTGCCATGTTGCCGACGCCCCCAGTGGAGTTGGATCGTGCTTTGCAGATTGCCGCCGAAACTTACGGCTTGCGTGAACCCTTCTTTTTCCTGCCCAACCAATTTTGGCGCCACAAAAACCACGGTTTGGTAGTTGACGCTCTGGCTCTGTTACGTCAGCGTGGGCTGCGCCTGGTAATAGCAGCCTCGGGGCAGCAGGCCGATCCGCGTTTCCCAGGGCATGTTCATGCGCTGCGAGCCCACATTGATCAACTGGGACTGGAGAATGAATTTCGTATGCTGGGCCTTATTCCCTACGACCACATTAACGCTTTATTGCGTGCTTGCATGGCAATGATCAATCCGTCCCTGTTTGAGGGATGGAGTACGACGGTTGAAGAAGCCAGGCTGCTAGGCACGCCTATGTTGTTGTCCGATCTGGATGTACATAAGGAGCAGATGAAGGATCAGGCGTTTTATTTTGATAGGCGTTCACCCGCAGCTCTGGCCGAGTGCCTGGAACGCTTCATGCCACTCGATGATAATGCACGAGCATGCGCGTTTGCCCGCGCTCAGATGGAGGCACACAATCGTGCCCGCAACTACGCGGCTTCTTTTGTCCAGCTGGCGCAACGATGTGTCAGGTCCAAAAGTTCATTATGAAAATCAGCATCATCACCGCCGTCTATAATCGGGCCGACACCATCGAGCGCGCAGTTCGTAGCGTCAGAAGTCAGGATTATCTGGAGGTCGAACACATTGTCATCGACGGTGCGTCCACTGACGGAACACAGGAAAAGCTGAAATCCTGTCTTGAGAAAGACGCTCTATTCGTGAGCGAAACTGATCGTGGAATGTACGATGCGATCAACAAAGGTGTTCGGCTGGCTACAGGGGATGTTATCGGTTTGTTGCATTCGGACGATTTCTTTGCCCATGATTGCGTCCTGTCGAAAGTGGCCGATCAATTCCAAGACGAAAGCGTAGATGCCGTCTATGGTGATGCCGCATTTTTCTCCCGCGAGGCTCCCGAAACAATCTTGCGCCGCTACTCGTCGGCGCACTTTAAGCCCTCTCGACTCGGGTGGGGCTGGATGCCGGCGCATACGACACTTTTCTTACGCAATACAGTATACCAGGCGGTTGGAGAATTCAGATTGGACTATACCATTGCGGCTGACTTTGACTTCGTGTGCCGTGTTTTCAGAGATGGTCAACTGCGTGCTAGATATCTTCCCGAAGTGATCGTCAAGATGCGGACGGGTGGTCTAAGTACAGGTGGATGGCGAAGCACTTTGACTCTTAACCGAGAAGTTATTCGCGCTTGTCGCGAAAACAATATTCCGACGAACTGGCTTAAGTTGATGTCAAAATATCCGCTGAAAATGTTGGAGTTCATGAGAGATAGACCGTCAATCCTCTTACCATCCTTGATGGTGTCTTTTTTTATTTGTACCTGGGGCTTATAAAATACACCGACTATGCAAACCGCACGGTTAGGTGTAGAGCGTGACCTGACCATCGATCAACTTTCGAAAATCCACCGGCCCGACGATGAGCATAAATCGCATCTGGTGCATTATCTGCAGCATGTCTACCTCCAGAAAGGTTCAGCAAAGGCCTGCAAATCGAAATCCCCCAGGCCTCTGAGGTGTATCCTCATCCTGTTGCCGTTCAGATGTCCCATCTCGATAATGCATTCGCCGCAAGGAAACTGCCTCCGCTTCATGACAATCAAACCAATGGCGGCAACACCAACCGGCAAAGGTGTCGAATGATTGGCGGTAACCCGATCCCATAGATTGCCGTGATTAGGGCGCAATTCTTTTGAGATCTTACGAATAGAATAGATCTCGCACAGCTTGATCGCAGCTGAACGGAGAGCTTTCGGAATAGGTTCACGGTATTTTCTTGTCTTACGGTTGGCGATGAATTACCCTGGACCTTGGAAAGTGATGGCTGAGAAACGACTGGGGTATTAAACATCGACTATCCTCTATATATGTAGTGATTAACCGATTGTCATATGTGGGGTATAGAATAATGGCAGGGTTGCCGAAAGGACAAAGGTCAAACAATGTTTTTTCGCAGAATTGCTCTTTATGTTGCCACTAAAATGGAATGCACCTATTTGGCCCGACGGCAATCATTCGTAGGATGGCAAGAGATATTTTCGAGTTGAATACTTGGATTTAGATATGAGTTCTCCCGTACTCCTAATCACCGGAGCAAATGGTTTTCTCGGCCGCTCATTGTCAGTACATGCCAGCATGAACGGGAAGCTTGTCCGGCAGGCCTCGCGGCAAGGCGGCAAAAGAAGGATTGCGGTCGGCGACATCGGCCCGGGGACCGACTGGTCGATGGCTCTCCAGGATGTACAGTTTGTTGTCCATCTGGTGGCGCGGGTGCATGTGATGCGGGATAGGGCCGTGGATTCCCTGAGGGCCTACCGTCACGTCAACACCGAAGGCACCTTGAATTTGGCCCGCCAGGCAGCGGCCAAAGGAATTAGACGGTTCATATATATCAGTACTATCAAGGTAAATGGCGAAGAGACTCCTGTCGGCTGGCCGTTCACCGAAGAGGATGTGGAAGCGCCGCTCGATCCTTATGGGATTTCCAAGATGGAAGCAGAAGAAGGATTGCGATTACTGGCCGCCGCAACCGGCATGGAGGTGGTCATCCTCCGACCGCCGCTGGTGTACGGTCCTGGGGTCAAGGCGAATTTCCTTTCCATGATGCAGTGGCTGAGTAGAGGTGTACCCCTGCCATTCGGATCTATTCACAATCGGCGCAGTTTAGTAGCGCTTGATAATCTGATTGATTTGATTGTCACCTGTCTCGATCATCCTTCTGCAGCCAATCAAACCTTTCTGGCTGCCGATGGCGAGGATCTTGCCACCCCGGACCTGCTGAGACGGCTGGGATTGGCATTAGGCAAGCCGGCTTGCCTAATGCCAATCCCAGCCTGGCTCCTCCAAGCCGCGGCGGCGGCTGTGGGCAAGCGGGATTTGGCTAGGCGGTTGTGCGGTTCGCTACAGGTGGATATCACCAAGGCCCGGACAATGCTTGGTTGGAAGCCACCGGTAAGCGTGGATGACGCTCTACAGGCCACAGCTCGGGATTTTCTGGAATCACGGAAAGGTTCACTCGTGCAATCCTAGGAGCCTGTCGGATTATGCCCTTTTTCCCATATCTTCGTTAAACTTGAAAAAATTATCCTCGGAATATTCAGTATATGCCTCCGGTAATTTTTTCGAGTTTGCCTCGATTTGAGCAAAAATGCCTATAATCCGACAGGCTTCTAGAAGAGGATAATCAGGAGAAGTCTCCTCTGACGAACCAAACCGATTTTGATCCGGCTGTCTGCTTATAAGTCTTTTGCGGTGTTAGGGTTTTGTTATTATTTTGTGAAAAATCGATGTAATGATTTGGATTATCGCAAAATGATCATCGACTGGCTGCTATTCTGGGGCCGCGTCAATGCGGCAACTCTACAATGGCAAGGGTGTAAACGGACATGATCGGTGAGAAAGCGGTCATACATCAAGATTTTGACGATCTTTTATAAAGTGAAGCAAACTGATACCTCGAGGCTACCTGTTTACTTCTCACGGTACGGGAAAATATGAGAACTGAAGAATTGTGCGTGGGGTGTATCAATGAAGAACCTATTTCTTCCGCTGAGGATATATAAGCGGTATGGTGGATTATATTTAGTAAATTCAATACGATCATAAGCTGGAGAGGGCGTCATGTTGCGTTTCCTTGATTTTCTTTTCGCTGCTCTGGGCCTATTGCTTTTCTCGCCTGTAATTGCGTTGCTGGCACTTATCAGCTTGTTCGATACTGGCTCACCGCTTTTCCGTCAGCAGCGGGTAGGTCGCTATCAGCGACCCTTTGTGCTGGTCAAGTTTCGAACTATGAGGCAGGGTACAGCTTCTGTAGCTTGGCCCACTTGGCTGATGTCTCGGCCATTACCCCCTTTGGCCACATTCTGCGCCGAACCAAGCTCGATGAACTGCCCCAGCTATGGAATGTCCTCAAAGGGGAGATGAGCCTCGTTCGCCCCGGCCCTGTTTATTCAATCAGGAAGAACTGAGTTGAGGAACGGACTAAACGCGGGGTTTTCGAGGTCCGGCCCGGAATCACGGGGCTGGCGCAAGTCCTAGAGATAGACATGTCCACACCGCAGTTGTTAGCGGAGACAGATGCGAAAATGCTTGCTTCATTAAAGGCCAGCGAGTATTTCCGCTATATTAGGTTGACTTTGGCAGGCAAAGGGACAGGTGATCGGGTTTGCCGCTAGTCTGCGACTGATGGCGGAGGAAGCATGGTGCATGTTTCTGGACCGTGCCCGTTGTGGGGCTTTCTCTGATCCGCCTTAACGCCATCTTCACTCAGCTGAGCGACAAGATCGCTGATATTTAACCCACTGCAATGTCACCATACTCTGTGAATCTGTAAGAAATGCCATATCATATTTGCAAAATTTCTTGGCATTAAGGTCGTGAACCTCTTTGAGGAACCTGCTGCGATCCGCTGACTCAAGGCAGGCGCTGCCCGGAAAAAGGCTCGGTTTGAACGGTTATCATGCCATCAGCATTCGGTTGCTGACGGGGTTCAGCAGATATGTGACGGCCTGGGTGTGGTGTAGGAGAGGGAGCTGCTGAAACAGATTTATCAGCGGCATCAGCTGGCGGAGGTTTTTCATGCCGCAGTGTAAGAGCACGTGCCTATGATGGTGTGCGCAGCCCCTGGGAGGGGTGCAAGGGCATCTTGTTGCTACAAAGCGGTTAACTGAAGGTGCGGTCAGCAAACAAGGGGACCGCATCATTCAGGTTTTCAGGGATATGGCGGGATAGTCAACCAGCGCTCCAGCCGGGTGCAAGCAGGCTGTCGGGCATTAGACTATCTATGCACGTCAGCCTGATCACACAGATGGGTGCTGGTGGACGTTTACGAACACAGTGTCCTATGGAAGGTGATAAGTCGCTGGATGATTTTATGCTTGTGCAACTCTCCGCTCAGTTGCTGTCTTTTCTCTAATTTTGTTATCAATCAAAATTGCTTGTTCATTTTGGCCTGCCAGCACGAACTAAAATAGCTCGTAGTTCTATCGCGGCTAAGCCAGAACTTCTTAGGTATTTTCTCATATAAAAATAAGGATTACGCCTTGCTGCAAAGATATATTCGTCGGATATTGCTCAATCGGTGGGCTGCCTTTATCCATGATATTTTATGGGTGCCGATGGCCATTTTCTGGGCTTTTCTATTTCGTTTCAACTTGCAGGGGGTTCATGGCGAGTATTTGCTCGCTTGTTATAAACTCTCTCTTTTAGCAATTCCGGTGTATGCCTGTTTTTTCTGGTTCTTTGGGCTTTATCGTGGAATATGGCGTTTTGCCTCTTTGCCGGATTTGTTACGGATTGGCAAGGCTATTGTGCTTGGTTCTCTAACCACAAATCTTGCCGGGCTGATTATTTTTAACATTAAGGGAATCCCGCGAACAGTAACGCTACTTTCTCCTCTTTTGCTCGGCATTTTTCTCATCAGCTCCCGATTATCTTATCGGCTTATCAGAGATCGCAGTTTGAGGTTACGTCGCAAAGAAGGACGCCGAACCATGATCGTAGGTGCTGGACATGCGGGTGATCTCTTGCTCCGGGATCTGCTTAATTGTCAGGATTATCTGCCGGTGGCTTTTGTCGATGACGATATAGAAAAGCAAGGGCGAGAGATACAAGGAGTAAGGGTGTTGGGGCAAATTCGGGATATTCAGGAATTGGTGATTATGCTGAAGATAGAGATTGTCCTCCTCTCAATTCCTTCGGCCGATAAAGAATTAGTCAATCAAATCATGACTGAATGTGCGGCAGTCGCTGTTGAATTCAAGACTCTGCCGTCTATTCACGAACGTATCAATGGCAGTGTGAAAGCAGGGCAGCTGAGAGCGCTGACTCTAGAAGACCTTCTCGGCAGATCACCGGTAAAACTTGCAAAGAAGGAGATAGCTGCCTATCTGCAAGGAAAAAAAGTTCTGGTAACTGGCAGCGGAGGTTCTATTGGATCCGAATTGTGTCGTCAGATCGCGATTCTTAAACCTTCCTCTCTTATTCTTTTCGATTGCAGTGAATATAACCTTTACAAGATTGATCATGAATTGCGATTTAAATTCCCCGATCTCGAGATTATCACTGTCCTGGGCGATATAAAAAATCATGATCGAGTTGATTGGACATTTCGTAAGTTCCGACCTCATGTAGTTTATCACGCTGCCGCTTATAAGCATGTACCTATGCTCGAAAAGAATCCTGCGGAAGGTGTGCGTAACAATGTGGTAGGTACCAGGATCGTCGCTGAAGCTGCTGATGAGCATTCTGCTGAATGCTTTGTCATGGTATCAACAGACAAGGCTGTGAACCCAAGCAATATCATGGGGTGTACAAAACGCATTTCTGAGATTTTTTGTCAGAATATAGCAAGTCGTTCGACCACCCGTTTTATTACAACTCGATTTGGCAATGTGTTGGGTTCCACCGGCTCGGTAGTTCCACTTTTTGAAAAACAGATCAGACAAGGTGGGCCTCTTACTGTCACCCATCCTGAAATCAGTCGGTTTTTTATGACTATCCCTGAGGCGGTCAGTTTGATTCTTCAAGCGGGCGCCATGGGCAAGGGTGGAGAAATATATGTGCTGAATATGGGAGAACCAATCTTGATAAAGGATCTTGCGGAAAAGATGATAATGCTCTCTGGTAAAAAGATTAATCAAGATATTAAAATAGAGTATATTGGCCTGCGTCCTGGTGAGAAGCTGTATGAAGAACTTTTTCATGAAAGTGAACAACTGCGTGGAACATCGCACCCAAAACTTCTTTTGGCTCGTAGCCGTCAGGTCGACTGGTCCTGGTTACTCAATCAAATTGAACAGCTGGAAAATGCTGCTGATAGTCGGGATGTGGGATTGATGGTGTCACGTCTCAAGGCATTGGTGCCCGAGTATAGCAATGGAGAGGCCGTAAGGGACAAAAAAGTCTCAGAGCATGCGGCTCTTAAGGTCCTCGGCAGTCAAAAATTGTAACCGGTCACCGGGTCAACTTTCGACATCACCCGCAAACCCACTGCCAGTACGGTATTGCATCGGAGTGTGTTACCATAACCCGTAAAACCGGCCCTGGCCCAACCACGTTCGCGTTGCAACTAAATGCCACATCGGGTAAAAACCTCGTAAACGTTCACCAGCACCCCATCTCGCTATGATCAGGCGGCGTGCATAAGTAGGCTATAGCCCGCCCCGTCTGCTCGGAGTCTGCGCTTACCTGCGCCAACCTGGGGCACTGGTGAACGTTTACAGCGCATCGGTTTGGCCAGCATTTTACCACCCCGGTGAACGGTTACAAAACCTCGATGGATATCACTAAGAACTTGAAATCCGCGGCTGTTGTAGCCCGGGCCGGTACCTGCCGATGTCTTCGCTCAGGGAGCTAAAGCGCCTCGGGTGATCCTGCAACATCGAAGAGAAGATAGAAAAGACCGGCAGAGTATAGAGAATGATTTTGCAGACCTTGTCTCAGATATGGTAAAAGCTCGCATCGGAAGAGATGTGCAGGGATGTGATTTTTCAGAGGCAAGGATTTTGGATAACTGTGGATAATGAATAAAACAGCTCTAATTTTAGGTGTTTCCGGGCAGGATGGGACGTATCTGGCGAAATTATTGCTGGAGAAAGGGTATCGTGTCGTGGGAGCTTCGCGTGATGCTTCCATGTCGAATTTTGCCAATCTTGCCAAATTGGGCATCAAAGGGGAAGTTCAGACAGAGTCTGTGTCTTCCATTGATTTTCGCAGCGTGCTGCAGGTGATGACCAAGGTTAAACCCGATGAGATCTACAATCTGTCCGGCCAGAGTTCGGTAGGACTCTCCTTCAGCCAGCCCATGGAGACCTTTGAGAGTATCAGCGTCGCAACCCTCAATCTGCTTGAAGTGATTCGCATGCTGGAGATGCCTGTGCGGCTTTATAATGCGGGGTCTGGTGAGTGCTTCGGCAATACCGGTGGAGAGAGGGCAACTGAAACCACTCCCTTCCGGCCGCGTAGCCCCTATGCAGTCGCAAAGGCAGCAGCGTTTTGGCAACTGGCCAACTACCGAGAAGCATACGACATTTTTGCCTGTTCGGGGCTCCTTTTCAATCATGAGTCACCTTTGCGGCCTCCCCGCTTTGTCACCCAGAAGATTGTTCGTGAAGCCTGTGAGATAAAGATGGGCCGGAAAAAGAAGATGAGTCTTGGAGATATTTCCGTGAAGCGTGATTGGGGTTGGGCTCCCGAATATGTAGAGGCCATGTGGCTGATGCTGCAGCAGGAGAAGGCCGAAGATTTTATTATCGCTACAGGGCACACCTATAGCCTTGAAGAAATGGTGGAAACCGTATTTTCAGCGCTTGATCTGAGATGGCAGGATTACGTGGAATTGCAACCCGACCTGCTGCGACCGACCGATATCAAATCCTCTCTGGCTGACCCCGGTAAGGCCGAGAAAACATTTGGCTGGAAGGCCAGGTATACGATGAAAGATGTCGCTGCCATGATGGTGGATGCATGTCTGCATGATATGCCGAAGTGAGCCGGCAATCTGTAAACGTTCACCAGCACCCCATCTTGGCACGATCTGGCTGGCGTGCAATATGCTATAGCCCGTCAGCCAGCTTGCGCCAACCTGGAGCACTGGTGAACGTTTACAGTTCTTTGGTTTGATCACTGTTTGGTTGACCTGGTGAACGGTAACGGCAATCTTAATTCTTTAACCAATAATTTTGCTAACTGTACGTATGAGAGGTTTCAAAGGACGACTCTTTGCGCTCTGGTGTTACAGAGGGTTCGTGGCCAGCATGGTGGCCCGGGAGTTTCGCAGCCGTTACCTGGGCTCGCTGCTCGGCAGTATCTGGTCTATCCTCAACCCATTGGTGATGATTACCATTTACACCGTGATCTTTTCTCGGGTGATGCGCGCCAAACTGCCGGGAATTGATGATCCCATGGCCTACGGATTCTTTGTCTGTGCAGGCTTGCTGCCCTGGATCTATTTTGTCGAATTGCTCAACCGGTTCCCCAATATCTTCATCGAACAGGCAGCACTGCTGAAAAAGGTCAGTTTTCCCAGGACTACACTTCCTGTTATAGTGTTCTGTTCCGCCACCATTAATTTCCTGATAATTTTCGGTCTATTTCTGATAGTTCTCCTTATTACCGGTCGTTTTCCCGGCTGGGTTGTATTGGGCTATATTCCACTGCTGGTTATCCAGCAGATGTTTGTCATAGGTTTTGGCATACTTCTCGCCAGTGTAAATGTCTTTTTTCGGGATGTCGGACAATTTATCAATGTTATCATCCAGTTCTGGTTCTGGTACACCCCTATTGTCTATGTGGCTAACATGTTGCCGGAAAAGGCCCAGGGATTGCTGGCCTTCAATCCCATGACGGCATTTGTGCAGGCCTATCAGGCCATTATTCTCTATGGAAGATGGCCTGATTTAACACAATTTTTGCCACATTTGGCTGGAGCGTCGATTGCCCTGATCAGCGGGTTTGTGGTGTTTCATCGGTTGGCGGATGAGATGGTGGATGAGCTGTGAGTTGCCAGATACGCGTTCATAATTTGGGAAAAAAGTACAAACGGTATTCCAGCCGCTGGGCCAGATTGAGCGAATGGCTCAGCATGGGAAAACACCAGGCTCATACTGCGACCTGGGTATTGCGTAATTTGAGCTTCGAGGTGGAGCGAGGGGCCGCTTTAGGCATCATTGGCGTAAATGGTGCCGGAAAATCCACCTTATTAAAACTCCTGACCAGAACATCTGTTCCCAATGAAGGAAGTATCGAGATTCAGGGGCGGGTAGCTGCTCTGCTCGAGCTGGGCATGGGATTTCACCAGGACTTTTCCGGCCGTATCAATGCCCTGATGACCTGCCAGATGATGGGCTACAGCAGCGAGGAAGCCCATGAACTCATCGAGGATATCCGCGAATTTTCCGAGCTTGGAGACTATCTGGATCAGCCTGTAAGGGTGTATTCCACCGGCATGCAGGTGCGTTTGGCCTTCAGTGCCGCAACTGTCACCCAGCCCGAGATTCTGATCGTGGATGAAGCGCTGTCGGTTGGCGACGCCTATTTTCAGCACAAGTGTATCAGCCGGATTCGTGAATACCGTGATCGGGGAACAACCCTGCTTTTTGTCTCTCATGATCCCGGGGGCGGTGAAGTCCTTGTGCAACAGGGCAATTTTACTTGATGGCGGCACCATCGTTAAGGACGGTGCTCCTGAAAGTGTTCTCGATTATTATAATTCGGTGATTGCCCGGAAAGATAATGAAGTAGAGATTCGTCAAGTTACCGGGGAAGGGGGAGGGATTTCAACCAGGTCCGGCAACGGCAACGCACGAATTATCGATGTGGATATTACCGGTGCCAACGGACAATCGGTCCGCACGGTTCAGGTTGGTGAGGATGTGGTTCTGCGCTGTACCGTTGCCTTTTATAAGCAGATGGCTGATCCGACTGTTGGATTTGTGCTCCGCGATAGGATGGGGAATGACGTCTATGGCACCAATACCTGTCACCTTGGCCATCGGATGATGCAGGTGGAGGAAGAGGATTGTTTCGATTTTCATTTTCACCTTCCCCTCAATGTGGGGACCGGTAACTATTCCATCTGTGTTGCCGTACACGGGGGCGATTCCCACCTGGAGGAGAACTGTGACTGGTGGGACAGGTGCCTGGCAATACAGGTAATAGCCGGTCGGGAACCGTTCTTCGTTGGAGTAGCCGCTCTCCCCGCCACTATTGAAATAACCAAAGTTTCTGCCAATATCTGAGAGGAGTGAAGCATGCTGGAAAGCAATAATCCTGAAATTGACATCAACCAACTCCTTGAAAAAGTGGGATTAGAGCTGAAATTACAGCGAAAGGGCCAACAGGAACACAAAGTCGTCGGACATCCGGCCGAAGTTGCAATCAATGATCCTTATGCCTGGGGGCAATTGACGGAAACGCTGAAGGTGGCTGAACAGAATGTCAATGCCGGCGCGGAAGTCACCTCCATGTTGAATTATCGTGGTATTGTTAGAAAGATGGCGAAATTGCTGGGCAAAGTCATCATCTATCTAGGGCGGGTTATCACCATTCCCCAAAGAAATTTCAACAGCGCCATTCTTCACGCTCTTCGTATTACGCTCGACGGTATTCGTGACATGAACCGCGATGCCGCCCAATTGTCGTCTCAGGTAAGCCAATTGAACAGGAAGCTCGAGGAATACGACCGGAGGATTGCCGAAAAATCCTCTATTATCAGTTATTTGAAAACTGGATTGGTGACCCAGGAGCGGCGTGTGGCCATTCTCCTGGAAGAGTTGCGCAGTCAGCAGACGTCCACCTCCGGTGATCGTTTAGTGAATCACGATTTCGAGCGTTTGCCCGATATTTTAGATCCACTTTACCTCGCCTTCGAAGATCAGTTTCGTGGAACCCGGGAAGAGATCCGTGAACGGTTGCTGGAGTATGTGCCGATTATGGAACAATCCGGTGCTGGAGTTTCAGGAAGGGAAATCCTTGATATAGGATGTGGTCGCGGTGAGTGGCTGGAAATCATGAAGGATAAAGGCTTGGTTGCCCGGGGAGTGGATCTCAACCACGTTTTGGTGCAGGACTGCGCACAGAGAGGATTCAGCGTTGAAAAGATGGATGCTCTGACCTATCTACGTTCGTTGCCCGACAGGAGTCTAGGGGCTATCACGTCCTTCCATCTTATAGAACATCTCGACTTGGATACCCGTATCGCGCTCTTCGATGAGAGTGTCAGGGTCCTGAAGCCCGGCGGTGTCGCCCTTTTTGAGACGCCCAATCCGCGAAACCTGCTGGTCGGCAGCTGCAACTTCTGGGCGATCCGACCCATTTGCGACCGCTTTATCCGGAAACGCATCAATTTCTCATGGAATACCGCGGCTTCTGCAATGTTGAACTTCTTTTTCTTCACCCCCACGAGGAGGGGCAGTGCCTGCCTTCCGCTGAAGCCCCACAGCTTGCAGCGCGCCTCAATGAGGTTTTATCCTGTGCCAGAGATTATTGCATTATCGGTTACAAAGCATGACTACAATCGCACTGGTTATTCCCTGGTTCGGTGAAAATCTCAAGGGCGGAGCGGAGCAGCTTGCATGGCAGGTTGCTAACCGTCTTGCCGATCGGGGGCACAAAATCGAGGTTCTGACTACCTGTTGTGCCGCCTTTCTGGAGGACTGGTCGATCAATCACCTGCCGGCGGGATCAGAACGGATGGGCAATCTGGTTGTACGTCGTTTCAAGGTGGATAAAAGAAACGGCGAAATGTTCAGTAGGGCAAACTGTTACGGACTGGCGGTACCACCGGAAGATCTGCGGCCGGGAGTGAATCCCTTCACCTTTGGGACCAGGGAGCAATTTATTGCCGAGAATATAAACTCCGTTGCACTTGAGCGATATCTGAAACGAAATTCCAAGAAATATCATTGTTTCATCTTCATGCCCTACTTGTACGGGATCATTCTGAACGGACTTCCCCTGGTTAGCGGCAAAGCCTGGTTGCAGCCATGTCTTCACAATGAAGTGTATGCCTATTTGCCCGAAGTCGAGCAGTGTGTCCGGAAATGCCAAGGCGTTCTGTACAATTCGTTGGGGGAGGAACAGTTGGCTCACGATCTCTTTGGACCCGGAATCATTGGCAAGGGCACGGTAGTCGGTGTCGGTGTGGAAACTTGGGCCTTGCTCGAGCCGAACTACCCATGCAGGTCACCGGCATCGATCTGGCCAATTCGTCCTACATACTTTGCCTTGGCCGACGGGATTCCACCAAAAATACGACCATGTTGGTGGAGGCATTTCGAAGATTTCGTCTGCATCATCCCGAGAGCAGGTTGAATCTCGTCATTGCCGGTCCGGGCGAGGGCCAGTTCGGCGCAGGCTTGGCAGGTGTTTTCGATCTCGGCCTTGTCTCGGAGAAGGATAAGGAGGCACTGCTGGCCAATTGCGTGGCTCTCTTTCAGCCCAGCAAGAATGAGAGTTACTCCAGGGTGATCATGGAGGCTTGGTTCCATGGCAGGCCGGTGGCCGCTCATCGCCGGTGCCTGGCCACGTCAATGGCTGTTGAGGCGGCCGACGGCGGCTGGTTGGCTGACAGCGTTGAGGAGTGGAGCCGGCTTTTTCACGAAATTGGCCATAAAGAAGAAGCGGAGCTGATCAAGATCGGAGGTCTTGGTCATGAATATGCACGTCAATACGCAGCATGGGATTCGGTAATCGATCGCTACGAACATGTCCTCGGGCTCGACTCCTCCAGCTCTTCGACCGCTAAGAGTGAGTACTGTATCCCCGCCGTTCCGGCGATCCATCAATTGACACCCGGCTTTGCCTACGGGGATGCCATAAGCAATCAGGCAATGCTTATCCGCGATTTTCTCAAGGATCTTGGATACAAATCCGAAATCTTCGCGGAAGCCCTTGACCCATCAATGACCCATGAGGCCAGGCTCTTTGAAATAGGGAAGGGGATAAAAGGGGAATACGGCCTCATCTATCATCATTCTATTGGTTCAGGATTGACGGAGTTTGTAATTAATCATCCCGGTCCCAAATCACTTGTCTATCACAATATCACGCCTCCCCAACTGATTCGTGATGTCGATCCCACGCTTGCTGAAAAACTTGAGCAGGGTTTGGCGGATCTTGGCAGATTGGCCCGACATTTTCCGGTGAGCGCCGGTGATTCGTTATTCAATGCAGACGATCTGGAAGCTTCCGGTTTCTGCAATCCTTCGGTATTACCTATCTGTATCTCTCCTGAAAAGTGGAACATTCCTGCAGCGCCGAATATGATGGCCAGGTTACAGGATGGCAAGGACAATATTCTCTTCGTCGGCAGAATCGTGGCCAATAAATGCCAGCTCCATTTGCTGGAAGCCTTTGCTGAATACCTGTCGATGTATGGCAATGCCCGGTTAATTCTGGTGGGAGGATTTGCCGACGAAGAGAAATATTACCAGGGTCTGAAGAGAAAGATTGCTGATTTGGGCTTGGAAGACGATGTAATGTTCACAGGGAAGATACCGGATACTGAGCTCCATGCCTGTTACCGTTGCGCTCATCTTTTTTGGTCAATGAGTGAACACGAAGGGTTCGGAGTACCGCTGATTGAGGCAATGTGGTTTGATATTCCAGTCTTTGCTTATAAAAGCTCAGCCGTTCCCGAGACCTTGGGGAAAGGCGGACTTCTTTTTACGGATAAAGAGAAAGGGGATTCCCTGGCGGCTGTTGCAAGATCGCTCATTCATGATCCCTCTATCCGGGATACGGTCCTGGCGGCTCAGCGAAAACGTAGAAATCAGTTTTTGCCTGAGGCCATCAGACCACAGCTTATAGAGTTTATCGAGGGGATGAATGGGTAAAAAATGGTATGAGATATTGGGGATCTGCCTCCTCTTTCTTGTCTTGGCTATCGTTTCGACGTATCCACTTATAAAGTATTTCGATAACGGTGTCCTTCTCAAATCCACCGGAGGACATTTGACCTGGAACCGGTCCGGAGATCAGCTGCAACTTATGTACTGGTTCTGGCTGGTGAAAGAAAATATTCTGGGGTTAGTGCCATTTAACACTAATCCTTATGAATTCAATATGTTGGTTAGTCATGCCAGCACGGGTCTAACTACCTTTCCTCTGGCTTTTCTCTATATTCTATTCAGCCCTCTCGGCAAAGTTGCTGCCTATAACTGCACTGTCGTCAGTTCCTATGTATTGACCGGGACATTTATGTACCTCCTGGTTCTGCTCTATAGCAACAACCGGTTCGGTGCACTTTTGGGGGCATTGCTTTTCACCTTGATGCCAATTAGAATTAGCGGGATCACCGGAGGTGGCATGTATGGTTACGCCTGCTTTCTCTATCCCTTGATTCTTTTTTTCTTGGAAAAGGGAATTAGATCGAGGAGCGTAACCTATGGTACTGCTGCCGGTTTAGGTTTTATAGCGCTTTCAATGCTGGAACCCCATCTCCTCTATTACATGTCTTTGTTTTGTGCGCATACATACCAGTCAGGTTGATAACTCTTACTCCATTTCATTTTATCAGATCACCTGAGGGTATCCTTAAACCTGAAAAAATCACAGGGTGGTCATGTCGTCGTTCGCTTTTGGTTGCAGCAGGTAGTGGTCTGGCTGCCATCGTATACAGCAGCGTCTTTTGGTCATTTCGTGATCAAGAGCCCCTTATCACCTCATCGTTTTGGTTGACGGTAGTACTCTACCCAGTCATACCGATACTGTATTCGCTTCTTTTCGCCTTTATTAATCAGCGCTTGGCTGATTTGTCGTTGCGCCAAAGCCTTGCAATTGAGGCCGCATCATTGCTGCCTTTGTATGTTTGTATTCCGCTCTCTTTCCTGCCTCTCATCAACTTATTTCCCGATACCACGGTTGTTCTATGTTCAATTTTTGTTCTGAGCATAGTTGCCAAATTGGTCTTGCTCAGAAAATATTTGCTTTCCATGGCAACAAACCTTTACCGTACGCTTGTGGATAATAGAAAACAGCTATTGCCCATTATCCCAATGATCCTGGCAATTGCATACGTTGTTGTCTGGGTACGGATGGCCAATACAGATAAGTTTTCGGGAACGATAGTTGCGGGTGGACGGTCATTACATGATGTAAAGTTATTTTCAGCTCAAATCGCGGATATTTTCACTGCCACAAGAAATGTTTATATAGGGGCAGTTCAAGCTGTTTCCTTCTTTTTATTTGGCAGCGTGTTTGTTTGGTCAGCTTTTGGGAAAAGAAACTCGTCGACGGACACACGGGAAAACGATATCTTGATTATATTTTTCCTCTTTGTGGCCTTTTTTTGCTATCTCCTCTCTTTGGGATTAGCTTTCGGCAATTCCTCTCTGTATCTTCTTTTGTATAATTATCTTCCGTATTTTAACTATCCCAGGGTGTCCGATCGAATTATCTTGCTGTCGTCATTTGCGATGGCCGTTATTATGGGATTTATTTTTAAATACGTGCAAGAAAAGACCAAACGAATATCGGTCTCAGTCCTTCTTCTCATCTTGGCTGTTGTTCTGATGTTCAACGAGTATAAGGTCCTTGAGCCAATGAGTATATCAATACTGGATCGTGGACAGAGCATTTATACCTATGTAAAGAATAATATAAAAAAAGACGGTCTCTTGCTTGAAATCCCTTTATGGCCGGGAGATTCTCATCAGTCATCATTGTATGAGCACTATATTATGTATGACAGGGTGCCTCGAGTAAACGGATATAGCCCCCTGGTACGCAAAGACTACATTGAAACGGTTTTCAAACCGTTACAGGATTTAAACCGAGGTATGCTTGGCAGAAAACAATATGAATTGCTGAAGAAAATGAAGGTACAATATATCACGGTTCATAATAACTCGGATATCTTTACAGGGAAGGTTAGCCCATATGGCCCTTTAACCACCGTCAGGCGACTGAAAAATTCTCCATATCTGAAGTTTATAAATATAGATAATGTCATGCATTTAAAAGAAAAAGATATACCTAAGAAAAATCTGTATCTTTTTCGTGTTAAAGATAATGTGGACGTCAAAATTGACGATAAGCAAAAAGCATGGTATGTCATGCCGGACATTTATAGTGCAAACCATAACCGCATGCGACAGCAAGTGGGTGAAGTTGCTCAGGGTAAAGGCGGGAATAAAGTCTATCAGGCCATCGAGGGCAAGGATAAGCCTGGATTTTTACTCTACGGCCCTTATATAGTGTATCCTCCTGGCAAATATCGGTGTTATTTTACTTACAGGACAGAAAAAGATAGCGGTGAATCATCTGGAACCGATACTGCGGATTCAACACAAAGCATTGCCAGAATTGAGGTGATGAGTTTTTTGGATGATCGGAAACAGATCGCCCTAGCACAATCGGAATTGCAAGGCGGACAAAACACTACTTCCTTCCGTAGTAAATACCTCGACTTTTCTCTTCAGAAAAATTCCATGCTGGAGTTTCGCGTTTTCTATCATGGCCATGGAAGTATACAGGTTGAACAAATCACGGTGTATAAACAGGGCGATTATCTACCGCTTAACCTGATAGAAGCCGAAAGAATGGCAGGTGATACAGGAGAAGTGGTATACGAAAAGGATGCGTCAGGCGGTAAGGCAGTAGAATCCTTGGCCGGTGTAAGTCATAGAGGAGATATGGTGTATGGGCCAAACAGGATGTATCCAAAAGGGCGGTATCAGGCTACCTACTATATACGAAGGAAAAATATTAATAATGTTGAATCTTCGAAAGTTGCGGCCGTCATATCAGTCACAAACGGAGAGAATGGTAAAACGTTTGCCAGACGCGATGTTTCCGTTGGTGAACTTACTGATGTATTCACCGGGAAAAGCATTGAATTTGATTTAGAGCACTCCGAAGATCTCAGTTTTCATTTGGCTTTTACCGATTCGGTGACCCTTGAGTTGGATAGAATCGAGATCAAAAAAATCTAGGGGTCTTGGAAGATGCTTAAATTCCTGTTTTTTCGTTGGAGCGCCAGCAATACCATCTTATCGCATTGAAACAACACAAGCGAAAGCGGATTCCATGGTAGAGAAAAGAGCCTTGCCAGCAGTGTGTCGATACCCCGCAGAATGGAGCAGGGCAGTTTCATCAGGATACCGCTGATTTTGGCACCACTGCTCGAAGCTGTTTTCGCAGTATGCAGAGCGAGAAGCAAGGCATAATTTTCTGTGGAATCACGCATTCTGGCAAATGCCTGACGCTTCGTCATTAGCCCCATATGGGAGCAGGTATTATCGATATGGGTGAGGGAATAGGAGTCTGCCAGTCGCAAGGCCCACTCTATGTCTTCAAACCCATAGCCGGTGAATCGTGGGTCAAAGCGAACAGACTCAGCAATCTTGCGGCGCAACAGTATGTTGGAAGTAAAAAGATAGCGCCAGGGGGTGCGACTTCGCTGCTTTGCCGACAGTGCCTCTGTTTTTAAACTCTTATAAAGATAAAAGGAAGACTCGTTCCCCTTCTCGATATTCTGCGCATAGCTTATTCCTCCGCAGATGATATCACAGCCCTTTTCTGCATATTCGATATAGTGTTGCAGGAAGGTATCGTTATCCGGCAGCATATCAGCATCGAGATAAAGGACATACTCACCACGAGCGTGTTCAAGAAGCCGATTGCGGATGGCCGCGCGTCCGCTGTTGCGGGTCAGGGCCTGATATCGTACCAGGGAGAGTTGTTGCGCTTTCGCCTCGGCACCGAAGAGCTTGGTTGAACCATCATCGAATACCAGGATCTCAATTTCACTCTTTTCCCGCAAGGCCATGGCCTGGTCGTGGATCTTTTGCAATAATTCCCCAATATCCCAATTATACAAAGGAATAAGGATCGAGAGAAAAGGAGATGGTGCTATCCCATTCATGATTTTCCGCTCATTATTCTTTTGTTTTCCGAACCAGGGCAATACGACCTCGATAGAACCGAAGCACTCCTTCCCAGCCCAATCGTTCAATAATAATGCGGATCCGGCGCTTTATTCCAAGAAAATGGAGATACCAGGACGAGGTAAACAATGAGCTGTCAAGCAACTCGGTTCTGGCCCGATGGGTTTCGCCAAGCGCGGCCATCCAGTTTTGCTCGGAAAGGCCGTCATGGCGCATGTTGGTGAGAATGCTGTCAAGCGATATGATCTTATAACCGTGCTTATGTATACGCAGCAACATGTGGTAATCCATCGCCAGCATATATTCATCCGCATAGGGACCTACCTGCTCATAGACATCGGCACGAACGAAGCAGGTCGGATGGGTAACGCTCATATCGTGCTCCAGCAGTTCCGGGACTGAACGACACAGATACTCCCGCCTGTTGCCCTTCCAAAACTGCATTGATCCGCAGACAACACCTCTTTCCTGATCTGCCAGAAAGGCATCGACGACAGTCTTGACCGCGTCCGGTTCATACCAGTCCCCGGCGTTAAGCAAGCCTATAATCTCTCCGCGCGCCTGCTGAATGCCTTTATTCAAGGCATCACTGATGCCCTTGTCGGCTTCACTTTTCCAGAAGGCAAGATGGGCTTCATATTCTCGGATGAGGGCAACGGTGCCATCGCTTGATCCTCCATCGATGACGATATATTCTATCGTTCCATAGCTCTGTTGCAGGACACTGTCCATGGTCTGTCGCAGAGTCGATTCGCCGTTGAGGACGACGGTGATAATCGAGACAAGCGGCTGACCAGGTATTTTCGCTGATGACTCTTTCATGCTTTTATTGCAGACGGTGATAGACGGCTGCGGTCTTCTCCACACATGCCTCCCAGGAAAACAGCTTTTCTCTCCGGTATCCGCGACTCCGCAAGCGTGTGCGGGCTTCTTCGGACGATGCGGTCCTTTCGAGGATTGTACGCATTTCCTCTTCATTCTCGGGATCGAAATATGCTGCAGCATCTCCGGCAATCTCCGGCATGGAACTCGTATTGCTGCATGCCACGGGACAGCCGCAACGCATCGCTTCGAGCAATGGAAGGCCGAATCCTTCATAGAGGGAGGGATAGACGAACAGGGTTGCATTGCTATAGAGCGACTTGAGGATGGTATCATCTGCCCGGAAATGATGCACCAGATTTTCTAGACCGAGAGAGTGGATAGCCTGGGATTCAATGGCCGAAAATCCCCCCCCCCAACACAGATGAGGTCGAATTCCTGGCGCAGGCTGTGTGATCGCGCAAATGCCTCAAGCAATCTGGAAAAATTTTTGACCCCTTTTCGCAGTCCCACATAGAGAAGATAGGGCCGTTCGTTGATCCGCTTCGAAGAGATGGGAATGGCGTCAAAGGAGGTGTACAGGGGGATTACGGTTATCTTCTCTTCCGGCACAGCTAGATAAGCAATCAGATCAGCTTTGGTATTCTGGGAGATGGCTATGATATGATCGGCTCAAGATACCGCAGCGGCTTTGTGCTGCGGAATCCACTGATCAAATCCGCGGAACAGATCGGGAAAGCGCTCATGAATCATGTCATATACAGTAAGTACGCGAGGTACACGAATGGACAATGCGTGTCGTGAGTAATATGTTTCATGGATAATGTCAACTGACATCGTCTGCAGAAGAAGATTGCTGATGATACGGTTGAGAGCAGGCAATACATGATGCTTTCCCCGAAAATCATATATTTTTCGCCTACAGCCTTGACCTCGCTGGCGCTAAGGTATTCATTTATGTGAAGTGGCGCCAGGACAGTTGTCTCCATCTTCATGCAGCATCGTGGCAATTTCTCTGCCAGATCAACAAAATATCGGGAAATTCCTCCGATATTTTGCAAGGCGAAGATCTGATAGTCAATAAGTACCCGCATCGGTTTCATCCGAAAATCAGCGACCGTTCCAGGCTGTATGATACCCGGAGATGGTCTTGTCTGCGCAATTCTTCCAGGAAAAAAGGGCGGCCCGCTCGAGCCCGCGGCGAATAAAGGCCCTGTGCATCTCTCTGTTCGACAGCAATGACAGCATCGCTTGGGCGATCTGATCGGAGTCTTGAGGATCAACGAGAATTCCGGCATCACCAACCACTTCAGGAAGTGAACTGGTATTGGAACAGATCACCGGAACTCCACACTGCATGGCTTCCAGGGGAGGCAGGCCAAATCCCTCATACAAGGAAGGATAGACAAATGCCTCTGCCCCACTGTAAATCGCAGGTAAATAGTGATCGGCAACAAAACCTGTAAACACTACTCTGCTTCGCAATAACGGATCATCATCAATCTCGCCTATAACGTCCTGAACCTTCCAGCCGCGCGTGCCCACCAGAACGAAAGAGAGGTCGGCACAGCCGGGTTCGTGGAGAATTTGCGAAAACTTTCGATCGATGTCGCCAGATTTTTGCGTTTTTCGACCGTTGCCAAGGTAAGAAAATATCGCCCCCGGGGAATGGCAAACTGCTGTTTCACGGCATTGATCAGCCGGCTATCGGAAATCGGATGATACAGCTGGGGGGAGGCAGCCAGGGGGGTCACAAATACCCGTCTTGGATCCATGTTAAAGTAGGAACAGATATCGTTTTTCGTCGATTCGGATATGGTGATGACAAAATCATGTTGTGGCGAAAACGATTCGACAATGGGTCTGAATTGTTCGACAAAGCCATCAGCAAAATATTCGGGATGAAGAAGGGGAATGATATCGTAGATGGTCATCATCCGAATCGGTCGAGGAGCGAAACGAAATCGTGGAAGAGCGGAGTACATGGAATGAAATATGTCGGCCGTGCCCCCCATCCTATAGGTCTGTGAGCAACGATAGAGACGGGAAAAAATCTTGGCGACAACACTATCGTTCTCAGTGGTCTTAGGGGTTCCGGCCAGTGCGGCCAGGAGCCTTTCCGCGCCATTCTTGGGAAATGCCCTGTCGCCCAGCCCTCGCTCATGGAAATAGGCATCCGTCAGCATGTTGACCTGAAGAGAAGACCGGGAACAGTAGCACAGCTCCAATTCGCTGCGTGTCAACAATTCCTGCGACAGGCTACTAATCGTTCGATAGATACCGGTTCTCGCGGTTTCATAAAGTTGAGCTAAGCCCAGTACACTGGTATCTATAACAATTTTCATAAATTTCGATGCATTGCGGAGCACAATCGTCCGGCACTAACAGCCTCTTGGCAGATTTTCAAAATAAGGGATGGTTGTCATCAAGCCTTCGGTCAGGGTTATCGTGAGCTTTCAGCCTTTAACCTGGAACGATTTATGGGAATAGCTTGCAGTGCAGTACGATAACGGACCATGCTGACAGCAATTCCCAGATTTCTGGTATCTGAATTCAAATGCTCGCGTTTCGGGTTCCAGGTTCTGGATACTTTGAATTTTAGCGTGGCAGGCAAGATATTGGAATAAATAGAATAGTTCCTGGTAACGGTTTCACCTTTTCGAAATGTATATTGATCGATTAATCGACCACTTAAGCTCACATCAACTGTTATTGGCGCCTGTTCCAGCCGGGGTGCATAACAAGCATAATCCAACTGAACAGTTCCTTCTCGGCTGAATTCAATTTCTGCCTGTTTTCCAGTCCAACGAAAAACCCCTTTCTTTCCCCAGTTCTCTTTTTTATAGAAACCCTTGAATCGTTCAGCACCCCTCTCGACGCCATAATTTGACAGTTTATAACGATCTGCAAGATTACGGGATTCGAAATTCAGTGCATAGGTTATGGCTCCTACGCCCACTACTAAATAAATGAAGAAAAGACCATACTCTCCCAGCCGTTTTATCACTATTTTACCAGCCTTGTTTTCAAGTTGTATGACATAACCGATGATAAGAAACACCAGAAAATAAATAGGAGCAATATATTGCATTGCTTGGGTAATACCGTATAAATGAAAAATAAATAAGGCAATCAGAAGGATGGCGCTATTCATATTATGATGCAAACGAACATCTCGTAGGAGAAATACAGCTACAAGACCAGTCAGCGTTGACCACAGAATCAAACCGAAAATACCATTGTCCAGCAGCAGCTGAATATAAAAATTATGGGCTGTATCCCAGTCATTGATGGTTTGTCGATGCTGTGCATATTTGGAAGATGGTACCGTCATCATGACATCTTGATGCCATCGATAGGTCTCATATCCCAACCCAAACCAGGGACTCTCACTCAACAGCGCCATGCTCTCATGCCAAATTTTCAACCTCACCGACGGATTCGCAATATTTCTAATACGCTGAATTATATACCGTTCCTGGGAGAGATTGCTTCCGCCTCGAATTCCGTCAATGTGACCCTGGCCTGATACCCAAAAAGCCGCCCCGCCGAGTATACAGAAGCCTAGAGCTGCGATACCGACATGCAAGAAACTCTTTTTTACCTTCATCCAGGTAATCCCTTCTCCACCCCAAATCTGCAAAATTACATAGCAGCAAGTGGCAGCAACCGGAAATATAAGCCAGCCGGTTCGAGAACCTGTCAACAAGAGGCTAGCCCCGATCAGCAGCAAAGATAAGGAAAAAACAAGGGCTCTGACTCCCTTTCCTTTCAGCCTGGATAAGATCAGCAAAACAAAAGGAAAGCATATAAGAACATATTCGGAAAACCACCCTGGATTACCAATAACTGAATGGAGACGGCCACCGGCGAACTGAGGCCGATACCATTCCAACGAAATGAGCCCATAGTGATTCAATAATCCTATGGAACATGCAACCAAGACACTACAGCCACACCCAAGGAATACCATTTGGAAATATCTATCTGCCTTTTCAGTCCTGCTCAATAAGACAATGAAAACAGCAAATACCAGCAGCCTGTTGGCAGAAGCCAAAGCGTACAGCGGATTATCCGGGGTAGCAGTGAAAAGCGCATTACCGAAATCCAAAGGCCCCCAAAGTAGAATAGTGTTGGTAAATCTTAATACTGGAAGCAATAAGACTGAGGTCAATGTCAGGAACAGGAAACCGCTAAGGTATTTAACCGTCAGCCCTTCGCACAATGCAAATTTTTTATTTATTATCAAATGAAATAAAAGACAACAACAAAGAAATGCGACAAAAAGCTCAAATATACCGCTATATATTGTATATGATTGGAAACCATAAAGAGGCAGTGATAATCCGAGGACCAATAAGCAAGTTTTCCTTGCAAAGGAATACTTTTGAAAGAGCCAGAAAACAATTGCAAAAGATAAGAGTATTAAATTCAAATTGATTGAATAAATATGCAACACATACAGCCGTCCGACAATATTGGATACCAACAAGACAACAATAAGAAATGTCACTAAGTATTTGAGTGTATTCATGATATTGGTTATCTGTCCCACATTTCCATAGGTTGTATTGGGATCGCTGACTGTAGGCGAAGTTCTCATTTCAGCAAACGGATTACCGCCTCAAGATCTGTCAACATAATATAGGTGTGCCAATAATGATTCGTCCCAGTCCTATTGGCTTGTCCGCAGGCAGTACACTCCCGGAAAACTATCGGTTGTATTCTCCAGCGGCTGCATTTTCCAGGTGATTTTCGTGGCATTGCCGCTAGTCTCGTCTTTTTCGAAAGTGGTAGCAAATTGCTTACATGCCTTTCTTGTATTTGTAGGCGAAAAAGGAGATGTCAGCTCTACTCTGCCAAAATCTTTTTCATGGCATGAAGAACGGTACGGTACCCGGCGGGCTGGGGGCTTCACCACCGGGCAGGTGATACATTGGAGAAGAGTGGAATAGGGGAGCAGGCCCGCAACGTCGGTCCCGCTCCCTATAGCCCGGGTAGGTGTCATATGGGGGGAATGGCATGGCTCAAAAGCGTCACAGCCGCAACATTTTTCGCATATTCTGGCAGATTGGGGAATCGGGTCCTTTCTTGCTTTATGATTCCTGCCGTCTTCTGCTCACCACCTTCCTTATTGCCCAGGTCATAGATAGAAGAATGGCTACCAGGATAGTCAGACGGGCGGGCAGGCCGGTATGGAGCATCACATAGGCCAGTACCACCAGGGGATAGAGCAACACCCGCACCACCGCCCGCCAGAAGTCATGCCTGGCGAGGTAATGGGCGATGGGCGGCGAATAATGATAGTAGAGTTTCACAAAGGCGGTGCCGGGTCGGTTGGTCAGCAGGAACCTGTCCCTGAACCGCTTGAGAAGAATAACATTGGAGGCAAGGCCCGAGCCGTAGGCGGCGGTGGCAATAAAGCAGTGACCGCCGCCACCGCCGGAATCTCCACCAGAACCATAAGGTAGGGCGTCATAGAAGACATCGGCCAGGATCTGTTGGCCGGCCGGATTGGGGTGGAGTCCGTCGACGTTGAGATTCGGCCAGTTGTTGATGAGTGCAGCGTAAGAATCCACCACCTTGATCCCCTTCTGGGATGCTAACGCCTTAATCGCCGTATTGTAGTCATCGGGAATGGAAAGCACTAGCTTAAACCTGGTATCCGGGGTTATCGTGGAAATGATTGGTGTGGCTCCGGCCGCCTCGCTCTTATCGATCATCACGCCTAGGTTAAAAGCTATAGTGGAGGGGGAACGACCTTGGTCGGCATCGTTGGCGCCTTCCATTATCAGGATATAATTCGGGTGATCACTGTTCAAAACACTGGAGATTCGGCTGGTGCCGTTACCTGTAACTTCTCCACCCTTTCCTTCGTTGATTACCGTGGCCTTGGCTCCGACTTTTTGCTGTAAATAGGTGGAATAGGGAACAGAGAGATAGCCGTAAGTTATCGAATCACCGAAAGTGACGATGATATCAGTGGCGTTGGCGAGCGGCACATGCTGGCAGAGCAGGAATACAAAAGCAAAGAGAGTATAAAAGCTCGATGTTATCCTTTTCATTATTTGTGTTGAATCCTTGTATTGGCATATTCTTGATGTATTTGTCCCGGTTCGAGCCGCGTTGCCGACAATTTCCGGGCGGCAAATGTAGATCAACCTCTACTTTACCACCACCGACTTATAGACTCGCAAGTAGGCCTTTTCTGGCCGCTTTATGAACCTGGGCATATTGGATATGGAACCATTAATTGATGTGGACATTCTCGCTGATCTGGACGCCTGGGAAGCGGTTTTTTGGGAAGAAGCCGTAGCTGACGACGTTGGTGTCGAGCTCGACTGAGTTGCGGTCGACTCCACCTGTGATTCAGTTGACCAGGCCTTGCCGTCCCAGGTGCTCCGCAGGTGCATGTAATCTCCGTTGCGGAACCCCTGCCAAGTCACTTGTGGATTTCCATTGGCATTGATTGTAATTTCCGGGAGGATGTCCGGGACCTGGTTTGTAGCGTTCACCTGTACCGGAGTGGTCCAGGCATCATCCTGATACGAGCTGCTATAGATCTCGTCCTGGCCGCCGTTATTACCGGACCAGGCAACCCATGCCACCCCAGAACTATCGACAACCACCGAAGGAGCGAGATTCACCTGCAGCGGGGAAGGAATGGTGGCCGCGTTCGACCAGCTTCCTTCTGTCTCGATGGAATAACGGAGCATATAGGAGTTGCCTGAGCCGGCCACCCAGACCAGCCATCTGCTGCCATCCTTGCCTGCATCTACTACCGGATAGCCATTTCGGTAGGTGTCGCTCGACACTTTGACGGGTGTGCTCCAAGAACTGTTGACGTTACTATAGGTGCTGTAGTAGATTTGTTTGCCGGTGATATCGCTCTGGCTCCAGACGATATCACCCTTGTCAACTTGGAGCTCCATCTCAGTATCGCCGGCCCATGAACAAAGCGGCTGTACCAGCAGAGCGGAAGCAATGAGAAGGAAAAGAGATAACGTCTTGAAGTTCTGCATATATTCTCCCTAAAGTAGTATAGCAATGCCAGCAAGATTGACGGCTATTTCTCCCTAGCTCTTCGTTGTGCCGACAAAACTAAACCTTGGAACATTAAGTAAATCTCTCAAGTTGAATTTACCAGCGCGCCTCGATTTAGAACAAAAAATCTCGTTTATGGACGGAACTAACCTAGCCAATCCATTTAAGGATGGCAACATTATAATTTTTGTTCCCCAATTTGCCCGGAACCCCTCCCCCTGTTCTCAGAACGTATCATTCCTATCGCAGTCTTCACAACGAGTTGACATCCACAGATGGCGTGGTTCCCCGTAGCCCGAGCATGCTTTGAGGTGCATCTGATCAGCGAGAAGTACGCTTTACCTAAATGAACCCGGGGGGAGGTCCCACGGGGCAAAGATAGAATATGTTTGCGTGTTGGCAGGATACGTATTAAGGATAGCAATCTTGTGACAGCAGAGGGGAAGGAACTGGTGAGCATGATAATTCCGACCCGTAACTTGAAATCCAATGGAGATGATCTTGTGTTAGTTTCTGTGGTAATTCCGCTTTTTAACGAAGAAGAGAATATCAAGATGCTCTACGAAGAGCTTAAAGAGGTTCTGAGTTCACTCGAGGAAGAGCATGAGATCGTTTTTGTGGATGACGGCAGTACCGATTCTAGTCTGGACCTGCTTGAAAAGATCCATGCATGCGACGAGAGGGTAACGGTGATCACATTTCAGAAAGAATTTCGGCCAGACTGCCGCCATGGCCGCGGGGTTCGACTATGCAAGCGGCGATGTGATCATCACCATGGATGCCGATTTGCAGAACGACCCCCACGATATCCCGTTGTTGCTCGAAAAATTCAAGGAAGGCAACGATGTGGTGACCGGCTGGCGCTATAACCGCAAGGATACCTTCATCAATCGCCGGCTGCCTTCGATCATCGCCAACAAGATTATTTCTGTAACCACAGGCGTCCGCCTCCACGATTACGGTTGCACCCTCAAGGCCTTTCACCGCGATGTGATCAAAAACGTCAAACTCTACGGTGAGATGCACCGGTTTATTCCTGCTATTGCCAGTGGTATGGGCATAGATTTCACCGAAGTAAAGGTGAATCACCGGCCGCGTCGATTCGGCAGGTCGAAGTATGGAATCTCCAGGACTATCCGGGTGGTTCTCGATCTTCTTACCGTAAAATTCCTGCTCAGCTATGCCACCAAACCTATCCAGGTCTTCGGCCTCATGGGGGTATTTTCAGGTGGAATCGGCTTTCTGATAGCCCTGGTGATGACCATACAGCGGCAGTTTTTCGGAGTTGGGCTCAATGATCGACCGCTGTTGCTGTTAGCGATCATGTTGATTTTTATCGGTTTCCAATTCGTAACCATGGGTCTGCTCGCGGAATTGCAAGCCAGAACATATCACGAATCTCAGAACAAGCCTGTCTATTATGTACGAGGGTGATCAACTCCAAACTGCAATCCGTGACCGAGAGCGGTGATGATGACAGGTCGTGAGCCGTTGCTTGAGATCGTCATTCCCAATTGGAATGAGAAGATATCGAAGTGGCCCTGCGACTGAGAAAAAAGTGCTGACGGCAGCTCTACGAGCCGGGGCTCGTTGCCTGGCACTGTCGGGGCTGGCAGTGGCAGCGGCGTAACATCCCCGTCTCGCAACGGCGGATGGCGGCCGAAAACGAGATGGTGCTCTATCGCAAGCATCCGTCGCTTTATTTGGTCTAGGCGCTGCTAAAGCTGCTGGCGGTGCGCTGGCTTAGGCTGTAATAGCCCGGCAGGATCCGAGAAGATGGATATATCTGTGATCATACCAACCTGCAATGGAGAATCGACTCTGCGCGAGCTTTTTGCGGTGCTCCATTACCAGACCTTGCAACCCGATGAAATCCTGGTGGTCGATTCGTCGTCCGGAGACGATTCGGCCCGGATCTGCAAGGAATACGGCGCTCAGGTGGTAACCATCCCCAAAGAGGAGTTCGATCACGGCGGTACCAGGACCATGATGGCAAACAGAGCCCACGGCGATATTCTGGTTTTTTTCACCCAGGATGCGATTCCCGCCACCCGTCAGTCCCTGGAGCGGCTGGTGGCGCCGATCATTGAAGACGAGCAGGTGGTCAGCACTTACGGCAGGCAGCTGCCTGGAAAGGATGCCAGTTTTGCCGCCGCCCATCTCCGCCGGTTCAACTATCCGGAAAACGCCGCTATCCGCTGCTATGAAGATCGACGCGATCTCGGGATCAAGACCATCTTCACTTCCAATTCCTTTGCCGCCTATCGCAAAAGTGCCCTGGAAGCTGTCGGCTACTTCAAGAACGGTTTGATTTTTGGCGAGGATACCTGTACTGTGGGGCGATTGTTGGAGAAAGGATTTAAAGTTGGCTACGTCAGCGAAGCAACTGTTTACCATAGCCATAATTACGATCTCTGGCAGGAGTTGCGTCGGTCATTTGATATCGGCGTCCTCCATGCCTCGGAATCTTCGCTCTTTGAGGATTTCGGCAGGGCCGAAAATCGTGGCCTGGAATATGTGCGGTCCGGGGTGCGCGAACTCTATCAGAGGCGCCGGTATGCCGAGAGTGTTGAGTTTCTTGTCCGCTCTTTGCTCAAACTCGTCGGTTACAAGGCGGGCAGACGGTACAAGAAATTGCCGTCCGGGATTGCCAGGAGCTTGAGCATGAACCAGACCTGGTGGCGCAATAGGTAAAGACAGCACGGCACGGATGTGACTGTGCTTGAGCTGTCGACTCCATCCGGCGGGCCGAAAATAATTCATACGAATCACTCTACTCACGACTCGTTTTCTGAGTCGTTTGGGTTTATTTGTCATATGTTGTCAACCAACCTTCGCGAACAGAGTTCGCTGATGGCCAGGATTCTGCACCTGGTCGACTGCTTGCTGGTGATCGGCTATCTGTCGATGCTCGTGCGCTGGTACGAGGTGCCGTGGAGTCCGTATTACTCCCGTCTGGTGATCATTACCTTCGCTATCTGCTTCATCAGCTTCCAGTCGTTTCAGCTTTATCGCTCCTGGCGGGGATGGAAATTCTATCTGGAATTTTTCGTCATCCTCAAGGCCTGGTGCATGCTGATCGGCATCTTACTGTTTTATTTCTTCATTTTTAAAATTTCCGAGGCGTATTCCCGGGTGGTGTTCACCATCTGGTCGACGAGTACCCCGTTTTTTATCTTCCTGGTCCATGTCGGTGCCCGCAAGGTGCTGCGCAAGATTCGGGAAAAGGGCCGCAATGTTCGGCGGGCGGTGATCGTCGGCGCGGGAGATTTGGGGGTGAAGCTGGTTCGAGAGGTCGAATCGATGCCCTGGGCCGGTATCGAGGTGCTTGGCTTTTTCGATGACAAGATCGAGGACCAGAAAGAGATGCACGTCATGGGCAAACCCGTGCTCGGCTCCATATCCTGCATCAAGGACTATCTCAGCGTCAACGACATTGACTACGTCTATATCGCCCTGCCGATGCGGGCGGAAAAAAAGATATTTCGCATCTTGCGCGAGTGCCGTTCCCTGGGGGCGCGCATCTATCTGGTGCCCGACCTCTATCTCTATGGTCTGCATCACTCCGAGCTGCAGTCGCTGGGGAATCTGCTCATACTCAATTTCAACCCACACACCGACTGGAAGCGTGGTTTCGACGTGATCTTCTCCGCCCTGGTGCTGACACTGACTTCACCGCTGATGCTGATCATCGCCCTGCTCATCAAACTCGGCGACGGCGGACCTGTCCTGTATGCCCATGAACGGATCACCATGAGCGGCAGGAAATTCAAGTGTTTGAAATTTCGTACTATGCGGGTAGGCGCGGACCGGGAACTGGAGCGGTTGTTGGCTCAGGACGCTGCGCTGCGCGAAGAGTGGCAACGCACGTTCAAGCTCAAAAACGATCCGCGCGTCACCCGGATCGGTCGTTTCCTGCGCCGTACCAGCCTCGACGAGTTTCCTCAGTTCTTCAATGTGCTGCGCGGCGAGATGAGCGTGGTCGGCGCCAGGCCCATTGTCGGTTGCGAGTTGGAGGATTTTTACAAAGAAAGCGCGGGACGGTACTGTTCCATGAAACCGGGGATTACAGGCCCCTGGCAAGTAGGAAAACGATCGGACGTGGAGGATTATATCGAGCGCGTCCGGATGGACGACTGGTATATCCTCAACTATTCTCTCTGGACGGATATTCGAATCATTGCCAAAACGGTGCTTACGATATTTAAGCAAAACGGAGCCTGAACCGCGGACAATTGGATCACTGCCCGTTGTTTGTTTTTCTTGCACATTCATTCTGACGAATTACTATTAGGTATGACTTGAGATCACGTAATTCGACACGGTTATAAAAACCGGGAACCACACATAAAGGAGCATACAATATGTACGGACAAACCAAGCAGGTAACTCTTGCGCAGGCACGGCAGGATGCCGCGAGTATCTTCCTCGCCAAGGTTTTTAATTGGATGGCTACCGGCCTCGGTGTAACCGGCATTGTCGCCTACCTGACCGCTTCCACCGGGATTGCCCTGGAACTGGTTCGCGGCCCGATGTTTTTTATCCTGGCGTTCGGGGAGCTGGGTTTGGTTTTCTTTCTCTCCGCTCGCATCAACAAGATCCAGGCGGGCACCGCCACGAGTCTGTTTCTCCTCTATTCGGTGCTCAACGGTCTCACCCTTTCCGTTATTTTTCTGCTCTATACCCAGGCCTCCATTGCCGCCACCTTTTTCATCACCGCAGGCATGTTCGGGGCCATGGCCATTTACGGGCTGGTGACCAAGCGCGATCTCTCCGGGCTTGGCTCGTTCATGTTTATGGGGCTGATCGGCATCATCATCGCCTCGGTGGTCAATATCTTTCTGCACAGCTCCAGCCTCGATTGGGCTATTTCCATGATCGGAGTCATCGTGTTTGTCGGCCTGACCGCTTATGATGTGCAGTCTATCAAGCGCATGGGCGAAGAGGGGATCATGAGCCAGGGCGATGAGGCGGTGCGCAAGGGTTCCATCATGGGTGCTCTGCGGCTTTACCTCGACTTTATCAACCTGTTCATCATGCTGCTGCGGTTTTTCGGCACCGGCAGAGACTAACGCCTTGCGTACCCGTTCACCAGGTCAACCAAGTGCTCGCCAATCCAATGAACTGTAAACGTTCTCCAGCGCTCAGGTTGGCGCAGGCAGGCTGGCGGGCAACAGACCTATCTGGTGAGCGTTTACACGCATTGCTGTAGAACACGTCATAATGATTGCGAGAAGGCATGCTTTCCGAAATGGGAAGCATGCTTTTTTTATGAGCGTTCGATATTTTTGGAGAAAGCGATGACACGTGCCTATGTCGGCAAACGAATTTTGGTGGGAGTAACGGGAAGCATTGCCGCCTTCAAGGTGGCCGGTTGGGTCAGCACCCTGGCCAAGGCGGAAGCGCAGGTGACGGTGGTCATGACCGAAGCCGCTACCCGATTCGTCGGCCCGCTCACGTTTGCCGCGCTTTCCGGCAACGAGGTGCACACCGATATGTTCGTGGCCGGCAGCGCCGAATCCATGGCGCATATCACGCTTGGGCGGGAGGCGGATCTGATCGTTGTTGCCCCGGCCACCGCTCAGACCATCGCCCGGCTGGCCCACGGCATGGCGGCCGACCTGCTCTCCACCACCATCCTCGCCTCCCGGGCGCCGGTGGTGGTCTGTCCGGCCATGAACAGCCGCATGTATACCCATCCCGCCACCAGGGAAAACCTGGAAAAACTCGGCAAACTCGGCTACCAGGTGATCGAGCCGAGTGAAGGGGTGATGGCCTGCAAGGAAGAAGGGCCGGGCCGGTTGCCGGAATGGGAACAGGTCGACGACCTGCTCCAGCGCGCGCTGACGGTGCCGGATCTTCGTGGCAAGACCGTACTTGTCACTGCCGGCCCCACCCGCGAGCCCATCGATCCCGCCCGGTTTTTAAGCAACAGGTCCTCGGGCAGGATGGGCTTTGCCCTGGCCAGGGCGGCCTGCCGGCGCGGAGCTGAGGTGATTCTGGTGAGCGGGCCCACCGAACTGCCGACGCCGGTGGGGGTTACCCGCGTCGATATCGAGACCGCTCGGCAGATGTACGATGCGGTTCTCGCCCACGCCGAAGGTGCCGACATCATCATTAAATCGGCGGCGGTTGCCGATTATCGGCCCTGCAGGTGTTTTTCCGAGAAGGTGAAAAAAGAGCAAATCGAGCGACAGCTGGAGCTGGAAAAGAATCCGGACATCCTCGCCGAGTTGGGCAGGCGCAAGAAAAAAGGGCAGGTCCTGATCGGCTTTGCCGCCGAGAGTTCACGGCTGGAGTCCGAAGGGCGCAGAAAACTCGCTGCCAAGAACCTCGACATGATCGCTGTGAACAACATCGCCTCGCATTCCACCGGCTTTGCCGTGGAGAGCAATCAGGTACTGCTCATCACCGGAAGCGGCGCCGAGACCCTGCCTTTTGCCACCAAGGACCACACCGCCGACATGATCCTCGATCGGATCGCCGGATTGACTGGTGAAAAGGTGGGATGACAGGCTCCTAGCCCTCTCTCTGCGCATGCGCATCATCTCGATGGCGCCAAGATGGGTGCTGCTGAACGTTTACGGGGAAAAGTTACTCTTTTTGTTTGAGAAGACAGCAGCGTTT
Source organism: uncultured delta proteobacterium (assembly GCA_963745265.1). Lineage (GTDB taxonomy): Bacteria > Desulfobacterota > Desulfobulbia > Desulfobulbales > Desulfocapsaceae > Desulfopila. The sequence goes on from CAVUXQ010000001.1 coordinate 43,852, forward strand.
AAATTTCTTTCCGGAACCGCAGGGACAGATGCTGTTTCTGCCGAGTTTTTCACGGCTGGTTTCTCCCGTGCCGTCGAGATAGTACCACAGCCCCTCTTGACGGATAAAACGGCTGGTTTCATGCAAGGTACAGAGCTGGTCTTGGTCGATGAACCGGGCGCTGAATTCGACTTCGCCGGTATTTGCCGAGGCCTCTTCGCTGTGCGAATGGATAGTGAGTTCCAGCCACTTTACCCTGTGGTCGCAAAGGCCAAGAGCCTCCGGCCGGGTTGACGGACTCCAGGTTTGCAGTAGAAAGGCTTCATTTTGCAGCACATAGGCCGTATAGCGGGAGCGCATGAGGGCAAGCGGGGTCAGGGCCTTGCCGTGGTCGTTGAGCACCGGTTCGCAGCACTCATCGAAAGGGTGGCCGCTGCCGCAGAAACAGGGGGTGGAGTGGATTGTCATCTGATGAAATTCCTAGAATTTCGCTTCCTTTTTTTGTTTTAATTCCTGGGCTACCTGCGTGGCGGTTTCTTCAATGGAGCGACCATTGGAAAAAATTACCGGAATCTGGTATTTCAAAAAGATCTTGTCGGAGAGCTGTAATTCGTTCACACAGGTGGAGAGTTTGGCGTAGGTGCTGTCCTTGTACCTGTTTTCCCGAAAGGAATGGAGCATTTCCGGAGTGGTCGAGAGTCCCACCACCCGGCTTTTGTTGCGGATGATCTCCGGCGGCAGGTGGCAGGCCTGCAGATTTTCGTCGACCAGTGGAAAATTCGCGGTCTTCATTCCCATCTGGGTGGCCAGAAAGACCGACACCGGGGTCTTCCCGGAACGGGAGACGCCGACGATGATCAGGTCCGCCTCGTCATAGTCCTTGGTGCCGGTGCCGTCGTCGTGGGAAATGGAGTAATGGATGGCGTTGACCCGTCGGTTCATGGCGCTGTCGTCAAGCGCGCGGGCGGTTCCCGGCGCGCGGAGCGGGCTGGTCTCGAGAATCTCCTCGAGACGGACCAGAAAGTGATCGCAGATGTTGAGAAACTCAACCTCGGGAATGTCGAAAATCTGGTTGAGATTTTTTGAAAAAAGCGTGGAGAAAATAATAGGGTAGCGTCCTGCGGATTGCCGCAGAATGCGCTCTCTGGCTTTTTTCGCTTGTGATTCCGTACGGACAAAAGGAATGAGTTCTTCGTTGAAGCTCACTTCAGGGAACTGACAGAGCAGCGCCTTGCCCATGTCTTTGGCGAGAATGCCTGTATTTCCAGAAACGTAATATACATCTTTCGACTTCCACATGCACTGTCTCCACTGCGGTTTTCATTGACGTTGAACCGTTGAGCAAGGCACACGCCGCCATACAGCCGCAGCTCGAAAAGAGCCAAAGAGTAACCGATATTCCGAGCATTGTGGGTGTGCCGCTAAACGTTTACTCTCAACCTTACCTTGGATGCTGACCCCATTCAATGGAAAAGCCCAATGGATAAATATTATTTATGCAACGCATTAAGCAGATTTAAAACCTTCACCCTGGTGGGATTGTATCGATTTATCAAGCTGAGAATTCTGGGCAAGGAGGTGCGGATCGAAGGTGAATGTCTGATGTGCGGGCAGTGTTGTCAGGAAATCAGCCTTGAGGTGAACGGTCTCTGGATCCGCAACAGAAAACAGTTCGAACGGGCGGTCAGGCGGAACCAGGAATACGACCGGTTTGTCATCGTCGGCAGGGATCCCCAGGGCTTTCTGCTCTTCACCTGCGACTGGTATCTCCCCGAGAGTCGTCTCTGTGGGGATTATGAACACCGACCCTCTATCTGCCGGGAGTTTCCCCAGCCCTCGCTCTATTTCAGCGGTGGCGATGTTCCCCGGGGCTGCGGCTATCGTTTCGCCATCGGCGCCCCCTTTGCCTCGATTCTAGAAGAAGAGATGAAAAAACACCATGACACTCCCCCGGATTCTCGTCGTTGAACCGTATTTCGGTGGCTCCCATCGGCTTTTCCTGCGCGGCTTGCGCGACCACGTAGAGGCACGATACACCCTCCTGACCCTCCCCGCCAGAAGGTGGAAGATGCGCATGCAACTCTCCGCTCTCTGGTTTGCCGAGCAGGTGTGCCAACTTGCCAGGGAGGAGCGAGGGTTCGATGCGGTGCTCTGTTCGAGCTTTGTCGACGTGGCGGTGTTGCGGGCACTGCTCTCGCGTGTTGCCGGCTGGAATGGCGCCGCCCGTTTCTGCACCTATTTTCATGAAAACCAGTTCGTCTACCCGAACCGGATGGGAGGCACTGGCACCCACCAGTTCACATCCATCAACTTCATGTCCGCGGTGGCTTCAGACCGGCTGGCGTTTAATTCCGAATATAATTTGCGCACCTTTCTCGATAGCAGCCATCGATATCTGAAAAAGTCGGCGGATATGTGTATCCTGGGCAGTCACCAGGAGGTGGCGAAGAAAAGTATTGTCTTATATCCCGGCCTGGAGTACAGCCATATCGATGGCTTGCGCCGAGGGAAAAAGGCCACGGAGCCGGTCATCGTCTGGAACCATCGCTGGGAACACGACAAGAACCCGGAGGAATTTTTCGCCGCTCTGCACTCGTTGCAGATGAGAGGGCTGGCGTTCAAGCTGATTCTGCTCGGGCAGTCGTTTGATACGGCGCCCGAGTGTTTTGCCAGGGCTGAGCACTATTTCGGTCGGCGGATCATCCATTGTGGTTATGTGGAGTCGAGGCGGGAGTATGCCGCCCTCTTGAGTATGGGAGATATCGTGGTGTCTACCTCAACCCATGAGTTTTTCGGCATCTCGGTACTCGAAGCGGTACGGGCGGGCTGCCGTCCGCTGTTGCCGGCGCGACTCTCTTATCCAGAGCTGTTTCCTGCGCGATTTCTCTATGAAGAAGGAGAACTCGAAGCGCGGCTAGCCCACCTGCTCGAGACGGGAGAACAACTCGCAGCAAGTGAGGCGATGCGACTCACGGCGCGGTACGACTGGCGTTTGCAGCGGGAGCGGTATCAGCATTGGCTCCTAGGAGGGACAGAGTGAATTTGATCAATCAGAACGAGGAAGAATAATGCAAGGTGCGAGAAATATCGTGCTGATCGGTTTTATGGGCGTTGGCAAGGGGCGTACCGCCCGCTGTCTTGCCGCTGCAACCGGCAGGTTTGCGGTGGACTGCGATGACTTGATCGAAAGCTTTGCCAAGAAGAAGATCCGTAAGATTTTCAAAGAAGAAGGAGAGAGCACGTTCCGCGCCCTGGAGCGGCAGACAGCCAACTGGCTCGAAGCAAACGTTGCAAACACGATAATCTCCACCGGAGGCGGCTTCATTCAGGTGCCGAACCTCAAGAATATCGGTCATATCGTTTATCTGCACTCCGATTTCGACGCCATTGTCGATGCCATCAAGCGGCATCCCAACGGTTCCAAAAAGCTGAAAAAACGGCCGCTCCTCAAGGATCTGGACGCCGCCCGCCGCCTCTACGACAAGCGGTTGCCCCTCTATCGGGATCTTGCCGATCTTGAAATCTATATGGCTCAACGGCCTATCGAAAGGGCGGTGGAGGAAATTGTCGATCGCCTGGCCAGGCCGGTCGATCGCTGACCGGCCCGGTACGGCGAGCGGACGCACAGAGCTTATTTTCGCATTTGCCGAGAAAAATCCAGCATCCGTGTAATGGGGATTCGGGCTTTTTCCGCGAGCTCTGCAGAGACATGAATCTCGTTGGTGCCCTTTTCCAGGGTCTCGGCGAGTTTTTGCAGCGAATTCATTCCCATCCACGGGCAATGGGCGCAACTTTGACAGGTCGCACCTTCTCCCACGGTCGGCGCCTCGATGAGGATCTTGTCGGGTGCGACTTGACGCATCTTGTTGAAGATGCCGGCGTCGGTGGCGACGATGAATTCCTTTTGCGGCATGGTCTGCACCGCCTTGATCAGTGCCGTGGTCGAACCGACCACGTCCGCTTGGGAGACCACCGCTTCGGGGGACTCCGGGTGGACCAGGATGGCCGCCTCCGGATAAAGACGCCGCATCCTCGTAAGGGCGACAGAGCGAAATTCCTCATGCACCACGCAAGATCCCGGCCAGAGGATCATTTCCACGCCGGTGAGGCGTTGGACATAGCTGCCCAGGTGCTTATCCGGGGCCCAGATGATTTTTTCCCCGCGCTCGGCAAGGTGCCGGACGATGTCGAGGGCGATTCCGGAAGTTACCACCCAATCCGAACGAGCCTTCACCTCGGCGCTGGTGTTGGCATAGACCACTACGGTGTGATCGGGATACTGGTCGCAGAAAGCGGAAAACTGCTCTGGGGGGCAGCCTTCATCAAGCGAGCAAGTGGCGCCGAGATCGGGCATCAGGACCCGCTTTTCATTGTTGAGTATCTTCGAGGTTTCCCCCATAAACCGAACTCCGGCGACCACCAGGGTCTCGGCCGGGTGTTCGGTGCCGAACCGTGCCATCTCCAGCGAGTCCGCCACGCAGCCGCCGGTCTCTTCCGCCAGGTCCTGCAGAACTCCGGTGGTGTAATAATGGGCGACCAGAACGGCATTTTGCTCTTTGAGCATGGCTTTGATGGATTGTTTGAGATCCCGCTCTTGCTCCGGCGTCAGGGGCGGTTGGGCGGGAGTGTCTGGCACATGCACATGGGGAAGGGTGAGAGAGGCTGCTGCATTACTATTCAACATGTTCATACCTTCTTGTTTTTTCAAACCAAAGGACAAATCGGCGTACCGTATTCTGCTACTGAAATTACAGACTGGCCTGCGTTCCTGCGGTCAGGGACGACATGCGCCCGGCGCCTAAGACTCCTAGGGGTCTTGATCTCTTTGTAGTCCTCAATCCGGATCGGGTGTGGTTCGCGATATACAGGAGACAACTGCGTATGCGAGGGTATGGGGACATCGGGCAATGCCCTGAAACGGGCTTTTACCACGACATATTCACACATTATTGAATATAAGTCTAATAGTAAAATAAATTAATTCAAAATTGCCTTGGGCATGCTGCTTACATGGAAGTTCAGCCGGTATTTCCCTGAATTGTTCCCATCCGAAAACTGTTATTTGGCCCGATATCTTCGTTATTCGCAAATTTTTATCCTCGGAATATCAATTATATGCCTGTGGTAAAAATTTGCGAATGCCTCGATCTCGAACCAAATCCCTAGTTTTCGGATGGAAACCAAATTTGCACAAAAGGCTGATAGTGCTGACGGGGTCCTGAGAAGCGTTTATCGTATTCTACGAGAAGCTGGTATGCCGACCTCGTAAAATCATGAAAGCTTCTGTATGCCGCAGAGAAAGGCATCCGAAGGGACTGGCCTGTGGTGAACAGTGAGTTGATTCGGCAAGGATTTCAATATCGGTCAACATCTTGAAAAATATAAAAATTTTCGAGTGTCAACTCATTGGCCAGGAGAATGCCGGGTTAGAGGCCCAGATAGTCGTCGGGCATCACCTCTACCGCTTCAAGTCCTTCCACGGAAGTCTGCAGGTGGGCGCGCACCGCTTCCTCGGCGGTGGCAGCATCGTGAGCCGCCAGGGCGTCGATGATGGCTTGGTGGGCTTCGACGGTGGGGCTGTACTCCAGTTTGAGAAACGGGTCAAAGAGAATGAGGTAGATGCGGGTGCGATCCAGCAGCTCTTTAATGGATGTGTAAAGAACGGAGTTGCCGGAAAATTCGGCGATTTTGAGATGAAGCTTGGCGTTGAGCACGTCGTATTCATCCAGATCGGTTTTATCGAAGATCCGTTTTTCCTGCTCCACCAGCTCGTTGAGTTCCTGCACCTGTTCAGGCGTTATGGTCGCGGCGGTCAATCTGGCCGCCATCCGCTCCAACTCTATGCGGACCATGAACGTCTCTTCGATTTCCCTTGAAGTGGGGGTGATGACGAAAGCACCCCTGTTGGGGATGCTGTAGACCAAGCCTTCGGCTTCCAGTCTCTTGATGGCGCTGCGCACCGGTGTCCGGCTTACCCCCAGTTGCTGGGCCAGGGCCACCTCGACCAGCTGACTCCCCTGTTTGATATACCGCTTGCGAATAGCGTTTTTTAACTTTTTGTAAACGGACTCTTCGGAATTTTTGCGAACTGCACACATAGGTCGACCGTGAAAAGGGTAATCTTTGGGCTTGATGTTTTAAGTAACCGTTCACCGGATTGGCCCAATGGCGCTTGAACCAAGGCATTGCAAACGCTTACCTGTTTTCTTCCGGTTGGAGGGGAGGAGGTGCCGGAGGAGAGTGAGCATGGTACTCTTTGCTTTTTTATAGCATGATTGCGAGAGAAGTACACACATTGTGTGCAAAAAAAGTACACAAATCACCCGTTCCTTACGAAAATGTCTGCAAATGCAATTCGAACAGAAGTGATTTAACACAAATGAAGGGCATTTTCATGTTCGAGCGAAAAATAAATTCCAACGGCAAATCGAGGCGAAAAAACGGTTGACACCGGCTGTTGTGAGAGCTACAAATTCGGTGTGCAGAAAATGTATACAATATTCGAAGGGAGGCGATGGAGGGTGATTCGGCGTGATGGCGAGCACTCTCCGTCACCTGCCGAACCGGTGGGGAGAACGGCTGCTAAGAGCGCGGTGAGAAGACAATCGCTTGTCGGGATGGTCGGGTGGCGGCCGGACCCGGGCGAAAAACCACGGTTTATGTATCACACTTTGAGGGACGGTATTGCCCGTTTACAAAAGCATATGGCCAGGCAAAAATTAGAGGAAATTGTGATCAACAGGGACTGGTGCAAAGGGTGCGGCATCTGCGTTGCCTTTTGCCCCAAGAAGGTCCTGGAACTCGATGCCGGGGAAAAGGCTACGGTAGTAAGACCGCAGGATTGTATCTGCTGCAAACTCTGTGAACTTCGGTGCCCGGATCTTGCCGTAACGGTGCTGACACGTCAGGAAGGGAAAAATGAACACGATGATTAAGTTTGTCCAGGGGAACGAGGCCTGCGTCGAGGGAGCACTCTATGCCGGGGTGGATTTCTTTGCCGGATACCCCATCACGCCGTCGACGGAGATCGCCGAGCATCTCGCCCAGCGCTTGCCGGCGCGAGGCGGAAAATTTATCCAGATGGAGGATGAAATCGCCTCCATGTGCGCTATCGTCGGCGCCTCCCTCACCGGGCATAAGGTGATGACCGCCACCAGCGGTCCCGGATTTTCCCTCAAACAGGAGGCGATCGGCTATGCCTGCATGGCGGAGATTCCCTGCGTTATCGTCAACATCCAGCGGGGGGGGCCGTCCACCGGCAATCCCACCCATGTCAGCCAGGGGGATATCAACCAGGCCAGGTGGGGGACCCATGGCGACCACTCCATTATCGCGCTCACCGCTTCCAATCACCAGGACGTCTTCGCCATGACGGTGGACGCCTTTAATCTGGCCGAGACCTACCGCACGCCGGTCATCCTTCTCTTCGATGAGATTATCGGCCACATGCGCGAAAAGCTCACCATTCCGGAATCCGGCGAGGTCGAACTGGTTGAACGCCTGCGGACCTCGGTACCCAAGGGGGTCGATTATCGTCCCTACCAGACGCGTGAAGACGGCAGGCTGCCAATGTCCGATTTCGGCGGCGAGCACCGTTACAACGTCACCGGACTCTATCATGACATGTGGGGATTTCCGTCTGCCAAGCCGGAAATCGTCAACGGACTGCTGCGCCACCTGATGGACAAGATCGAGACCAACGTCCAGGCGATCACCCGGTACAAGGAACACTTCCTGGATGACGCCGACTATATCCTTGTTTCCTACGGTTCCTCTGCCCGCTCCGCCATCCATATGGCGAAAAACCGGCGGACGAAAGGCGAGAGGATCGGGGTGCTCGAACTCCAGAGCCTCTGGCCTTTCCCCCACGAACTGGTCCGCGAGAAGTGCGCCGGCGCCAAAGCCGTGCTGGTGGTGGAGATGAACATGGGCCAGGTATTGACGCAGGTGAAGGCCTGCCGTGGACGAACCGGACAGGGTCTTTCTCGCCAACCGGGTGGATGGCAAATTGATTACTCCCGCGGATATCAAAAAACTCTTGCGGGTTATCCAGGGGAGGGGAATGTGACATGGCTGTACAAGACTATCTGCGACAACGATTTTTCCCCCACATGTGGTGCCCGGGATGCGGTCACGGCATCGTTTTGAATTCATTGCTCAGAGCGGTGGAAGAGCTGGGGATCGCCAAGAACGATATCGTCATGACGTCCGGCATCGGCTGCTCCGCCAGGATTTCGGGATACGTGGACTTCCACTCCCTGCATACCCTGCATGGCCGGGCGCTGGCGTTTGCCACCGGCGTAAAGCTCAGTAAACCCGAACTCACCCTGCTGGTACCCATGGGCGATGGCGATGCCCTGGCGATTGGCGGCAACCATTTTATCCATGCCGCCCGGCGCAATATCGACATCACCGCCATCGTCATGAACAACCGGATCTACGGCATGACCGGCGGGCAATTTTCGCCGCTGTCGGGGTGCGGAATCAAAGCAACCACGGCTCCCTATACCACCATCGATACCGACTTCGACGTGGTCGCCCTGTCTGCCGCCGCCGGCGCTACTTTCGTGGCCCGCTCCACCACTTACCATGCCCGGGAGGCCACCGAGATTCTGACCAAGGCTATCGCTCACAAGGGGTTTTCGGTGGTAGAGATCCTCTCCCAGTGTCCGACCCATTTCGGCCGGCGCAACAAGGAGGGGGATGCCGTCCAGATGATGGAACACTACAAAAACAGCACCGCCAGTATCGGTTCCAGGAAACTGGCGGAAAATCCTTCGCTTATCGCTCGGGGGATTTTTGTGGATCAAGAGCGGCCGGAATACTGCCAGGAATACGACAGGCTTATCGAGAATGCCATGAAGGGGGCGCGCAAATGAAAAGAAGCAGACTCGTCTTTTCCGGTTCCGGCGGCCAGGGGGTTATCACCGCCGCCATTATCCTGGCCGAAGCCGCGGTTATCCATGAGGGCATGAACGCGACCCAGTCCCAGAGCTACGGCGCAGCCGCTCGAGGCGGCGCCACCCGCAGCGATGTGATCATCTCGGATGAGGAAATTAATTTTCCGGGCGTCACCCAGCCCAACATCCTGGTCTGTCTCACCCAGCAGGCATATAACAGTTTTTCTGGCGAGATCCGGCCGGGAGGCACCCTGTTGACCGATTCCCGCTTTGTCAAGACAGCCCGAACAGTGGACGCCTGGCAGGTCGAACTGCCCATGTATGATAAGGTCATGGAGCAGATCGGTAAACCGATCGTTTTCAATATCTGCGTTCTGGGAGCGCTGATCGGTATCGCCGACTTGGTGAATCGGGATTCGGTGATGAATACCATCGGCGAGAGAGTCCCGGCGGATTTCATCGAGATGAACAAGAAAGCCCTGAACATCGGTTTCGATCTCGGGGCGCCGTATCGGATAAGCGAAAGATAACTTTTTTGTACCCGTTCACCAGGCAAGTTTCAAAATTGCCCAAACCAATGATTTGTAAGCGTTCACCAGTGCTCCAGCTTGGTGCAAGCAGGCTGTCGGGCTATAGCCTAACTATGCACGATGGCCTGATCGTGCCAAGATGGGGTGCTGGTGAACGCTTACGCTTTTTTATTGCTGCTCAGGCCAAAAATAAGGAGCCAGGAGCATGGACAAGCTGACGCGCACCGCCGGGCCGGTGGCCCAGGGGGCGGACATCATCAACGGAGCGGAGAGTGTCGGGCTTGATCCCCGGCTGCTCTATGAGGCAGTCATCGATCTTTCCACGGACGGGCTGCTCACCGCCAATTGCATCAATATCGCCGCCGGCATTCTGCTCGAGGATCTCGGGCTGCCGCGGTATTTCTTCGAGCATATCCAGAAGGAGCCGCTGGCGCATCTGCTCCAATCCATCGCCACCAGTATCAAGATCGTCGAGGGTTCGGTCACCCTGTACGGTCGAGTGGCCAATATCGACTTCGATCTTCCCCTGGGCAACGAGGTGCAACGGGTGCGCATCGCCACCGAGGAGACCCGGGATTCCATGGAGGCGATGCTCGAGGATCAGATCACCGGCCACCGGCGGGAGTATTACTACAGTCCCGAGAGCAGGTATTCCACCTATATCATCCGGCCCGAGACAGTGGCCGATTTTCCCGAGGAGGCGTTTTCGGGTTCGCGCTTTCTCTATTCGCTGGCCGGCGACTACGTGGTCACCCCGGAGCCCACCCGCAAGCGCTACGAGAGCTTTCTTGCCAACAGCGAACAATCGGTGGTGCCGTATATCGAGGTGTTCAACCTCCCCGAGACCGGTGAGACCAGGTTGATGTTCCGCAGCGACTTCGCAAAGCCGCAGCTGCCCATGCTGCGCCGGTTGCTCGCCGATCACGGGCTGACCCTGGTCCGGGCCTACTGGGAACCCTACCATGCGCGGCCCTCGGTGCCCTCATCGATCTGCGCCCTGTATGTCATGGGGGAGGTGTCGCGGCGGCTGGAAACGGCGCTGCTGGCCGATCTGCGATCTCTTCTCAGCTTTGCCGTGAGCGGAGTCAAGGATCTCTACATCGCCGGAACACTCACCTTCAAGGAGATGCTGTTCGCCGGCAACGCCATCGACTTCACCCACCTCTTCATCTATCAGGAAAGAGCCAACGCCATCGACCGGGAAATCCTGGAAAGCCTCACCAGCAAGGACCACCAGGACGCATTCGCCAAACAGCTGCAGACCTCCAACAGGATGATCTACGGCTCCCGGCTGATTGCCGACACCGCGTGCAAACACGTCGACCTGCTACGCTATCTGTACTCCCTCTTCGAGCGGCGTTTCGATCCCGCCAACCGGTCCCGGCTGGGGGATGAGGAACTGGAGGTGCGATGGCACGAGTTCGATAAGATGATCACCTCCCGGTTCATCGACTTTGCGCTCGGCTACGATATCTTCAAGTTCATGTTCCGGATGGTTGCCAGCACCCTCAAGACCAACTTCTACAAGCAAGAGAAGCGATCGTTCGCCTTCCGGTTCGATGCCTCGGTGCTCGATCCGTTGGTGTTTAGCCAGTTCGTTTACGGCATCTTTTATGTAAGCGGCCATTACGCCAGGGGCACCCATCTGCGAGCGGCCGATATCGCCAGGGGCGGTTTGCGTCTCATCCGGGTCTCGCGCAGCAACTACGACAGCGAAATCGACAACATGGTGCTGCTCAATTATGCCCTGGGGCCCAAGGCCCAGCGGCTCAAGCACAAGGACATCTGCGAGAGCGGCTCGAAGGGGGTGGTGGTGCCGCACCCGGAATATGCCTGCTACGCCATGGACGCGCTGTATGACTATACCGAGGGGGTCATGGATCTGATGCTCCTCGACGACTCCATAGTCGATTATTACGGCCGGCCGGAACTGATCTTTTTCGGCCCCGACGAGGGGACCGCGCCACTGATGGACGCCATCGCCCTGCATGCCCGGGAGCGCGGCTACCGGCACTGGCGGACCATTACCACCGGCAAATCGTTCGGGATCCCCCACGACACCTACGGGCAGTTGGACAATGGGGAGTTGTTCGGGCTCTATAGCCGGGGCGCGCAAGGGGTGGACCTGCAGATCGAAGGCACCTCGGTCATGGTGACCAACGATATGGCAGCAATATATGATCGTATCGGCGGCAAGATCGCCTGGAGCGGCATGACCACCACCGGCGTGATGAGCGCCTTTCGCACCCTGATCGCCCATTTCGGCGAAAAAGAGCAAGAACTCAACCTGATGATTACCGGCGGCCCCGACGGCGATCTCGGCGCCAACGAGATCCAGTGCTACCAGGGGAAGATCTGTCTGGTGATCGACGGGGGATCCGTACTCTTCGACCCCGAAGGACTCGATAAAAAGGAGTTGATGCAGCTTGCATTCCGGCGCAACTCAACGCCTCGCGCCAACACCTTGCAGTTTCCGGTGGATAAGTTGAGCAAGCGCGGCTTCATGGTGCCCCTGGCCGCCAACGGCGTTGTCCTGCCCGACGGCACCCTGGTGGAGGACGGGGCGCTTTTTCACCGCACCTTTCTCTGTAATCCGGAAAACAGAAAATATATCCAGCAAGCCGATATCAGGGCATTTATTCCCTGTGGCGGATTCAAAGACACCATCAATCAAGGCAATGTCAAAGAGTTCATGGCTCTTTTTGCCGAGCTGCGCTTTATCGTCGAAGGCGCCAACGTCTTTTTTGACGATGTGGCGAGACGCCATATCGCCATGGCCACCGACATCCAGCAGATCAAGGACTCCTCTGCCAACAAGGGTGGAGTCTTCAGCAGTTCGGTGGCGGAGGTGCTGACCGCCTTCCTCTTCCACGACCGCTACGAGGAGGATCTGCTGGGCGATGCCACCACCCGTCTGGCTCTGATCCGGGATATTCTTTCTTTGGTGGAGCGATACGCGCGCATTGAAACGGAGTTGCTCTTAAAACTCTACGATGCCAATCCCATGGTGCCGCTCTTTGATCTCTCCGAGAAGACGAGTGAGCAGATTTTCGCGTTCCAGGATTTTTTGTATAGCCATCTCGAAGAGATACTTGCCGATGAGGCACTGGTCTGGCAGGTGCTGCGCCACTACATTCCCCAGATTCTCATCAGTAAGCTGGGTCGGTCGCGTATCCTCGAAATTTTTGCCTCCGAGGAACTGACCTCCTACCGGGATGCAATTATCACCAAAAAACTGGCCTCGCTCGCCCTCTACCGGTTCGGAGACCGGTGGCAGGAGTATCGGGGTGAGGCCGAGGGGGCGCTTCTGCGCTCGCTGGCCAGCGTTGTCGAATAAAACGCGTCAAAGGAAGAGCGCGGGAAGCTGTGAGGCGCTTGATAAAAGGTAACCATTCACCAGGTCAACCAAACATTGGCCAAACCAATGAACTGTAAACGTTCACCAGTGCCCTAGGTTGGCACGATCTGGCTGACGGGCTATAGCCTATCTATGCACGCCAGCCAGATCGTGCCAAGATGGGGTGCTGGTGAACGTTTACGATAAAAGGTAATTTTACAATTGAGAGGGACAAGCCATGTCGCTCGCGGCGTACAAACTGCAGATTTTAAAGATATTGGTGGAAAATCTGGGCAATGCCCAGCCTCAGGTGGTGGAGTCGGAATATATCGCCGGCAGACTCAACATCAGTGTCAAGGATATCTGCCAGATGATGCGGATTCTCCATGAAAAAGAGATGGTGGAAAGCGACCCGGAAGGCCGGCGGTCGCTCATTACCAGGCAGGGGCTGAACTGCCTGGAAGCGGCAAGTTGTGCGGCATAAGAGAGGAACATGCAGCGCACACCGAGAGACGGCTGGGGATGAGGCCGGCCGTCTCTCACATCTTCTTCTCTTTAGTGTCCATCCAGAAATGAGATATTTTGTTTTGAATCGAGGCGCACTGGAAAATTTAACCGGAGGCATATGTTTAATATTCCGAGGATTAAATTTTCAAGTGCAACGAAGAGTCAGGGCAAAATAGCCGTTTCTGAATGGGCACTATTTAGTCCTCGCTCTCTTCAAGAAAATTCTTAATCATCATCTTGCCGAGTTCGTTCGAACGTTTGGTGGCAGATTCCACTGCGTCCATGATGGTGGTGCGCAGGCCGCCTTGTTCCAGGGTGTGGATGCCGGCGATCGAGGTGCCACCCGGCGAGGTGACCCGGTCTTTGAGCTGGCCGGGATGCTCCTTGCTTTCCAGGAGCAGTTTGGCGGAGCCGAGCACGGTCTGGGTGGAGAGCAGCAGCGAGTCCTTGCGCGACAACCCCATTTTCACCCCGGCGTCGGCCATGGCGTCGATGATCAGAAAAACGTAAGCCGGACCACTGCCCGAAAGCCCGGTGAAGGCATCCATCAGGACGTTTTCCTTGATAAAGACGCTGATGCCGACGGAATCGAAAATGGCCTTGGCCATCTCCACGTCTCCCTTCTGTACGTCCTTGCCGGCAGCGATGGCGGTAGCGCTTTCTTTGACGAAGGCACAGATGTTGGGCATCACCCGGATGAGCCGCAGTTTCTTGCCCAGTCCCGCTTCGATGGCGGCCAGCGGGACCCCGGCGGCAATGGAGATGATAAGTTTGGAGGTATCGAGCACCGACGCGGTCTCTTTGAGCACCGAAGCGAGGATCTGTGGTTTGGTGGCATAAATCAGAATTTGCGCTTTGGTCGCCACTTCGATGTTGTCGGTGGTGGTCGCCACACCGTATTTCTGGCGCAATGCCGCCAGAGGTTCTTCGCGGATGTCGGAACAAATGATGTTTTCCGGCTTGGCCGCCTGGGAGTGGACAAGTCCGCTGATAAGGGCTTCGGCCATATTGCCGCCGCCAATAAGGCCTATTCGTTTATCTGTAAGCATGGCTGTGGTACCTCCTCATAAATCGTCAGGATAATCAAGGGATAAGGGTGTCGTCAGGATAGTAACCGGCGGCCGTGCTGTTTGGCATCAGCATGCAGCGTTTGCCGAAGACCGTGCCGGGGTTGGTTACCGAATTGCAGCCGGTCTGGCTGCCGTCCCCGAGAATCGCCCCGAGTTTCCTGCGGCCCGTATCGATATGCTTGCCACCCGCATGCACGGCCACGTTGCCCTGGACGAATTTGAGGTTGGCAAATTTGGTGCCGGCGCCGAGGTTGGCGCCGGCGCCGAGAATGGAGTCGCCGAGATAGGCGAAATGGCCGGCCTTGGCGTCATCGAGAAAAATGGAGTGCTTGACTTCGGTGGCATGGCCGAGCACGCAACGCTTCCCGGCCAGACAATAGCCGCGAAGATAGGCGCCTTGCCGCACCTCGGAGCAATCGCCGATCCGGGCAGGCGATTTGACCATGGCGCCGGACTCGATAAATACGCCGCGGCCAATTTCAATCCGACCACCCATGAGAACGGCTCCGGCCATGATCACGGCCGCCCCGGGGAGCTCTTGTCCGTTCTCGCTCACCTTGAGACCTCCTTTGGTTACATCCCCGTAAACGATCTCCAGCCCCTTGGCTGGCAATAACCGGCCCTCATGGAGGACGACGGTCTGGGGCAGGGGCACGCCGTCCGGCATCAGATCGCTGGCGAATTCGGTATAGGTGCTTGCGTCCAGGTAGTTTTTCAGGTTGTCGAGCGCGGACCATGCGGGGCGGCCGACGGTAAAAAGGGTAGCATGGGAAAATTCCTTGAGATCGAACAGGGACTCTGCACTCAGCATGGGATGCTCCTGGGTAATGAACTCAACTCTAATGGCAACCGTGCGCCTGAAAGCCGGATGTGCCGGCCGCGGGACATGGTATGTACTCTCTGTACTCGCTCGAAGAAAGGGGGAGAACATCGGCAACGTCCGGGTCGGGTTCGATATTTTTCAACTGCCGCGAACGGTTACTCGAACATTTACGCAACTATCATAAAAATTGACGAGGAGTTCAAGAAAAAACTATAATCCGTAAAATGATTAGAGAAACCCGTCTTGACTTCACTGGGGTCTATGTTTAGTTTTCAGACGGCTTTGAGATGGATTGTTAAGTGCATATTGTAAAAGTATTCATCCCGAAATGCAAAATGCGCGGATGCCAGGAACCGGAGTAGCGGCGGAGTCGCGGGGGTGCGCGTCTTTGTGCGATACACCTGCGGTAAGATTTGACGCAAGCGGTGATTTCGGATACATTCTCACGTCTTCGGGATGATGCCCAAGAGATGAAGGGGAAACGAGAAGGGGGAGGGACGCTGCCTTTTCCGGAAAAGTGTGAGTCGGCCGTCACAGCCGGTCGTGGATGCGCGCGAAAGCGCGCGGGAACCGGACGGCGTGATAGTCCTGTCAGGAGGTATGAGTGGAATACAGTGATTCGTTAAGTATCGGTATGGACGATTTTTCCGGCAACGAAGAGATGGAAATCCCTGAAGTGTTGCCGATGATGGCGGTACGTGACGTGGTAATTTTCAATTACATGATAATCCCTCTTTTCGTTGGCCGTCCCGGCTTCGGTGGAGGCGGTCAACGAGGCGTTGAATCCAACAAGCTGATCATGCTGGTCACCCAGAAGGATGCCACCAAAGACAATCCCGAAGGAGGATGATCTGTATCGAGGTCGGCATGGTCTGCATGGTCATGCGGACCTTAAATTGCCCGACGGCCGGCTGAAGGTCCTGGTCCAGGCCATGTCCAAGGCGAAAATCAAGGAAATTCCTGCGCAAAGATCCGCTTTTCAGGTCGCTGTCGAGGTCATGGAGGAGCGAAGCTCGAGGAGATCACCGTCGAAGTCGAGGCGCTGATGCGCACGGTGCGTGAGCAGACCGAGAAGATCATGTCGCTGCGCGGCATTCTGTCCGCCGATCTGATGATGATCATCAACAACATCGAGGACCCGGGCCGGCTGGCCGATCTGGTCGGCTCCAACCTGCGGTTGAAGATCGCCGAGTCCCAGTCGATCCTTGAAGAGCTGATCCGGTGGAAGGCTCAAACTGGTGGCCGAGATTCTCCAAGGAGCTTGAGGTCTCCACGGTCCAGGCCAAGATCCAGACTGAGGCCAAGGAGGAGATGAGCAAGATCCCAGCGGGAATATTATCCTGCGCGAGCAGCTGCAGGCCCTGCAAAAAGAGCTGGGCGACACTGACGACCGGACCCAGGAGATCGAGGAGCTGCGAAGAAGATGCGAAAAACCAAGATGCCGCAAGGATGTGCGCAAGGAGGCCAAGAAGCAGCTCAGCCGCATGGAGATGATGCATCCCGATTCCTCCGAGGCCACCATCATCCGGACCTATATCGATTGGATTCTTGATGTGCCCTGGGCAAAAGGCACCACGGACCGGCTTGACCTGATGAATGCCAAGAAGGTCCTCGATGAGGACCACTACGGGCTTGAAAAGGTGAAGGAGAGGATCCTGGAATATCTGGCGGTCCGTAAGCTGAACAAGTCGACCAAAGGGCCCGATCCTCTGTTTCGTCGGGCCTCCCGGGGTCGGCAAGACCTCGCTCGGTCAGTCCATTGCCAGGGCCATGGGCCGCAAATTTCACCGCATTTCGCTCGGCGGCATGCGGGACGAAGCGGAGATCCGCGGGCACCGGCGAACCTATATCGGCGCCATGCCGGGCCGCATCATCCAGGGGTTCAAGACGGTCGGCACCAATAATCCCGATCTTCATGATGGACGAGATCGACAAGATCGGCTCCGATTATCGCGGCGACCCCTCCTCGGCACTGCTGGAAGTGCTGGACCCGGAGCAGAATTTCGAATTCTCCGATCATTACCTGAATCTGCCCTTCGATCTGTCCAAGGTGATGTTCATCACCACCGCCAATATGAGCGATACCATTCCCGGCCCGCTTCTTGACCGGATGGAGGTTATCCGGCTGTCCGGCTATACCCTGGAGGAAAAACTGGTCATCGCCAAACGCAAATATCTGCTGCCGCGGCAGATCAAGGAAAACGGCATCAAGCCGCAGAAGATCTAAATTCGATGATGATACCCTGAAGTATATCTATCACCCATTATACCCAGGAGGCGGGCCTGCAGAAATCTCGAACGTGAAATCGGCAAAGTCTGCCGCAAGGTGGCCCGGAAAGATTGCCGAAGGCGGCAAGGGGCCGTATGTCATTTCAGCGACAGACACCTGCGACAAATATCTCGGGCCGCCGAAATTTATGCCCGAGTCGGAGATCGAAAGATGGATCAGCCCGGTCTGGTCACCGGCCTGGCCTGGACCGAGGTGGGCGGAGAGATCCTGCTACGATTGAGGTCAATCCTTATGCCGGGCAAAGGAAAGCTGATCCTCACCGGTCAGCTCGGAGACGTGATGAAGGAATCGGCCCAGGCGGCGTTGAGCTATTGCCGAAGCCGCTCCGAGGAACTGAAAGTGGACGAGGATTATTTCGACAAGATCGATATCCATATCCATGTGCCGGCCGGCGCCATTCCCAAGGACGGTCCATCCGCGGGTATTACCATGGCCACCGCCCTCTATTCCGCGATAATCAAGGAAAAGGTGGTGCCCAGGACTTGCCATGACCGGCGAGGTGACGCTGCGCGGCAGGGTCCTGCCCATCGGCGGTTTGAAGGAGAAGGCGCTTGCCGCGCTTCGGGCCGATATCAACAGGGTCATCATTCCGGAGCAAAACAAAAAGGATCTGGTCTGAAATTCCAAAGGATATCCGTGAGAAAATGGAGTTCTATCCTGTTAAGGACATGGACGAGATCGTGAGGATCGCCTTCGGCAGGAAGGCAAGGGGAGCCGCAGCAAAAAAATAGCTGGGGAAGGTAGTGATCAAGCTTCTCCGAAATGATGAAAAATCATGGCGAAGGGCCGTCCTGAGGGCGGCCCTTTTGTTGTTGTTGGCTTTGCTGGTGACAGCAGGTTGGCTGCTCGTTTATGCCTATCAGCCGGGGCCCAAGGCCGCAACGGATTCGGTGGTGGTGACCATCCCTCGCGGCGCCTCGGTGCGCCGGATCGGCGAAATACTCGGGCGCAATCGTTTGATCAGCGATGACATCCGTTTTCTGGTGCTCGCCAAACTGACCGGCAAGGCGGGGCGGATGAAGGCCGGGGAGTTTCGCTTTGCCACCGGCAAAACGCCGCTTGCGGTCATTGATATGTTGGTTACGGCCAAGCCCGTCGAGCATGCGGTGACGGTGCCCGAGGGACTGACGGCCAGGGAAATGGCCGCCATTTTCAGCCGGGACCACTGGTGCGATGCCGGCAGGTATCTGGCTCTCGTGCACAGCAAGCAATTCATCGACCGATTGGGGCTCACCGGTCTCCCATCGCTCGAGGGGTATCTCTATCCCGATACCTACTATCTGACTCGAGACATCCACGGAGCCGCCACAATCATCACCATCCAGGTTCACCGTTTTCTTCAGGTCTGGAGTCGGCTTACCAAGGCAGCGGCCGGCGTCGCCGACCGGCAAAAGGTGGTCATTCTCGCCTCCATGGTGGAAAAGGAGACCGCCGATCCCAGTGAGCGGCCGCTGATCGCCGCCGTCTTCCTCAACCGTCTCAAGCGCGGAATGCGTTTGCAGTCCGACCCCACCGTGGTGTATGGTATGGAGGATTTTGACGGCCGTATTACCAAAGAAGAGCTGGCGACACCCACCCCCTACAATACCTATATCGTCCCCGGTCTGCCCGCTGGCCCCATTGCCAATCCCGGTCGGGCCTCGCTCCTGGCGGTGCTTCACCCGGCTTCCACCAGGGATCTCTATTTTGTGGCGAAAAATGACGGGACGCACCAGTTTTCCACCAATCTGAAGGACCACAACCGGGCCGTGCTAAAATTTCAAAGGCGGAAAGTGTCAAAAAGCGGTAAAGAGTAAGCCTGTGGGACGCATGGCGGGGGGGACCGGTCGCGTATCCGGTTGTATCCTCAAAGATTACTTTCAAGGGAAGTGGAGCGTACGGTGAAAATTGCCCTGGCACAGATAAATCCGATTATTGGTGATTTTACTAAAAATTGCGGGAAGATCCTGGCCTATGCCCAGAAAGCGTATGAGAGCGGGTGTCGGCTGGTCGTCTTTCCGGAACTGGCGATATCGGGCTATCCGCCCCAGGACCTGCTGGAACGGCCGTCGTTTATCCGCGATCATGATCAGGCCATGGCCGAGTTGGTCGCCGCGCTGCCGCCTCTCGACGTCATGTTCGGGTGTCTGGAGAGACGCACCACCGGCAAGGGCAAACCGCTCTACAATTCCGCGGTGGTGGCTCGAAAAGGCGAGATCGTCTTTCGGGCCAGAAAACAGTTGCTGCCGACGTACGATGTTTTCGATGAGACCAGGTATTTCGAGCAGGGCCCGCCCTCCGAGCTGTATATGCTCGATGGGTGTTGTTTCGGCGTTACCGTCTGCGAGGATGTCTGGCACCATGTAGTGCCGGATTACGACGAGGCGCCGGTGGACGACCTCGATCGATACGCCCGCGAGAGGGGGCTGTCCATCGATGCCATGATCAATATCTCCGCTTCGCCCTTCCAGCGCTACAAGGAGGATCTGCGACGCTCGATTTTCCGCAATCATTGCCGGCGGCACGGATTTCCGCTGCTCTACTGCAACCAGGTGGGCGGCCAGGATTCGCTGATCTTCGACGGTCGCAGCCAGGTCATGAACGGCGCCGGCGAAGTGGTGGCCCAGGGCGTCGGTTTCGCCGAAGATATGATCATTGTCGATACGGAGAACTGGAGCGGGGATATGCACGCCCCGGTGGATCCACCGACGGTGCAGACAGTCTACGAAGCGCTGGTGATGGGCGTGCGGGACTATGTGGCGAAATGCGGATTTTCATCGGTGGTACTGGGGCTTTCCGGTGGCATCGATTCGGCCTTGACCGCCGCCATCGCCGTGGACGCCCTGGGCAACGACAAGGTTCTCGGCGTAGCCATGCCCTCCGAATACAGTTCCTCGGGTTCGGTTAGTGATGCCAGGCAGCTGGCTGCCAACCTGGATTGCGGTTTCCAGATGATTCCCATTGCCCCACTCTTCAACACTTTCCGTCAAAGTCTTGCGGAGTCGTTTACCGGTGGCACCCAGGATCTCACCGAGCAGAACCTGCAGGCGCGCATCCGCGGCAACCTGTTGATGGCGCTGTCCAACAATTTCGGTAGCCTGCTGCTTACCACCGGCAACAAGAGCGAGATGGCGGTGGGCTACTGCACGCTCTACGGCGATATGAGCGGCGGCCTGGCGGTCATATCCGATGTCCCCAAACAGCTGGTCTACGAACTCTCCCGCTATATCAATCGCGAGCGCGAGATCATCCCGGAGACCATCATCGACAAGCCGCCCTCGGCGGAACTCAAGCCAGACCAGTTCGATCAGGATGACCTGCCGCCCTACGAGGTGCTCGATAAAATCCTGGAGCTCTACCTCGAGCAGGGCGCCGGCATCCAGGAAATCCTGGATCGTGGTTTTGCCGAGAGCGTGGTCTTGGATATCCTGCGGCGGATTCGGGTCAATGAATACAAGAGAAAGCAGGCACCGCTGGGGTTGAAGGTGACCACCAAAGCGTTCGGCATTGGCAGACGCTATCCCATAGCCCAGAATTATCGTGGCTGATCGTACCGTGATCAGGGGACGGCGGGAAAATTTCGCAACCAAACGTGTGTAGATTGTGGATGGGCGGCAGAGGCAGATACGCATTTAAGATCAATATCCTTTTCATCGTTTTGCTCGTGGTGTCGGTGGGCGTGCTGATTGCGCGGGAATCGGTGGTGAAACGGCCGAAAAAGCTCTATATGACCACTTCCGGCACGGTGGATATGTGCCTTTCCTGTCATACAACCGAAAAGCTTGATCCGGCGCACGACCCGAAGGTTATCGGCTGCGCTTCGTGCCATCTCGGCGATGCGATGGCAATAACCAAGGAAGAGGCGCATAAGGGCATGGTGCTCAACCCGGGCGACTTGCGCCATGCGGGCCGAACCTGCGCCTCGGAGGGGTGCCATCCGGCCGACATTCACAAGGTGAAGAACTCCCTGATGGCCACCAATCGTGGTATTATCGGCACCTTGCTCTACTATTGGGGAGAGTCGAAGTCCCAGAATACCGATCTTACCGTGCGCAAATTGATGAAGAGCGGCCGCACATCGCTTGCGCTCGATTATTATCGCAAACTCTGTGCCACCTGCCATCTCTGGAAACAGCAGAACGATTTGCCCGGTGCGCCTGCCTTTTTCAACGCCAAGGGCGGCGGCTGCGCCGCCTGCCATGTCCAGTATCCGGGAGACAAGCGAACGGCCAAAGATGTGCTTACCGTCGACGGTCGGCTCTCCACCCGAAAAAAGGGGCAGGTTCATCCGCTGCTCAGCAAAAAGGTGAGCGACACCCACTGCATCCGCTGCCATAACCGGTCCGGACGCATCGGTCTCTCGTTTCTGGGGATATTCGAGTCGGAAGGATACGGTACCCCCTACAAGGAAGGTGCTCTCAACTCCAAACAGCTGCCCGGCGGCAGCTCCTATCTCGATTTGCCCGATGACGTGCATCATCGCAAGGACATGCAGTGTATCGACTGCCATACCCGCGATGAGATCATGGGTAACGGCACCTCCTACGCCCACTACGAAAAGCAGTTGGAAATCTCCTGCACCACCTGCCACTCCACCACACCGGGCACTACCCGCAAGGGGCACCTCCTCAATAATCTGGAAAAGAAAAACGGCAAAATCGAGCTGGTGGGCAAAGTGAGCGGCAAGACCTGGCCGCTGAAGCCTTTCAAGCCCGGAGTGTGCGATTTCGCCCCCCATAAACGGCTCAGCTGCGCAGCCTGCCATTCCACCTGGGTGCCCCAATGTTACGGTTGCCATATCAAGAACGATCGGCGCAAGACCCACCTCGACAAGCTGTCGCTGAAACAAACCAAGGGACAATGGCAGGAAGGCCGTTCGTATCTTCGCTATGAAAAACCCATGCTGGGGCTCTGGGCCAACAAGGTGGTGGTCGTTACCCCCGGCTGCCAGGATATGCTGACCGTGGTCGATGATCAGGGCAATGCCGACGGCGGGTTCAACCGATTCACCATGGCCGCGATCAATCCCCATACCATCCAGGAGAAGGGGAGAACCTGTGTGGACTGCCATGCCTCGACCAAAACCGTGGGCCTTGGCAAGGGCACAATCGCTTTGAAAAACGGTAAGCTGCAGTTTACTCCCATTGGCTGGGGAGAGGAGACGAACCATGGCCGCACGGTGCCGCTCGATGCCTACGTGAGCATCGACGGCAAACCGCTGCAGCACAGTTCCCGACCCGATATGCGGCCCTTCAATCGAGAGGAACTCGGTAAAATCCTGCGGGTCGGCCTCTGTGTCGGCTGTCACAACACCTATGCCGACCCGCTCTGGAAGAGCTATACGAGCGGCATGAAATGCCCGCGAAAGAACAAAAATGATTTGGGCATTGCAGTAAAAACGAAGTAATGGATGCGGTGCAACGCGCAGTGTCCGGGGAAAATATCTGTTAAGGAGAGCGAGATCAGTACAGTAACAGGACATATCGAAGGCCTGAAAAAAAACCAGATGCGAATTCTGGAACGACTGGGCAGCAAACGCGTGCCGCGCGATGTCGTGCTCTCGCCGGAGATGGCCAGGAGCCTCTGTGAGATCTCATCAGAGTTGAACAGGCAGGTGGGGTTGCTGATCCATCGTTCCGGCCAGGTCGAGATGGTAGTGGTGGGTGATTTCTCCGGCATCATGATTCCACGGCTCTCTTCCGTTCGCGCTTCGGGCGGACGCTTGCGGGGACTGCGTCTGGTGCATACCCATCTGGCCGGCGAGGATATCAGCGATGAAGATCTGATGGATCTGCTGTTCCTGCGGCTCGACCTGCTGTCAGTGCTCAAGGTGACCGCGGATGGGTTGCCGGAACGGCTCTATTGCGTGCACCTGCTGCCGCGGTCGGTGGAGGGAAGGAGTTGGACCTTTCTGGATCCCGTCCATCCCGCCGGGCAGAACGAATCGTTCGCTGAGCTGATCGCCGCCCTGGAGAGCGAGTTCGCTCGGGAACACTCCGTCCGCCAGGTCGACACCGGCCGGGATCGCGCGATCCTGGTCAGTGTCAGCACCGAGCCGCGGCTGCAGGCCGAAGAGTCCCTGCAGGAACTGATCGAACTGGCGGCATCAGACGATATCCAGGTGCTGGATACGGTTCTGCAGCGACGTCCCCGAATCAATCCCCGTTTCATCCTCGGCAAGGGCAAACTGGCCGACATCATGATTACCGCCCTGCAGCGCGACGCCAATCTGCTCATCTTCAATCAGGAACTCAATCCCTCTCAGGTCCGTTCCATCACCGATTTCACCGACCTGCGGGTCATCGACCGCACCCAGCTGATTCTCGACATCTTCGCCCACCGGGCCCGGAGCAGGGAAGGCAAGCTGCAGGTCGAGATGGCCCAACTCAAATATATGTTGCCGCGACTCTCCTCCCGTGACGATTCCCTGTCGCGTTTGACCGGTGGTATCGGCGCCCGAGGTCCCGGCGAGACCAAACTGGAGATCGACCGCCGTCGGATCAACGATCGGCTGGCGCGGTTGGCCAGGGAGCTCAAGGCGGTAGGTCGGGAGAGGTACCGCAGGCGATCGCAGAGACGAAAGCGGGATTTGCCGGTGATCAGTCTGGTCGGCTATACCAATGCCGGCAAGTCGACCTTGCTCAATACCTTGACTGACAGCGATATTCTGGCGGAGAACAAGCTGTTCGCCACCCTCGATCCCACCAGCAGGCGCCTGAGGTTCCCGACCGATATGGAAGTGATCATAACCGATACGGTGGGCTTTATCAGGCACCTGCCGGCCGATCTGCTTCAGGCCTTCATGGCCACGCTGGAAGAACTGCAGGAAGCCGATCTGCTGGTCCATGTGATCGACGTCTCCAACCCCAACTACCACGAGCACATGCGAGTGGTGGAGGGGTTGCTGATCGAGTTGGAGCTGCAGGAGATACCGACGCTGAAGGTGTTCAATAAAATCGATCGGCTGCCGCACCCGGAGGCGGTGCGGGCAGAGGCGGAAAAGGATGGGGTGGTTATCAGCGCCCTTGACAGCACCACTCTTCCCCCACTCCTGCTCGAGGCGCAAAAGATGATGGGAAAGGCTTTGGCTGGTCAGGAATCAAAACGGAGATAAAAACCGAGCTCTTTCTCAAATTCCTGATAATTGAGAAATTCACAGCCAATCATCGACCCATGGATGGATCTGACCGCAAATTCCCGCACGAGCCGTGACTTTTTCTTGTTATCGAGGGTGAAGTCGATGCGTCCTTTCTGTCCGATCATGATGCTGTGGAATTTAGGAGCCTCAAAACAGATACCGCTCTGCGAAAGGTTGCGGATATGCACCGAGCCCCCGCCGGCAGCCGGTGGATACAGCATGAAGGTGCCTTCGAGATCGATATCCTTGCGATAGCATCGTCGAAAGTCCAGGTTGACCATGAAGGTATGCGAGCAGGAGCACCGGACCTTGAGGCGGTGCTGCCTCTCTTTGAACTGGGTTACAGAGACGATCTTGATGGTGCTGCACTTCGGGCAGACGAGCGTGGTTTGCCCATCGGGTTTTACAAAGGCTTTTTGAGCAGGTTGGTCGTGATCGTGCTCTTGGTTATGTTGCTTTTCAGTCATGTAGCGCGCCTGATATGAAAAGTTTTTGGAAAAAGCGACAGCAACTCCCGGAAAATTCAATACATGGATTTTTCGAAGGAAACGGGAGGATACTGACTGGCCAGCGGGTGGATTTTATGTCAGGCTTATTATGCAACCTAACGAAAAATAAAGCAATTGATTTCTTGTAAACGCTCACCAACACCCCATCTCGACACGATCAGGCTGACGTGCAAAAATGGGGTCCTGTAAACGTTTACCGATCAATCATAAACGATGCTGGTGTATTTGCCGAGCAGTTCTTCCGTCTCCTCGTCGAGTTCACTGGCGACTTCGTGGATCTGGTATTCCTGTTTGCACTTGGTGCACCGCATGCGCACCCTTCTGCACATGCGGTGTACTTCGAGTTTACCGGCGCACTTGCGACATTTCATGGGCGATCAGCTCAACAGCTCCTCCCTGGTAAATATCGATTTAAGCGGGTATCCTGCCTTGGCAAGCTCTTCCGCCCCGCCTTCCTGGCGATCAACCACCGTGGCGACCAGTCCCACGGTAAATCCTTGCGCCTGGACCCGATCGATGACCTTGATCAGGGTGCCGCCGGTGGTAACCACGTCTTCAACCAGGGCTACGGTGCAGCCCGGTTTCATGTTTTTGAGGCCCTCGATATAATTCGCGGTACCGTGGCCTTTGGCTTCTTTTCGGACGATGAAAGCGGGGATCGGTTTTTCGGCAAGATGACTCACTACGCAAACCGCGGTGACCAACGGATCGGCGCCAAGCGTCATGCCGCCCACGGCCTCTATGGTCCGGTCGCTGCCCTCGATCAGCTCGAGCAACAACCGTCCGCAGAGATAGGCGCCCTCGGCCGACAGGGTGGTCTGTTTACCGTCGATATAGAAATCACTGGTCTTTCCGGATGTGAGGGTGAAAGTACCTTTTCTGTATGATTTTTCCAACAGTATCTCTTTGAGACGCTCTCTCTCGGTCATGATGATCTGGAATCCTTTTTTAGGTAATGTAAGTATTGTCTACGTAAGTTGGCTGCCGCGACGCTGCACCGGTGAACGCTTACGACCTGGCGAACGGTTACCAAAAGCTCTGGAACGGGGCAACGCAGTGTACCGTGATTTTTGGGTGGCGAAAAGAAAAACCTCGCTTTCCGGGAAAAGGCCATGGTACCCTATATCATGCCGATTGTCAGGTAATCGTTCATCAAATTGTCAAAATACCAGCCAAACAATAGGTAGAATAATCATAAAGTAAAGATGCTGCGAGACTGATATGCGCTCCGGTTCGGCGGCGTGATGTAGCCGGTTGGGATGTAATCGTTCTCGTATCCGGTCTTGCATGCTGATAGTGGCACAATAGAGGAGATAAAATCATCATGTGCGGAATTGTAGGATATTGCGGTCCCCGGATGGTTGTTCCGGTAATTCTCGAAGGATTGAAACGCCTCGAATATCGGGGGTATGATTCGGCAGGCATCGTCTATGTACAGGACGGAGGCCTGGTGAAGTACCGGTGCGAAGGAAAACTGGCGAACCTCGAAGTGCTGCTCGATGCCGCCATCGCCGCTCCCGCCCATACGGGTCTGGGACATACCCGTTGGGCGACCCATGGCGCCCCGACCACCGAAAATGCCCACCCCCATAGCGACTGTACCGGCGACTTGGTGGTGGTGCACAACGGCATTATCGAGAATTATCACTCGCTACGCGAGGATCTCAAGGCGAGAGGCCATGTCTTTGCCTCGCAGACCGACACCGAGGTGCTCGCCCATCTGATCGAAGAGCATCTCGAGGACAACCTCGCCGAGGCGGTGGTCGCCGCTCTCGAGCAGGTCGAAGGATCCTACGCGCTTGGGGTTCTCTGGGCCAAGAAACCGGGCACCCTGGTGGCGGCGAGAAACCACAGCCCTCTGGTGCTTGGGGTCAGCGAGGAAAACGGCATGTTTATGGCCTCGGATATCCCGGCGTTTCTGCCCTATACCAATCAGGTCGCTTTTCTTGACGACATGGAGATGGCGGTACTTACCGAGGAGGGCTTTACCGTCACCTCGCTCGCCACCGGGGAGATCGTGGAAAAGCAGGTGCAGACCATCGAGTGGAATGCCGCCATGGCGGAAAAAGCCGGCTATAAGCATTTCATGTTAAAAGAAATATTCGAACAACCGCAGGCAATCACCAATACCATCAGCGGTCGGATAAATCCTGAAACCGGGGTGGTGACCATCCCTGAGATCGAGTTGAGCGATGAAGACCTCAAAGAGATCGACAGGATTTTTCTGGTGGCTTGCGGCACCTCCTGGCATGCCGCCCTGGTGGCCAAATACTGGATCGAGCAGTATGCAGGCATTCCGGTGGAGGTGGACATTGCCTCGGAGTTCCGTTACCGCCACCTGCTCATCGACCGCCGGGTGCTGACCATCGCTATTTCCCAGTCTGGCGAAACCGCGGATACCCTGGCCGGGGTGCGGTTGGCCAAGGAGCTTGGCTCCAAAGTTATCACCATCTGCAACGTTCTCGGCTCCACCATGACCCGGGAGGCGGATGGCACCGTCTATACCCACGCCGGGCCGGAGATCGGGGTCGCCTCGACCAAGGCGTTTACCTCGCAGCTTGCGGCCCTGTTGCTCTTTACGCTGTATCTCGGCCAGCGGCGGCAGACCCTTTCCATGGAAAAAAGCGTCGAGCTGGGCCGGGAACTCATCGGCATCGCCGCGCTGATAAATTCGGAATTGCCGACCATCCAGGATCAGATCGCCAATCTTATCGAGACCTATTACGACAGCAGAGATTTTCTCTTCGTCGGCCGCGGGCTCAGTTTTCCCATCGCCCTGGAGGGGGCGCTGAAGCTCAAGGAGATATCCTATATCCACGCGGAAGGCTATGCCTCGGGCGAATTGAAACACGGTCCCATCGCCCTTATCGACAAGCAGATGCCGGTAATGGCCATGGTGCCCAGGGATAGCGTCTATCCAAGAGCATTTCCAATGTCGAGGAGATCAAGGCGCGGCAGGGACGCCTGATCCTCATCGGTACCCGCGGCGATGAGCAGCTTCGCAATATCACCGAGGATATTATTTATCTTCCCAAGGTGCACGATGCCTTAAATCCGTTGCTCTATACCATCCCCGCCCAGCTGCTGGCCTACGCCATCGCCACCCGGCGCGGCTGCGATGTCGACCAGCCGCGCAATCTGGCCAAAAGCGTCACCGTAGAATAGGTAAGCGTTTACCAGCACCAAAAATCGAGGACCGAGAGTTGTCCGGTCCTCGGCTCCGCACGGGCCGAAGGGCTCTGATATCGGTCTTTCTTTGTTTTCCGCCCATCTTCGTTTTGACTTTTCCCGCCGGCACCATTAGGATACGCTCTTCCTTTACTCGTTTTAGAGGCATATTGCAGCGCTGGGGCGCACAAACAACGTTTACGGCAGGTGAAAAGCTTTCAAATGACACTGCGGATAGGTCTTGAAAATGTACTCGACGAGCCACCCGCCTGGCTGCAGGGGCGGCGGTTGGCCCTGTTATCCAACCAGGCCTCCACGGCGCGCGATCTGGTGCAGAGTCGTTTGCACCTGATGCGCCGTTTTCCCGATCGGCTTACCTGCCTTTTTTCCCCGCAGCACGGATTTTTCGCGGAAAAACAAGATAATATGGTGGAGTCCGCGGACCATCGTGATCCCCTCACCGGCCTGCAGGTCTTCAGCCTCTATGGCGAGCACCGCAAGCCGACCCCGGAGATGTTCGATGGCTTCGATGTGCTGCTGGTCGATATTGTCGATGTCGGCACCCGGGTCTATACGTTTTTATACACCATGGCCTATTGCCTGGAGGTGGCGGCCTCGCTCGGCAAAAAGGTGGCCGTTCTCGACCGCCCGAACCCGGTTGGCGGCATGGTGGTGGAGGGGAACCTGCTGCGCTCTGACTGCGCCTCTTTTGTCGGCCTCTATCCGTTGCCCATGCGCCACGGCCTCACCTTCGGGGAGCTGGCACGCTACATCAACCAGGAGTTTGCGATCGGGGCGGATCTCGAGGTGGTGCCGATGCGGGGATGGCGGCGCCCCATGCTGTTTCGGCAGACCGGTTTTCCCTGGATCTTTCCTTCGCCGAACATGCCGACCCCGGAGACGGCCCTGGTCTACCCCGGACAGGTTATCTGGGAGGGCACCAATATCTCCGAAGGCAGGGGCACGACCCTGCCGTTTGAGTTGGTCGGCGCCCCGTTTTGGCGCAACGAGCCTGTATTACGGCACCTGGAAAAGACGCCGCTTCCTGGCTGTTTCCTCCGGCCTGTGGCCTTTGAGCCGACTTCCGGTAAATGGGCCGGCACGACCTGCTCCGGCCTGCATCTCCATGTCACCGACCCGGAGACCTTTCTGCCGTATCGAACCAGTCTCGCGCTGCTGCAGGCGGTGATGCTGGCGCATCCCGATGAATTTGCGTATAAACAGCCGCCGTACGAATACGAGTTTGAGCGTTTGCCGATGGATCTTATCCTCGGCGACCGCCGGGTGCGCGAGGATCTCGAGAGTGGGTGCCCGGTCCTTGAGATCGAGCGGGGCTGGCAACAGGAACTCGAAGAATTCGAAGTGAAACGAAGAACCTATTTTCTCTATGAAACCTAAGCGGCGTCATCCGTCGCACGCAACTTTGGAGCACACACTATGACCAACACCAAAACCTTGAGGCTGGATGAGGTCGCCGAGATGGTGCAGGGGCGGCTCGTCGGCGACGGCTCACTGGCGATACGCAATCTCACCTCGCTCGAGGCGGCCGGCCCGGAGGACTTGACATTTCTGGTCAAACCCGCGGAACTTGAGCGGTTGCGCCAAAGCGGGGCGGCGGCCGCATTGGTGCCGCAGGGGGTCGGCGAGGATGTCGATCGACCGGTGATTCAAGTCAAGGATCCCTATCTGGCCTCGGCGATCGTTCATAACCATATTCTGGAAAAGCCGTTTGAGGCCGCAGGCATCCATCCCCGCGCCTATATCGGTGATGCCTGCCGTATCGCCGAGGAGGTAACCATCGGGCCGCTGGCTGCGGTCGGCAACCGGGTGCGGATCGGCAGGCGGGTCACCATCGAGCCCGGCGTTGTGGTGGGCGACGATGTGGAGATTGGCGACGATACCACCCTGAAGGCAAACGTCACCGTTGCCCACGGATGCATCCTCGGCAACAGGGTGATCATCCATTCCGGTACCGTGATCGGCAGCGACGGCTATGGCTATGCCACCGATGCCGGCGGCAACCATGTCAAACGTCCCCAGGTGGGGAGGGTGCGAATCGACGACGATGTGGAAATCGGCTCCAATGTCAGCGTCGACCGTGGCGCCTTCGGCGATACCTGGATCCAGTCCGGGGTGAAGATCGATAACCTGGTGCAGGTGGGGCACAACGTGGTTATCGGTCCCAATTCGCTTATTGTCGCCCAGGTCGCCCTGGCAGGTTCCGCCAAGCTTGGCCGAAACGTGGTTTTGGGTGGCAAGGCCTCGGTGAACGGGCACATTCAGCTCGAAGACCAGGTCATGGTGG
Organism: uncultured delta proteobacterium; assembly: GCA_963745265.1. Lineage (GTDB taxonomy): Bacteria > Desulfobacterota > Desulfobulbia > Desulfobulbales > Desulfocapsaceae > Desulfopila. The sequence continues at coordinate 74,387 of CAVUXQ010000001.1, forward strand.
CCGCCGGTGGCGGGGTGCACAACAATCTGCCGCGAGGTTCGCGGGTGGGCGGCTTTCCGGTCCAGCCGGTGAAGGAGTGGGCCAAGTCCTGTGTGATTTTTGCCAAACTGCCGGAAGTGTACAGCGAACTGAAAAAAATGAAAAAGATGCTGGCTGCGCTGCAAGAGAAGGTTGACCGCAGTTAAAACAGCAAATCCCCATCCGCACCCGGTAGGTCAAGTGTGGTCGCGGTCGTTGCGGCGAAAGGGGAAGTGGTCGTTACAATGAGCAAAGGAGAAACACAATGAGTGAAGTCCCGGTTCCGGAGCAGATCGATATCACCGAGATCATGCGACTGCTCCCCCATCGATACCCGTTTATCATGGTGGACAGGATTATTTCCATCGATGTCGGCAACGAGATTGTCGGCTTAAAAAACGTCACCATCAATGAGCAGTTTTTTCAGGGACATTTCCCGGGACGTCCGGTGATGCCGGGTGTGCTGATCTTGGAAGGCCTTGCCCAGGTGGGATGCGTTATGGCATATTATGCCGATCCCGATGCGGTTGGTAATAAACTGGTCTTCTTCGCCGGTATCGACAAGGCCCGCTTCCGCCGGCCGGTGGTACCGGGCGATCAATTGATCTATAAGCTGAAAATGCTCAAAAAGAAGCGGTCCATTATGCTGATAGAAGCCAAAGCCTATGTCGACGAAATACTGGTGGCCGAAGCCGAACTTATGGCGTCCTTTTCGTAAACAGCGGGCCTTCGTACCGGTCTCCGGGGCCAATCCTGCGTGAGCATCGCCGGCGCGGGTCGGGAAATAGTGCTTGCGCTCGCAAGCGAGAGAAGGTAAGAATCCCGCTTCGCACCTGGCAGGTTGACTCAGCGTATATTGACGTGTAACCCCCAACTCTAAACAGAGAGTTTTCCTCATATGTCTATCCATCCAACAGCAGTTGTAGATCCGAAAGCCGAACTGGACAGTTCGGTGGATGTCGGCCCCTATGCGGTCATTGAAGCCGGGGTCCGCATTGATGCTGACACCAGGGTTCAGGCCCATGCGGTCATCTCAGGCCCCACGTTTATCGGCAAGCGGAACCTGATCGGTTCCTTCGCCATCGTCGGCGGCGCCCCCCAGGATCTGAGCTACAAGGGCGAACCCACGGAACTCCACATCGGTGACGACAATCAGATCCGCGAGTATGCCTCCATCCACCGCGGCACTCCGGGTGGCCACGGCCGGACGGTTATCGGCAATCACAATCTGCTGATGGCTTATACCCACGTCGCTCACGACTGTCACCTGGGCGAGCATATCGTTTTGGCCAACGTCGCCACCCTGGCGGGACACGTGGAGGTGGGCGACAGGGCTTCCATCGGTGGACTGGTTGCGGTGCATCAGTTCTGCCGCATCGGCAGCTATAGCTATATCGGCGGGGTATCGGGCATCAGCCTCGACGTGCCGCCCTATGTGATTCTGGCCGGCACCCGCAACCGGACGCGCATTTCCGGGATAAATAAGATCGGTCTCAAGCGTAACGGTTGCAGCCGGGAGACGATCAATCAGCTCGATATCGCCTTCAAAATCATCTTCAGGTCGCCGAATCTGTTGCTCAAAGACGCCCTCGAACAGGCCAGGGCGGAGGTCCCCGGCTGTCCGGAAGTCGAGGCGCTTATCAATTTCTTTGAAGATTCAAAACGTGGCGTGGTCAAACGAACTATCGAAGACTGAGAGGCAGATGTCGATCGATCCGCAAAAAATCGGCATAATTGCCGGCGGAGGCCAGTTCCCGCTGCTGTTTATCGAGGCGGCGCAAAAGGCCGGAAGAACGGTGCTGGTGGTGGCGCACAAGGGGGAAACGGATGAAAGAGTGGCCCGGGCCGCCAATGATGTCTGTTGGGTGAAACTCGGCCAGCTCGGCAAGGTCATTTCCTGGTTCCGGCGTCAGGGGGTGGGGGAAACCGTTTTCCTGGGTACCATCACCAAAACCCAGATTTTCCGCGATGTGCTCCCTGACTTCAAAGGGTTGTCGCTGTGGAACAAGATTGATTCGAAGCAGGACGACGCCATTCTCCGGGCCGTTGCCCGGACGCTGGAGCAGGACGGAATCGCCGTGCGTGAATCGACGCTCTACCTGCAACACCTGCTGTTTCCGGCGGGCGTTCTCACCAAACGAAAGCCGACGAAAAGCGAACGCTGCGATATCGAGTTCGGCTGGCGTCATGCCCGGGCCATTGGCGAGATGGATATCGGCCAGTGTGTGGTGGTCCGAAACCGGACCGTGGTGGCGGTCGAGGCCATCGAAGGCACTGATGCGACGATCAAGCGAGGGGGGGAGTTGGTCGGCGAGAAAACGGTGGTGGTGAAGGTGAAGAAACCGGGCCAGGATTTCCGCTTCGATCTGCCGGCCACCGGCGTGACCACCGTCAGGTCCCTTGCGGCCACTGGAGGCTCGGTACTGGCCGTAGAGGCTGGACAAGCCCTGCTGTTTGACCGCGAAGAGATGATTCGCGAGGCCAACGCTGCCAGGATAGTGGTGGTTGGGGTAAGCGAGAAGGCAGGTGGCGAGCTCGAATATTAAATAGGCGGAAAACACGCGAGGTAAACGTCGTGCAGGCAATGATACTGGCGGCAGGGTTCGGCACCCGTCTGTTGCCGCATACCAGGCAAAAGCCCAAACCGCTCTTTCCCGTTCTCAACCAACCACTGCTGCTCATCACCATCCGGCGTCTGCAGCGCATGGGGTTTGATCACATCATTGTCAACTGCCACCATTTAAAGGAACAGGTAGCTGCCGCTGTCGCCGGGCTCGAAGGTGTTGTCCTCCAGGAAGAGGAAGTGATCTTGGGAACCGGCGGCGGCCTGCGCCGGGCCTTGGCCGCACTGCGCGACGAGCCGCTTCTGGTGACCAACGGCGACATCTATCATACCATCGACTACCGAGAGGTTTATACCGCCCACCGGCAAAACAATTGTTGCGCCACCCTGGCAATGCACGATTTCCCCCGTTTCAATACCGTATGGACGTCCGGCGATCGGGTCATCGGTTTCAAGCCGGATGCGGCCGGTCAGCTCCTGGCCTTCACCGGCCTGCATGTCCTCGAGCCGCGCATCCTCGCATCACTTGACGATGGCGTCCCGTCCTGCATTATCGATCTGTACCGACGGCTGCTGGGCGAAGGCGAGTCCATCGGCGTCTTCCGCACGGATGGATGCTTCTGGACGGATATGGGCACTCCGGAGGACTATCTGGCACTGCATGCCGGCCTGCTTACCGGTGCCATTCCCCGTTGGCGAGAGCTGGCCTTTCATGGTGAAACCCCGTTTCTTATCAGCGAACAGGCGGAGCTGGGCGGAGAAGTCGAACTCCGGGAGTGGTGCTGTTTGGGTCGGGTGCGGGGCGGCAGGGCGAAGCTGTGTCGGTCGGTGGTCTGGGACGGGGTGGTGCTGCCGGATGGGTGCGTGTGCTGCGATACGCTCGTCTCCACCAGCAAGCAGATGGACGTGGCCGCGCAGGAGAGCAAAGGATGAACGAGGCGATGACGGCTGTTGAACTGATGGCGAAAGTTCGTGCCATGCTTGCTGGTGTTAACCGGGAAGACCAGATTGACAAGAACGCACCGATCATATCCATCGAGCGATTGCAGGGGGATGGCTCCTGCCGGCGATTTTATCGGCTGCGCCGCGAGACGGCGCCTTCTCTAATCCTCGTGGCGCCGGAACAGACCGGTTCCGAGCAATTGCGGGAGGCGCGCGCCGCCTGGTATATCGGCAGACATTTGCAAAGTCTGGGGGCGCCGGTGCCCCGGTTGCACGGATTTGATCCCAAGCTCGGACTGCTGCTTTGCGAGGACCTGGGGGACCGCCACCTGCAGCGCGAGGCGCTGGCCACTGATTTCACCGATCCCAAACACGTACGCCGTCTGCGGGATCTCTATCAAGGGGCGCTCAAGGGCCTTGCCCTCATGCAGTGCCGCGGGCCCAAAGGGTTTGTCACCGACTGGTGCCGGGAGACGGCCTATTACGACCGCCAACTGATGCTCACCAGGGAATCCGGCTATTTCTTGCATAGCTGCTGGCAAGACCTGCTGCACCAAAAGGTGCCGCCCGGGCTGGAGAGTGAATTCGAAGCTCTGGCAGCCGCCGCGGCACAGGCGCCTGCCGGATACTTTCTCTACCGCGATTTTCAGTCCCGGAACATCATGGTGAAAGACGCAGAGGTGCGGTTCATCGATTATCAGGGAGCGATGCTCGGGCCCCTCGGCTATGATCTCGCCTCACTGCTGCGCGATCCGTATGCCGCATTGCCCGCATGGTTCCAGGATGAGTTGTCTGCCTATTATCTGCACTGTCTGGAGGAGCACATCGCGGTGGACAGAGCGCGGTTTCACCGCTTCTATCAGGCCCTGGCTCTGCAGAGAAATCTGCAGATTATCGGTGCCTTTTGTTTTCTGTCAGCCGGGGGAAAAGATTTCTTTCAACCATATATTCGGCCGGCGCTCCACCTGCTGCGGCAATTGCTCTCAGCAGCGGGCGAACTGCCGCTGCCCATTCTTCTTCGGTGCGTGGAGCAGGCCCTGGAACTGCTGCCCTCCGGCTACTGATCTGTGACGTTCTTTGCAAATGGCTGTTCGCCGCCTGCACAGCGCAACCTGCGACTAATTTCTTGTGGCGAGTGATCGCATGAAAGGAAAATACAAATATGAGCAACGCAACATGTCCAATTGTGGCTCTTATCGGCCGTCCCAATGTTGGAAAATCGACTCTGTTCAACAAGGTGACCAAGTCGCGAAAGGCGCTGGTGGACCCGACGCCGGGCGTTACCCGGGACCGGCATTACGAACGGGTGGAGTGGGAAAACCGGGCCTTCATCCTGGTCGATACCGGCGGTATCGACGACAATCCCGAAGACTTGATGGTGGGTCATATTCGGGAGCAAGCGCTGGCGGCCATCGATGAGGCGGATATCGTACTCTTTTTGATGGATGGCCGCGAAGGGGTGACGCCGGCAGATTACCAGGTAGTCGAACTGTTGCGGCGAAGCAGCAAACCGATCTTTCACGTGGTCAACAAGGTGGACGGCCCTGAACAGGAGATCGAGACTCTCGCCCAGTTCTATGAATTGGGTGTGGATCGTCTCTGGCCGCTTTCCGCCGAACACAACTATGGGTTGGGTTCTCTGATGGAGGCTCTGGTGGACACCATCGAAGAGGACGAGGAGATGGCTCCCGTCCTGCCGGAGGAAACAGTGAAAGTCGCCTTCTTCGGTCGGCCCAACGTGGGCAAGTCATCGATGATCAACCGGATCCTCGGGGAAGAGCGGATGGTGGTCTCCGATATTTCGGGTACCACCAGGGATTCGGTGGATACCCTGCTCACCCACGGCAAGTACAGCTATCTGCTGATCGATACCGCCGGGATCCGCCGCAAGGGCAAGACCCATGACAAGCTCGAGAAGTTCAGTATTTTGAAATCGCTTGCCGCTCTCGAGCGGTGTGATGTGGCGGTGGTGCTGCTCGATGCCGAGGAGGGTATCACCGAGCAGGACAGCAAGGTCATCGGCTATGCCCTCGATCATGGCCGGGCACTCATCATCCTGGTCAACAAGTGGGATTTGGTGGAAGGAGACAAAAAACGCCAGGAGCAGATTCTGGCGGAAATCGGCAGGCAGCTGCCCTTCGTGGGGTACGCACCGCTGCTCAAGGCCTCGGCCAAGACTGGTTACGGGGTCAAACGACTCTTTCCGGTGATTGGTTCGGTCTCTCGGCAGTACTGTGCCTCGTTTCCCACCTCAGCGCTCAACCGGCTGTTGCGCGACGCGCTGGATGACCACACCCCGCCTATTTTCAAGAACAAGCGGTTGAAGTTTTACTACACCTCCCAGGTCGGCACCAAGCCCCCGAAGTTTGTGTTGATGACCAACAGCTCCAAGGGGGTACACTTCTCCTACAAACGGTACCTGACCAACCGCTTTCGCGATGGCCTGGGGCTCGACAAGGTGCCTATCCAGCTGATCTTCAAGGATAAGACCGGAAAGAAGGACCGATAGTTCAGCTCGTTTTCATAGCCTTTTCATAAGCGCGTCTGAACCCTTCCGCGCTCTTTGCGATCACCTCGTCGGGGACGCAGAACGCCAGTCGGAAATAGCCGGGAGTGCCGAATCCCCGGCCCGGCACGGCGAGAATCCTCTGCTCCTGCAGCAGGGCGCAGAAGTCGACGTCGTCGCCGCCTGGCGCCTTGGGAAAGAGATAAAAGGCGCCTTTCGGCGGCATGAAGTCGTAGCCCGCCTCTTGTAATATCCGGCAAAACTGCTCCCGCCTGCGGCTGTAGATGGTGGTGTCGATGGAGACGTCCTGGAGTTCCGCCACCACCCGCTGCATCAAGGCCGGGGCGTTGACGAAGCCGAGAATCCGATTGGCGAGACTCAAGGCGGCGAGCAGGGCCGCTTTGTCGTCGATCTGCGGATGGACCGCGAGATAACCTATGCGTTCGCCGGGCAGCGAGAGATCTTTGGAGTAACTGGTGACAACGATGCTGTTGGGGTAGACGGGGAAGATGGGCGGGACGGTAAGACCATCGAAGATAATTTTCCGGTAGGGCTCATCGGATATCAGATAGATGGTGGTGCCGAACCTGCTGCCCGCCTCCGTCAACACTTGGGCTAGAGCCGCAAGGCTGGCGCTGTCGTAGACCTGGCCGGTAGGATTGTTGGGCGAGTTGATAATGACGGCTTTGGTTTTCTCGGTGAGCGCGGCGCGGATGGCCGTCATGTCGAGGTTGAAGTTGTCGTCGGTAGCCACCACCCGAGATACCCCGCCGTGGTTGTCCACGTAGAAATTGTATTCGACGAAATAGGGCGCCAGCATCACCACCTCTTCGCCCGGGTTGAGCACCGCTTTGAGCACAATGTTCAGGCCGCCAGCGGCGCCGCAGGTGAGCAGCATCTCATCCGGGTCGATGGTGGTCTCTTGTTCCCTGGACATGCGCCCGGCGATGGCCTCTCGAACCCAGGGATAACCGTTATTGGGCATGTAGGAGTGGACTCCGGGAGCCCGGTCGACGCTTATTCCCCGGATGATGTCGTAAAATTTCTCCGGTGGAGGCGCATCGGGATTACCGAGGCTGAAATCGAAGACATTGTCGGCGCCGAACTGTTTTTTAAGCTTCGCGCCTTCTTCGAACATCTTCCTGATCCATGAGGACTTTTCGGCAAATGCCCGCATCTTCTCGGAAATCGACATGATGGTCTCTCCTTTCATTACCGTTACGGAACGCTTGCTGCTGTTAACGCAAACAGGTTACTCCCTTCAACGCTTTTTGAAAAAATCGTAAGCGGCGTTGATCTCCTTCATCTTCTCTTCGGCGACGCTGCGAAATTCTTCGCCCAGGTGACGAACCTTGTCCGGGTGGTACTTCATGCTCAATTTGCGGTAGGCGTGTTTGATCTCCTCTTCGCTCGCCCCGGATCAAGCCCCAGCACCGCATAATACTGGGCTGCCTGGTCGCCGGTTCGGGCGGCGGCCTGCCGGCTGCGATACTGGTATTTTGCCTCGACGGTGCGTTGATCGTAGGCGGAAATTTCCAGAAATCGGGCGATAAATCTGGCGACATCGAGCTCGCTCTCCGGAACGACCACCTTGGTATGGAGAATCTGGTAGACGAGTTCGAGAAGGATAAGGCGGGGCTCGTAGGCAAAGGTGTTCCGGAACTCTTCAAGCAGGGTTTCGAGCGAAACCGTTGAGCTCGAGGCCTCTTTTATCAGGTCCCTGATCCAGTGCATCTGCGTTTGACTGTAGCGCAGATTGTGCTGGAAGAACCGCTGGATGGTCTGCACCTCCTCGCGCGTCACTTCGCCGTCTATCTTGGCGATGTGCATGAGAATCTGGACAAGCAGCCAGACAAAGCGGTTATGGCTCTCGGATTGCGACTGTTCGTAGGTGGCGACCTTCTTCTGGACCCAGTAAGTGAAACCCCAGAAGAGGGCGATAAAGAGCAGCACTCCGGCCATGCCGGAGAAGATGAGAGCGCCGAAGAAGTCGATCAGGCCGCGGGCGCCGCCGGTCACAAAGAGAAACAGCAGAAAGATCAGCAGGCAGCCGCCGCAGCCCGGTTGTTCACGTCGTTGATAATAGGTGTATTGATTCATTCGCTTGCCGCATTACGAGTCTGGAAGAGTGCTTCGACAAATTCATCAGGATCGAAGTCACGAAGGTCGTCCAGTTGTTCCCCGATGCCGATGAAACGGATCGGGGTCTTGAGTTCCTTGCAGATGTTGGCCACGATACCACCCTTGGCGGTGCCGTCAAGCTTGGTGAGGGTAATGCCGGAAATGCCCACCGCCTCATCGAAGAGTTTTGCCTGGGAGATGCCGTTCTGACCGGTGGTGGCGTCGATCACCAGCATCACCTCGTGGGGCGCGCCGGGAAGCTTTTTAGCCATGACGCGTTTAATTTTTTTCAGCTCTTCCATGAGATTGGCCTGGGTATGCAGGCGGCCGGCGGTATCGACCAGCACCACGTCATACTTCTTGGATAGGGCATGGGCGAGGCCGTCAAAGACAACCGAGGAAGGATCGGCGCCTTCATGCTGGGAGATGACCGCTACCTTGTTGCGCTCTCCCCAGATCTTCAGCTGACTGACCGCCGCGGCGCGAAACGTGTCGGCGGCAACCAGCAGCACCGACTGCCCCGAGCGGATGAACTTGTTGGCGATCTTGCCGATGGTGGTGGTTTTGCCCACTCCGTTGACCCCGACCACCATGATGACGAAGGGACCCTCATGGGGCATGACCAACCCCTCGCCCTCCTGGTATTCGCTGATCAGCGTCTTGATTTTATCTTTGAGTACCAGCTTTAATGAGTAGGGGTCGTGCAACTCTTTTCTTTTAAGCTTGCTCCGAGCCCAGTCGAGAACCTCCTGGGTTGTCGACACGCCGAGATCGGCGGTGATCATCAACTCTTCGAGGCTGTCGAGCAGCTCGGTGTCGATCTCTTTTTACCGACAAAGAGGGAATCGAGCTGGTAGGTGAAGGATTCCCGGGTCCGGGTAAGCTGGTCGCTGAGGCGGCCGAAGAGCGATTTCTTCTTTTCGCCCGACGTGGTTGCCGTCTCGTGCACGGACTGGCCGACCGGCTCTTCGGCCGCGGTATCACGTCCTTCTTCCGACTCCTCAACCGCAGCATCAACCGCTTCCTCGGTCGATGCCGCGGCCGCTTCCACCTGGGCTGCTTCCGCTTCGTCGCTCTCTTCTTCGTCGATTCCAGCAATCTCGGGCTCGACCAACGGCTCCGGCCGTGGTTCCTCAGGAGCCTCGGCAGTCGTCTGTACCGCACTCGCCTCATCCTGCTGCTCTTTGGCGACGATAAGTGATGCATCAACAGCTTCGTCGCTCTCGGCTGCAGCATGCATCATCAGCAACCTCTTCGGCTGCAGGTGATGCTAGCGTTTGTTCCTCGGTATGTTCGGTCTTGTCTTTCTTGAATTTTTTCTTAAACCAGCCTAGCATAGTGTTTTCCTGCCAGTTGAAATGAACGAATCCGGGTCTCGGGTAACGTATTGTTGTCGGATATGTAGAGGCCGGAGAAAGGGAGAATCCGCGATGTTCTCTTCTCCCTCCGCCGTCTTCGAAACGCTGCATGCGCAACACCTCGAGCGCATGGCCGCGCTGCCCTTTCGAAGAGGCTTGGCCTTGAGAAAAAATCGTGGTAATCCGCCGGACTCCTTATGCTATCAGTTGTGCTCAATGAATTTCTCATAATACGGAGTGAGTCTAAAATTCGCAACAAAAAGAGGAGAAAATAACGGCACCTGCGCCACCCGGCAGGAGAGGAGTACCAACCAGGTGAGGGAGCTGACAGGAATTCGTTTGCATTTCCGGCTAACAGCATTACTGTAGGGGGTGCCGTAAAAACGGCTTCAAAGAGGGCCGCGTGGCCCCGACAGAGCACCTTTGAGAAACTATCTTTTCGCCCAATCTCAAGGTAATGTTCGAAGTTGTATCCGCTGTTTGGTTCCTGTCGGATGCGGGTGGAATTTCGCGCCGGAGCGCCCGGTCGCGAGTTTTCAGATACTTGAGGCGTTGAAATAGTATTTATACTTATAGGATTTTGCAGAAATACCGGGAGGTACGAACATGTCAGAATCGTGTGGAAGTTCCTGTTCGAGCAGCAGCGGCAGCTGCGGGACCCATGAGGCACAGCAGGCCGCCATGGCTCAGCAGGAAAACGCCATTACCAGATCCCTTGGAAAAATCAAGAACAAGATCCTGGTGATGAGCGGTAAAGGCGGGGTAGGAAAGTCGACCGTATCGGTCAACCTCGCTCTGGCCCTTGCCAACAGGGGGCACAAGGTCGGCCTGATGGATGTCGACCTGCATGGACCGGATGTGGTCCGGATGTTGAACATGAAGGGGACGATCACACCGCCGTCCAATAAAGACGACCTGGTACCGCCGCTTTGCTATAACGACAACCTCAAAGTGGTTTCCCTCGAGTATCTGATGAAGGATCGCGATGAGGCGATCATCTGGCGCGGCCCCCTGAAAATTCAGGCGATCAGACAGTTCGTGGCCGATATGGACTGGGGTGAACTCGATTACCTGATTATCGACGCGCCTCCCGGCACCGGCGATGAACCGCTCTCTGTCGCCCAGACCATTCCCAACGTCAAGGCGGTGGTGGTGACGACCCCCCAGAAGGTCGCACTGGCCGATGTGCGCAAGTCGATCAACTTCTGCAAGGCCGTGAAGGTCGAGATCACCGGGGTGGTGGAGAATATGTCGGGCTTTGTCTGCCCGAACTGCAACCAGACCGTGGAGATCTTCAAGTCCGGCGGCGGCGAAGCGGTCGCACGCGAGTTCGATCTGCCTTTCCTCGGCAGGATTCCCATGGACCCGAAGGTGGTGATGGCCGGCGACGACGGCGAGCCCTACCTCTGCGCCGAGGGTGACAGCCCGGCGATCAAAGCCTTTGCCGAGGTAGTTACGGCGGTGGAAAACAGACTGCCCCCGGTGGCTGCCCCCACCACCCTGAAAATGGCGGATAGCGGCGGATGTGCCTGCAGTTCCGGCAGCTGTTCCGGCTCCTGATAAGTGCCGTGAATAGAAGCGATACGCTCGTTTGACACCTCACGCAAGCGGTTCGTAATAGGGCCGCTTGCGTCAATTTGATAGATAAGCCACGGAAATAGAGGGAAAAGCGTGATAGATATTGTGCAGTTGACGGTAGGTTCCATGGGCGTGTGCTGCTATATAGTCAGTTGCCCGGAGACCAGGGAGGCGGCGGTTGTCGATCCCGGCGGGGATGTGGACAGGATCCTGGCGGCGGTGAAAAAAAATGGCTTGCAGGTAACGAGCATTATTGCCACCCACGGGCATCCCGATCATGTCTGCGGCAACCGGGAACTCAAGGAGGCGACCGGCGCCGAGATCATCATGCACAGCGCAGACGCCGAATTTTTCGGTCGCGATGAGGTCAGCAGCTATTTTTCCATGCTGGGTCTCGAAGCTTCACCTCCTGCCGACCGCACCGTGGAGGATGGGGACATTATTCGTGTTGGCAACGAGGAACTGCGGGTCATCCATACCCCTGGGCACACGCCGGGTGGAATGTGTCTGTTGAATGGTCACCATCTCATAACCGGCGATACCCTCTTTGTCGGCGGCTTGGGACGAACGGACTTTCCCGGTGGCTCGCATCGGGAGTTGCTGGATGCGATCCATGAAAAGCTTCTCATATTGCCCGAGGACACCGTGGTCTGGCCCGGTCACGCCTATGGCGGCAGTCGCTCGACCATAGGTGAAGAAAAACGCGGCAATCCGTTTCTGTAATCCAGCAGTCTTTCGCACCCTCCTCAGCACTTCCGGTTAACATCCTATGCGTGAAATCGTTCTCGGTACAGCCGGCCATGTGGATCATGGCAAGACAAGCCTGATTCGTGCCCTTACCGGCATCGAAACGGACCGACTGAAAGAAGAGAAAAAACGCGGTATTACCATCGAACTCGGCTTTGCCTTCCTCGATCTTCCCTGTGGGCATCGGCTGGGGATCGTCGATGTTCCCGGCCATGAGAAATTCGTCAAAAACATGGTGGCGGGGGTGACCGGCATGGACCTGGTGGCCTTTATCATTGCCGCCGATGAGGGCATCATGCCGCAGACGGTCGAGCATTTCGAGATTTGTCGGCTGCTCGGGGTCCGGCAGGGACTGGTGGTGCTCACCAAGATCGATCTGGTGGAAGAGGAGTGGCTGGAAATGGTGCAAGAGGAGATCCGGGAATTTTTTGCCGGCTCCTTTCTCGAAGAGGCGCCGATCATCCCCGTCTCCTCGACAACCGGAAAGGGAATCGATGAGGTGCTGCAGGTGCTCGACGCATTCGTTCAGCAGCATGAGTTCAAGGAGGTATTCGGACCCTTTCGGTTACCGGTTGACCGGGTGTTTGCCATGAAAGGATTCGGGGCGGTGGTTACCGGCACTTCCATTTCCGGCCGTATCGCGCTCGGCGAAGACTTGCGTTGCTACCCCTCGGAGCAGGTTGCCAAGGTGCGGGGAATCCAGGTTCATTCCATGGCGGTGGAGAGCGTTGAGGCGGGGCACCGCACCGCCATCAACCTGCAGGGCGTCGATACTTCGGTGATCGAGCGGGGCATGGTGGTGGCAACCCCCGGCAGCCTGCAGCCCCATTATATGCTCGACTGTCAGTTGCTCTACCTGCCATCCAACAGCAAACCGCTCAAGCACCGAGCCCGGGTGCGAGTGCATCTGGGCACGGCTGAAATCCTTGGCAGGGTATCGCTACTCGACCGCGACGAGTTGTCGCCGGGAGATGAGGTGGGGGTTCAGCTGCTTCTGGAAGAACCGGTGGCGGTCTGGCCGGACGATCATTTCGTCATCCGCAGCTACTCGCCCGTGGCCACCATCGGCGGCGGCAGGATTCTGGGGAATTTGTCGCCGCGCAAGCGCAAGCGCCTTGCGGAATCGGACAGAGCCTACAATCGGGAGGTTTTCGGAGTCCTCATCGAAGGAAATCTCGAGGATCGGGTGCTCCTTTACCTGCGGGAAGCCGGAGCAACGGGGCTCACCTTCGACGATCTCGCCATTCGACTTGGTTTGTTTGGCAAGCACCTCAAGAAAGTATTGAACGACCCGCTTTCCACCAAAAAAATGGTGGTGGTCGACTCGGCCGCCCAGCGCTACGTCGATGTCAATATCGCCGAGGAGACCAAAGCAAAGATGCTGGACTCGCTGGCCGCCTATCACCGGGCCAATCCGCTCAAACTCGGCTTGGCCAAAGAGGAGTTGCGGGCCTCCATCGGCAGGAAGGTCGATCAGAAGGTTTTTGCCTATTGCCTCAACGAACTGCTGCGCAAGGGCGACATCGTCCAGGAAGAATCGGTGGTGCGGCTTGCGACCCACGAAGTGGCGCTCAAGGCTGACGAAGAGGCGTTGCAAAAGGAACTGCTCTCCTGGTACCAGGCCAAAGGGCTGTTCACCCCGACAGTGCGCGAAACCATGGAGCGGTTTACCGAGTATCCGGAGACCATGGTCAAGCAGGTGCTCGATCTGTTGCTTCGCGAGGGGAGTCTGGTCAAGATCAGCGAGACGCTTTACTATAGCAAGGCGATCATCGAAGATTTGACTGGCGAGGTCATCGCATATATCCAGCGGGAGGGGGAGATCGACGCTCCCGGCTTCAAGGATCTCACCGGGCTGACGAGGAAATTCTCCATACCCATTCTGGAATATCTCGACCGGGTCAAACTGACGATCCGAGTAGGCGATAAAAGGATTCTTCGTAAAAAAGTATAACCCGAAGACCGTAGCATCTTCCGAAGTGTTTTCATGCTCCTGTTTCGGTCGGCAATTCCTCCCAACTAAAAGCCAGGATCTTCCTGGTGGCGGGTGTTACCCGGAACCGATGGTCTATTTTCAGACCCAAAATTGCTATGATGCTCTCGGCTGACACCAGCAATGGATACCACTCCCTGGAGCCTGCCGGGATTTTCAGATCGGAGAGAATCCGATTGATCTTTTTTCTGCCGGGTGCTCCGAGCGGACACATCTTCTCTCCCGGTTTTGCCGGTCTGATTACGAGGGGGAACGCGATCGCCTCGGCGTCGACATGAAGTGTATTATCGGCTCCGACCGCCGGCAGTATCGATGTCGTTTTTACAGTGAGCCTTCTCCCCAGTTCCGGCACAGGGTAGCTGCCGGGGCCGGTAATCTTCCTCTCCGATACCAGTTGCGGACCGATTTCACCGCGATAGCTCTTTCTCCCGTCCGGGTATGAAAAGACGACGCTGTCCTGCTCGCGGTGCACCCTCAGTCCCCTGGAAAGATGATATCTGGCTCCGCTGTTGCCGCGAACGATCAAATCGCCTAGCGCGGTGATAGTGCGAAAACTCGGCCGGCTCTCCATCCGCCAACAGATTTTTTCCAGGATTCTTCTCTGTAAAGAGGGGTGCTGAGAGAGGAAGCGGTGTCGGGAGATGGTGATAGGCCCAGGGGGGGCGCCGGCGTGCCGTTCGCGGTCGAAGGTGCAGACCTGATGTAGACTGCTCTCGGCGTACTCATCCAATAGATCATCATCCTCGCGAAGAATTGCCGTGGTCTGCAGGAGGGTCGAACGCGTCGCCGGATTGAAATCGCGCTCAAGAAGCGGGAGCAGGTCGTGCCGGATGCGATTGCGCAGGAAGGCACGGCTGTCGTTGGAGGAGTCGTGACAGCAGGAGATCCCTTCGGCAGCAAGATAAGCGAGTAGGGTTTTCTTGCTTTCGCGCAGCAATGGTCGAATAACCCTGCCACTTCGCATCTCCATGCCAGCCAAACCTTTTAAGCCGGCGCCGCGCAGCAGTCGCAGCAGAAATTCTTCGACCTGATCGTCGGCGGTGTGAGCGACCGCGATCGAAGCGGCTTGGTATTCACGACGGAATTCCTCGAGGGCCCGATATCTGAGAATCCGGGCGGCTTCTTCCGGCGAGGTGCCGTGGCGACGCTTGAAACCGGTGACATCGACTTTGCGGCTGGTAAAGGTGATCTCCATCGCCTTGGCCAGTTGGCTCAGAAGCCGGCGTTCGGCCGGGGTTTCCCGAGGCCGCAGCCCATGGTCGATATAGACTGCCACCAGGTGCAGGCCGAGTGGTGCCTCGTGGAGGACATGGAGCAGGGCGGTGGAGTCGGCCCCGCCGGAGGTGCCGACAATCACGGTGTCTCCGGGGGAGACGAGCGCCTGGGAACAAATGAGTTGCGACACGCGGTGAACGAGCACGAAAGTGGCACCTCAAACATAAAAAAGGAGTAGTTTTTGTTTCACTCTGACGAAATGGTTGGTATACCTTATACGCAGGGTGGCGGGGAATTGCAACTGGTTGCAATAGGTCAGAGGAACATCATTTTTCTTTCGTATGAAGTGTGTAATGTCAGAAAAGTAAAGAGAATTATTGAATTATGAGCATTGGTGTAGAAATGTCGAAACAGGAGCGGATCGAACAGATTCAAAGCTATTTATGCGGCAAGTTTCACCTTCCCGTAGAACAGGTCGGGGAGATGCTGCCGAGTTTTCTCATCACCCTCGATTCCCATATGGGCAAGCTTGAAAGCGCATGGGAGTCTGGAGACCTGAGTTCACTGGGCAGAGCTGGGCACACCATAAAAGGCGCCCTGCTCAACTTAGGCCTCCATGAGTGTGCGGAGATCGCTCTGCGAATCGAAGAAAAAGGTAAGGCGGAGGACGATAATGCCGATTATCAGGAGATGATCAAAGAACTGCGTCACAATCTGGCCAGTCTGCTCGAATAGGAACTGCGGAGCGCATCGCCCCTCTGGCTTGCGCATTGGGGAGCAGGTGATCGTTTGTGCAAGGGAGAGGGGGCTCTCACTTCTCGCGTCGGTTCAGTATGTCGAGCAATCTGGTGTGGATATTGTCAAAACCGCCATTGGAGAGGATCGCCACCACATCGCCGGAACCGAGGAAGGCGCCGAGGAAGTCCAGAATACCATCGGTAGTGGCGAAAGCATGCACGTGCTCTTTTCCCCTCCGGCGAAGGTCTTCGGCCAGTTTGTGCGCGGAAAAATGTCCTTCCGGGGTGACACCGGACAAAGGAAGCGGCTCCCTGATGCAGATGACATCGCCGCTGTCGAAAGCCTGGGTATATTCTTGTTGAAAAATCGCCCGGCGACTGGTGTTGGTGCGGGGTTCGAAGACCACTACCAGCCGTCTGCCGTCATAGGCCTGGCGCAGAGCCGCCAGGGTTTCCCGCACCGCGGTCGGATGATGAGCAAAATCGTCGATTACCGTGACCCCATCCGCCACCCCTCTGATTTCCTGACGTCTCTTCACTCCGCCAAATGTTTCCAGGCCCTGGCCGATGGTCGCCTTCGAGAGCCCGAGATGGTGCAGCACGGCGGTTACGGCAAGGCCGTTGAGGCAGTTGTGCAGCCCCGGCAGACGAACGGCTAATCTTGCGAATTGCCGGCCTTGATGAAAGGCCGTAAAGCTGGTCCGCTCGCTCTCCACCCGCACCTCTTCAAGCGACCAGGCGTATTCCCGATCCTTTCCGTAACCCTGCACAGCGCACCGCGCCTCTGCCGCTATTTCCCGTACGTTGTCGTCGTCGAGGTTGGCAACGAGTAAACCGTCCGGTGGGATCAGGGCGACGAATTTGCGAAAAGACGCTTTGATCGCTTCCAGGTCGGTGAAGATGTCGGCATGATCGAACTCAATCGAGGTCAAGATCGCGATCTTCGGCTGATAATGGAGAAATTTTGATCCCTTGTCAAAGAACGCCGTATCGTATTCGTCGCCCTCGGCGACGAAATACTTCCCCTGCCCGAGGCGAAAATTTCCACCGAACTCCCGAATGATCCCGCCAATCATGAAGGTCGGGTCGAGGTTTGCCCGGTAGAGAGCGGTCGCCAGAAGCGAGCACGTGGTGGTCTTGCCATGGGTGCCGGACACCACCAGCGAGGTGCGCGAGGCAATGTAGAAGCGAGCCAGAGCCTGGGGAAAGGAGAGGTAGGGCAACTTCAACTCGGCAAGACGCACGGCTTCCGGATTCTGACGGGTAATGACGTTGCCGACAATCACCAAGTCGGGGCGCGGCTCCAGGTTTTCCGGACTATACCCGCTCTGCACAGCGATGGAGAGCCCCCGGAGAAAATCCGACATCGGCGGATAAATCTCCTTGTCGCTGCCGCTGATGCGATAGCCGCTCTGTTGCAGCATTCCCGCCAAAGCGGCCATGCCGGTGCCGCATATACCCATGATATGAATATGGCGGATATGCTCCGGCGCGTAATTGAGCTGCGGGTCGAGAGCGATCATGATCGCTCCTTGCCCACCGTGGACGCCAGGGTGCGGTAGATCGCCGGAAAATATTCGTTGAAGGTCGCCGGGGTTACGCGGCCGACTTCGATGAATTTCACGGTGATTTCCTTGGCTGTTTTCAACAGCAGTTCCTCGGAGACCACATGTTCTTCTGTCCTGTTCTCGGTTGTTTTCTGTGCGGTCATAGTGGCTCTTTTCTGGATGAAGACAAAGGAAAGGCGCCTCTGCCGGATGAAGAAGGCCAATTCGTCATAGGAAACGGCAGAGGCGCCGAAAGGCAAGAAATAACCGGCCAGGCCATCTCTTCCACAGACCAAGTAATACGATATGTGGACACTTTTTGCCACTACTTGTTGGTGAAACCGCTCATGCGCCATACGCTCTTGGGGGAAAAGGGTATACTCCGACAGGCTCTTAGTAGCGCACGAAGTCGTCATCAAGGGCATCGCCGTCATCATGCATCTTCAAATCGATGCCCTTTGGCTTCCCTGCGGGTGGCTTGGCCGGCTTATTCCCCTCCTTTGTATCGGCAGTGGCAGGGATATGCTGCACCTTGCGAGCGATGGGACGCGAGATCGGCCTTTGCGCTGCTGAGGAACCTCCCGCGAGCTTGAAGAACCCGATGGTGTCCTGCAGTTGCTCTGCCTGTATGGAGAGCGACTCGGAGGTCGAGGCCATCTCCTCGGAGGAGGCGGCGTTTTGTTGAATAACCTGATCGAGTTGCTGGATCGACTGGTTGATCTGTGCGGCTCCCGTGTCCTGTTCTTTGCTGGCGGCGGAGATCTCCTGGACCAGTTCGGCGGTGCGCTGAATGTCCGGTACCATCTGGGTCAGCATCTCGCCGGCCTGCTCGGCCACCTCGACACTGCTGCCGGAAAGCTCGCTGATCTCGGTCGCGGCGTGCTGGCTTCGTTCGGCCAGTTTCCGCACTTCGGCGGCCACCACCGCGAATCCCTTGCCGTGTTCACCGGCGCGAGCCGCCTCGATGGCGGCGTTCAAAGCCAGCAGGTTGGTCTGACGGGCGATTTCCTCGATGATCGAAATCTTGCCGGCGATCTCCTTCATGGCCGAAACCGTCTGGCTGACCGCCTCGCCTCCCTGTCTGGCCACACCCGCGCTCTGGATGGCGATTTTTTCGGTCTGCATGGCGTTGTCGGCGTTCTGGCGGATGTTGGCCGCCATTTGTTCCATGGAGGATGAGGCCTCTTCCGCGGCAGCCGCCTGTTCGGTCGCGCCCTGCGACATTTCCTCGGAGGTGGCGCTGAGCTGCTGGCTGCCGGCTGCCACGCTGTCGGCGGCCGTCTTCACCTTGGTGACCACGTCGCGCAGGCTCTCGATCATGGATTTGAGGCTGATCAGCAACCGATCTTTCTCCGAACGTCTGGTGAATTCCACCATCAGGTCGCCTTCGGCGATGCTGCCGGTGAGTTCGGAGACGTTTTTCAGACTCTGGATCATATCGTTGAGGCTGCGCATCAGACTATCCTGCGGTGAACGTTCCCTGGCCTCCAGCTCGAGGTTGCCGATCGCGATTTCGGAGGCAAGTGTGGTGATCTCTTCCATGGACGAAATCAGATTATTGAGGTTTTTGCGGATGTTGTCGAAATCACCACGGTAGGTCTCCTGGATCGGTTCGGGCAGATCGCCTCGGGCAATGCGATCGAGGTACTCCAGGGTTACCTGCAAGGGCGCCATGAAGGCATCGACCACATTGTTGGTGCTCTGGATCATTTCCTGCCATGAGCCGGAGAACTGCACCGCGTCTCCGCGTGCGTCGAGCTTTCCGCTCGCGATTTTGCCGGTCAACTCGTCCATTTCCCGCAGCACCCCCGCCATGGTAGCTTTCATATTGCGAAAGGAGTTGGCCAGCATGCCGATCTCATCTTCTTGCTCGACATCGATATCGGCTGAGAAATCACCCTTCGCCAGCGCTTCGGCGAAGGCAACGCCTTTTGCCAGGGGAGAGGTGATCCCCCGGCCGATCACATAACCGAGAAAAAGACCGATGGCGAGGGCCACCGCGATCACTGCCAGTATGGTGCGCACGGCGTTGGTTTTGGCGCTGTAGCCCTGTAGCTTGGCGCCGTCCATCTGCTTGCCGACAAGCCCCTCCATCTTGCTGAGCAGGCTGGACGCCTCGTCGCCGTCGCGGTCGAGTTTCGCCATGGAATGCTTGGCCTTCAGGGATTGTTGTATCATGCCGCGATAATCCGCGATTAATTTCTCTGCATTTTTTTTGAACGTGGCGTGATCTGTTTCGAGTTCCCTTATGTCTTTGCGAATCCGAGGATTTTCGCTAGCGACGATGGTTTTCCCGTCCACTATCCCACCATTGAGAATCGCCTCGAAGATGGTACCGGCGCGCTCACTTCGTGTGTGGAATTCTTTCTCCAGGGCATCGAGTTGGGTGGCATCCTGTGTCTGGATGAGCTGTTCGAGTGTTATTCTCGATTGAGCGATGGCGATCTTGATCTCGCTTGCCAGGCTGGCTAGCGGCACCTCCTCTTCGAGGACCTTCATCGCGGCCTCGGAGATGCCGGCATTTTTCTCTTTCTCGATGATCTCCGTAGATATCCTCGTCTCGACATCCGTGGCTTTTTGGTAGACATCGGAGTAGACCTTGGCCATCTCGGTCAGCGATTGTTCCTCGGCCGTTTTCTTGGCGAGTAGTTTCCTGCCATCTGCCATCATGGCGGTCGCCGATTTTTGGAACTTGTCGGTATGGATCGTGTCGGCTTCTTTTACCAGGGAGACCAGTTCCGCATTGTCCGCCTTGATGACCACCATGCCGTTTTGCAGGGTGGCTCCTTGGAGAATCGCCGTGACATAGCGAGTAAAATCATCTAATGCCTTATGGTAATTGTCCTGAATCGCATTGAGGGCCGACTCGTCGTCGGTAGCGAGGGCGGCGGTCGCCGACTTGAATTCTTCCATGCTGTTGCGCTCCTTCCACATGGCCGTTTTCATTTGATTTGCCATGTCAACCAGAGGCGCTTCCTTGTCTCCTACAGCAAAAAGCGAACCTGCCATTGTTTGGATTCCGTTGTAGCCGGAATAGCCTACGATCCCCATCAGAACCAGTAGGCCGCCAAAACCAATGGCAAGCTTTTTCGCAATTTTCAGGTCTTTCCATTTCATGGTGATCATCTCCCCCTGAATCATTTTCGGATCGGTGGCTGGGTGAGAGCCGTACTTGTTCACCGAGTCGGCGAGATAGAGATAGAGAGTCCTTCGGAGTACAGCGATTTTTTCTCGGATCGAGGCGTTTTCGAAAAATGTGCACAGCCATAACGATGGCGTTGCATGCATTCAACTTCGAAGCCGCTGAAGATATGGAGTGAAAAGGGCATAGTCCTACAGGCTCCTGGACCGCTACGATGCAAACGTTCACCACTGCCCCTGTCTGGCATAACTAGTCAAAATGTTGGGATTTAACCCGAATATACGCGAGGGATTGATTGTGCCAAGGTCGGGAATCTGGAGAAAGTTTACGATACTTGCCTTTCGATGACGACCGATGCCGGTTATCGAGGATGCATCCTCTCGGATCGCCGATGTCGATTCGAAGGAATCACTATTACAATAACCTCCATGTGGTTTCGCGCAACACGGCGTCTGTCGATTACGCAGCTCGTGTCCTCGGAATGTAGCCGTTGACAGGTTATCAAGACACTGACTAATCTAATGAACTTTGCCTGTTTTCCGGTGCCCCCAGGTTGGTGCGGGCAGGCTGAGGGGCTAGGAGCCCTAGAGCCTATCTATGCACGCCAGCCAGATCGTACCAGGATGTGAGGTGCTGGTGAACCGTTACGCAGGGGGCATGCTTACTAGTGGCAGCTACACGAAAAATTGTTCATCGGAGTGTGCTCTATTCTGCAATTGCGGAGAATGTAACGAAATTGCTGCCAGAAAAAAAGTTGTCAGAATGCAATGAATAAGTTAGGCTTATATTTAGCCAATGGAAAAGTTGGGAGCCTGCGCTGCATTACGTTCCGGGGGGGATTCTGAACAGTAAAGGTATTTTGTATAGTTAGGCAATATTTGGATATTCCTTTCTTCCTGGCGCAACTCTGGTGAAAGGTGAATTCATCAGGGTGTCCAAGCGCTTTGTCACCTCGGTGAACGAGATCGCAGGCTTTCCGTGACAGGAGGATTTTCAGCACTTCAGAATGGGGGGGACCATGATGAAAGGAAGTACTGTGCGAGTCGGTATGCTGGGTGCGCTCATTTTGGCAGTTGTACTTTTTGCCGCAGAATCACATTCGGAAAAAAGCATCCGTCTCGGGCTGATGACCGGCGGGCTAAAAGGCACCTATTACCAGTTTGGGCTCAATTTGAAAGAATTGGACGCGCAACACGGGATCGACCTCGATGTTTACAATTCAAACGGTTCCGTTGAAAACGTATATGCCGTATTCAAAAGGCCGCATACCCAACTGGGCATTGTGCAATCCGATGTCCTGGCTTTTGTCGCAAAGGTGCAGACAAATGCGGAGTTGAAGCGAATCGCCAAAAAAATCAAAATGGTCTACCCACTATATAATGAAGAGGTACACCTGCTCGGCCATAAAGGAATCGAGAGTTTCGATGCTTTGGAGGGTAAGCGGGTGGCCATAGGCCAGGAGGGCAGCGGAACCTATCTGACCGCCAAGCTGCTCTTTCAGGTCTCCGGCGTAAAACCCTCAGCGGAACTGCCGATCTCCGCTGACGATGCGCTCCCGAAATTGAAAGCCGGTGAAATTGACGCCATGTTTTACGTGGCTGGATATCCGGTGAAATTGTTCAGTGAACAGGTTGATGCGAGTGACCAACTGGCACTGCTTCCGATCCAGAATCCGGCAATTACCGAGTTCTATCCAATAGCCGATATTCCGGCTCAAACCTACCCGTGGCAACCTCAGACCGTGCATTCGATCGCGGTCAAGTCGGTGTTGGTTTCCTATGATTTCCAACGCGCCAATTGTGAATTTGTTGGAGAGTTTGCCCGAATTTTGTCCGACAACCTCGGTTGGCTGAAGGCAAACGGGCATCCGAAATGGAATTCGGTTGATTTGGATTACCCTCTTAAAGGCTGGACGCAGTACGGTTGCGTAAAAAAGTACCAGGCGGAACCTGCCAAGGAGGGGCTCAACCCGGTTCTCCAAGCTATCAAGAATATTCTGTAGCAATATCTAGGAAATACCACCACAGCGCCCACCCGCACGCCATTGTGGCGCGATCGGGTTCACCATGCAAAGCCAGGGGAGTCCAGTCGCCGCAAGAATGGCATGGGTGAGCGTTGGCAATGCATTGGTTTGGTCAAATTTGGCTTCTCCGGCAACAGGTACAGGGTTTGCGTGCATCCCATCCATCTCTTGCTGTGAAGTAGCCACCGGCAGGAGGGCGAACAGGCCATGTATCTTTCCTATTACCAGCTGAAAAAACAACCATTTCAGATAGCTGCCGATCCCGAGTTTCTGTGGCTCGGGGAGAAACACCGTGAAGGACTGGCGTCCCTGAAATACGGCGTTCTGGACAACAAGGGCTTTCTGTTGCTTACCGGCGATGTCGGAACAGGGAAGACCACGCTCATCAATGCGCTTGTAAAAAGCCTTGGTGATGAAGTCGTCGTAGCCAGAATTCCCGATCCGGGGATGAGTAAGCTCGATTTCATGAACTTCATTGCCCGTTCGTTCAGGATAGAGCAGGAGTTTGATCGAAAGGAACCATTTCTCTACCACCTTGAGCAATTCCTGAATGCGGCCTCGGGGCAGAACAAAACGGTTCTCCTTGTTATCGACGAAGCCCAACGCATTGAGCCGGACCTGCTGGAGGAAATCCGGCTCCTGTCCAATATCGAAAGACCGGAGAAAAAGCTGCTGAACATTTTCCTGGTTGGGCAGAATGAATTTAACGACATTTTGAGTCGACCGGGCAGCAGAGCTCTGCGGCAGAGAATAACGATAAACTATGCGCTTGAAGCGTTGGATGAGGAGGAAACAGGTGAACTCATCCGGCACCGGCTCTGGGTTGCCGGCGCGGGGTACGACATCTTTAGTGCTGAGGCGATTGAGGAGATTCATGCGCTCTCCCACGGTTTACCACGAGAAATCATCATAATATGTGATCATTGCCTGCTGACCGGGTATGTTCGGGATGAGCAAATAATAAGTAAAGAGATCGTAGTGGCGAGTGCGGAGGCTTTTCGCTTGCCTGTTTTCTCCGCAGATACCTCGACTGCCGCGACAAACCAATCGCAGGCGGAAACAGGTGGGGAAGTGCTGGAGGATGCTGCAGAAACTCAACCCGATCCACTTGAGATTTATCCTGAAATTCCGTCTTTTCGTCCTTGGAAAATGGCGGTGAGCCT
The DNA here is from genome assembly GCA_963745265.1 of uncultured delta proteobacterium. Classification (GTDB taxonomy): domain Bacteria; phylum Desulfobacterota; class Desulfobulbia; order Desulfobulbales; family Desulfocapsaceae; genus Desulfopila. The sequence goes on from CAVUXQ010000001.1 coordinate 98,040, forward strand.
GGTTGCCTCGGTTGTCGTGATCGGAGCTGCCGCCTTTGTCCTCCAGCGACATATCAATAAGCCGCTTTTCCAGGAAGTTGGTGATTATAGCGCACGGGTCTTTCAGGCTCTGCCGTTCTCGGAAAAAAAGGTCGTAGAGCAGGCCTCCGCGTTTTCCGGCAAAGCGCAATCCCCCGGTTGGGGCTCCCCATCCGAAAACTCCGCACCTGCAAAGATGGAGAGCATGCAATCAGAAAGCGACCGCGGCCCACAAAATGTTCGACCTGTGGCGTATGCAAGCTCTTCTCCAGCCGAAAAAAATCCGTTGCGGAAGTGGTGCCGGACTCGACTATTACTGCATCTCAAGACGTTTCTGCCTGGACGCCGACGGTGATTGAGCCAGATGTGTCGATTTCTTTTTTGCGTCAGGCTGCCGATATGAAAGCAGTGAAGAAGCTGTTTACTGTTCCCCTGCAGGTGCATCCAGTCAAGATAGCTGTAACCGCGGCGAGAGAAGATCCTAAAGCAGTGCTGCCCGCCGCCACGGAGAAAATGGCCGGTGGGCTATCCTCTGCTACCGCGGAGCGCCCAAGGCAACGGCAGTGCCTCCTGTACATGCTGAAAAGGTAGCCGCAACCGCTGGCCGACCCCGATCTCTACGCAACCGCCTCAACCGAAGTCCCAAAATGCCATGTCGACTGCATCGATCGATGGTGGTGCTCAAGCCGTTCCGAAGGCCTCTGTTGCACCACTTTCCACCACTGCAGGTGCGACGGTAAGCAAAGCATCCTCGAAAGTTGCGAAGACTATGCCGGCATCGGTAGCACCAACGGCATATCCTGCAAAGATAGCTGCAAACGGCGGCCGGCCGATACCGGCCACGCTGCATCCACCGCAGGCACAATCTCGAAATGCCGAGTCGACTGCTATTCTCGAAACCGTTGCCTCAATGATGAGCCATCAAGGCACGACACCTGATCCGCGTAACACCAGCATCAATATTGGCGATCGAGTTACCATCAAAAAACAAAAGGCGCCATCTGAAAGGATGGATAAGGTGGCGAGCGAGCAAGGCGCAGTGAAACTGGTAAAGAGAAAACAGAGGGAAACAAAGCGCATGGTCGGCGCCTCATCACGCCAAACCGATGTGGGTAAGATTATAGATTGGGTGCTGGAAAACTCACCGAATAAACCCGGATCACCGAGCGACCGGCCTTAATAGGGGGACGATTTCGCAAGAAAAAAGCGTAAGCACCTGCCCTGCATGCCCCCTGTGCACCATCGGATAGTAGGTGGGCACAAATGTGATATCTCGGAGTCTCACTTCGTTCGCTTACCGGAGGATAAAAATTTGCGAATAACGAAGATATCGGGCCAGATAAGCGGAGACTTCGAATAGCAGTTTTCGGATGGGAACTAGGTAACCGTTCACTTACTTGTGAAATGTTTGCAGATTATTATTTTGACCGCTGTTTGGTCAACCTGGTGAACGGTTACTGTGATCTTCACCCTCTATCCGAAGCAGCAATGAGCAGGAAAGGTATCCATGTATCCTGATAGTGCAGTCAATCTCGGCAATTTGCTCCTTTCTCTCTCTGATGCCATAGATCTGGTGAGTCCGATCATCGCCTCACATCAGCAGAGAACAGCCTTTATCGCCTGGGAAATCTGCAAGGCTGCCAAACTGCCAGCAGAAACGATTGAAAAGGTGTATGTTGCCGGCCTCCTTCATGATGTGGGCGCGTTGACACCTGAAGAAAAGATTAATATCCAAAAATTTGAAGTCCAGGATACCACGACCCATTGTGTTCGCGGAGCATCTCTTCTGGCAAGTGTTCCCTGGCTAGTGGAGTCATCAAAAATTGTCAGGAATCACCATCGGGAATGGCAGAATTGGGACGAACCGATCGATGCACCATGGGTGCTGGAGTCTCAGATCCTTTTCCTGGCGGATTATCTTGAACGTCTGATCGATCGAAAAACCTATATCCTGCACCAAGACCGAGAGCTCATCGCACAGGTTGCAACAATGGCGGGAACTAAAATCCATCCGCAAGTGATCGAATACCTTAAGCAATGCTCCCGCTCCGAAGCCTTTTGGCTGGACCTCACCTCTTCGCGACTGTACTCGTTGCTGCTCAACGACGGCCCATACAGAAAATTGGATGTCGATCTGGACGGAATCAGCGTTTTGGCCGGTTTTTTTAGGAACATCATTGATTTCAGGTCTCATTTCACAGCGACGCACTCCTGTGGTGTCGCAGAGTGTGCCTCGATCCTGGCTGCAAAGTTTGGTCTGACGCCAACAGAGATAAGGCTTATTGAGGTGGCTGGGAATCTTCATGATGTTGGCAAGCTCGTTGTGCCGAATACGATCATCAACAAGCCGAGCCCATTGACCAAGCAAGATCTTGCGGTAATCCGCCAACATCCCTATCACACCTTTGCGATACTGAATACCATAGGCGGCTTGAAACACATTGCCGAGTGGGCGGCTTTTCATCATGAAAGGTTGGATGGAAGCGGTTATCCATTCAGGTGCCCGGCGGAACGACTAAGTACCCCTGCACGAATGATTATAGTGGCTGATGTATTTACAGCCTTGGCTGAGAACCGGCCGTACAGGAAACCAATGCAACAAGATGAACTGGTGCGGGAATTGGGCGCCCAGGCAGCCGGAAATCTTTTGGATAAGCAGGTTGTGAACCTTCTCTTAGACAGTTACGATGAGGTCGTCATGGCGGTTCGACACAAGCAGATGGCGGTCCAGCACTATTTTGAACATCAGTTTTCCTCTTGACCAGTGCTGGCATTTCTTTGCATGCGGGGGCGGGACCGACTAAGAATCAAGACGGGCGGGAGATGAGATTCTCGAAAAGCAAAACGGCCACTCATCGAAAAAACGATGAGTGGCCGTTTTTATTCTGGCTGGGGGACAGGGATTCGAACCCCGATAAGCGGAGTCAGAGTCCGCCGTCTTGCCATTAGACCATCCCCCAGTGCGGTGACGTTCAGGTCCCGAGATATATAGATGAAATCGTGGTCGCTGTCAAGTTAAAAACTGGATTTTTTCTCTGTGAATCACGCTCCGCCTGATCGATCCCAGAGGGGGCTGGTGGGAGGATTGGTTCACGAAATGATGATGCCGGCGTAACCGACGACCTGGTTGGTGTCTCCGGAGACGACTCCGGAATCGGTATATCGGACGACTTCCGCTCTGGTCGCCCCGAGCTCGGTGGCGGCGATGAGCGCGACCGTAACGGGGATCACCCCGCACATGGAAATTTTTTGGCTGTGCACCGTGTCGTAGAGCCCCCGGGCATCCAATCGCTCTACCTGATTTAGCGCCATTTTGTCTTTTCTGCTGGCGGAAGCCCTCGGATTCATAATGGGTCATATCGCTTGAAGCGACAATCAGCACCTCTGCCACTCGTCTCTCTAACGGCCTGAACGATGGAGGCGGCCACCTCCTCGCAGAGCTGATAGGAGATATGTGAGAGCACGATGGGCACCAGGGAGAGTTTTGGCTGCAGTGCCTGCAGAAACGGCACCTGCACCTCTAGCGGAGTGTTCGAAGCGATGGGCGATCTCATCGTGGACGATCGGGGCCCTGTTGGGTAAGCAGAAGATCGGCCAAGGCCTCGTTGATCGGCACATTCCCCATGGGCATGCCCCAGGTGGTATGGGAAAGGGCGACAGGCTCCCCCACGCCGTGATGGTTGAGGCCGAGGAGGATGACGCTTTCGGGGATCACTATCCTGCTCAAGGTCTCGGCGGCCACGGCGCCGGAGTAGATATAGCCGGCATGGGGAGCAACGGCCGCCAGGGCTTTGATTTTGGGCTCCGTCGATGGGGCGGGCCATGAGATCGGCGACCGCCCGGGAGAGCGCCTCGCGGTTGCCGGGATAAAAGCGATCTGCTACTGCCGGTTGTCTGATCATGGGGTATCCGCCTCAATGTACCATATAATCAACCCGGAAGTGTCGAGGTTTCGCTATTGCTTGGTTTTGCTTTACCTGACCGTTTGGCAGCTAATCCAAACGTTGGTTGAACCAATGAACTGTAAACGTTTACCGCTTGACTATCCAGGTTGTCCCTTCCGCTCCATCCTTTAATTCTATATTATGCATCAGCAGCTTGTCACGGATTTCATCGCTGCGGGCCCAGTCCTTTGCAGCCCGGCAGGCCTGGCGCTCGGCGATGAGTTCGTCGATTGTCGCTTCGTCGATGCCGAGCCCATCGAGCATCTGCTGTTTTCGATTGCGCAGGAAGGTGGCGGCGTCTTCGCCCAAAAGCCCCATGATGCCCGCGAGCTCCTTGATCCGGTCGCGGCTGCGGCGGAGCAGGGCGACATCGGCTGCCGCGGGTTCGGCGGGAAGCTCCCGATGGATGCGGTTGAGAGTCTTGACCGCATCAAAGAGTATGCTTTGCGCCTGGGCGGTATTGAAGTCGTTGTCCATGGCCTGCCGGAAACGCTGCTCCAATGCTTCGAGTTTGTCGATGTCCTTGGCGTCGGCTGCCGCGGGTTCGTCCTCGCTGCCATCGGTGGCGATACCGTCGATGGCGGCGATGCAGGCATAGAGCCGTTCCAATCCGGCAATCGCATCCTGCATCGCGGTTTCAGAGAAATCCAGGGGATTGCGGTATTGGGTGGAGAAGATGAAATATCGCAGCACTTCGGGGTGATAGTGCTCCAGGACGTCCCGGATGGTGAGGAAATTATTAAGCGATTTCGACATCTTTTCATCTCGGATGGTGACGAATCCGTGATGCATCCAGGTGGTGACGAAGGGAGAATCATTTGCGCCCTCGCTCTGGGCGATTTCGTTTTCGTGGTGGGGAAAAATGAGATCCTTGCCGCCGCCGTGGATGTCGAAGGTTTGGCCGAGATATTTCCGGCTCATGGCGGAGCATTCGATATGCCAGCCCGGGCGGCCCGGCCCCCAGGGGCTGTCCCATTTCGGCTCACCCGGCTTGGAGCCTTTCCAAACCACGAAATCCATGGGGTTTCTCTTCTGTTCGTTGACCGAAATACGTGCTCCCGCCTGCATGTCCTCGAGCCGGCGGTGGGAAAGCTTGCCATACTCCGGAAAACTTTCTACGGCATAATAGACGTCATCCCCCGCTTGATAGGCCATGTTTTTGTCGATGAGTTCGGAAATGATGGCGATCATCTCCCCGATATGCTCGGTGGCTTTGGGCTCGAGGTCCGGCCGTTCGATGCCGAGCGCGTCCATGTCGGTATAGAATTCGTCGATAAATCTGTTGGCAAGCTCCGCCGCCGAGGTGTTTTGTTCCGCCGCCCGTTTGATGATCTTATCGTCGATATCGGTGAAGTTGCGGACGTAGGTCACCTTGTACCCCCGATAACGCAGGTATTTGACGATCATATCGAAGGCGAGGGCGCTACGGGCGTGTCCGATATGGCAGAAATCATAGGAGGTGATGCCGCACACGTAGAGTTTGACGTGATCTGGTTCCAGCGGTTCGAAAACCTCTTTTTTGCCTGTCAGGGTGTTGTAGATACGTAGAGTCATTTTAGTAACAGTTCAGCGGGTTCGCGAAATGCCGGCCATACCCATGAGCCGTAAGCGTTTACTCATTTTATGCGGTACTGGCTATGGACAGTTTCAAGTACGTTTAGTAAGTATCCGTTGGTCTGCAAGGGGTTGACGCGGCCCGGAACAGCGCAAGCCTAAAGCTTGCCGTTCCCTGAAATCGAGGGAGCAGGGGCCGCGTATCAGCTGCACGTCCGCGCGCGGGCACGGGAGCACTCCCATATGGTTCACTATATTGCACCATGCCGCCGAAGCAATTACTTGTGGAAGAAATCAACCCGTAAACCGGCGGCAAGCGCGAGATGGGCGACGAGTACACCCAGAGGGGCAACCGGTCTCCACCTTCATCACCCGGGCAGGGTTGCCCCCCGTGCCATCGACGGCAACCGATAAATGAAAACCAAGACTCCCGCACCGCGCGCGACAATATCGATTTTCAAATAAAAACAAACACCATAATCGCAATACAAGGAAAAGACAAGAATGAGCGGAGAAATTGCAGAAAATCATAGCTGGCGGGCCACTCTGCTTTCCTGGACCCATCCCCGGGCGATCACCATGCTCTTTCTCGGCTTTTCTTCCGGTCTGCCCCTGGCCCTGGTCTTCGGTACGCTGTCGCTGTGGCTGCGGGAGGCGGGAGTGAGCCGCTCGACGGTCACCTTCTTTAGCTGGGCGGCGCTTCCTTTTTCCTTCAAGTTCATCTGGGCGCCGCTGATCGACCTGCTGCCGCTGCCTCTTCTCACCCGATTGCTCGGCCGGCGGCGGAGTTGGCTGCTGACCGCTCAGTCGATGGTGATTATTGCCATCTGCTGGATGGCGATGGCCGATCCCACCGCCTCGCGGACGAACCTGATAACCATGGCCCTGGCCGCCGTTCTGCTCGGTTTTTCAGCGGCCAGCCAGGACATCGTCATCGATGCCTACCGGATCGAATGCGCGGAGAAGTCGATGCAGGCGATGCTCGCGGCGATGTACATCACCGGCTATCGCATCGCCATGGTCGCTTCCGGCGCCGGTGTTCTCTATCTCGCCACCTGGTTCGGGCAGGCAAAGAACGCCTATCTCTATTCCGCCTGGCGTTCCGCCTACCTCGTCATGGCGGTCTGCATGTTGGTCGGAGTGGTTACCACCCTTGTCATCAGTGAGCCCGATACGGAGGCGGGCGAGCAGCGGCACGAATATTCGAGTCTGCAATACGCCAGGATCCTGAGCCTGTTTCTTCTGACCGCCGCAGTGTTCATCCTCACTTTTTTTCATGGAGGTACCGTTGCCGCGCAGCTCAAGCAGGTGCTGTTGCCTCGCTTTGCGCTCTCCGGCAAGGTGCTGGGTTTTCTCATCGAGGTAGGTCGCTTCGCCGCCTCGGTGGCAACTGCCGCCCTGACGGCCTGGATCCTGGTGCTGGCCGGCTGGGTGGACCGGGAGATGGTCCGGCAGAGCTATGTCCTGCCGGTTAAAGATTTCCTCTCGCGCTATGGAGCAAGGATCGTGCTCCTGCTTTTGCTGTTAATCGGCTTTTACCGGGTTTCCGATATCGTGCTGGGGGCAATCTCCAACGTGTTTTATCTCGATCTCGGCTTTTCCAATGTGCAGATCGCCACCATTTCCAAGACCTTTGGAATAGCCATGAGCCTTGTCGGCAGTGTCTTCGGCGGCATGCTGACGGTTCGCTACGGCATCTTCAGGATCCTCTTCGTCGGCGCCTTGCTCTCGGCGGCGACCAATTTGCTCTTCATGTTCCTGGCCCGTAGCGGCGCCGATACCGTGTTGCTCGCCGCGGTGATCTCGGCGGATAACCTCTGCGGCGGCCTGGCGGTAACCGCCTTTGTCGCCTTTCTCTCCTCGCTTACCAGCGTGTCGTTCACCGCTACCCAGTATGCGATTTTCTCCTCGCTGATGACGCTGTTCCCCAAACTGCTCGGTGGCTATTCGGGAACTATCGTCACCGCTGTGGGCTATGGGCGTTTTTTCCTCATAACTGCGCTGATGGGAGTCCCGGTGCTTCTTCTTGTCTGGCTGGCTCGAGGAATCATGAATGAAAACGGCGGAGAGACGCCGTAAAGGGGGAGGGGGCAAAGCCAGCAGGTTTATTGCTGGAAAATAACCGCTCACCTGGCAAGCCAAACGCCGACCGATCTAAGTGAACTCTGTACGCTTACGCCTTATACTCTTTGGCGGAGATGCGATATCGTTTCATCTTATCATAGAGCGCGGTCTTGCCGATGTTGAGCTTCTGCGCGGAAATCGCCGCGTTTCCTTTGTTTTTCTTTAGAGTGGAGATCAGAATCTCACGTTCGATTTCTGCCATCATGATCTTCAGCGGCATGCCCTCCAGCCACTGCAGACAGGCGGCAACGTCCTGTGCGGTATCCTGCTCGCACTGAATACCGACGAAGAGTTCGTTCGCCGCCAGAACCCCGGATTTAGCCATCAGGACGGCACGCTGGATGACATTGTCGAGCTCGCGCACATTGCCCGGCCAGTCGTGGGCGATCAGCTTATCCAGAAGAGATCTAGGTATCGCGTTGATTTTCTTGCCAAAGGTCCGGATGTATTTTTTGACGAAGTGGGTAGTGAGATCGAGGATATCCTCCTTTCGCTTGCGCAGAGGAGGGATGGAAATATTGATGATGTTGAGCCGATAATAGAGGTCGAGGCGGAACGTTCCGTTCTGGATGGAGGTTGTCAGGTCGCTGTTTGTTGCGGCGATGATTCGGACATTGATCTTGATTGGGGTGTTGCCTCCGACCCGGATGATCTCTCCTTCCTGCAGGACCCGCAACAGGGCGGCCTGCATGCGCGGGCTGATATCGCCGATTTCATCGAGGAAGATGGTGCCCCCATCCACCACCTCGAATTTACCCTTGTGTTTGGTCTCGGCTCCGGTGAACGCGCCCTTCTCATAGCCGAATAGATCGCTTTCCAGCAGGGAGTCGTTGATGGTATTGCAGTTGATCTTGAGAAACGGCTTGTCTTGCCGGTTGCTGGCTTCACGAATCATGTTGGCCACCAGTTCCTTGCCGGTGCCCGATTCGCCGGTGATCAGGATGGTGGCATTCGATTTGGCCACCTGCTGCACCATATCCCGCAACTCTTGCAGCGCCGTGCTGGAGCCTATCATCTGGCCATCGTCGAGCCTGAACGCTCCACGATTTTCTTCCGATGTCTCATCGATGTAGAAAACCTTTCCCAGCTCAGTGCTTTGATCCAGGGTACAGATTCCATCGCTTAAGACCGATCCGAAACTGTTGTGAAAGGATGATAGATTTCTCATGGGTCTCTTTTGTTCTGTTGCGTTGCGCAGAAAAAGCCAGTGGAGCCTGTCCCCCTTATACCCTTGAAAGGGGGCGAGAATGAATTCCAAACTGGCATTCTTGAAATGCGTCTTCTGCAGGGTGCCGATCTTTTCCTGTTCAAGGGAATGGCCAACAACCGCAAACAGTGCGTCGGTCAGACCGTTGGCTGGTGGCGTTCGGCTCGTATTGGCCTGACGGCGAAGATCGCCAAAAAAACTGAGAGCACTCGGATTCATGTATTCGACAGAATCGACTTCGCGCACAAGCATGACCATTTCCGGCAAAACGTCGAGTAAATTCCGGTGATTCAGGATGACTCTATCGATGTCCTGTTGTATATTCCCCATAAAAAAGCCGTTCACCAAATGCTGCGATTCACCGGGGTACCACAAATATCGGTCATGCCAATGAACCCTAAACGCTCCTCTCAACTCCTGTCGTGGCATATTCAGACGGTCAGGGCTTTTGCCATTTTTGGGCGCTGCATCCTGCCGTGCCTGGATAGGGCGAAAAGGAACGTTTGTCCTACAAAATCTCTCTCTTAAGCACTTGCCCCCAACCATTCAAGTGTGCTTTTGAGAGTAGAAGATGACGTGTCTTTTTTGTTAGTATATCGCATGAGAGAAAAAAATGTAATTTTTCAGCCCCGAACTTATGGTTTCGAGCGTTCTTTTTTATTATAAGCTATGTGTATATTTACGGAATATTACAGATTTACAACATGTTTGGCGTTTGTCGGTCTCGCTTTTTTCTTTGGCCTTGTTCGCTTGGCCTACGGCGCCACCGCAGCGGAAACCCTGGTGGTTGCCAATCGGCGGATGTCGGATTCTGTCGATATTGCAAGGTATTACATGAAAAAACGTCATATTCCGGCGGACCATTTGCTCGTAACCTCGCTTACCACTGCCGAGGAGATGGATCGTGAGCAATACGACGAGTACCTGAAAAAACCTGTATTGAAAAAAATAAAGGCGCTCAAAGTTCAGAGGATTGCGGCGGTGGTTTTGATCTATGGGGTGCCCTTGAAGGTGGCCCCTCCCTCGCTTGACTGGCAAGCCGAGGAGAAGGTGAAAGAACTGCGGGAAAGGCGTCGGGGCCTCCATCAGCATGGTGAAATCGCGCCTGATACGAAAGATGAGATTCAAAAAATAGTTAGGCAAATACAGGATTTGATCGGAGAAGATAAACGGGCGTCAGTCGATTCGGAGCTCTCGCTTGCAAAAGTTCCCGACTACCCGCTTTCGGGATGGATTGAAAATCCATATTTCCTCGAGTTCCGAAACAAAAAACTGAAAATCGGCACCAACGACGTCCTGCTGGTTTGCCGACTGGACGGACCCGACCCGCAAACCGTCTACCGAATGATCAACGACTCGCTGGCCGCCGAAAAAACGGGCTTGCATGGCATAGCCTATTTCGATGCCCGCTGGCCGCCCGTCAAAAAAGGCAGCCCGCAACCAACCGGCTATAGATTTTACGACGAATCCCTGTATCAGGCTGCCAAAATAGTGGCAAAGCGTATGCCGGTAAAGGTTGAGGGAACCTCCAAATTGTTTCCACCCCATAGCGCACCCCGTGCGGCCCTCTATGCCGGTTGGTATTCGCTTGGCCATTATATCGACAGCTTTACCTGGGTGCGGGGCGCGATCGGCTATCATATAGCCAGCAGTGAATGCGTTACTCTCCATAACCCGGAGAATACCGGTTGGTGTGTACAGATGCTCGAGCATGGCGCGGCTGCAACCATCGGTCCGGTGCATGAACCGTATGTGCAAGGTTTTCCATTGCCGGTGCTGTTTTTTGCCGCTTTGACGCAAGGATACCTCAATCTTGGGGAGAGCTACCTGATCTCGCTGCCGTATCTTTCCTGGCAGATGGTCCTGGTGGGCGACCCGTTGTATCATCCCTTTTCCCCTGCTAACGAAAACACAAAGCGCGGAGAAACGGGAGCTGCGGGCGATTCAGGCGGAAAATGATGACTTCCCGCCTGTGGGCCTTAGGCGTTACGCTCGGCGTTTACCAGAAGAAGGCATCCTTTCCCGCTTTTTTACGGAGCCAGTCGAGGCCGCGTCGCACCCGCGGCGGACTGGTCAGTCTGGCGATCAACCGTCGTTTGCCGGGGATGTCCATGATCGCCACGGCGACAATGATGGTAAGAATTCCCTGGCCGGGCAGAAAGAGCATGGCTATTCCGGCCACCAGCAGGACCACACCGATAAGGTTGCGAAGCACCGCTCGCAGCAGACCCATCACCGTCAATTGCCTTCTTGAATTGGGCATCTGCGGCTTCGGCGGCTTGAAGTAGTCGCGCGGTAGCAGAGAAACCATCCACGGCAGAATGGCCAGGCCTGCCGCGAATATGAGCAACGAGACCCCGGCCAACACCTGTAGTGCCGGGGTGTAATGGTGGAAATCTATATCAATGTTTGGCATCGCTGTTTCTTGCCGCGGGATTTCAGCGCCGCTCGAGGTGGAGAAGAATATCGCGCAGGCGCCGTTTCGGCACGTGGTGGATATCGTCGGCGTCGTGCCAATAGCGAATATCGGGCCCCACGGTTTCCTCGAGCACGATACGTTCCGCCGGTGCGCCTAGCGCAATGACCAACTCCAGACTCAAGTGATCGGGGAGAACAAAGAGGCGTGACAACGTTTTGCCGAATGCGCCGATCCGGCAGCCGGCGAGGTTTTTTTCGGTGGCGCCCAGCAGCAGGTTCTGGCTGGCGATACCGAGATCGAAATGGGCTTCTTTCTCGTTGCCTGAAAGCCACTCGTGGTTGAGCAGGCAGAGGATGTAGGCGCTCGGGCGCTCTCCCGCCTCCGGACCCCGCCAATCGGAGAGATATCCGGCCCAGCCGAGATGGGGAAAAATGGCGGCGCAGCTTACGGGATCGTTGACCAGCTGGTATTGCCATGGCTGGCAGTTGCGGGCCGAACCGGCCAGTCGGGCGAGGTCGACAAGTTCCTCTAGTTCGGCGGTGGTGATGGGGCGGTTCTCGTTGAACCGGCGACAGGTCCTGGTGGTTGAAACTGCTGTGCGGATGTTCATATGGCGTCTCTGAAAAGTTTTTCCTTGGTTTATGGCGGCGCTAGTGCTCCGTTCCACTGAATATCTCGGAGTCTCACTCCGCTCCCTCAACTGTGCTCAGAGCAAACGGCACGCGATTTCCCAAGGCATCCGGACTGTCGGTGATGCGGGGCTGTTCCGCCGTCTGTATTCTGGCTGGCTGCAGGCCAAGCCTGTGGACGAAGAAATCGACGATGTACTGCGCCCTCTCCCTTGCCAGGTGCTCGAGTTTGTCGCGGTTGATGATCACCGGTTGCTCCTTGATGGGGGCATAGAGAGAGAGTTGGTCGGCCGGGATATTCTGCTCCACGATCGGCGCCTCTTCTGCGTTGCCTTGCCCAGCCTTGCTTAGTTGTCGCCGGCGCTTTTCACGGGCTTTTTCCAGTGCTTCGCTGCGGCGTTTGTTTTCCTCGCTGACCCGCTGCTCTTGGGCCTGTTCCTCTTTTTGTTTCAAGACGGCGCCGTCGATTCTGGCGTCGGCGCTGCCGGTCACCACCAGCTTGAGATCGGGGTGTGCCGACATCAGGTTGCTGAAACGGGTGAGCACTTCCTGCCCTTGACCGGTGAGTTGCGCCCGGCCGGGCAGAAACTCGGCGTACGATTGGTCGACCAGGTCGGAAAACTCTCCGGTTGCCAGCAGATATGGCGAGAGCGACGCCTTTACCATCATTTTTCTGAATATGGTGATTGCTTCAGAAAAAAGAGAGGTCCCTTGCTGCTCCAACTTTTGCTGGCTGCCGCACGTCAGGCTAAATTGATGATCGTCGTTATTGAGCAGCGCCAGCGTCAGCGCGGTATCGGCGTCTTTTGAAGCGGGATGCACATTGGAGAACTGCATCTCGCAACTCTCACTCACGAGACCGTCCTGCCAGCTCGATTTTTCCAGGAGGGTGAAATTCCCCTGGTTCGGGTCGATGGCAAGCAGGTGGGTAAGCTGATCTTTGAAAGCGGGCAGGGGATAGTTACTCAAAGATAAGGTCGCCTGACCCGGCCGGTTGCGTTCGAAGGGGTGAAACGCCCCTTCGAGCGTAAAGGGGATGGTGTCCAGCTGAGCGGTAAGCGAGAACGAGGAGGCACTCGCATCGCTTGTTCCTATCAGATTGTCGAGTGTGCCACTGACGCTCGTGATGCGCCCCTTCCAGGTTGGGTTGAGCCGCTCGTCCGCATAATCGATGTTGCCGCTCGCAATGGCTACCCGCTGTATCTTCATGGTCGGCAGGACGTCCGCTTTTGCCCCGCTTTTGGCGGGGGCAGGCAGGAGCTTGCCGAGAAAATCCAGCAACGATCCCACTAAAGGCGGTTCTTTTTCGCTCTGCACCACATGCAGCAGCGGTGCCTGGAAGGTACAATTCGTGGCGCCAAGGAAGAACGGTTTGCGGGCGTAGCGGAAATCGGTAAACTCGAGCGATCGCCAGGAGAACGGAGCGGCACCGCCCCCCAGGGTCAATTTGCCGTTCTGCAGTTGCAGTTGGCCGCTGAAGGCGAGCTCCGGATAGGTGAGTGTTCCTTTGCCGCTGAGCAGCCCTGAGGTATGGGTTGACGCGTAACCGTCGCTGAACCAGGGAAGGAGTTGACTGCTGTGAAGTTGGGTAAAACCGGTGAGCAGGGAGACGGAAAGAGGCGCGAGTCGAACGGTTCCCCGGGCCTGGAAGTTTCCCTTGTCGGCCAGCGTCGCCTTGACGCTCAGGTTGTCGCTGCCTGGCGTTTTCTCCCGGTCGGCGAGGTGGATGGCGCGCAGTGAGAAGGTGTCGAAATGCAGGTCCGGAATCGTACGCTCCTTGTGGTGCAGGGTCAGAGAACCGGTAAATTGCATGGCGTTGAGAGAAGCGGTGCTGTTTTTGGCTGCTATCGCGGCAAGCAAAGCGGGAGGATCGCTCAAGTCGATCCGAACGGTGCCGCCATCGAGGTAGGCATTTCCGAGAGAGACGGCGTGGCCGGTCTTGCTCACCCCGGTGAGCTTAGCGAGTTTGGCCCGGTACCATGGCGATTTGCTAGCGCCAAGAGCAATGTCATGCAGGGTGATCGTGCCCTTGGTGAGCACCGGCAGCATCTTTCCCGTTTTGTTTTTCGCTTCTTTTAGCGCCAGATTTGCCTCGACGTCGGCGGTTCCCTCCGCCGGCTTGGCGGCTGCCAGTCCCAGCAAATCGAACAGGGAGGCGGCGTCGAGTTTGACGAGCCGCAGCTTGCCGCTCGGCAGGTTGTGCCCGTTCAGGCGACCTTGCCAGTTGAGGGTGGCCCGACTGCTGGTTTGCTGGCCGGTGAGGAGAAAATGGCCGGCCTCGGTCGTGCCGTCGGCTTTCAGGTTGTTGCTGAAGTGGGTGATGCTCAACTGAATGGTTTTCCAGCCAGAGGTTGGTTTGGCGCCTTTTTTCCCAGCGATGGACAAGGTGCCGTTATAGGCGATAAAGCGATCCATGGCGATCGCCGGCACCCTGCTTTTACCAGTGGCCGAGCTTTTCCCGGCGCTGCCGACGAGCAGATCGGCAAGGTCATCGAGCACCGCGCCGCTTTGAGCCGTGAGTGCGGGCTGACGCAAAATGACGTTGGTAAGATGGGTGTCACCGGTCGCAGGCTGGATCGAACCCTCAAACTTGGCGGAAGGGACCTCGAGGGTGAGTTTGCTTTTACTGCCCTCCATTTCCATATCCCGGGTTTCAAGGGTGAAATCGATCGAGATTTTTCTCTCCGCGGCGCCGGGGGTGAAGCTGAGCCGTAGCGTGCCGCTGCCTTTGCCCTTGGTGATTTTCAGGGGCGGATGAAAGGGGAGATAGGCGAAATAGAGTGGGAGATTGATATCGCTGAAGCTGCAGGAGAGGTCGGTTTGGGCAGTCTTGCCGGCGCCGCCGATTGCCGCCTGGCCGGCCAGCTCGATGGGACTGCCGTCGACCACCGCTGAAAAACGGGGATGAATATACTCGCTTGCCTCGAAACCGAAATTGGAGAAGTTGGGTAGCGCCAGGTTTATTTTGTCCACAATGTGGCGGCTGTTTTTCGGGATGTCATCAAAGCTCAGCCTGCTGTTGGTAACGGAGATGTTGTTGAGCGAGAAGCGAAACGGCAGCTCGGAAAAATTCATCATCTCGGTAGGCGTTGTATGCTGGCCTTTTTGAAAAAAATGTGAAAAATTATAAGAGCCGTCCTTGGCTCGAATGATATGCAGGACAAGCTTTTCCGCCTGGAGTCTGGTGCAGACGAATTCACCCCGCAAGAGCGAGAGTGGTGCCAGCTTGGTGGTGAAAGAGGCGAGCGAGAGCAGCGGTTTCTCACTTGCGGCCTCCTGCCGCAGGGTTACATCGCCAACCGACAGTGCAAAGGTAAAGGGGTTGAACCGGGCTTTGCCGACCGAGAGCAGCATGCCCGACTGCTCTCTGATCCGGTTGGGCAAGCTGCTGGTGATGTATTTCGGCACACCCCAGAACCCGGCAGCTGAGTAGCTTCCAGCCAACAGCAGCACGATGACGATGCCGATGAGGGATTTCGGCGCCTGTCGGTGCGGTCGACGCGGGAGGCGTCTGCCCGTTCTTTTCGGAGACCGCTTTTTTCGCTGTTTCAGCGGGGAAGCGGAAGTCGATGGTTCAATTGAAATATTGCCAAATCGGTCCGGCATGGATTGAAGGTAAAATGGTTGAAAGGTTGAGGGAGAAATATTGCCAATAATGTTGAATTTATTTGGCTAAACAAATCGCTACACGGTAAGTTACTTTAAGGATGGCGGATGGTGGTAGAGACCACGTTTGTCCAGCGATATTTACCGGCAGCGGCCTGGTGTGCCGGGACTGCCACATCCGAGACGGCGGGCACAGCTGCAACAAGGCGTGCAAGAACGGTTGCCTGGAAGCCGCCGAGCCTCTTTTTCAAATCCTTCTGGCAGCGCGGTTTGCGTGCGCTGGTGTTTTCAGTTTTTAGATGGTTTTTGCGGGGTTGTCAATGATCGAAGTTCCAAGTTATTTCCGTTGGCAGGATCTTCTCGATATCCTGGTCGTTGCCTTCATCATCCATCAGCTCATCTCGATTATCCGGGGAACGCGCTCCGTTCAGATGATTCTCGGCCTGGGGATTCTCTCCATCGTCTATTTTTTGGCGAAGATCTTCGATCTCTCCGCCTTGATGTGGTTGATGCAGACCTTTTTAAGCTCCATCCTGCTCATCGTCATCATCGTCTTCCAGCAGGATATTCGCCGGGCGCTGACCCAGGTGGGCAAGTCGCCTTTCCAGAAGGTGACGGACGTTGCCGACAAGGACCTCGACGAAATCATCCGCACGGTGTTCTATCTCTCCAAGCGCCGGATCGGCGCCCTGATCGTCATCGAGCGCGAGACCGGCCTGCAGGACTATGTGGAATCCGGTTTTGATCTCGATGCCGCCCTCTCTAAGGAATTGCTCATTTCGATCTTTATGCCGGTATCCCCCCTGCATGACGGCGGTGTCATCGTCCACAAGGGACGGATCCAGTCCGCCGGCTGTATTCTGCCGCTGACCCAGAATCCCTATATCAACAAGCGATACGGCACCCGGCACCGGGCCGCCATCGGCATCTCCGAAGAAACCGATGCGGTGGTTCTGGTGGTCTCCGAGGAGACCCAGGAGGTGTCGATCGTCCGCCACGGAGCGCTGACCACGGTCAGCGATGAGATCAGTCTGAGCAACAGCCTGCGGGCGATTTTTCTCCCCAAGGAAGGGGCAAGACAAACATGGAAAACGTGGTTTTACAGGGGATGATGCGCTTTTTTCGCAGACTGTTGTCAACAAAGGCATGGCAGAGGTTCTGGACCAAGGACTGGGTATTGAAGTTTGTCTCGCTGCTCCTGGCCACCGTTCTCTGGTATTTCGTGGGCGGAGAGAATACCGTGGACAAAACCGTGACGGTACCCATCGAGATCATCAACCTCCCCCGCGATCTGGTGATTTCCAACCAGTTCAAGAAAGATATCGATGTGACGGTGAGCGGCCCCAGGTCGCTGATCCAGGATATCACCAACAAAGCGGTAACCAGGCAGATCAACCTGGCAAAGGCCACGCCGGGCACCAACGTCATTCAGAACGATAATAATTCGATTCAGGTGCCCCGGGGGGTAACGGTGCTGAGGATCCAACCTTCCTCGATCATCCTTTCCCTAGATAAGCTGATCAAGAAACAATTCCCGGTGAAACCGGTTACCGTGGGTCACGTCCCCGAAGGGTATGTCCTCGAGAAGCTGAAGATGGAACCCGACACCATCACCATCACCGGGCCGGAGACCACGCTCACCCAGGTGGCGGCATTCCATACCGACAAGATTGATTTGAGCGGCATGAAGGAATCAAAACAACTGCAGGTGCCGCTCGTCCTGGAACCGGCCATTGTCGAGTTGATCGGCGAGACTTCGGTTACCGCCAGTATTGTCATCAAGCCGAAAATGGTGCAGAAGAAGATCAACCGGCTCACGGTGCACGCCATGGTCGACGGCGCAGTGCGCAAGGTGGTTCCGGCGGCCGTGGATGTAATCGCCAACATCCCCGAATTGCTTGAAGGAGAACATGCCGATCTGGCGTCTCTTTTCGAGGTGAGCGCCCAGGGGAAAACCGGTGATAGTTCCCTGACGGTAAAAGTCGTTCCCGAGAAAAGCTTGAAGCTGCCGGTTGAGATCGTCTCCGTTATCCCGGATTCGGTCAAGGTGGTGAAGGCTCCGGTGCCTCACAAAAGCGAAGGGAGGCATGAGGGAGCGACAGCTCCAGAAACGGGAGTTTCGCCAACAAAGACAGGGCAATCACCAGGCGAGTCCGCGAAAAAGAAAGAAGCCGGCCAGGAGAGAGGAGCCGCTCAGGGAAGGCCGGGTGGTTCCCTGGGACAAGGAAATCCGGTGGAAGTGATCATCCCCGGGAAACGGAAAATCAGGATGAAACAACAATGAGAAAACTGTTTGGAACAGACGGAATACGCGGGGTAGCAAATATCTACCCGATGACTATAGAGATCGCCATGCAGGTGGGGCGCGCCATTGCCTTTCTGGTAAAGGACAAGGGGGGGCAGATCGTTATCGGCAAGGACACCAGGCTCTCCTGTTACATGCTGGAGAACGCCCTGGCGGCGGGAATCTGTTCGATGGGAGTGGACGTGCTGCTGGTGGGGCCGCTGCCGACCCCGGGGATTTCTTTTATCACCACCTCGATGCGGGCCGAAGCCGGTGTGGTGATTTCCGCTTCGCACAACCCCTTCCAGGATAACGGGATCAAGATCTTCTCCAACGACGGCTTCAAGCTTCCCGACGATCTGGAGCTGCATATCGAGGAACTCATTTTCTCCCAGAAGATGGCGGCGCTCTGTCCTGTGGCGGACGAGGTGGGAAAAGCCGCCCGTATCGACGACGCCAAGGGGCGTTACATCGTCTTTCTTAAAAACACCTTCCCGAAACAGTATACCCTGGACGGGTTTCATATCGTGCTCGACTGCGCCAATGGTGCCACCTATGGTGTTGCTCCCCATGTCTTCACCGAACTGGGGGCTAAAGTGACCACTCTGGGCGTTGCACCCGATGGTACCAACATCAATCACGATTGCGGCGCCCTGCATCCCGAACTGATGGCCGAAAAGGTCAAGGAAACCGGCGCTGATATCGGTCTGGCCCTGGACGGCGACGGTGACCGGTTGATCGTCTGCGACGAGCACGGCACCATTGTCGACGGCGATCATCTCATGGCCGTTTGCGCCCAGGAGATGATTAAACAGCGTAAACTCAAAAAGAAAACCCTGGTGGCCACCGTAATGTCCAACATGGGCCTGGAAGTGGCGATGGGAGGGATGGGCGGCAGCCTGGTTCGTACCGGGGTGGGCGACCGCTACGTGGTGGAATGCATGCGCCAGAAGGGCTACTCCTTTGGCGGCGAGCAGTCGGGGCACCTCATCTTCCTCGATCACATCACCACCGGCGATGGCATCCTGGCCGCCCTGCAGCTGCTTGCCATCATGGAAAAACAGAAACGGCCGCTCTCCGAACTGGCAACTGTCATGGAGAGTTATCCCCAGGTTTTGAAAAACGTCCGGATGTCGGAGAGAATACCGGTCGATTCCATTGCCGATTTCCCCGAAGCGGTGAAAAAAATGGAGGACAAGCTCGGCAACAATGGTCGGGTACTGGTGAGGGCTTCGGGCACGGAGCCTGTCATTCGGGTGATGCTTGAAGGGCAGGATTACGACGAGATCGACACCATGGCCGACGAGTTGTGCGAGCTGATCAGGAGGGCGGATCGCACCTAGGGGAAAGGTGAGGAGAGGAACCAGAAAAGATATGCCGACTATGAGAGGATTGGACGTATGACAGCTCGAAATGCCATGGAAATCTTTACCGCTCTGGAAAAATCCAATTGCCGCCGTTGCGGTGAGAAAACTTGTCTTGCCTTTGCCGGCGCGGTTTTTACCGGTCGCAGGTCGATCGATCAGTGCCCGTTATTAACTCAAGCAGAGAAAGAACGACTGGCATCGGGGAGTCCTGCCGGCAACGACCAGGACGGCGGCAAGCGGGACGACATGGAACAACTCAAGGGGCAGCTGGCGACGCTCGATTTCGACCAAGCGGCCGAGCGGTGCGGCGGGGTGGTCAAGAAAGAGCGACTGGTGGTCAAGGTGCTCGGCAAGGACTTCGGGGTGGACCGGCAGGGGAGGTTTTCTACGGATATCCATGTCAATCCCTGGGTGGTTGGGCCCTTTCTCACCTACGTGATCCGTGGCAAGGGACTGGTTCCCCAGGGGAAATGGATCTCTTTCCGGGAGTTGACCGGCGGTAAGGAGCGATATGCGCTGTTTCGCAAACGCTGCGAGGAGGATCTGAGCAAGATCGCCGACGGCTATCCGGAGCTCTTTGCCGATATGGTACAGATGTTCGATGGCCGCGAGGTCGAGAAACAATTCGCCGCCGATGTCTCGGTGGTGCTCTTTCCCTTGCCCCGGGTGCCTATCATGATCTGCTACTGGCAGGCGGAGGAGCGCATCGGCTCAAGTCTCAATATCTATTTCGACGCCACGGCGGACGCCAATATCGGCATCGACGGCGCCTATTCGCTCTGCGGCGGTTTGGCCAATATGTTTGAAAAGCTCGCAGTACGCCATGGTCTGGCGAGCAGACTCCTAAGCCGGTAACTACTGACACCGACCGGCTCTGCGGCGAAGCGGCAGCACTGCTTCAATGCGCGCGTGGTGCAGGGCGGGGCATCAGATCGAGATCGGTCGCCGGGATATATTCACCCTCGCCGGCAGTCTTGTTTTGCTTTCTCCAGCAGGGTGGGCTATTGTTGATGATCGCCATGTGTTGACATTTTCCGCGTTGCGGAGCGCTTTTCCCCTTGGTAACGAGGATATGGGGAAAAAGGGCATAATCCGATAGGCTCCTCAGCGTGTAATCGCAAAAAACGTTTATCAGAGCAAACATTGTATACTATAATGGCCTGGATCGGTGCTGAGGGCAGCGTGGGCCGCGATAGTCGTTGGCGGTTACAAGGGAGTTTTTTATTTTTAACCATATAATCGATGCATTACCGAGAAGGCAGGATCTGCGACTAGCTGGTTGGTGCGCCGGGTCGTTGCGGGAAATCCTCCCTGAAGTTGGTATGATGAGGGAACGCATCACAGGAATCGAGGAGTTACGGAACTCGGAGAGGCAGTCCACGAAGAGTGCAGAGGCCGTCAAACCGAGGTACTACCATACAAAACCCGCCATGGATTCGATTGACAGCAGAGAGGTTTCTTCCGATCGGCTCCACTTGCTGCCGGGGCTGCATTTCAAGGAGGGCTTGCTTTGACGAGAATTACCCCTGAACAGGAACAGAAAAAGAAGGTTGGCTCTGTTTTAGTCGTTGGTTCGGGAATCGGAGGCATGCAGGCCGCTCTCGATCTTGCCAACAGCGGACTGCTGGTTCACATGATAAGCGATGAGCCCTCGGTCGGCGGCACCATGGCCCGGCTGGACAAGACCTTCCCCACCGGCGATTGCGCCATGTGCATGATCTCGCCGCGCATGGTCGAAAGCAGCCGGCATCCCAACATCAGGCTCCACACCCTGAGCCGGGTGGTTAAGATCGATGGCGAGGAGGGCAATTTTACCGCCACGGTGAGTCGGCAGGCACGGTACGTCGATCCCGATCGGTGCACCGGTTGCGGGGCCTGCGAAGCCAGGTGTCCGGCCCGGGTTCCCGACCTGTTCAACCAGGGGCTCAACACCCGCAAGGCAATCTACGCTCTCTTTCCCCAGGCGGTTCCCAATACCCGCGCCATCGACAACCGCTTCTGCCTCTATCTCACCAAGGGCGTCTGCCGCAAATGCGAGAAGGCCTGTGATGCCGACGCCATCGATTTCGAGGACACCGATAAGGAATATACCCTGGAGGTCGGCTCCGTCATCCTCACTCCGGGACTTGCGACCTACAATCCGAGCATCCGGCAGGAGTTCGGTTACGGCCGTCACAAAAACGTAGTCACCGCCCTGCAGTTCGAGCGGCTGCTCTCCGCCTCCGGCCCCTGCGGCGGCACCGTGGAGCGGCCTTCGGATGGCAAGCACCCCAAACGCATCGCCTGGATCCAGTGCGTTGGTTCGCGTAACACCCATAACGCCAATCCCTGGTGTTCCTCGGTCTGCTGCATGTACGCCGCCAAGCAGTGCATCATCGCCAAGGAACACGACCCCGAGGTCCGCCAGACCGTCTTCTACATGGAACTGCGCGCCTTCGGCAAGGATTTCGACAAATTCGTCGATAAAGCCAAGAATGACTCCGGGGTCGACTATAAGCGGGCCATGGTTTCGGAGGTCTTCGAGGATCCGGAAACCAAGGATCTGCAAATCCACTATGTCGACGAAACCGGCCGCAGGGTGAACGAGCAATTCGATCTGGTGGTGCTCTCCATCGGCTTCGAGCCACGTGCGGATGCCCGGGAGTTCGCGGAGATCTTCGGTATCGCCACCGACGAATACGGGTTTGCGCAAACTTCGAAATTGCGTCCGGTGGAGACCAGCCGCAGGGGCGTTTTTGTCGCCGGCATCTATCAGGGGCCCAAGGATATTCCGGAGACCGTGGTTCAGGGCAGTGGCTCGGCCGCCCAGGCCATGGCGCTTCTGGGCGAGGTTCGCGGCACCGAGGTTGAAGAGGTGGAACTGCCGCCGGAACAGGACATTACCTCGGTAGAGCCCCGGGTCGGGGTATTTGTTTGTCACTGCGGTGTCAACATCGCCGGTACGGTCGATGTGAAGAAGGTGGCGGATGAAGTGGCCAAGGAGTCCGGCGTCGCCCATGCCGAGACCATCATTTATGCCTGCGCTCCGGACGGGCAGGCCAAGGTCAAGGAGCTGATCCGGGAAAAGAACCTCAACCGGGTGGTCATCGCCTCCTGCACGCCCCGAACCCACTCGCCGCTGTTCATGGACACCATCCGCGAAGTCGGTCTCAACAGGTTCCTCTTTGAGCTGGCCGATATCCGCGAGCAATGCTCCTGGTGTCATATGAACGACAAGCAGCGGGCGACCGACAAGGCGCTCAAGATCGTCAAGATGAACGTTGCCAAGGCTCGGCTGCTCGATCCGGTAACCCAGAGCTCCGTCGGCGTCACCCATACGGCCCTGGTAGTCGGCGGCGGAGTCGCCGGCATGACCGCGGCCCGATCCCTCACCGCCCAGGGCTATGTGGTGCACCTGGTAGAGCGGGAGTGGAACTCGGCGGACTGGTGCGGGGCTTGCGGCGTACTTTGGAAGGCGATGATATTCAAGCCTTTCTCAAAGATCTGCGCAGCGAGGTTGAAAGCGACCCCAACATCACCGTTCACCTTGGGGCCACGGTGGAGGCCACAGACGGCTTTGTAGGCAATTTCGCCACCAAGCTGACTGACAACACGGTGATCGATCACGGTGCCATCCTGCTCGCCACCGGTGGTGTCGAGTATGTGCCGAGCGAGTACGGCTACGGGAGTTCCGAGCGGATCGTCACCCAGCGCCAGCTCGAGGACCTGCTGGCCGAGCGCGACCCGCGCGACGAAGAGAGCTATGTGATGATCCAGTGCGTCGGCTCCCGCGAGGAACCGGACAACTACTGCTCGCGGATCTGCTGTCAGGATGCCCTGAAAAACGCCATCGCCATCAAGGAAAAGGCGCCGGAAGCCCAGGTAGTGGTGCTCTACCGGGATATGCGTTCCTACGGTCTCAAGGAGGCGTATTACAAGAAGGCCCGCGATCTCGGGGTGCTCTTCTTTCTTGTTTGTACCGGAAGAAAAACCGGAAGTTACGGTGGTGGGCGACGGTTGCCAGGTTATGCTGCCCGGCAAGGTGCTTGGCAAGGAAATGGTGATCGATGCCGATTACGTGGTGCTCTCCACCGGGCTCAGGCCCCAGCCCGACGTGGAGGATGTCTCCAAGAAGTACAAGCTGACCTGTAACATCGACAAGTTTTTCCTGGAAGCCCATGTCAAGCTGCGGCCGGTGGATTTTCCCAGTGAGGGATTCTTTATCGCCGGCCTGGCCCACGCCCCGAAAAACCTCGAGGAGACCATCAGTCAGTCGTTGGCCGCCGCCGGCCGGGTGGGGGCGCTGTTGTCCCACGAAAAGCTCTCGGTGTCCGGCATTATCGCTAAACACGATCGGGATATCTGCATGTCCTGTCTGGCCTGTTTCCGGGCCTGTCCGTTCGGTTCGCCCTTTATCGACGAGGACGGCAGGGTAAGTCATAACGAGGTCAAGTGCACCGGTTGCGGCATCTGCGCCGGCGTCTGCCCGGCCAAGGCCTTCCAGGTCAACTTTTTCCGGGACGACCAGATCAAGGCGATGATCGATGCCGCCACGGAAATCGACTGAGAATATGCTGCCGAGCGCACTGGTTCTGTACCGAGGCGAAGAAGATACTGCGCATCATCCCATGATGCCAGGGAGGCAGAGTACTGTTCGCCGGTTTACCGCCCGCTCGTGGCGAGACCGACCATTTGACGACAAGGAGGATGCATGGCACCTGGTGAAGAAAATAAAGAAGAACGGGTGAGCCCAGAGAAGAAACCCCAGGAGATCCCCGCCGACTGGCAGGCGAATATCATCGCTTTTGCTTGTCATTATTGCGCTTTTGCCGCAGCCGATCTGGCGGGGGTGATGCGGCTGGCCTATCCTCCCAATGTCAAGGTGATGCGTCTTCCCTGTACCGGCAAACTCGATCATTCCTATGTGCTGCGGGCTTTTGAACGGGGGGTGGACGGCGTTTTCGTCGCTGGTTGACTGGAGGGACAATGCCATTTCCTGGAAGGAAATATCAACGCGAAAAAACGTGTCAACCGTCTGCATAAACTTCTGGCTTCGGTGGGAATAGATCCGCACCGGCTGCAATTTTTCAACCTCTCGGCGGCCATGGGGCCGAGGTGGGCGGAGATCTGTACGGAGTTTACCGAGAAGATACAGGAGCTTGGACCATCGCCGATGTGGCTGGCAATGAAGGAAAAGAAATTGAAAGATAAGCGCGTGGAAGACCAACCGGCATGACCTGTGGTATTTCGAGACAACGCGGCATGCAACCGTCCACCGGGCTGGCAAAAAGGTGCCCGAATCAATGCCTGTAAACGTTCATCAGCGCTCCAGCTGGGCACGAGCAGGCTGTCTCGGGCCTGTAGCCAGAACCCTTATGCACGTCAGCCCGATCGTGCTCATACTGGGGTGTCGGTGAGCGTTTACATACAGCAGACAAGGAGTTGAAGACAATGATAGTAGGAGAACAAAAACCTCTTGAAGAAATATGGGAGATGGTCAGCGGCCACCGGAACGTCTGGTTCTCGGCTGCAATGCCTGTGTTGCTGTCTGTCACCAGGGCGGCACCAAGCAGGCGGAGGTTCTCACCTCTCTCCTGCGGATGCAGGCGACGCAGGATGGTACTGACATACGAATTTACAGTTAACGGCATAGAACGCCAGTGTGAACATGACTTTTTTGGACCATGTCACCGATGCGGTAAAAGAATCGGATGCGGTGTTAAGTCTTGCCTGCGGGGTCGGCGTCCAGTTCATGGCGGAAAAATATCCACACCACCCCGGTCTATCCGGCCTTAAATACCACTTTTTTAGGGGCGGTCAAGGCCTGGATATTTTACCGAAAAATGCCAGGCCTGCGGCAATTGTGTGCTGGCGACGACCGGGGGTATATGCCCGGTTGCCCGATGCGCCAAGCGGCTTTTAAACGGCCCCTGCGGCGGTGTGAATAACGGCAAATGTGAAATAAACAAGGAGCTTGACTGCGCCTGGCATTAATCGTTGACCGGCTGGAAGCGCTGGGCCGGCTTGAAGATTATGAAAAACTCTTTCCCTTGAAAGACTGGTCCAGGGACCGGGCCGGCGGGCCCAGAAAATTTATAGTTGAGGAACTCCTGCCGTGAACTCAAAACTGAAAGCAAATTAGAAAAAGTATTCTGGCAGCCGGCCACCTGGCGGTAACCTCGAATGCGGCCCCCCCAGGGGCAGCGAGCCCGAGGATCATCACAAAAAAGGGCGAACTGCTCAAGGATTATGTGGATGCGATCAATGTAACGGACAACCAGACCTCGGTTACCCGCCTCAGCAGCATGGCTGCCTGTATCCACCTGAAGCTGATGGGCATGGAGCCGGTGCTGCAGATGGTCACCCGCGACCGCAACCGGATAGCCCTGCAGAGCGATATTCTCGGTGCGGCTTCCTTTGACATCAACAATATCCTCTGTCTGTCCGGGGACCACCAGAGTTTCGGCGATCACCCGCAGGCTCAGAACGTTTTCGATCTTGATTCCATGCAGCTGGTGCAGACGGTGCGTCACATGCGGGACAAAGGAAATTTTTAAGCGGCGATGAGATAAAACGGCCGCCGACCATGTTTCGTCGGCGCCGCTGCAAATCCCTTTGCCGAGCCTTTCAAGATCCGGGTGCCGCGGCTGGCCAAAAAGATCGCTGCCGGGGCCGAGTTCATCCAGACCCAGTGCATCTATAATCTTGATCAGATTTGAAGAGTGGATGGACGGGGTTCGGGATCGGGGACTGCATGAAAAGGTGTATATCCTGGCCGGCATCACGCCCATGAAATCGGTGGGTATGGCACGTATATGAAAACGAGCGTTCCCGGCATGGATGTGCCCGATGAAGTCATCGACAGACTCTGCCGGGCGTCCCGAAGGAAAAACAGGCCGAAGAGGGAATCACCATCTGCCTGTCGAGACCATCCAGCGGCTCAAGGAAGTCAAGGGCGTCGAGCGGTTTCCATATCATGGCAATCGAGTGGGAGGACAAAGTGCCGGAAATCGTGGAGCGTGCCGGCCTCTATCCCAGGCCGCGGCTCGACTGATCCCCACGCGATTCTCGCGGCTATCGCTGTCGGCAGGCGGCTTTTATGGGTGGGCCGGTTTTTCCGGCTCACCCATTTTTATTGGGGGGCTAGGCCTCACTATGAGCCCTGGCATCTTTGCTCAGTGGTGATGGTGATGATGGTGGTGGTGACCCTCATCATGGCTTTCGAGAGGGCCTCCTGCATCCTTCAATGCCTTTTCCAGGGCCTCGTTGGCCTGTTTCATTTCCCCGATGGCCGCGGCGATATGGGCGGCGATGGTGTCATCGCCTTCACTGGCGGCGGTCTGCCGCCATTTTTCGAACTCTTCCACATGTCCATCGTTGTGTTCAATCCAGTGCCGCAGTAAGACCCGCAGTTTGTCTTTACTCTCCATTGCTTCTTCCTTTTTTGGCAAAATATAGATGTTAGTGGCGGGTAACGCGCGGCCTGGCCGATTTCTGCAGTGGGCGGCCGTCGTACCTGCGTCACCCGAGTCGCTCTATTCTTTCTTGCGAAGAAATACCTTGCCGGCCAGAAAATCGATGGTGTTGATCTCGGCGTTTGGAATTTCCCTTGGTCCTTCAAAGAGCGAGGTGATGGATATCGAACTCCGCAGTACATTGAGTTTGGTCACGTTTTCCATGAGCAATTCTTCCTTGCCGTCCTGCTCCAGCACTACCCGTATTTCACACATGTTGCCTCCTGGGTAATTGTTTGCCGGCATCTCTCTGAACCACAGGAGATCCGGCTCTCGGCTCTTCACCTTCCGGTTCAAAGTAATACCGTAACGGTTGTTGTCGAGTCAATGCCCAATTCATTACGTTTTTCGTTATGCATCCATAACACGCCACGGCAGCGATGTGCGAGTTGGGCGATTTGGCGGAATGTGCGGTTCGGTATGGGGTAAGGGTTTGTTAAACAAAGAGTGATGGCAAGTATAAATAATCTTGAAAATATGGATTGTTAGCTTCATATAAACGGAATGCTACGGAAAACGCCCAGGTGGGGTTGATTTGTGTCGAAACAGCTTGCAAGAAGGGAATATTTTAGAGTAGGGTACCGACTATACACGGGATACGATGTTCTATACGGGATATGATAGGCCGGTAACCAGTGGGATGCCTTGAGGATAGGAAAGCTTCGGATATCGTCGGTGCTGCGGATCATTCTGTTTGTCGTCAGTCGGGCGGCATTGCGGGGGAGTGTGAAGTGGTTCGATGATATGCAAAGGGAGGACTGTTTCTTCCTGGCTGCGAGGAGGCCGCGCGTTCTCTCCCTGAGCCTGCGGCTCGACAGGTGCACTCCGTGGCAGGTGCCCGGGGGCAAGGATTGCACTTGTCAGAGCAAGGCAAGCGAAAAGGGGGGAGATCCGCCGGTTCTCCACTCTTGTCTTTCAGGCATCCAGTAGTCTTTGGGAACCATTACATATGGTGATAATTCCATCACCAACCACCTTCACCTGAATCAAAGGAATCGTTATGACATTAGATCCGACCAAACACAAGGACTGGGAAATCGCCGAAGAGGCGGAAACAAGAATGCAGACGATCTACCAGATTGGTGAAAAGCTGGGGCTCACGAAAGAGGAGTTGCTCCCCCAGGGTCACTACATTGGTAAAATTGACTTTCAGAAGGTACTGGCGCGTCTAAAAGACAAACCCAACGGCAAGTATATCGACGTGACGGCTATCACCCCCACACCGCTCGGTGAAGGAAAATCCACCTCTTCCATGGGCCTCGTGCAGGGCCTCGGCAAGCGCGGCAAAAACGTATGCGCCGCGATTCGCCAACCGTCCGGCGGTCCCACCATGAACATCAAGGGCTCCGCCGCCGGCGGCGGCCTGGCCCAGTGTATACCGCTGACCCCGTTCTCACTTGGGTTCACCGGCGACATCAACGCCATCATGAACGCCCACAACCTGGCAATGGTCGCCCTTACCTCCCGGCTGCAGCATGAACGGAACTATACCGACGAGCAGCTCAAGCGCCTCTCCGGCATGGATCGTATCGACATCGATCCGACCAAGGTGGAAATGGGGTTTGTCATCGACTACTGCTGCCAGGCGCTCAGAAACATCATTATCGGCATCGACGGCGTCAACGGCAAGGCCGACGGTTTCATGATGCGCTCCAAATTCGGCATCGCCGTTTCATCGGAAGTCATGGCGATTCTGGCGGTTGCCAACGACCTTAAAGACATGCGCGAGCGCATGGGCAAGATCGTTGTCGCTTATACCAAGAAAGGCAAGCCGGTAACCACCGAGGATCTGGAAGTGGCGGGCGCCATGACCGCCTGGATGGTCGAGGCCCTCAATCCAAACCTGATGCAGACCCTGGAAGGCCAACCGGTGTATCGTTCACGCCGGCCCGTTTGCCAATATCGCCATCGGCCAGAGCTCGATCATCGCCGATAAGGTCGGCTTGAAACTCGCCGACTACCATGTGACCGAGTCGGGCTTCGGCGCCGATATCGGTTTTGAGAAATTTTGGAACCTCAAGTGCCGTTTCAGCGGCCTGGTGCCGGATTGCGCCGTCGTCGTCGCCACCATCCGCGCCCTGAAATGCCATGGCGGCGCTCCTGTGCCCGTACCCGGCAAGGCAATGCCCAAAGAGTACAACGAAGAGAATGTGGAATGGGTTGCCAAGGGATGTGCGAACCTTGTTCACCATATCAATACCGTGCGCAAGGCCGGCATCAGCCCGGTTGTCTGCATCAACGCCTTCCATACCGATACCGATGCCGAGATCGCCAAGGTGCGCGAGCTGAGTGAAGCCGCGGGCGCCAAGGTTGCCCTCTCCAGGCATTGGGAACACGGCGGCGACGGCGCCCTGGAGTTTGCCGATGCCGTCATCGAGGCCTGAATGAGGAAAAATCCGAATTCAAGTTTCTCTACGAGCTCGACGAGCCCATCAAGGATCGTATCGAGAAGGTCGCCAAGGAAGTCTACGGCGCCGACGGCGTCGATTACTCCGCTTCTGCCGAGGAGAACCTCAAGAGGCTGCAGGCCGATCCCAAGCTGTCCAAACTCGGTCTCTGTATGGTCAAGACCCATCTTTCCCTTTCCGACAACCCGGCCTTAAAAGGTGTACCCAAGGGTTGGAAGCTGTTTGTGCGCGAAGTTCTCACCTACGGCGGCGCCGGCTTCATCGTTCCGGTGGCGGGCGCTATCAGCCTGATGCCGGGAACCGGATCCAACCCGGCCTTCCGCCGCGTCGACGTCGATGTCGAAACCGGCAAGGTAAAAGGTGTCTTCTAATCCCACCTTGGTGGGCAGTCCGTTCTGAAGTTCGATTCGGACTGCTCTTTTGAGGTTGTAGAGCGCGCCGGTCGGTTTTGCGGCCGGCGTCGCGGACAGTGGGCAGAGCAAAAGGAGAATGTTCCATGACAGCAGAAATCATCAGCGGTACTGAGATACGCAAAACCATCCTTGCCGAACTCAAGGAAGAAGTGGCGGAAATTAAGGCGCAATACGGTAAGGTTCCCGGTCTCGTCACTATCCTGGTCGGCGAGAATCCCGCTTCCATCAGCTATGTCACCTTGAAGGTCAAGACTGCGGAAAGCCTCGGATTTCACGAGGTTCAGGACAATCAGCCGGAAGATATTTCCGAAGCCGATCTGCTTGCCTTGATCGACAAGTACAATAACGATCCGGATATTCACGGCATCCTGGTCCAGCTTCCCTTGCCCAAGCATATCGATGACAAGAAGGTTTTGAACGCCATCGACCCGGACAAGGATGTGGATGGTTTTCATCCCGTCAACGTCGGTCGACTCATGATCGGCGGCGACGAGGTGCTCTTTCCTCCCTGTACCCCGGCAGGTATCCAGGAGCTGATCGTCCGCTCCGGCACCGAGACCTCCGGGGCCGAGGTGGTAGTCGTCGGCCGCTCGAATATCGTCGGCAAGCCGATCGCCATCATGATGGCCCAGAAGGGCGTGGGCGCCAACAGCACCGTCACCATCGTCCATACCCGAACCAAGGATCTCGCCGCCCACTGCCAGCGGGCCGATATCCTGATCGTGGCAGCTGGCGTGCCTAACCTGGTGAAACCGGAATGGATCAAGCCGGGCGCCACGGTAATAGATGTTGGCGTCAACCGCGTCGGCATGAACAAAGAAACCGGCAAGGCCATCTTGAAAGGCGATGTCGATTTCGAAAAAGCCCGTGAGATCGCCGGCAAGATCACCCCGGTTCCGGGTGGCGTCGGTCCCATGACCATCACCATGCTCATGAAGAACACGGTTCGTTCGGCCCGGTTGCATCTGGGCAAGTAAACTTTCGCCGTTCCTCCAAACGCGAGAAGGCCGCATCGGGTATGTCCCGTTGCGGCCTTTTTGCTTTTGCTAGGAGTCCTAGGGAGATGGTTGGACGCGGGGCGTCCGCCTTGATGCTTGCGGCTTACTTCGAATCAAGTACCGATCGAATTGCCGACGACACTTGGCAGTCGCGGGTATCCATGCACTGCTCGTGCCGGCAGGGCTCGACATGGATAGTGATATCGGAATTACTGATCTGCTGCTCGATCTCATCTTCGAGAAGTTCGGTGATCCTGTGGGATTCCTCTACGGTGAGCTTGCGGCATATTGTCAGATGAAAATCAATGATCTTGCGGGAGCCTGATTTGCGGGTTCGCAGGTGATGGCAGCTATAGGTGTCGCCGCCATGGCGTTTGATGATTTCCTCGATCTGCTGCCGCAATGGTTCCGGCAGTTGCTCGTCGAGTACATCCCGCATAGCCACTCTGGCCAGTCGCATGGACTCCACCAGGATATAGCACCCCACCAGCAGAGAGAGGCAGGAATCGAGCCAGGGGACGTGGAAGAGATACATGAACAGCAGCCCGCCGGTCAGGGCCAGGTTGGTGTACACGTCCATGGCGAAGTGCAGCGAATCGGCCTTGAGCGCTGAAGAGTCGGTTTGTCTGCCGACTTTGACCAGATATCTGCTGATCAGCCAGGATATGATCGCAGAGACGGCAAGGATGAGTATGCCGTTGCCAAGCCGGTTTGGTGTCTCCCGATCCACCAGGCGGCGGACGGACTCCATCAGGATCCAGACGCCGGAGCCGCCGATAACCAGCGACTGCACCAGGGCGGCCATGGTCTCGAACTTTCCGTGTCCGTAGGCGTGGTTTTCGTCCGCCGGCTGTTCGGCATGGCGAATCGCCAGGAAGTTGACGCCCGATATGAGAATATCGAGCATCGAATCGATGGCCGAAGCCAGCACCGCCATCGAACCGCTGAAGGTGCCGACGGCAAATTTAAGAGCCGCAAGGCTGACCGCGGTAGCGATGGAGAGCTTGGCGGCAAAGAGTTTTTTTGATTTTGACGATGGGTTCATGCTGTTTCGCGCCTTGGCACTGACCTGCCGTTGACTTCTGCTTCCTGGTGATGCCAATCCCAGGCAGCTATTGCTTTTCAGTCTCCTCTAAGACTATAATCACATGCATCTCCCGGGGGCCATGGGCGCCGTGCACCATATGCGCCTCGATATCGGCGGTTTTGGAAGGGCCGGAGATAAAGGTCATCGCCGGGAGCCGCTCTTCCCGGCGGAGCAAAGCGTAAACCTCGTCGAGGCCTGCCAGCAGCCTATCCTCGCGCAGCAGGGCGATATGAATGGAAGGCACCAGCGAGGTGGAGCGGGGGCGGCCCGGACGGGTCAGCTGCACCAGGGTGGCAGATTCGGCCACCCCCCAATCGGCAACGGTGATGCCGATGTAGGAGGCGATAGTCTTCTCCTTTACCTGTGGATCTTCCCCGAACGTGGTATGGACGCTGATCGACTCGCCGGCCAGCCGTTCCCAGAGCCGCAAAACGTGCAGATCCTGGTGATGGTGCTGGATGATCTGCCGGCGGTCGTCGAATTCCGGTTGCCGACTCCGGGCGAGTTCGACGATCAACTCCGCCGCCGCCTCGAAGGTTGCCACCGGATGCACACCAAGATTGAGTGGCGCTGCATTTTCCGTAAAGGTGTCAACCAGCTTGAGGCGTTCATCTTGGCTGCGGCGCCCAATACGCTCGGTGACGTTTTCATCGTCGGATGGGGCGAAGATATCCGGTGCCTCGCTCTTGGTGCGCGGGGTGTTCGCCCCGGGAGTTATTGCTCGGCGCATGGCGAGCAGGAACTCGGCTTCGCTTTTGGTTCTGTCGTACATAGTGTTCATGGCGTGCTGTCGGGTCGTGCAGCTGTGTGCTTTTTCTTCCAGCGCTCGGCAAAGGTGGTTGCGGCAATCGGCGGCAGGTCGCGATCTCGGGTCCAGTTTGCGCCCGGGCCCGGCAGGCTGCCGATCATGCCTCCCCGGCCGATCCGGCGCTTTTGCAGCCGGCGGGCGGCACGCACCAGCAGGTTATACGTTTTTCGGCTGCCGATCGCTTTTTGCCAGAGCTTGAAGGCCCTGGCTTCCATAGGCCGATGGGCTTTGACCTGCCATGCGGGGTCGCCGTAGGCAAGTTTGTGGCGCAGGGCGCTGAGCATGCGGGGCAGGTCGTTTTCCACCGGACAGACTTCGAGGCAGGCGCCGCAAAGGGTTTCGCCCTTGCAGAGATCGGCATGCGCGTTGATGCCGCGCAGCAGCGGGGTGACCACGGCGCCGATGGGGCCGCAATAGGGAGTGGGATAGGCATGGCCGCCGATTTTGCCGTAGACCGGGCAAACATTGAGACAGGCGCCGCAACGGATACAGGCCAACACCTCCCGGAATTCGGGATCCGCGAGAATGCGGGAGCGACCGTTGTCGATAATGACCAGGTGGAACTGGCGGGGACCGTCGGGGTCGTCTTCCGCGCTCGGGCCGCCACTGAAGGTGACATAGGTGGAGAGCTTCTGCAGGGCGGCGCCCCGGGTGAGCAGCTGGAGCATCTCCCGGTGTTCGTCCAGGGTTGCCGCTACCCGTTCCAGACCCATGAAGGCCACATGGACCCTGGGCATGGTGGTGGACATGCGGATGTTGCCCTCGTTGGAAACCAGGCTCACCTGACCGGTTTCGGCACAGCTGATATTGCAGCCGGTCAAGCCCATGTCGGCGGTGAGCAGCTTTTCGCGCAAGGCCTTGCGAGCGATGCGGGTGAGGGTGGCTGGGTCCTCGGAATATTCCACGCCAAGTTTTTCAGCGAAAAGAGCGCCGATCTGCTGCCGGTTCAAATGGATGCAAGGCGCGATGATATGCGAGGGGGCCTGGCCCGCCAGCTGGATGATATATTCACCGAGATCTGTCTCCACCACCTCGATACCTTGGCGCGCAAGCGCTTCATCGATCCCCACCTCCGCCGAGGTCATGGATTTGCCCTTGACCACCCGCCTGACCTGGTTGTCGCGGGCAACTCCCAGGGTGTAGTTAACCGCATCTTCAGCCGTGGCGGCGAAATAGACATGGCCGCCACGCTTTCGGACCGATTCCGCCAGCTCGGCGAGCACGATATCGAGATGCTCCAGGGTGCGCATGCGCCGGGCTTTGACCCGTTTGCGCAGCTCCGGGTCCGGTAGTTCCCGCCACAGCCGCAGAGCGCCTTTGCCAAACCCGTTCTGCAGCTTCTTCAGGCTCTGCTGCAGGGTGGGGTTGGCGAGACCCTGGCGGGCGCCTTCGGCGTAGTCCTGTCGTCGCCTCTCTTTCATTGCTCACCTCCCGCGGTTTGAGCCAGGATTTCGGCGATATGCAGTACTTGTACCGTCTCGCCGCGACGGGAGAGCCTCCCCTGGATGTTCATCAGGCAGCTGATATCGCAGCCGGTAACGACTTCGGCGCCGCTGGCCAGGATATTGTCGATCTTCTCGTCGACCATGGCCGTTGAGATGTCCGGGTAATTGACGCTGAAGGTGCCGCCGAATCCGCAGCAGGTGTCGCTGTCGACCATCTCGACCAGTTGCAGTCCCTCGGTGTGCTGCAGCAGCAGGCGCGGCTGACGGGCAATGCCGAGGCCGCGATTGAGGTGGCAGGAATCGTGATAGGTGACGGTACGCGGGAATGTTGCTTCGACGCTGTCAACCCCCAGAATATCCACCAGGTACTGGGTGAACTCGTAGGTTTTGGCGGCGATCTGCAGGGCTTTCTCCCGCATGGCGGAATCGCCGGGAAAGAGTTCGGGGTAGTGGTGGCGCACCATGTGCACGCAGGAACCCGACGGACAGACGATGGCCTCGGCCGATTCGAACAGCTCGATGAAACGGATCGCCGCTTTGGCCGCTTCCCGGCGATAGCCGGCATTGAAGGCGGGTTGGCCGCAGCAGGTCTGGCCTTCGGGATAGGCGAGCGGTACGCCGAGGCGGTCGAAGACGCTCACCATGGCATCCCCGACATCGGGGTACAGGGTATCCACCAGACATTGAATAAAGAGTGAAACTGTTGAGGTATCGTGCATTCCGAAGGTAATAAAAGAAAAGAAGCGAGGCAGCGCCTTGCCCAGTAGAGTGCATCCGCAAGCAGGCGCGCCAAAGTGTGCCGATGAACGCTTACAGCGTTTGGTTTCCTTTCACTTTCCATAAACCGGTGGAAAGGTCAACATATTCCGTTCCCGGTTTTGCCGTTGCCCGCATGGTGAGCAGGCAACGACTTGGGATCCTGGTCTTTTCAGCGCAGCTGCCAGACCGTGAGCTGACTCATGCTGTGCTGGAATTTGCGGGGGGTTTCCCGGATGACGAATTCAATATCCCGGGGCTGTCCAGCATGTTGAAGTGCGGTGCGAGCAGGTCCGTCATTCCCTCCAGGGTAAAGTAAGGTTCACCGTCTTTGCGGAATCCGCCGAGCCATTGATCCTGCTTGGTGAATTCGGTGAGCCAGGTGTAGGGGGAGGCGAGAATGAGCAGACCGCCGGGATTGAGTCGCTGATGGATGGTGGCAAGAAAACGTTTCGGATCTACCATCCGGTCGATCAGGTTGCCGGCGAAGATGAGATCATAGCCGGTAAACAGGGGTTTGAGATTGGCGGCGTCCGCCTGCTGGAAAAGTCACGTTTTCCCGTACCTTTTCCAGACCGAACTCGCTAAGGCATGTTCATGGAAGGAGACGATATCTCCCTCCTCGCACAGTTCATACTGGGTGTAGCCCTTTTCCTGCAGCTGAAAGGCGATCCGGATGAAACGGGCGGAAAAATCGAGGCCGTTGCACAAATTCAAACTCCCGGGCAAGCTCGAAGGCGGTCCGGCCGACGGCGCATCCCAGATCCAGGGCCTTTTTCCTGGGGCGTTTCGCATATATTGCAAACAAATGTGCGCGCATTGCACCGGGAAGATTCTCCACCCCGAAATAGCTGGGGCCGAAGTGGGTTCGCAGTATTGGGAAACCGCGCCATCGGTTTCATACATCGCTTCGGGTTCGCTCAGCGGCTTGGTTCGACTCCACGTAGCGCAATCCCGCATGCTGGAAAAAGTGACGCCGGAAGGCATAACGGCTGTCGCGGGTGGACTTCGTTGCCCGTGGAGATCCAGGATCCGCCCTTGATGAGATTGTGCTGGGTGTCGAAGGTGGGCGTTGAAAAATCATCGTAATAGGGATGAACCTCAAAGCCATCAAAGCCCGTGATGGGCGTTTCCGTCCACTGCCAGACGTTGCCGATGATATCAAAAAAGTCTCCGAATCCAAAGGTATTGACCGGGCATGAAGAGGCGCAGTGTTCGAGATTGATGTTCCCCGGGGCTTTTTCCCAATAGGGCTGATCGGGAATATCGTGCAGGTCCCGCAGACGGTACCATTCATCTTCGGATGGCAAGCGGATCGCAGGCCGTTTTAGCCGCCTTCCAGTTGCAGAAAGCCTTGGCCTCGAGGTAATTGACTTCCACCGGCCAATTCCACGGCAAGTCGATGACCTGGGCCATGGTCGGCGAAACTTGTCCCGATCGGGTTTCACCCAAAACAGCGGATGTCTTGCCTGGGCAAAGGTTGCCATCTCCAGCCTTCCTCGGTCCAAAATTCAAGCGGCGCTCGTATCCCCGATCGTTGATGAACGCAAGGTATTCCTGATTGGAGACAAGAAATTGCGCGGCCTAAAAATCCTCCACCGTCGAATTTGTGCCTGCCGAATTCGTTGTCCCAGCCGTAAAGGGGATGATCCGTTTACTTACCCAGCACCACATTGCCGCCGGCAACGGGCAGAAGCTGATTGTCCGGAGCCGGGCCGGAATCCGGGCAGATATCCCAGAGCGGCAACTGGCGCACCTCTTCAAGGGGCAACCGGCGAATGATGACCGAAGAGGTTTCCAGGTGGATCCGCTGGTGTTCGATGCCCATCATGATCGCCCAGAACGGATTATCCCAGTTGATGGGCAACGTCAAGGGCAGCCGGCTGATGATGCCGTCAACCAATTCACGCACCTGGTCGACGGTAAGTTTTTACGGCCGCCACGCTCGGCCAGTCGTAGTGGGAATCGTCGAGATCGTCCCAATGACATTTCGTCGACACCGATGGCGAACATCGATTCGAAGCGGGGGTTGATGCGATGGTCGATCATCTTGGCGATGGTCAGCTTATTGATATAGAAGACGGCGGTATGGCCGAGATAGAAGATCAGCGGGTGCCGGAGCGGCTCCGGCCGCAGATAGAAGGCTTCGTCACGGGCCAGAGTATCGTAGAGTTGCTCGTCGATGGTATAAGTGAGATGAAAATATTCTCTGATTTCTTCGCGCTTGGCGTCTGCCGAGCCTTCGTTCAGGATGGTGGTGCGGGTGTTGCGCAGTTCCATTAGATCTCCTTCTCCGGCCCGCCTGGGAGCTGGTGCATGTTCGCATTGTGGGTAAACGTTTACCCCGTCAAGGCCTGAAATTGCTTTATTATAGGCAGGTTGAAAAGGAGTTGTCAAATCGGCCGGCAAGAATGGAAGCCGTAACTTTTGCTATGATGGCGCACTTCTACCCGGATAGGAAATCTACTACAAAGTTTTTGAGAGGAGTCTCACTCTTTCTTGTCAGCTATTTCACGCACGGTGACATTGGAACCAAACGGTACCTGCATGCAGCGGGTTTTGTATAAAATATCTATTTCCAGGAGGTCGTCGTCAAGTTTTTCCAGTTCCGCTTCGCTGATTTCGGGGTCGATTTCGGGGGGGATTTTTGCATCCATTGAGCGATCTCTCCTTGGTTTGATAGCATCGAGGGCGTTTTTGTGCGGCGCATGCAAAACGACGCTTTATGCAAGGTACGACGATCGCGACATGTCGGCAACTGGTTTTTCTTCAGCTCCTGGCTTACTCTTTGCTCTGATACGCACAATACCCCGAACGAGGACCGATACGGGGGTGGTTCCTGCAGGTATCGGGACGTTTTGGGTAAATTGTGCAGCGTCTGGTGCCGCTATCGAGAAACAGGCAGGCGCCGTTTGCCATTCTAACCAGGGTGAACAGTTCGCTCCGGTGGTGGTAGCGTGAGACAACTCCTTTTTTTATCAGTCGCTTGGCAATCTTTCTAAGATCCTCTGCAAGCTCGAATTCACTCATCAGTTCCATGCGGACCAGGTCGCTGGCGCGCACTTCGACTTCCAGGCTACAGCAGGCGCCGGTACAGTCCCGGCAGAGTTTCTTGGTATATTTTTTCCAGGTGGCGGGTTCTTCGAGGTTGGCTTGTGCGGCGGACATGATGCAGATTTTTGTGAGGTTTTCGTGAAAATCCTGTAAGATTTCTCTGAGGCGAATGTCTATCTTGAAGAACAGGGTGCTTTTCGCCCAAAAAAAGCCGCGAGTGTAGCGCGGAAGATGGGAATTTGCCAGTCTCTTTTGGAGAGAGAACGAAAATCAATCTTGTAGTCTTGTCAGGATGATGGTCGAAATGCTGGAAGAACAAGGGTGGGGCATCCTTTTCGGGGAGAAGGAAGCGTAAACCATTGGAGAATGATGGAAATGACAAGATCCCTGGCGACGACCGCCTGCATGCCGGATACCGACGAACGGGAAGGCGGCAGCTGGTTTCCCGTTGCCACCGGGCAAACGCGAGGAACCGTGCTGCTGGTACATGGACTCAACCAGAGTCCCTTGAGTTGGCACGATCTGGTCAAAGAGTTGAACAGCTGGGGATTGCAGGTCTACCGGCTGAGCCTCAAGGGACATCGCGGCCTGCCTTTTGAAGACATGCATCGGGTGAGCGCCGAGATCTGGCTGGAGGAGTTTATCGCCGGCTATCGGCAGGCCGCCTCGCGCTCTGATGGACTCCCGCTCTTTCTCGCCGCCTACTCCCTTGGAGGGTTGCTGGCCATGACCGCCCAACTCAGGGAAAAAAGGTCGTTTTTCACCCGTCAGGTGCTGCTGGCTCCGGCTCTGGCGATCAGGTTCTATACGCGTTTGGCCCTGCCCATGACAAAATTTTTCCCCTCCTTACCTTCCCGTTCGCCCAGCGGATATGTGGCCAACATCGAGGGGACGACGGCTGCCGCGTACCGCGCTTTATTTCAACTCGAACAGAACCTGCGAGCCTATCGCGACCTGCAGATAATCAATGTCCCCACCCGGGTGCTCATGCGGCCGGGTGACGAGTTGCTCAGTTATCGGGCGACGGCGCGGCTGCTGAATCGTAACAACCTCGACAATTGGCAGCTCATTGCTCTTCCCACCTGCGCCGGTAAGCTGCCGGGCACATCGTTTCAGCATCTGCTGGTGGACCGCAAGGCGGTGGGCTCGGTCGTCTGGAAACGCATGATGAGGGGTATTCGAGAATTTTTATTGCCGATTGGTGAGCCTATTGTAGCTCCCACCCAGAAAGGAGAATCTTTTTTCTAAATTGAGGCGCTTTCAGAATTTTACCACAGAAATAGATGCGATATCTCGGAGTCTCACTTCGTTCGCTTACCGGAGGATAAAAATTTGCGAATAACGAAGATATCGGGCCAGATACGCGGAGACTTCGAATACCGGTTTTCGGATGGGAACTATTTAACAACCGCAGCCTGAAGGTGCTTTCCCGGTAAGTCGAGAAATCCACCCCTGGACAATGAGGGCCGCGCAACCGCAGCCCTCGTCGGGGTTGACGAATATGGCGTCGACGGGACAGTTCCTGGCACAGGCTCCGCACTCCATACACCCGCCGCGGTCGATGATCTCTGCCTTGCCGCCGCTCAGGGCAAATACCCGATGCGGACATACGGTGGTGCACATCCCGCAGCCGATGCAGGTCTTGCGGTTGAGTCGGAGAATCGGGGCGTTTTCGAGGTATCGGAATCGTTTCATCGCAAAGTGCTCTTTTATTTCTGTTCAGCTGTAAAAAGGGCCGGCAAACCAGAAAACCACCGCCGCTATGGTGGCGAGAATTTGCACCGGCAGGCCCCGCCGCATCTCCTGCTCGACACCGGTAAGGGAGGTAAAGGGGGTGGAACCGGTGAAGTTCATGGCCAGATAGGAACCGGCCGCAACCGTCCAGCAGCAGAGACCAAGAGCCGACACCCAGCCGAGCCGTGCGGCTGTCGGCGCAACGACGAGGAGGGCAGCCGGCACGCCCGCCAACACTCCTTTGAGCCAGAATTGGCGACCAGGTAACCAGGGTAGACAGAGCGGGGCGACAACAGCTCCGGCTAGTATGGCGACCAGGGTGGCGAGAAGAAACAGCAGAGCACGGCTGACAGCCAGCCCCGGCGAATAGAAACCAGGACCAAAACCGGAACAGAGAGCGATGACGGGAAAGGTGAAGAGCAGCGGTTTCCAGAGCATGCAGACCTCAACCGGAATCAGCGCCGAACGTTCCCTTAGGGTGAAGGTGACACTGCGCATCGCCTCGTCGGCTTGCCCGTCCGCCTCCAGAAACCGTGGCAGATCACCGATCCGCACCGGTCCGAATATGGCGTGAAAGGCGCAACCCTTTTTAATTTTTCGAGCTGCAACTCCGACAGCGGCCAGCTGGGGCAGGATGAGGGTGCGATGTGAGACCACTTCCGCCAGTCGCTCGCGCTCTACCTGATAGATTATTTCTTCTGATGAGAACGTGCCCTTGCCGGCACCGCACCAGACATTGATGCCCCGGGTATCGACCACCAGCAGCCAGGCATTGAGGCAGGGCAGACTGCTGCGCACGTTGTCGAAGGTGAGCTTGTAGTTGGCGGTGACCAGCACCGGCGATTCGGCGGTCGGATTGCCCAGTCCATAAAGGCCTGGGGTAATTTTATACGAATTGCGGAGAAATCCGCTACGCGCGCCGAGGGTACCTAGACGATCGCGGCGGCTAAGGGTTGAGGCAACCAGTGGCACGGACCCCTTGGGGGTGTCGATAAAACCGGTGACGAAAGGATAGAGGCTGAAGCCGGCTCGTTCATGTGTGCCCGCACGGGGCTCGGGTTTTGGGCCTCAACACGGGGCTTCGGCGATCTCCGTTGGCGGCTGCAGGGGCGCACCGGGGATCTCTTTCTTCTCTTTGCCCGGAGGATACGGGGCGATAAACTGCGGCTGCGGGTTGCACATGTCGTGGGCCTTGGTCTGCATTACGGTCTGCATCATAGGATTGCTGGTCCAAAGAATAGAGAAGCACGCGGACTCTGTCAAGCACATCGATGTTGCCGCCGCGAAAAGTCGGTATGGGCCCGGGCGATGCTTGGCAACCTGATGAACGGTTGCCCCAATTGCAATTCTTTTCGACAATGAGTATAAACTCTTGGTAGCTTTTCGCCGGGCGGGGAGCGATAGGCAAAGCCGCTCTGGTTGCCTGGCAATATGGTAGAGTGGCTCCCGTTTACCTGATACCGGGGGGGGGCGCGAGCGGCGGCAAGAGAAAGAGAGATACAACCAGCAAGGAGAGCCTCTGTGCGTGGCGATTACTCGGAGAGTCTGATAGTGCATTTCCGGCGGGTGGAAACTCTGCGGCAGGAGGCACTCAATTGTTTTTCCCTTGATCTGAACGGTCGGCAACTCTGCGATCTGGAGTTGCTGCTCAATCGGGGGCTGTATCCGCTGACGGGTTTCATGGACAAAAATATGTATGTGAGTGTTCTGGAAACCATGCGGCTGCCCGACGGAACCATTTGGCCGATTCCCATTTGTCTGGACGTCGATCAGAAAACCGCGGCCCGATTGGCCCCGGGTGAGCGGGTGGCGCTCAACGACCAGGAGGGTTTTCTGCTCGCCATTCTCACCGTTTCCGATATATGGCAGCCGGACAAGCACCACGAGGCGATGGCTGTATACGGAACCGATGATCGCACCATCCACCCGGGGGTGCAGAATCTCTACGACAGAGTCGGAGCCTGGTATGTCGGCGGCACCGTCGAAGGCGTGAGCCTGCCGATCCACTATGACTTCCAGTCGCTTCGCCTGACCCCGTCGGAAACAGTTCGGCGCTTCACCATGAACGGCTGGCGACGGGTGCTCGGGTTTCATACCGACGAATACCTCCACTGCGCCCATCGGGAGATGGTCCTCGAAGCGGCCCGGGAGGCCGGAGCGGCGGTTTTCCTCCATCCTGTGGCCGATCTCAGCCACCCCGGCAACCTCGATTACTATACACAGATCCGCTGCTACCAGGCGTTTACCGAAAAGTTCCCAGCCAATATGATCCAACTCGGTCTCACCCCCTTCAGCTCCCGCAAGGCGGGTCCGAAGGAGGCTTTGTGGCAGGCGATCATCCGTAAAAACTTCGGTTGCAGCCATTTCATGGTGGCTGCCGATCAGGGCGACCCGTTCGTGGGCAGCGAGGACGACTATCGTTTCTATCCGCTGGGTGCGGCCCAACAGCTGGTTGCCGACAATGCGCGGGAAACGGGGATCGAGATGGTGCCGCAACGGGAAATGGGCTACCACCAGGAGCTGAAAAAATACGTGTTGCTCAACGACGTGCCCGAGCAGGAGGTGGCGTCCATCAGTTCCCGGGAGTTGCGCCGTCGCTTGGTGCAGGACGAGGATATCCCCACCTGGTTTTCTTATCCTGAAATCGTCGACGAGTTGCGATGCTCTTTCCCGCCGAAGTCAAAACAGGGCTTCACGGTATTCATGACCGGTCTCTCCGGTTCGGGAAAGTCGACCATCGCCAAGGTCCTGCTCGTGAAGTTCATGGAAATGTGCGACCGGCCGGTGACGCTGCTCGACGGTGACATCGTCCGCAAGAATCTCTCTTCAGAACTCGACTTCTCCAAAGAGCACCGCAACCTCAACATCACCCGCATAGGATTTGTCGCCAGCGAGATTACCAAAAACGGCGGTATCGCCCTCTGCGCGCCGATCGCTCCCTATGAGGAATCGCGCCAGGCCAACAGGGACCTGATTTCAAAATACGGCGGCTATATCGAGGTGCATGTCGCAACGCCGCTCGAGGTGTGCGAACGGCGGGATCGCAAGGGGCTGTATGCCCGGGCGAGGTCGGGCAAGGTGAAGGGGGTAACCGGCATAACCGATCCGTACATCCCGCCCTCGCATCCGGAGCTGGTCATCGACACCACCGACATCACCCCGATGGAAGCGGTGCAGGAAATTCTGCTCTATCTGCAGAAACAGGGATATATCGAATAGGCAACAACGCTGATTCAGCCCGGGTTTCTCAACAGGTTGGAAATCCGGGTTAGACCTTTTCGATCTGATTGCGGAACCGCTTGAGCATATCGCCGCGTATCGCCGCGAGGTCGAGGAAGAAGATATCAGCAGGAAAAAGCAGTTCCGCGACTCCGGAGTCGAAGAGTCGTCGCACCTCGTATTCATCATGGGCTACATCCCGCTGGTACATGTAGTTGAGCCAGCTGCGGTTGGTATGGATGATGAACTCGACCCGCATGCCCCCCAGGCGGGCGAAGAACTTGAGCATGGGCGTCTTTTTGCTCGAACCGGTGGCGCTCGACTGGTAGTC
This sequence comes from uncultured delta proteobacterium, assembly GCA_963745265.1. Taxonomy (GTDB): domain Bacteria; phylum Desulfobacterota; class Desulfobulbia; order Desulfobulbales; family Desulfocapsaceae; genus Desulfopila. The sequence goes on from CAVUXQ010000001.1 coordinate 140,938, forward strand.
CCGGTTGCCGGTCAAGGTGTCGGATATGTCTTCGAAAACCAGGAACGAATCCGCCCGGGAAGCGCTGCGGGTGAGATGGTTCTGGAAGACCTTCACGTCCGCGACCGAATCGAGAACCGCCATCAGTCCCAGTTCGTCGTCGACTGCAACTGCGGGGTTCTTTTCGTTTTTTCGTAGCAGCTTTACCACCTTTGCCTCCGGTGGTTTTTTTCTGATGGAGACATAAATCGGGTACTGGCGACCGGCAATTTCGAATTTGCGCCGCTTCATCACAGTAAGCTTTTGGCCTGGGTGCAGCTCGACTCCGGCGGCGCTGCGTCGTTCGAGTACCTGGACGTTGGTGCAGCGAAAATCCGCCTCGGCGTGTTCGGAGAGCAGATAGACGATGTCGTGTTCGCCGATTTTTTGTCGAGGACTCCACACGTAATCGTTGAGAAATTCGAGAAAACTGGAAAACTTGTCCTCAATCCCCGTTTCACGCTCGCGCTGATCGATGCTGGCGGCCAGGTTCATGAGCTGCAGCTTGCGTCTGGCTTCGAAACGGGCCTTCTGGTGATATCGGTCGTCGAAGACAATCAGCAGCAGCTCGATCGGATCGTTGGCCACTTCGATTTCATTGGTGGTTTCAATATGCGCGGCATAGGGTTTGAAAATCTTCTGTTTGAGACTGTCGACCACCGCGTCGGCGGTGCGAGAGTATTCGTGCACCCTGGCCCTGATCTCTCTCTCCGTGCCCTGGATGCCGAACATATTGCCGAGTCGGGCATAGGCGCGACGACTGCGTTCTCTGCGCAGTTTTGGGTCGCGCAGTAGAGTTGGGATCTCGTCGAAGCCCGAGATATCGAGGAATTCGAAGATCTGACCGCGCAGAGCCCGATATTTAGCCACAGTGTTGGGCTCTGCGGAAAGCCGCTTGACCCACTTACGGGTCCTGGCAGCAAAGGGTTTTGCCAGGTTGACGCTGGGCTCGACCGCCAGCGGGCCATTTTGCAGCAGCGAAGTGAAGACGCTGTTCTTATCGATTACTGACATAGTGCCTTTCGAGTGTGAGAAGGAGAGCGATGGTTGCTGCTCTTTTTATCGGATTACGGGCAGGAGTGCAATCGTTGATGGCCACGCTCGGACGAAATTCAAACTTGTGTTTTAGCCGAGATTCTGTTACGGGAGCGGTAAACGTTTACGAGGAGGTTGTTCGAGGATCGCAAATTTCTTTCAGATCAAAGCGAACTCGGAAAAAGTACCGGAGCCATATACGTACGTGTACGTTTGGCCCCCGGTGGATAGTTACGAATACTTTTCTTTTTTCCTATATAAATTCTCAGAAGGAATGGTAGAGAAATGTACAGAAATTTCAGTATAGTGCCAAAAATAATGTTTGGACGCGGATCGTTCAACCAACTTAGCGATATTCTCAGGGAACGGCGGGTGACGACCGATTCCTTCATGGTTTTCGTCATTGATGACGTGTTTAGTGGCGCACCGCTCGAATCCCGACTGCCGCTCGAGGGCAGGGATCTGCTGCTACGGGTCAATGTCGACGATGAGCCCAAGACCGCCTCTATCGATGCCCTGGTGGCACAGATCCGGGAATATCACCCGGTGACCCCGGATGGCATTATCGGCATTGGCGGCGGCAGCACCATGGACATCGCCAAGGCTATTTCCCTGATGCTGAACAATCCTGGTTCCTCGGCCGATTATCAAGGTTGGGATCTGATCAAGAACCCTGCCGTGTACCATGTGGCGGTGCCGACTCTTGCGGGAACCGGTGCAGAAATTTCACGCACGGCGATACTGACCGGCCCGGAAAAAAAGCTCGGCATCAACTCCGATTATACGCTGTATGATCAGATCGTCCTCGATCCGGAGCTGCTCGTGGGGGTTCCCAAGGAGCAGTGGTTCTATACCGGCATGGACTGTTATATCCATGACATCGAATCCCTGCAGGGGACCTTTATCAACGAGTTCAGCCGGGCCTACGGGGAAAAATCCCTTGAGCTCTGCCGGCAGGTCTTCCTCGAGGATCACCAGGAGAAGGACGGCAAACTGATGATGGCCTCCTATTTCGGGGGCATGAGTATCGCCTATTCCCAGGTAGGCGCCTGCCATGCGCTCTCCTATGGCTTGTCCTATGTGCTCGGCATACATCACGGCATCGGCTGTTGCATCGCCTTCGACTACCTCGAGGATATCTATCCGGAGGGCGTGGCGGAATTTCGGCGAATGATGCACAGACACCAGATCTCGCTGCCGCGACAGCTCACTGCCGGCATGGACGAGCAGGCCATGGAAAAGATGGTGACTACGGCGCTCAATCTGGTGCCGCTCTGGGAGAATTGTCTCGGCCCGGACTGGCGCAATATCATGACCCGTGAGCGGGCCATGGAGATCTACAAGAGGATGTAGGGGGGCAAAAAACTGGGGAGTGGGGTCGCCTGAGCCGATGAAAATGGTGAAATCATGGCTTAAGCGACCGGCATTCGCTCATCCCGCCCAGTGCCGAACAGCGCCTCGGGGCGCCTGCGGCACGGGTGGGGAAGAGGGCGCTTTCGCCCCCAAGGGGGAACGTCGCCCGAGTACAAACGGGGAATGGTTCAGATCAGCTTTTCGATGGCGGCCAACAGGACCTCCTCGGTGTACGGTTTGGTGACGTATTCATCCGCGCCCTGTTTCTTACCCCAGAACTTGTCGCTCGCTTGATCCTTGCTGGTGACCATTATCACCTTGATATCACTGGTTTCCGGTGACTTTTTCAATTGACGGCACACCTGAAAGCCGTTCTGTTTGGGGAGTATCACGTCGAGGAGAACCAGATCGGGCTTCTTTTCAGCCGCTATGACCAGTGCATTTTCTCCATTATCGGTGGTAATCACCTTATACCCGTTCTCGGTACAGACGGATTCCGCAATATGGAGGTCTGTCTGACTGTCTTCTACGATTAGGATTACTTTGTCGCTCATGTCTTTTTCCGCTTTGTCTGTAAGATATTTATCTTGATGAAGTTTCTGGATGCGGTGGGATTGTATTGCAGGTCGTTAAGGGTGGCTCCTCTCAATGACCGGCACTTTATGTATTTTTTGATCTTCTGGCCAGTCTTTTTCGGGCCTTTCCAGTTTTTTTCGGCCATGTCGCCTAGGGGAGGTCGCACAGCCTGCTTGCTCGGAACGGGCCAGGGACTGTTTAAATTGTAATTTTTTTTCGTATCGCCGCAATGTCGGGAACTATAAGCAGGTCCGTATCGTCATGGCTGAAAGCGCCGAGCACGTCCTCGTTGTTCTCGGCAAATGTGCTGGCAACCGGCGATGCCGCAAAAGTCAGCTTTCGCACTCGTATCTGATGAGCGGTGCGGATAATGATCCTGGCGATGCCGCCGGTATCCGCAGCCGTTTTGGCGACCAGATAGCGATATGTCCCGGATCCGCCGCTTTCCCGCAGACCGAAATACTTCTCCAAACTGAGAACGGGGAGGACTTCCTCCTGATATTGCGCCCTGGCGATGGGCGTTGTCGTCGACCCACCGGGTACAAGAGCGATGTCCTGAAGGATGTATTCCATCTGATTCTTGCTCAACAGCCAGTAGACGACACCCCCTTCGGTCGGCGGCGTATTGGCCTGGATCATAATGACTTCATTTTCTTTTGCCATGTGGTTGGTACCCTTTGTCCTCGGTGTGGTTTGCCGACCGTTTTATCCTCAAATCTCTCGCATCGATTCGAGAAGCTGGATGAATGCGGTTTCCTGGAACGGTTTGGTTATGTAGTGGTTGACCCCCAGTTCTTCCGCCTTCTTCCGGTGCTTTTCAGAAGCCCGGGAGGTGAGCATAACCACCGGGATCGAGTGATGTGATTCGTCGTGGCGCAGCGCGCTCATGAATTCATATCCGTTCATGCGCGGCATCTCGATATCGAGCACAATGATATCGGGAGTGACGCTCTCCAGTTTTTCCAGGGCGTCTATACCGTCGACAGCCTGATACGGCTGCCAGGACTGGCTCTCAACCAGGCGGGAGATAGAATAGCGGACGCTGATGGAATCGTCGACGATTAGTATCTTGAGCGGTTCCAAACGCTTGTCGGACCGTTTCTCAACAACCGTTCTGCCGATGGTAGCCTGATCGCCGGAGATCACCTCGCGGAGATTGAGAATCGGGATAATCGTGCCTTCACCGGTCAGGGTGATTCCGCTGATGCCGCGGACATATCGCAAATGGCTGCCGAGGTCCTTGGTAATGATTTCCCGCTGTTCCACCACCCTGTCGATCTCCAGGGCGACATACGCATCTCCGGTGCTGACGAGCAGCGCCAGGTGCCGACCGCTGCCTGTATCGGAGGCGGTCGCCGGAAGACCAAGTTTGGGCGCCAGGGCGACAAGATTGATCGGCTGATCGTTGTAGAGTACCTGCGGTGTATCTCCGGGCTGGGTATCGGCTTCGGCGAATCTTCGCACTTCGGTGATTTCCTGGAGGGGCACGGCGTACTGCCGGGAAGCGATGGAAATAATGATAGCCCTGTTGACCGAGAGGGAGATGGGGATGCTGAGCTCAAAAGCCACTCCCAGACCCGGCGAGTTGGTGATCTGCACGTTGCCCCGGAGTTCCTGGATATTCTTGAGGACCACGTCGAGGCCGACACCGCGGCCGGAAATCTGGCTGATATCCTCGCGGGTGCTGATGCTGGGGCGGAACAGATATGGCAGCAGATCTTCATCGCTGATGGCGTCGGCGGCAGCGATGATATCTTCGGCGATGAGCTTGGCCCGCAGACGAACCACGTCGATGCCGCCGCCATCATCGCTGATACGCAGTACCACGAAGCGGCTATGCTGCACCGCGTCGATGGCGATATGGCCAGCGGCCGGTTTGCCGGCGGCTCGGCGGGTCTCGCTATCTTCGATGCCGTGATCTATACAGTTTCTGAGGATATGCATCAGGGGATCGATGGTTTTCGACCAGACGAATCGATCCATGAAAACGTCCTCGCCCGTAATCGTCAGTCTGACGTCCTTGCCGAGCTTTTTGGCGGTTTGGCGGACGGTACGAAAGAGCAGCCGGGAAAGGGAGGAGAGCGGGGTCATCCTGATGCGCATCAGTTTTTCCTGCATCACCCCCATGGCCAACTGCTGTTTTGCCACCTGTCCGCGAAGACTGGTTGCCAGCCCGGTCATTTGCGTGTGGATGGCGTTGACGTCAATGGTGATTTCATTGAGCGAGCGGATGATGAGGTTGAGCTGCGAGTAGCGGTCGAGCTCGATGGGATCGAACTCGGAGAGAGCGCTCACCGGTTCCTCCTGAGTTGGTTGGCTTCCCGGCAAGGGAGCCGGGCCGAAACCGTACAGCGACTGCGCTTCGAAACCCACTTCCAGCTCCTGGGATTTCCGATAGAGGGAATCCTTGACGGTATTGAGTTCGCCCAGGGTTTTCACGAAGGTTTCGAGTAGCTTTTCGATGGAGCCACGGCTGACGATCAATTCGCCTTCCATGTTGGCCAGTTCATCGAGATCATCGAGTTTTACCCGGATGTTGGAGCCTGCGCCGGGCAGCAATGCCTGCCCCTCCGGGTTTTCAGCGGCCTGGGCGTCTCCATTGATGGGTGCGGGGGTGTTCTTTTCGGCAGACTCTTCATGGAGAGTTTCCGCCGATTTGCCGGGATCGCTCTCGGTTTCGAGCGGGACATCTCCCTGACGTTTTAACAAATAGTCGCTAACCGCCGCGGTCGCAGCGGCGGATTCGGAACTGCTCGCCGCTCCCCCTTGTTGGGCCAGGCTGTCGATGGTATCGATGCTCTCGGCGATAACCTGGACATCGTTCTGATTGATATCGGCGGACTCGTCGTGTAACCAGTCGAGCAGATCTTCGAGGCTGTGGGCGCAGGAGGAAAGATTGTCGAAACCGGTCATTGCCGCGGCGCCCTTCAGGGTATGCACCGCCCGGCGCATGCGGCCGACGGTTTCCCGCAACTCGGGCGTGAACTCGGCGTCCTGTCGCACATCTGCCTCGAGCCGGTTGAGTTCCTCGTTGACGCTGAGCAGGTGCTCCTCGCACTCCGCCTGGAAGATCGCGAGAAGTTCACGTTCATCATCAGACATCTCCGGTGCCGTCTGGGGAACAGGGGGCTCCATCTCTTCATCTTCGATGCTGAAAAGCCCGGCTTCACTATCCGGCTCTTCAAAATCGGAGGTTAAGAGTTGCGAAAACTCTTCATCGGGTACCGCCTGTTCCGCGTACTGGTCTACATCGGAGATTTCCGGCGCCAACAGGGAATCAGAAAGCTCCGCCTCTTCGTCTTCGATGCCGAAAAGCTCAGATTCAATATCCGGTTCATTACATTCGGAGGCCAGCAGATCCGATACATCCTCGTCGGGTATCGTCTGTTCCTCGAACTGGGTAAAGTCGAGATCTTTCTCGAGATCTGAGAATGTCTCGTCATTCTCGACCAGTATTGCGTTGGGGATGGGACGGGTGCTCATAACCTCAAGCAGGCCGTCAAGATTGGGCTGCACTCTGGCGATGGTGGTTTCTGCCTCGTCTGGTGGAAGGGAAAAAACCACATCAATATAGGAGAGAAGCTCCTGCAACAGGGCCGGTGAATCCTGGTTGAACAGGGAGGTAGTCGATTGCAGGCGTTCAATAATTATTAAACAAACAGACAGAAGCTCATGCTGGGCGGCAAGACCGGCGGCAAGCGTGCACTGCGCCAGCGTGGCAAGGGCCTTGCCCATTGGTCGCAGAACCCGTTCAGGTTTGATCAGGGCAACGTCGGAGGAACAGGCGGCAAGCTCCTGCAGGAGGGGGAGTATGGAGCGCAGGGCAAGGACGCATTCGGTTCTGGTGTCCTCAAGGTTTTCCCGGTTCGCGTGATCATCCGCGGCAGCGGCGGAATCATTCTCCGATGCCAGCCACCCACGGATATTTTCCGGCAGCGTGATTGCCAGGTGTGCTCCGAATTTTTCCTGCAGACGCCGGAAAAACCTGGCGGTTTCGGAGAACAGGAGCTTCTCTGCGTCAAGAGACCTGTTTTGCAGGCTACAAAACGTACGGATCTCTTTATTGACGGTTCCAAGAAAATCCAGATGAGGCGGGACCGGATGCCGGTCATTTTCAAGCAGATCGTCGATCACGGCTTCACAGACAGCCGCGGTTTTGCTCAAATCCTGAAATGCCACTTGGCTGGCGGCGCCTTTGATATTGTGAAACAGGCGGTGCACCTCGGCGAGGGCCTCTTGATCGGTATCCGACTGCTCGAGGAGGGTGAGCCCGCGATCGATTTTAGGCAAATAGGTTTCGATTTCCTCGAAGAGGATTTCGGCGAGTTCCGTTCGTGATGACTGGGACATTGCATTTCCCTTGGTGCTTGCTGATACTCAAGTCGGCACTGGTAAGCCGTGCTTAGCTCTTTTTCAGATGTTTGGGGCGAGGCGCGATCAGCTTATTTGCGATGAGGTATCGTAGTTGAGTAGTCTTTCCATCTTCAGGAGCTTGCCTGGATCGAGAATCAGGTAGAGTTCGCCTCCGACAGACAACCCATCGCCGAATACTTCGGGCGCCGCTTCAGCAATGGGAGAAACGGTGCAGCTGACATGTTCCGAGTCCGGCCGGGAGACGGTACCGATGATCCTGCTTACGCAAAAGCCGATTTTCATCGCGCCGTCGTGCAGCACCGCCAGCCGTTGTCCGTGGGTGGCGACCTTATGGTTGCCAGGTAAGAAGAACATCTCAGGATCGATCACCGAGATGACTTCTCCGCGCAGACCGACGATACCAAGAATCCAGGAAGGCAGGTTGGGCAGGGGGGTGACGGGCGGCAGCGGGCCGATCTCGGCCAGACCGTCGATCGGGATGGCGATGTTCTCCACTCCGATACGGACCAGGACATACTTGGTGAGCTGCTCCTGTTCATCGGTTGTCCGGGTCTTTCGCATAGAATCGGCGGCTGCCCGTTCACCGAGAGCAATCTGCTCGTTAATGGAGGTGATAATATCGTTAAGGGTGGTCATATAATCAAATGGGGTAACTGAGGTGTTGCAGTGCGAACTATATATAATTTCGAATAACCGAAATCAACTTCTCCGGGTTAAACGGTTTAGTCAGATACTCGTTGGTGCCGACAAGCATTCCTTTCATACGATCGGTTGCCGCGCTCTTGCCGGTCAGCATAATGACGGGCAACTCGGCAAAATGAGGAAGCTGGCGCAGTTGGGGCAGAATATCATAGCCGGTCATGTCGGGCAACATGACATCGAGCAGGACCAGATCGGGTTCGATTTTCCTGGCCAGGGCGAGAGCCTGGTCGCCAGTTTCGGCTTCGTAGATATGGTAATTATTACGCCCCAGAACCATGCTCAACACCTTCCGTGAAGTCTTGCTGTCCTCGATGACGAAGATCGATTTCTGGCCATTTTTCGGAGCAGTGATCGTATCGGGCGCCTGTTTGGGCTGCGCGGCTGTTTTTGTTGCCGCCGGTCGCGGCGGGCTAGCGCCGCCAATGGTTTTTTCGACCTGAGGCGTCGGTTTGGGCTCTGGTCCGGGGTGGCGTGCGCGCACCCCGCTGTCGGCACCGGCCTTCGGCGATAAATAATGTTGCACAAGGCCAACCAGTTTTTCCGGTTTGAAAGGCTTGGTGACATATTCGCTTGCCCCGGCGCTCAAGCTCATCGCCTTGTTGCTCGATTCATGCTTGCCGGTAAGCATGATCACCGGCACCTCATGGAGATGATCTATCTTGCGGAGCTGGGGCAGGAGCTCATGGCCGTTGGTGTCCGGCAGCATGACGTCCAGGATAATGAGGGAAGGGCGATTATTTTTACCTGCAGCAAGTGCATCGGCCCCGCTGGCTGCCTCGATAGTTTGGTATCCAAGACGCTGAAAGAGCATGGACAGAACCTTGCGTGAGGTTTGACTGTCGTCAATCACTAAAATGGAGCTGCTCTGCTGGCTTTTCTTTGTTTTTGTGGCGACGGACGGGGCGATGCCGGCATGTTGGGTGCTGGCAAGGGCGATGAGCAGCTGCAGGCTTTTTTTATACAGCGATGTTTCCGGTGCGAGCTGTGCCGCCATGCGCATGTATTTGAGCGCCTGTTGGTAGCTCTTGAGGTTGAAAAAACCGATAGCAAGCGAATAGGCGATGCGGGCATTTCCACTGTCGCCTTTCAAGACCTGGGAAAAACTGGTCATCGCCTGCTTGATTTCCGCTGTTTTCAAATGCGGGGACTGCGGCTGTCCGGTTATGCTCAGGTGGGCGTGGCAGTACTCGCACTGATTGCTTTCGCTCAGGATGGACCAGCAGAAGAAACAACGTTTGGCCTGACCCCCGCGGTTATCGAGCTGCGGCCTGATCTTGCGTGCTTCCCGCCAGATTTCCTGGTCGTGGTTTCCCCATCTGCAGGCCTCGTCCAACGCCTTGCCAATATAGTCCTGACGGGTGATGAGTCGGGAGAGCCACAGCCAGGCCGGGTAGAAGAAGCGGTTGGCCCGCAGGATTGCCACCAGCTTTTCATCGGCCTGTTTGTAATAAAACCGGTGGAACAAGACCTTCGCTTCCTCGAGCATCCTCTCCTCGTTGACCGGAGACACAGGCGAGGCGGCGCGCTTTTTGGCGCTGAGGAGCCGCTCGATCTGTTCAAGGCTATAGGAGATGGTCTTCTGTACGTTTGCCGATTCCTCGCGGACTTCGAAATCGGCATCGTCAAGCTGGACCAGGCTCAGCAGCGCACCGTTTCCCTGCAGCATGCCGGACTGAGCGGACAGGATGGCGCCGCCGCGCAGATGGACAATGCCCTGTCTGGTCGCGGTGCTGACCGTAACGTCGACATCGCTTTTTTGCCGTTGCTGCTCTTTGAGATAGCCCAAAAGGCTTACTGCGTTCTTCTCGTTATTGGGCGTTGATTGCTCCATGTTCTATCTCGGTTGCTGTTGCCCTGAGGGAATCGGAAGGTCTTCCCGATCTTGCGAAGAAGTTGTGGGAAAAGCCGACTGCTTCTGAACCCCCGCGCCTCTCACTCCCCTTTGGGGCAGAAGGCTGAGTGGGAGGTAAACTTGCCGTCCTTGATCTCGATTACCAGGGTGCATTTACTGGGGTTACCGGAGGCGTTGAAGCTCATCTTCCCTGTGGCGCCATCGAAATTTTTCAGATTCACCAGAGCGTTTTTTACCGCGACGCGATCGGTTAAGAGATTGCCGGTCAGGTTGCCGGTGTTCTGGATGGCTGCAAGGAGCGCGCGCGTAGCATCCCAGGTGAGGGCTGCCGGTTCATCGGGGATCTGTTTGTACGCGTCCTCGTAGGCGGTGACAAAACGTTTATTGATACCGGTGGCGCCGCCGGCAGCGTAGTTTCCGGTGAAATAGAGTCCGTTACAATCAGGGCCGCATTTGCCGGGAAGATCGCCTCCAGCCCAGGAGTTGCTTCCTAAAATCGGAATGTTAAGACCTATCTCCTTTGCCTGTTTGACGATGAGCGCCACTTCGCTGTCATGCTGCGGGGAGAACATGACCTGGGCACCGGACTTTTTGATCTCGCGCAGCTGCTTCCGGAAATCCTGGTCGCCGGTGCGAAATTCCTCGAAGGCGGTAATCGATCCGGGTCCATTGACATTTTCGAAGGCTTTTTTGAACGATTTCGCCAGACCACGGGAGTAGGGATTGAGGACATTGAAGAGGGCGGCGCCCTTGGTGGCGTGAAATTCTTTGGCCGCGAATTGGGTAAGCACGGGTCCCTGAGCGGTATAGACAAAGCAACTCCGGAAGACGAAAGGCCTATCCAGGGTGGTGAGTGGGGAGGTTGACCAGGGGGAAATCATGGGTGTTTTAAACGATTCGGCCATCTGGGCCACGGGGATTGCCTGCTGACTACTGAGCGGGCCGACGATGCCGAGGATCTGGTTTTGAGTGATCTGATTGACCGCCAGCGCGGAGGCCGAGGTCGCGTTGGACATGTTATCGCCATAGATAAAGTCGAGGCTGTAGGTTTTGGCGCCGACCTTCAGGCCGCCGGCCGCCTCGACCTCTTTGCGTACCAGTTCCGCCGCGTTTTTGGAGTGGGCTCCGTCAACGGCGAACATGCCGGAGAACGGCATATTGAAGCCGATCTTGATGACTCCGTCGGCAGCCATGGAAACGCTGCAGGTGAGCAGGACCGCCAACAGGCAGACCGGTAGAATGGAGAAAGCTCGTTTCATGTTGTGCTCCAATAGATAGATCGTGTTGTATGCTTAGTGCGTGGATCAATCAGCTGTTTGCGATACTCAGTTGACCTGGGCGACTTCGGCAACCTTGAAGATTTCGACCGCGGCGCGGAGGTCGCGAGCCGTCTTGCTCAGGGTATCCATGGAGGTTGCGGTCTCCTGGGAGGAGAGCGACGATTCCTTACTGACCTCTCCCACTTCCTGCATGGTGCTGGAGATTTCCTCCGACACCCGAACCTGTTCGGTGGTCGCGGCGGTGATCGCTTCGATCAGGTCGGCCAACTGATTGGAAACCAACTCGATTTCATGAAGTTTCTGATGAGCGCCGTCGGCCAGCTGGCTCCCTTTGACAACCGTGCTGATACTTTCGTCCATTCGGCTAGTGACGTTTTTGATCTCCGTCTGAATATTTTTGATCAGCGCTTCGATCTGTTTGGTGGAGTTACTCGAACTCTCCGCCAGTCGCTGGACCTCGTCGGCAACGACGGCGAAACCGTGACCGGCGTCACCGGCCATGGCAGCCTGAATAGAGGCGTTGAGGGCGAGAATAGAGGTTCGATCGGCGATATCATCGATAATCTGGATAACGTTGCCGATCTCCATGGAACTCTCGCCAAGGCGCTTGATGGAGCGGGCCGTCTCGTTGATCTGTTCGCGAATCTCGTTCATCGCCGCGTTGGTTTTCTGCACCGCCTCGGCACCTTCGCGGGCGTTCATACGGGAGCGCTCGGAGACGTCTGCGGATTGTTGGGCGTTACTGGAGACCTTGCGGATGGATTCGGCCATGGTATTGATGGCGTCGATAGCGTCGGTCACCTTTTTGGCCTGCTCGATGTTTTTGTTCGCCAGCGTCATGGTCAGCCTGGAAACGTCTTCAGACGTGTCGTCGACCGAGGCGGTGGCCGCCTTAACTTTTTGGATGATGTCAGAGAACTGCTCGGTCATGGCGTTGAAGGAGTCGGCAATGGCGCCGGTCATGTCCTCGGTCACCTCGGCTCGGGCGGTAAGATCGCCGTCGGTGAGGGCGCTGATCTCTTCGAGCAGCTTCATGATCGATTCCTGGATGGCGTCACGTTCCGACTGACTCTGGATCAGGAGGGTGATGTTGTCGAGCATGGCGTTGAGCGTGGCGGCCATGTCACCGATCTCATCATTTGAGACCACTTCGGCCCGGGCGTCGAAGTTGCCGGTGCTGATCTCACTGATCAGGTTGGAGATATGGTTAAGCTGTCGGGTCAAGCCGCGTGAAAGCCCAAATGCGATGAAAAGACTCAGAAGAATGGTGAAGACACCGACGCCGAGTACCACCAGGGAGACGAGCCGCGTCGTGTTTTCCATCTTTGCCGTGGCAGCGGCTTCGTTGGCGGTTGCACTTTTGAGGAAGGTGGCGATGATCGGATTCGCCTTCTGGATGGCGGCCTGGTAGGCGTCTATCCTGGCGCTGATCACTTCGTCTGTCTTGGTCACCTCGGTGAACCACTTTCCGAATTCTCCGGTTTCGTTGGATAACTTGTTTCGTACGGCTTCGGGGAGGTTTGCACCGGCGATGGCGGCTGCCAAATCCTTCTGTTGACTGACTACCGCAGCTGCCGTCTTCTTGCCGGATGCTATGAGATAGTTCTGAATTGCGCTCTTCATTCGAAAGAAGGCGTCTCTAAGCGCGACGGAATTGAGGGTGCCTATACTTTTATCCAGAGCGCTGATGCTGCTCTGCAGTTTACCCAGCTCGCCGAACTCCTTGTCGACCCGGAGCTCGATGATGTTGACGGTGCCGATAAACGCGTTCTGGTATTGGGCGATAGCAACAATGGCGGACTGGGCCGCATCCCGCTCCTGTTGAGAGGTAGCCAGTCCCTTGATCTTGTAGAGCTGCTGGTAGGCAATACCGCCTTCTGTGTCGAAGGGTCCCACATACTCTTTTTTTGCTTCCTGCACCCCGATCTTCTGGTAATTCAGCATGAAGCTCTTTTCCAGGCGCTGCATGACACTCAGGGTATTTTCGGTCTCCAGACTGAGGCGGGCAATTTTGCTCTGGACCTCAACAAGATCGTTGATTGTCTTCTTGGCAAGCCGTTGTGAGATAAAGGTGATGCCGCTGACCACCAGGATAAGTGCGATCATGACCATGAAGGCCAACATCAGCTTGCTGCGAATGCTGAGATTTCCGAATGGACGGAAAAGTGATTTTTTCTTGACGGTCCCTTTACTCGTGCTTTCCATTATTCCTCCAAATACTCCGGGTGAGCCTTTAGCGAATGGCGTCCCGGCAAGCTGAACTCTTGTGACAGCGCTTTGCGCACCGGCGGGTGAGACGGTAAACCATCCTCCCGTGCGGCCGTCCTGCGACGGCTGTTTTCCAGACGAAATCGATTGTCACGTTTGCAGGTTATCCCTGACGTTTGAATGAATTGAGAAATGTGTTGCTCTATTGCCTATACATTATCATCATTGTTCGGTTTATCCGAATGCGGAGACCTGCCCGGTTGTTACTGACATCAACCTTGAATATTGGCTATGTTCTCTGCATAACAGAGTAAATTAGCGACATAATAAATGAATGAACAGGATTTGTCCACAGCTGTTTCTGGGTTTGAATGGTTTTTTTAGGGGAAGTTGAATGTGTTTGAAAGAAATGTGTAGAATTTCCGGGATGGTTGTCGCTGAAACGTCTTGCGCAGCGAAAGAAAAATGGAAGATCCGGACTATCAGGCGGAAAATCCGCTCGGGTTCTCCCCGTATTCTCGCCCTGTTTAGTTTTCGGACGGGAACCATTGCGACTCGGTTTCAGGGCTGACAAAGTATGTTTAAGATACGCTTTACTTTGTCATAAAGTAATTTGATTTCTTTTCCCCCTTAATCGGGAGCGCAACATGCCAGTGAACAGGTAGAAAGCAATAGCAATGGCAGCGAACATTTTGTAACAATAGTATGCTACATTGTAGCAGCAAGATGAGAGATATGCAAATGCCTTTGTGCCATATGGGTGCTGAAAAGTGTTTCATTTTATAACCGGCGGTGGTTAGCTTGCGACAAATCGTATACTAATTTCCGTAAACGTATGTCTCGGCGGTTATTGAGAGGGGCCCGAAGGAAATTCTCTTTTTAGGTGAAGCGGATATGGCTGGTGATGAAGAGCAATGGATGCAACGCACGTTGCTCGCCTGGTTTCGTCGGGAGGGCAGAGCCTTGCCGTGGCGTTCGAGTTACGACCCCTATCACATCTGGATCTCGGAGATCATGCTGCAGCAGACCCAGATGGACCGGGGCGTTGCCTATTTTAATCGGTGGGTCGCTCGTTTTCCGGATGTTCGTTCGGTAGCTGCCGCCGACGAGCAGCAAATTCTCAAGTATTGGGAGGGACTGGGGTATTACAGCAGGGCGAGAAATCTGCACGCTGCGGCCAAATTGCTTCTGGAGCGCCACGGCGGAATCATTCCATGCGAGGTTCAAGAACTGCTGGCGCTCCCGGAATCGGCCCGTATACAGCCGCGGCCGTGGCAAGCATCGCCTGCAACCGCGACGTTCCGGTGGTTGACGCCAACGTGATGCGGGTCTACGCCAGGCTTTTCGATATTGGCACACCGCTGAAGACGGCGACGACGAAAAAGCATATGGAGCGGCTCGCCAAAAGTCTTTTACCTGTGGGCAAGGCCCGGTTGTTCAATCAGGCGCTGATGGACTTCGGTGGCTTGGTGTGCCTGCCCAGATCACCGCGATGCCATGCGTGTGTGCTTGCCGAGCGGTGTCGGGCCCTGCAAAACGATACCGTGGCGATCAGGCCGATACCGAGTCGGCCTGCAACGACCATCGAAGTGAAAATGGCCACCGGAATTTTGGCCGAAGGGGGACGGCTGTTCATTCAGCAAAGGATGCCCGATGACGTCTGGGGAGGGTTGTGGGAATTTCCCGGTGGCAGGCTGAAATCGGGGGAAACGCCGGAAGATGCGGTTGTTCGAGAATATTTCGAAGAAACCGGATTCCGGGTGCGGGTGTGTGGCAGTATCACCACTGTAATCCATTCCTATACTCGTTACAGGGTGACCCTGCACTGTTTCGGTTGTCAACTGCTCAATGGCCAAACCACGCCGCGCCTCGCCGCCGCCCAGGCTTACCGCTGGTTGGCGCCCGACGACCTGCGACAGTACGGATTCCCGGCGGGGCATCGCAAGATCCTGGAATTTATCGCGGCATCCTGCCCGGAGTTGCTCTATGACCCTTGCCGCTTGCCGGAGTCTGGCTGAAGACGGGGAATGAGCCGGCCTTTCTGGGACATAAATACAGTGATCTATGGATGCTCCGACTCAGTCGGTTCGGGCACGATACTCAAGAAGTACGGGGCAGTGATCTGAGCCGTAGATATCCTTTAATATACGGGCGTCTACCACTTTTGCAGTGCTGCTGCCGTCGACGCAGAAATAGTCGATACGCCAGCCGATGTTCTTGGCCCTGGCGTTGAAACGGTAACTCCACCAGGTGTACTGATCCGGTTCCTGGTTGAGCATCCGAAACGTATCGACATAACCGGCGGTGACGAAACTATCCATCCACTCCCGTTCTTCCGGAGTGAAGCCGGCGTGTTGCACGTTTTGCTTCGGATTTTTCAGGTCGATCTCTTTATGGGCGACGTTGAAATCACCGCACAAAACCACCGATTTTTGTTTGGCCAGGGTGTTGGCGAATTCAAGGAGCCGAGCATTGAACGCAAGTTTATAGTCGAGACGCTTGAGCCCGTCGCCGCTGTTGGGAAAATAGATATTGATTAAAAAAAAGGTGGCGAACTCAAGGGTGAGGACCCGGCCTTCCCGGTCATAACTCTCGTCGCCGAGACCGTTGATAACTCGCAGGGGCTCGAGACGGGAATAGATTCCAACTCCGGAATATCCCTTTTTCTCGGCGCTGTGCCAGTAGGCGGTGTAGCCGTCGATGGTTTTCAGGCTCTCCGAGAGCTGGTCCGGCTGAGCTTTGGTCTCCTGGATAGCCAGCACATCCGCGTCGAGTTCGGTGACGATCTCGGCAAATCCTTTCTTTTCAACCGCTCTGATTCCGTTGACGTTCCATGAAACAAGCCTCAGCGGTTTGTCGGCAGCCTCGGTTTTTCCCGCCTTTGCGCCGGTATCGGGCACCCGGCGGGGCGTGACCCCGAATTGCGGACACTCGGACTCGAGCGGGCAGATATCGCAGCAGGGGCGAACCGGCTTGCACATGGACTGGCCGAAGGCGACCAGCAGGGAGTTGACGCTCAGCCAATATTTTTCCGGCAGCTTCTTTCTCAGCGCCATTTCGGTTTCCAGAGGGGTGGCGGTTTCCACGTAGCGCCAGATGTTCATGATCCGATGAACGTGGGTGTCCACGCAGATTGCCGGTTTTGCGAAGGCGACGCTGCGCACCAGGTTGGCGGTCTTTCTGCCCACTCCTGGCAGGGTCACCAGCTCTTCGATGGTATCCGGCACCTTGCCGCCGAACTGCTCCAACGCGGCCGGCAGCTGGGAGAGGTATTTGGCCTTGTTGCGGAAAAATCCGACGGGATGGATCAGTTGTTCCACCCGCTCCTGGGAGAGCGAGGCCAGATCGCGGACATTATCCGCCTCGCGGAACAGTCGGGCCGCCGCTTGAGCGGTTGTTTCGTCCTTGGTCCTGGCAGAGAGGATGGTTGCCACCAGGACCTTGAAAGGATCCTTGGTTTGCACGGCGATGAGGTCCACCACCGGTACCTGGCGGTCACGGACATAGTCGGCCACCTTTTGCAGAAAGCTGTCGATTTCTACCTGCTCTTTCATGGAATCACCATGCAATGTCGAGTTGCGATGATGCGTGGCGTGTTCTCTGCCCTTGTCGGTGACCGGCAGCACGCCACGCAATTCTTTTCCAGTCCTGCCTTAATCGAGGTTAAGGGTATCCGGATCGAATTGGAGGGTAGCGAAATAGTCCGCCGGCGTCTCTTCCCGACGAATCAGTTCGATAGAGCCATCCGCTTTAAACAGCAGTTCCTTGGGGCGGAGCTTGCCGTTATAGTTGAAGCCCATCGCCTGGCCGTGGGCGCCGCAATCGTGAATCACCAGGAGGTCGCCGTTGTCGATAACCGGCAGTTGCCGCTGGATGGCGAATTTGTCATTGTTTTCGCAGAGCGAGCCCACTACGTCGACGGTCTCCACGGCTTCTGAGCCGTTCTTGTTCGGCACCTCGATGTGATGGTAGGCGCCGTAGAGGGCCGGTCGCATGAGGGCGCTCATACAGGCGTCGACGCCGATATAGGTGCGATAGATTTGCTTACGATTGATCGCTTTCACCACCAGGGCGCCATGGGGGCCGGTCATGAAGCGACCGCTCTCCATGAGCAGGGCGGGCATATAGCCCTGCCGGGTCTTGAACTGCTGAAAAAGCAGGGTGATCTCCTCGCCCATGGCCGTGAGGTCGAGGGGATGCTGATCCGGGCGGTAGGGGATGCCGAGTCCGCCGCCGATATTGATGAATTCGAAGGTGATTCCCAACTCGCGGGAGATGTCTTCGGCCAGCTCGAGGAGCATGGCCGCCGTCTGGACCATGTAGCTGTAATGCAGTTCATTGGAGGCAAGCATGGAATGGAGGCCGAAACGCTTTGCGCCCCGGGCCTTGGCCTGGCGGTAGGCATCGATGATCTGATCGTGACTGACCCCGTACTTGGCCTCGGTCGGATTGCCGATGATCTCGTTGCCCGAGCGACGGGGACCGGGGTTGTAGCGGAAACAGATCAGCTCCGGCATGTCCGGGACCTTGTCGATCAGGGTGATGTCGTCGAGGTTGAGGATGCATCCGCCGTCTTCGGCGGCGGCCAGGAATTCATGGCGGCTGGTGTTGTTGGAGGTGAACATGATGTTCTCGCCACGGCCGCCCACCTGACGGGCAAGCATGAGTTCGGTGAGCGAGCTGCAGTCGAAGCCAAAACCCATATCGCGCATGATCTCCAGAATCCGCGGGTTCGGGAGTGCTTTCACCGCATAATATTCACGAAAGCCTTCAATTCCGGCGAAGGCCCGGCGCAACTGGGCGCCGGTTTCCCGGATTCCAGCCTCGTCATAGATGTGGAAGGGGGTACCGAAATGCCTGCTGATCTCGTCGAGCGCCGGATAGAGCCGGCCGGTGTATTCTGGTGAAAGTGGCATGTTCTACTCCTTGTAGTGATAACAGCTATCTTAACATAAGTGTGTGAATATCAACACTACTACAATATTGTTTGTATTTCGGTCGTCCTCTACGCACCGCCCGTTTTACAGGATGGGTATTTTGGACGTCTCCTTGAAGGTGGCGAGAACCGTACTGGTTCGGGTGGAGGCTACCCCGTCGATCGCGGCTATTGCGTCGCGCAGCAAAATGCCCAGTTCCACGGTGTCGGCGGTACGCACCTTGACCAGGTACCCATCCTCTCCCGCCACGAAATGGACTTCCTGCACTTCGGGGATGGCCGCCAGCTGCGCGCCGATCGAGTCGGCGTCGGCCGCGTTGCACTCTGTTCGTACCTGGATGAAGGAAATCTGGCTGTGGGCGAAACGAGCGGGGTTGAGGCGGACTTCATACCCGTCGATAATCCCCTGTTTTTCCATCTTACGGATTCTCTCGAGAACCGCGGACGGGGCAAGTCCGACCTGCCGCGAGACCTCGACATTGGGAATCCTTGCCTTGTCCTGGAGAATTTTCAGTATCTCCATGCTTTTTTCGTCAATCATATTTGTATTCCTCCAATGGGGAGAATATTATTTTTGTAAATGTAATATGTCAAGAATAATGTTCTCATTTTATGGCCAAATCGTTCATATGGCGCCATAGGACACCCGGTGTATACTGGTAATGGGAGACGAACCAAAGTAAGTCCATGTCCTGGGGAAGGATTCCGCGCGCCTCCCCTTTTTACGGGCAGACACGCAGCGCGCAGCAAGGAGCTACCATGATATATTCGATTACTCCTCTCTTGACCGGGGTCAGGAATCCGGACCAGGGAATCATGACCTACCAGCAGGGATATGGAACGCGGATCTGGCTGCCGATCTGGTCTTTCCTTGTCCGGGGTGGGGGACACAATATCCTGGTGGACACCGGTCTCGATGAAAACGAGCTGATCATCCCCAAGGGGTTTACCGAGGAAACGGGTCTTACCCCCAATACCCTGGCGGACTGCCTGGCCGGTGAAGGCCTGGCGCTCGCTGATATCGACATCGTCATCAACACCCACCTGCACGACGACCATTGCGGCAACAACCTGTTGCTCACCGGGGCCACCTTTTATGCCCATCCCGATGAGATCGCCTTCTGTAACAACCCGCATCCTCTTGACCATCGCTATGACAGCTATTTTATAGAAGGCATCGAGTTCGAGACGGTGAGCGATGGCCAGGAGATCGTGCCTGGCGTAAAAATTCTGTTTTCCCCCGGCCATTCGGTGGGCACCCTCTCCGTGCTGGTGGCGACTGAAAAAGGGGATGCCGTTATCACCGGATTTTGCTGCAACGCCCGAAACTTTCCTGCAAACGGCCCAGCCGTGTGCCCGGGGGTGCATATCAATGCCATCGAAGCCTGGGAATCCATCCAGCGAATCAAGCAGCTCGGGTGCACGATCCTGCCCATGCACGAATTGCAACTGCAGCCAATGTGACTCATCTCACCCGCCGGCTCATCGGATTGCAGTGTCGGCGGGCCAAGCCTCTCTCCGGGTAAACGTTCTCCTGAGTTCCAGCTTGTCAGAAGCAGGCTATTGAGCTATAGCCCTCACCTGTGCGCCAAAGCCAGATTATGCCAAGATGGAGTGTTGGCGAACGTTTACCTTTTTTTCTTGTAATCTTGCCGTCTCCCCGTGATAGGATGGTGAGGGGCTTTTCTGCCCAAAATTGTAGATCACTCCGAAAAAATCCAAAATTGGCCGGTGAATCGCGGATGCCGTTAATTTCCATCATCATTCCCACCCGAAACGAGGCGGACAATATCGACCTGCTGCTGACCCGTATTTTTGCGGTGGAGGAGCTGCGGGAGCATGATTTTGAAGTGGTGTTCTCCGACGGCGCTTCAACGGACGCCACCTGCGATGCCGTCAGAGGATGGCAAGATACCAATCCGGTGCGTTTGGTCGAAAGCCGGGTCAACGAGGGGTTGTCGGCGGCGGTCATGGCGGGAGCAAGGGCGGCTGCTGGAGACTATGTGGTGGTCATGGACGCGGATTTGAGTCATCCGCCCGAATCATTGCCGGACATGCTCGAGCCCCTGCTCAGTGGAAGCCATGACATGGTTGTCGGCAGTAGGTACGTGGCTGGCGGCAGTACCCGGGGCTGGCCGTTGAAACGCAGGATATCGTCGCTGCTTGCCTCGTTGCCTGCTCGGATTCTGGCCGATGTCAAGGATCCGTTGGCCGGTTTTCTGGCCATGCGGCGGGAGCGACTCACCTCGCTTAATTGGGTGGTGTGCGGTTTCAAGTTCGGCCTGGAACTGCTGGCCACCGCGGAGGAGCAAACCCGAGTCAAGGAGGTTCCCATTGTCTTCCACGACCGCTGTTACGGGAAATCGAAGATGGGACTGGGCGTCATTCTCGATTATCTTCGCCAACTCCTCTTGCTCGCCGGAATCCGGCCGTTGCCGGCTTGTTCCCCGCTCGTCTTTCTCGCTATCGTAAGCCTTGTTCTGATCGCGGATTACGGCGTGTTGCGCTTCGGGCTTCTACTGGGGTTGGGGTTGCCCCTGGCGCATATCCTGAGTTTCATCTCGGCAATGGGGTTGGCGGGCCTGGCGGCGGTAGGGCTGCACCGGCGGCGACCGACGGCCGCTGGCAACCTCATACCGGCCTGTACGGCCGGCTATTGCGCTGTCGCTCTTCTTGTGCTCTTTCTGCGCTCCGGTTTGGTTGCGCTCCTGGCCGACCATCATGGATCGCTTTCCTTTTCCCGTATATTGGCCGTGGTACTGTCGACAGCCGTGGTCAGTTATCTTGCCAATATCTGTTTTGTCTTTTCCATCGGCAATAAAAGACTGGGCAAAGAGCCGACCCAACGGATTTACATCCTTGGGCTGGTTGCCTTTATTGTCTTGCTGCGACTGCTCTATAGCGGATCAATCGATCTTTTGCCCGAAGAACGATTCTATCATCAGATAAGCGGTGCATCGGGTGGATTGCTCAGCCATGGGGCAGCCGTACTGCCGGGGGCGGCGGCACGGCTATCGACCGCTGTCTTCGGAGGCTCGCTTTGGAGTTTTCGTTTGACAAGTTGCGTGCTCTGGTTGATCGCCGCAGCCTTGGTATTTCGGTTTTCCCAGGATATAGAGAACAGATCGGTGGCCTTCAGAGCGCTGCTGCTCTTTTCCCTGCTCCCTTTTTTTATGGGCGCAGGTATGTTTGTCAGCAGCGATGCAGTGTTGATTGTGCTCTGGTTACTGCTTCTTTTTCTCGTCTATCGGGCTCTGGAGAGAAAAAGTGCCGGTGCCTGGATATGGATCGGCGTGGTGTTGGGATGCGCTCTGCAGTATGACAACCTCTGCTGGGGACTCGCCGCCGGCATACCTGTTTATCTCACCCTGGGCAAGGAGTGGCGCCGGATGCTGACGGCAAAGGAATTCTTGCTGGCGGCCGTCGCCTGTCTGTTTGTCTGGTTGCCGCTCATGATTGCCGGAGCACACGTAGCGGTTGGCGACCCATATGGCGGCCCGCCCTGGCTGGTGACCATTCTCGGCCGGCGATTTGGCGAGGGTCTCCTGTCCTGGTTGCCGCTGCTCACTCCCACCGCGCTCGTGGGCGGCCTCTATTGCTGCCTGCGGGTGCCGCGAGCCGGATGCGTGCGAAGTGGTTCTCTTGGCAACGATCGGGAAAAGGGCATTTTTGTAGTCTCGCTGTTTCTTACACCGTTGGCGGTTGCCGCACTGCTTGTCGCGATCGGGGCCATGCACTTCTCCGGCGCCGTCAGTCATCTGGTTGGTGATGCTCCCCTATCTGGGCGCTTCCATGTTCAGAGGCGCAACGGATTCGAGCAGGTGGCTGAACTTCATCCATCTCAGCTGGTGGCCGACCTTCGCCGCTCTGGTGGTTTTATACGGTGTGGCGCTGCAATTGGCTTCGATGCGGGCAGCGGGATAGACTTCCCTTTAAGTTCTTGAAAACGATCCGAGCACGGCAGCAGCACAGCAGGTATCTATTGGGCTGATTTTTCTTATCAGAAAACAAAAAAGCGAACGAGATCGCCTTGTTTTTGATCCATGAGGTAGATAGGATAGAAGCAGGTGCGACTGCAAGATTGCCAGGAGTCTGTCGGATTATAGGCATTTTTTCTCAGATCGAGGCAAACTCGAAAAAATTACCGGAGGCATATACTAAATATCTCGGAGTCTCACTCCGGCTTACCGGAGGATAATTTTTTCGGGTTTAACGAAGATATGGGGAAAAAGGGCATAATCCGACAGGCTCCTAGTGGTTATTACTGTTAATTACGAGGAGGAATAGCTATGCCTGACTTTGGAAACCCCTTTTCCGGTCTTGCCGCCGATCGCAAGCTGACCCCTGAAGAGCTGGTGCGGGCCGTTCGTTTTCTGGTTGCCGCCGAATACGAGGCTGTTCAGCTTTATATGCAGCTGGCGGAATCCACGGACAACCGGCTTGCCCAGGAGGTGCTGAAGGATATCGCCGACGAGGAGATCGTCCATGCGGGTGAATTTTTACGGCTGCTCAAAGAATTGGCTCCGCAAGAAGAAAGCTTGTACCGGCAAGGCGCCGCAGAGGTAGAAGAAATTGCTGCGGGTCTTACCGGTGCCGTCGCTCCGGCGGGCGCCGGTGCGGTTGCCTCGCAGGGCGAAGCAGGTGCCCAGGAGGGTGAGGCGGAGCTTATGCCTCCGCTAAGTGTAGGAAGCTTATATGAAAAGCCGTAGTATCCCCTACTACGAGGAGGACGATATATGGACATCCTGGATAGAAAGGCCTCGCCTCTGACCGCAGAGGAGTGGACCCGCCTGGATCAGGCGGTGGTGGAAGCTGCCAGAAGTACGCTGATCGGTCGGAAGATGATCGAGATTCTCGGTCCCCTGGGCACCGGGGTGTATGCCATGCCCTATACCATCTTCAGTGGTCAGCAACCCGCCGGTGTCGACATGATGGGAGGCAAGGGGGACCTGGTCCTCGAGGCCGACCGCCGTGAGACCGTCAACTTCCCCATATTGTATAAGGACTTCAAGATTTGCTGGCGAGACGTAGAGGCCGATCGTCATCTCGGCATCCCGCTCGATGTCAGCATTGCCGCCGTTGCCGCCGGCGATGTGGCCCATCAGGAAGACCAGCTCATCTTCAACGGCAATACAGAACTCGGGCACAGGGGGTTGCTGGGCGTCGCAGGGCGGCTTACCGTGAAAATGGGGAACTGGCAGGAAGCGGGCGTTCCCCTGGCCGATACCGTCAAGGCGGTGGGCGCGCTGGGCGAAGCCGGAAACTATGGCCCCTATGCCATGGCTGTCAGTCCCGTCCTGTACGGTGCGTTGGTGCGCACGTACGGCAACACCGGCATGTTGGAACTCGATCAGGTCAAAGCGCTGTTGCGGGGCAATGTCTATCCCTGCAGCGCCATCGCGGGCAAAAAAGCGGTGGTTATCGCTGCCGGAATGCATAATCTCAACCTTGCCATCGGCGAGGACCTGGTGACATCGTACGCCGGCGCGGAGAATATGAACCATCTCTTCAGGGTATTCGAGACCCTGGCGCTGCTCATTCGTCGCGAAGATTCGATCTGCACTATCGAGTGATCCTTTCTGCCGGAGCGACCCTGTTTGTGTACCCGGCCCGCATCCGGATTCCGCTGGGTGGGCATGTGGTTTTGTGCCCACCGTGGCTTCCACTGCTCAACAACCTGATTGTGCTCGGTTGAGGGTGCAGGTACGGTCCGGATCAGGGTTTGCCGAGGGCTAGGAGCCTGTCGGATTATGCCCTTTTTCCCCATATCTTCGTTAAACCCGAAAAAATTATCCTCCGGTAAGCAAACGGAGTGAGACTCCGAGATATTCAGTATATGCCTCCGGTAATTTTTTCGAGTTTGCCTCGATCTGAGCAAAAATGTCTATAACCCGACAGGCTCCTAGCCCATGTGAAGTTATTTCGACTTCCAGAGGCCGTGCAGGTTGCAATAGGCTCGGGCGCTCACCGCATCGGCCGTGACTGCGAAAAGGGCGCCGGGTTTGTCTCCCGGTTTGAGGTATTGCCGGTGGACGGTGTCACCGTCGATGAGTTCAATCCACTCGATATAATGTTGTTCGGTCATGGGGTGATCCACGGAACCGATGTTCACATGCCAGCCTCCCGCCTGCTTTTCGAGCACGGGAATATGTTTTTCCACCGCCGCATCTACCGTGTTCTCGGTCATCTGCACCATCGGTTTGCCGCAGCAGACCAGCTCGCCGTCGCCTGCTGTCAGTACTTCCACGATGTTCCCGCAGAGCTCGCATTTATACACTTCCATCTTTTTGGGCATAGTACTTCCTCCATTTTCATCTGAATTTGGATGTATCGACTGGTAAACGAATAATAGTATACATGAAACGTTCGGCAGGTGTGTAGGAAAAAATGTCAGGCACCGGGAATCGTCGGCAATTGCCCGTCAATTGGTGCTTTTTGGCTACCTTATCGTATATACAGTAGAAAAAACGCAGAGTGTCTTTTGCTTCTCGTTGCGTTTATGATAAGATTTGTCCAGTCTACATAGCTGTATCCGTAAGTCAGGGAGAGAAGAGTGAGCAAACATCTCGTGTTGATAGGCGCCGGCCACGCCCACATGGTGCTTATCCACAACATCGCCAGGATCCTGGAACGGGGGCACGAAGTGACGGTGATCGGTCCGTCGCCGCACCATTATTATTCGGGCATGGGGCCGGGCATGCTGGGGGGAACGTACGCCCCGGAACAGATCCGCTTCGACAGCAAAAGGCTCGTCGAACAGCAGGGCGCCACTTTTCTCGAGGATCGGGTCGTCCATATCGACGGCGCCGCTCGGAGCTTGCTGCTGGAATCGGGTGGCGAGCTCGCCTACGATGTCCTGTCCTGCAACTGCGGCAGCGGCATCGAACTTGATTTCGGCGATTCCCTGTCGTGTCCTCTCTACCCGGTCAAACCCATCGAAAATCTGCTCGTTGCCAGAAACCAGATTCGGGAGATGGGCCGGAACGCCAAACTGAGCATCGGCATCGTCGGGGGCGGACCGTCCGCCGCGGAGCTGGCCGGCAACATCCTCTGGTTGGCCCGACGCGAACGGCTCGCCCGGCCCAAGGTGCGACTCTATTGTCGCAGCCGCTTCATGGCTCGATTTCCCTTGGATGTACGAAATGGTTGCCGAAAGCATCTTCGGCGAGTGGGAGTGGAGATCTTCGAGAACGATCCGGTGGTCACTTTTCAGGAGCAATCCCTGCAGACCGCCGGGGGCAGGGACGACCAGGTGGATATGGTCTTTGTCGCTTCCGGGGTGCGTCCTTCCAGGCTATTTCTCGCCTCCGGGTTGCCGACCGGTGCGGACGGTGGGCTTGTGGTGAACGACTTTCTGCAATCAAGCGATCATCCGGAAATTTTCGGTGGAGGAGATTGCATCTATTTCCAATCGAGGCCGCTTGACAAGGTGGGGGTTTACGCGGTACGCCAGAACCCCGTTTTGTTGCACAACGTGATGGCGACACTCGATAATCAGCCGCTGAAACATTTTGATCCCGGGGGCGGGTATCTGCTTATTTTCAATCTTGGCGGTGGCTACGGGGTATTGAAAAAAGGCGCGTTGTTCTGGAAGGGCCGTTTGGCTTTTCGAGTCAAGGACTACATCGATCGGAAATTTATGCGCAGATTTCAGGAGTTGCCTCAAAGCTAACGGCAAACGTTCACCATCGGGGGCCGGCCGGGGCCCTCTCGGTTGATAGGGAAGCGGAATAACATTGTATTTGACTTTCAAATGTATTTATTCGATGATTTGAGCCTCTTTTCGCTCGACTCAGTCAACATGTCTACTATAAACAAGGAGAGAAGGTAATGGTGCACCATGTACAACGTGTTTTTGCGGTGATCGGCTGTATTTTCTTACTTAGTCTGGCTACCCAGGGGATGGCCACCGAGTATGATCATACCATTCAGAGTCCGAACAAAAAGATGACATTTTCCTGGAAAATCGAGGGCGACCAGCTGGCGATCAAGGTGAGTGCGGAGACCAAGGGGTGGATCGGCGTGGGATTCAACCCCTCGCATATGATGAAGGACGCGAACATCATTATTGGTTATGTAAAAAACGGCAAGACGGTGATTACCGATCAGTTTGGCAAGTCTACCATCAGCCATGAAGAGGACGAGAAAGCGGGCGGGGCCAGCAACGTCACGGTCATCGGTGGCAAGGAAGAGGGGCACAAGACGACGCTTGAGTTTGCGATTCCGCTCAATTCCGGGGATTCCCATGACAAGCCGATCGATGTACATGGTGAAACCGAACTGATGCTTGCCTATGGCGCCCAGGACGTCATTGTTATCAAACATCAGTATCGGACGGAGATGAAGGTCAATCTCACCACTGGAAAGGTACAATGAGTCGCGCGGGAGTAGAGAAGCGGTTGGAAGAAGATGCAGAGTGAACGAGCAGCTGACTATTGTGTTTTGGGTTTCTGCCGGTCGAATCTGGTTGCGGGATGGTTGCTGGCCAAGACGCCGTTGTGCCTTTTGATCGGGTGTTCCGCGGTATTTGGCAGCCTGCTGGCATCGGGCAGGCTGTCGGCGGACACCATGCGTATAGCTGTTGGCGTGTTGCTGACAGCCATGGGCGCAGCGACCTGGAACAGCCTCCAGGAGGCGGAGGTGGATGCTACGATGCAGAGGACGGCCAAACGGCCGCTGCCGCGCCGACTCGTCTCCCGGAGATATGCCATGGTTCAAGGGCTGGTACTGACTGGTGCCGGTCTGGTGCTGCTGGCGTCGCCGGCACGTCCTCTGCCGCCGCTGCTTGCTCTCGCCGCCCTGGCGCTTTACAACGGGGTCTATACGCCGCTCAAACAAAAAAGCCTTCTGGCTCTCGTGCCGGGAGCCGTCTGCGGCGCCTTGCCTCCGCTGATCGGCTGGACCGCAGCCGGGGGTCGACTCGTCTCCTACCCGGCGTTGCTGCTGGCATCGCTTTTGGTGCTCTGGCAGGTACCGCACTTCTGCCTGATCCTGCTGCATCACCGAGCGGATTATGAGCGGGGCGCGCAGCCCAGTTTTCTACAGGTCCTCTCGGAGAGTGCGGTGCGACGAATTTCCTGTGTCTGGATTTCTGCTCTGGCATTGGTGATGCTGCTGTTCACCGCTTTGCCTGTTCCCCTCAATCCGGCGATATGCTCGCTTATCGCTGCTAATGCCCTGCTCTTTGGCGCCGTGTCGGTATGGAAACTGCAAAGCTGTTCGGTGTCGTATCGGTTGCTCTTTTTTTGTCTCAATCTTATGCTCTTCAACCATATGCTCTTGCTCTCCATCGGTCGAATGCTGCCGCTCTGAGATAAAACGTTCACCTCCCCGGCCCATTTTGGCACGATCTGGGGCACTGGTGAACGTTTATAGCTGAAAGATTATCCGCTTAGCACCGTGGCGATAAGTTTACTCAGTTCGAACTGATTGAATGGTTTGGTGAGAAAACCCGCGGCTCTTCTGCTGTCTCTGCTCGTCATGTTCATATTTTGGGCATACCCTGAAGAAATAATGATTTTTGCATCTGGATTGATGGTGAGTATCCTGTCAAAGGCTTCCCGGCCATCCATCACCGGCATTATCATGTCAAGAATGACAAGGTCGATATTTTCCGCTTCTTGACTGTAACGTTTGACTCCTCTCTCGCCATTTTCGGCAAGCAGGACGGTGTATCCCAAATTCTCGAGCAAAAGGGATGCCGTTGCGCGGATGATATCTTCGTCATCGATGACCAGTATGACACCGGATCCATGCACTGCGGCCGGCTTTGCTTGTTGTTCGAGTGGGCCTTCGGTATCCGCGGCAATGGGCAGGTAGAGATGGAATACCGCGCCTTTACCCGGTTCGCTGTAGAGGGTAATGTTTCCATGGTGGTCTTTCACCATGCCGTAAACGGCTGCCAGTCCCAGGCCGGTTCCTTTTCCTACCGCCTTGGTGGTATAGAACGGTTCGAAGACATGAGAGGCTATTTCGGGGGGGATGCCTGGACCCGTATCCTGAATGGAAAGCTGAATAAAATTTCCCGGCGTGAGATCCTGATTGATGCTGCAGAACGTTTCGTCAAATTCGGCATTGACGGTAGAAATAAAGATTTCTCCGCCGTCCGGCATTGCGTCCCGCGCATTGATGCAGATATTGAGAATGCCGCTCTGGAGCTGCGACGGGTCGCCAATCACAATGGACTGCGCTGCTCTGAGATCCGTTTTTATGGAAATTTGCTTATCTATGCTGCGTTCCAGGATGGAGATGGCATCGTAAATCACAGTATGCAGGTTGACCGGGATGGAGATCTGTTTCCCTTTTCTGCTGAAATCCAGGAGCCTTCTGGTAAGCCCGGAAGCCCGTTCGGTGGCGGTTCGAATAATATCGGTATACTTCAATGCCTGGTGATCATCAGGAAGGGTGATTTCCAGGAGGTCGACGGCGCCGGTTATTCCGGCCAGCATATTGTTGAAATCGTGGGCGACACCTCCTGCGAGCTGACCGATGGCATCCATGCGCTGACTATGTTGAAGCTGCTCCTGCAGCGCTTTTTCCCTGGTAACATCACGGAATACCGTGACAACTCCGATGGTTTCGTCATGGCTCAAGCGAATCGGGGCAGCCGAGTCAGTAACGAGGCGTTTGGTGCCGTCTTTGGTAACGAGGTGTTTCTCATGCGAAAAGGCCACCGGCGCAACAGTCTGCAAAACCGTCCTGACCGGATTTTCTATCTTGGAACTGTCTTCGTCCTCCCCGTCTTCGCTGAAGACCATAACCTGCTCGATGTCCTTGCCCAGGGCCTCTTCCGGCGCCCAGCCGGTAAGTTTACAGGCCGCGGTGTTGATTTTCGTTATGCGCCCCAAAGTATCGGTTGCGATTACGCAGTCGCCAATCGAATCAAGTGTGATCCGCAGCCGTTCTTCTTTGTCGGCGAGCTCTTTGATTTGGGAGGTGACAGCTTGCCGCATCGATTCAAAACTGCGCGCCAGGGTGCCGAATTCATCACTTCCGGCTATGGTCACGGGTTGCTCGAGTTGACCTTTGGCTATCTCCTCGCTTCGTCGGGTCAACTCGGTAACGGGACGCAGAAAGCGGGTCAGGGTGTATGAGAGCAGAAACAGCACCGTAAGGGAAATGGCGAGCATAATGACGGTGAGTGCATGCACCAGCCGATGCGTTTCCTGGTACTTGACTTCGAGGGGAATGGAATAGAGTATAAACCACTTCCAGGCAGGGAAAGTGCTATAGATGTACCAATGATCGCCCTTGGTGAAGGTGGTGTATTTTTTCGGGGTCGATGTCGCTCTCCTCGGCCATTGCAGGTTGATATGTGGCTCGTAGGGGATGTGTGCGGCCAGTGTGCGGTCCATCACGACCCGCCCCCGCCAATCGAGAATCGTCGGGTACACCTGCTTATTCGGAGTATTGAAATAGGTTTCTCTGAGCAGATTGATGGCTGATTTCTTGAAATCGGCTGAATAGGCTTCGACGAGTCCGGTGGATTCGAGACGATGGTTGGTTCGTTCAAGAAGATTGAGAATTACCCCGATCTTCTCGGCGTATATCTCCTGTTGACTGCTATCGATGATTCTGCTGACCCGGTTCTGTGCAAAAAGCAGGACGCTCAGGGTGGTCAAAGCAAAAGCTGCGGTAACCAGCAGGACGAGTTTGAAGACAACCGAGCGGAATACCATATCTTATTGTATTTCTTCCTGTCCCAAAAACGCAGCGTCTTTGAGCATGTTCATAGGGAATTTAATACCCAGCCGCCGGGCGAGATCCATATTGAGATACACTC
Source organism: uncultured delta proteobacterium (assembly GCA_963745265.1). Classification (GTDB taxonomy): domain Bacteria; phylum Desulfobacterota; class Desulfobulbia; order Desulfobulbales; family Desulfocapsaceae; genus Desulfopila. Next base: position 171,054 of record CAVUXQ010000001.1, read on the forward strand.
GCGAATGCTTGTTGGTGGTCATGGGTATATTGGTCAGGGGTTCGCCGTCAAGGATGCGCAGCGCGGTCTTGCCTGCCCACCAACCGAATTCTTTGGCGATTTTTACCCGTCCGAGAAGAGCGTAGGGGAGGGTGGGCAGAGAGACTGTTCCGGTGGGAATTTTGGTATGTTGCCGTATAAATTCCAAAGCTTTCTGGTTATCCCAATCCGCTATGCCCGCAGGGGAAAGCAAGAGCAGCATATCCACGGTATGCTGTAGATGTAGAAATTCGTTTTTCCACTCCGCAAAGGTCGATACCAGATGGCCATCGGTAAACACTACGCTTTTCCTATCACTGCGCAGAGCTTTTTTATCCGATAGCGTGTCGGCCCCGAGAACGCCAACCCGACCGCCCTTGGCAAGCTGCCTGAGCATGGCGAGGGTTTGTTCAATGGGATCGATTTCGATCATGCCGGTGACATTATCCGCGGGCAGACCATATTCGGAGGCGTCCGCATTCACACCGCAAAAGACAACCGGCAAGTTCGTGTTCTTGAAATAGGGGACGACCAGGTACTTGACCGCATTGTCATCACTGACGATAAGGATATCCGGTTTCCAGCTGTCAATGATCGACTTGGCTTGGAGTGCTGCGTTTTTTATGTATTTTTCTGAATGGTTACGTTTGGTGTCAAGACGCACTATTTTCAACGTCACCTTGCTCTTGGATTCGTTGAGCGTATTGTTTTTTCCCACTTCGATCTCCAGAGCCATCAGAAGCCCTTCTTCGATTTGATCGCTCCACTGATATCCTTGATGGTAGGAATTGACGTAAAGCACCTTGGGTTTTTGGGCGCTGACAAAATGTGCCGACTCCATCAGGGCCATCGGGAAATGAATCCCCAGTTTCTGGGCCAGCATCATGTTGAGAATGATGTGCGTTTGTTTGTTTCGCGTAACGGGGATATCGGCAGGAGGTGTGCCGCCAAGAATCCGCAAAGCGGTTCGCGCCGCCCATCTCCCCTGTTCTGCGGGGACTGTTGCCAGGGTGATAAGGGCGTATGGCGCCATTTGCGGGTCCCAGTTGCCGCTGGGAATTTTGGTATGTTCGTTGATGATGAGTTGGGCCAGGTTCGGGTTCCAGTCGGCGATCGAGGCAGCGTTGCCGAGCAGCAGCATATCGACGTCATTCTGGAGTTTGAGGTACTGTTTTTTCCACTGGGCGAAAGAGGTTACAAACCGTTTATCAATTTTGAGGTGGAAAGTGCTCTCAAAATATTTCGCTTCCTTGCGCGCCGAGAAGTCGTCGCCCTTGAGGAGTCCGATACGGCTGCCTCGGGCATAGGGTTCCATGGTGTTGATGATCCTGTCGATCAACTGCACTTCAATCATGCCGGTGACGTTGCTGCAGGGCAGTCCGTACTCCTTGGCGCTCCAGTTGATTCCGCAGAAAACGAAGGGGATGCGGCTATTCTTGAAATAGGGGACAAGTACATACTTCGCGGCGTTATCATCGGATGCAATAACCAGGTCGGGTTGCCATTGTTCGATGAAGTGTTTGGCTTGCAACGCCATGGCCTTTACCGCGTGTTCCGAAGGGTGGCGCTTGGTGTCCATGTAAAACGTCTTGAGTTCTATCTCGGGGTGTTTTTTCAAAACCTGGCGTATGCCTGCACTGATGCCGGCCGTCCAGGGCAGGTCACGGTTGTAACTGGCCAGATGCAGGATCTTTTCGGCGTTTGCTGGATGCGCACAGGTAATGAGCGAGAAAATGAAAACAATGAGATAGGGAAGTCTCGTTACCATGACAGGTGCCTTGCGACTCGTTGTTCGGATAGACGGGCGGACGCTGATGTGAATGTTTTGCGTTGATTTCATTTTTTAGTATAGCAAGAGCTTGGGTAGTACTTAAATTTTTTCCCCTGTTGGACCCTCCTCCCGTCGTCTTTTTGCGATGCATCGCATTGTTTCACAAAAGGCTGGCGAAAACGCAAATAATAATTAATATCATTAATATGTCGAGCAATCAAATTCCGTAGCCATGGGCACATTTGAAGCCTGCAGGACTGGAGGGAGATATGGGAAAAAAGAGTTGCTGTCATAAGTTTGAAAAATCGGGAAAACAATGTAAAAGTTGTCCTATCACCCTGATGGCATCCCTGAACAAGGAGTCGGGGAAAAAGAAAGAAAATAAGAAGAAAAAGAAAAACAAGAAGAAATAGTTCACCCGTCCCTATCGATCGATGGGGGAGCGGTGAGCTCTTCGAAGACACAAAGGAGCGAAGAAAACAATGATCACCCAGAAAATGAACGATGCGCTCAATGCCCAGATCAACGCGGAGATGTATTCGTCCTATCTGTACCTCTCCATGTCCGCCTGGTGCACCTCCATCGGCCTGCCGGGTTTTGCCAACTGGATGCGAGCCCAGGCCAAGGAGGAGGATTTCCACGCCCAGAAGATGTTCGACTACCTTCTCGAGCGGGGAGGGACGGTGGAGCTGATGGCGATAGACAAACCGAAGACCAAGTGGGAGACGCCGCTGGAGGTGGTGCAGGACGTCGCCGAGCACGAGGCGAAGGTGACCGGTTTGATCAACGATCTGATCAACTGCGCGCTGGATGAGCGGGATCACGCCTCCAACATTTTTCTGCAGTGGTTTATTTCCGAACAGGTCGAGGAGGAGGCCAGCGTGGGTGAGGTGCTTGACAGGCTCAAGTTGGTCGGCAAGGACAGCGCCGGTATGTTTGCCATGGACATGGAGATGGCAAAACGAGTATTTACGCCGCCTCCTGCTGCGGCATAACGGCAGCCGAATGTAAACGTTCACCAGCACCCCATCTTGGCACGATCTGGCTGGCGTGCATAGATAGGCTATAGCTCGCCAGCCAGCCAGATCGTGCCAACCTGAGGCACTGGAGAACGTTTACAGTTCATTGGTATGGCCCTGTTGGTTGACTTGGTGAACATTTACAGCTGAATCGTTACGCTTTAGGGTCGGATAGCGGCAAAGCTGCCAACGGAGGATGTAAGGCGAGGGATTGGATTTCTCCCCTTACTCCTCCGTTTTTTTTACTTTTTATCATCGAGGTTGGCAGCCAGGTATGTGGCGACCCCCTCGGGGGTAGGTGTTAAGGCGTCTTCACCCTGTTGCCAGTTTGCCGGGCAGACTTCCCCATATTTTTCAGTGAACTGCAGGGCAAGCAGAATCCGCAGGGCCTCGTTGACATTCCTGCCGAGCGGCAGGTCATTGACCACCTGGTGACGGACGATGCCTTCGCGGTCGATCAGAAACAGACCGCGCAGGGCGATTCCCGAATCGAGCAGCACGTGGTAGTCTCTGGAGATCGATTTATCGAGGTCGGAGACGAGAGGATACTGGATGTTGCCGATGCCGCCTTCGTTCACCGGGGTTTTCTTCCAGGCAAGATGAGAGAAATGCGAATCGATCGAGATGCCGATGAGTTGGCAGTTGTTCTCCGAGAATTGCTGCACCGCCCGGTTAAAGGAGAGAATTTCCGTAGGGCAGACAAAGGTGAAATTCAACGGATAGAAGAAAAGTAACACATATTGGCCACGATAGTCAGAAAGCTTGAAGCCTTCCTTGAAGCTATTGTCAGGCATAACCGCCGTGGCGGTGAAATCCGGTGCGGGTGTTGTGACGATGAGTGCCATGGCTATAACGTTCTCCCTGTCTATTTGTTATGAGTTTATAAATATTTTAGGGCTGTCTAAACAGAAACGGAAAAAATTGGGCTTTCACACTGGAGCTTTTCCGCTTCAGCAGTGAAAGCCCGATGCGGATTGCGCTTCAATCATATTTCCAGAAAGCGTCCTTTTCCGCGCCGCAGAGCGGACAGACCCAGTCGTCCGGCAGATCTTCCCAGGCGGTTCCCGGATCGACACCATGTTCGTAATCACCCTCTGCCGGATCGTAAATATAACCGCACGGGCATTCCCATTTCTGCATGGTTCATCCTCCTGATAAAATTAGTTTTTAATAACCATTCTTACTTTCAGATGATTATACCGTGACGCCACTCAAAGTCAATAATAATTCTCAAAATCTGCAAAAGAAACGAAAGCATCCTAGCTTAGAAGAATATCAGTTTTGCCGGTGCTTGTCGAATGTACGAACCATCCGAGTGAGCAGTGCCAACGCTTTTTTCAGGAACCGGTCCGGCGCATGATTTCTTTACTGGGGATGAGGGCCGTGGCGGTGGCGGAGACGATATTGCCGGCTACCCCGGGCCCGTCGCCCGCCACAAAAAGCCCCTTGATCCGGGTTTCGAGGTTGTTGTCGGTATCGATCTGGGTGGCGAAGAATTTGATCTCCGGCGCGTAGAGCAGGGTTTCGTCGTTGGCTACACCGGGGATGACGTCGTTGAGCTGATCGAGCCCTTCCACCAGGTTGGTGAGGATGCGATCGGGCAGGGCCATGGCGATATCGCCGCAGGTGACATTGGTCAGGGTCGGCTCGATGTAGCTGTTGCGCACCCGGTTCCAGGTGGAGCGTCGACCCCGCTTGAGATCGCCGTATCGCTGGAGAATGGGTTTGCCGCCGCCGATCAGGGTGGCGAGACGCCCGATGGATTCTCCGTAGGATCTGGTTGTCTTCCACCGGATCGGTCAGGACCACCTTGGAGAGAAAGGCGAAGTTGGTATTGTCGCTCTTCTTGTCCATGAAGGCATGGCCATTGACGCAGACGAAATTCTGATAATTCTCCAGCGCTACATAGCCGCCCAGGTTGGTGCAGAAGGTGCGGGTCTGATCGTCATATTTGCTGGTGCGGATAAAGAAGGTGGGGTCGTAGATGATCGAGCAGAGGTCCTGCATGATTTCGTTATGCACCTCCACCCGTACCCCTACCTCGATGCCGCGCTGGGAAGGCCGATATTCGTTTTCTCGGGCGACGGAACTCACCCATTCGGCGCCGACCCTGCCGGGGCAAGGATGAGTATTCGGCGCTTATAGGTGCCCCGATTGGTGACGACCCCGGCGAGACGGTCCGCCGTCGACAATGATGTTTTTCACTTCCTCGGAGTGATGAAAGACAACGCCCTTGCTCTTGAACATACTCCGCCAAGGCGGCGATATGGCTAGGGAGGTTGTCGCTGCCCAGGTGTTTCTGCTTGATGATCAGCAGGTCGATTCCCTGTTTGCGCGCCTGCTTGCGGATTTCTTTGGCCTTTTCCATATCGGTGGGAAACACCTTGCCGTCCATGTTGAAGCGGTTGTAAATCGACTCCGTTTCGTCAATCAATTGTTTTGCCGCCGAGACCGGCATGAATTGGGTGAGGTCGGTCTTTCCCAGCTTGTGGATGAAGTTGAGCTTGCCGTCGGAGAAGAGGCCGGCGCCGCCGATACCGCAGAGGATGTTGCAGGGACGGCATTTGACGCAGCCGGAATCTTTGATGGGGCATTGCCGCTTGAGCGAGCGCCTTGCCTTTCTCGATGAGCAGCACTTTGAGGTTTGTATGTTCGCCAAGGTAGTAGGCGGCAAACAGCCCGGCGGGGCCTCCACCGACGATGATCACATCATATGCTGTCGTCCTGCTGCTTGCACTCATGGCAATGTCCTGCGGTAAAGGTTCCTCAATCGTGCGCACCGTCGGTCAGGAGTACAACAGGCGCAAACCATGGTCAAGCGGAAAGTGGAGGGGAAAGCGCCGGGGAGAGGTAATATGATTGGAGAAGAAGCGTGGTATCCGGCCCCGGAGAAGGCGCTCCGGGGCCGGACTACAAGATTCGAACGTCGTTATTCCTCGGTTTCCACGGCAGGCGATGCCTGCGTCTGCACCCCCTGCAAGCCGAAGCCGAGCCGGAGCTTGTTTTCGATATCGAGGCACATGTCGGCATGATCGGCAAGGAATCGTTTGGCGTTTTCACGGCCCTGGCCGATGCGTTCGTCCTGATAGGAGTACCAGGCGCCGCTCTTGTCGACGATATTGTTTTCCACGGCGAGATCGAGCAGGTCGCCGGTCTTGGAAATTCCTTCTCCATAGATGATGTCGAATTCGGCGATCTTGAAACGGCGGGGCAACCTTGTTCTTGACCACCTTGACCTTGGTGCGGTTGCCGATCACTTCCTGGCCGTCCTTGATCTGGTTGATCTTGCGGATATCGATGCGCAGGGAGGAGTAGAACTTCAGGGCATTGCCGCCGGTGGTGGTTTCCGGGTTGCCGAACATCACACCGATCTTCATGCGGATCTGGTTGATGAAGATGAGCACCGTGTGGCTGCGGTTGAGCACGCCGGTGAATTTACGCATGGCATGCGACATCAGCCGGGCCTGGAGGCCGACATGGGCGTCGCCGACATTGCCGTCGATCTCGGCTCTCGGCACCAGGGCCGCCACCGAGTCGATGACGATGACATCCACCCCGCCGGAACGGATCAGGATCTCGGCGATCTCCAGGGCCTGCTCGCCGAAATCGGGCTGGGAGATCAGCAGGTCGTCGATGTTGACACCGAGCCGCTCGGCATAGCTGGTATCCAGGGCGTGTTCCGCGTCGATGAAGGCTGCGGTGCCGCCCCGTTTCTGGGCTTCGGCCACCACATGCAGGGCCAGGGTGGTTTTACCGGAGGATTCCGGACCGTATATCTCGGTAACCCGGCCTTTGGGAAATCCGCCGACACCCAGGGCGAGATCGAGACTTAGGGTACCGGTGGGGATCACCGGGATCTTCTCGGCCTCCCGGCTGCCCAGCCGCATGATTGAACCCTTGCCGAATTGGCGCTGAATCTGGTTGATGGCGTTGTCTACGCTGTTGGCTCTATCTTTGGAAGCATTGGCTGCCATATCTTTCTCCCGTCTTGTGAAATGGAACGCTGCCTATAAATGTTCAGGGGCTCCTACTGTACCATAGAAAGGTGCCCTTGGATATTGTCGAGGACACTATAAAACCAAAATCTAACTTTTTGCAAACGTCCAGCAGCACCCCAGCTGTACCCGATCGGGCCGGCGTGCATAGCCTAGTTCCTAAGCGAGCCTGGCTGATCACGCGCAGATGGGGTGCTGCTGGACGTTTTTCCTACTGTTGGAGGAGGTACTTTCTTACTAGATCCAATCCCGTCTGGGCGGTCATCTCCCTAACCTGCTGGCGGTCGCCGGTAAAGAGAAACTTGCTCACCCAGCTGCCTTCGGCGGTGGCTATACCGATATAGACCGTACCCACCGGCTTTTCTTCGGTGCCGCCCTCTGGGCCGGCGATGCCGGTGACGGCCAGGCCGATGTCCGCCGCGGCGCGGGAGCGAATGCCCACCGCCATGGCCTCGGCGACCTGTCTGCTCACCGCCCCCACCTGTTCGAGCACCACCTTATCGACACCAAGAAACTCCGCCTTCAGGCTGTTGGCATAGCTCACCACCCCACCCAGGAAGTATTCTGAACTTCCTGAGATGTTGGTGAGGCGTTGGGCGATCAACCCGCCGGTGCAGGATTCGGCGACGGCCAGCTGCAGGTGCCGCTCTCGGAGCAGCTTGCCCACCACGGTTTCCATGTCGTCGCGATCGTGGCCATAGATCGAATCCCCGAGCGCGGTGTCGATAGCCTTGCTGCAGGAGTTGTACAGCCGCTCGGCGTTCTGCGCCTCCATATCGCGGATGGTGAGGCTGAGATGGACTTCCGGAAAGACGGGATAATAGCCGATATGCACGGCGCGGCACAGGTCCAGCGAGGCGATGCGCCGGTTCACCTCTGCCTCCGGCAGATTGAATATGCGAAAGATCCGCTGGTAGGTGGAGAGTTGGTGTTCCTTGTTCCAGGTGGCCAGCCCCGGCAGGACGTGCTCGACCAGCAGTTGCTTCATTTGGCTGGGTACCCCGGGCAGGAAATAGATGGGTTTTCCGTCGTGGACCAGCAGGTAGCCGGCCATCCGGGAACTGGGGCTGAGCACTTCCGCCCCCTCCGGCAGCCAGGCGAGTTTTTCGATCTGACCCACCGGGGCGTTGGTGATACTATCGAGGTGCTGCCGAACGTGCGAGAGGACTTCGAGGTTGGGCATGGTCGGCCTATTGAGGGCTTGCGAGACGGCCTCGTTGGTGAGGTCGTCGTCGGTTGCCCCGAGCCCGCCGGTGACCAGCACCCCGTCGACCCGATCCAGCGCCCGTTTCAGCGCCTCCCCGATAAGTTGCGGACTGTCGCCGATGGTGTGCATGGCATAAATTTCATACCCCGCATCGAACAGATGCCGGGCAGCGAAGCTGCTGGTGGTGTTCAAGATGCGGCCGGAAGTGAGCTCGTCGCCGATGGCAATAATTTCAATTCTCATTGTGATCTGACACCTCGCCTATAGCCTGGGCCCCATCGAGGCGTAACAACCGAACCTCGACGAGGCAGTTGATAAGATGGTCCTCTCCGGGGAAATGGACCGGAATGTAATTATCTGTAAAACCTTTTACTAATCCTTTGTCGTCTCTTTTGCCCTCGACCAGTACCGGCCGTACCGCGCCCAACTGCCTGGCGTGAAAGATTCGCCGTTTTTCCTCTCCCAGGGCGCGCAATTCGGCTACCCGCCGGTCCTTGACCGCCTTTGGCACCTCGCCTTTCATTGTCGCTGCGACGGTACCCGGCCGCTTGGAATAGGGGAAGACATGGAGGTAAGTGCAGTCGATCGAAGCCAGAAAATTTCTGGTATTCTCAAAATCTTCTTCGGTCTCGCCGGGGAAGCCGGCCAGCACGTCGATGCCGATGGCGGCATCGGGCAGCCGGCGGCGGCACGCCTCGATTACCCGGGCAAATTCGGCGGTGGTGTATTTGCGGCCCATTTTTTCGAGGATCCGGTCGCAGCCGCTCTGCAAAGGGATGTGCAGGTGGGCAGCGAGGTTGTCGCGTTTGGCGAACAGGTCGAGCAGCTGCTCGCCGACCTCGGTGGGCTCTATCGAACTCAGCCGGTAGCGCACGCCGGGAGTCTCGCTCGAGAGCTGTTCGAGCAGATCGACGATGTCGCTTTCCTCGGCGAGGTCGCGGCCGTAATTGCCGATATGGATGCCGGTCAACACCACCTCGCGGTAACCTTCGGCGGCAAAGACCCGTGCCTGCTCCAGCACTTCGGCCAGCGGCAGGCTGCGGCTCGGGCCCCGGGTGAAGGGGACGATACAGTAGGTGCAGAAACTCTCGCAACCATCCTGGACCCGGAGATAGGCGCGGGTGCGCTCTCCGAAGCGGCGCACCGGCAGCCGGCAGATCTCCCGCGCCTGATCGACGGCGCCCAGCACCATTCGCTCGAGTTGCCGGTCATACCCTATGGCGGTGGGAACCAGCTCGTCCTTCTTGCTGTTGCCGATAATGGAGTATTCCCTGCCTGCAAGTTCGTCGAGTTCGGCCAACTGCTCGGCGCCGGTTTCGGCGTAGCAGCCGGTGATGAGGATACGGGCCCCGGGATTTTTCCGGATTGCCTGCCGGACGGCCTGGCGGGATTGGGCGCCGGCCTTGCCGGTGACCGCGCAGGTGTTGACAACCACGATATCGGCAGTCTGGCCCGCTTCGGCCATGGCATAGCCCGCCTCGGCGAAAGCGGAGGCGAATGCCGCCGATTCGTACTGGTTGACCTTGCAGCCCAGGGTGGTGATGGTAACACGCTTCATATATTTTTTAGCTCGAATTATTCCGTTGCCTGCGGGGCGCGAAAAGCCCCATCGGCATTGCGTCCGATTCTCACCCGAGGGTGTAGCCACTGCTGATGACTCCGGAGCCGAGCACCTCGGTGCCGTTGCAAAAGACGGCGAACTGGCCGGGAGTCACGGCGCGCTGCTTTTCGGAAAATATGATGCGTACCGTTTCGCCTGCCGCCGGTTCGATTCGGGCAGGTGAGCCCCGGTGGCTGTAACGGATGCGCACCGTGCAGACGCTGCCGGTTGCCGGTGGTTCACCGGAGATCCAATGCAAGTCGCCTGCTTCGATCACGTCCTTGAACAGGTTATCCGACTTGCCCACAATCAGGGTGTTGGTCACCGCGTCCATGCCGGTCACGTACCAGGGCGAGCTGTCCGGCAGGCCGAGGCCACGCCGCTGGCCAATGGTATACCTGAAAAGCCCGGTATGTTCTCCCAGCCGCACACCTTCCATGGAGACGATGGGCCCTGGCCGGACTGCTTCTGGATAGCTATTTTCCAGAAATCCACCCACGGTGTCGTCGGCAAGAAAACAGACGTCCTGGCTCTCGCCGGTTGTGGAAAACCCGGTAAACCCGCACCGCTCGACCAGGGCGTAGGTGTCTGTTTTCTTCTGTTCTCCGAGAGGAAAGACTACGCTGCCGAGTTGCTTCTGGCTCAGGCGCGAGAGAAAATACGACTGGTTCTTGGCCGGATCGACCCCGTCATGGAGGTGAAACAAGCCGGCGTCGTCACAAATGATTCTCGCGTAGTGGCCCGTAGCCATCTTGTCCATGCCGGCATCCATGATGGCTTCGAGGAATAACCCGAACTTGACTTCCCGGTTGCAGACCATGCAGGGGTTGGGGGTACGGCCGTCGAAATAGGTGCCGGCGAAATAATCGAGCACCCGGCGGGAAAACGCCTCCCGGAGATCGATCACCTCAAGCTCGATGCCGAGCCGGTCGGCGAGCCGGCTCACCCGCTCTTTTTGCCGCTGAAAATCCGGTTGCGCAAGTCTCATGAAAAAGCCCCGGACTTCGGCCTGTTCGCGAAGCAGCAGGGCGGCGGCGGTGGAGTCGACCCCGCCGCTCATGGCTATGCCTATGGTTTGTGGGTTCACTGAAAATCTTGCATTCCTTGAAACGTTCATCTATTAATCAGAAGCCGGACTGGTGAAGAGAGCGTTCGTCGCCTCCTCCGGTAGGTTTTTCCCGCAAAAAAAACCGATGAGAATGCGCCGGCGGCGAACCGCGGTTTGCGCTTCCCCACAATTTTCACGTCCATCTTCTGGTTTTTTGTCTTTTTAACAAGCTACCCGACAATGCAAGAAAAGAAAAGCGGCAAAGGCTCATCCGTCCGTATCCCGGAACTCCTTGTGCCTGCCGGTAATTACGAAAAACTCGTCACCGCGACCCACTACGGCGCCGACGCCGTGTATCTGGGCGGCAAACGCTACAGCCTCAGAGCCAAGGCCGGCAATTTTTCAAGTGAGGACATGGCCCGCGGAATCGCCTACGCGCACCAGCACGGGGTGAAGGTCTATGTGACGATCAATATCCTCGCCCATAACGACGACCTGGAAGGGCTCGCCGACTATCTCAGGGAGGTGCGCGACCTCGGGGCCGATGCGATTATCGTCTCCGACCCCGGCATTCTGCGGGAGGCCCGGCAATCGGTGCCCGAACTGCCGATCCACCTCTCCACCCAGGCCAATGTCACCAACCATGCCTCTGCCCGTTTCTGGCTCGATCAGGGGGCGTGCCGGCTCAATCTCGCCCGGGAACTCTCGCTTGCCGAAATCCGCGAGATACGCGCGGCGGGCGCGGGGCGAGCTGGAGATTTTCGTGCATGGCGCTCTCTGCATCTCCTATTCGGGCCGCTGCATGCTCTCGAGCTACATGACCGGCCGCGACGCCAATCAGGGCAACTGCGCCCATCCCTGCCGCTACAGCTACACGCTGTTGGAAGAAAAGCGGCCGGGCCAGTATTTCCCGGTGGAGGAAGATGAGCGGGGCACCTATATCTTCAACGCCAAGGACCTCTGCCTGCTGGAGATGCTGCCCCGGCTGGTCGTCGCCGGGGTCGACTCGCTGAAGATCGAAGGGCGGATGAAATCGATTTTTTATGTCGGCGGCGTGGTCCGAGTCTACCGGGCAGCGCTCGATTACCTGCGAACCTTGCCGGCAGATCGCCTGGCGCGAACCCGAAAAGATCGAGATGCCGGCATCCTTCATGGAAGAGATCCTGCGCACCGGCACCAGGGGCACCAGCGAAAATTTCATCCGCAGGCAGCCGGGCAGCGAAGAGATGATCTATTCCACTTCCCGGGTGGTCCAGACCTGGGAGCCGGTGGCGGTGGTGCGCGAGAACGGAGAGCGGCTGCTGGTGGAAGTGCGCAATACCCTGCACGTCGGTACCGAGGTGGAATATATGCGGCGGGGAATCGAGACGGAGAGGGGGCGCATCGTCGCCATGCATGACGCAAGCGGTATGCAACTCGCCAAAGCCAATCCCGGCAACCTGGTGAGCCTGACTCTCGAGCCGCCCCTGGTCATTGGGGAGACCAATGGTATTCTGCGGCGCAAAAGAGAGGAAAACGGGTAATAAAGGCGCTGCCGAACAAAAAAAGGTATGGATTAAATACCAATGGCGAGGTAAAAAACAAAAAAAATAGAGGGCTGGTGTCAGCCTGAGCGTGTGAGAACAAGGTGCTGGCTAACGTTTACGTTAACCATAACGTTTAACCGAGACAAGGAGCACGACAGATGGTTGCATTCTTTTATCAGGATCCTTTTCCGCTGGGAAAGGACGAGACGAAGTATCGCAAGATCGAAGGGTCGGAAAAATATGTCGCCACAGACCGGTTCAACGGCCAGGAAATGCTGAAAATCGACCCGGAAGCTTTGACTGTCCTGGCAGGCACCGCCATGCGCGATGTCTCCTTTTTGCTGCGCCCTGCACATAACGAACAGGTGGCGAAGATCCTCGCCGACCGGAAGCCCCAATGAACGAAAAAGGCGTGGCCCTGGCCTTTTTGCGCAACGCCGAGGTGGCGTCCGCTTTCGAACTGCCGGTCTGCCAGGATACCGGCACGGCAACCATCGTCGGCAAGAAGGGCCAGAACGTCTGGACCGGCGCCAATGACGCCGAGGCGCTCTCGCAAGGGGTTTTCAAGACCTATACCGAGGAAAACCTGCGCTATTCCCAGACGGTGGCGCTCGATATGTCTACCGGGAAGTAACTCCGGCACCAACCTGCCCGCCCAGATCGACCTCTATGCCACCGAGGGCGGCGAATACAAGTTCCTCTTTGTAGCCAAGGGCGGCGGCAGCGCCAACAAGACCTATCTGTTCCAGGAAACCAAGGCGCTGCTCAACCCGGAGAAACTGGAGACGTTTCTGACGGACAAAATGAAAACCATCGGCACCGCCGCCTGCCCGCCCTATCATCTGGCCTTTGTAATCGGCGGCACCAGCGCCGAGGCCTGTCTGAAGACCGTCAAGCTGGCCTCCACCAAGTATTACGACAGCCTGCCCACCGACGGGCAACGAGCACGGCCGGGCGTTTCGCGACCTCGAATTGGAGGAGAAGATTCACAAAGCCGCCGGGAAGCTCGGCATCGGCGCCCAGTTCGGCGGCAAGTATTTTATCCACGATGTGCGCATCGTCCGCCTGCCCCGCCACGGCGCTTCATGCCCCGTGGGCATGGGCGTTTCCTGTTCGGCGGACCGCAACATCAAGGCCAAGATCAACGCAGGACGGCTCTGGCTGGAGGAAATGGAACGCAACCCGGGCCGACTGATCCCGGAGGAATACCGCGGCAAACACGCGCACGGCGTCGCCATCGACCTCAACCGACCGATGCCGAGATGCTGGCCGAACTGACCCAACACCCGGTGGCCACTCCGCTGCTCCTGACCGGCACGATCGTCGTCGGCCGCGATATCGCCCACGCCAAGTTCAAGGGGCTGCTCGACGCCGGCAAACCCTTGCCGGACTATCTCAAAGAGCATCCGATCTACTACGCCGGTCCTGCCAAAACGCCCGCCCGGCAAGCCTTCCGGCTCCTTCGGGCCCGACCACGGCCGGCAGGATGGACGCCTATGTGGACCTGTTGCAGTCCAACGGCGGCTCGATGATGATGATCGCCAAGGGCAATCGCTCGCAGCAGGTAACCGATGCCTGCAAAAAGCACGGCGGCTTCTACCTCGGCTCCATCGGCGGTCCGGCTGCGATGCTGGCCGAGGAGAACATCAAGAAGGTCGAGTGCATCGACTATCCCGAACTCGGGCATGGAGGCGGTCTGGAAGATCGAGGTGGTCGATTTCCCGGCCTTCATCCTGGTGGATGACAAGGGCAACGATTTCTTCAAAGGCCTTATGTAAATAGAGTACGACTCTGATCATCTGCCGACCGCCCGGAGCCTGCCCCACATCGCTCCGGGCGGCGGTCTGCAATTCTCTTCAGCCGTGGTTTCGCCGCAACATCTTGTAGACCGATACTTGGCAAAATCGTTCACCACAAACCAGACCAGGCAGTACACCCAGATCCACAGGGCGTATCTCCAGCCGATAGGGGCGATGAACCAGCCGTAGACGGCGAAGAGGGTGGCGGCCACCTTGGTGAGAAAGGCCGCCCAGAAGAGAATGGGAGAGGGGTAGGGCTTTTGCCAGAATCTTCCTTCGGTGCGGGTGACGAAAATGGTCAGGTGGCCGGCGATGGCCAGTTTCAAAAAGATGAAGCTGCTGCACCACCTCCGGGGGAAGCCGCATGTAGACTTCGGCGATATAGAAGATGAGAAGCTGGCGATGACCCCCAGGATACCCAGGACGGTGGACATGCGTATCACCTCAATCATCCTCCAGCGCACCGGTCCTGATCCGCCTTGGTGTTGTCGTAGGCGATGGCCAATATCGGTAAATCGTTTAAAAAGGCGAGGATGATGATCATCATCGCGGTCACCGGGTAGAAATTGAAGACAGGATAATTGAGGCGGTCATAAAGAGAATGACCCGGATGGTCTCGGCGACCCGATAGATCTGTAGCTCTTCATCCGCTCGAAGGTGACGCGGGCCCCCTTGATGGCGTCGATGATGACCGAGAGGCCCGGCGCCAGCAGCACCAGGTCCGCCGCGGCCCGGGCGGCGTCGGTCGCCCCGGAGACGGCGATGCCTGCGTCGGCTTTTTTCAGCGCCGGGGCGTCGTTGACCCCGTCGCCGGTCATGCCCACGATGTGGCCCGCCTTCTGCAGTTCCTCGACGATAAAGTATTTATCCTCCGGGAACACCTGGGCAAAACCGTCGGCGTTTTCGATCAGCTGGATGATCTCCGATTCGTGGCTTTCACATAGCCTTTCGGCAGCTCCATTTCGTTGAGTTCGCGCTTTATCTCCTGTATCACGGCTATCGTCATCCGGGCGAACTCCACCGCCGTCTGCGCGTCTGCTCCGGCGCGAGCTTGGTATAGAGCGCTCTGGTGATGATTTCGCCGAGCAGGATCAGATCGGAGCTGCTGGCCCCGTTGAGGTCCTGTGCGTTGCAGCATGTTCGTCGCCGATACTCAAGACGCCCGCGATCTGGCGGGCGATGGCCAGGTTGTCGCCCGTCACCATCTTGATGCCGATCCCCAGCTCCCTGGCATGGGCGATGGTGGCCTCGAGTCCTCCCGGGGCGGGTCGAAAAGCGGGAGCAGGCCCACAAACCGATATTTTCCGTTATCGGCGTAGCGGGCGGCAACACCGAGCGTCCTGAACCCTTTTTCCGCCAGTTCCTCCACCTTATTGAGGACGCCTCGTCCCGGCTCGCGTCTGCGCCGCACATTTCGAGGATGACCTGGGCGGCGCCCTTGGTCACATCGGATTGTTTTATCCCCGGTGCGCACCACGCTTTCCGTTCTCTTGCTCACCGGGTCGAAGGGGATAAACGTTTCTGCCGGTAATCCGCCATGCGCTTTGCCGCACCACTCTTTGCCAGGGCTTCGAAGATGGGGAGTTCGATGGGGTCCCGGTTTTCTTCCTTTGAGGCAAGCGCGCCAAAGAGCAGCAGCTCTTCGACGCTGTGGCCGTCGAAGGGCACGGGATCGGCGACGCTCATCCGGTTCTGGGTCAGGGTGCCGGTTTTGTCCGAGCAGAGAATATCCACCCCGGCCAGCTCCTCGATGGCCACCAGGCGGCTGACGATCGCCTGTTTTGCGCCAGGTTCATGGCGCCCACCGCCATGGTGACGGACAGCACCGCCGGCAGGGCAACCGGGATGGCCGCCACGGTCAGAACCAGGGTGAACCGCAGTATCTCCAGCATGTTCTCATGCCGGAACAGGG
The DNA here is from genome assembly GCA_963745265.1 of uncultured delta proteobacterium. GTDB lineage: Bacteria > Desulfobacterota > Desulfobulbia > Desulfobulbales > Desulfocapsaceae > Desulfopila. Next base: position 186,949 of record CAVUXQ010000001.1, read on the forward strand.
CGGTGACGATAATCACGAAGCCAGAAAAAGGGTGAGAAGGATGAGGTAGTTGCCGATGGCATCACCGCCTTCTGGAAGTGGCTCCGCTCGGCCTTCTCAGCTTTTGCCACCAGGGAGACGGTCTTGCCGAAGAAGGTGTCGAGGGCGGTATTGACGACCACGGCCAGCATCTCCCCCTGCTTGACCACCGAGTTGGCATAGGCGATGTCGCCGATCTTTTTGGCCACCGGCAGCGACTCGCCGGTCAGGGCGGACTGGTCGGATTGAATGAAGTCCCCGTCGATGAGCTGGACGTCGGCCGGGATCAGATCGCCGATCCTGATCTTGATGATGTCGCCCGGCACCAGTTCGCGGGCGTCATCTGCCCGAAAAGGCGCCGTCGCGAAGGACGAGAGCGCTCTTGGCCAGTTTGTCTTTAAGGACCTTCAGGGCGTTCATCGCCTTGGATTCCTGCCAGAAATCGATAAAGGCGTTGGTGAACAGCAGCACCATGATGATGATGAAATCGTCCCATTTCTCCACCAGCGGCGGAGAGCAGGGCGGCGGCCTCGATCATCCAGGGTATGGGCGCCCAGAACCTCTCGAGGATGCGGCGCAGCAGCGATACCTCCTTTTCGGGGACCTCGTTGAACCCGTGCCGGGCAAGGCGGCTCTTCGCCTCCTTGTCGGTCAGTCCTTTTTCGGCATTGCTGCCAAGTTCACGCAGAGTTTGCTCAACGGAGAACTTCGAATAATCGTCGGTCGGCCTGGCCATATCCGGCTCCTTACTCGCGATCTTTTCAAAATATAAGCCACCCATGCAAACCAATAGGAAAGATGGCCAAATAAATGATGTTGATGCACAGTAGGACGGGCATGTCGCCCAATGCCCCCCACTTAAATGCAAAGAGTCTGCAAATGGAACACCGGTATACGATAACTTTACTGGTAAAAATTGGTGCCGATCAAGGTATTCGGTGGAAATAGCCAGTTAGGAGGCGAGACCGCACCCCATTAAGATGGCGTATCGGGGTGCGGTTTGGGGAAATGTCTAGCAGCCGCCGTTCGGTCAGTCGATTTCAATGGCCATGCCCCTGGCCACCTCCTGTCGTTTCTCCCTGCCCATGAGGACTTCGACCAGCTGGAGAGCAAATGCAACGGCGGTGCCGGCGCCCCTGCTGGTGACGCAGTTTCGGTCCACCACCACCTCTTTGCCGGTGAACTCGGTGTTGCTGAGACTGGCGACAAAATTAGGATGGCAGGTCGCCTTCTTGCCTTCGAGCAGCCCGTGCTGTTCGAGCACTACGGCGGGAGCGGCGCAGATGGCTCCGTAGAGCTTGCCTGAGGCGTTCTGTTTTTTAAGGATCTCGATAAGTGCCGCGGAATTTTTCAGGTTTTCCGCGCCGGGGATGCCGCCGGGCAAGGCGATAAGGTCGTAGTCGGTCTCCATACATTCGTCGATCAATTTGTCGGCATAGATCTTGACGTTATGCGAGGAGGTGATAACCAGCTCGTTCACCGAGGCCAGATCGACCTCGGCGCCGGCCCTTCTGAACACGTCCACGATACTCAAGGCCTCGATCATTTCCGTACCGTTTGCTATCGGTACCAGAATTTTCATTTTTTCCATAATCTCCTTCCTTATATTGTTGGTTAATTGCACCAGTTCATTATTGACGGCTTGTCCTTTTCGCGTTTTACAAAGAGAGTGTGTGCACTGCCCCCAATAGAGCGGATTTGAAATGAAACCGCTGCAAAATTCTCTGAAAACTTCGATAGCCTGCAACCTCTTCACTATACGTCAACTCCCCGATATTTCGCAAGGGAGTCCGGGTCCTGGGCGTATTCGGGCTGTAAGGCGCTCCGCACCTGGAAGGGATACCCCATGCATGTATGATATCTACGATTGCAACGAGGACGACTCCTCCAGGTTCCTGCTCGGTAAATCTGGCCGGAGAACGCTTTTTATCATTGGACTCAATCCCAGCACCGCCACCCGCGAAAAATCCGATCCCACCGTCGCCAAGGCGGAAAAAGTCGCGCGCAACAATGGATTCGACGGTGTTATTATCTGCAATCTCTATCCGCTACGCTCGACCAATCCGCGTGAGCTGCCGCCTGAGTGCGACCCGCAGCTCTTTGCCGCTAATATCGAGAAGATAATCGCTCGCGCCAACCGCGAAGCACAACCGACCTGCTGGGCAGCGTGGGGCGGCGGTATAACGCTTAGACCCTACCTGGCCGAGGCTTTTGCCGAGTTGGAACAAGCTCTGCGCCGGATGAACGTCCGCTGGCTCCATTACGGCGCCTTGCGTAAAGATGGCCATCCGAGGCATCCGTGTCATCTCTCCTACGCCTGGGCTTTCCATGAATTCGACATGGCGGGCTATAAAAGGAAGTTTAACGAGATGCATCTTAACTCAGGGAACTGTCGATGAACGTCTTTGCCGGCCTGGAAGGGAAACTGGAAACAAACGTTTACGGATCCGTAAAAGGCATGCTTCGCTTGCAACTCCTGCACCGCGATATTTTCGACTATTGTCCCGAATTTACCTCCAAAGCCATGACCATTCTCGATATCGGCGGCGGAGCCGGGTATTTTGCAAAAATCTGCGCCGAACACGGCCAATGGCTGGAACAGGAGATGCGATATTACCGCAAACCACCGTTTTCATCGCTGGGCGTCCACACATATTTTATCTGGCAAGCTGCATCTTTATCGAAACTCTAAAGTAATCGTGGCCTTCATTTTCCTATCCTTTCATGGTAGGTTGCCATCCGGCAATACGATTCGATGGTAAACAATGCAACCACAATTCAAGGAGAAAAGAATGGACTGCAATAAAAGCAAAAACGTCGAGAACTGCCCATGCACCTACGATGGCTGCCCAAGAAAAGGCGCCTGCTGCGAATGCATAGCCCATCACCTCAAACAACGGCAACTCCCAGCCTGCTGCTTCCCAGCCGAGGCCGAGAAAACCATGGACCGTTCTTTCCAACACTTCGCCGACCTGGTAGCCACCGGGCGAGTGTAGACGCTCTTCTCTACCCTGTCCAACCACCGGCTTCACTCGGACCCAGCAAACAACTCCGGTCCGGTGAGATTATGCGAATTGGGGTTGGACCACGACATCTGTACGAATGTCCCCGGCCGTGAATTGGTATCAGAAAACGGGACGACCTCATTACGAGAACCTCACTCGTCTTACAGTACTTTTTGGGGAGACAAATGGGCCTTTTAAGTACTGATAATTCTTATTTATTGAACTTAAGTGACTAGGATAATATGATGTTATCATGGCCCGAACCCACCGCGCCGTACAAATACATCTGGCCGCAGATGGCGTGTTCAGAGCCACGGTGCGTCACCATGCTTTAGACCTTGGTTCAGGAATGCCACGAAGCGCTTCGAGATATCCTTGATCCGCCAACCGAAAGTACGGAGCTGCATGTTCGCGTTCTGCGAGGTGCCCTGGCTGACGAAGAGCCAGGCGACGTTCTCGATCGTTTTCGTAATCACGGTCTCCGCGTCGGGCGCTAGTTGCATCCATCCAACGCTCCCTTGCTCGCCTTCCTGATACGGGATCGGCGGGCTGGCATTGCGGACGAACAACGCGAAGCGATTTGCCACCGGCGCTACCGTTCCCGGTTTTGGCCCGACGCCGTAGTAGTGTTCGAGAAGTTTCGAGACGGGCGCGGTCAGCTCCGTGCCGATGTTTGCATTGAGGATCTGGCGCTTTTCGCGCTTGATGCTCTCGATCGTCGACCTCTGGGTGCTTGTCTGGGCCAGGATCTGGGCATCCATGTCGCCGAGCAGATCTTCCTTGGAGGCCTTGCTCCGCCCGATCCGTTCCCAGAGGCCGATGTCGAGCGCCGGGTCGCCGCCGGCCTCATAGGGAGGTCCCTCCTCGGTCGCCGGACCGGTTGGCTCCGGAATCGGTGCCTCGCGGATCTTCTTGGCCTGCTGGGTCCACTCGAGCCACCACGAAGCCAGGTCGCCTGCCCAGGTGAGAACGCCGAGCATCGTCGTGCCGACTGCTACCTCGCCCATGCTCGCCTTCCATGTGGTTCCGGCCGTCTTGAGATCGAGAGCGGCGAGGATGTGCCCTGGGTCGAGGGTCTTGCCATCGGGAGTGATGATGTCATCGGTCTCGAAGAGCCCGTCGACTGCAGCAGAGGGCACCATCTGCACCGAGAGCGGCACACCGCCGGCACCGGCCTGCTCGGCGATCACCTTGTCGAACTTCGTGCCAGCCCTGCCGCTGTACGAGCTGTAGTAGAGCCGCCGGAGGCGCTGGAGGACCATCTGTTTGTCGAGGCCGTAACCGCGCTCGACGTCCTTGATCCAGCCTATGTAGGTCGCAAGGTCATGGCGGACCGACTTGCGCTGGGTGATCGGACCGTAGTCCCAGGCTTCGCCGATACGATGGCCGGGCTCCATGGGTGCCGGTTGGCGGGCGATCATGGGCTGAGTTGTAGGCACCGGGCTGGAAATTGCCTTGGTCGGTTTCGCTTCGGCTGCTGCTTTCGTCTTCGCGGCCGCCTCTGCTCGCGCTTTGTTCTCGGCGGCTACACTCGCCTCAGCGAGCGGCTTCGCGTCGTAAAACGGCTTGCCGATCCCGTAGCGGTCGTCGAAGTGCATGATATCCCCGCTCTGGGGGCCAAAGTCGATCGCGCCCCAACGTGGTACGACCTGACCAAGCCCCAGGACAACCTCACGCGGGATCGTCATGAAGCCAGATGCTGGATCCTTCTGTGCGCGATGGAGCGGGTGGAACGGCCGCCCCGCCCGTCGTGGCCGCTTGAAGTCCGGAATCCCGGGCGGGCCGCCCTTCGGGATCGCGCCGCCAAGCAGCGCGTAGTCCTCCCACATCTGCTTCTTCACGTCGGCTGCTCCAGGCGCCGTCGCTTTCGGGTGGGTGGTCTTCCACGCGCCGTCAAGGTACGCCTTCAATGCGTTCTCGTCGTTCATCAGGCGGAAGTACTCGCGCATCGCGTTGCTCTCTTTTAGGAGGCGGTCATAGTACTGTTCGAGACGCTCGCGACGGGTTGGCTTACCACCCTTGGGAAGGCTACTGCCACTACCGATAAGCTTCGGGATGATCGATTGCTCCCCGCCAATCGGGTCGTTGAGGATAAATTCAGCGATGCGGTGATAGACAGGTCGCAGTTCCTTGCTGAGGGTTGTCTTGGATCTGTATTGATCGCCTTCGTGCATGATGTAGGGATTATCGGCTGCGTCGATGTCGATTGCAACGCCGGCACCATGCGGGCTGATCTCATTCCGAAAGCCTCCGATCAATCGGATCCCATATCCCTTGGGGATCGGGATGCCGGACTTTTTGAACTCATCGTTAACCTTGGGCTCGGAGGAGTCAAGCAACGCCTGGAACTCTGGCCGAACGCCCCTTGTCGGCGACCATCCAGCGTCGATTGGGTGGCCGAGGAACTTGCCGAACTTGAATGTGTCCGTCCACGCTTTGAGGTCCTTGTAAGGGCCTCCGAGCCCGGTCATATGTTTTACCACATCCTCGAGCGTCACCCTTCTCGGCTTGAACATTCCAGGCTTGTTTTTCTTGGCAGTGCTCGTGCCCTGCCTAGGCTGACGCTGGATGCGACGCAGTGGCAGACTGCCAGCGCCGGAGTGTACGGTGGATAGAAATTTCAAAGGCCCTTGATCCCATCCCGGTGGGATGCTGCCGGCTTGCATCAGCCGTGTCATATGCTGGTTGCCCAAGAGCCGTTGCAATTGGAGGAGAGGATGACGTCCCGTTTGCACCGACCGGGTGGAAACAGGGCGAGCCTCGCGGGATACGAGGTGCTGCTTATTCTTCTCAGGCGATTTTATCTCGCGATTTTGTGGCATATGTGTCATCTCCCGGTATAAAGTAGATATAAAATGGTCGTTTGCAACGACCGTCGTTGACTTTCCCGTGATTTTGACAACGTTGCTGCAAGTATGTAAGCTACGAGGAGCAGTCGTTCTTTCCTTGATAGGCTTTTTCTCAACTCTTCTATGTTGCTCATCTTGTTGTCGTCCCCATCTTGCAGAAAGAAGGGGACATCCTATAATACCCTTCATTGCGTATATCGTAGTGAATGTTTTGTCAGGGAAGAGAAGTCTTCCTAGGAACGAATAAGGGATCACAAAAAATCATGAACGTCCCGCTATCCTACTCCCGTCTGGCCTTATGAGGAATATGAGATGATCCGATTACTGTGTTTTGTCATTATTTCAGTATATTTTATTTATGTTTCCAGGATAATGCTGCTCCGTCCTCACTCACATGGTTTCTATCGATTTTTTGCGTGGGAGTTTATCTTGGTTCTTGTCTTACTTAATGCACCGTATTGGATGAAGAGTCCATTTTCTTCTATTTACCAAGGTATTTCTAGCCTGCTTCTTCTTATTTCCATCTTTTTGGTTGTTCACGGGATACACCTGCTCAAGGTTATAGGAAAACCAAATCAGAGCCGATCTAATGACGAGCTGTTGGCATTTGAAAAAACATCTCATTTGGTAACTGTCGGAGCCTATAAATATATCCGCCATCCGCTCTATTCTTCTCTTTTGTTTCTTGCATGTGGCGCTTTTTTCAAGCATCCTTCATTGCCAGCTCTTTCTTTAGTTATTGCAGCTTCATTCTTTCTGGTTCTCACAGCAAAGAAGGATGAGTTGGAATGCTTGCAGTATTTCGGTGATGCGTATCAGACATATATGCTGCGTACCAAGAAATTTATTCCGTTTTTGTTTTGAAAATTGAGATACGGCCCAACCAATAAAGATTGAAACGATCCCCGATAGCTATTGAATTGTTGTAAACGTTCACCAGCACCCCATCTTGGCACGATCTGGCTGGCGTGCATAGATAGGCTGTAGCGCGTCGGCCAGCTCGGAGTCTGCGCTTACCTGCGCCAACCTGGGGCACTGGTGAATGTTTACAGTTCATTGGTTTAGCCACTGTATGGTTAACCTGGTGAACGGTTACAGGGTGCGAAAGGTTTTCGGGGCTTTATACCTTTGCGGACCAAACGCTCCATGAACTCTCAAATTCCACCGAGCATGCATTAATGCATTATGCTTGGTCTCCCTCGGGAGAAGGGAAGTGGAAGGTCCGCCTTGCGGTGTACATTAAGCATAGGGCCGCTTTCAGCGTGTTTTACATGAGCTGCATCCGATCATTCCGCCAGTGAGTTCTGCCGGTCAGTATTTCTTGGGAGGCTGCCATGCCCGATGTGTTTATCTCTTATTCCCGTCGAGACCGGGGCTTTATCGATGAGATTACCGCCTATCTGGACGGCGCCCAGTTTTCCTATTGGCTGGATGTTGAAGATTTGCATCCGGCCGATATATGGCGCGAGGATCTCAAGTCGGCCATCATTGAATCGGACAACCTGCTCTTCGCCATCAGTCCCGATGCAATCGATTCGGAACACTGCCGCATGGAGCTGGATTTTGCGGTGTCCCACAACAAACGCATCATCCCCGTCGTCTGTCGAGATCTCCGTGAGAACCAGGATCTGCCCCGGGCGCTAGGCGAGCGCCAGTGGCTGCCGTTGGCGCTCGAAGGTGACGGAGCATCGCTAGAGGCTATCGGAGCTGCTATCCGCAATGATTACCGGTGGCGCAAAACCGGAACTGATTACCTCCGCCGGGCAGAAAACTGGCAGTCGGGCAGGGGCGGGGTGTTGGCCAGGGTCGAGCTGGAAGTCGCTCGAGAGTGGCTCCAAAAAGGGGCCATGATGGATCCCGGACCGACCGAGCAGCAGATCCGGTACATCCAGGAAAGCGATGCCTACCACCTGGCCGAAGCCGAGCGCTGGCAAGTATTATACGCCAAAACCCTTGCCCGGCAGCTGGCGGCTCAGTCGCAGGTGCTCATCGACAAGCAGGGCGTGTTGCTGGAGGTCGGGGCACTGCTGGCAGTCGAGTCCATGCGCCGCCATCCCACCCTCGAAGGTGACCGCGCTCTGCGTAAGGCTCTGTGGCTGCTCCCCAAAGAGGTCGCCCGCATGGATCCCGCAGCGGGATCCGACTATCGCGCGTGTGCTTTCAGCCCGGACGGGCGCGTTATCGCCATTCATGGGAAAGATAATTTTCTTCGTGTGTTCGATGTCGTCAGTGGCGATATCATCGCCGAGCGGCAAATCGACGCACGTGGTGATCTGTTGATCTGTCCCAATCGATCTCACCTTGCCATCGTCGGTGGCATGGCCTTCATCTGGGACTGGGAGACGGATCGTGAAGCGGTCAGGGTAGGAGTACCGGATGTCCGTGCAGCCGCCTACAGCCCGGATGGGGAGTTCTTCGTCACCAGCGGGGGCGATTTGAAAACGCATCTCTGGGATGTGGACGGCTACGAGGAACTGGCCTGGTACATCAATGCCGAGCCCATGCATGGTGTGGCTATCGCCACCGATGCCAGGGAGGTGATTGCCTGGAATACCAACCTGGCTGAATTCTTTCGCTCACCGGGGGTTGCGGATCAAGTCATGGAGCTGACGGTGGGGGGGCGCTACTCGTTCAGCCCTGATGGACGGCGTCTGGCCCTCACGGTGGCCGGCGACTATACCGCCACCCTTTTCGACGCCCATACCAAGGAGCAACTGATTTTCGAAGAGCGACACTGGCATGCCGCCTTTAGTGGCAACGGGCGATATTTTGCCGTGGCCAGCCCGGAGTGGGACGCCCATGCGTATGACCTGGATACCTGCAACCAGGCCGGCATCCGCATGGTGATCGATCCGGCCACCGCCGGCATGAAACGCGAATATATCTATGGCCGGGTATCCTGTAAGCGGGGAAACTCCGTGCATCACGACAACAGTGTGTACAAGGTTGCACTGAGCCATAGCGGGCGTTTGATGGCCACCACCAGCCGGGATGGCACCGCTCGGATATGGGAGACATATCGGGGGAGGGAGATTCTGCGGCTGGTGGAAGGCACGGTAGGCGGCATTCGCAAGATGGCTTTTCATCCCGATGAAAACCGTGTCACCGGTTGGGGGCCGTCGGTCTGTCGAACCTGGGAGGCCGAAGGCCATCGACAGGTAGCGGCCATGAAACACCGGGACGGCGTCTACGGTCTGACTTTCAGCGGCGATGGTCGTCGGGCGGCGACAATCAGTAGAGACGGCACCGCCGGAGTCTGGACTGTTCCCGACGGCCGGCAAATTGCCCGTATAGATGTGGATGCGGAACAAGGGGGGTACCGGGTGGCACTCGATGACGAAGGCGGGCGTTTGATGGTGGCCAACCGTCTGGTTTTCGAGATTTCCTCGGGCAGTCACATGCCATCGCCCTTTAAAGAGCTGAAAATTGCGGGGATGAGCGCTAATTGGCGTTTTGCCGCCCTCGTTGACGGCGACGAAATCGTGGTGGTGGAAGCCGATCGCCCTGGAGCGGACGCATCACGGGCGACCATGTCGGCTCCGCCAAAGGGCAGGGTAAGCTTCAATCGCGAAGGAGATCTCATGGCCTGGATTGCCGGCGATGGCACGGCCTGGATTTGGCCCTGGTCTTCCGGCGGCGAGCCCCGTTCGGTAGTCCCGTCGATTCAAGCCAGGGGGTGTTATATCGATGCTTCAGGGCAACGGCTGGGCCTTCTGGATGCCGGGGATAACGGTCTTGTTCACATCATAGATCCCGTGGCTGGAGAACCGGTGCTCAGCATCCGCCACGAAGGCCATGTCAACCACATGGCGTTTGATGACGATGCCCGCCATGCGGCCATCGCCAGCAAGGATTTTAGTGCCGGGGTATGGGAATTGGAAAAAGGGATTCAGATCGCCTCATTGAGGCACGATGCCGATGTGCAAGCAGTGGCATTTAGCCCCAGCGGCCGCTATGTTCTTTCTGCAGGGGGGCGCAGCGACCGCACCGCGCGCCTCTGGTACTGGCGGCCGGAAGACCTGATAGCTGAAGCGTGCGCTCGCCTGGAACGCGATCTTACTGGAGAAGAGTGGGCCCACTATTTTGGCGAGGAGACATATCGGTCCACGCGTTTGCCCAAATAGCGACAACCAACCGCCACAAAGCGAAGCGTCGCTCGCAAAGGATAGCCATGAGTACAGAGATGCAGCTGGAAGAGTTGATGGCGATCAGTCGTCGGCAGGGCGCGGAAGAGGTTCTACCCAGGTTGATCCAGATGGCCGATGGCGGCGATGCTCGCGCCATGGCCTTTCTGGGAGAAATTTTCCTCGGCGCCTCTGGCGTGGCGGCGGATTATGTGCGTGCACGCCAATACCTCATTGGGGCCGCAGAGGCCGACATTCCCGAAGCTCAGAACATGATGGGGCATCTGCTCAGCGAGGGCAAGGGTGGTGAGGCGAATCAGGAGCTGGCTGCAAAGTGGTTCCAGGCTGCTGCCGATCAAGGCAATGCAGTGGCCCAATTTAATCTCGCGCTTTGCTTTCACCAGGGAAGAGGCGTGGAAGTGGATGTGGATAAAGCACTGCACTGGTATACTCAGGCAGCCCACCAGAAATACGCAAACGCCAATTACGCCTTGTTCCAGATGCATATGCTGGGTCAGGGAACAGGAAAAAGCCCCAAGCGGGCTCTCTTCTGGCTCCGGTCGGCCGCACAGATCGGGCTGCCCCAGGCACAATATGATTTGGCCGGTTTGCTGGCTGCTGGCAGAGATGTGGTCCTGGACCGGCGTGAGGCCAAGGCCCTGTATGAGCAGGCGGCCAGGCAAGGCCATGCCCAGGCCATGTTGCAGCTCGGACATATCTACCGCGTGGGCGAGGCGGTTCCGCCTGATATACACCAGGCGATCCACTGGTATCAACAGGCGGCGAATCAAGGGTCCGTCGATGCCATGTACAGTTTAGGGCTCGTCTATCACCATGGTGAAGGTGTAGATGCAGATTTAGATCAGGCCCTCTATTGGTACGGGGTTGCAGCGGAGCGGGGCTTGGCTGTTGCCTGCAACAATGCGGCCGCGGTATACTTTTCCATGCCCCATACGGGCCAGAATGTATATACGGCCCTGTTTTGGACGCGGCTGTCGGTGCTGGCCGGGCAATTCGGAGACCCTGAGGATGTAGAGACATTTTCTCAACAGTGGCGGCAAATGTCCCAGGGGCTGCCCGATGACATCAAAGAGAAGATAACTGCAGAGGCCGATGCTTTTGCGTCCCGTCATTGGCGGGTTCCTGACTTTAAGGAGTAAAATGAATCGAATAGTATATGTTGACAGTGCATATTTGCCCGAGGACAAGGCAATGGTTTCAATCTTTGATCGCGGTTTTTTATTTGCGGATGGAGTCTACGAGGTCACGGCCGTGCTTGACGGTAAGCTCATTGGGTTCGACGGTCATCTGAACCGGCTGCAGAGGTCGCTGGGCGAGCTTGGCATGGACTTGCCGGTGCAAAGCGATGAATTGCTGGAAATACACAGGCAACTGATTGGCAGAAACGATCTTCGGGAAGGGCTGGTTTATCTGCAGATCACGCGTGGCGTTGCCGACCGTGACTTCGTCTACCCCGAGAACACGCCGCGAACCCTCGTTCTCTTTACCCAGTCGAGGTCGCTGACCGCACCCAGGAACGGAATCAAGGTGATTGCGGTCCCAGATATACGTTGGGGCAGGCGTGATATCAAGACTGTGCAGTTGCTGGCCTCTTCCATGGCCAAAATGGCGGCGAAACGTGCGGGCAAGGACGATGCCTGGATGGTTGAAGACGGTTATGTCACCGAAGGGAGTTCAAGTACCGCATATATCGTGACAAAAGTGGGGACTGTCGTCACTCGGAACCTCTCCACGTCCATCCTCCATGGTACGACCAGGGCAGCGGTACTGCGCCTGGCCAAGGAGGCGGCAATGGCGGTTGAGGAGCGGCCTTTCACCATTGCCGAGGCTCAAGAGGCCGCAGAAGCCTTTGAGACCGCAGCAACGACGTTTGTCTGTCCGGTGGTTGAGATCGACGGCATCGAACTCTCCGACGGTCAACCGGGACCGATCACACAACGTTTGAACGAACTGTATATCGAGGAGTGTCGAAAGGCTGCCTTTTTCTCGTCCGACTGATTCCTACTTTGCGTGCAATGCCGCCTGGCTGACGGGCCCGGAGGGCTGGACAGCCGACTGTTGTTTGTCTGTCGCAAAGCCGAATTTTTTCCGGGTCTCCAGAAAGTCCAGCAGGTTTTTCGGTGTCCTCGGTGGAAAGGATGCGTCCGAATACCGGCATGTTGTATGCGCCGTTCATGATGCGCAGAGTCAGCTGCTCGCGGGTCAGCCGGTCCGCTATCCACGTCAGATTCAGGTCCCCTCTTTCCTCCATGGCCCTCGATGGTATGGCAGAAAAGGCATCCCATCTTGTTGAAGACCATTGCCCCTTCGTATACCGGGCCGGAAGAAGCCCCTATAATGTCCGCGGTCAGGGGGGCGGCATTGAACACGGGGCGACCAGTTTTCATGCCATCCTGCCAAGGTCAGCGCCACAATTGCCGAGAAGATAAATATCACGACAGCCACCGCCAGTGGTCTTCGCGCCGGGTGACGTTCCCCACGATTACTCACCAGCGGGACCGATAAGAGGATCAGGCCGATCACCAGGGGCATCAAGACCATGAAATAGTTCTCGAGATCGTGCGGCATCAGGGCAAGCAGGGCGAAAATCCACCAGAAATACCAGTCCGGACGGGGGTGCGCGTTAATCAGCGACGGATCGGGCGGATTGTCAAGCTTGCCCGGGCCGACCAGCCAGGCCAACAGCAGCACAACGAGAACCACGCCGAGAGCGAACACGAAATCGCGCAACACGACAGTCGGCCAGAAGGGGACGCCTTGCTTTTGCAGCATGTCGTGATAATCCGAACGGTACGTCGCGGGATCCACCCCGCGGCCCGGCACGGGAGGTTCGGAGACGCCGTTGCGCAGCACCAGGTACACGTGCAGGCATATCAGGGACGACGAGCAGGATCGGCAGGACAAAGACATGCATATCGAATATACGGCTCAAGGTGTAGGATCCCACCACATCCCCGCCTATGATGAAGTGAGAAAGCCAGGTGCCGATCAGCGGAACGTGGCTTGCCATCTTTGAGGCTGCCACTATCCCGAATACGGCGTTCTGGTCCCAGCGCATGATCTGGCCGCAGAACGCCATCGCCGCCGTGGTCGCCAGCAGCAATACGCCAGTTATCCAGTTCAATTCCCGCGGAAACTTGAAGCTCCCCATCAGGAATATCCTGAGGACGTGAATGGCGATCAGGACGACCATCATCGACGCCCCCCAGTAATGCATGCCTCTCAAAAAAGCGCCGAGCGGAGCCTTTTCGGTGATATACTGCAGGCTTTCAAAGGCGCTGCCCGTCGAGGAGACATAGGTGGTCAGCAGGCCGATGCCGCTGACCACCTGCATGATAAAAGCCGTCAGGACCGCACTGCCGAAGACATACTTCCATTTGACGCCGGGCGCAGCCGGATGATCGGCAATCGATTTAGTCAGTTTGACGAGGCCGGTTCGATCGTCCAGCCATTCCAAGAACTTTTTCCGCTGCTTTCATCCCTTATTCTCTTTACGTAGCTTCCGTGAAGGGGAGGGGACGGCTCTCCAGTTCGACCTGCCCGCCGCGCACTCTGACCTGGAAACGCTGCAGAGGAAAAGGAGCGGGGCCCGCCGCGACAGTCCCGTCCTCATAGTAAACGCTGCCGTGGCAGGGACAGATAAACAGTTTGGGAGAGGCCTCCCAGCGCACCGGGCAGCCGAGGTGGGAACAATTGAGAACAAAGGCGATGAAATCACTCTCTCCGACCCTGCGCACCCAGGCCCCGGTCTTTCCCGTCACCCCCGCCCAGGGCGTTGCCGACGGGTTTTTAAAGGAGACCAGAACCGTATCACCGACAGTGAACCGGTCGTGCCGGACCCACTGATACCCATTGATGCTGCATCTTGCGGGAAATCGGTAACAAGGATGTAACCGATGACCGGCAGTCCCGCCATGGCCGCAATCAAAGACCCGGCGGCCACGCCGAGCCTGGCTCAGGAAACGGCGCCTGCCCGGGTCGTTTTCGCCGGATCGGCGCGGCCTGTTGTTGTCGTCACTCTTCACTGGAGAGCTCTCCTATCCACTTGATGATGGCGAGAATGAAAAGCACTGATTCCCGTAGCAGTTATAACGTTTGATGTCAGGATCCCAAGTCCCATGAGCGTTGCTCCCAGGGAAAGAACGAAGGGCCAATATGATGGGCGAGGGGATGATTGCGGGTTTTGGAATGTTCCAGCCTGCCGAAATCTCCTTTTCGTTCTCCCGGGAAAAATCCGCGGGGCCGGTCTGATGTTCACTGGAGTTGTGCATCTTCGTTACCTTGTCAAATTGAACCGTTCACCAGGTCAATCAAAATCGGCCAAATCAATGAGCTGTAACCATTTACGCATCCTCAAGTTCTTCCTCTGTTGGTTCCCAATCTTCAGGGTTACTGTACAGTCGGCTGACTACGGCCATCAGCGACGTGAAATACAGCAGCCCACCGATTATCCACATGAACATGCCGCCCAGATTGAGGTCCGACTGGGGGTCCAGTTTCCAGACCATGCGGATAAACTGGAAGATGCCGGTGCCGTCGGAAGAGCGCATGTACGTGGGGTAATATCCCAAGGGTGCAAAGGTTAACAATATCCCCAGGATCATATTGGCCGACATGGCGGTAAATATATAAACCGCCCCGATGATCGGTGAAAGCCGGTGCGACTGCAACAGGGGTGAAGATGGGCCAAAAGAATATCGTTCCCGTAATCAGTAAGCTCAGATGCTCCACGGCGTGGATCCCTTCGTTGTTCAGCGCCGCGTTATAGAGCACGGGCAGGTGCCAGAGCCACATGGCCCCCACTGCTACCAGCCAGGCAACGGTCGGCCTGCGGAGGAACCGCTCGGTCTTTGCCGCAATTTCAATGGACAAAAGCGACTCGGACCGGCTCCGGCGGCAGACCGAGCAGGAGAAGCGGGAGGTACGGCCAGATAGAGCAGGAGATGCTCCATCATATGGGCGCTGAAGAGGTAATTGTCGCCGAGAAAATCGAGCGGCCCGATCAGGGTCAGCAGCATGAGGAGCACGCCCGAGCCAAAGAGCGCTGTTTTGCGGTTCATGCGAAAGCGGACGACCCAGAGATAGGCAAAAAAGAGCGCTACGGATCCGAAGATCACCGTGGGTTGGAAATCCCAGGCCTCGGCGAAAAGTTGTCCGTTAGTCATCGCAGCACCCACAGGTAGACGACGGGAAAGATGATCATCCATACCGCGTCGACGAAGTGCCAGTAAATCGAAACACTTTCCACGGCCTCGGGGGGAGCCCGTAACTCCCCGCTTGAGCTCGATGCCGAAAAGTGTCGCCAGCATGATAAGTCCGATAAGAACATGGAGACCGTGAAAGCCCGTGAGGGTAAAAAATGTCGTGCCGAACAGGTCCCGGCTGATGATCACGTTTTCATTGATGAGGGAGGCGTACTCGCTTGCCTTGCCCCGCTAAAAATACAGTCCCCAGTGCTGATTGTGGCTAAAAGCCACGCCAGCGCCGGCTTGCGCCTGCCGGTCTTGAAGTGAATGCCGGCGAGCCACATGGTGAAGCTGCTGCTGATAAGGCAAACGGTGAACACCGCGGTTCTCGGAATATCGAGGTAACGGCGACGGCGTCGGCTGCGCTGGGCGAGGTCGCGTGATAGACCACGTAGGCGATGATCAGCAGTATGAAGAAAACCGCTTCCGATGCCACAAAAAGCAGCATTGCCAGTCTGATTTTGTTCATGCGCTCTCCCCCCCATGCGAAGGCGGCGCTGCAGCGCCCGGCTGCTTTTCGGACTCGCTCCAGATCCCATAAAGGCCTGATGCTGCGAATAGGCGGAATCCGGTCGAAATTATGAGGCGGGGGCGGGGAAGATGTGGCCCATTCCAGGGTCCAGCCACCCCAGGGGTTGTCCTCGGCCGGTTTCCCTTTGAAAAGGCTGATGACCAGATTAGCGAAAAAGACCAGAATTCCCAGCCCAAGGACGTAAGCAAAAAGAGAGGATATCAGGTTGATGGTTGCGAGATGCGGCAAATCGGGGTACGTAAAGACCCTGCGCGGCATGCCGGCGAGCCCGGCGAAGTGAAGAATGAAAAACGTGCCGTTGAAGCCGAACACCATGAGCCAGAATTGTATCTTGCCCAGCTTTTCCGACAGCATGCGGCCGGTGATTTTCGGGTACCAGTAATAAAATCCGGCCATCACGGTGAAAATAGTGCCTCCCAGCAGGGTGTAGTGAAAATGGGCCACCACGAAATAGGTGTGGGTAAGCGCCCAGTCGATGGGCACGGTGGCGAAAGCCACTCCGCTCAGGCCGCCGATCGTGAACTGGATGATGAAGGCAACGGCAGAACAGCATCGCCGTGTCGAAGCTGATCGAGCCGCCCCACATGGTGGCGATCCAGTTGAAGATCTTGATCCCGGTGGGGACGGCGATCAGCACGGTTGAAAGAGCGAAGACGTAATAGACCGTAAAGTTCATTCCCGTGGCGAACATGTGATGCGCCCAGACGCCGAAGCTGAGAAAACCGATCGCCACCGTTGCGACGGCCATAAAGGCGTAGCCGAAGATCGGTTTGCGGGAGAAAACCGGAATGACCTCGGATACGATCCCGAAACCGGGCAGGATCAGAATATAAACCTCGGGGTGGCCGAAAAACCAGAAAGAGTGCTCCCAGAGCAGGGGGTTGCCGCCGGCCGCAGGGTTGAAGAAGAGAGCGTTCAGGTGCCGGTCCATGAACAGCATCACCAGCGCGGCGTTCAGCGCAGGCAGGGCCAGGAGCATGAGAACGGCGTTGATCGACGACATCCAGACGAACAGCGGGATCCGGGTCAGTTTCATGTCAGGGGCGCGCAGGTCGGCGACGGTCACGAGGATGTTGATTGCCGTCATAATCGTCCCTGCCCCGGTCAGGAGAAGGCCGACGATCCAGTAATCCACGCCGGTGCCGACCAAATACTTGTTCATCGAATAATTGACCGAGGTCAGCGGCGCATAGGCGGACCAGCCCGCATGGAGGGTGTCTCCCGTAAAATAGCTGAAATATATGAGGAGTCCGCCCATCAGGTACAGCCAGTAGCTGAGGGCGTTCATCCTCGGGAACGAGACGTCGCGAGCCCCGATCATCAGGGGCGTGAAATAGACCATGAACCCGGTGAGCATGGGCATGATCGCGAGAAATACCATCGTCGTGCCGTGCATCGTGAAAACCTGGTTGTAGGTCTCGGGGGACAGCCAGTGATGGTTCGGTTTGATAAGCTGGGTGCGCATGATCATCGCCAGGGATACCCCCGCCAGGAAGAACAGCAGCGATGTCGTGATATACATGATCCCTATCTGCTTATGGTCCACGGAGGAGAGCCAGCTCAGCAGGCTTTTGTATTCCCTGACCTCCAGGATGCTCCCTGGTTTTTTTGAAGTATTGATTTCGCTGTTCATTTCAATCCTTCAAGATAGGCGGTCAGATCCTTGATCTGATCGGTTGTTAAGGCCGGTGTCAGGCATGAGAACGCCCTTTTTCACGGACTGGGGGTTCTTTAGCCATTTGGCCAGGTTCTCCGGCGTGTTGGTAAGCGTGCCCGCCGCCAGGGTTGTCCGGCTCCCCAAATGGGTCAGGTCCGGAGCCACGCGGCCCTTGGTCATGAGCCCGGCAATGGAGTGGCAGTTAACGCAGTTTTTTTCCTTGAAGACCTCGGCGCCTTTCGCTGCCCCAACCGCTGAGGGGGGCGAAGCCGGCTGCCGCTGGTGTGCGAGCCATGCGCTAAAATCTTCGGGGGACTGCGCGAAGACCAGGATTCTCATGTGGGCATGAGCCATGCCGCAGAACGAGTTACAGGTGCCCAGGTACAGACCCGGGCGCGTGATGGTCAGCCACATAGAGTTCGGATGGCCGGGTATGACATCGATCTTCTGCCCGAATGCAGGGACCCAGAAACCATGGATGACGTCTGCGGACTCGAACCTGAGGAGCAGGTGTTTGCCCACGGGCAGGTGAATCTCATTGGCCGCCGTTACCCCCGACTGAGGATAGTGCAGCTCCCACCACCACTGGTGCGCCACTACGGTCAGGTCGGGCTTATTGCCAAGCACCGGTGGATTCACCAGAGACATGGTCCTGACAGCGACGACAAAGAGCCCGGCGACGATGAGAAGGGGAATGGATATCCAGAGGACTTCCAGCCAGAGGTTTTCGCTGAACTGCTTCGCCTCCCGCCCTTCTCGCCGGCGGAATCTGATCGTGGCGTACACCACCAGCCCAGCGACAATAATGAAAATAATGGCGGAGACGCCAAGCACGATATAAAAGGAGCTGAGAATATACGAGGCCTCCTTTGTTGCCGGCGTCAAAACAGAAGTAAAAGTATCCATATTTATATCGCCTCTTATGCAGGTGATAAGAGCTTGCTCTCAAGCATTCATACAATACAGAGAAAATTGGTGTAGCGTTATGTCCCGCGGCAGGCTGAGTCCTAATAACTATTAGGCTCAGATACGCACATTGTGGACGAAAGCCAGGAGTATGTCAAGAGGAGATTTTTAGCAACCAGCTGATATGCCCCCAAATTTGGATACAAGCCCCCGGGCTTTGCCACGCTTCGGGCTTCGCTGTTCGAGTTATCGAACTTTGATGCGACACGTGGCCCCGACAGGCTTGCAAGCTGAGTTTCTTGGCTGCTAGAAAATGATAAAGGGGGGCACGCCTGCACATTTGACAAGGATGCATTTATTTGATATGCACGCGCGATTCAGGTAAACGTTCCCCCATGCCCCTGGTTGGCGCAGGTACAATATAGGCAAACCGTGCAGAAGCATTATAATATGTGCAGATAGAGAAGGTGACCGGTTACCTGGGAAGCGACCATGTTGGCCTCCTGCTCTCCGGGAACGCAGACGTCCGGCGCCCAAACCATTGTAACCGTTCACCAGGTTAACCAAACAGTGGCTAAACCAATGAACTGTAACCGTTCACCAGCACCCCATCTTGGCACGATCTGGCTGGCGAATGGTAACGCACAAATAGAGAAAATATGACTGAGAAAACAGAACACAAGCTCGGATTACGACACCTGCGTGTCGAGGATTACGAGGCGGTAAGGGACATGAGCGCCCGGGTCTATAAAGGCCTTTCGCCCCCCTATACGAAAACGGAGCTCGAAAGACTTATCAGACGGTTCGGCGAAGGACAGATCTGCATCGAGGATAACGGCAGACCGGTGGCGGTCGCCTTCTCCATCATTATCGACTTCAGTCTGTTCGGCAATCATCACACATATCGGCAGATCACCGGCAACGGCACCTTCAACACCCACGATCCCGAAGGCGACTACCTCTACGGCATTGAAGTCTTCGTGGACCCTGATTATCGCGGGATGCGATTGGGGCGCCGCCTCTACGACGCCCGCAAGGATCTGGCGGTGAACCTCAACCTCAAAGGCATACTGCTCGGCGGCCGCATTCCGGGATATCGGGACCATGCTCCTGGCATGTCCTCCCAGGAATACATCCTCAAGGTCCAGAACAAGGAGTTGGTCGACAATGTGCTCACCTTTCAGCTCTCCAACGACTTCCACGTCCGCAACCTGCTGGATAATTACTGGCTTGAAGACCATCAATCACGCGGCAATGCGGTCCTGTTGGAATGGGTGAATATTTACTACCAGAAGAAAACGCGCTTGATCGGCGGTACCAAGTCCATTGCCCGCCTCGGGGTCGTGCAGTGGCAGATGCGGCGGTTCGCTTCCTTTGACGACTTCATGCAGCAGGTGGAATTCTTTGTGGACACGGTCTCCGACTACCAATCCGATATCGTGCTCTTCCCGGAATTGTTCAATGCGCCGCTTATCCATACCTACGAAGGCACAAGCCCCGCCGAGGCCATGCGCATGCTCGCCGAGTATACGGAAAAAATGCGGCTGGCCATGATCGACATGGCTCTGACTTACAATATCAACATAGTGGCCGGTAGCGTCCCCTCCATCGACGACGAAGGGAGGCTGATCAATGTTTCCTACCTCTGCCGCAGGGACGGCACCTGGGATAGCCAGGAAAAGCTGCACATCACCCCGGAGGAAGAAATGCACTGGGGCTTTACCGGCGGCGACGAACTCAAGGTCTTCGATACCGATGTCGGCAAGATCGGCGTACTGGTTTGTTATGATATCGAATTTCCGGAGCTTGCTCGGCTACAGACCGAAAAGGGAATGAGAATCCTGCTCACTCCCTTCTGGACCGACACCAAGAACGGCTACCTGAGAGTGCGGCGTTGTGCCCAGGCCCGGGCCATCGAAAATGAGTGCTATGTGGCGATATCGGGAAGTGTCGGTAATATTCCCAAGGTCGAAACCATGGGCATCCAATACTCGCAGGCTGCGATCTTCACTCCTTCCGATTTTTCCTTTCCCCACGACGCCATCGCCTCCGAAGCCACACCCGGGGTGGAAACAACGCTGATAACCGACCTCGATCTGGATCTGCTCAAGGAGCTGCGCCGCAAGGGCAGTGTCAGGAATATGGAAAGCCGCCGGACCGATCTCTATGAACTGCGCTGGCTGCGGCAGGGGAACAAGAACACCTGAATGCACAATTAGGGGTAATGCAACACATTGCCCCTTCAACCTGCTA
The DNA here is from genome assembly GCA_963745265.1 of uncultured delta proteobacterium. Taxonomy (GTDB): domain Bacteria; phylum Desulfobacterota; class Desulfobulbia; order Desulfobulbales; family Desulfocapsaceae; genus Desulfopila. The sequence goes on from CAVUXQ010000001.1 coordinate 207,560, forward strand.
ATAGGCGAAAAGCAAGAGCCGGAGAAATTCGACTTGACGGAGAGACGATCAGGTGTTAATAGTTAGCTAACTAATCATTATGAAGCTAACTAGTTTTCGGATAGAAACTGAATAAATGTGAGATTGTATGAAAAATCAAGCAAGTACCCCCCAAGAGAAAAACCTTGGACTGCTGTTGGCTAGAGTGAGTCGACTGGTTGGCCGGGAACGGAGAATGAAACTGGAGCGTATCGGTTTGCACCATGCCCAGGGGATGATCCTCTTCAACCTATGGCGGGAGGATGGCATCGCCCAGAGCGAGCTTGCCCAGAGTCTACATATTGCCCCTCCCACTGTCAGCAGTACCTTGAAACGAATGGAACGGGATGGTTGGGTTGAAAGACACCGGGACGAGGACGATCAACGGATTGTCCGGGTCTTTCTGACGGAGAATTCAAAACAACTTCGCAAGGAGGCTCATGCTTCTTTTCAGGCAATGCATCAGGAACTCACCGCTCTTCTCACCGAGGAAGAACGCGAGGTTCTGAGTCAATCCCTGTATAAGGTCTATCACTATCTCGTTGAAAAAACAGGCGCAGGAGCAGAAGCTCACTGTACATTTTCCTCTCCCTCACCATCCACGAAGAAATGAAGCCACTTATTCGCATTCTCCGCTTTCTGCATCCCTATCGCCTCAAGGCGGGCATAGCCCTGTTGCTGCTCTTTGGCATGGTGGGCTCGGATTTGCTCATTCCCCACCTGACCCAACAGGTTATCGACAAGGGGATAGTTCCGGGCGATTTGCATCGGGTGCTCTCCACCGCCTTTATTATGGTGGGCGCCGCCCTGATGTCGGCAGTTTTTGCCATGACCAATAACTACCTCTCCGTCTGGGTCGCCATGAATTTTGCCGCCGATCTCAGGAGTGCTTTGATGCGGAAAATCCAGCAGTTTTCCTTCGGCAACCTGGATAAGCTGCAGACCGGAAAACTCATTGTTCGCTCCACAAGCGATGTTCGACAGGTCAATATGATTGTCCTGTTGTCGCTCCGCATTCTCACCAGGGCGCCGCTCTGGGCCATCGGTGCCATTGTGCTTCTTGTTTTGACAAGCCCTCGTCTGGCGGCACTGCTGGCCGCATTTGTACCTCTTATTATTGTGCTCCTGTGGCTGTTCGCCCGCAAAATCAACCCCATATTTACCAGAGTTCAGCAACGACTGGATCGTCTCAACATCGTGCTTCAGGAAAATCTGGCCGGTATGCGGGTCGTCAAGGCGTTCGTCCGCACCGAGTTTGAGGAGAACCGCTTTGACAAGGCCAATGTCGATCTGATGGAGGAGACAGTCCAGGTGGCGCAGCTGCTTGCGGTATTTATGCCGTTTATCATGCTGATCCTCAATCTTGCGGTAACCGGGGCGGTCTGGCTTGGTGGCGCCTCTACCTTGAGCGGAGGCATGTCTGTTGGTGAGGTGGTGGCTGCAATCAACTATATTTCCTTTGCCTTGTTTCCCATTCTGATGCTCTCCTCCATGCTGGGGCCGGTGTCCGCAGCCAGCGCCTCGGCGGCCAGGATCCTGGAAGTTTTCGATGCCGAACCGCAAATCAAACAGGATCGGTCGGCACGAACGCTTCTAAACCCCAGAGGAAAAATTGTTTTTGAAAATGTCTCGTTCACCTACAACGGCAAGAGTTCGGAAGCGGTACTCTCGGATATCTCATTTACCGCGGAACCCGGAGAGACTGTTGCAATTATCGGCGCCACGGGTTCCGGGAAATCCACCCTGATCCATCTGATACCACGATTCTATGAAGTGTCTACGGGGCGAATCAGCCTGGACGGCTATGATATCCGGGAACTCGATATTCGCTCCTTACGCGCGGCTGTCGGCATCGCCCTGCAGGAAGCCGTGCTTTTCAGCGGGACGATTCGAGACAATATCCGCTACGGCAAACGCAACGCCACCGATGAGGAAATACGCGAGGCGACGGTGTTGGCTCAGGCGGATGACTTCATCAACACCTTACCTCAAGGGTATGACACCATAATCGGACAACGCGGGGTGACCCTCTCGGGTGGGCAGCGGCAGCGAATCGCCATAGCCCGGGCGATCCTGCCCAAACCACGGGTGCTCATTCTCGATGACTCCACCAGCGCTCTGGATGTGGAAACCGAAATCCGTCTGCAGGATGCCCTTGACAACGTCATGCAGCAATCCCGGTCGTCCACCACCAGATTGATCGTGGCCCAACGTGTCAGCACCGTGCTTTTGGCGGACAAAATCATCGTGTTGGAGAACGGTCGGATTGCGGCAATGGGCACCTATCAGCAGTTGCTCGATACAAGTACGGTGTTTCAAGATATATATCGTTCCCAACTCGGAGAACCGAGACGGATGGAGGTGTAGGCTATGGCTGAAATGAAAGAAGGCCGACCGGCGGCAACGAGAATGCCGGGAATGCCCGGTCCGGGCGGTGGAGCAATGGGGCCAGGATCGTTTACCCAGCGGGCCAGGGACTCCCGAGGGGCAATACGACGACTGCTGGTCTACTTCAAACCGTTCCGATCGGTTCTTTTGCTTGTCTTTTCGATGGCCCTGTTCGGCACCGCCATGGCCCTGCTGACGCCATACCTGATAGGTAAGGGGGTCGATCAGATTGTTCATGGCAGCTTGCCGATGCTGTTGCGACTGGTTGTGGCCTTAGTGGCGGTAAACGTTCTTTTCGGTGTGGCGAAACTCATCCAGGGCGTGCTGATCGCAACCATATCGCAAAAGGCGATGCGACAATTGCGGGCGGATCTTTTTCACCACCTGCAGAACCTCTCCCTTCGCTTTTTCGACCGCCAGTCCCAGGGAGACCTGATGAGCCGGCTGACCAATGATATGGATCTGATCAGCCAGGTTGTCACCAATAACGTCGCCGAATTGTTCACCGGGGTGTTTACAGTCATCGGTATTCTGGTGATCGTCTTCTTTCTCAACCCATGGCTGGCTCTGGCATCGATGCTGGGATTTTGTCTGATGATCGGTTTGGTGGGGATGGTGGGGCGCAAAACGAAAGCATCGTTTGGCACCCTGCAGGCCCGGACGGGACGCCTGAACTCGGTGCTGGAAGAGACCTACAGCGGTCAGCGCGTCGTCATGGCTTTTGGGCAGGAAGATCAGGTGCTGGCTCAATTCGATAGGGTCAATGGGGAGGTGCGGGAAGCCGGGATCCGGGCCATGACCATGGCGTTGCTGGTGATGCCGATGATGGGCATCCTCTCAAACCTCAATATTGCCATTCTCTGCGGACTGGGAGGTTGGTTGGCGATAAAGGGAATGGTCAGTATCGGGACCATTGCCGCTTTTGTCACCTATTCCAGAAGATTTGCCGAACCTCTGCGTCAGCTCGGCAACCTGTATAACCAGGTGCAGGGAGCGCTGGCCGGAGCCGAGCGGATTTTTACGCTGCTCGATACCCCCCCGGATCAGCTCGATACCCCGACCGCCCATCGACTGGAGGCGGTGCAGGGGGAGGTGACTTTCGAGAATCTGTCGTTTTCTTACGTGCCCGGTTCCCCGGTTTTGAAAAACATCTCGCTGCATGCCCGGCCTGGACAACGCATCGCCCTGGTCGGCCATACCGGCGCCGGAAAAACGACGCTGGTCAATCTGCTGTCCCGCTTCTATGATTTTACCCAAGGGGCCATCCGTATCGATGGGGCGGACATCCGTTCGCTTTCCCGCGACAGCCTGCGGCGCAAGGTAGGGGTGGTTTTGCAACAATCCTTTTTGTTTAGCGAATCGGTGATGGAGAATATCCGTTACGGTCGTCTGGATGCCACGGATTGGGAGGTCCGAGCAGCCGCGGAACTGGCTCGAGCCGACGGTTTTATCCGAAGATTGCCTAATGGTTATCAGACCATATTGACGGAAAGGGGAGCCAACCTCTCCGAAGGCCAACGGCAGTTGGTCACCATCGCTCGGGCAATCCTGGCCAATCCGGCGATCCTGATTCTGGACGAAGCGACCAGTTCCGTCGACACCCGTACAGAAGCCAAGATCCAGGGAGCCCTCAACGAACTGATGAAAGGGCGTACCAGTTTTGTCATCGCCCACCGGTTATCCACGATCTCCACCGCCGACCAGATCATCGTTCTCGATCAGGGCGAAATTATGGAGCAGGGCACCCATGATCAACTGCTGGCACGGCAAGGCATCTATTATCGGTTATATATGAGTCAGTTCCGGGCTGCTTGATTTACGACGCTAGGAGCCTGTCGGATTATGCCCTTTTTCCCCTATCTTCGTTAAACCCGAAAAAATTATCCTCCGGTAAGCGAACGGAGTGAGACTCCGAGATATTGAGTATATGCCTCCGGTAATTTTTTCGAGTTTGCCTCGATCTGAGAAAAAATGCCTATAATCCGACAGACTCCTGGGGTTGAGGTGTTATACTAACTAATTGGATGATCTGGTGAACAAGTTCCTAAAGTCTGCTAAAATTGTAGGATGATGTTTTTGCTACGGCAATTTGAAGTTGGTGAACGTTTACAAGCAACAGGCTCTCAGGAGTTACAGCATATGCCCCAACCAGAATCTATCAAAACGGGATCTGAATCGAAAAGCGAGCTGACGGGTCCGCACTTCGACCTCAGCGCATCGGAATACTACCTCAACCGGGAACTGACCTGGTTGGAATTCAACAAACGGGTTTTGCATGAGGGCCAGGACGGTCGCAACCCGCTTCTGAGCCGGGTCTTTTTTCTCGCCGTGGTGGGCTCGAACCTCGACGAGTTCTTTATGAAGCGGATAGGTGGGCTCAAGCAACAGGTGGGGGCTTCGGTCCGCAGTCTGTCTGTTGATGGCAGGCTTCCTCAGGAGCAGATCGACGCCTGCCATGAGGTGGTGCGGGAAATTCTTGCCAAACAGATGGAGCTGGAAGTAGAGTTGAAAAAACTTCTGGCTCAGGAAGGTATTGAAATCCTCTCTTATAACGAGCTGAATAAAGAGAACCAGGATGATCTGGACCGCTATTTTCGAGACCAGATCTACCCGCTGCTCACCCCCCAGGGGATGGATCCGGCTCACCCCTTCCCCTTTATCTCCAACCTCTCGGTCAATCTCCTGGTCGGAGTGCGCTATCCTGGCAACGACCACATCTATCTCAACAGGATTAAGATTCCGACAAGCCTGGATATGCCCAGATTTGTGGTGGCAAAGGATAAGAAGACCTATGTCCTGCTCGAGGACCTGGTCGCCAACAACCTCGAACTGCTCTTCCCCGGTATGGAGATCGAGTCCTGCGAAACCTTCAGGGTAACCAGAAATGCCATTACCGATCGATCGGAGGAGCAGGCCAACGACCTGCTTGCCATGATCGAATCGGCGCTGAGAGACAGAAAATTCGCGGAGATCGTTCGCCTCGAGATCGGTCCCGACATGAGGGATCTGCATCGCGGAAAGCTGGCCGCGGAACTGGGGGTGGATGAAGAAAAGGATGTCTATGTGGTGGACGGCATCCTGGGCGTAAGGGATCTCTTCCAGATTGCCTCCATCGACCGACCGGATCTGTATTTTTCGCCCCACCAGCCCGTGGATAATCCGGACCTGCTGGGTGATGATCCGAATATCTTTCATACCATCAGGGAACATGGCGACATCCTGCTCCAGCACCCCTATGAATCGTTCGATACCTCGGTGGAACGTTTTCTGCGAGAGGCGAGCCGAGACCCCAAAGTGCTGGCAATCAAGGCCACCCTCTACCGAACCGCCAAGGATTCACGGATCATAAAGTATCTTATCGATGCGGCCCAGAACGGCAAGCAGGTGGCGGTGGTGGTGGAACTGATGGCCCGTTTCGACGAATCCGCCAATATTCGTTGGGCGGGATTTCTCGAGGAGGCGGGCATCCATGTCACCTACGGAGTCGTCGGGTTGAAGACCCACTCCAAGCTGATTTTCGTGATCCGCAAGGATTTTGACGGCTTGAGACGCTATGCGCATATCGGTACCGGCAATTATCATGCGGGAACCGCTCGGGCCTATGTCGACCTGGGACTGATCACCTGCGAACCGGAGATCGCGGCCGACCTCACCGAGCTTTTCAACTACCTCACTTCCGGCTGTACTCCCATGCGGCAGTACAGCAAAATCCTGCCTTCGCCGAAATTGTTGAAGAAAACCCTGCTGGAAAAAATAGAGCGGGAAATCTCCCACCAGAAAGCCGGAGACAAAGGGCTGATTCAGTTCAAAACCAATGCCATCGAGGATCGCGACATCGTCGAAGCACTCTATAAAGCAAGCCAGGGCGGGGTGCGGGTCGACCTGATCGTTCGCGATTCCTGCCGTCTGCGGCCCGGCATCCCCGGACTCTCCGAAAACATCCGGGTCATCTCCATTGTAGGACGCTTCCTCGAGCATGCACGGATCTTCTACTTCCGCAACAAGGGTGAGGAGGAATATTATATCGGCTCCGCCGATCTGATGAAACGCAACCTGGAGAGTCGGGTGGAGGTATCGACTCCGATCCAGAAACCTATCCATAAAAACCTGCTCCGGGAGATTCTCGATCTTCAACTGACCAATCGCCGCAATGTCTGGGAGATGGACAGCGAGGGACACTACACTCAGCTTAGAGGCGAGAACGAGGAAGAGGAAATTTGCGTGCACCACTTTCTTATCGCCCGTGCCGAAAAGCGGGCGGCCGCCGGCAAACTTGCCCAGGCCAGAAAGAAGAACCGCAAAAAAATGGGTGGCCGTCAGGTGGGTAAAGCAGATGCCAGATGACTGCTAACCGTTCATCAGATTGTCCATCCGGAAATGGGATAGTGTCCGTCCAGAAACGAGATATTTTGGTCTAAATCAAGGCGCGTTAGCAAATATAACCACAAGCTTATAATTGATATTCCGAGGATTGAATTTTCCGGCGCAACGAAGAGGTAGGGGAGAATAGCCGTTTCCGGATGGGCACGAGATAGTCGAGCCAGGTGTGGCGCCCCTACCCATCTGTTGCAGTTATCACGGGTTTTACGATATCATTCTATAGAATAAAAGCGCACAATCAGACAGGCTCATTGTATACACGCCATAGGAAGACACTATCGGGAGAGATGCCAATGAACCTTCGTAGCCTTTTTCTCCACTCTCTTCTCGCAATTATCACAGGTTTTTTCTGTCTGTTCCTTAGCTCCTCTGCTGCGGCTGCGCAGGATGATGCGATGGAGTTGCAGCACCAGGCGATCCGGCGCATCGATGCCTTCATCGAGCATTTCCGCAAGACTGGTGAATTCCGATCGCAAGTATCCGATTTGGCCCAGGCTGAGGCTGAACTTGCCGCGAGCAACCGAATGCTCGTTGCCAGTGGAGACTGGTTGGCGCTGTCACTCGGGCTGATCAAACAAGGCCACACCTACCGAATACGAAGCCAGTGGCCAACTGCGATTACGCTCTACCAACAGGCAGAAAAGGCTGCGAAGAGAGGCCGCGACGTAGTGCTTCAGGCAGACGCACTTGCATGGAAGGGTCTTGCCGAGTCTTCGAGCGGGAACGTGGGGCAAGCATTCGCTGACGCCCTGCAGGCGGTAAGGCTTGGAGAGACCGGCGACGACAAGGATGTGCTGGCAAGGGCACTCGACGTTTTATGTACGGCGCAAATCGCTCAGCTCGACCTTGCTGGCGCCGCGGATACGCTCAACCGCGAAGTCGTAGTCGCCTCACAGGCCAAAGACGAGGTTGCGATGTATTATGCCTACCTCAATCGTTCTGACGTTTATCTCAAGTTAGGCGAGCGGTGCGACTACCAACGCGCATTCGAACCCTGCTACCAGGCGCTCGATAGAGCGCGCGACGATTTGCAGCAGGCGCTGGCGATTGTCCAACGGCTCGGCTACACAGCACTTGCGCGTCAGACCAAGGAATTCCTTAGCAATATCGAGAGACGCCGGACATTGATCAAATCCCAGGAACGGATGCATCGGATCGTGAAGAAGACGAGCGTATTCCACCCGAAAAAGCCAAGCGATGTTCTCGTAACCGAACGATTTGTCGCACCGTCGAAAGACATCTCCCCCTTGCTCACCCAGATCTACCAGGCCTTCAAACAGGCGGAGAAACAGGCTGGCGGTTTTGCCGATATCGCCGAGGCGCGGAACCAATATGTCGAAGGTTTGATGAGTGAGATGCAGGGGAACAACGACGCGGCTTTGAATTTCTTCCTTGGGGCCGTCGATACGCTGGAGCGCGATCGCCGCATGCTTCGCGATGAACGAAGTCGCGGTACGTTTCTTGAGGACCGAATCGCTTTCTACTATGCACCGATCCAGCAACTCCTCGATCGTCGCCGTTACGGGCAAGCATTCGAGCTCCTCGAACGCTCGCGGTCCAGGGTGCTGGCTGATCTTCTTGCCAACCGCAAGCTCGTTCTGGAGCGGCCCAAAGAACAAAATCTCTACGCGAAGTTGACGCTGCTGCGCACGCAGATCGCCGATAAGCAGGGTAATCTGTTCGAGCTTGTTAACCAGGCCGACGCAGCGGAGAATGCGTCGCAAATCAACGTGCTTCAAGCTCAGATTCGCAGGCTCGAGGCGCAATACCAGGAGGTTATCTCACGCATAAATACCGAGGCGCCACGGCTGCGGAATCTGGTGGTTTCGACGCCGGTCAGCCTCAAGGCACTGCAGCAGTCGATGCGCGAGGAGCACTACGAGGTGTTGCAGTATCTTGTGCTCGAGCATGGACTGATTCTCTGGCATATCGCTCCCGACTCAGTGTTCGTGCGTAACATTTTTTTACCGCGGACCGAATTAATCAATAAAGTCGCGGCACTGCAAAAAAGCCTCAGTGATCGTCACGCCCACTTCGACGAAACATCCTCGAAAGAGCTGTTCTTGTATCTCATCCAGCCGGCTCTGTCACATGTTCGTAGCGACAGACTCGTCATTATTCCACACGAGGACCTTCAGTACGTGCCCTTCCAGGTGCTGCTGGATCCCGCAAATGGGCGATATGTCGGTGAGCGATTCAAGCTCACTTATGCTCCGAGTGCCTCGATATTGCTCGAACTCAAACGAGCGTCCGGTCTTTCGGGAGGGCGACTCCTGGCCATTGCCGACCCCGGAATTCCGGCCGCACGAACCGAGGTGCAGGCCATAGCAAAGCTCTTTCCAGCGCGAAGCCACGTTGTGATGGATAATCTCGCGCGGGAAAAAGATGTTAAAACGTGGCTTCGCGATTTCGATGTGGTCCATCTTGCGGTTCACGGTACATTCGACGTAGCCGAGCCGATGCTTTCGTATCTGTCGCTCGCCAGGGGGGCCGGCGACGACGGCCGCCTAACCGCAGTGGAAATGTTCGGCCTCGTGCTTGATAAAAGCCGGCTGATTGTACTCTCCGGATGTGAAACTGGGCGCGCCGAAGCGACGCATGGCAACGAAATCCTGGGCATGATCCGCGCGCTGATTTATTCGGGTGCGAGCACCATGGTGCTGTCTAACTGGAAGGTGGATTCGGAAGCCACCGCGTTGTGGATGCAGGCATTTTACAAGAGCTCGCTTTCCCAGCCGATGCCCGAGGCAGCGCGCACGGCGCTCCTTACGGTCAAGAGCAAGAAAGCCTACAGTCATCCGTATTACTGGGCGGCTTTTTCGATGATAGGACGATAGTCGTGGCGGACTTACTGTCGGATCTAAGCGAGCGAATCAAGGCGCTGGGTGGAGATTGGACCAAGTACACCGTGGTTGGGAGCTTTTTGCTGTATGTGGTCGGCTATCTTGCACTTCGCTTTCATCTAACGGCCATTGGCGCGGGAACCGACCTTGCCGTTCTCGATGAACGTTATCTCTTCACCGGGGCCCGGTTTCTTGTCTACCTGGTATCGGCGGTGCCGAGCCTCATCCTGGCTGCTCTGCCGGTAGCCATAGTCGTCTGGGCCGCACGCAAGCTTGTGCCTGGAGCAATGCGCTCGAAAATCCGCGGGTGGGTTGTGCATCCTACGCGGCTTGCAGTATTCGGTGTGGTTTTCGCTGTAATCGTTATTCAGTTCGTGATGCGGCAGTGCTTTGCTTTCAGCAATCTGTTGCTCATTCATGACTTGCCACGGGAGCCGATCTGGCTTGTCAGGCTCCTTATGGACGGTCGATTCATGCCCATTTACTTTAGCTTGCTGGTGGCTGCGTGTGCGGTCCCGCTTGCAATTCTGTGGATGCTTCGCAAAGCCGAAGAACTGAGCGGGGCTGCCAAAATCTGGAAGGGCTTGCTCGTATTTCTTGTTGGCGTGCAGGTTCTGCTACTGCCGATCAACTATGGCGTGCTGATCGTGGACAAGGTAGTGCCTCGCGTCGCCACGCTCGGCGCAACGCCGCTTACGGGTGGGGACGACGCATGGCTCATATGGGAAGGCAAAGAGGGCGTAACGTTTCTTGTTCGAAGCCAAAAGTTGAAGCGCCGCGCGCTCGTTACCTTACCGCGCGCGGAAATGAAGCGGATAGAAATTCTCGGCTTCGACAACATTGTACCAACACTTTTCGGGCATGCAGAGGAGGACTGAAGCGATGACTCATTGGCGCCTCATGACCGTTCACCAGGCCAACACAAAGTTGCCCAAACCAATGCATTGTAAGCGTTCACCAGTGCTCCAGCTGGGTGCAAGCAGGCTGTCGGGCAAAAGCCTATCTTTGCATGTCAGCCTGATCGTGCCCAGATGGGGTGCTGGTGAACGTTTACGGCGCCTCATGAAATGCATAGTGGTAGCAGCGGCACTTGCTGTTTCGGTAAGCGCAAACGCTGATTCGCTCTTGGACAAGCTGCTCCGTATTTCCGGGCTGACGGCGGCGCCCGGACAAATGCGTGGCGAGGAGGTGGAGGCCGGCAGCATTTGGATCGCGAACCTCGATAGCGGCGCTGTCAAACAGCTTACGACCGAGAGTGATTACCGGTCGCCGGTCTTTTCACCCACGGGCGGTGGCGTGTTTTCGCTCAAAGGCGATATGTTGATGCGTATTCCTCTGGACGGCAGCTCTGCCGCTGCGATTAAAAGGGTGCCCGGCGCTGTGAAACTTGTTGGGTTTGACAGCAAGAACCCCGACGAGATTGTTATTTTTTTCGGTGAAGGCAGGTCACCGCTAGCTGTTCTATCCTTGAAGGATGGGAATCTCAGGTCGTTGCAGTATGATGAGCACTCCGTCGATCAGCAGCGTATCCTTGCCCAGATTCGTGGCCAGGAACGTATCTATGGCGCGACGAGTGTTTATTTGAAAACCGAGAGGAAACAAGGTCTATCGCGTGCCATAGAGTGGACCGATGTTTACCTGCGTCGTGGCAATGTCGCACCCCAAAATGTGAGTGGCTGCAACGGAGTGAGTTGTGGGCAGCCGGCGTTGTCTCCGGATGGGCAGCGGATAGCTTTTGTGAAAGCGGATGGTTAGGGCTCTGGGAGTGTATTAGAGTACAAAAAGAAAGAGGTTGTAAGCGTTCACCAGCGCCCCATCTTGACACGATCAGGCTGACGTGCATAGAGGACTATGCCCGTCAGCCAGCTCGGAGTCTGCGTTTACCTGCGCCAACCTGGGGCACTGGTGAGCGCAGACAGTTCATTGGTTTGGCCACTGTTTGGTTGACCTGGTGAACGGTTACCAGACTCTAAATAGTAAAGGAGCAACTCCATGAATCAAGAAGAATTAGAGGAATTCAGGATAGGTTGTTCGGATTTTATAAAAAATTACGTCGAAAAACACAAAAAGGAGCTGGAAGAGCTGCGCGCCAAGGCAAAGGATTTGGGATTCACAGGGCAGTGGTGCATCATCGGTGATGACGAGTATCCGCGGAAACGGCTGCAGTACGCAACGACCTCATTCGAAGAGGCGGAGGTGTCGCCGCGTATTATTCTGTATCCGGCCGACGAGAAGGATATCGGCAAGGCAATGGGCCTCTGTCGCGAGCTCGGTATGGCGATCAGCGTACGAACCGGCGGGCACCAATATTGCGGCTACTCGTCGACCTTGCCGGAGAATATGCAAATTGATCTGAGCCATACGTTTCCGCTCTATGCGTATGACGCTGAGAACAACGTGCTGCGATGCGGGGTCAGCCATTCCTTGGGGGACTGGGCGGAAAAAAACCGTGAGCATGGAATCTACCTGCCGATGGGTGTCTGCGCGTACGTGCACCTGGGAGGTCATGTGCACACCGGAGGGTGGGGGATGGTGGCGCGAAGCCATGGGATTTTGGCGGATCGCGTACTGGCTTTCGACATAATACTTGCAAGTGGCGAAAGGGAGCGGATCGTTCGCCCGGAAGCGGGTAAGACGTCGGCGCACAACGACGATGTCTATTATGCCGTGTTGGGGGGAGGAAAGGGCGGGGATTTCGGAATCGTAACCCACTGGGAGTTTCGCCCGCTGCGCGATGCGGATTACCCTAACTCCGCGTGCTACACCTTCCTGTGGCTCTGGTCGAAAGAAAAAATGGAAGCCGTAGTGCGCAGGATGGAGCAACTCTCCAAACTGTGCGCAAGCGGTGCGGTCCCCTCCGATTACGAGTTCATGCTGACCATCACCGGCACGGGGTGGATGGAGTTGATACCCGAGCCGATGAAGGTTGAACTGGGAAAGCAGGGTATTATCGGGGACGAAATCGATGTGCCCGTTCCGGCTCTGATCCAGATGTGGATGTGTTTCACCAACAAGGGAGGTGAAAACGAGAAGTTTGACGAGAGGTGGTTCGAGTCGTTTGCAACGGACGAAGTCTGCGGGTGTCCACTGGTGGCTGCTCGATTGCAGAACACCCCTGTTTCCGAAGGACTCGCCCACCATTTCATCATGAAACAAAAACGCGAGATGGAATACCCCTTCGTCAAGCGCGCCCGCGTCACGATGGACGTGCCGGCGGGATTTCCGGAGACCTATACCGAGCGCATGTACGAGATAATGGGCGTGCTCGGGACGTTCGACGATCAGCATCTTGTCTCGCAACAACAGATCTACGCAGGCGGCGCCGTGGCGGAGAACGGCAAAGCCGGTGTCACGTCCTATTCATGGCGCGAGCAAGCGCTGGCCATGAGTCACGACTCATTCTATTCGGCAGGATGGTTCGGAGGCGACGCTCACCAGAAGGCGGAGCGGTGGCAAAAAGAGAACGACGCAATTTTCATCGGCAAGAAAGCCTATGCCGACGCGGATATGCGGATGTTCGCCTATACCTTTGGCGACCGCGTGCTGGAGGAAGTGTGGCCCTGCTTCTATGACAGCAGGCAAAAGTATGAACGACTGCGAAGAATCAAGGGTGAGCTTGATCCGGACGGGCTCTTTTCCGCCGATCAATTTTCTTTGAAACCGTTGTAGACCGCTCGCTTTCAGCCTTTATTCATTTGTTAACGAGTGTCCACCCGGAAATGAGATAAAGTGACTCGAATCTGACAGGCCCCTAAGGAGCCTGTCGGATTATAGACATTTTCCTAAAGGTGATCTTCCAGTTGCCGCTGGTGCAAGCAACTGCCGGCCAATCGGCAGTTGTGCTGTACAGGCCCCTGTAATCCATGCTGAAGGAGATGGACAAGCCTCCCTGGGAATTGCTTTACGCCCGTGATGTACCTACTTTATACAGTATCTTACAGGTGTGAATCGGGAAGTCGGTCGTTTGTCATGGCCGGATTGGAAAAAGGGTGAAGGCACGTGTTGAAAGGAAAGAGTTGGGATGGTTGACACGGGTGGTGGAAATCTGATCCGGGTCGCCCAGTCATCGGCGAGAGACCCACGCCAGGCCGCCATGGAGTTTCACCAGGCGGTTATGCAAGATGATACGGAGCTGGTGCTGTTCTTTTGTTCCAGTGATTACGATCTTAAGGTGCTGGGGGAGGAAATGGCGCGCCTCTTTGCCGGTATCGATCTGGTGGGTTGCACCACTGCTGGCGAGATCGGACCGGCGGGGTATCGCGACAACAGCATTGTGGGCGTTGGTTTCTCTTCCGGCGCCGGCACCGGCGTAACCGGCCTTCTTGAGGGGTTGCAGACATTCAGCATTGACCAGGGACGGGATTTCGTCAAGGACATGCTCCTGCGGCTGGAGGATCGCGCCGCAAGTGTTGCAGCTGATAGCAGTTTTGCCTTTCTGATGGTCGACGGCTTGTCCCTCCGCGAGGAGGTGGTGGTGCATACGTTACAGGCGGTGCTGGGTGGCATACCGTTGGTCGGGGGCTCTGCCGGCGATGGTCTGCATTTTTCCAAAACGTACGTCTATCATGAAGGAAGTTTCCATGGCTGACAGTGCGGTTTTGACCCTGATCACGACCTCCCTGCCTTTTTCCGTTTTCAAAACCCAGCATGTCATTCCCGGAAAAGAGCGGCTTGTCGTCACCGAAGCTGATCCCGCCAATCGTATTGTCCAGGAGATCAACGGATTGCCTGCTGCCCGGGAGTATGCCAGGGTGGCCGGTTTTGATCCAACTCGTCTTACCCCGGACTGCTTTGCCACTTCACCGATAGTGGTGTTGATAGACGGTTCCAACTACGTGCGCGCTATCCAGAAGGTCAACCCCGATGGCAGTCTGACATTTTACTGCGCCATCGAGGAAGGGCTGGTTTTCCGGGTGGCCTGGGGACAGGATCTGGTAGGCAATCTGGGGCAGGCATTTGAACGCCTCGAAAACAGGATCGGCCCCCTGCAGCTGGTATTGACATGCGATTGCATTCTCCGAAAACTGGAAATTGTCCACGACGGTTTGCAGAAGAAGGTCGAACGAGTCATGCGCCGATATAATTCCTTGGGTTTCAATACCTACGGGGAACAGTTTCGTGGCATCCATGTCAATCAGACTCTGACCGGTATCGCCATCGGTACCCGAAAGGAGTCTGCCAGATGATCGAGATGACGAAGTCGCTTTCGGATTCCGACAGGAAGGAACTGTTAGCCGAGATCGCTCGACTCAACAAGATAATTACCGCTCTCATGAATCGAGCCGAACGTGCCATGAGCGTACAGGGATCGGACTTCGGTTTGTTTCAAACGGCGGTTCTGCTTGAGGAAGAGGTTCACCGCCGTACCCGGGAGCTGAAGAGTGCGCTGCAGGAAAACGAGCGCATCAATCGGGCCCTGCAGAGCGCTCAAGCCAGAATGCAGGAAGAAATAATCGAGCGTAGTCGAGCAGAGGAGGCCTTGCGGCAAGCCAATCAGCGGCTGGAGATGTTGAGTACCACCGACCCGTTGACGGGCCTCGCCAACCGCCGCCATTTCAGCGATATGCTTGATAAGGAGTGGCGGAGGGCGATTCGAACCCATGGCGCAATCGGTTTGGCAATGATAGATATTGATTTATTCAAAAAATTCAATGATCGCTACGGTCACCTTGCCGGGGATGATTGTCTGCGCAAAGTCGCGACCGTCCTGAACCAGACTGTGCGGAGCACTGATCTGGCGGCACGGTATGGTGGAGAAGAGTTCATCCTTGTTTTACCGGACACCGACTTTGAGAAGGCACAATGCGTGGCCGAGCGCGTGCGCCTTGCAGTATCTAATCTGAAGGTGCCGCATGAAGCGAATATGGACGGTATCGTAACGATCAGTATCGGTGTCACTTCTACGGTGCCGATTCCCGACTCTTTTCCTGAGCAGTCCATCGATTTGGCGGATTCCGCCTTGTATATGGCAAAACAACAGGGTCGAAACCGGATAATGGGCCGGTATCAGGGTAACCGTTCACCAGGTTAACCAAACAGTGGCTAAACCAATGAACTGTAAACATTCACCAGTGCCCCAGGTTGGTGCAGGTAAGCGCAGACTCCGAGCTGGCTGTCGGGCAATAGCCTCTCTATGCACGTCAGTCAGATCGTGCCCAGATGAGGTGCTGGTGATCGTTTACGGCCGCTCGCTTTCTGCATTAATGCATTTGTTGTACTTTCTTAAGCAGGTTCCGCGTCTTTTTAATTGCCAGGCTGGCGCTTTCGTTGTTCGGGTCGAGTTTGAGCGTTTCTTCCCATTCGGCGATGGCGGCGGTGAGTTTTTCGTTAACGAAGAGCTTGACGCCTTTTTTGAAATGCTCATCCGCCTGATGCCTGATTTTCTTTTGGGTGGCGGCGACAGCCTTGTCCAGGCCCGGATAATGGGGGTCGACCTGCCGGTAACACTTCATGGCCTTGAGCAATTCTCCTTCTTTGTATAACCGTAACCCCTGCTCATAGTTTTGCCTGTTGTTCGACTGGGCGGTTGTCAGGAGTTTGGCTGCCTTGTTTTTCTCAATGCTGGCAATGTCGTCCCTGACATTTCTGAAGCGGGGATCGACTCGTTTAAGAGCGGCAATTGCTGCGTCAAATCTCTCTTGATCCACCAGTTGCTTTGAAATCTCCAGCAAGGCCATGTTGCCGATGTAGGATGGTTCTTCTTCTGTCGGGTAGCTTTTTTGCAGCCGTGAAGCCAGATCGAGCGCTTCCTGGAATTGTCCGGCTTTAAACAGTCTGCGGGCTACCAGTATTTTTTTGCTGTAGTCAACAGGTGCTGAGCGGTGAAAGGAAGCAAGGATAGGCAAAGAAATGACCATGCCTTCCTTTAGGTCGTCACCCTTGTCCCTGCGGGAGAAGTTCTTCGCGATCAGCCCGTATGAAGACGAGCCGTAGGCTCCCTTGGCAATTGAGGCGAAGGTTTCGCCTTTTCGAACAGTGTAGTGTTTATATTTGGTGGGGGTGAACATCGACAGCAGGTATTGCCTTGCCACCTTATTTGTTGGATCGAGACGAAGGGTTTCGAGAAATGCCTTGAATGCCTTGTCACCTTGCTGATTCCGATAACAGTCGACACCATCCTGCGCACGTTTTTTCGCAAGCTCCTTCATTTGAACCGAAAGCTTGCCGATCTTGTCCTCGATGACCCTATCGGCCTGTTTCCAGTAATCCAGCGCTTCCGCGTAGTTGGCGTCTTTTTCTGCCTCATAGGCCTTGAGTTGTGCCGAGTCCGGCAAGAGGATTGCGGAGGCCGCCGTTGTTGCTTCTCCGCCAGGGCTCCGCAGCGATGCACACCCGGAGAGCATGAGGAAAATCAGCAGAAAATTCAGAATCGTATTTAGTTTAACAAACCGGGCAATGGCCAGTTTCATCAGTTTCGCCGATTAATTTTTTCAACAACCTTCATCTGTGCACCAGCAGTATGGCTGGGGGCTGTCTTCGCTTTAATTCTTCAATCCAGCAACTTTGTAGACTTTAACCAGATTTTCCCGTTTTTTAATTTTTTGCGGTTTCATTGGTTCCATGTCGATGAAATTGCCGAAAGTGGTCTCCGAATCACAGCCGATAATGATCTCCCCGGCACCGGCGAGCGTGTTGAGGTAAGAGGCAACGTTGACGCTGTCGCCTATGACGGTGTATTCCATTTTAAACTGTGAGCCGATATTGCCGGCCAGGACAACGCCGGAGGCAATGCCAATGCCGATCGAGGAAAGCAAGGCGTTGCCATTCTCGGCATGTTCAGAGAGTTGGTGCTGCATGTCGATAGCGGCTTTGATGCATTGCTCCAGGTGGTTTTCCTGGCAGACTGGAACGCCGAATACGGCCAGAACGGAATCCCCAATAAATTTGTCCACATACCCGCCATGCCTGTGAACGACTTCGGTGGCGATTGAGAAAAAGCCATTGAGTTCTTCGACGAGCTCTTCGGGCACCTTGTTTTCGGCATACGCCGTAAATCCCCGTATATCAGCGAATAGAATCGATGCAGTTCTCTTTTGGCCCTTGAGCCAGGTGGTATCCGGGTTTTTCAGTATCATATCGACCACTTCCGGACCTACATATTTGCCGAAAGACTCTTTAACGATCGATTGGCGGAACAGCTCATCCTTCATGGTGTTGAAAGCCGAACCGAGCGTGCCGAATTCATCGTTGCGTTTCATCTCCATTGTAAAATCATAATTGCCGCGCGCTATCTGTGCCGTTGCTTCGACAAGCTGCGAGAGCGGTTTGGAAAAACGCAGACTCACCAGAACGGCGACGATCATGGCGAGGAAAATTATGATGAGTGTTGCGGAGGCGAGGAACGCCCGTTCGTCGATATAGAGGGTTTTGATAAAATCGATCGAGAGCCCGATGTGAACGTAGCCAAGTTTTTTATCTTGAAAAGTAATGGGCATACCGAGGTCCAGCACTTGTGAACCG
This sequence comes from uncultured delta proteobacterium, assembly GCA_963745265.1. GTDB lineage: Bacteria > Desulfobacterota > Desulfobulbia > Desulfobulbales > Desulfocapsaceae > Desulfopila. Next base: position 225,649 of record CAVUXQ010000001.1, read on the forward strand.
TTCGGCTGGGTGTATTTGAGGATTGTCGTGGAATCAAGCTGCTGAGGTTGGCCGGTATGGGGGAAGGAAGCCATCGGTTTACCGATCTTTTCCGGATTGGTATGCGCCTTGATCAATCCGTTGTTATCGACGATAAACGCATAGGTGTGCCCTTTAACGGAGGCGATATTGTTGACGAGAGTGTTCAAGGCCAACGTATCGTTGGTAAGGAGCGGAATCTTGGCGTTATTGCATATGTAATTGAGGCTGAGTGTGCCGAGCTTTACGGTATGATCGTAGATTTTTTCCTTTTGCCGCTCCATGATCACATAGCTGAGGATGCTGACCGTGATGGTGAGCACGAACATGGTGGCGACGAAGAGCTGCAGCCAGATCGGCAGACGGGGGCGGGGCGGGATGTCGTGGGATACCGTTGCCTTGATACCGTTCAGTGTGTTTTTTATCCTGCCGGGTATCTGTGAGCGTGACAAGGTTTCGTAATTACAGAAATTTATGACGAGGTCTTTTAGCATGCTCAATACGGCCGAGCCAGTATGTGCGGAAAATGCATGAGGTTTTTGTGTTCTGCAATCGAATCGGCTGCCGACAACGGAACGCATTACCCAGGAAGTGCTACTTTAGCATGATATTCGCCCAAAACAAACACTATATGTCATGGAGAGCTTTGGAATCGTATTAAAATTGCTTTGCAAATTCATTTATCCGATAGCTGTTGACACGTTTTGCCGAGAATTTCAGATAAGTAGGGTGGAGTGAGCGAATCCTATCCGTCTATCATTTTCCTTTTTGCAAGCTCGCAAAAAAAAAAGCAACCGTTCATCAGGTCAACAACAGTGGCCAAACCAAGGAACTGTGAAACGTTCACCAGTAGTTCGGGTTGGCGCAGGTAAGCGCAGACTCCGAGTTGGGGGACTGGTGAACGTTTACCGATTGACTCGATAGTAGAGAATCTTAGTTCATCATCTCAACTTCATACCTTACATTGGAATTTTCCCGAGTTCTGCGCGCCTTGCGCGTGCATGTGATATATCAAGCTTTTCGTGTCAATTTAAGGTCAGCATGAGGACATTCATATTCGATACTCCACAAAGCGGCATGTGCATGGATTTCCGTAGGCGATAAGCATTTTTCGTTCTTCCGGCACCATGATTACCGATGCAAGCGTCTCGCCCAGGAGCCCGGGAGGGCCTCCCGGCTCGGGATGCCTGCAGATGGAGTTCGGATAATTGAGGTGATCGGCAAGAATCTCCATCACCACCTCCGGGGTGATGTCTCCATATTGCTGCTCGAGAAGTCTCCTGATACGTTTTGCCCGCAGAAAGGTATCGGGAAAATCCCGCAACGTGGTATACGCGCCGTCGACTGCCCGGTACCTTTCGGTCAGGTAGTGATTAGCATGGGTGAGGATATCGTTTTCCGAATCTATGATCTGATACTCTTCAGAGGTGCTTTCCAGACCGATAATGGACCCATCCGCGTCGGCCAGAACGTGATAGAGGAGCCCCCTGGCGGACTGGCAGAGAACCCTCAGGGAGGCGCCGATGGACCGCTGTCTCATGACCTTGAACATATAGCAGCCGTAGGGAAGGTTGCAGCGATAATCCGTATTGAAAATTCCGTTCATGGAATTGCAGAAACCATTTGAGTTCATGACTTCCCACTCAACGCCGCCCACACATAATGCCAGTTGGTCCAGGCCATCGTCATACCGGATTTTCAGCAGCTCAAAGGGCCAGTCACCGTTGAAATCGATATTGCGCCCAATTATGGTCTTTCCTCCCGTGGTCGCCTTGCCGGTTAAGGCAAAGCTTGTGCACATGCACGAAATCTGTCCGTAATTGAGCAGGATGTCGTAGGCGCACCGGAGATAAAAGGCTTCCCGGAAACTCATCGCCGAGCCATCGGCCACACCTTTGACGAACTCGATCAGCCGCGGATCGAATCGCTCGGTCATGGGTAGAAATTTGTCGGCAACGGACAAGACATCTTCCTTGCTCACGCTCTCATTGCGTGTAGCCTTCATAAAACCGGTGAGTGTTCCCAGGCACATCCCCAGGGTCTTCTGAAGGTTTTCCTGGCTGGCCTCTCCATACTGCCGACCCACCTCATAGTACGTGCCGCTGCATTCCACCACCTTCATGCTAATCAATTCCTTCATTGGCTTTCTCCCTATTTTATTTGCCTTGTACTTCCTGCCATTATTAAGCGACCGTGGCAATTACTGACGATCCGCCTTCCATGAAATCGACAGGGCTATTATCATGCTCACATAAGCAGATTGCACCTGTAAGAAGTTACAGGTCGAGACCGATGGTGTCGCCGGTGATGGCTCCTAGGGGGAGATTCCGCATGCCGACCGGAGAGTTCACGGAGAAGATGAGGAACCGCTAAAGAAAGTGAAGAACAGTTGATCCCGCAGCAAGGCAGACGGTGGAAATTCGCCACGCATCGGGAGGGAACGGAAGGCCCGGTGTTGCAACAGTGCCAGCGCCGAAATGTCGGTCTGCGGCAGTCCGGACTTTAGAGCCGTTTATAGTTGGCTTGGGGGATTGATGCGAGGTAAAAGCCAGGGTGAAAATACTCCGACGAATTTCAGGCAGTATCGATCAATCCCAGGCGGAGCGCCGCTGCTACAGCCTGCGCTCTGTTCACCACGCCAAGTTTGTGCAGGATGTTGGAAACGTGAAAATTGACGGTTCTTTCGCTGACCTCCAGGATAACAGAGATATCCCAGGAACTCTTCCCATGCTGCAGCCAGTTGAGGACTTCAGTTTCCCGGTTGGAAAGCGGGATAGTCTGTACCTGTGGTGCGGTCTTAGGGCGAATTTGCGAGAGTGCAAGATGGAGATGAGGGATAAGAAGCTCAAGAACGGCAATGGTGCGTTTGTCCCGAGACAGAGACGGACCGGAAAAACAGAAGAGGCTACTATATTTCATCAGAACCGTGGCGTTTGCTCCATAAATAAACCCCTTCCTCATATTGGTATCCAGACATAGGGAGATGATCTCACGCTCCTGGCTGTGACTTGCCCAGCCATCAGGCCAATACTGAACCTCTTGCGTGCGGAGCAATCTTCTTACCAGCGTGTCGATTTGAATAAAGTCGCTTGCGACGTAAGCTTGGGAAAAATTTTGCGGCAGACTGATGTCCACCGTTTCGGCTACAGCGAAGCACTCACCCGCAACATTTCCCAATAGGGCAATGGCATACTCAAAAGGGCACACTGCCTGAATGGCGGGGAAAAGATTCCTGAAATCACCTTCCGAGTTGCAGCCTGCGCAGCAATGGATAATTTCCAGGAGTTGCAAGGCGTCATGTCCTGAAAGCGTGCAATCAATGGCAGAAAACCCAGATGAAGGCATGAGAAGTCATTTATTTAGAGTGATTTCGGGGTCAGGCTTGCCATGTGGGTATGGTGGACCCCTTAGTCAATACAGAAATCCACCGACTTTAAGCTATGTATTCTGAACCAGATATTTCTCGTTCAGAAATAGTAAAATCCATTCTAAGCCTGTCGATTTCCGCCACCTTTATTAAGAAACAATTGGTCTTTGTTTAATACTATTGAGCAGCCACAGCAACTAGCTTCAATGTGATTATCATAATACTAACATTGAACTTTGAACTTTCTAATCTCTCCTGTCTCTGCTCTGTTGCTCGCTGCAGGCAAGGTCTTGACGATGTATTAAAATCACTCCAAACCTATGTGCCGAGTGTCAACGAAAGGTTCAAGAGGTGATCAGAGCCAGCCATTGTCCTCATGATGCGGCAGGGTATGTGGCTGATCTGGAATGCCGGTCAGGTACACGACATGGTCGGTATAGTTGGCATATCCTTGGAATATGAACTCGTTCCAGTAATAGCGGTTCAATCCGTATTTCATTAATTTCTCATACCCCACAACATTCACCGCTTTTCCTGTGTTTCTCAGAATCCTGGCCAGAAAGGCCTGCCAGCTGGCATAACTCCCGGTATTCTTAAAAAAACCACCCTCAGTTATGCCGATGACATATGGAGTGGTGAAAATGACGGAATACCCCAAGCCCAATTCGGGAAATGGCTCCGGAAATATACGTGCAAACCATATTTCACCGGGAGTGCCGATATATCCGCTTGGGCAAGCACACTTTATCTGTGCCTCGGTCACCAGTTCTCGTAAAATGATCAATTTGCCGTCAACTCCTTCATTCAGATAAAGGCCCATCCTGGATTTCTGCATGATCTTATAAAGGGTTAACAGGCTAGGATTTGTTGAGAGCTTACGACTCAACTCGATAACAATTTTCGCGAGTGATTCCTTGCCCAGACCAACCTCCAGATCTAACGAAGCCCAACAGGAAAAATAGGAGTCGGTCACCGGGCTCATTGGCGGAAATCCAGGCATATACATCGTATATGCGTCCCGCATGGCCGAAACCATTTTTGCACACGCTGGCAACTTCAACAGTTGTTCGGCCAGAATATCCATCCTGTTATGTGCATAGACATATACCGCATGCAGAGGGTCAAGCTGCTTGAGTTCAGTGTCGGAATGGATGTGCGCCTCCAGTTCCTCGGCTATGCGATGCGCATTTCTGATTTCATCAATATCGATGATTTTCCTTTCTAATAGTCTGTTTATATCGTTGATAATTCGTTTCGCCATAAGAGACGATGATGTTCTCTTTGCTTTCTTTTTCTGCACTTGTAACTTGCCTTTCTTCTTTTGGCGTTATTGCCCACAGCTTCGCGTATTTTTCAGAAAATCTCGACGTTCTAAGACCAGATCAAAACATAACGAAAGAAGATATCTACCGGCAAGGCTATGCTGAAAATCATTTCCAGAGATTCGAATCATTCCTGACTAAACAAAAAACGTTGCAGGCGGCCTGCATCGCAATTTGAAGCCAGCGACATCGGCTATTCGTAATGTGTCCACAATCGCAGCACTTTAACGATACGCTCTTGTTGATATACTTGGTAAACGAGCCGGTGCTGAATATTGATTCTGCGGGAATCAGCTCCTAAGAGATCCCCGATCAACTTTTGATAAGGTGGCGAGTTTTGGAAAGGGTTTTCTCGGATTACTTCGAGAAGTTTTTGTGCTTTGTCCTTTAATCCAGTACTTGCCAATTTTTTTGCATCCTTCTGAGCTTGTTTTGTGAAAACGATTTCCCAAGTCACCAATCAAGCTCCATTGAACATTCCGATAGATCCTGCTCCAGCCCCTCTTTGATAGATTCGCGCATACCTGGAACCGAAAGAAGGTGGAGTGTTTCAGCTATTGCATTCCAGTCTTCTTCAGACACGAGCACAGCATTTCCTCTTTTGCCGGTGATAATGACAGGCTGATGAGAAGCTGCAGTTTCATCAATAAGGGTATACAATTTTGCTCGGGCTTCCGTTGCGTTGAGAATATTCATAGTAGCACCTCCATAGCAATATGGTACGCTTTTGCGTACGTCGTGTCAAGTGTTAGCTGTCATCCCATTATCGAATTTTAGCCGTAATATTGGTAAGCTCAGCATAAAGATGTGCAATGGAAATGCTAAACAGAAGCCGGTCTTGCATAATGTAGCTTCTTCCTGAACTCATCCGCCACTTCAGTTGTCAAATCGGCTGGTCCTTGGTCAGAAAAGCGGAAAACTGGTTGACATCGAGCTATGACCTCATGATCTGAGACAGCACAAAACGAGTAACCGTTCACCAGCACCCCATCTTGGCGCGATCTGGCTGGCGTGCATAGATAGGCTATTGCCCGTCAGCCAGCTTACGCCAACCTGGGGCCCTGGAGAACGTTTACAGTTCATTGGATTGACCAGCATTTGGTTGCCCTGGTGAACGGTTACCAAAACGACATATGCCTCAAGATCCGGTTCCAACATAGGAATCGTCAATATTTGCTATTAAATATACGGATTAACGCAGTTGCTGACTGCTGATAAGGGAGGAGGACACGACAGAACAGATTGATTTATGAAGATTTGTCGACGCAAAAAAGGTTAATTGCCTATCCTCTGCACATGCATCATAGTATGATCAACCAGATGAACACCTTTTTTCTATAGAGAGTAAGATGAAAAAGACCAGACTTCCAAATCAGCTAAAAAAGAAAGCTCTAAAATCTGAGGTATTTACCGTTGATAAGGAAATTCTATTGTTAGAGAGCCTCATCGCGGCCTTCCCTCATAAGAGCCGGAAACTGCTTAAAGCCGTTTTACGCGACCAGCAGATACTGGTAAATAATAGAACGGTGACGCAGTTCGATCACCCACTTAAATCCGGCCAGGTGGTAGAGGTCAGTTGGGAGAAAAATTCTCCGCAGAAACGTCTACTCGGACTCGATATAATCTTTGAGGATGATGACATTATCGTTGCTACTAAACCGGCGGGCCTTCTCACCGTCGCCACTGATAAGGAAAGACGAAAAACTGCTTATGCTCTTTTAAGTGATTACGTGAAGACCGCAGATCCTGACAATAAGATTTTCATTGTTCACCGATTAGACAGGGAAACATCCGGACTTCTGCTCTTTGCCAAAAGTGAAGAGATCAAACATGAAATTCAGCAAACATGGACCACGACAATCAAAGAACGCACCTATATAGCCGCCGTAGAAGGTGAGATCAAAAGCAAAGGCGGAACTATCACCTCCTACTTGAACGAAAGCAAGGCCCTTATCGTCTATTCTTCGCAAAACCCGAAACTGGGCAGGAAAGCTGTCACCCATTATAAGACGCTCAAGAGCAATAAGGATTTTTCTCTGCTGCAGCTAAATCTTGAAACCGGTAGAAAACACCAGATCCGTGTGCACATGCGGGAAATCGGACATCCTGTGGTAGGCGATACCAAATATGGTTCTAAAATAAAATCTATTGGCCGACTTGCTCTACATGCCCAGGCACTCGTTTTCACACATCCGAAGACCAACGAGTTGTGCAGTTTTGAAACCGGTATTCCTGAAGAATTCAATCGACTCTTTCCCAAAAAACTGAAATAGCGCGTTTATCTTCGCTATCCGGCTTTCATAAAATTTACGCTTCCGTTCTTGCAATGCTTGAGCACAAGTCCCCGTGTACGATCAAACCACATTCTTGCATTAAAACTGGTCTCGACACGGAAATTCGCCATGCACGCGGTAGAACCAATTCGGTGGAGTAACCATTAACACAGGTGTTTTTTAGTCACCTACAGACCGGAGAGGATATTTTGATACCCTGGGAAGAACTTGATAGAGGGCAAATACCCAACGAAGACGGCGAGCTTATCCTGAGAAGACGTGACACGGAATATTCAATCCGTATCTTAAATATTGAGCTGATGAACAGTCGCCTTCATGGTTCTGAAGATGCCCTGGCCGAGCTTGCATGTAAACGCCTTCAACATCACTCCAACCCGAACATTCTTATCGGGGGACTTGGTATGGGATATACGCTGGCCGCAGCGCTTGAGAATTCAAGTCCGGATACACGGATTACAGTGTCAGAATTTGTCCCCGAGGTCATCAAATGGAACCGCGAATATTTCGGACATCTTGCAGGATTCCCTCTGAGTGATCCCCGGGTATCTGTTCAACAGGAGGATGTTGCCAAAACAATTATGAGTAAGAAAGCTTTCTGGAATGCAATACTTCTTGATGTAGACAACGGTCCTGACGGTCTTACCCGAGTGGCCAATGATCTACTCTATGGCCTACCAGGCTTACATGCATCCTTTTCTGCTCTCAGTCCCGGAGGTATTTTGGCAGTCTGGTCTTATGCTTCAGATGAAAAATTCACTCGTCGTCTAAAAAAATGCCGATTCCGCACAGAGGTTGTCACGGCTCGTGCCCATACCTCCGGCAAAGGTCGCAGACATACTATCTGGCTTGCTACAAAGCCTTATTAGTCATTTAGATTTTCGCAGGCATTCAGGCCGCGCGCCCGAGTGTTGTTGCAGTGGACAAGCTGGGAGAGGGCGTCGGCCCGCTCGCCGTTGACCAGGATGTCGAGTTTGACCAGATCGCTTGTGCGATAATCGATGATTTCGTAGTCAAACGAGCCGTAGCCCTGGGTGATGGATTTGAGGCGATCGTAAAAGTCGTAGATCACTTCGTTTAGGGGAAGCTCGCAGGAAAATTCGATCCTTCCCTGGGTAGGGTAATGGTAGCTGGTGTTTTCCCCACGTCGCTCCATGCAGAGCGTCATCACCGCCCCCATGTAGCATATATTTAAGGAGGTGTGATATGAGAACAGTTTCAATATTCACAAACGGCAAAAATCAGGCGGTACGCCTGCCCAGGGATATGGAATACCATGAGGTCGGCGAGTTAGAAATCATTAAAAATGGTGATGTAATCACCTTGAGGCCTATTCGGCCAGATTGGCTATCTTTTGCAAATGTAGAAAAAGCTGATAGTGATTTCCTAGTCGAACGAAAAGATGTGATATCAGACGAAGGGCGGTTCAATTTTGAAGAAGAAAATTGATTATATGTTGGATACCTGCATTTGCTCTTTCATTATGAGAGAGCTACCCATTTCTGTACTTGAAAAACTCCAATCCGTTGTAGGCAAACAACATCGGATAGTTATTTCGGTTATCACATATCAAGAAATGCAATTTGGTTTACTTGGTAAGAAAGCTTGACCTAAACATGCTGTATTGGTAACTGAATTCCTCAAACGGGTTGATGAAGTGCTTCCTTGGGATAGGGAGGCTGTTGACGCGACAACTGAGGTTAAAAGGCAACTTATGGCGAAGGGCACACCTATAGGTAACAATGATACAGCCATAGCTGGTCACGCTATATCTACAGGCTGCGTGTTGGTAACAAACAATACGCGCGAATTTTCACGAGTTGACGGGCTCAAGCTTGAAGATTGGGCTCAATCTGAGACAAAATGACCCGATGGATCATAACAGCGAGAAAGATACAAATAGTGCAATAATTTCTTGCTTGGGCTCGACCAGGTCAACTTCGCAACAGGTTTCTCTTCTTTTGCTATCATCCCCTCTGTAGCACTGCCGCAGAGCCGCGCGGCGCTGCCGGCCACTTTCATTTTTCTGCTAATAAAATCGTTGCCGGAACGACCCAGGTCAGGTAGGTGAAGGAGTAAGCGAGTTGCGAATCCACCTGGGTAAAGGATATCGCATCTATTTTAAACAGCAGGGTAAAGAAATTATTGTATTGCTGTGCGGCGGGGACAAAAGCTCTCAAGCCGCCGATATCGAGATGGCCAAAAAAATTGCAAAAGAGGTTTAATTGTGGCCGAGAAATTATCTGTTTACGATCCCGCAGAAGATCTGGATTGCCTCGAAGCTATTGAGGTTTTTCTTAACGATGCACTTGAAACAGGTGATCCTGTTTATATATCCAAGGCGATTGGTGTTGTAGCCAGGGCCAAAGGTATGACAAGTGTTGCTGAAGATACGGGCTTATCCAGGGAACAGCTCTACAAAAGTCTTAGCGAGCGAGGGAATCCAACACTTAAAACAATCATAAAGATCATGAAAGCTTGGGGTTTTAGGCTTCAAGTCAAGCACGTCTGAAACATGGCCTGGTTCAAGAGAAGTTGCGTCGTTTTTCATCGCGAGCAGAGCGGCCCTATATGGGCAATTTGATCGTTACCGATGGGAGTTACGTCAAACCGGCCGATGCCAAGGCTTGGTGGCTGGTTGAATCAAATGAGGGGTTCATGGAGATTACGAGCACGAGACAGGCTACCAGGGCTATGACCGTTGCTTTTAAAATTACCATCCGTATGGTGGTCTGTTTCGACTTTCTTCTGGAAATGGCCCATTATCTAAAGACTCTCCAAAAGAGTTACAATGCGTGAGGCATTATTGCAATAACCAATTATTATTTCGATAAAAAAGCAAATGACCATCACGCCATCAGGCAAAAGAGATTATTATGTCTAATGTGCGAAATATTACTGTATAAACGGCATGTTATATCGCCGTTAAGTAATTCCCGCTATTCAACCCTACAATTATTCAATACATTTCTCAAAACAGTAAAAAGGCCCTGTCCGAAACTTCACGATTCCTGCTTTTCGATATTCTCTCTTTTCGTATAATGCTACAGCCGCTGGGTTTTTGGTAAATGCATCGAGACGGATGGCTGAACAGCCTTCCTTCTTGGCCTGTTTTTCAGCAAACCCCATCAGACGGCTCGCTACACCTTGGCCTTGTGAGTCTGGGTGAACACATAGACGATGAACAACAAGAATTCGCTCTCCAGGATAAGCCCAAGATACTTCAACGTATTCTGGATCTTGATAGTCGTTTAGTACCACAGCACCGATAATGGTACCGACCTCCATCACGAAAAGCGACCGCTTCGCTATGTCTTCCTCAAGTACAGATAGGTTTGGGTATTTGTCGTCCCACTGGGGAATTCCCTGTGATTCCATGTGGCGGGTACAAGCTCGAACTATAGCCATCACCGCATCAAGATCAGAAGATTTAGCCCGTAAAATGTTCATTTTCTTATTTGAAAAATTTAATTAATTCTAGCGAACACCTCATTTGTTTAATGAATCAAAACGATAGGGTTTTATTACCACATCAAATATTTCGAGAAAACCCATAAAGTTTGCCACCATCAAGAAAATATCAAAGAGTTTACACTTAGTTGCATTGGACAAGATGATGAACAGTCAATAGGAGCCCCTCTTCATCATAAACGGTGTAGAAAGATGTCCTCTGGCAATTCTCTGTCGAAAAGCACCCAGTATAGGTAGAGATTCTTCCTGAATCTACGAACCTGCATCACGCCCGGATTTACTTCTGCTCAGATTTCAAAACCGCAAGAAACGCGGTCTGAGGGATATCGACGTTGCCGACGGTTTTCATCCGCTTTTTGCCCGCCTTCTGCTTTTCCAGCAGTTTTCGTTTTCGCGTGATGTCGCCGCCGTAGCATTTGGCGGTGACGTCCTTGCGCAGCGCGGATATGGTAGTTCTGGCGATGACGGTGCCGCCGATCGCCGCCTGAATGGCGATCTTGAACATCTGGCGGGGGATCTCCTCTTTTAGTTTTTCGCAGGCATTCAGGCCGCGAGCCCGGGCGTTGTTGCGGTGGACCAGCTGGGAGAGGGCGTCGACCCGCTCGCCGTTGACCAGGATGTCGAGTTTCACCAGATCGCTTGTTCGATAATCGATGATTTCGTAGTCAAACGAGCCGTAGCCCTGGGTGATGGATTTGAGGCGATCGTAAAAGTCGTAGATCACTTCGTTTAAGGGAAGCTCGCAGGAAAATTCGATCCTTCCCGGGGTAGGGTAATGGTAGCTGGTGTTTTCCCCGCGTCGCTCCATGCAGAGCGTCATTACCGCCCCCATGTAGCGTTCCGGCATGAGGATGGTGGCTTTGATAAAGGGTTCTTCGGTCTTCTCGATGAAAGCCGGGTCCGGGTAGTAAGCGGGGTTGTCAACCTCGACCGTGGTGTGGTCCTTGAGGTGGCAGATATAGCGAACCGAGGGTACGGTAAGGATCAGCGAGACATCGAACTCCCGCTCCAACCGTTCCTGGACGACTTCGAGATGCAGCAGGCCTAAGAATCCGCAGCGGAAACCGAATCCCAGGGCGGCCGAGGAGTCTTTCTGGTAGGAGAGGGCGGCGTCGTTGAGCTGCAGTTTCTCCAGAGCCGTGGCCAGATCTTCGTAGTCGTCGGTGGAGATAGGATAGAGCGAGGAGAAAACCACCTGCTGGATCGGTTGAAAACCGGCCAGGGGCTTTGCGCAAGGGCGATCTCTGTGGGTGATGGTGTCGCCTGGTCTTGCGTCCTGGACGGTCTTGATGCCGGCGATGATATAACCGACCTGGCCCGCCTCGAGCCGTTTTTCCGCCTGGCGATGGACCTCGAAAAGGCCCACCTCTTCCACCCGATATTCGGTGTTGTTGGACATGAAGGTGATGGTGTCTCCAGTCTTGAGGCTGCCGTTGATAACCCGTACGGAAATAATCGTGCCCCGGAATGCGTCGTAATTGGCGTCGAAGATAAGCGCCTGCAGGGGAGCCGAGGGGTCGCCTTCGGGTGGAGGCAGGTGCTCGACAATGGCCTCGAGAATCGCTTGGACACCCTCGCCGGTCTTGGCGGAGCAGTACTGGATCAGCTCGCCATCCAGACCGAGATCCTCTTCGATCTGCAGGGCCACCTTCTCCGGTTCCGCCGAGGGAAGATCGATCTTGTTGATGACCGGGATGATCTCCAGATCGTTTTCCATGGCCAGATAGAGGTTGGCCAGGGTCTGGGCCTCGACCCCTTGGGCGGCATCGACCAGCAGCAGGGCGCCCTCGCAGGAGGTCAGCGCCCGGGAAACCTCGTAGCTGAAATCGACATGCCCCGGGGTATCGACCAGGTTGAGGAAATATTGCCGACCGTCGCGGGCGGTGTAGGGCAGGCAGATGCTCTGGCTCTTGATGGTGATGCCGCGCTCGCGTTCGATATCCATGCTGTCCAGCAACTGGTTCTTGAATTCGCGCTCCGAAATGAGCCCGCAAATCTGGATCATGCGGTCTGCAAGAGTCGATTTGCCATGGTCTATGTGAGCAATAATACTAAAGTTTCTTATATTTTTCATGGTGTGCAATTGGAAAAATCACAAGTAAAGGGGTATACTGGATATTGGACGAATCGGCGGAACACTAGCTATTAGCATAAAAGTGGCAAGATTGAAACGTTGATCCCATGAAATACGTAGGAGTTGCAGGCACGGGGTCGCATGATGCCACGTTCACCGGATAGTAGCATATTTGCGGATTTCAACCAGTGTTTTGCACATATTGATTGCACTTTCTTCCCGGCAGGGTAAAATTGTAATCTTTTTCTAAATCGCCGTACATAAACAGTCTGGAGACTTCAAGCAGATGAGTAAGAATGATGTAGATCTCGAAGTCGAGTATGAGAATGAAAATGAGAATGATGAAGAAACCGATGACGGGTTTCAGCAGCATCATCTCGTATCGATTTCCGATGATGAAAACCTGCCCGCACTCAGTAACCCTGCTCTCCATCGATATCTGCAGGAGATAAGCCAGTATGAACTGCTCTCGCGTGAGGAGACTGATGAGCTAGCCATCAGATTCCGTGAAACAGGCGATCAGGAGGCCGCTTACCGGCTGGTTTCCTCGAACTTGCGGCTGGTAGTCAAGGTGGCCATGGATTTCCAGAAATACTGGATGCAGAATTTCATGGACCTCATTCAGGAAGGCAATGTCGGACTGGTGCAGGCCACCAAAAAGTTCGATCCCTACCGCGGTGTAAAGTTCTCCTATTATGCCGCCTACTGGATTCGTGCCTACGTTCTCAAGTTCATCATGGACAACTGGCGTCTGGTGAAGATCGGCACCACCCAGGCGCAACGCAAGCTGTTTTTCAGCCTGAACAAAGAACGAAAGCTTCTGGAAGCCCAAGGCTTTCAGCCGGAACCCAAACTGCTCGCCGAGCGGCTCAACGTCAAGGAACGTGAAGTCGTGGAGATGAGCCAGCGCATGGACAACTGGGATGTTTCGCTGGAGAGCCCTTTGCGAAGCGATTCGGAGGACGAGCAGAAAAACTTTATCCCCAGCAACGGTCCGAACATCGAATCCACCGTGGCCGGCAAGGAAATCCGCGCTCGGCTCTCGGAGCTTCTCGAAGTGTTGAAGGACAAGCTCAACGATAAGGAAAAGATGATCCTCGAGGAGCGTCTGCTGACCGACGAACCGTTGACCTTGCAGAATATCGCCGACAAATTCGCCATTTCCCGCGAGAGGGTCAGGCAGATCGAGGTCAACCTGCTCAAAAAGATGAAAAAATACCTCGAAGCGGAAATGCCCGATATCGTCGACTTCTTCGACGGCGAAAAGATCGTGATCACATCCAAAGAGTAGGAACCCGTCGGGCTTCGGCCCGACTTCGAGGTCTCCTGCAAACCATCTACCGAAATTCCAATCTACGATACTTATGAAAGTACCTTTGCTTGATCTGCAGGCGCAGTTTACCCATCTGGAGGAGGACCTGATCGCCGCGGTGAACAGGGTTATGCGCTCGACCCGTTATATTCAGGGGCCTGAAGTTACCGGGCTGGAAAGCGAAGTGGCCCGATACTGCGGCACCCCGCACGGCGTCGGGGTTTCCAGCGGCACCGATGCACTGCTCGTTTCCCTGATGGCTCTGGGCATCGGGGAGGGCGACGAGGTCCTCACCACTCCGTATTCATTTTTCGCCACCATGGGGGTTATCCTGCGGCTGGGCGCCAGGCCGGTGTTTGCCGATATCGATCCGCGCACCTACAATATCGATCCCGCCCGCATGGCCGAGGCGCTCGCCGCCGATACCGCAAGAAAGATCAAGGCGATTATCCCGGTCCATCTTTACGGGCAGTGCGCCGATATGGCGGCTATTCTCGAGTTGGCCAAGCACTACGAACTGCCGGTGATCGAGGATGCGGCCCAGGCCATCGGCGCCGAGTATCCTTTCGTCGAGGATGGCCGGCTGCGTCGGGTAAAAGCGGGCGCCATGGGCACCGCCGGCTGTTTTTCCTTCTTCCCGAGCAAAAACCTTGGCGGCGCAGGGGATGGCGGCATGGTCGTCGCCGTCGATGATGATTTTACCAAAAAGGTGGAGCTGCTGCGCAATCATGGCGCCCATCCTAAATACTATCACTCCATGGTCGGCGGCAACTTCCGCCTCGATGCCATTCAGGCGGCCGTCTTGCGGGTCAAGCTCCCGCATCTTGACGGCTGGCACCGCAAAAGAGCAGAAAACGCCGCCCTGTACAATCGACTCTTTGCCAACACCCGGCTGGTCGAAGACGGGCACGTGGTGTTGCCGGAGGCCGTTTACCGCACCCAAGAGGCACCGGCCGACAACACCTATCATATCTATAATCAGTATGTCCTCCGGGTCCGGCGGCGCGACGGCCTGCGCGACTGGCTGCTGCAGAACGATATTGGCTGCGAGATCTACTATCCGGTTCCCCTGCACCGGCAGCAGTGCCTCGGCGCCGAAGCCGACAACTGGTCCATGCCCGAAGCCGAGAGGGCTGCCGAGGAGACGATCGCCCTGCCGATTTATCCGGAATTGACGCAGGAGATGCAGACATATGTTGTCGAAACCATAAAAAGGTACTATCTATAGCACCTGGCGCATGACTACTGCGCACGTTCACTTTGCAGAAGTTCCGGTCGGCTGCAGGATACGCAAGGCGCCCTCCCCGGGAGGCGGCGGTCTCGCTTGCCGGCCGGACCGGGGAAATATCCGCCAATCCAATCCCGCCGCCCCATCGGACCTTGTCTATGGCAGTGAAAAGGCTGAGCGCAATCGTATTCAGTCACGCGTTTTTTGTTGTGTTGGCTGTAGCCCTGGCCGTACCGTTGCCGCTTTATGGCGGGATCACCCCGGAACGCGAAATCATCCCGCTGGACTCGGCCCGCATCCCGCAGTGGAAGAAGTACTGGGATGCCGGCAGGGAGATGGCGCGCCAGGGCAATATGAGGGCGGCGGCGCAGTATTACAAAGACCTTATCCGCAAAAAACCGCAAATCGAGGAGGCCAGATGGGAATACTGCAAGGTCCTGTTTGAACTCCACGACTACGATAGCCTCTCCAACCAGCTTGAGAGCCTCATCGAAGCAAATCCCTACCGTCTCGATTACCAGGATCTGGCAGGCCGGGTCGCCCTGAAAAAGGGGGATTACAGCAAAGCCGTGAGCTACCTCGGGCAGGTCTATTCCCAGCATCCGCAAGGCAGGGAGGGCGTACGGGCGCTGGCGGGACTGGTTGAAGGCTTGCAACGGCTGGGCCGCAAAAGTTACGCTTTTGTGCTCATGGAAGAACTCTATCAACGCCGGCGCAACGATCCGGTGCTGCTGCACGAACTGGCCAGGTATGCCTATGAGCTTGGGTTCAACAAGAAGGCCAGAGACTACTACTCGACCCTGATCGACAATTTCCCGGTCGACAAAATCCTGCTCATGGAGGCCGCGGATATGTACGCGGATACCGGCCATGAGGGAGGTGCAGCCAGGTTCTGGCAAGAGTATCTCCAACGTGATCCCAAGTATCTCCCGTATCAACGCAAGCTGCTCAGGTACTGGCTCGACAATGGCAAACCGGTCAAGGCCCTGCCGCATATGCTGGCCATAATCCGTGATGATCCCCGCGTTGAACCGGAGCTGCTGCTCTCGGCCGGCCGTATCTATTTCAAGGAGATGCATCGCGCCGACAAGGCACTGCGTTTCTATGAAAAATATCTGCAAATGGTGCCCAGTGACCATGAGGCGGCGGACGAGATGGAGGCAGTTCGCCAAACCATAGCCAGTGAACTGCTGGCCATTGTGGAAAACGGCGGCGCGGATCGACTCTGGGAGGATTTGCAGAAACTCACCGGCAACAGCCTGGCAATTTTTCGCTTGATGGCCGCCGACCTGGAAAAGCAGGGTAAAATCGAGCCGCTCATCAGCGTCTTGCGCCTTACCTACTTCCATGGCGGCGGTGACGACGCAACCGCTCTGCGGCTTGCCGACCTCTATAGCAGCGTTGGCAACTTCCAAGCCGCCTTCACCTTTCTCGACAAGGTTCGGGGAGACCAGTATCATACGGCCGACTATTACCTGAAGCGGGGTCGACTCGCGCGAAAAGTGGGTAAGGGCGTTGTTGCTCTCAAATCTTTCCTGCAGGCCGTGCGGCTGCGGCCGCACTCGCTCGAGGCACGACGCGAGGGTATCCGACTGGCGGGGCGGCTCGGCTTCTACACGGCACTTGAACAGCTTGGCGCACCGCTTGAGTCCCGCTCCATTTCCAGGCAGGATCTTGATTTGTGCCTGACCTACCTGGAGAGTATGCGCCTCAATGGCATGTTTGCCGAGGCTGGCGGGCTCTATCGTCGATTGTTGGCGGCCTCGTGGCTTTCAGCTCAGGAGCGTGGCAGGATTCTCTTGCACCAGGCTACAACCTTGCGGATGAAAGGGGAGGAGTTTGCGGCCCAGCAGGTGTTGCGAGATATGCTGGTTGAGGGCATCGAGGTAAAAAAGGCCGCCCTGATGCTCATCGATTGTTCGCTCGATTCCAAGGCAAACGAAGATGGCTGGGCGCTCTTTGGTTTTCTCACCGACAATCTTCGGGACCAGTCGTGGAAAACATCCTATGACGAGTACAGCCGGCGACTTTTGGGGGTGTATATCAGGCTGCTGCAAGCGGATGGCGAACTCTCCCGGGCCATCGGTGAACTCAAGCAGTATCTCGAGAGGTGGGAAAAGAGCACGCCGAGTCCGCATGCCAGAGAGGTGTCGGCTGCTATCGGTCAGCTATGCGGCCTCTACCTTCAGGCTGGTGAGGTGGACAAGCTCAAACCGTTTCTGGGCAGATTTTCAAGCCAAGAGAGCCAAAGCGTCGAGATCCGTTTTTTTCGGGCCCTCCTGAGCGGTGGCGGCAAATTGCGCGCCAAACAGTATATCCGCGAAACCTTGGCCGCCCACAGTGAGAGCGGCGGGGTGCCGGGCTTGTTCTCTTCGGTGGCCCTTGCCCAGCGGTTCCATGATGATACCGCGGCTCTGGCAATGCTCAACAGGATATCCCGGCTCTATCCTCAATCCTTGCGCGCCAGGGTGATGAAGGCCTCGCTTCTTCGCCGGTCGGGCAAGATCGCTCAGGCAACCGTCGCCTATCTCAAACTGCACAGACAGTATCCGCATGAGCCCTTTTTCTTTCACGGCTACCTCCAACTCGAATTTCGGCAGGGGCATTACCGGTATGTTCTCGACCAATTGAAGAGATCGACCGCGCTCTTGGATTCTTTTGCATCCCAACTTCTCGAAGCCAGGTCGTTGTGGGGGCTGGACAAGCAACAGCAATCACTCGATGTCTACCAGGCAATGTTGAACCCTCCGGTAAACACGCTGTTCCAGAAACGGCTCAAGGCGGAAAATCTGGCCCCGGAAAAACAGAAAACCGAGGGCGCCGGCAGGTTCTTCCGGCGTCTGTTTACCACCGGTCATACGAATTATCTGGATCGACTGAACGGACTGGCCGAAAAGGATGGGTTTCTCTCGCTGCTCAACTCCCCGGAAGCGAAGATTCTGGCTGGGCTCTATGCGCAATACCGATGGGAGAAGGTGGTCAGACAGGAATACTCGTTTCGTAAGGCTGTGGAAGAAAACCGCTATATCGCCGCGGAAAAGCAATCCAAACGCAGTATCCAGGAAGAGAAGAACCCCGAGGGGCTGATCGATCTCGCCAAGGTGTATCAGCGGCTTGGCGACTACGGCAAGGAAGCCGAAGTGTATAAGACTCTGGAGAAAGAGGGCGAAAAAACTCCGGAACTCGAAGCGTCGATCCGGCGTAACCAGCGGGCCCTGGCTCCGACCACGGCGGCGACCTATGGGTATCTGCAGAAAAAGGGTCGCGAAGGTGCTATCGATATGGTGAAGCAAAGTGCGGGCTTCAACCTCCGGTTCGTCCCCCATGTATCCAGCGAGTTTCATCTCGATCTCAACCGGATCGCCTATCAACAGGAGGACGGCGATCAGGATAACAATGGCCTGGAGGTTCAAGGTCAAGGCAAGATAGATTTTAGCGACACGACCTCTCTGGATTTCAATGCCGGACTGCATATGCTCGATTCCCCAAACGCCGACACGATCGTTGTCGGTGGCGTTCGCTTGGACCGGCAACTCGACGAGCTGCTCAAGGGGTACCTGGTTTACGACCGCGGAGTAGTCGACGATACCCTTGAAGCGCTGCGACAGGCAATATACACGGAGAGCGCTGCCGGCGGGCTTGAGCTCGAAGGAGATACCGGGCTCAACGTCGGTGCGGAATACCGGCGTCGCTGGTACAGTGATGAAAATAACGAGGATAGAATCTCTCTCTGGTCTTCCTATTCGATTTTCAGCGAGTATCTGAGTTTTCAAATTAAATACAGCTATCAACTGGTAAAGACCTCGCTGGCCAACGAGATAATTGCCGATCCGGAGTCCGGGGTGGTCAGTAACTCCTTGCCGTACTGGAGCCCGGGTGATTACTGGCGGCACCAGCTGAGCTTTCGTCTGCATCATTTACTGCAACATTTTGATGTCTTTGGGAAGGCTCCGAGTTATTATACGTTGAATTTTGCCGTCGGCTATGAATCGGAGAAGGAGATTATCTACAGTGGCGGTTTTGATATTTTTCTTGAAATGAGCGACAATTTTCTATTAAAAGGTAACCTGTTGTTTGCGGGCAACAGTGACTACGATGAACGTAGTGCTTCGGTATCACTCGTCTATCGTTGGTAAGTTCAGCTGAATAGCGATTTTTTTCTTCCTGTCCGGGGGAGGTGACAACACCAGGCAGGAATTTTTTTTTGGGAGGATAGAATGGTAGAACGTATTCCGATGTCAGTGAACGGCCATCAAAGGATGAAAGATGAGTTGAGTCGGCTGGAAAAGGTGGACCGCATAGAGGTTGTCAGGGCCATCGAGGTCGCCAGAGGGCATGGCGACCTGAAGGAAAATGCGGAGTATCATGCCGCCAAGGAACGCCAGGGATATATCGAGGGGCGCATTCTCGAACTCAAAGACAAGATTTCCCGGGCCGAAGTGATCGATTGTGCCAAGGTTTCCGTGAGCAATGCGGTATTCGGCACGGTGGTGACGCTGCTCGACCTCGATACCGACGAGGAGGTTACCTACCAACTGCTCGGGCCCGAAGAGGCGGACGTGAAAAAAGGGTCTATTTCCGTATTGTCGCCGCTGGGACGGAGCATGCTGGGAAAAGAGGTGGGGGACGAGGTTACGGCCAAGACTCCGGGCGGCACCCGTGAGTTCGAGGTGGTTACCATAACGGCATCGAAATTTTCCTAAGGTGATACCCGAAAAGGGTATTGCCCAGCGAACTCAGACGCTTTGTGTCTGCAGACCCTGGAGAAAGATGAGCAGGATCTGGTTAGAAGTCTCCTCGACGGTATAGTGGGTCTCCAGCGAGATATTCCAGACCCGGGATATCTCGTCTAAAGCACCAAAAAACGCTCTCTTGGCAAGATCCGGCATAATCTCAGCGCGAAACATCTTGAGCTTTTGGCCGGCGCGGATGATATCCGCCACGATGTCGATATATTCCGTGAACGTCGTGTTGCGGTAGTCTTTGACGATTTTATTGGTTTGTCGCAATTCGATCTGGATGACCTCGGCCAGGTTTTTGTTTTTTTTCATCGCCTGCAGGTGCCGGGTGGCAAAAATTTCCAGCATTTTGCACGGGCTCGTTTCTTCTGCAAGCGCTTTTTTCACCTGTTCGATCAGCCTGCCGATCTCCTCTTCGAACACGGAGATGAGGATATCGTATTTGTTATTGAAGTAGAGGTAGATTGTGCCGTCTGCTACCTTGGCTTCTTTGGCGATATCGGATATTCTGGCGTTGAAAAAACCTTTTTTGGCAAATACTTTCGTTGCCGCCGTAATGATCCGTGCGTGTTTATTTACAGCTCTCATAGAGAAATCAAGCGTGCATAGAAAATTATATAACCACCCGGAAACGATATATTTTATTTCCATTAGAGAAACACGATACATCTCATCACAGGCAACTGCTTGGCGCCGGGTCCAAATGGTGCCAGCAGCGATGTTCTGCCTGGATTGCTCATAATCCCGGTCTGAGCGGGACCATGCTTGCCGGCTGCCGCAAAACCGCCTCGCACGCCCACATGTCAACCTTGGCCGGGGTGATATCCGGGTTAGGAATATATAGTCGTTTCTGGATGGGGACTTTGTCCTTTCGCCCTCTGTCCAGGCTGTTAGTGAATGGTTATTCATTCATCTACTAGCTCGAATACGGTTTGTCAACGCTCAAAACCGATATTGTATTGATCGGCAGGTTCACCATGTCTTCACTGTGGCCAGCACGGAAGGTGGTTGCCATCATTTATTATTTTATGGAGTTTTCGATATGAAGGTACTTGTTGTAGGTTCAGGAGGAAGGGAACACGCGCTGGTCTGGAAAATCAAACAGAGTCCCAGAGTCTCGAAAATTTTCTGCACTCCAGGCAATGCCGGGATCGCGGAGTTGGCCGAGTGCAGGGACATTGCCGCTACGGATATCGCCGGCCTGTTGGATCTTGCCCAGCGGGAGCAGATCGACCTGACAGTGGTCGGCCCCGAGGCATCCCTGGTCGAAGGGATTGTCGATCTCTTCGAAGAACACGGGATGAAGATC
Organism: uncultured delta proteobacterium; assembly: GCA_963745265.1. Classification (GTDB taxonomy): domain Bacteria; phylum Desulfobacterota; class Desulfobulbia; order Desulfobulbales; family Desulfocapsaceae; genus Desulfopila. Next base: position 246,780 of record CAVUXQ010000001.1, read on the forward strand.
TTCGGGCCGAGCAAGGCGGCGTCAATTCTCGAGGGAAGTAAAGTCTTTACCAAGCAGTTCCTGGACAAATACAATATCCCTACCGCTCCATTCAAGGTTTTCACCGAAGGCGATGCGGCCAAGGAGTATATCGATGCCTGTGGCGCTCCTATAGTCGTCAAGGCGGACGGCCTGGCTGCCGGTAAAGGGGTGATCGTCGCAGCTACCACCCAAGAGGCCAAAGAAGCGGTGGACCTGATCATGCAGGACAAGGCCTTCGGCGAAGCCGGGGACTCCATCGTCGTCGAATCGTGCTTGACCGGTGAAGAGGCGTCGTTTATCGCCTTTACCGACGGCAAGACGGTTCTGCCCCTGCCAACCTCCCAGGACCACAAGGCGATCTACGAAGGAGACAGCGGGCCGAATACCGGCGGCATGGGGGCCTATTCGCCGGCGCCGGTCGTCACCCAGCAAATCAGTGACTATGTGATGGAAAGGGTGATGCTGCCGACGATTCGCGGCCTCGCCGCTGAGGGACGCCCCTACAAGGGGATGCTCTATGCGGGGCTTATGATCGATGGTGATACCATCAATGTCCTCGAATTCAATTGCCGGTTCGGCGACCCGGAAGCCCAGCCGCTCTTGATGCGGCTCGAGACCGATATCGTCGATATTTTCGAGGCCGCTGTCGCCGGCAAACTCGATACGATCGATCTGCGCATCGATCCGCGGCCGACCGTATGTGTGGTTATGGCCGCCGGAGGCTATCCCGGTAGCTATGAAAAAGGGCTGGCGATCTCGGGACTGGACGATGCTGCCGCTCTCCCCGGAGTTGTGGTGTTTCATGCCGGCACCGCGCAAAAGGACCAGGAAATCGTCACTAGCGGCGGTCGGGTGCTCGGTATCACCGCCATCGGCTCCGGCTTGAAAGAGGCGATTGATACCGCCTACAAGGCGGTGGACTGCATTAGTTGGCCTAAATGTTACGTCAGGCGCGATATCGGGGCCAAGGCGCTGCGTCGGCTTAGCGTAAGCGGCAAGCAAGCCGTGGTAGGCATATTGATGGGCAGCGACAGCGACCTGCCGGTAATGCAGGCGGCTTCCGACTTCTTAAGCGAGATGGGCATTGGTTGGGAAATGACCGTGGCCTCTGCCCACAGAACTCCCGAGCGCGCCGTCCAATATGCCAGAACAGCCAGGGAGCGGGGAATCAAGGTAATCATTGCCGGCGCCGGCATGGCGGCGCACCTGGCGGGTGTTCTCTCTTCGCATACCGATGTTCCGGTTATCGGTGTGCCGCTTGATGCCTCTTCCCTGCGGGGCATGGACGCGCTGCTGGCAACGGTGCAGATGCCGCCGGGAGTTCCGGTGGCCACCATGGGTATCGGCAAGGCCGGCGCCAAGAATGGCGCCGTGCTGGCTGCCCGGATTCTGGCGCTTGGCGACGAGGAGCTTGCCGCCAGACTGGCGAGGTTCCGGGAGCACATGGCGGAAGAGGTCGAGAAAAAGGCTCGCAGCATTGAAACGCGGTAACAGTCAGAGCCCGCCGGATGAGTATTCCCTCCGGCGGGCCGTCGAGGCCATTCGCCGGGGTGGGGTGGTCGGCATTCCCACCGAGACCTATTACGGCCTCGCTGTCGATCCAGCAAACGAACAGGCCGTGGCCGAGTTGTTTCGCCTCAAGCAACGGCCCGTCGACAAACCGGTCCTGCTGCTTATCTCTCAACTCGAACAGCTCCATCCGCTGGTGGCGGCGGTCCCCGAGGCGTACCGGCCGCTCATCGAGTCGTATTGGCCCGGTCCGCTTACCCTGGTCTTTCCCGCCGCACCGACCATATCGCCCCTGTTGACCGCCGGCACGGCCACTATCGGCATACGGCAGACGCCCCATCCCCAGGCCCGGCGCATCATAGAGATGCTGGGAGGCGCCATCACCGCCACCAGCGCCAATATTTCATCGGAACAACCGGCGCTCTCCGCCCATCAGGTGCGGCGGATTTTCGGGGAGAAGCTGGCCTGGGTGGTCGATGGCGGCGAAGCGGGGCAAGGGCCGGGCTCGACTGTAGTCAACCACATTGACGGACGGGTCTGTCTGGAGCGGCGGGGCAGGATTACGCTGCCCGGAGATCTGCCGGATTGTGTTGCATTGCGTAGCCGCTCCGGTCCTTCCGGATATGATTTGTAATTTACCCGGAGACGGTGATACCATGAACGTTGACCCGAAAATTGCGGAACGGGCTATAAACAGGTGATACGGGAGATGAATATGGGACTGTTGAAATGGAACAGAAAATTTGCGCTTGAACAGGCAGCCGACGATACGGAGCTGCTGCAGGAACTGTTGGATATTTTCAAGACCTCGTTCGCTTCCGATCTCCAGTTGATCAAAACCGGTATCGCGCAAAACAACGCCGCACAGGTGGCCGGTGCGGCGCACTCCGTCAAAGGCGCCTCGTCCAGCCTGGGTATTGAGGGAATCTCGGAACTGGCAAAGCGTATCGAGGCCGACAGCAAGGCCGGTCAGGTCGACCTTGCCAGAACGCTCATGCCCCAACTCGAGCAAATGCTCGCTGAGGTGAAATCCCTGTAACTCACAGCCTTGCCGACCTTGCCCGTTTTCGACAACATTTTGGCAGTGAACGTACAGCCTCTCGTTCACTGCCCTCAGCCGTAAAACCGCCGTTACCGGGTGAGTTGCCTGTACCGTATCCGGTGCGGTTGATCCGCCTCCGCGCCCAGCCGGGCTTTTCGGTCTTTTTCATAATCCGAGTAGTTTCCTTCGAACCAGATCACTTCCGAATCGCCTTCAAAGGCGAGAATGTGGGTGGCGATGCGGTCGAGGAACCAGCGGTCATGGCTGATCACCACCGCGCAGCCGCCGAAGTTTTCCAGGGCCTCCTCGAGCGCGCGCAAGGTAGTGACGTCAAGGTCGTTGGTGGGTTCGTCGAGCAGCAGAACGTTGCCTCCTTCCTTGAGCATTCGGGCGAGATGGACCCGGTTGCGTTGACCGCCGGAGAGTTGACCGACTTTCTGCTGCTGATCGGAGCCGGAGAAATTGAATTTGGCAACATAGGCCCGGCTGTTCACCTCACGGGTACCGAGCCAGATCCGGTCCTGCCCCTCCGTGATGGCTTCCCAGATGGTCGCTTCCGCATCGAGCGAATCCCTGGTCTGGTCGACATAGGCGAGTTTTACCGTCTCACCTGTTGTAAAGGAGCCGGCGTCGGGTTGTTCCTGACCGGTAATCATCTTGAACAGCGTGGTCTTACCGGCGCCGTTGGGACCGATGACGCCGATTATGCCGCCCGGGGGCAGGGTGAAGTTGAGATCGTCCACCAGCAGCCGGTCCCCGAAGCTCTTCCGGACGTGCTCCGCCTCGATGACCACTTTACCCAGGCGCGGACCCGGCGGGATGAAGAGTTCGAGTTCGCGCTCGAGTTTTTCGCTCTCCTGGCCGAGCAGCTTCTCATAAGAGTTGATGCGGGCCTTGGATTTGCTGCGGCGCCCTTTCGGTGACATCCTGATCCATTCGAGTTCGTGCTGCAGGGTCTTGCGGCGGCTGCTCTCTTTCTTTTCTTCCTGGGCCAGCCGCTTTTCCTTTTGCTCGAGCCACGAAGAATAGTTGCCTTTCCAGGGAATGCCAACCCCTCGGTCGAGTTCGAGGATCCAGCCGGCGACATTGTCGAGGAAATACCGATCGTGGGTCACGGCGATGACGGTGCCCTCGTAGCTCTGCAGATGGTGTTCGAGCCAGGCCACCGATTCGGCGTCGAGGTGGTTGGTGGGCTCATCAAGCAGCAGAATATCCGGTTTTTTCAAGAGAATCCGGCATAACGCCACCCGCCGTTGTTCGCCGCCCGAGAGCACCCCGCAACGGGTATCGGCCGGTGGGCAGCGCAGGGCGTCCATGGCCATCTCCAGCCGGCTGTCGAGATCCCAGGCGGAGAGGTTGTCGAGCTGTTCCTGAACCTGGGCCTGGCGGTCGATGAGCTGCTGCATCTCATCGTCGTTCATCGGTTCGGCGAATTTTTCGTTGATAGCGTTGAACTCGGCGAGCAGATCCACTGTTGCCTGCACCCCCTCCTCGACAATCTCCCGGACCGTCTTCTCGGGGTCGAGCCTTGGTTCCTGGTCCAGGTATTCCACGCTCAGTCCGGGGGAGATCACCGTTTTGCCGTTGTATTCGGTGTCGATACCGGCAAGGATTCTCAACAGAGTACTCTTTCCCGCTCCGTTGAGTCCCAGAACACCGATTTTGGCGCCATAGAAGTAGGAGAGGGAGATGTCTTTCAAGACCGGTTTGGTGTTATAGAATTTCGATACCTTAATCATCGAATAGATGATTTTTTTATCGTCTGCGCTCATGGGTTTCCTTTGTATGGTTGCGAAAAAGCTTCGGTTGTTGGCAGCCGCCGGACTACCGGAAAGATGGAATAAGCGACGGCTTATCTGATGGGCATACGGCTGGAGAATGTAACCGTTTATTAGCAGAAGACAAGGGAGGAGGTGAACGGTTACATTTTTTGCTAACAGCGATCGCGGCGCACCGGAGTGTTGAACGCCCACCGTTGCGGCGACCTCCTGCATCCTTTTAGAATGTTACAAAAAAAACGGGCCATAATCAAACAGATGATTATGGCCCGAAATGCATCCGAGCAAAGAGATGCGCTCAGAACGCTTTATTCTTCAGTTTTTTCGGTGTTTTTCTTGCTGGCGCCAAGGATCAGGGCACCGGTGATGCCGAGCAGACCGGCACTGCCAACTGCATTTTTTGCCTTGTTGCCAAGTGATGCCAGGAGAGCCCGGCGATGGATAGGCTCCATGCTGGCGAGTTCCGGCGTCTCGGTGGCAAACAGCAGAGACATGTCTTTCTTTTTCCCAAAATAACGGGAATTCGGCCCCAGGTCGCCACCCTTGGCTTCGATACCCTTGGCGCCGTTTTTGACATATTTGGCAACATCGGATGCCGGATCGTCAAGGTCGCCGAAGATCCTGGCGCCGGTGATGCAGGTCTGCACACAGGCGGGTTCGGCGCCTGCCTCCAGCCGCGGGCGGCAGTAGGTGCACTTGTCGGCCTTGCCATCCTCTGAGACGTCGTCGGTCAAATTGGGATTGACGTACCTGGCGCCGTAGGGGCAGGCCTCAACGCAGGCGCCGCAACCAATACAACGGTTTTTGTCGATCTGGACGGTGCCGTCAAAGGGATCTTTCCAGGTGGCGGCGATGTCCATGGTTTTCGTGGCCCCGGTGACGGGGTCTTTGAAGGTGGCCTTGACCTGGTCGGCAGGACAGACCGGGGTACAGGCGGGCTTGGTGCAATGGTTGCACAATCCCGGGTAATATGTCGAAGCCATTTCGCCCTCGACAATTGTCGGCCCCATGCTGCGCACCCAGTTCCGGCCATATTCCACCGGAACGTCCCATTCCGCCTTGCAGGCGATGGCACAGGCGTGGCAGCCGACGCATCTCTCAAGATCTATTATCATTCCGTATTGCATATCTCAATTCCTCCGAAGGGATCGTAAGTGAGCGTGAACGTTAAGCCGGAATGTCCAGCACCTTGCCATCCTTGATGATCTTGACAAAATTGGTCCTCATGCCGTAGGCGCCGGTCTCCGGATCGATAGCGGGCTTGGTGATCAGGCTCTGATCGTCGACACCGGCATTGACCGCCACGGTCAGCAGCGGATTCTGCGAGCCGTAGCCGTGGGCCATAAAGACGGTATCTTTCCTCAGACCCGGGGTAACCTTGACCGAGGTCGTGGTCCTGGATTTCACCCCTTCGTTGTTGACGAAGCCGACCTTGTCGCCGTCTTTGAGTCCCATCTTGGCCGCCACCTTGTCGTTGATCCATACCGGGTTTTCCGGCATTTCATGGTGCAGCCAGACGTTGTTCTGGGTCCGGTTGAACGAGTGGACGGGCACCCGACCGTAAAGCAGGCGGGCAAACCCGGCAGGCGGTTGTTCCACCGGCACGTAAGTGGGCACGGCGGGGAAGCCGGCGTCCTCGATGTCCTCGCTGTAGAGGGCAACCTCGAAATCCTCGGGAATCCCATACGGATCTTTGCCGTCGCGGATATGGATGCCGCCTTCCTTGCGCATCTGCGCCAGAGAAGTGCCGGCTACCTTCAGGTTCTTATCAACCATCTCCTCGACGTTGGCGACCGGGATCTTGTTCTTGTAGCCCATGCCGGTGGCGATGGCGTTGGTGATAAAGACGTGATCGCGGCGCTCGAACATCGGCGCGACCAGCGGCATCCTCGCGGCGATGAACTGCCGGTGCTTGGTGGAGAAATCCCACTGAGTTCCGGTATGGATCAGGCCGTAGCGCTCGAGGTAGCTCGCCTCGGGCAGCAGGATGTCCGCCCACATGGTGATATCGGTGGGCATAACGTCGACGCACATCACAAAGTCCATCTGCTTGAGCACCTTCTCCATCCGCCCCTGGTCCGGCATGGTCTGGATCGGGTTCTGCCCCCATACCACGCAGCCTTTAATGGGATAGGGTTTTCCGCTCAAGGCCGCATCGCGGATGAGCTTCATCGGGGTGCCCGGAGGCACGAACGGGTAGATCATCTCATCGTCTTTGTTGACGTTGAGGTTGTGCTCCTCGTCGCGCTCCTCTTTGGCCCAACTGACATCGCCGACTTTTGGGCCTTTGCCGGGAACCCAGCCGCCGGGGACGAAGTAGGCGCCAAGCAGGGCCGTCAGGCACGCCAGGGCTCGCTCGCGCTGGAAGTCGTTGCCGTACCAGGAAACGTGCCGGCCGGGATGAATACTGACGCTGGGGGCATTGGCGGCCAGCAGGTCGGCGACCTCCTTGATGGTGTCGGCAGGAACTTCACATTCCTTGGCCGCTTTCTCGAAGGTCCATTCCTTGATGCCCTTGGCGAATTTGTCGAAGCCATCGGTATGATTTTCAACGAACTTCTTGTCATACTTCTTGCTCTCGACCAGATAGTTCATGATCGCCAGCAGGAAGGCGGTATCGGTACCCGGTTTGATTTGCACCCAGATATCGGATTTGGCCGCGGAAGCGGAATAGCGCGGATCGACCACTACCAGCTTGGCGCCCCGCTGCAGTCCCTCGATGAACCGCTTCACATGGGAGACGTGTACGTTTTCGCCGATATGGGTGCCGAGCAGCAGGATGGCCTTGGCGTTGGGCATATCGACGTTTTCACCCGGTGCATACCCCATGGTGGTGTAATATGCCATATCGCGCATGCCGCGGCAGGTGTAGAAGGAAGCTTCGCAGATATTCGGGGTGCCGACGGTGCGCTCGAGAAAATCCATGGGGTAGCCCGCGGTCGAGCCGTGGGGGAACATGCAGATACCTTGGGGGCCGTGGGTGTCAGCCACCTTTTTGAGCTTGGCGCTGCATTCCTTCAAGGCCTCGTCCCAGCTGATCCGTTTCCAGACCGGCTTGCCCCGCTCTCCGACATTTTTCAAGGGGTATTTCAGACGGTCCGGATCATAGAGGAGCTTGATGCCGGAATTACCGCGGGCACAAATGGTGAGGCCGTTGTCGATGGACTTGGGATTACCTTCGAGCTTTATCAGCCTGTCCCCGTGTTTCTTACCGATCAGCTGACAGCGCCAGAAGCACATCTCGCAGACACCGCCGGTGACGGTCTTCTCCTTGAGCGATCCTTTCGCTTCAAGCGGAGAGGGCACAAAGCCGATCTGTTTGGCAGAGGCAACTTGTGAAAGCGGTATGGAAACGGCTGCCAGAGAGGCGGATTGCAGAAATCTACGCCTCGTCAATTTGAATGCCATGTTCGTTTTCCTCCTTCGTTAAATAATCAATGAGTTGAACAAGTACGCAGTAAAACGGATGTTTGGCTTCCTGCTTTACCCGTGCAAGAAACCTGCTGAACCAGGGCAGGAAAATGCTACGCAAAAACTCCGACTCCGCAGTCCCGTTGCCCTGTTCAGCGAGAAGAGAGAGGAATTCGAGCTGATGAACGATATGGTCTGGGAGATCGCTTCCCTCTTTGAGCGTATAGCCGTGGTCCTGATAGAACCGCATCGTCTTTTCCGTGTGCGGTCCCTGGAGCGTTTTATCCAGATAAACCGAACCATACGGAGGGGCAGCCACGTGCGGTATGCCGTTAATGAACAACCGGGTGTGCTCGATCTGCAGGGTTTCCAGAGGGTCCGTACAGTCGTTGAAGGCCTCCATGAGTTCCTTTTTCTCCTGGTCGGCTCCGAGGGTATCGAGCAAGGAAAAGAGGCTTTTTCTATATTCTTCGGTGAACCACTCACTATCGGGGTAGTGCATGCTGAGCGCGCAGAATTTATAGAGAGTGGCGATATGCTGGTAAGAGGGGGAAGCAGTCATCAGAGAAATGCGGCGTAGTGTCGGTTTCTATTTTTCGCACCTGTCCAAATGGAAACGCAACTATTAAAAACATTGGTGATATCTACAAATGACACATCTTCTTGTCAATTGCCACGGAGTAGGATCTGTAGCCTGTCAGGACCGCTTCCGCATTCATATATTAACGACAATGCATTACAAATCTCACTAAATCAAATGGATGGATGTGGTACAAATAGTTTAGCAAACAAGCATATAATGAAATAATTTATTGACATTTGCAATAAATTATTTGCCGTCAACCTCTGTACATGTGGGGTTTTTTATCAGTAAGCGAGGTTTTCTTCCCATAACGCCTGATGGCGTCGGAGAAGAAAGAGGTAGTAGCCGTTGACTCGGCCGATCAGGGTCTTGGTTTCCTCATAGGGGGCGTATTGCCCGTAACGCAGCGACTCCGTGTGTTCGCCGGCATTCCAGGCCGAGAGCACCAGTTCGAGCTTGCCTTCGAACATGGCGTTGTATTTGGCGAGCAGATAACAGGTGAGAAGAATATTGGTTGCGGGGTCGAACAGATCCTGGCGATCGATATCGATTAGCGTGGATTTCGGCACGTAGCGAAAGGTGGTCCCCGTTTTCGCCAGCTCCCTGCCTGCCAGTCGTCCGGTGGACAGGATGATCTGGCCGAGCCCGAGTGCCTTCTTGTTGGAGACGGCCTGGGGGTCTGCTCCCGATTCGGCCAGGATCAGGGCTTTGACGAAGTCCGGGTTCACCCGGTGGTGGGGCCGGATGTAGCTAAATCCCGTGAAGTAGGCGATGAGTTCATCATATTTCTTGATACGGTGCAGGGCTTCCTGGGAGAGGCTTGTCTTCTGGAATTTGCGTACATAGGTGTACAGGTCGGATTGGCCGGAAGCGCCTGTGCAGCTCAAGCCGAGCAAAGCGGGCAGGAGCACCAGTGCTATGAGCAGGGAGTATCCGGTCGTTCTCATGACGTTGCGCGCCGGTTGGTGGTTGGTGACGCGAGAAATCCCCGGATGAGCTGAAAAAGCAGATGGGGATCGTTGCGTCCGGTCAGTTCCCGGATGGAATGCATGCCCAGGGTGGGCGCGCCGATGTCGATGGTCTCCAGACCAAGGCTTGCCGCGGTCATGGGACCGATGGTGCTGCCGCAGGCGAGGTCGCTGCGCATGACGAATTCCTGCACCTCGACCCCGGCTTGCCGAGCCACCATTTTACAGAGCGCGGCGGAGCGGCTGCTGGTGGCGTACCGTTGATTGGCATTGATCTTGATGACCGGCCCGCCGTTGAGCTGCACCGGGTGCTGCGGCTCGGACTTGTCTTTGAAGTTCGGGTGCGTGGCGTGGGCGTTGTCCACCGAGAGCAGAAAAGAATTGCGCAGGGCGATCTGGCACTCTTCGGGGTCCGGAAGCAGCCGGGCGAAGATGTCGCGCAGAAACGAACCGTGCGCTCCCGTGGAAGAAAGCGAACCGTTTTCCTCATGGTTGGCACAGAAAAACAGCGTGTTGTTTTCCGTTCCAGCCAAGGCCATCGCCGTGGCTGCCGCGTGGCAGCTGAGCAGGTTGTCGAGGCGGCCGCCGCAGAGAAATTCGTTATTGATTCCCACATAGCCGGCCTGGCGGCAATCGTAACAGAAGAGGTCGAAGCCGAGGACTTCCTCGATATCGGCATCCGGGTGCTCCTCGCGGAGCTGCGTCAGAACAATCTGCGAAAAATCGGGGAGTTGGTCGGAGGCTGCCTGGGAGACAAGCGGCGGCATGAACTTCTGCTTGTCGATGGCTCGTCCATTGTTGGCCTCCCTATCATAGTGGATGGCCAGGCTGGGGATAACCATAAGGGGCCGCCGGAAATCGATCAGGTAGTCGACCAGTGCGCAATCCCGCCCCACGCAGCTGAGCCTGCCGGCCAGCGAGAGTTCGCGGTCAAACCAGGTGGAGAGCAGAGGACCGCCGTAGACCTCCACACCCAGCTGCAGATAGGGTGTCGATGCCACCGCGGCTCGTGGCTTGAGCTGCAGGCCCGGACTGTCACCGTGGGTGGCCACCATGCGGAAACCGTCCGTCAATTTTTGCTTGCTTCCCATCACGAAAGCTGCCAACGCGCAGTTTTCCCGGATAACAACATAGCCGTGCCCCGGCTCCAGTTGCCATTTCTGGTTTTCTCGTATTTCGATCATTGCGTTGCTCACCAGTTCCTCGCGAATGGCGGCAACGGCATGATAAGCGGTGGGGCACCTATCGAGATAGCTGAAAAGCGCGCTGTTGTACTCTTCGGGTTGGGTAAGCATACACTCTGTATCGGAAAGTGGTGGGTAAGGTTAAGCCAAAATATCGACCGCATTGAAGGTATCAGGCAGATGATTGGTGAGCATACTACTTGATTTCTAATCTATTGCAATCGCCTTGCGTGCAAATAGGGGCCTGATATGCCCCAAGCTCCTGGTCGATTTCAGGCTTGGGCGCCGATCAGTTCATACGTACTTATTATGGAGCTTACGGAGTAGCCTCCGGCGACGGTGCGGCTAGCGGAGTTCGTGGCACCCCCACCCGAAGAGACGGAGTTTGCAGCCGAAGAGTCGGAGTTTGCAGCGGAGGATGTCTTGCTGCTGGTGGAGGCGGCGCTGGCCTTGCTGCCGGAATTTGCTGTCGACGATGGGGAATCACCCTTGAGCTTTTGTTGCTGCTCCTGGGTGATTTCCTCTCTGGCTTTGGTCGCCTTGGCTGCCGCCTCGGCGGCGATCCGGCGGTCGGCGCCGGAAGGTCGCGCCGGGGCGAGAGCCGCCCGCTGAACGGTCGCCATTTTCTGCAGGGTCGCCTCGGGGGTATCGGCATCGCTGATATCAATCGGTACCTCGCCTCCGACGGCATATCGTTTGCCGTCCGGTCCCTGCTGATACGAAAAACTGGCGCCGCCCACGGCGTACTGACCCGCGGCGCTCAAGTGCGCCTGTTCGTGGGTACGGACCTCTTGGTCTCGTGCTTTGAGTTTCGTGATCTGCTCTTGCTGCGCTTCGCTCAGATGCGCATCGCCGTTTGCGGAGTTGGAAGACTGACTTTGGGCCTGGTTGCTGTCGGTTTGCCGGCTACCGGATGTTTGCGAGAGCTGCTTTCCTTCCGGGGAGAGGGTGACCTGGTCGGAAACCGAATTTCCCTGAGCAGCAGTATCCGAGGTGGAATTTTGAGTGCGAGCCGTGGCTTGGCCAAAGCTTGTAGTATACGCGACGTTGCCTGTCGCCGAAGCATTTGTCGAAATGACTACCATTATCTATCACCGGCAAAATAGACTTAACCTACGCTACTATACCGCATGGCGGTCAAAATGGCAAATCATGAAGCTGCGGCCCTCGACCAACAGCGGGTGTTTTTGCAGAGGCACACGCTTTAAGGACCGGTGGCGAGCAGGAGGACGCCACCGGTGGCGGAAAATGCCGGGTGATGCCGCTCAGCGGTTGAAGAGGTTACCGAGTTCACCCAGTACCGAGCCCTCGCCCGTGGTGGAGTATCCGGCATTGTTTTGCGGAGCTGCCGCGTGGATCCTGCCGGCCAGTCGAGAGAACGGCAGCGACTGGAGCCAGACGTGTCCCGGCCCTCGGAGCGAGGCGAAAAAGAAACCTTCCCCGCCGAAGACGGCGGACTTTATGCCGCCGACGGACTCTATATCGTAATTGACCGTCTGGGTCATGGCCACCAGGCAGCCGGTATCGACCCGCAAGGTTTCCCCGGGCTGCAGCTCTTTTTCAACGATGGTTCCGCCGGCATGGACAAAGGTCAGCCCGTCACCTTCGAGTTTCTGCATGATGAACCCTTCGCCGCCGAACAGGGCGGTGCCGATCTTTTTCTGGAACTCGACACCTATCGAGACGCCCTTGGCGGCGCAGAGAAAGGCATCCTTCTGGCAGATGATCTTGTTGTTGAAGCGCCGCAGGTCGAGGGGGATGATTTTTCCGGGGTAGGGGGAGGCGAAGGCGACCTTGCCCTTTCCCTGTCCCATGAAGGTGAAAACCGTGGTGAAGATACTCTCCCCGGTGATCAGTCTCTTGCCGGCGCCGAGCATCTTATCGAAAAAACCGCCGGAGTCCGAAGCCTGACTGCCGTCGCCGAATATGGTTTGCATTTCGATGCCGTCCGACATGTACATCATGGCGCCCGCTTCCGCCACCGCGCTTTCCTGAGGGTCGAGCTCGATCTCCACAAACTGCATCTCATTGCCGCAAATCTGATAGTCGATTTCGTGGGCAACGGTGGCGCCGCCGGGAGGCGGAGGAGCCGTGGAGGCGAGCGGTTTGCTCAGCTCGGCAATGCTGGCTATCGGCTGCCAGTCGGTAAGGCCCTGCCGCCAGACGAGTGTTGCCGGCGTGTAGACGCCGGATTGCAGGCCCTGGAGGATCCGAGCCTGGGAATGTGGTCCCTGTTGTTGTCCATTTTCAACTACATACCATGTATCCATAGTGATTTCCCTGCGTGTGTCACATTCCTTGGGGCAATTTTCAAGACGAGTCGCTCAAGAAGGTAATGCGATTTTACATGTATTTTTCCTGCAGCTTGTACAGCGTGTCAAGATACCTCTTTTTCATTTTAAGTTGGTTGTCGCTGTTTTCCAACTCGTTGATGAGCTGGGCGATGGCCGGTCTGATATCGATCCCGTCCTTGTTGTTGTTGTCCCTGTTGGCCTGGTCGATGATCCTGATCGAGTAATAACTCACCACCATTCTCGAGACAGAATCTCTGCGGAACAGGTAGAGGCGGCCACCAATGGTGTTGAGAAAGAAGCCGGCATATTCATAGAGTGAATTTTGTTTGACCTGCAAGGAAAATCCCCTCTTCAGACAGCTCGGGTGATTGGTGAGACTGTAGAAATCGGCCAACACCTCTTCGAAGGAACTTTTTTCCCGGTCGAGGATCGCTTTGAGGATATTGATGTTTTTTTGGCCGATGACTCGGTAGAAATGAGCGGTATTCTTCAGGACGCTGAAGAGGTCGTTGGTTTCACCGGCCACGATTGGGGGATGGTCGCTGAGTTTTTTCAGCAGAGCGGTAAAGTAGATGTCGCTGGGCTCGTTCAAACCAAAGGATTGCATATAGGGCGCCTGATCGAGATGGGCGTAGAAGGCCTCGATCTTATCCAGAGCCCCATCGCAGGTGAAATTGTTCTGCGCGCCGAGAAGGGCCTGCGATTGCGAAGGTGTTTGCTTATCGGAGCGATCCGGTGTATCGCTCAACTTCGATTCCCCGTCCGCGGGAGCACCGAGAGCCTCTGGCGATGCGCTCATCGTTGCCGATGGTGCTGAAAGCTGATCTGAGCTATGCTGCCGAGCCGGGCTCTGAGCAGCATTCGGGGCAGAGGATTGTGAGTGCAGGGTGGCCGTCCCAGCCTGATTTGCCATCTTCGACTGGTAATTGAAATAGAGAAGCAAACCCACTGCCGCCAGACAGAGAAACAGAAAATAGGATAAAGGACTGGTTGGACGTTTTGCTCGTCTAGCGCGGCGAATCTGCTTGTCTTCCATGGCCGAGGTCCGGTAGGAGGAGGGAGGTAATGTTTTGATTCGCTGCTACTATATATCAGCTCCCAGGCAAAGTCACGGGCAATTTGGAACTGCGTGTTGCTCTCTATTTGCAAGCGTTTACAGTTCGTCTGTTGGGCAAAAGGTTTCCCATCCTGGTGAAGGGTTGCCGAAATTTCGCCGGCAGGGAGTTTGGGCACCGGTTGTCGCTTTCGAAGCCGAGAGCGAGCGTAACGGCTTTGCCCGCCATCTTCCTGTGTTTTTCTGCTTGACTCAGCTGGTTGAAAACACTATGTTAAGCTGTCATTTTCCACCGAGAAAAAAAGTCGTTAGAGGCTTGCGATACATTAGATAGTGCGTTGATTTTATAAAATTAATCTATGGAGGAATCTCATGGCAATTTGTGTAGTTGGACACTCCAATCCGGATACCGATTCAGTAACCGCCGCCATCGCCCTTGCCGCTCTTATGAATGCGCAGGGACAAGAGGCCAAGGCTTGCATGCAGTGCGCCGCCGCTGACCTCAATCCCGAGTCTGCAACGGTTCTCGACCGCTTCGGTCTGGCTGCTCCCGAGCAGATCGCCGACGCTGCTGGCAAAGAGGTCGCCCTGGTCGATTTCAGCGACCTGGCTCAGGGACCGGCGAATCTGGCACAAGCCACGGTCGTTACCATCGTAGACCACCACAAAGTTGGCGATGTGACCACCAACAACCCGATTCTCTTCCGGGCCGAGCCTGTTGGCTGCACCGGCACCGTGCTCAACAAAATGTTCAAGGAAGCCGGCGTGGCTATCCCCAAAGATGTCGCCGGTGGCATGCTCTCGGCTATCCTCAGCGATACCGTTAACTTCAAGTCGCCGACCTGCACCGATGATGACAAAGCCGCCGTGGCTGAACTCAAGGTCATCGCTGGTGTCGAGGATACCGATTCCCTGTTCATGGACATGCTCAAAGCCAAGTCTTCCGTTGCCGGCGTACCGGCAAAAGACCTGCTGTTCCGTGATTACAAAGACTTTGACATGAAAGGCAATAAAGTGGGCGTCGGCCAGCTCGAGCTCGCTACCCTCGATCAGGTTGCCGATATTCGCGGCGAGCTGGTCAAAGCCATGGAAGAGGTCAAAGCCGATGGTCGCCACAGCGTTCTGCTGATGCTCACCGACGTTGTCAAAGAAGGTACCGACCTGGTGGTCATCTCCGATGATCCCGCTCTTATCGAGGGCGCCTTCAATGGCAAGCTGGACGGCGGTTCCATGTGGGTTGACGGCATGATGAGCCGTAAAAAGCAGACCGTGCCCAACCTCCAGAAAGCTTTCGGCTGCTAATTATCTTGCTGGTACCTTCGCGGCTCCGGTATGATCTGGAGCCGCGATGCAAAGACACAAAAAAAAGGAGCGCGCAGAAATTGCGTGCTCCTTTTTTTATGCTCTCTTTGGGCTTATTGGTTTTGCGCTCTCCAATACATTACGGAGCGGAAGTGTTTATTCTTTTTTTCAGTGCCGATACTGCCTTGCTGATGGCCGGCAGTTCCGGCACGTTGTCGCGCAAGGCGTAGAAGCGGTAGGTGTAGGTGGCGAAAGGCTCCGCCACGGACCGGCCGGCGATGAAATCCTGAAGAGCGGTTTGCCGCCGCAGCAATCGTGTAATGTTTGCATCTGTTTTTGCCGAGGGATTGGCTGCGCTCAGGCGCTGGCGTTCGGCATTGAGTTCGGTGTCGTCGTGCAAAAGTTTTGGGAGAATCGGAGAAGCCTTTTTGGCCGCCGCCTCCCACAAGCCGCTCGGTGACAACTCTACCCGGAGCATGCCGAAATACTTGCCCTCGTAATGGGTCTGGGTGAGCAGGGTGTTGCCCGCTAGACGCGGCGATCGGTTGCCGAGCGTGCGTACCGAGGAAATGAGCAGATTTATTTGCGGAAACTGCTCCGCCATGGCTATATTATCGGCATCGCTCATATTTGAGAGCACGATCAAAAAGTCGCACCGGGCCGATAGTGTTGCCACATCTTCAGCGCATGACCTGCTGCCAGGGGGCGATACTGTAGCCGGAAGGCAGTTTTGCGTCGGTGGCGGTGAGGCCGATGATGCCGATCCGGCCGGAATCCGTTTTTTCGATGAGCCATGGGGAGAAAAGCGGCTTATTTTTCGCATTGAGCAGGTTTGCGGAAAGCCATGGGGAGCCCTTCTTTTCAGCCTGCAGCAGGAGGTCGACACCGCCCGAGAGGTCGTGTGGACCGACCGCCATGGCTGTGTAGCCCATCGCCTTGTAGATTTCGAGAATGCCCTGGGCTTTGACGATATCGCGGTGCCGGGAGCCGGGTGAGAGTTGGTGCTTGAAAAGGATGTTTCCTGAATCGACAAGCAGGGTCGGCATCCCCGCCTGCTGTCGCAACTGATGAACGAGGTAGGCTTTTCTGGACAGACCGCCCATACGGCTGAAGTGTCAGCCGCAGGGCTCGATCTCGCCCAGTTGATTGGTGGAATGCAGAATCTGCAGCGCCATTTGGGATGGCTGGGAGTAAACGGCGAGGGGAAGACCCAACACCAAGAGCAGGGCGGAGACCAGGAGCGTGATCCCGGTCCGGGAAGTTGCATTTTTCATGTTTGTGATCACTGGTTGGGGAACGAGAGTGGTTTGAAGATACGATTTACCGAGGCAGAAGAACGCTGCGTGGGAGAGTCCACGGCAGTGCTTCCATCCTAGTCTTTTTGCCGGACTATTACAATCCGTTGTCTGGCATTCTCGCTCGAACAACATCAGAAAAAGGTCTTTTTTGCCCCACTGCCCGCTAAGCTTGCGGCGCGGGCGAGCGTGGTAGGGTGCTGCTTGAAAGCGGGCGGGTGGAATGTTACTATTCATCTATGACAATTCTTTTGCCAAAACAACAGCCTGTTCACGACCCGGCGCTTCCGCGGTGAACGGCAGGGAGCAAGGTCATCATGCATTCATGTAAAATTCTGGTCGTGGATGACGAGGCCGTTTTCGTTGATATGTGCCGATCGACCCTGGGTAATCTCGGCTACAACGTTTTTTGCACCCATACCGGCGAGCAGGCTGTGGAACTTGCCGAGAAAATTCATTTCGACCTGGCTGTGATCAACAGGCGTCTGGCGGGGGTGGATGGCATCGAGACCCTGGTTATGCTGCGGCAAATCGAACCCAACATCTCCGGGCTGTTGGTTACCGATCATGCCGATCTGCACATGGTAATCGATGCCATGAATAAAGGATTCAGCGGCATTATCGAAAAAGCGGGCGATTCCGGAAAACTGATAAGCTCGGTTCAGGAAGCGCTGGCGGTTGCCAGGCTGCGGGAAGAAAATACCCGTCTGCGCACCTTGCTGCCACTCTACAAACTGGGCAGAAAGTTTCTGGCCACAACCAGCGCCGAAAAGGTCTACACGGAGCTGGTGGCGGCTATTCATCAGGAGATCCAGGTTCCCTGCATCTCGGTAATGATTCCGGACCAGAGCAGCGGTCAACTCAAGATCGTGGCCTCTTACGGACTGGCTTCAAGTGTTGTCGACAAGATCCGGGTGAATCCCGGGGAGAAAGTGGCGGGATGGGTGTATGCCCGTGGCGAGCCGGTTATCCTCAATCGCCGCACCCAGGGCAATACGCTCTTTTCGAAGTTTCTCAAACGCCATGAAATCGCCGCCGCCATTTCCTATCCACTCGCCATCAGGGACAAGATCGTGGGGGTGGTCAATATCAGCCAGGCCGATACCCGGGTCGAATACAGTCAGGCCGATATCGAGTTGCTCTCGGTGATTTGCGATCAGGCCGCCATTGCCCTTGAGAGCGTATTCTCCTTCGAGGAGAGGGAGCGCTTGCTGAGATTGCGCACCCTCTTTGAGCAATACGTTGCTCCCGAAGTGGCGGAACTGCTGCTGAGGCAAAAAGAGAATCTGCTCGAAGTCGGCGAGGTGAAAAAGCTGACGGTGCTGTTTGCCGATATCAGAAATTTTACCTCGCTGGTGCAGCATATTCCGCCGGAAGAGATCCGGCTCTTCCTCAATCAGTTTTTCGAATTGTTTGCCAATGCCGTTTTCGCCTCCCAGGGAACGCTCGATAAATTCATGGGCGATGCCGTCCTGGTCATGTTCGGCGCTCCCGTAACCATTGCCAAGCCGGCGCGCGCTGCCGTGGAAACCGCCATCCAGATAGTTCTCGCTTTTGCAAAGTTGCAGCAGGAGTGGGTGGATAAATCGGAATGGTTCGAAAACATCGGGATCGGAATCGGGATAAGTTGCGGCGATATGTTTCTCGGCAATGTCGGCTCCCGGCGTCGCCTGGATTACACGGTGATCGGCACCGACGTCAATGTGGCTCAGCGTCTTGCCGCAGAAACCGAATCTGGCCAGATCCTCATAACGGAGAGCGTCTATGAGGAGGTTGCCGGAGCCTTCGAGGTAATCAAAGAAAAACCGAGACGACTTCGTGGCTTGGAGCAGATGATCCAGCTCTATTCTGTACGGACCGCATCGACAAACCATTAACCCGCGAGCTGACCACCCACCCCACCTCCCGAGCCGCTGAAGAGTTCGCGGCGCCTCTGAAACCCCTCAAGGGGGTGCAAGGCGATAATCCTTGCCGGCAAAGCTCACGGTGTCACCCGCCGCGAGTTGCCTTCCTCGGCGTGTTTCCACCTCGCCGTTGACGGCGACTTCACCTTCGGCAATGCGGATTTTCGCCTCCAGACCGTCCTGGACGAGATTTGCCAATTTTAAAAACTGGCCGAGTCGAATGGGGAATTGACGTATCGTAATTGGTGATTGTTCTGACATAGAGTGTGTTGGGGGAGAGATCATCGGTGAAAGTATTCCGGCCTTAGATGGCACCGGCTTACGAACAATAGCTGCATATTATCCTCGACAAGGCAAAAAAAGTACACTATTTACAGAATGCTTGCGAGCAATCGAATGTGAAGGCCGGTTGGGTGTTCACCGTGAAATGGAGGTATTTCCTTGCGGTGATGCCGAGCGTAGGCTATCCTACCCATAGCAATTGGAAATCACACAGTAAAAATGGTGAACGTGTACAGTTTATTGGTTTGGCCACTGTATGGTTGACCTGGTGAACGGATACTAAAAATGGAAGTACGTTCATAGAAAAGAGAAT
Source organism: uncultured delta proteobacterium (assembly GCA_963745265.1). Lineage (GTDB taxonomy): Bacteria > Desulfobacterota > Desulfobulbia > Desulfobulbales > Desulfocapsaceae > Desulfopila. Next base: position 265,720 of record CAVUXQ010000001.1, read on the forward strand.
TGGAGGGTAAGAGATGATCACCGTTATGAAAAGCCGTTACGCCGCAGTTCGCCTTCTTTGTGTCGTCGCCCTGTTGCTGCTGGGTGGCTGCGCCCAAAATCCTTTCGCCACTTCATCCGCTCCGCCCCCCGCGTCGGGTGATATCGCCTCGATGGCCAATACTGTGGGCACATTCAGCGATATCGAGTTGCCGGCCGATATGCAGTGGGACAATGCCAAGAGCATGGCGATAAGCACCGATTCCTTCAAAGGCGGGGTGTATAGGTACAGCGGCAGGGTCGAGCTGGCCTCGCTCAAGGATTTTATCTCCACCGCGATGCAGAATAAAAAATGGAAACTGGTCGGCGAAGCTCAGTCCCAGAATGTGATGATGGCTTTCACCAAACCGAGCAAGACCTGTATTGTGGTACTGAGCGAGGGCCTCGGCGGCGCCTTCGGCAAGACCATGGCCACCCTTTATGTTGCCGAAGATGTGGCGGCCGCTGGTCAGCTCAATCCTTTCGGAGAGCCGGTAAAGTAGGCGGCCAGGCCCTTTAGTGCCCATCTTCGATGGGCACTCCCTGGTGTCCGATCCGGCCTTTACCCTCGGCAACGTTCGAGAATAGCTTCGATTCGCTCCCGTCCGTATTCCCGCATTCGCCAGATCCGGGCAAGCGGGAGGGCGTTTTCCGCAAGCGCCCCGATCTGATCGCTCCCGATACCCACTTCCCGGAGCGTGACCGGCGCGCCGATCTCGCGAAACCAGTTTTCCAGCAGGGTAATGCCGCGTTCGAGGGCGATGGTACCGTCGCCCTCTACGGCAAGTACGCGCTGGAAAAACCGGAGCATGCGCTGCCGGACCAGCGGGTCCTGCTGCGATCGCATCCAGCCCGGAATCACCACCGCCAGCCCGGCCCCATGGGCGACGCCGTGCAGGGCGGAGAGCGAATGCTCGATAAGGTGCATGGGGAATCCGACTTTGCCAAGCCCCGCTGCCGAAAGACCGTTCAAGGCCAGGGCGGCCGCCCACATGAGCGTCGCCCTGGCCTCGTAGTCCCGGGGGTTGGCAAGAGCCGCGTTGCAGCTGGCCATGATACTCTCGGCAAGTCCTTCCATATACCGATCCTGGACCATGGTTCCGGGATGCCGGCAGGTCAGGTAAAACTCAAGCAGGTGCGCCAGGGCGTCGATGGCGCCGTAGGCGGTGTAATCGGCAGGGACCGTGAAGGTCGCCTCAGGATCCATAACCGCTGTTCGGGGAAAGAGCAGCCGGTTGGCGAAGCCGAATTTCTGCTGGGTCTCTTCGTTGGTGAGAACCATCCCGGAGTTCATCTCCGACCCCGAGGCGGCAAGGGTGGAGACCACGGTCAGCGGCAGAGGGAGGCGGACACTTTTTTTGCCGGTGAAAAATTTCCATACATCATGCTCCACCACCGCGCCGGCCGAGATCGCTTTGGCGGAGTCGATCGCCGAGCCGCCACCAACGGCGCAGATCACTTCGATTCGACTCTCCTTGGCCAGACGTACACCTTCTCGCACCTGGGCCAGCGTGGGGTTGGCAACGATTCCTCCGTATTCTCTAACCGTCGCCCCCGCCTGGGCCAGTGAAGAATGGACTTGCTCGAGCAGACCGTTTCGTCGAGCGGACGAGCAACCGAAGACCAGAAGAACCCTGGTGCCGAAATGACAGGTCTCCCCGCCTATCGACGCGATGGTGCCACGGCCGAAAAGGACCTTGGTTGGATTCTGGAAAACGAAATTGTGCATTACCCTTCCCCGTTCGCCTCCTTGTCTGCCGATGGTGCAGGCGAAAGGGCTGCCAGCTTTTTCTTCATTGAGAAAGTCAACCGGTGAAAATCCTCAAGCGAAAGCACCTCCGGGCGCAGAGCGGGGTCGAGATCGGCCTGGCGGATGACCTCTTCGAGCAACGGCTTGATCCTGGTTTTGTCGTCGGAAAAGTCAGCCGGCAACAGGTTTGCCGCGGAGAGTGAGTTGAGTATCGTCTTACGGCGCTGGTTGAAGGTGGTGCGGACCAGACGCTGAAACAGGGGAAAGTCAAAGGGCATTCCCTCGTGCGCTTGGGGTGGCTGGCGGTCGAAGACGATGCGGACGACGACCGAATCGATTTTCGGGCGGGGGTGAAATTCCCGGGGCGAGAGCGTCATGAGTTTTTGCGTGGTGGCGCAACTCTGCAGCAACACGCTGGGAACCCCGTATTCTTTCGTAGCCGGGTGTGCCATCAACCGGTTCGCCACTTCTTTTTGCAGCATGATGGTGGCGCACTCCACCAACTCCCGATTGTCGATCAGTTTGAAGATAAACGGATTGGAAATCGAATAGGGCAAGTTCGCCATGATTTTCAGGCGTGCGCCGCATTGGCTTGCAAGTTGTTTGAAATCCGCTTGCAGGATGTCCTGATGGAGGAGGGTTACATTGCCTGGCAAGTCCTTCTCCTCTTCATGGAAGCGGATGATCCCGCTGTCGATTTCCAGGCCGATCACCCGGGCCGCCCTTTCCGCCAGGGGTTGGGTAAGGGCGCCAAGCCCCACCCCTACCTCGACAATGGTGTCCGTAGGCGCTACACGACCGGCCAGGACGATGGCTTGGGCGGTCCTGCGATTGACGAGAAAATTCTGGCCGAAACGTTTTTTCGGAGCCAGCTGATGTTTGTCGAGCGATCGCCTGGTTTCTTGATATCTGGTCATACGCGGTGGAAGTGGTTGATGTGGTCTCGGCCCGGTCGAAAAGGCTGTCACGCGGGCAGCTTGTGCGAGTCCGGATCGGGGGGCTGCTATGGGTTTGGGACCTGGGCGTTGAGATCAGTGCAGAATATGTTTGTCCCGGCGTCTTCGTCTGATGGTGATAAAAAAGCGCAGCGAAAGGTAATAGCTGGCCAAGGCGAAGGGCAGAGCCAGGATACACCCTCCGACCACCATGACGACAATGGCTTCGAACCCCAGACCGCCGATGACACTGAGTGAATGGGTGAAAGAAGGGGAAGAATGCAGGAGATTGAGAACTGTCCTGATCTTGTCCCAGTTGAGTTGATACGGTGTTACGGCGTTGCCTATGACCAGCGAGAGGTAGTAGATCGGCAGGTAGGTGATGGGATTGCTCACCAGCCAGCTGCTCAGGATTCCAGCTACGGCGGAGGTTCGAGTTGGCAGGGTGAAGGCGAGGATTATGATCGTGTGCAACGGTATAGTCGGGGTGAGCCCGACAAACACCCCGATGGAAAAGCCTCCGGCAAGGGCATGAGGATCGCCTTTGAGTCGCTGAAATCGGCGATAATAGTATTTGCTTATTCGGCTGAACTTCATGATTCAGGCGTCACCCAAGGGATGATCTGGAGTAGACGTCTTCAGAGTAGCCCATCTTTCCGCTCGAGAGGTATTTGAAATAGCCGGCCAGACCGATCATCGCACCGTTATCAGTGCAATACGAGGGTGGCGGCGCGTAAAATAAGAGGCCTTCTTTTCGGCTTCGGCCGGCGAATGCCTCTCGCAACGCGGTGTTGGAGGAGACGCCGCCGCCGATGACGACCGTGTCGACATGCTCGCTGCGTGCGGCGAGCATGGTCTTTTCGAGCAATACGTCGATGACGGCCTGCTGAAAGCAGGCGCAGATATCCGCGACTCGCAAAGGGCGGCCGGCCTGCTTTTCCCGGTTGCAGTGATTGAGCACTGCCGTCTTGAGGCCGCTGAAACTGAAATCGAGGGAGTCCTCTCCCAGCCAGGCCCGGGGAAATGAAACGAAATCGCTATCACCGCCATCGGCCATGGCGGCCACATGCGGGCCGCCGGGATAGGGCAACTCCAGCAGCTTGGCCACCTTGTCGAAGGCCTCGCCGGCGGCGTCGTCCCTGGTCCTGCCCAGATGGGTGAAACGCGTGGGGCCGTCGACCCGAAAGATGGAGCTGGTGCCGCCGGAAACAATCAGAGCGACGTAGGGGTACGCCACTTCTTCTGCCAGGTGGACGGCCAGCAGGTGACCGGCCATGTGATCTACCCCGACAAAGGCGATGCCGGACTGATAGGAGAGCGATTTGGCATAGGAAAAGCCAACCAGCAGGGATCCGATCAGGCCCGGCCCCTGGGTGGCGGCGATCAGATCGATGTCGCCGAGCGTAAGACCGGCGCGATCCAGCGCTTCGCAGACCATGGGATGGATGTTTTCCAGGTGTCTTCGCGAGGCAAGTTCCGGCACCACCCCCCCGAACCGTCGGTGAATTTCATCCTGACTGCTGAGGACATTCGCCAGAACCCGGCGATCGTCTTCCAGCACCGCTGCCGCGGTATCGTCGCAGGAGCTCTCGATTCCTAAAATATACATGTACGTAAGCTGGACTCATTCTGATTCCGGCGCACTTCGATTAGCGCCGGAAAACCGCGGCCGGTGAGACCGACATTATCTTCTCATCGCAGCCCACCAGTATATCCAGCAGGTGGCGGGAAGTCAATGCCGAGACCGCGGCATTTGTCGGGATACCGTAAATGATGACGGAGGTGCCGGAGCCTCTCGGTTCAGGAGTCGCCTCTGGGGTAGGAACCGAGCCATTCGAAATAGGAACAGTGGTCCCGTATCCGTTCGCAGCCGCGCCGGATCTTCGTATCCTTCATATGCCCCATCATATCGAGGAAAAAGAGATACTTCCAATGCTTGCCCTTGATTGGCCGAGACTCGATCTTGGCCAGGTTGATATCCTCTTCGGAGAGAATGGTCAGGATTTCGTTCAAGGCGCCGGGACGGTCCATCAGACCGATCAGCAGCGAGGTCCGGTCGGCGCCGCTGGGGGTTGGCGATTTTTTGCCGATGACCAGAAAGCGCGTGGTGTTGCCCCGATAATCCTCGATTCCCTGGACCACTACCTGTAACTCGTAGGTTTTGATCGCCAGCGAAGAAGCGATGGCCCCGATATTGGGATTGTTGGCCGCCATCTGGGCGGCGGTGCCGGTGGAGAACACCTGCAGTGTCGGCACGGACGGGAGGTTCTTGCGCAGCCACTCCCGGCACTGGGCAAGTGGCTGGGCATGGGAGGCGACGGTTTGGATATCCTCCATGTTGCCGGATCTGCACACCAGGTTGTGACTGATTTCCAGCCGAATCTCGCCGCAGATCTGCACCTTGTATTTCATGAAAGAGTCGAGGGTGGAGAAGACCGCGCCCTCTATGGAGTTCTCCACCGGGACGATGCCGTACTTCGTCCTGCCCTTTTCGACCTCGGCGAACACATCGTCTATGGTCTCCATGGGTTTGTAACCGGCGGAGTGACCGAAGTATTTAACTCCGGCAAGGTGTGAGAAGGTCGCTTCGGGACCGAGATAGGCCACTTCAGCCTTACGCTGCGAGAGCCGGCATGTCGTGATGATCTCATGAAAGATGGAGCGGAGGGCATTCTCCGGGAAAATCTTGTCGTTGTCGGCCAGCAGTCTTTCGTAAATCTGCCTCTCGCGCATGGGATCCCATTTTGCCCGGTTTCCCTCGTCCTTGAGTTTGCCTATCACTTTGGCATGACCGAGCCGCTCCTTGAGCAACTTGAGGATAGTGTCGTCTATGTCGTCGATGCGTTGGCGTACTTCGCTGATTTCGTTTTTTTTCTGCTCGGTCATTTTATCTTTATGTAGAATAAACGGGAAAAGGCCGGTACCGGCTAAAAAATCGCGGAAAAAGTAGTTGCTGAAGCTAGGTAAATTAGGAAAAAGAGCAAGCTATGTCAAGTTGTAAAACAGAAGAGTGGCCGCAGCTTCTCCGTGCTGATACAAAAGTTTATCCGCACTGCGCCTGGAAAGGGTCGCTCGCACCCTTGAATAGGGGGAAAAGACAATTCCCTCTTCCCTTTACCTTGTCTGTCGTGGTATCTGTGGTGAACGTCAGCATTGGATCGGTTTTGGGAGCACTCGATTCGACCCGATGAACGGTTATGGTCCACCCTCATCACCTCCAGGTCATGCCGCCCGACGTTCCTCCGGTCGAGGGACCGCCCAGCGGCGCGAATAACGTTACAGCTATGGGACACATATGAGCACCAACACGAAAAAAGTCAAAAAAACATACGAGGAGATCAACGCCAGGATCAAAGCCGGCGAGGCTGTCGTGGTTACCGCCGAAGAGATGGTCGGCATCGTGCGGGAGCGGGGAGCTCAGCAGGCCGCCCGCGATGTCGATGTGGTGACCACGGGCACCTTCGCCCCGATGTGTTCTTCAGGAATGTTTTTTAACTTCGGGCAGATGACCCCGACGATCAAAGCCTCCAAAGTCTGGTTGAACAAGGTGCCTGCCCATGCCGGTCTGGCCGCGGTCGACGGATATCTCGGCGCCACGGAGCCGGCAGAGGACGACCCGCTCAACAAGATCTATCCCGGCGAGTTCCGCTACGGCGGCGGTCATGTCATCGAAGACCTGTTGCGCGGCAAAAAGGTCCTGCTGGAGGCCAAGGGGTACGGCACCGACTGTTATAACGGCCGCAAGATGAAAAAAGAGGTGACCCTCGAGGACCTCCCCCAGGCGCTGCTCTGCAATCCGCGTAACGGGTACCAGAATTACAACTGTGCGGTCAACCTCTCGGACAAGGCGGTCTACACCTATATGGGCATGCTCAAGCCCAAGTGCCGCAACGCCAACTACTGCAGCGCCGGAGAACTCAGCCCGCTGCTCAACGATCCCTATTATCGGACGATCGGCATCGGCACCAGGATTTTCCTTGGCGGCGGCCTCGGTTATGTGACCTGGAACGGTACCCAGCATAACCCGAACGTTCCCCGGACCCCCGGCGGTACGCCCAGAAAGCCGGCGGGCACCCTGATGGTCCAGGGCGATATGAAACAGATGTCCGCCGATTGGATCCGCGGCCTGTCGATCCTCGGCTACGGTATTTCCCTGGCGGTGGGGCTCGGCATTCCCATACCCATACTTGATGAAGACATGGCTCGATTTACCGGGGTTTGCGATGAAGAACTCTTTACCCAGGTGGTCGATTACGGCTATGATTACACCAATGGCATTGCCCGGAACTACGGCGAGGTGAGTTACGCCCAGCTCAAATCGGGCACCATTATCGTCAATGGCAAGGAAGTGGCGACAGCTCCGCTCTCCAGCCTGCCCAAGGCGAGGGAGATTGCCACGCTTCTCAAAGAGTGGATCACCGCCGGGCGGTTTCTGCTCAATCCTCCCGCGGAGACGTTGCCTGATGGGAAGTAGCAGCGACGGGCAAGAAGCGCGTTTGGAAGCGAAAATTGCAACACTTCGGGAAGGGCTGCGCCGGTTCGATACCATCGGGGTCGCCTTTTCCGGCGGTATCGATTCCACGGTGCTGCTCGACAATGCCTGCAAGAGTCGTCGTGGTCGGCGGGTGATCGCCCTGCACGGGGTGTCGCGACTGCTTTCCGGGCAGAGCGTCACCGAGGCGCGGCGCGTGTTCGCCGCCCACTTTGCCGGCAGGTGCGAACTCCGGCAGATCGATATCGAGCCGCTCGATTGGCCCGATTTCAGGGAAAACAGCGAGCAGCGCTGCTATTTCTGCAAAAAGAGGCTCTATACCAGATTTCTCGAGCAGCTTGAAGCGGACGGGGGAGTTCTGCTTGACGGCACCAATCTCGATGATCTGGGGAGGGAACGACCGGGCAGGAAGGCGCTTGCCGAATTGGGCGTCGTCACGCCCCTGGCCGAGGCCCGCCTGACCAAGGATGAGATTCGCTATTATGGCAGAATCAGAGGCTTGAGCAACTACGACGCTCCCTCGAATTCCTGTTTGGCCACCAGGATACCGCATGGACGAAGGGTTGAGGCCCATCTGCTCGAACGTATCGAGAAGGCCGAACGATTCTTAAGTGAGCTCGGCTATATCGGCTGTCGGGTTCGCCCCTATGAAGACTACACTGTGGTCGAGCTGAGAGAAACAGATATCGAGCGAAGCGTTTCGTCGCCTAGTCGTATGGCAATACAGAACTATTTTAAAAATCAAGGGTATGCTCCCGTGTGCCTGCGGCTGATCGGACGGTAAAGATCGTCCGCAAAAATGCGGATTTCTTCCGCACCGGTACCAATTAGTGCTTGATTCTGTTCTGCTATTCAATTATTGTGATTCCGTTACGGCCATAAAAGCCCGATTATAAAGGGTTGTAGAGGTATTCCATTATCCCTGTCAAAAGAAATCGAACCGTCTCTTTTTTTTTGACAATTGGATAGTGTTTGAGTAAAGCATCTGATTCAGGAGAAGGGGAACAGCGCAAGTTGTCCTGGTAAAAGCAAAGAAAGATTAGCAGGGAGGAAATTCATGAACAAGAAGGAGCTCATAGAGAGCATAGCAGGTGCCGCTGATATAAGCAAAGCCGATGCAGAGAAGGCATTGAACGGTACGCTCGCAGCGATCGCTGAGAGCCTGAAGAAAGGAGATAAAGTCACTCTTGTCGGTTTTGGGACATTTTCCGTTTCCAAGCGCGAGGCGCGCCAGGGACGGAATCCTCAGACTGGCTCCTCTATCGATATCCCGGCTAAAAAGGTTGCAAAATTCAAGGCGGGGAGCAAGCTGAGCGAAGCGATCAACTAAGTCCTGCCGACCAGATCATGGATTTTACCGACGAATTACTGCTGATCTATCTGGTGTAGCAAGTCTATCCGCATTGCTCTCTGAGCAGGTCCCGGCGCCGGGGACCGCCGGGAGGCAGAGAAAAAAATGCGAAGAGCGGATATTCATTGATACATGGTATGTAATCGTCAAAAGGTCGCTCCCGAGTACGGGGCGGCCTTTTTTTGTTATGGATACGAGCGGTGTCCCGCCGGCAACCCTGCCCGAAAAAAAATCGGGCTAAGTCGCTGCAAGCTCGATGGGAAGGCGGTTTGTTCAAGGTGTTGGCTATGAAGAAATTACGTTCGGGATATACGACCGGTGCCTGCGCCGCTGCCGCCGCCAAAGGGGCTGCCCTGTTTCTTGTGGGAAAGGCGGCTGTGGCCGAGGTCGAGATTCCATTCCCGAACGGCAGCAGGGTCGCCTTTGCCCTCTCGCAGTGCGGCCCGGCGCCAGACGAATCCACAGCCGGTTTTGCGATGGTGATAAAAGACGCCGGCGACGACCCCGATGTCACCAATGGGGCGGAGATCTGTGCCACCGTTAGCTTTGTGGCCGCAAGCGAAGTCGAATCGGAGCGCATCCTCATTCGGGGCGGCACAGGGGTTGGGACTATCACCAAGCCGGGTCTGGCCATGCCGGTGGGCTCTCCGGCCATCAATCCGGTGCCGCTGAAGATGATTCGGGCGGCAGTGGCCGAAGCGCTTGGCGAACAGCCGACCTGCGCCTGTCGGCAGGTGGAAGTGGAAATCTCGGTCCCCCGGGGGGAAGAACTCGCCGCAAAGACACTCAATGGCCGGCTGGGCATTATCGGCGGCCTGTCGATACTGGGGAGCACCGGGATCGTCAGGCCGATTTCAGCCGAGGCCTGGACGGCGACCATTACCGCCTCGATGAATGTGGCGACGGCCCAGGGAATTTCGGAAATCGTTCTCTCGACCGGCAGGACCTCGGAGGCGGCTCTTGAGAGGACCGGCAAATTTCGGCCGGAGGCCCTGGTCATGATGGGCGATTACCTGGAATTTGCCTTGCAAGAAGCCGGCAAGTATCCGTTTTCCCGTCTTCACCTGGCCGGCATGTGGGCCAAGATCGTCAAGGCGGGGATGCGTATTCCGCAAACCCATGTCCGGTTCGGCGCCCTCGAAGTCGCCCAGGCCACGGAGTGGATCGCCACCCTGGTTCCGGAAACAGATCTGGGCTACCTGCAGGGGGCCAATACCGCCAGGGAAATCTATGAACGACTGGTGGAGCATGACCACCGGGAAGCCATCCGCAGGGTCTGCCTGGCCGCCCGAAAATACCATGAAGAACTCTCGGGTTTGCCGGTCTGCGTCTACCTGGTGCATCACAATGGCCGGATCGTCATGACCGTGGAGTAGGGGGGGATATGGGCAAGGGGAGCATCCAACTCGTCGGTATCGATTTCGAGCCGCACCGACAAATGAGCTTGCCGGCGCTGAACAACTGCGTGGCGGTGGTGGCTTCCGAGCGGTTGCGGCACCTCGTGCCGCAAATGCTTGCCGGTATCGACAGGCGCCGGATCATTCCGATGGTGCCGCTCGCCGAGGCCCTTTCCCGGATCGAACTGGAGCTAGCCGAGGGCGATGTGGCGGTACTCGCCTCGGGCGATCCGCTCTTTTTCGGCATTGGGCGACGGCTTATCGAGACATTCGGCAAGGAGCGGGTTCGTGTCCATCCGGCGCTCTCCAGTATTCAGCAGCTCTGTGCACGGTTCGGCGTTGTCTGGGACGATGCCGTCCTGCTCAGCCTGCACGGGCGCAAGCAGGAAAACTATCTGGGATCGCTCCTGGCCTCTGCCAAGACCATCCTCCTGACGGATAATCACAATCGACCCGAGGTCATCGCCAAGAGGATGCTCGCGTTTTTGCGCCCAGAGGAGGCGGATCGTTTCACGGCCTATGTCGGCGAAGACCTGGGCATGCGAAGCGAGCGTCTGCTCTCCGGGCCGTTAACGGCAATCGCCGATCAGACTTTTGGCAGCCTCACCTGCATGGCGCTGGTTTGCGATCAGGCGGGCGAGGGGGGCCGTCCACGGTTCGGCCTCAGGGAAGAGGAGATCGTTCACAGCCGGGGGTTGATCACCAAAAACGAAGTGCGGGCCGCCGTTTTACATGCGCTCGCGCTTCCCGCCCGATCCATCATGTGGGATGTCGGCGCCGGTTCCGGCTCGGTGGGAATCGAGGCAGCCAGGTTGCAGCCCGACCTGTTGGTTTACGCGGTGGAAAAAGAGAGTCGACAGCTGGAAAATATCGCGGCCAACAAGCGTCGATACGGTATTCTAACGATCAAGACCATCGAGGGAGCGGCTCCGGAGGCGCTTGAAGACCTGCCGCGGCCACAGAGAATTTTCATCGGCGGCAGCGGCGGCCGACTTGCCCCGATCATCGACCGGTGTTGCGAAAGCCTCTTGCCGGGAGGGCGAATCGTGCTCACCGCGGTGCTGGAACAGACGGGGCATCAGGCTCCGGCCCTGTTGCATGCACGAGGCCTGGAAGTGGAAGTGAGCCGATTGACGGTGGAAAGAGCGCTCTATCCACCCGGAGAGACGACGGTGCTCAATCCTATTACGATTATCGTCGGCAAGAAAGTCGATGGTTGATCGACCGAAGAGGGTCCCACAAGACGAACAACGCGTGACGGGAGAAAATATGCAGAACAATCCGATATATTTCATCGGGGCCGGGCCGGGAGATGTCGAACTGATCACCGTCAAAGGCAGGCGGCTGCTCGATGAAGCCGACTGCATCGTCTATGCGGGAAGCCTGGTCAACAAGAGGCTTCTGCACGGATGCAGGGCGACTTTGCATGATTCGGCGGGCATGGACCTGGACCAGATCATCGAGGTGATGCATTCCGCATGGCTTCGTGGAGAGCGGGTCGTTCGGCTGCATACCGGCGACCCTTCCATCTACGGGGCCATAAAAGAACAGATGGCACGCCTCGATGCCCATGGGGTGCCCTATGCCGTTGTCCCCGGGGTGACCTCGGCGGCCGGAGCCGCCGCGGCGCTCAAGGCGGAGCTGACCCTGCCCGAAGTGAGCCAGACGGTTATCATTACCCGTCAGGAAGGCAGGACGCCGGTACCCCAAGGGGAAAAATTGCGCGAGCTGGCAGCCCATCAGGCCACCATGATGATTTTTCTCTCCGTTTCCCTGCTGGAGCGGGTTGTCGAGGAGTTGCAGGCAGGGGGATACCCGCCGCAGACGCCGATCGTGGTGGTGGAGCGGGCAACCTGGGAAAACGAGAAGATCGTACGGGGGACGCTGGCCACCATCTGCGAGGCGGTGCAGGCGGAGCGCATCGTCAAGACCGCGATGATCTGTGTCGGCAGGGTTTTTGGCGAGGACGAGCTGCAGGCGGTTTCCAAACTCTACGATCCTTCCTTCAGCCATGGCACCAGGGAGGCGCGGTGCCGATGAGTGACGGCGAAAAGCAGACGTACGGCAGAAAAGATTGAGAGAAAACAGTAGACATCATAAATAGTAGACTAAATAGTAGACTAAAGGTCGGATTCGTCTCTTTCGCGGAAACGACGATACAATGCGAGGTAGTCATGATTGCTCTTTTGGATTACGGCGCCGGTAACGTCCGCAGCGTGCGTAATGCAATACGTAAACTGGGTTGCGAGATAGTGGATGTGCGTCAACCCGCCGATGTTGTCGAGGCGGATAAACTCATCTTTCCCGGAGTCGGTAATTTCGGGGTGGTGATGCAGCGACTGGTGCGGGACGGGTACGCGGAGATGCTCATCGAGAGAGTCCGGCAGGATAAACCGACGCTGGGTATCTGTGTAGCATTGCAGACATTTTTTGAAGGCAGCGAGGAGTCTCCAGGGGTCGCCGGCCTGGGCATCATTCCCGGGCAGATAAAGCGCTTTGCGGGTCACCGGTTGTCCGTGCCGCAAATCGGCTGGAACGGTATCAAGATTCACCGTGAAAGCCCGCTGTTTGCCGGATATCAGGGCGAAAAATTCTATTTTGTCCACTCCTATATGGCCGAGCAGACTGCCGCCAACCGGGACTGGATCCTGACTACCACCGACTATGGCGAGGAGTTCATCTCCTCGGTAAGCCGGGGCCGGGTGACCGCCACCCAGTTCCACCCGGAAAAGAGTGGTCAGGCCGGCCTGCGCCTGCTCGAACAGTTTCTCCAAGATAGAGAAAGCCTGCAAGTGGGGGCGTCGCTCACGCCATCGCCCGAGCCGACCCGCATCGCCAAACGCGTCATCGCCTGTCTCGATGTACGCAGCAACGATGCCGGCGACCTGGTGGTGACCAAAGGCGACCAGTATGACGTGCGCGACCGGGGCGAAGTCCGCAATCTCGGCAAGCCGGTGGAGCTGGCCCGGCGGTACTACGAGGAGGGGGCCGATGAGATCACCTTTTTAAACATCACCGGCTTTCGCGATTTTCCGCTGCAGGACCAGCCGATGCTCGAAGTACTGAAAAGAACCTCCGAGAATGTCTTCGTCCCTCTCACTATCGGCGGCGGCATCAAGGAGTTTACCGACAGCGCCGGCACCACGTACAGCGCCCTGGATGTGGCCTCCAGGTATTTTCGCTCCGGCGCCGACAAGGTCTCGATCGGCAGTGACGCGGTGTATGCCGTGGAAGAATATCTGCGCGAGAAAAAGAAATCCGGCAAGACCGCCATCGAGCAGATTTCCATGGTCTACGGCGCGCAAGCGGTGGTGATCTCGGTCGATCCCAGAAGGGTCTATGTAACGAGTCCGGAGGCGACTCCGCATCACACCATAAAGACCACCATCCCCGGACCCAACGGCGAGGGCTACTGCTGGTACCAGTGTACGGTGAAGGGCGGCAGAGAAGGGCGCGACCTCGATGTGGTGCAGCTGGTGACCGCGTGCGAGGAGCTTGGCGCCGGCGAAATCCTGCTGAACTGCATAGATAAGGACGGCACCAACAGCGGCTTTGATCTGGAGTTGATCCGCATGGTGAAAGCCGAGGTGGGCATACCGGTTATCGCCTCCAGCGGCGCCGGTTCGGCCGCGCATTTCAGCGAGGTGTTCCGCGAGACCGGTGTGGAGGCGGCGCTTGCCGCCGGCATCTTCCACCGCGGCGAAGTCTCGATAGATTCGGTAAAGGAGACGGTGGCGCAGGAGGGAATAGAGACGCGCTAGAACTCCTGGAGAGAACCGGGTGCGTCCGCCTCATGCGCAGCAGCGATAGCGGACGCACCTCACTCCAGAGCATTTGCTCATTCTCTACGGCTGCTGCTGGAATTTGAGGCTGTGGAGAAAGACCTGCCCCTCATCTCGGTAGGAGGAAAAATTTGCTCCCACGCGAGATCGCTCCTCGTAGTACATATCCACGCCGACGCCCGGTTTATCCGGGCACATGCAGAGCAGGCCACCATCCTCCACCATGACGTACGCATCGGCTGCGGTTGCCCCGGTTGTCGCGGCGTTCTCGCCATGATCTTCGTAGGTTCGCCGGTAGCGCGCGCAGTATGGCGACAGCGTCTTTTCGGGACGGATGGTAAGCGAACACTTCCTATACCGCGATCCCTCCTGCGGCAGCCGCTTCTGCCGGCGCACAAAACTCACGAAACCCTGTTTTTGGAAAACTCCCGGATCGATATGAATCTCTGTGGCCTTGGTGTAAATGGCGTAATTGTTCAACGAGGTCTGCTTTAGATAGAATAGCGAGTCCCCTTTGTGTCGCTCGTACCAGCCGTGCCCCGGCGGCGGGGTGATGGTGAATCCCTGGCTGTTTTGCCGTGGTGCGCGGTTGATCACCGGATAATAGCGACTGTCATTGGCGGCGCAGGAGAGAAGCAGCAAGGGATAGACAAGCAGTATGAGGGAAGCAAGAGGCTTTTTCATGGAGGGAGGTGAGGTGCGGGTTGCGAAATTGAGGGTAAAGTACGGTTGACGAGAGCTACCATGAATGGGCTATCGCGTCAATAACTATTGAAATATCTTTTGATTGCATGATAACTCAACCGTGCGAACCGATTGCCGCATCTTGAGAACGCTGATGCTGAATTTGTCCATACCTGTTACATTTGCTTCTATTTGAAATCATCCGTAAGGTCAGAAGCCCTAGGAGCCCTAGGAGCCCTGGAGCAAGCAAGAACAAAATGGCAAGAGAGCAATGAAACCGCGTAGCCTGAAGACAATTCTGAAGAAAAAGTTCTTCATGGTGAGCGGCTTGGCGTTTCTCATCATCAGTATCGCATTGCTCTGGCTGACCTCGGTGGTGATGTACCAGCGCGGTCTCGACCGTCTCTCGGAAGAAGGGACAATTAAACTCGATCTCTTCGTCACCTACCTCCAGGGTGTGCTCAAAACCTACGAGACCCTGCCCGAACTGCTCGCCATCAACCACAGCCTGGTGAATGCGCTGCTCAATCCCGGTGAGGACAAGCGCATCGACACGCTGAACAGGTATCTGGCGACCATCAACAGCATTAGCGACACTGCGGACACCTACCTGATGGATGCGGAAGGGTTGACGATTGCCGCCAGCAACTGGCAGACAGAGCATCCTTTTGTCGGCCGCAACTTTTCCTTTCGCCCCTATTTCCAAGAGGCCATGAAAGGCCAGCTGGGTCGGTATTTCGCTCTGGGCACCACCTCTTCGCGCAGGGGGTATTACTTTGCCTATCCGGTTCGTAAAGATGGCCGAATCCTTGGGGTGGTGGTGATCAAGATCAATATCGATCAGGTGGAAAAGGCGTGGGGGCATAAAAAAGATATCTTCCTGGTTACCGATCCCGACGGTGTGGTATTTATCACCACCAACGCCCAATGGCGTTTTCACACGCTGCGGCTCCTGGCGCCGGAGGTGCGAAAACGCATCATCGAAAGCCGGCGCTACCCGAATACCGAGCTGGCGAGACTCTCAAAAGTCGAGAGAACCCTCGGCCCGGGAAGGCAGCTGGCGCAGCTCTATAAAAATGCCGGAGATTCTGGAAACCATGACTATCTCCTGTTGACCAGATCCATGCCCGAGGCCGGCTGGAATATCCATGTTCTCGCGGACATCGGTGAGGTTCGCAGGAATGTGCTCTGGGATTGCATCATGGTCGGCTCCATTCTGGTCATGTCCTATATGTTGCTGCTGCTGCTGGTGCAGCGCCGCTTTCGCATGACGGAACTCGAGCGGATACGACAAGAGTCGCGCCGGGCGCTCGAGGAGGCCAACGAAAAGCTGGAGAACAGGGTCCAGGAACGAACCGGGGAACTGACAGAGACCAACAAGTTGCTCCGTCGGGAGATACAGGACCGGCAACGCACCGAGGCCGCCTTGAAAAAAACCAGGAATGAGTTGATCCACGCCGCCAAAATGGCGGTGCTCGGTCAAATGTCGGCCGGTATCAACCATGAGCTCAACCAACCGCTGGCGGCCATCCGCAGCTATACCGACAACGGCAGGCAGTTTCTTGAGAAGGGTCGCCTCGAGGAAGCCAAGTGGAATCTCGAACAGATAGGCGAGTTGACCGAGCGTATGGCCAAGATCGGCGTGCAACTCAAACTCTTTTCCCGCAAAGCCGGAAGCCAGATCGATATTGTGCCGTTGCACGGCGTGATCGACGGAGCCCTCGAGATCCTGCGGCACTCCATCCGCAAGGTTGCCGTGCAGGTCCAGGTGCGGCTCACACCCGAAGATATGGAGGTGAAGGCCAATAATGTGCTGCTGCAGCAGGTGCTGGTCAATTTGATCGGCAATGCCGTTCAGGCCGTGGAAGAGCACGGGGAGGGGAAGGTGTGCATCGAGGCGGAGATCGATGGAGCGAGGGCGCGTATCAGGGTGCGCGACAATGGCCCCGGAATCAGGGAAGCCGACATCCCCCATATTTTCGATCCCTTTTTTACCACCAAAAAATCAGGCCAGGGACTGGGGCTCGGTTTGACCATAAGCGATAGGATCTTGCGGGAGATGAACGGCAAAATCCGGCTGGCGGCCAACAGCGAACGCGGCGCCTGTTTTGAGATAGCGCTCGACAAAGCATGAGACGTGGAACATGGAAATAAGCAATAAAGTACTGTTTATAGACGATGAAAAGCACATTCGTCTGGCCAATCGGCAGACTCTGGAACTTGCCGACCTCGAGGTTGTCTGTCACGAATCGGCGATCGATGCCCTGCCGCTGCTCGGTGCGGACTGGCCGGGGGTAGTGGTCTGCGACATCCGGCTTCCCGAAATGGACGGCCTCGAGTTCCTGCTGGCAGCGCAAAACCTCGACAAGGATTTGCCCGTCATCCTCATTACCGGCCACGGCGATGTCTCCACCGCGGTCCGAGCCATGCGGGACGGGGCCTATGATTTCATCGAAAAACCCTATTCCGCCGAACGGCTGGTAAAAACGGTGCAGCGAGCCCTGGAAAAGCGGGCGCTGACCCTGGAAAACCGCAACCTGCGCCGGGAGCTCGAGGTGCACTCCACCCCCGGTCCCCGCATTATCGGCCGCACTCCGGCCATGGAGCAGCTGCGCGCCACCATCGCCCAGGTGGCCGACACCGGAGCGGATGTATTGGTGCTGGGGGAAACCGGGACCGGCAAGGAACTGGTGGCCAGGTCGCTGCACGAGCAGAGCAACCGCCGCACCCGAAATTTTGTGGCGGTGAATTGCGGGGCGCTTCCGGAGACGATCATCGAGAGCGAACTGTTCGGTCACGAGGCCGGGGCCTTTACCGATGCCAGATCGCAGCGGATCGGCAAATTCGAGCACGCCAACGGCGGCACCCTGTTGCTTGATGAAATCGAGTCGATGCCGCTCCGCGTCCAGATCCATCTGCTCAGGGTATTGCAGGAAAGATGCCTGGAGCGGCTCGGATCCAACGAACTCATCCAGCTCGATCTGCGAGTGGTCGCCGCCGCCAAAGTCGATCTCCGGCAGCTGGCGTTAAGCGGCGATTTTCGTGAAGACCTCTATTACCGGCTCAACGTGGTGTGTCTGGAAATCCCCCCCTTGCGCGAGAGGCGCGAAGATATCCCCTTGCTCTTTCACCATTTTCTGCTGGTCGCCGGGCACCGGTATCAGCAGGAGGTGCCGCTGCCCGGCACCTCGCAGATGAACGCGCTCATGACCCACTCCTGGCCGGGTAACGTGCGGGAACTGCGCAATCTCGCCGAGCGGTACGTGCTGCTCGGCGGCCAGATGGGCTGGTCCATCGATGCGCTGCTCTCCGGCAGCGAGAAGGAACAGAAGAGAAGCCTCGCCCAGCAGGTGGACTGTTTCGAGCGTAGCCTCATCGAGCAGGCGCTGGTGGCCGCAAGCGGCAGCATCAAGGATGTCATGGACGCCCTGGCGATTCCGCGAAAGACCCTCTACGACAAGATGCGCAAATACGGTCTGGATAAGAGCGATTACAAATAGCTCGGTAAACGTTCAGCGGTGCTCCAATCCCTGGTTTTTAAAACATACCAATCGGCGAGTTTCCCCACTTTGTCGGTGGCGGAGTGGCGGAAACCTGCCGATTTTCTCCTCACGCCAAACACACCGATGCCGGCTCAATCCCATACACCATAGCGTATTACGTAATTTTCTCCCTAGTGGTCCAGATGTTGCTTAATATCCGGTGGTAGCGCAACCACGCCCTCGCGTGAAAAATGGCGGGGTAACGAGGTGCGCCTGTCGTCGGAAGGGAGTCCGGCCTGTTGTCGGCCCCAATTTGGAAACCGAGTTTATTAACTCAACAGGAGGAGAAAAGTATGTATCGCAAAATCGTCACATGTGTTGCGGCGGCCGCAATGACCGCTATGCTCTTCGCCGGCCCGGCCATCTCCGCGCCGATCGTCATCAAGTTCTCTCACGTGGTTGCCGAGAACACGCCCAAAGGGTTGATGGCCGACAAATTCAGGGACCTGGTTGCCGAGAGACTGCCCGGCAAAGTCGTTGTGCAGGTCTTCCCCAACAGCCAGCTGTTTAACGACGACCAGGTATTGCAGGCGATGCTGCTTGGCGATGTGCAGATGGCCGCGCCGGCGCTTTCCAAATTCGGGCGCTACACCAAAAAACTCCAGCTGTTCGATCTGCCGTTCCTGTTCAAGGATATGAAGGCTGTCGATACCTTCCAGCAGAGCCCAAAAGGCCAGGAGCTGCTTAGCTCTCTGGAGTCTAAAGGTTTTCTGGGGCTTGGTTATCTGCATAACGGTCTGAAACAGCTTACCTCCAGCAAACCGCTGCATGTTCCCGCGGACGCCTCGGGCCTCAAATTCAGGATCATGTCCTCCAACGTGCTTGCCGCCCAGTTTGAGGCAGTGCACGCGGTGCCGCTGAAAAAACCGTTTTCCGAGGTCTTCACCCTGCTCGAGACCAAGGCCATCGACGGTGAGGAAAACACCTGGTCCAATATCTATTCCCAGAAATTCCATGAGGTGCAGCCCTATATCACCGAGTCCAACCACGGCCTGCTCGACTATATGGTCGTGACCTCCGCGGAATTCTGGAAAGGGCTGCCCGCCGACATCCGGCCGGTCGTCAAAAAATGCCTCGATGAAGCCATTGCCTACGGCAATTCCGAGGCCGCCAAAAAATCCATGGAAGACAAGCAGAAGATCATCGATTCCAAACGGAGCCAGATCATCGAACTCAACGCCGCCCAGCGCGCCCAGTGGGTAGAGGTAATGAAACCCGTCTGGAAAAAGTTCGAAGATCAGATCGGCAAAGACATGATCGATGCCGCCTATGCCGCCAATCAATAAGATCCTCGGCTGAATTGATTGGAGCTGTTGAGGCAACGTTCATTACGATCCGCGAGGTGAAATGGGAGAAAAGCGCCATTTCACCTCGTAAGAGAGGTGTTTTATGTTTATGCGCATCCTGAATCGTACCGAGGAAGCGGTCATCTGTCTGCTGCTCGTGGCAACGACACTACTGGTGTTTGTTGACGTGGTTATGCGGTTCGGCTTCGACACCGGTTTTTTGTGGTCGCAGGAATTGACATTGTACATGTCGGCGTGGTTTGTCCTCTTTGGTGCGTCCTATGGGCTCAAAGTTGGCTCCCATATAGGGATGGATGCCTTCGTGAACCTGTTCCCCTCTCTCGGACGCAGGTTGATGTCGGGGCTAGCTGCTGCTGGGGCTTGTTTATTGCGCTCTGATGCTCTGCGGGAGCTGGGTTTATCTGGTGAAGGTCAAGCATATCGGCATCGGCCTGGAGGATATTCCCGCCCTGCCGACCTGGGTTGCCCAGGGGATGCTGGTTGTGGGTTTCGCCTTTCTCTCCGTGCGGCTCTTCATCCTGCTCTGGGCGATCATCACCGGTCGGGCCGAGGGATTCACGCGGTCCGATGAGGCTCGGGAAAGCATGGAAATAGTGGAAGAACTCAAAAAAGAGGAGGGCGCGAAATGACCACCGCATTTCTCTTTGTCATCCTGTTCTTCTGTATGCTGATCGGTATGCCGATCGCCCTGTGCCTCGGCCTCTCCAGCGTCACCACCATCCTGTTTTTTTCTCACGACACCATTGCGTCCATTGCTCTGAAATTCTTTGAGGCGCTGTCGGGTCATCGCACCTTGCTGGCCATTCCTTTCTTCATTCTCTCCTCGTCGTTTCTGTCGACGGGTGGCGTGGCCAAACGCATTATCCGTTTCGCCATGAGTGTCGTGGGGCATATTCGCGGCGGCATCGCCATGGCCTCGGTCATGGCCTGCATGATCTTCGCCGCGGTTTCCGGGTCGTCGCCGGCCACCGTCGCCGCCATCGGCTCTATTGTCATTACCGGCATGGTCAAGGCGGGGTACCCCGAAGAAATCGCCGCCGGGGTTATCGGCAATGCCGGCACCCTCGGTATTTTGATTCCGCCCTCCATCGTCATGCTGGTCTATGCGGCCGCCACCGAGGTCTCCGCCGCCCGAATGTTCGAGGCGGTATTTCTGCCGGGCATTTTGATGGGGGTCATGCTGATGATCGCCATCTATATTGTCGCCCGCATCAAAAAAATCCCCAGCCAGCCCTGGCTCGGGCTCAAAGAGATCCTCTTATCAGGCGTGAGCGCTTTCGGCGGTCTCATGCTGATCATCATCGTGCTCGGCTCGATTTACGGCGGTGTCGCCAGCCCGACAGAAGCGGCTGCCGTTTCGGCGGTCTACGCCTTTCTCGTGGCAATCTGGGGATATCGCGATATCGGACCGCTCAAAAACGAAAAGTGGCGGAAAAAAGGAGAAAACCTCGGCGCCGCCATTTTCAGAAACGTGTACAAGAGCATTGTCGCCTTACCCAAATGCATCGTCGACAGCGAAGTAAATAAAGTAGTGCTGGACGCCTCCAAGGTCAGCATCATGCTGCTGTTCATCATCGGCAACGCCATGCTCTTCGCCCACGTTTTGACCACCGAGCGGATTCCCTACAATCTGGCCCATCAAATCGTGCAAATGGGACTCTCGCCCTGGATGTTTCTCATCGTGGTCAACGTGATGCTGCTGGTTGCCGGCAACTTCATGGAGCCCTCGGCGATCATC
>CAVUXQ010000002.1:0-8402 GCA_963745265.1 uncultured delta proteobacterium
CTCTCGGAGCCTGTCGGATTATGCCCTTTTTCCCCATATCTTCGTTAAACTCGAAAAAATTATCATCGGAATATTAAACATATACCTCCGGTAATTTTTTCGAGTTTGCCTCGATCTGAGAAAAAATGCCTATAATCCGACAGACTCCTAGGCCATCACCTCGTTCCTGACCGAAGAATTCCGTAGCCTCGTCTCTGGAGTGAAGCTCGAGCTTCAATGATCCAATGGCCTGTCGAACCGATTCGAGTGCAAATACTTCACCTGGCCGATTGGCCCTGCCGACTCCAGGGAGCAAATCCTCATCATATTGCCAGAGCAGCCGCCAGGTACGAGCATAGCCTCCCACGATATCCAAAACGGCACGTCCCTCATCGTTGATCAGGTTTTGCCTGTCCAAAGTGCTTGCCAGCAGATTCACAGTCTGACGGGCTTCCTCCAGTCCCTTTTCCGCAAGCCGCTCCCGGTTCATGGTATAGCCCACAATCAGATGATCCCGCAGAACCGAAGTTGCCCAGATACGAAAGCGAGTCGCCAAAGAACTTTTCACGCGATAGCCCACGGAAATTATCACATCCAAACTATAATGATCTATTTCACGTCGGACTTCGCGGTTGCCCTCCGACGAACTGTAAAGAATTTCTAAATAGTTGGTCCGGCTGCAATTTCCTTCAGCATAGATATTTTTGATATGCATATTGATGTTGGGAACCGAGGTCAAAAACAGGTCTGCTATCAACGCCTGAGGCAGCCATACCGTATCATCCTGTAAACGCACATCAACAACAGCCTTGCCGCTTTCATCCTCGTAAACGAGCAGTTCGCCTTGTGAGTAAGTCATTTGTTCAACCTGAGGCACTGGTGAACGTTATAGTTCATTGGTTTGTCCGCCGTTTGGTTGACCTGGTGAACGGCTACCCGGCAGTCGTATTGCTTATTCCGTTTCAACAAAAGGTATAGTACATTTGAGTCGTGAAACAGCTTCTTTTCCTGGACTTTCTGTGAACGAAGATTACCCCGGCTGTACGACACAAGTCATGGAACTGTAGTCGACGACCGCAAGCGATAGGGAGGAATACTGTGACGGCACCGCAATCGGGATACTCGCCATCAGCGACATCCACGGCTGTCACCAAAAGCTTGTAACCCTGCTCCGTCGCCTCCCTTTTGACCGCCAAACGGACACGCTCGTATTTTTGGGGGATTACATCAACCGCGGACCGGAAACCGACAAGGTACTGGATACGCTCATCGAGTTGCACGAGACATGCGCCAATGCCGTGTTCCTGATGGGTAATCACGAATACGCGCTGCTCGACTACTCCTATAGCGGCGATCCGGAAGCCTTACGGGTATTGCGGGTGATGGGAATCGAAGCGACGATGGAAAGCTATAAAGCCTCTCTGCGAAGGCTACCTGATTTGGTCTGTTTCCCTGGGGCCCATAGGGAATTCCTGAAAAGTCTCAAGTTCTGCCACCTGGCCGGGAACCAGTCTTTACCCACGCCGATATCACCACCGCGGTCCTTGCCGCGGTGCGCCAAGGGCACCCCATTGCGGAGCGCGAACTCGACACGCTTCCCGGCCTGCTCTCCAGCCGGCGACTGATACGGGAAGATATTTGTTTTACAGGCAGTACTATCGTCTTCGGTCACCTGCCGTTTTTGTACCCGCTGGTGATGAGGGACCGAATCGGTATCGACACCGGTGCGGTATATGGAAATGTACTCACCGCCCTGGAGCTGCCGGCCCTGCGGTTTTACCACGCCTGAAAAGGGCCGCCGGAAAAGAAAACGGATTGCCGGCACCTCTTCGTATCGCAACAAAGCTCAGACACATATGCCCATCCACAATGCATACGAAGGCGGTTCTCAGGAGAAATACCGGCCGGCGTCATAGCGACCGTCGAGAAACGCCTTGGCCAGAAGAATCGGGGTTTCTTCCGTGGACATCGCCCCGTCCAAAAACCTGGAAAACCCCAGCAACCGCCCAAGCATCACCAACCGGTCGGAAACCAGTTCCTTGGGCGCCCCGGTCAGCGAAGCGGTGACCAGGTCGCCGACCACCGTGGTAAAAAAGCCATTGGCCTCGAGAACATGACGGAGAAAGAGCGCTCGACGGTGACTCCGTTCCAGACCGGCGCCGCCCCCCTTGAACCGGAACCGGATATAATTTGCCCTGGAGTCCCGGCCACAAACAGCATCCAACATGGCAAAGTGAAACTCGACTCGAGCATTGAGGTTGAGGTAATCCCGTGCCGCCAGCGCATAATTGAAGGAGCCGGCGGCCCGGGGGCCACGGCGGTCAAGCAGGGTGCGAGAGAAAATGCCCTGCATCGCCTCGGCATCGGGAGTCTCGTGCCACCGCAGTTCCGGAGTGGTCAAGCCGTCACACAGTGCCGACAGCGGCATGGACAGGACATCTTCCCTCCCCAGAGGCCGGTAAATACCCATCCGAGAACGAAACGATGTCTTCTGCTGTCGGCGAAGACCACCACCCACATCGATGACCAGGCAGGAAAAGGGTATGCCGAGATCCAACGGCCGCAGCAGCTGGCCCGCGTCTTCCATGACCATATCACCGGCATGGAACATGGCCAGAACCGCCATTTCGTGGGTATAGCGGATGATGTCATGGATGGAGCGGCATTCCATGCGGGAAAATGTCGCCCCGTAGGCATCGGTGAGATTGAGCGGCACGATCATATCCCTTAGTCTCTGCCGTTCTGGTGGAATTTGCGGGGCCTGGCCGGAGGGTCCGACGGGGCGGCCGGCCCTTTGCTCCGCCGGGCGCCTCGCCGCATTATCCTCTTTCCCCAGAACCGGACGGCTGGACTCCGGAGCGGCCACAACCGTGCCGCTCTCGGCATCCAAAATCACCCACTGCCCCTCGGCGAGGGTGGACAGGGCGGTTCGTGTACCGGTAATCATCGGCACCCCGTACTCCCTGGCAATGCAGGAGAGATGGTCGGTCGGATTGCCGACATCGATCACGGCCCCGGCACAGCTTGGCAGGTACCCCGCGGCATCGACAATGGACTGCGGCAAAACCAGTATACAGGGACTGCCGTCATCCTCCGGGAGCGGTCGTGCCCAGACGCTGCAGTTCGGCGGTGGAGTGGACCAGGCGTGCTCGACCGACCGCCTTGCCGGCCACGGCGCAGGTGCCTCGCACCAGGGGCACGGCTGCTGCCGGCAAACGAATCCTTTTGCCTTTGCTGTGTGCAGTCAACCTCAGCGAACGGGTTTGCAGCAGTGCCACCTTACCGGATCGCGAGAGCGCCCACTCCACATCCTGCGGCCCTCCTTCGAGGCTCTCGAGAAGTTCTCCGGCATGGACCAGTTCCGCCAGGATGTCCAGACTGAGCAGGGGCTGCCGAGCCTCCCGCTCCGGTACCGGCTCCATCCGCAGACCTCCCTCCTCCGCCTGCACTTCGCGCATCGTTTTCCGGGGGATCTGCGCGTCATCCATCAATGCCGCCCAATCCATCGCCTCGCCGGCGCGACCGGAACCGGTGGCATCCTCGATCACCGTTCGCCGCGGGCGGTACAGATCGGCGGGTACGGCGCCACCGACAGCCATGGTCCCCAACCCGGGAACGGCGCTGATCAGCATCCTTTCGCTTTCCGGATTCGACGGATCACGGGTGAAGAGCACGCCGGCACATGCGGCATCCACCATCACCTGGCACAAGACGGCAAGATCGAAATCGATCGGCGATAGTCCGGCGTTGAGACGATAGGATATCGCCCGAACGCTGAAACCGCTGGCCAATACCTCCCGGTAGGCGTTGAAAAGGGCGTCGATTCCCCGAATATTCAGCAGTGAGCTGAACTGCCCGGCAAAAGAAAATTCGGCGCTGTCTTCGGAAACCCCGCTGCTCCGCACGGATATGGCCGGCAGGGATCCGCCTTCTCCCGACTGTTTGGTTTGCAGCTCGCGATACGCATCGGCCAGCGCCTTGCCGATCTCCGGTGGCAGCGGGCTGGTCAGGATCATCCGGCGAATCCTTTCGGCGGCCGCGGTTAGCTCCTCTTCGTTTCGCTCGACCCTGTGCAATTGCTCCCGGATAAGAGTCGCCAGCTTCCCCTCGGTAATGAACTTTTTACCCATGGCCGTGGTGCAGACAAAACCATCGGGAACCGGCAGAGCCATTTGCCTGAGCCTGGCGAGGTTGGCCGCCTTCCTTCCCGCCTGGGGCAACAGGGTCGGCCCCACCTTCTCGAGCGGCAGACAGTACCGGTCGGCAGGGGGCGATCTTTCCACTATGGTGTCGACAAGTTCCATGACACCATTGGCCAGCTTCCCATGCAGCGCATAAAGCGGAGTATGGGCGTCGGTGGACAACAGATTGAGGCCATCGACCAACTCACCGGTAACACTCAACAGTTCCTCGGTGGCGGCACGGATCTCCGCCTCCGTGCCGTGGCTCAACAGGCTGTCGATGGTCACCAACGACTCGAGCGCCGTGCCGTTATTCTCTAGAAAAATTCTGAAAGCATGGTAACGGGCCTTGAGTTGGGTCAGGGCCTGCTGTTCCCGCAGATGCTTGCGGGAACGAAGGGCGGTGATCAACTTCTCAATCATTGGTTCGCACTTGAGGAGGGAGACGGGAGCGAATCCGTGACGGGTCCAGCAGTCAACGATTCGGTAGCTTGCCGCCATTGACCGACGGATCCCGATTGCTGCTCATAGGCCTCGGTAACCGCCTCGTGATATCGGCAGAGGAACGTATCGGAAAAAAACTTGAATAGTGCCCTGGTTTCCGCATCGCTGTAGAGAACGGTGTCTCTCTGTCGCGAAAAGGTGGTCAAGGCCCCGAGGATATACAGGGCGATTCGCAGTATGGATGGCGCCGCCAGTTTGAGCCGACCGACCGCCAAGTCTCCTTTGACCATCACCTTGAAATCCATGGCCGCAAGTACCTGACTGATAAATTTCACCCTGCGGCCGCGCCGCTCAGGATCGGCCAGGCCTCCGGTAAAGCGAAAGTAGACGTAGTCGCGGTTGACGTCGCCGCCAAGATGCGCATCGACAACGCTGAAATGATACCCGAGCCGCAGACTGAGATTGAGATAGTCACGGCTTATGATCGCCAGGTTCTCTCCAAGAAGGCCCGACGACGGACCGCTCAACATGCCCATGGACCTGGGGACGCTGGAAATAATGTCCCTCAACCCGAGCGAGGGCAGGTCATCGGCCGCAGCTTCCGGCTGCAGGAGACCGTCAAGAAAGGCGGAAAAGGGCTCCGAGCGGATCGCCGTCCGTGTCGGTTCGTGAGCGGGATCCGCGGCCAGCCCGCCGCCGATATCGAGCACCCGGATATCCATGGGCACCTCGAGCTGCATACGCCTGGTGCGGATGGAACCGAGCTCGGGACGCCGTTCCTGGAAATGGGCGAGTTCCTCGACCGCTTTTTCATGGGAAAAATGGATGATGTCGTGAAACGTTCGACAGCCGGCCGGCGTAAAATTGGCAGCCTCCGGATCGATGAGGTTCAGGGGCATGATAAACCGCAGCAGGCACCGCAATATCCGGTATTCTTGATCAGCCGGCGACAGATCCATTCCCCCCGCGCCGCGGGCTAACAGCAATTCCAATACACCACTGTAGACGGTGATCTCTCCGGCATCAACCGTCACTTCTTCCTCTTCAGGCAGCAGGCTGCAGGCCCGTGAAGCCCCAAAGATCGCGGGAAGACGAAGTTCTCTGGCCACGGTGGCCAGATGACCTGTCGCGTTCCCGAATTCAGTGACTACGGCGGCGGCCCGTTGCAGGATCGGTGTCAGCTGCGGCGAGGCCACTCTCGCCACGGCAATACCGCCCAAGGGGAAATCTTGCGGCGCCATCTCATCGGTCACATGCACCACATTACCCGCCGCGATGCCCAGCTGCACCGGCGTGCCGTCACGGCAGAGAACTTCCGCCGCACCCAGTTCCCCAGCGAGGAGCTCTTCGCTTATCGCGTCGGCAGCGGCTCGGACCGGGGTGAGCCGAGTGATGCGGCAATTGCCGTCCGGCCGTCGTTCCCATTCAACCTCCACCGGCGCGCCCAACATGCGCTCGAGAAGTATCGAGGTCTTGACCAGACTTCTGGTTATCGAGTCTTCGAGTAGCGCTGACCCTCGGCCCAGGCCACTCTGTCCGGCAGCGCCGTCCGTCGCCTCCCGGCCGTCGGCAAAACGAAACCCGGCGGAATGCGGGGTAATGATCGACTGCAGCAGATCATAAGGATAATTCCGCCGAAACAGCAGGATGTCGTTCTGGTCACTGCCGGGGACATGGGAGGTAAGGGTCATGCCATCGACCAGGCCGACACTGCCGCCCCGGGTCCGCACGGTTCCGAGAACCGCTGGCGGTGAAACTCCCCGGACAAAGGCGACGAACATCGCCGGAGCCTGATCGCTGCCGGCCTGTTTTTTCTCATATATCATCCGCACCACGCGTTCGAGACACTTCGAATACGGCAGAGCCCAGTCCTCGTCCCGCGACTCGTCTGCGAGAGGCCTGCCGCTGTCGTCACGCGGCAGCATCCCATCGACAGCGCGTTCCACTACAATTTCAACCGCCTCTCTGTAAGTATCGGGAATCAGGGAAACGACCGCCAGTTCCCTGATGAGTTCCGTATCGTGATCGATACGGGCGAGCGTGATGGAAAAACGATCCGTCTTCCTGATTTTGGCCAGCAGGTGGAAATGCGAAAGCATTTCATTTCTGACCGTCTCCATCGGAGTCCTCTGCCGACTTTCGGCACTCCCCTCCCTGATGTTTGCGCAGAGACTGCGGATACCGTCCGCGGTAACCACGAAACCAGGATCCGCTTTAATCTCGGAATGATGGCGCAACTCGGCAAGACAGGCGAGATCAATCCCCACCACTTGCTCCATCTCCCAGCCGATCTCATCGAGACTCACCACCGGCGGGCAGGCCAGGGCCTGAATATTTCCCGAGAGGATATCGTCAAGAATGGTCCTGATATCCTGATAGCTGTCATAGAGGGGAATGTACGCGTTGCCGGTAAGGGCATTGAGGTTATAGGTGACGTGATGGACGCGGGAAGCGATGGCCCGCACTGAATTTTCCAGAAAAGCCCGATCAAAGATAAACTCGCCGCCCAGGTGCGCTCCATGTGAGCCATCTCTTCGAGAATAGCATTGTTCAACACCAGGATGCGCCGAAAATTATTAAAAAGAGCCTGCAGGCGCCAGATGTTGATCTCGGCCACTTTTGGGCGGGGAACTTGGCCTTTCCCCATAGTCGTTTCCACCACATAACCACCCTCATTGAGAGTACATTTACAACGATCACTTTTCTCTTCCTCCGACCTGCGATATCGCTGGCGTTCGTTTGCGCCTTGAAGTATAGCGCTTTACAGGGTATTGCGATATAAGGCTCTACCAGCTTTTCGGAAAACAGGTTCATGACAGGCGAGTTGAAATTCGGCCGATATCGTACCCCCCTTTCAGCCAGCAGATATCTGAAGATAGATAGCCATAATCCGGCAGATACCCGAAATGAGAACAGATGACGTACGTGAAAATCGATAATGACCAATGCAGCAAGTGCGCTTGTGTATTCATCTCTGCCCCCATAAAACTGATGCCGCGAAGAGGACAATGCCGACGCGTACATTACTGGCTGTGGCGTGAGCTGCATGGCCTGCGGACGTTGTTTAGCGATATGCCACAGCACCCATCGAAGTAGAAGGCCTCAGCGGACAGCTCGGCTTCAAAAGTCGCAGAGCTGCGCCGATGAAATCATTCCCGGCGGTTCTGATTGCAGCAAACTCGTCCGTTTGGATCAACTCCAGAAGATTATACCAGCAGTACTTCCGAAAAACGTACCGCTTAGCATTGCTGGAAGAAGTCTTCGTAGAGGTTCGAACCACTCACCTCGGGGAGCGATTCCCGAGTCCTCAAACTCATCCTGCTCCAGCAGACCATCTCAAAAAACCCTTGGCGCCCCAAACGGCTGGATTTTTCCACCGTCTCAACGTCTCCGGGCTCCCAATTCTTTCTACCGTCTGCTCACCTACGTATTGCTCAAGATACTCTCGGAAGAATTTCAGAAGTATTATCCTTCATGAAGGAGGCTTTCCACGAGTCAGAATGAAGAACAGCGTAACCATCTGTTTCATCGGAGCAACCGCTGCCATTTTCGTTACCGGCAGAACAGATGCCGGCTCCCCCGGAGAAGATGCCGTGCTTGCGAACCAGAACATCTTCTCGCCGCCCATGCGTTGGGATTTGGTACCTGCCTGATCGGTTTTGCTGTCATTGAAGCCATGCAACGTTCCGCAGAGATATTGCGACAAGCCATCGCAATACCGGCGACGGAGATCCCATTGTGATCGCGATTCGCTATCCCAGCGTACAATTTACGCGTGTCGCCGGCCGGCGACCGGTT
>CAVUXQ010000003.1:0-49853 GCA_963745265.1 uncultured delta proteobacterium
TAGCTGTGGCGTTGTCGGTGATGCAGTAAAACCTGAAAGGTCGTTTGAGGTGGCGTTTTACCATGCCGTACAGCAGGTTGACGTAGTCGCTTCCATACAGCGTTCCCCACTTCATGCAGACCACATTGACTTTTTTTTCGTCCATCTTCTTGAGGCTCTCTCAATCTCGGTTTCTGACGGCGCCGGTCAAAATCTTCTCGATCGTGTGGTAATATTGCTTTTCTTCTTGAGTGAATCGTTCGGTCAGGCCATATGGATACTTTGTAACCGAACTCGCGGCGATGTCGAGACACGCGTTGAGAATGCCCAGGCGGGTACGTTCTTTTTCTTCGGGTTCACTATGGTTGAGGCGAATGGCAGGGATTGCCCCCTGGATAGCCGAACATAAGGCAGGATCAGGCCGTCGATCGAGAAATCTGCAGACGAACTCCTTTGCATCTTCCCCGGTGACGACAGTGCAACCCGCCAGTCTGTTGATACTCTCGACATGCCGGCCAAGGTAATGAAAGAGTATTTCTCTTTCGGCGACTTGAATTTTACCATCCGCCCAAGCCATCTCACAGAGCAGGACGAGATCGATAAAATAAAGGTGGTGCTGTTTGATGCCAAATCGGGAAAGCAGCCGTGCTGCCTCTGAAAAACTAAGTGATTCCATGATGATTTGCTCCAAATGAGGGGAAGACAGAGTACTTCATCAAGGAACCAACAGTACCATATTCAAGCAACCGGTGACAGGTGAATTTTAGCAAACCTTCACCGGCACATCCTGTGATCGGCTCGTTTTTTGCTTCCTCTCGGAATCTTGTCGCCAACCTCGGCGGGGACAAGCAGCTATGACAATGAATTTTGCGATTCTTTCGGCAATAGCAATGGCTTGAGCAGCTCGATGAATCACGGTTGCGACGTTGGTCAGCTTCTTGTTTTTCGATTTTGAGATCGTTCGTGATCTGCTCAAGAGAATTTTTTGCCGACTCAATCTCGTCATTACTCTGACTGGCTCTCTCGTCGTCAATGGTCCGCCACCATTTGGTCAAGGCCTTTATCTGGTTGTTGATTGCCGAACGGTCGGTAGCATCGGTAACCTTCTCTCGAATGGCCCCCAAATCCATGATGATCGTTGATAGTTCGTCCAGGATGTCTTCCGGCGTAGATGGCATATTTTTCTCCATTCGCTTTGATTTGAAGCAACCGTTCACCAGGTCATCCAAACACTGGCTCTTCCAATGTGCTGTACACATTCTCCAGTGCCCCAGATTGGTGCGAGCAGGCTGACGCCCATAGCTAGAGCTCTGCGCGCCAGCCTGATCGTGCCAAGATGGGGTGCTGATGAACGTTGACGATTCGAACCTCTCCAGAGAGAGCTACTACCGTCAGATTTGACTCACGCTGGCAAGGAGATTCCGTGCTTCATTGACAAATTTAACAATCGATTCAGCCCGTTCGCCGAGATTCGGGTTTTGTATGGCTTTGTGGGCTTCCAGACAATTGTCTGGCCGTTCTGTCCAATTCGTCCATGAATATGATACTCGGCTGCGTCGAGAGCATATCCGCTAACTCGTCTCCTACCAGAGTTCCTGCGGCAATTGTGAGCTTTGCGTTTTCCGACTTGAGTTCCGCTCTCCTGGCATGTGTCGTTGCATTTTGCACAATGAGGGCTTGATTGCTTTGGTATCTCTCTTTGAAAGCATTGAACCATTCTTCACGAGTAGCTTTGGCGTTGATTCTGCTCACCGCTAAACGAGCTTTTTGCCGCTTGATATCATCTCGCATCATAATGACAATTTTCACTACATCCTCTTGAGCTAACCTGACTTTATGGTAGACAGCCTTTCTGACTTTTAAATCGATATAAACCTTTGCCAGTCCGGAGATCGCGTTGGCCAGAATGCTCTCGTTGGTATTCGCCTCTGGGTCAAGGGATTTTGCCAAAACACTCAAGTTGCCGCTGAGTTCCTTGGACGTTTCTTCTATATTGGCATCATCGTTGAACTCCGCCATCTCCTTGAGGCTCTGCGCGTACTGTGCAAGGGCGGCCACAGCTGCCCGGTTCCGCCGCGCTTCAGATATCAGGTTCTCTCCCTTTGTGGCGCAATCCCATGGAGTTAAAAAGGACCCGTCGTTCTTTTGACACGCCGCTATGTCGTGTTTTGCTCCCAGGTCTATAGTGGTCATGGCAATTTGACGATCAGTATCCAGCTCCATGCCGTAAAATCTACCGGCGGCCCTTGAGAGGGCCTGTGCTCCGTCGGCGAATTTGCCAACTGCACCCATATTGGTGCAAGCCGTGAGAGAACAGCAGAGAAAGATAAAAACTACGAACCAGCGAATTTTCGACATGAGATCCCCCCTCCCTATGCTCTGAGTTGCGATTTGACTGTGGAGAACGTTTTCGTTTCGGCAACCACGATAGTCTACCGTGGTGTATGCGATCGTCTGCCCGGATTAAAAAAAGCCTACTTCATTTTCATCTCGTGTTCGAATTGTTCCAGAAGACATTCCCATAATTGCTTCTTCATCTTTTCTTCCAAGTTCATGTATTCGATTGCAAAGCCCTTTTCTTCTACTCGAATAATTTGGCCTTTGATCGTAAATTCACATGGAGCGGTGCCTTGTTCGGCAAGAGCTAGAAATAGAATTGTTTCTTCCCCAACAGATGGAAAACGCGAAGGGTTTTCTACAAAGCAACCACTTGTTGAGATGTTGACGATATTGCCTTTTTCTTTTTTATCTTCCCATTCAAATTCAGCTGGTTGTAACGTATTGTAATGAAAACGCAGCCCGTTGCGTCTATCTTTCTTGTCGAGTTGTAATTCAGCTTCCTCAAGAGTGGAAACATAATTGGGGATATAACTGCATATGGAGGTAGATAAGTTATGGATTTGTTTGTATAATGTGCTGTCTTTGTCAATTACCCTCACTATCTGTCCGACGCCATTTGTAACGATGTAACGCATTATTTTTTTATAGGTGGCGATTCCATCCAGATGAGCCAGGGTGCTATTGGAGAGATCGGTGATAACGCCAAAACCGGGTTGCATATCCCCTACGCTGAAACGCACATCAGTATAGAGTTTATTCAACTCTGCTTTTGAAACATTGCCACCGATGTTTATGTATATCCTGTTCTTCGCTCTATCTACTCTAACTTTCATTGTCCTGGTTCATCTCAAATCGGGCTTTGCGATAAATGCATGGCTCCAGGCAACGTTTTTCCCGCTAAGAGGAGTGTCTCCAGAAAGGCGTCGGCGTCGTCGAGCAAGACGCCAATCGCCGGGTGCAAAAGGAGGGAGAATGAATAGATACCTTAGAGGAAAAACTGCTACAACAGCACGAAGTTTTCTCCAAATTCATGGAGGAGCACATCAAGCTGAAGACTCATGTGGAGATCTGGCCGGTGTTTGGTTGGCCTGGTGAACAATTACCATTTTGTAGATGATGATCTCCACCAAATAAATAGTACAGCCGGCGATAGCGTTACAGCAAGGCCAATAAGTAGAGTAAGCCTATTTTACGCAATCGCTGTTGGTGGGAATTGGCGTGGATACAGGGTGTTATGGAGTATCGCAGGGGGAGGGGCCGTGCGATGGGCTCTGCACGCATTTTGGGGGTCTTTACTTGAGGATGCGCACCATCTCGATGGTGGTCGCAAGAAGAGGAGTGCGGCGGCGGCATAAGAGCATGCCGCCGCCGGTGTACTGTTACTGCTTAACTACATTTTTTGCTGCCGGGCCCTTCGGCCCTTCAGCGATATCGAAGCTCACACGGTCCCCCTCGCTCAAGGATTTAAACCCTTCAGCCAGAATAGCGGTGTGATGTACGAAGACATCCTTGCCACCATCCTGCTCGATAAAGCCAAAACCTTTTGCGTCGTTGAACCACTTTACTGTTCCTGTTGGCATGATAACCACTCCTGTGTACTTGGGGTTGCTTCCCCTCTTTGTTGATATACTGACCGCCCCTGCATTTGCACTAGCGATCCATACAGTCCGGGCAACGGACTGAATTCATGTAACCGTTCCTTGGCCGATCCGGTTTACCTCACCGTTGTTGTCAGACAGGGCTGCAGATGGTTGCCAGGTCCGGTTCCTGCCTCGTTTTCTATCCCTGCGCCGGCTTTCGCAAGCCGAAATCGAACGAACGGGCGCGGCTGCGTTCGCTCTTGCCCCGGCCCGTCGGAGCCACTTTTTTTCGCGGAGCTTTATTTCGCGCTGGCCGCTGCTCGCTTATTTTCGCAGTTTCGGCCCCTTCGACTGTATAGGCGGTTTCGAGAGTATTTCGGCGGAGCAGCTTCGAGCCGAGGCGACGCTCGATAAGCGCGATCATTTTGGCGTCCTCCGCATCGGCAAAGGTTATGGCTTCGCCGGACCGGGTCGCCCGGCCTGTTCGCCCGGTGCGATGGGTATAGGTTTCCGGGGTATCCGGCACGTCGTAGTTGATGACATGGGAAATCCCGTTCACATCGATGCCGCGGGCGGCGATATCGGTGGCTACCAGGATGGTGAAAGAGCCGTCCCGAAAGCCTTCCAGGGCCCGTTGCCGTTTCTGCTGGGAAAGGTTGCCCTGGAGGGAGGTGGCACTGAAGCCGGCCTTCTGTAGATGCAGGGCCAGGCTTTTCGCTTTGTGCTTGGTGCGGGTAAAGACCAGGGTGCTGGTCATCTGCTGCTCCTTGATCACGTGCTTGAGCAGCTCGGTCTTGCCGCTCCTGGCAACCTGGAAAACTGCATGCGAGATAGTCGGAGCCGGCAGGGTGTGATCGATTTGCACCGTCGCAGGATTGTTGAGGATGTCTTCCGCCAGATGCCGGATTTCCTTGGGCATCGTTGCGGAAAAAACCAGAGATTGCCGTTGTTTGGGCAGCTCTTTGATGATTCGTCGGATATCCGGAAGAAAGCCTTTGTCGAACATGTGATCGGCTTCGTCAAGCACCAGCAGCTCGACCGCGTCGAGGCTTACGCCTTTCTCGCCGAGCAGATCGAGCAAACGGCCCGGGCAGGCAACGACGATTTCCGCTCCCTGGCGAATAGCCCTGAGCTGAGGCTGTTTGCCGACGCCGCCATAAACCACGACACTTTGTAACCCGGTATGTTTTGCCATCATGCCGATATTTTCGTGAATCTGCTCCGCTAGTTCCCTGGTGGGCGCCACGATAAGGGCCCGTAACCGCTTGCGGGGGCCGTCCAGCAGCCGATCGAGCAGGGGCAGGGCGAAGGCGGCGGTTTTGCCGGTCCCGGTCTGTGCCAGGCCGAGCAGGTCGCGGCCGCTCATGATCGGAGGGATGGCCTCCCTTTGAATGGGGGTGGGATGGGTATAGCCGCAGTCGCGGATACCGGCGTTAATCTTGGGATGTAACCCGAGATCTGTAAATTTCATTGATACTCCTTGATTTATCTTTGTGATCTTCCGTGGATCTTTCACCAGCACCCCATCTGGGCGCGAGCGGGTAGACGTGCCTTGCGAGGGAACTCCCCCCAGGACTCTTTCCGTGGAAGATCGCGGCGCGGATGCCTTGTGCTCCGCATATAATTTCTCTTGATTGATATGATAATTCGACAGGTCCCATAAAGCTGCAAACAGGGTGAGCCGGTTGTAGCGTCAGCGTTGACGGGGCAGACGCCGCACCGACCACGCATTGAGAGTCCGGGCAGAGCGGGACACTCGCATCATTATGAAGCCATCGAGCTGGATAGTCTCTCATTGAGTTGGAATGATTAACGATAGCTCCGTTGGCAACGGATGATGCCGGGAAATGTTGAGTCGTGTGAATATATAGAAGACAGCGGGAATTACCTGTAGAAGGAAAAGAATGAACTTGAGGATATACTGTGGCAACTATACTCTCTTTTTGCAAATAGACAAGAAATAAAGTGAAAAAAGTGCGTATCGCTTGCTATTGAGGTCTAAAAAGATCACAACAGCAGGGTATTACGGCTCTTGTTTTTTTTCTTTCGGTCTCAAAACGATACCCGTGCTTCGCTGCCGTCGCAATGGGGAATTCACTCTTATATTCTGTATGACTCCGTTGGCGATAATGCAGCCCCTCCGTAAACGTTTGCATCGTCATTTGATGGAGAACATGCGGTATGCAACACGGGTATTGACGTATAATGGTATAATATTATGAATATTATCAGTACGATGCGGCCTGAACGTATCTCGGCGCGATATTTGATCCTGTTTTCGGTGTTGCTGCTTGCTCTCATGCCTGGCGCTTTGATGGCCGATTACGCCCACGCTCAAGCTGGTCTACCTACGGTTCAGCTCGATCAAACTACCATCGATTGTCTGAAAAACCGGGACTGGAAATGTAGCCTGGATCGTTTGATTTCCCTGTATTACGAACAAGGTGCCGACTCAAACTTCAAACGCTATATCGGGTATGTCTATCAGGAGCAGGCCCGGGAAGCCCTGGGCGCCCAAAATCTTCAACGTGCCGCCGAACTGCTCGAGCAAGCCGTGTCGTGGGATGAGGAAAACGTCAATCTGCTTGGCGATCTCGGCTTTGTCTACCTGCAGCTCTCGCAGTATGACAAGGCCAGGGAAACGCTCCTGCAAGCCGTCGAGCTCGATAGCGCCAATCCCCGCCTGTACGCATATCTTGGGAGAATAAGCTACCTTACCGGCGCAAACGATGAGGCCATCGCCTACTATGCAAAGTCACTGGCGCTCAATCCCGATAACCCATCTCTCCGGGAGCAGTTGGCCAGGCTTGAAAGGCAACAGTCCTCTACGAAAAACGGTACCGTCGAGCGCAGCCACGTCTTCAGGATTACCTTCGATGAGGGCATGGATCGCAATATTTACAACGAGGTGTGGCGGATGCTCGAAGAGAGCTGGTACGAAACAGGTACCGCCCTCGACCTCTGGCCAAAGCGGCAAATCCCGGTGCTGCTTCTGACCAAAAAAAAGTTCGCCGCCATTACCGACGCCCCCATCTGGGCCGGCGGCCTCTATGAAGGCCAGATCAAGATTCCGGTAGCCGATTTTCAGGCAGACCGCTTGAGGGACACCATCCATCATGAATATCTCCACGCCCTGATCTATGACACCATGGCGAATCGTTGCCCTTGGTGGCTCAACGAGGGACTGGCCCAATATTTCCAGAAGGATGAACAGTTCAAGCAACGCCAGCTTGCACTTGCCAAAACGGTTCTCTCCAAGCTCTCACCCAGGCAGCAGCCGGATCCCGCTTCGCTGCCCGGCCAAATATCGACGCCCGAGCAAGCCGAGGTTGCCTATGCCCTGGCCTATTCTGCCGTTACCACGCTAATTGAACGATTCACCATCGTCCCTGTTCGCAGCGTTTTGTTTGCCATGGGGAAAGGGGCGTCGTTTGAGCAAGCGCTGGAAGATGAAACCGGCTTTTCTTACCAGGAGTTCGTCGACTATTGGCACACCGCCGTCCGCGATTGAGTTTCTCGAACTCCGTCGCTTGTGTAAACGTTCACCAGTGCCCCAGGTTGGTGCTGGTAAGCGCAGACTCCGAGCTGGCCGACGGGCTATAGCCTACCTCTGCACGCCAGCCAGCTCATGCCAGGACGACGGGGTGCTGGTGAACGTTTACTCCCTTATCATCCGGACCAGCCTCGTCAGGAGCCAGGGCAAGCGCAGCAAATGTGTAAAAATATTTGCTTTTTGCTCATTGATTAGTTAGGATAGCTAGTTGCCGGCAAAGTTTTTTGCGTTCGGCAGACTCATTTTCAGGGCAATGCTTTATAAGCGATTGCTTAGAACTCTGGTGTATCAAGTTCCAACATTGAGCGAGGCCTGCGGGCAGTGGTTGTTAGAAAAGTCGTAAACGTTCACCAGCACCCCAGCTAGGCATGATCTGGCTGGCTTGTAGAGTTAGGCTGTAGGCCGCCAGCCAGCTCGGAGTCTGCGCTTACCTGCACCAACCTGGGGCATTGGTGAACCTTTACAGATCATTGGTTTGGCCGTTGTCTGGTTGACCCTATGAACGGTTACGAAAACTCTAGGAGCCTGTCGGATTATGCCCTTTTTCCCCATATCTTCGTTAAACTCGAAAAAATTATCCTCGGAATATTCAGTATATGCCTCCGGTAATTTTTTCGAGTTTGCCTCGATCTGGGCAAAAATGCCTATAATCCAACAGGCTCCTAGCCAGCTCATTTGTTAGGTTTTTCGTGGCACTGTTCGTTTTTATTAATCCGTAAGACGGTTGGCGGACATGCTTGTCAGAAAACAGTGAGAGTATTTCACTGATGTTGCACTATTTTTTGATATTGCCCGCGTCCGGTGATCAATGAACGGATTAATGGTTATTAACTGACGATATCGGAGGTTTTTTATGGCAGAAACAATGTTGAAGGAGATCTATCCCGTTCCGGAAAATTTCAGGCAGAAAGCGTACATCAAAAGCTACGATGAGTATAAGCAGATGTGGCAAAGGTCCATCGACGATCCGGATGGGTTCTGGGGAGAGATTGCAGAAAAATATGTCACCTGGTTTAAGAAATGGGATAAAGTCGCCGACTTCAACTATGGAAATACCGTCGACAATCTTTACATACGATGGTTTACCAACGCCAAGCTCAATGTTTCCTACAACTGCCTTGATCGGCATCTAAAGACCCGTGGTGACCAGGTTGCTCTGATTTGGGAAGGAAACGATCCCAATGAAAGCCGAGAGTTCACCTACAAACAACTGCATGCCGAAGTCTGTAAGTTTGCCAATGTATTGAAGAAAAACGGTATCAAGAAAGGTGATGTCGTCACCTTCTACCTGCCGATGATCCCTGAACTGGCCATCGGTATTCTCGCCTGCACGCGCATTGGCGCCATCCATGCCGTTGTTTTCGGAGGATTTTCGGCGGAGGCCCTGGCCAGTCGGGTAAATAACAGCGAAAGCTGCCTGGTGGTTTCGTGCGACGGAACCTTCCGCGGTGCCAAGGCTATTCCGCAGAAATCCAACGCCGACAAGGCCATCGAGTCCTGTCCTACCGTCAATACCCACTTGGTGGTCGAACGGGTGGGCAGCAAGGTCGAGGTCGCATGGAAAGAGGGACTGGACAAATGGTACCACGAGGAAGCAGCCGCAGTCGATGCCGATTGCCCTGCTGAGGAGATGGATGCCGAGGACCCGCTCTTTATTCTCTATACCTCCGGTTCGACCGGCGCGCCCAAGGGGGTTATGCATACCACCGGCGGCTACCTGACCTATGTCGCCTTTACCCACAAGATGATTTTCGATTACCATGACGGCGATGTCTACTGGTGCACCGCCGATGTGGGGTGGGTCACCGGTCACTCCTATATCGTTTACGGCCCACTGGCCAACGGCGCGAAAACCATCATGTTTGAGGGTGTTCCCAACTATCCTGATTTCGGTCGTTTTTGGGCGATTGTCGAAAAATATAAGGTCAATATCTTTTACACTGCTCCAACGGCGATTCGAGCCCTGGCAAAAGAGGGCGACTCCTGGGTCGACAAACACGATATCTCTTCTATCCGGCTTTTGGGTTCGGTGGGCGAACCCCTGAATCCTGAAGCCTGGAACTGGTATTATCAGAAAATCGGCCGTGGTGAATGCCCCATTGTCGATACCTGGTGGCAAACCGAAACCGGGGGGATTCTCATCACGCCGCTTCCCGGCGCCATTGACATCAAGCCCGCCCAGGCAACAGTACCCTTTTTCGGCGTCGCCCCCGCCATCGTCGATGACGCGGGCAACGAACTGGAAGGCGTCTGTGAAGGCAACCTGGTCATAAAGCGCTCCTGGCCGGGACAGATGAGGGGGGTGTATAAAAATCCCACGCGCTTTTTTGAAACGTATTTCACCCAGTTTCCGGGTAGTTACACGAGCGGTGACGGATGCAGGCGGGATAAGGACGGATACTACCAGATTACCGGCCGGGTGGACGATGTCATCAACGTGTCGGGTCACAGGATGGGTACGGCCGAAGTGGAATCTGCCTTGGTGTCGCATCCCGATGTAGCCGAGGCTGCCGTGGTGGGTTATCCGCATCCGGTAAAAGGCCAGTCTATCTATGCCTATGTTACGCTCAACACAGGTGTCGAGAAAACAGAAGAGCTGAGAAAAATGCTGGTGGCCCACGTTCGCAAGGAAATCGGTCCTATCGCAACTCCAGAAATGCTCCAATGGGCAGACTCTCTGCCGAAAACCCGTTCCGGCAAAATTATGCGGCGAATTCTGAAAAAAGTTGCCGCCGGCAATTTTGACAAAGCGTCCATGGGAGATATTTCGACCCTGGCCGACCCAACCACCGTAGACTTGGCCATTGCAGAGGCTCGGATCGTTCAGGGCAAATAAGCGCTAAGTCGTCGCTTGTTCGATGCATACTCTCTGTCGAAACGCGCCATCCTGATCCGTACTGGGAGGATGAAATCCTGTTTCGACATACCTGCTGCGCTCGCCCTGTGGCAGCGCAGCAGACCTTCTTCTCTTACCCGAATTCTGTAAACGTTCACCACCATTCATCTGAACACGATTGTAACCGTTCACCAGGTCAACCAAACAGCGGCCCAACCAATGAACGTTTACTCGTGGGTGTTAGCCTCTGTTTTTACTCGGTACAGGCAGATCGCCCATGCTCATTCCCTAACCATGCACGGTGGTTGAATCGGGTCAGGATAGGGTGCTGGTGAAAGTATACGATATTTGCGGTCTCCACGGTGAACGGTTACTTGACTTCTAACCGGCTGTTTTGTACTTCTTGCAGTGTCTGATGTCCTGGATAATGATGATATTTGGATTGTTGAAATGTTCGCCAACATTCCCCAGTGCCCTCTATCCGTTCAGTCGGGCGGCGCACGGAGATGGTCTGCAGCCCAACAAGCAGCTTCTGTCAGGGCCGGAGCACTGGTGAAGATTTGCCTGCCGAGGTTGGGGCTCCTAGCCCCCCCAAGGGAAAGGTTACATAAGGAGAAGACAAGAAATGAGTACCATTAAAACCTATTCGAGCCGATCGTTTCTAGTGATCGTATTGTTCATGGCATTACTGGTCGGGATGATCACGGCGGCACTGTATTACGGTGCGGCTTTTTTCTCCCAGCAGATGAACGCCATGGTCACCCCTGCGACCACAGCATCCGAAATCGTCAGTAAGATTTCAATGATGCATACCACCTACGGTCTCTACTTCCTCTATGCGAGCGCCGGCGTCCTTTTCCTGGTGGGCATCGTGCTCTGGCTGGTACTGCGGAGCATGGCCGGAAGCATAGCCACAGCTCCGGCATCGACCCCGGCCTCCGCTCCCAAAAAAGCCCAAAAAGCCGCTCCGCCAAAAGAGCAAAGAACGCCGCAGCAGGATAAACGTCTCTTCCTTCATCTGCTCACCGTCTTGCAGAAAGAAGGTCGACTCGTGGACTTTCTTCAGGAAGATCTGGAGATGTACGAAGATGAGCAGATCGGTGCCGCGGTGCGCAGCATCCATGGCAGTTGCCGGAAGACTCTTGACAAAAGCCTTGCCATGACCACGGTTATTGACGAAAACGAAGGCGATGAGATCACCGTGGAAGCAGGATTTAATCCGGAGGCAATCAAATTGATCGGCCGAGTGACCGGTGAACCTCCCTTTACCGGTATCGTCCGACATAAAGGATGGCGCGCTCAAAAGGCGGAGCTTCCCGACCTGGCCGCGACCAAGGATCCGACGATTATTTCCCCCGCCGAAGTGGAGATCCTATAGTTCGCGGCATCAGCCGCAGGATGTGACCCGGATCGGCCCCCGTTTTGTCTGTAGTGGAGAAGGCATATTTGTTTTTTTGCAGAGTAAGGGATATCTGTCATGACACAACCATCCTACATTATAGGAATTGACCTTGGCACGACCAACAGCGTTGTAGCCTACACCAGGGCAGAGGCAGCGCCTGGTGAACAGCCCGTTATCGAAATATTGAAGATCCCGCAGTTGGTGGATGCCGGGGTTGTCGAAAAGCGGGACGTGCTGCCGTCGTTTCTCCTGGCGCTCGGCAAGCATGAAATCTCCGAACAGAACATGGCCTTGCCCTGGCAGCAGGAAAGCACGCTGGCAGTGGGTGAATTTGCCCGAAACCGCGGCGAAGAACTGCCCGACAGACTCATTGCCTCCTCCAAATCCTGGCTCTGCCATCCCATGGTTGACCGCACCCAACCCATCCTTCCCTGGAAGAGCGATATAGATCCTGAATCCAAACGCTCGCCGGTGGAAGCGGCGGCGGTTATCCTGCAGCACATTCGCGATGCCTGGAATCACCTCATGGCGGCAGACGATGAGGCCCTTATCCTGGAAAATCAGGAAATTCTGCTCACCGTGCCGGCTTCATTTGATGCAGTGGCTCGCGAGCTGACCGTCAAGGCGGCGGCAATGGCCGGAATGCACAACGTCACCTTGCTCGAAGAACCCCAGGCGGCGTTTTACGCCTGGATACATGATCGGGGTGAGCAGTGGCGAGAGCAAGTCGTTAAGGATGATCTGGTCCTGGTCTTCGATGTCGGCGGCGGTACGACCGATTTCAGCCTGATCCAGATCAGCGAGCAGGACGGTCAACTGGCCCTGGAGCGCATCGCCGTGGGTGATCACCTGCTGGTGGGCGGCGATAACATGGATCTCACCCTGGCCTACTCCGTGGCCCAGCAAATGGCTGCCAAGGGTAAACGACTGGATTCCTGGCAGATGCGTGGACTGTCGCACAGCTGTCGCCAGGCCAAGGAGCAGCTCCTGGCGGAAACGGACGTCGAGGAATACCCGGTAACGATCCTGGGGCGAGGCAGCTCCCTGATCGGTGGTACCATGAAGGCCACGCTTACCCGCGAGGCGGTCAACAACGTCCTGGTGAACGGGTTCTTCCCCGAGTGCGATAGCTCGGCCGCCCCGACCACCAGTAATCGTGTCGGTATTCAGGAGCTTGGTCTCTCCTATGAGTCGGATCCCGCCGTAACCCATCACCTGGCCAAATTCCTGCGCCAAAACAACGTGCGACAGCCCACCGGCATTTTGTTTAATGGCGGGGTGATGAAAGCCGACCATATTCGTAGGCGAGTGAAAAAAATCCTCGATTCCTGGAATAGCGCAAGCGATGCCAGACCGGTCAAGGAGATCACCTCCGATAATTTCGATCTCTCCGTTGCCAAGGGCGCCGCCTATTACGGTCTGGCCAGGCAGGGCAAGGGGGTACGTATTCGTTACGGCTTGAACAAAAGCTACTATATCGGTATCGCCGCTTCCATGCCGGCGGTGCCGGGAATCCCCGCGCCGACCAAGGCCTTGTGCATCGCGCCCTTCGGTATGGAGGAGGGGAGTCAGGCCCGCCTCGAGGATCAGGAGTTTGCACTGGTGGTGGGAGAACCGGCCAAATTTGATTTTCTCGGTTCTGCCCGCCATGATGATAAATTTGGTGACATCATCGAGGATTGGGAGGGAGAAGTGCAGGGGATTGCCGAAATCGAAACCATACTCGACGGCGAGCCCGGCAACGTCATCCCGGTCACTCTGGAGACCAGGGTTACCGAAGTAGGCACCCTGGCGCTGTGGTGCGTCGCCAAGACCGGTGATCGCCGCTGGAAACTCGAATTTAACGTACGGGAGCAAGAACCCCTTGGAGCTGAGTGACCAACGCTATATTGTCGGGATCGATCTGGGCACTACCAATTCGGCGGTGTCCTATGTCGATCTGCAGGTTGAAGAAAAATCCCGTCATACGGAGATCTTCCCCATCCCCCAGCTGACAGGCCCCGGTGAGGTGAGCAACTTGACGGTTTTGCCGTCTTTTCTTTACATCCCGGGTGAATACGATATCGGCAAAGAGGCTTTGGCAATGCCCTGGCCCACCTCGGAAGACCACTTTGCCGGCGCCTTTGCCCGCGACCACGGCTCCAAAGTTCCCGCCCGTCTGGTCGCTTCCGCCAAGAGCTGGATGTGTCACGCCAATGCCGACCGCCACGCCAAGATACTCCCCTGGGGGGCCGACAGCGAGGTGGCCAAGGTCTCGCCTGTCGAGACCTCGGCCCTGTATCTGACCCATATCCGCAATGCCTGGAATCAAGCCCACCAGAGTGATGATGCGGCCCTGGAAGATCAACTCGTCATCATCACCATTCCCGCCTCTTTTGATGAAGTGGCTCGTGAGCTGACCGTGGAAGCGGCCGCCATGGCTGGACTTCCCGGCGTTATCCTCCTCGAGGAACCCCTGGCGGCCTTCTACAGCTGGTTGATAAACCATGAAAAGGACTGGGAGCACCATGTGCGGCCCAACGAGTTGATACTGGTCTGCGATGTCGGCGGCGGCACCACGGATTTTACTTTGATCTACCTGCGGGACGCCGACGGGCGACTGGGCTTTGAGCGCATTGCCGTGGGAAATCACCTGATCCTGGGCGGCGACAATATCGACCTGACCCTGGCCCGCC
This sequence comes from uncultured delta proteobacterium, assembly GCA_963745265.1. Taxonomy (GTDB): domain Bacteria; phylum Desulfobacterota; class Desulfobulbia; order Desulfobulbales; family Desulfocapsaceae; genus Desulfopila. Next base: position 14,366 of record CAVUXQ010000003.1, read on the forward strand.
GGATCGAGATGCAGCTGGCCAAACAGAAAGTCTCTTTGCAGGGCGATCGTTGGAAGACCCTGTGCCACCAGAGCCGTCAAGCCAAGGAACGGATTCTCGGCGGTGTCTCCGAACTTGAGAAGATCACTCTTCTAGGGGAAGGCGGAAAACTCATCGGCGGCACCCTCTCCGCCACCCTCAGTCGCCAGGATGTCGAGAAGACGGTGCTGGACGGCTTCTTCCCCCTGGTATCCGCCGATGACAAAAAGCAGCCGATTCAGCGCAAAGGCATCACCGAATTCGGTTTGCCCTACGAGCAGGAGCCGGCCATCACTCGTCATCTCTGCTGGTTTTTGGAGCAGCATGGCGCTGATGTCGCCAAATATCTGGGCAAAACCCGACCGGTCCCGGATCTGATCCTGTTTAACGGTGGTTCCGTAAAACCATCGGTTATCCAGGAGCAGATTCGGAGGTCCATCCTCAGCTGGTTTGACCTCGCCGAGAGCGACCTGCCGGAAATATTGGTAAACCCCGATCATGATCTGGCCGTCTCTCTGGGCGCCGCCTATTACGGGCTCGTCAAGATCGGTCGCGGCGTGCGTGTCGGCAGCGGCAGCCCCCGTTCCTACTATCTCGAAGTTGCCTCCCAGGGTGGTGACGATGAGCAGCGACAGGCGATTTGCCTTGTCGAACGTGGTCTGGAGGAAGGCAGTCAGATTGAATTGCAGGATCATAAGTTCGAGGTGCTGGCGAACCAGCCCGTCACCTTCAATCTCTACAGCTCCAACTACCGCAGCGGAGACAGGCAAGGTGACGTGATTGCCATTGACGACTCCCTGACCGCTCTCGAGCCTCTGCAGACCATTATTCACTACGGCAAAAAAGGTGCCAAAACCCAACTGCCCATTCACCTGGTCGCCGGCTACACAGAGGTCGGCACCCTGGCGTTGTGGTGCCGGAGCCTCACCAGTGATCATCGCTGGAAGCTGCACTTTCAGTTACGCAACATCTCGTCGCTTACCGATGTTACGGAGCAGGATGTTTTCGACACCGAGCTGGTTGCCGAAGCCCGCGCCTTGATCCGGAGAAGATTCAGCGATCCCGCCAGCGGTCAGCGACTGGCAAGCGTGGCCAAGGGCATTACCAAAATCGTTGAACGTCCTCGCCAGAAGTGGCCTCTGAGCTTTATCCGCGCTTTGGCGGATGAGCTCATCGATCTGGAAAGCGTTCGTCAACACACCCCGGAGCATGAGAGCCGCTGGCTCAATCTGTTGGGGTACTGCATGCGTCCAGGCATGGCGGACGGCGCAGACCCTCTGCGGATGAAAAAGCTCTGGCGCCTCTTTACTCCGGGGCCTGTTCACGCCAATAAAAATCAGGTTCGCAGCGAGTGGTGGATTTTGTGGCGGCGGGTGGCGGCGGGTCTGAACCGTGCCCAGCAGCAGCATTTCGTCCAGGAAGTCGCCCTCCTGCTGGTCGGAAAGAAGCGGATGCACGGCCAGATCCCTCCCCAGGAACGTCTGGAGATGTGGATGGCAATTGCCAACATGGAGCATCTGCATACCAAAGAGAAGGTCCGACTGGGCCGCATACTGCTCTCCGAGCTTAAGCCCAAGCAGAGCAAACCCCAGCACTTCTGGTCCCTTTCGCGGATTGGCGCCAGGGAACTGCTGTATGGCCCCGTGGACAGGGTCGTCCCGGCTGGGGAGGTGAGCGACTGGCTCGCTCCGCTCATGAACATCAACTGCCGGGACCTCAAACCCGTGGTCGCCGCCCTGGTGCAGCTGGCCCGCAAGACCGGGGATCGCACCAGGGATCTCGACCCGAAAGCCGTCGATCGTCTCATTCATTGGATTTCAAGCGAAATCGAGGATCAAGAGATGGTGGAGGCTAATATCAAATACCTGCGGGATGCTATTCCCATGTCCGACCAGGAGGAGAACCTCATCTTCGGGGAATCCTTGCCGACTGGCATCGTGCTTCACGCTAAGGATCACTGACGGGGCGTGTATGCAAAACAGGCCAAATCTCGAGCGCTGAAGCATGAGAAGAGAAAAGAAAAGAAGCCGCAGAGCCGCCATTTCGCTGCCAGGAGAAACGTTTCCTTCACGGCAGAAAAGAGTTTTTTGGGGGTGAAGTTCAAGAGAAGAGTGGCGGCCACGGAGAAGCCGTTTGGGGTGGGTGGAGCTATAAAAAAGATGGTCGGGACGAGAGGATTCGAACCTCCGACCCCAGCGTCCCGAACGCTGTGCTCTACCAGACTGAGCCACGTCCCGACCTTGGGTGCGTCGACCGGGGAGCCCGGATCGACGAGACACAGGAAAATAGCATAGTGGACTTGAGAAATCAAGTAGCAGAACTACTTGATGTGCATTTTCTTCTCTGTAAACTGTCGATGGCGCGTTTCCCCCAAAAGAGATGAGTTGCGGGCGATCTAACTGAGGGCGTTGGCATACCGAACGGCTTTAAGGTACAGGTGCGGTATGACGCCCGGGTCGACGGCCAGCGCCGGCAGGCCGCTCTCCAGTTTTTTCTTTCGACCACGTTCATAATTGGTAACGAAGTCGAGAAATACAGCATAGGGACCTGTGTGGCCGATGAGCGCTTCCTTGCTTGCCTCGGAGAGCGAGAGGTTGTCGAGAATGCCCTCCATGCCGGTTCCCAGCATGACGTCGATAAGCGAGAAGAGGCCGACGAGGTAGAGTTCGTCGGCATCCTCCTCAAGGCCTGTTGCCTTGCCCAGGAGTTCGCAGAACTTGGCCCGCACCAGGGCGAGCCGCACCAGTTCGTCGGGTTGGTCGCTGGCGAGTTCGCTGATAATCACCAGGATGATGAAGCGGCGCAGCTCCTTTTGCCCCAGGTAGGCGATGGCGTGGCGGACGGTCGTTACCTTCTGTACCAGGTAAAAGTAGGCGGAATTTAAAAACCGCAGGAGTTTGTAGCTGATGGATACGTCTTTGGAGATGATCTGGTGCAGCCTGCCGAGGGTGGTGCTCTTGCGGGTTACCTCGGCGAGCAGGTGGAGCATGTTGATTTTCGACGCTTCCAACTCCTGGATGCGGATATTCTCGGGTTTGGAGAAAAAATAGCCCTGGAAATAGCTGAATCCCATTTTCAGGGCCTTTTCGAATTCCTCGCGGGTTTCGACCTTCTCGGCCAGCAGCTTGACCTTGAACCGGCGCAACCGGTAAAGCATCTTCAGAATCGCGTCAAGCGGCGTCAGCCGGAAATCGATCTTGATGATTTCGGCAAGTTCGATCAAGGGGTCGAGGCTCTTGTCGTAGACAAAGTCGTCAAGGGCCAGGGTGTATCCCTGGCTGGCGATGAATTTGCATGCCTTGATCACCTCTTTGGTTGGACGGACGTCTTCGAGGATCTCCACAACAATCTTTTGCTTGGGAAACGAGAGCGGGATGCCCTTGATCAGCAGGTCGGCGGTGAAGTTGACGAAACAGGGGCGGGAGCCGGAGATGGCGTCGATCCCCTCGGTGAGAAAGGCGCTGGAAAGCAGCGTGGTGGTAGCTCGCTCACCGGTAACGCTGGTCAGGGTGGTCTCTTTGGTGCCGCGATAGAGCAGCTCGTAGGCGAAAAGCCGCAAATGGCTGTTGAAGATCGGCTGTCGGGCAATGTAGACGTCCATCTCGGCCTGTCAGTCGCAAGTGGTGCCGGCCCGATGGTGCAGCCTGTTTTCCCGGGTGAAGAAGAGGAGGATGCGATGTTTCATATGTTCTTCAATACATCTGAATCTCAGGCCGTATCCATTTTCTATCGTCCGGACCACCACAGCCTGCAGTTCGATGATCTTCTCGGGATCTTCGAGCGTGAAAGAGAGCAGTATCTTCTCGCCGACCGACAGTTCCTCGCTCGCTTCGTGGATCGCGCAGCCCTCGGTAGAGATATCGAGCAATCGGGCGGTGCCTTCCTCGAATTCGGTCTTGTAGTCGAGGGGGCGGTTTAGTCCCGAAAGCCGGAGAGCACCGCGTTTGGAGACATTGGGCGCAGGCTCTAGTGTGGTTTTTTCTGTCATGGTGAAAGATTGTCTCACAGCTTTTCCGAAGCTGCCGGCTGGCGGGATTTGGATCGGTGGCGGACTGTCCGGAAAGCCGAGGACCAGACAAAAATGCTTTAAATTACAGGCTATAGCGAACGGGGCTTTGGCCTCTTCTGAAGATAGGCGATTTTCGTTGGAATTGCAAACAGCCTCCCGCGCCTGGCAGACATTTGCGTGAAATAGTTGTTGACAATCCGCGCCAATCCTGATGATTTGGTGGGGTTGGGCGGTTGCGTCGATGCGGCGCGGCTCGCGGCTATATCATCAGCGAGAGAGGCAGGCAATGGTGAAACAACGGTTTTCCGGGGCGGAAAATTATGTATTGGATGAAGAGCTTGCAAAGATCGTCAACATCTCCATGACGCTTGAAATGCCGCTGCTGCTCAAGGGCGAACCGGGGACGGGCAAAACCATGCTGGCCCACGCCATCGCCGCCTCTCTGGGGTTGCAACTCATCGTGCTCAATGTCAAATCGAGCATGAAACTGGTGGACGCCCTCTACCAGTACGATACCCTCACGCGCCTCAACGACAGCCGTTTCGGGGATTCTAGCCGCGATGTCAGCAATATCCGAGACTATATCAGGATGGGCAAGATCGGCCAGGCCTTCACCGCCCAGAGCCGCTGCGTGCTGTTGATCGATGAGATCGACAAGGCCGAGACCGAGTTCCAGGACGATATGCTCGATGTGCTCGATCAGATGCAGTTCGATATCATCGAGACCGACGAGGTGATCACGGCCAACCAGCGACCGGTGGTGATCATCACCTCCAACGCCAAGAAAGACCTCTCGGATCCCTTTCTCGGCCGCTGCAATTTCCATCATATCGCCTTTCCGGAGCCGAAAATGATGCGCAAGATCATCCAGGCGCACTTTCCGGATCTCCATACCAGACTGATGGATAATGCCATCAGCGCCTTCTATCTGCTGCGCTCGCTTGCCGACATCGAAAAAAAACCGGCCACCCGGGAGTTGATCAACTGGTTGCGGGCCCTGCAGGCTGATCCGGATTTCGCCCATGGAGACCATCTGGGGGAGGAGGTGCCCTATCTCGGCGTGCTGTTTAAAAAGAGCGGCGATTACCGCAAGTCCGCGGACAGCGTGATGAAAAAGCGCTTCTTTCGCTAAGAGGCGGCTGTGTTTCTCCACTTTTTCTATGGGCTGCGAGAGGCCGGCGTCCCGGTGAGTCCCACCGCCTTTCTCCGCTTCCACCAGGCCATGGATAGCGGCCTGGTTGCCTGCGTGGATGATCTCTATATCGCCGCCCGCGCCATTTTAGTGAAGAGCGAGAAATATTTCGATCTCTACGACCAGGTCTTCGCCCAGGTGTTTAAAGGAGCGGAGCTTGCGATTGCCGAGGAGGAGTTCGAGCCGCTGCTCTCCGGGCTGCTCGCCCAGTGGCTGCAAAACCCCAAAGAGCTAGCCGCGGCCATGGGGGTGGACGAGCAAAAACTGCTGGCGATGAGCCCTGAGGAGCTGCTCGACTATTTCCGGCAGCGGCTCCGGGACCAGGAGGGAAGGCACGACGGGGGTTCCAAATGGATTGGTACCGGCGGCACCTCGCCGGTGGGCCACAGCGGCTTTCATCCGGGCGGTCTGCGGGTCGGCGGCCGGTCGCGGAATCACTCGGCGGTGAAGGTGGCTGGTGAGCGTCGCTATCGGGACTATGCCACCACCGGGCCCCTGACCGGACATTGCATCGGCGAGGCGATGAAGCGCCTGCGGCACCTGGTGCCGCAGGGCCCCAAGGACCGGCTGAATGTCGACGCCACCATCAGAGAAACTTTGCGCAATGGCGGCGAGATCGAGCTGGTTTTCGACCGGGGCATTGTCGACCGGCTGAAAATCATCCTGGCAATCGATAACGGCGGCTGGTCCATGGACCCCCATGTGGAGATCGTCCAGACCCTGTTCAATCACGCCCGCGCCCAGTTCAAGGAACTCAAGACCTTCTATTTTCACAACACGATCTATGACCTGCTCTGGCGGGACCCGGCGCGGAGCAAACAGCCGGTCACCGTCGACAGCCTGTCCAGGCTCGATCCGGATACCCGCCTGATCGTGGTTGGCGACGCCTCCATGGCTCCCTACGAGCTGATGGCAACGGACGGTTCGATCTATGCTTTTGAGCGCAGCGGACTGCCGAGCGTGGAGCGACTGAGGTTTTTGGCGGACACCTTCTCCCACTGTATCTGGCTCAATCCCATTTCCCGGCAAAATTGGCCATATACCCGCACCATCGAAGTGATACGCATGATTTTTCCCATGTTCGAACTCTCCCTCGATGGCTTGGAGCAAGGGGTGGAGCGTCTTATGCGGCGCCGCTGCGCCTCGGGAAGGTAAACGGCCCAAACTTCCGGTTCGCCACCGGCGAATCGTTGTCAGGTCATACCGGGATTGCCTGAATGTTCACGGGAGGCTACAATACCAATAGGGGGGAAGAAACGGGTGCCGCCGTTCTTCACCCTCCCCTCTGGGTACGGCCATTTGTGTCGCGCCTGTTCCTGGAGCCTGTCGAATTCTGCCTTTTTTTTGTATTTTCTTTGTGTTGCGAAAAATGATGCTCCTAATTTCACTTATATGGTTTTGCTTGCTTTGCACAAAACGCTAAAATTCGCGAAAAATACTCTATTCCGACGGACTCTGTAAATCCGGCCCAACAAACTGCTTGTGCCATGCTGGAGAGCTGGTCAGCGGCTGTGAAAAGTCAAGGTGCAGGTTAAATTCATAGCATCCAAGGAGAAGGAACGTGAACGAGATCGAAGTGAGTTTTCCGGGAAACCTGAAAGTGGAAGCGAAATTCGGTGAATTTGTCATCCCCACCGATCAACCGGAGAAATCGGGCGGCGACGGCTCGGCCCCGTCGCCTTTCGTCCTCTTTGCCAGTTCGATCGCGACCTGCGCCGGATATTTCGCCTTAAAATTCTGTCGCACCCGCAAGCTCTCGACCGAGGGGATGCGGCTGAGTTTGAAATATGAATGGGACAATGATATGAAGAGGTATCCGAAAATGCTGATTCAATTGATCCTACCGCCTGATTTCCCGGAGAAATACCGTTCCGCCATCCTCCGCGCCATGGATCAGTGTGTGGTGAAGCAGCACATTCTGCGTCCGCCGGCGTTTGAGATGTTGCTTGGCTGAATGTGCATTTCTTCGGCTCTCGGGTATCGGTTTCGACCGACTGGCGAGCGCCTGCGGAGTCGGATCAGCTTTGTGGGGGAGGGGGCATGCCTGAAAAAGCGATGAGGGAACTGTCGAGCAAAACGACGCGCCGCATAGTGCTGCCGGCATTTCTCACTATCCTGCTTTTTGTGACGGTCATCTTTTTCATTCTCTTGCCCCAGCTCGAAAGCAGCTTCCTGAGCCGAAAGAAAGAGATGATCCGTGAGCAGACCGATACCGTCTGGAGTCTGCTCGAAGCCTATCATGAACGGGAAGTCTCCGGAGAATTGAGCAGGGAGGAGGCTCAGCACCGAGCTGCCGAAAGAATCCGCATGTTGCGATATGGCCCTGAGAACAAGGACTATTTCTGGATAAACGACATGACGCCGCGGATGATCATGCATCCATACCGCACCGAGCTTGAGGGCAAGGATCTCTCGTCTTTTACGGATCCCGACGGCAAGCACCTCTTTGTCGAGTTCGTCAAAATGGTGCGGCAGCGGGGCGCCGGATATGTCAATTATCTGTGGCAATGGAAGGACGACCCGAAGCGAATCTCCTCGAAGACCAGTTACGTCAAGGGATTTCCCCCCTGGGGATGGATTATCGGCACCGGGATCTACACGGAAGACGTTGACGGCGAGATCGCGGCCCTTCGCAACAAACTCACCCTTATCTCTGTTGGTATCCTGTTGCTGGTTTCGCTTCTGGCCCTCTATTCCATCCGCCAGACCATGCTTGCCGAAAAGGAACGGCTCCGCATTTTCCTGGAACGTGAGGGTTTGCTCCGCTCGCTGGAAGAGAGCAGGGAGCGGTTTCGCAATCTGATCGAAACCACCAGTGACTGGATCTGGGAAACCAATCAGGAAGGCCGACTCACCTATGCGAGTCCCAGGGTGGAGGATCTGCTCGGGTATCCCCCGGAGGCGGTCATCGGCAAGAAATTGACCGATTTCCTCACTCCCGGCTCAGCTATCGGATTAGATGCAGCTTATGGGCAGCTCCTTTGCCGCGGCAAGCCTTTCAGCGGCTTCGAACTCATCTGCAATGCCAACGACGGCACGCTGGTGGTGCTTGAGAACAACGCGGTGCCGATTTTTGATGGAGACGGAAACCTTCTCGGGTATCGGGGGGTTGCGCGGGATATCACCGAGCGTAAGAAGGCGATGGAGGAGTTGCAAAAGAGTCGGGACGAGCTGCATGCAAGCCTTGAGGAAACAGTGACTTCGCTCTCGTCCACCGTGGAAAAACGCGACCCCTACACCGCCGGCCACCAGCAGCGGGTAGACCTTTTGGCCTGCGCGATAGCCAAGGAGCTGGGTCTTTCGCCGGAGAGAATCGAGGGGCTGCATATCGCGGCGCTGCTCCATGACATCGGCAAGATCACCCTGCCTTCCGAGTACCTGGCAAAACCTGCCCGGCTCACCTTCGAGGAAAGGGCGCTGGTGGAATGTCACCCCGAGGTGGGGCACCAGATTTTGCAGACCATCCATTTTCCCTGGCCGGTGGCGAACATAGTCCATCAGCACCATGAGCATCTCGACGGTTCCGGCTATCCGCTGGGGCTCACCGATCCGGATATCCTCCTGGAGGCGAAAATCCTCGCCGTTGCCGATGTGGTGGAGGCCATGTCTTCGCACCGGCCGTATCGGCCGTCTCTGGGCATAGCCAGAGCGCTCAGAGAGATCCAGGAAGGACGGGGCATTCGCTATCACGCCCCGAGTGTGGATGCCTGCATGCGGCTAATTCAGGAAAAGAAAATCGAGTTCTGTTCCGATGAGTGGTGCCATGTATTTCTTTGACTGGTTTGAAAAACAGATGTGAGAGCATATGCGAGTCTTAAAAAAACTTTTTGAAAGCAACAAAAAATGGGCCGAGAAGATCAAGAACTCCGATCCGGAGTTCTTCGGTCGTCTTTCCCGGCAGCAAAAGCCCGATTATCTGTGGATCGGTTGTTCCGACAGCCGGGTTCCGGCAAATCAGATCATTAACCTGTTGCCGGGTGAAATCTTCGTCCATCGCAACATTGCCAATCTGGTCGTTCATACCGATCTCAACTGCCTCTCCGTTATGCAGTACGCGGTGGAGGTGCTGGAGGTCGAGCATATTATCGTTTGCGGCCATTATGGCTGCGGCGGCATTCGGGCGGCGATGGAGGGCAGGGAGCACGGCCTTATCGATAACTGGTTGCGCCATATCAAGGACATCTATCGTCTCTATCAGGACGAGCTCGAGGCGTGTCGGAGCGAGGAGGAAAAGCTCAACCTGCTGTGCGAGATCAATGTGGCCGAACAGGTCGCCAATGTCTGCCACACCACCATTGTCCAGGGGGCCTGGAAGGCGGGAAAGAAGCTGGCGGTACATGGCTGGATCTACAGCATCGACGACGGCATCCTGCGCGACCTCAGTGTCTGCATCACGAATCCGGCAGAGATCTCAAGTATTCACAGGTTGAAATAAGGGGTCGACATGGTAAACGAACAACTCAAGCAGGCGACGGCCGCACCGCTCAATCGCACCCTGGGTATCTGTCTGGGGGCTTCGACGGTGAGCATGGTCCTTTTGGAGAAGGCGGGAAGCGCCGGGGCGGATGCGGGCAGCGGCACGCCAGATGGCGCCTTGCGGGTGGTAAAGCACTCGGTTCACCTCCATGGCGGCGACCCCCGCCGGATGCTGCTGGCAGCGATCGAGGAATACGACATCTCCTCGATCGACCGGATCGCCGCCACCGGCCGCCGCTTCCGCCGCTTCGTCAATCTTACCACCATTGCCGAACCCGAAGCGGTCGAGCTGGCCTATCGCTACATAAAACCGGACGACATTTCCTGTCCTGCCATCGTCTCGGCCGGGGGGAGACCTTTATGGTCTACGTTCTTGATGGGCAGGGACGGATAGCCAATGTGCTCACCGGTAACAAATGCGCCTCCGGGACCGGGGAGTTTTTTCTCCAGCAACTGCGGCGCATGGATGTGAGTCTCGAGGAGGCGGCTCGGTGGTCGTCGGTGGAAACTCCGCACCGGGTTTCCGGCCGGTGTTCGGTGTTCTGCAAGTCCGACTGCACCCATGCTATCAACAAGGGGGTGCCGAAATCCCAGGTGACTGCCGGGCTCTGCCGGATGATGGCCGGCAAAATCATCGAGTTGCTCAAACAGGTCGAAAAACGCGGCATCATGATCGTGGGGGGTGTGGCAGCCAACAAAATGATGCTCGACTATCTGCGGGAGGAAATCGCGGATCTGGTCGTCCCGGACGTGGCTCCGTACTTCGAGGCGCTTGGCGCCGCGCTCTGGGCTACTCACAATGAGACCAAGGCGTATCCCGGCGCCGAGGGGCTGATTGTCGACGGTGTGTCCTCCTTTGAGCGCCTGTCGCCCTTAAAAGACTTTACGGACCAGGTGCGCTTCGGGGAGTTGTCGCGCGGCCGGATCCGGGAAGGCGATCGCTGTCTGCTCGGCCTTGATGTCGGTTCCACCACCACCAAGGCGGTGCTGTTGCGCGCCGCGGATAACGCCCTTCTGGCTTCTGTCTATCTCTACACCAACGGTGATCCCATCGGCGCCTCGCGCAGGTGCTATCTCAGTCTGCTCGATCAGGTGGAGCGGCAGGTGACGCCGGAAAGCATCGAGATCGTCGGTCTTGGCGTTTGCGGCTCGGGAAGGCAAATCGCCGGGCTGCATGCCTTGACTGATGGGGTGGTCAACGAGATCATGGCCCATGCGAGCGCCGCCGTTCATTTCGATCCGGAAGTGACGACCCTCTTTGAAATCGGCGGTCAGGACGCTAAATACACCCATATCACCGGCGGGGTGCCCTCCGACTACGCCATGAACGAGGCCTGTTCGGCCGGCACCGGGTCGTTTTTGGCGGAATCGGCCTACGAGACCCTGGGCGTGGAGGTGGAGGCGATCGCCGAGGTGGCCCTTGCCGGCGAAGCGCCCCCGAACTTCAATGATCAGTGCGCCGCCTTCATCGCTTCGGATATCAAGACCGCCATCCATGAAGGGGTGTCGCACGAGAATATCGTCGCCGGGCTGGTCTATTCCATCTGCATGAACTACCTCAACCGGGTCAAGAGCAACCGGCCGGTCGGCGGCAAGGTGTTCATGCAAGGCGGGGTCTGTTACAACCGCGCCGTTCCCCTGGCCATGGCCGCGCTTTCCGGTAAACCGATCATCGTCCCGCCGGAGCCCGGCCTGATGGGGGCGTTCGGTGTTGCTCTGGAGATCAAGAAACGGCTCGACATCGGGCTCATGCAGCCCGGAAGTTTCGACCTCAAGACCCTGGCCGAGCGGGAGGTTATCTACCGCAAGCCCTTTGTCTGCAAGGGCGGTAAGGAGCGGTGCGACCGGAAATGCGAGATTTCGATGATCGAGCTCGATGGCCGCCGCTATCCGTTCGGCGGCGCCTGCAACCGCTACTACAACCTGCGGTATCATCTGCAGTACGATGTGGCCGAACTCGATCAGGTGCGAAAACGCGAGCAACTCATTTTTTCCCGCTACGGAGGCAAACTGCGGGGAAAAAGAAACGACGCGTCGAGGGGGCGGGTGGGGATCAACAAGAGCTTTCTGGTCAACACCTTCTACCCTTTCTATTCCACCTTCTTCTCCGAACTTGGCTTTTCACTGGTGGTTCCCGAGGTTCCGTCCGCCGCGGGAATCGATCGCCGCAACGCCCCGTTTTGTCATCCCGTCGAGCTGGCCCACGGCTTTTTTCACACCCTGATCGAAACCGCTGAACCACCCGAGTTCCTCTTTCTCCCCCATGTGCGTGCCATCCCGGCCGGCAACGGGCATCCCAGCGCCCAGGTCTGCCCCTTCGTGCAGGGGGAGCCGTTTTACCTCTCCGCCACATTTCGCGACCGGCTCGAGGAACTCAAGCGTCGGGGAACAACGATACTCACGCCGTATCTGGATATGTCCGAGGGGTTTGAGGCTGGACGTTCGGAGCTGATCAAAACCGCGCGGCGGATGGGAGTCCGGCGAGGCGAGGCGCAGCGGGCATTTGAGCTGGCGATGCGGTGGCAGAAAACGTGTCAGCAAGAGATGAAAGGGATCGGCGAAACGATTCTCGCCAGGCTGGCGGGCGAAGCGGACCAGATTGCCGTCGTCATCTTCGGTCGGCCCTACAACGCCTTGGTCGAGGAGGCCCACATGGGCATCCCGCACAAGTTCGCATCCCGCGGGATCCGCGTGTTGCCGCTTGACTTTCTGCCCCTGGGCGGACTGGAATCCAAAACCAATATGTACTGGGGGATGGGGCAGCTTATTTTGCAGGCGGCCCGTTTCGTTAAGGCGCATCCCCAGTTGTTCGGGGTCTATGTCACCAACTTCTCCTGTGGTCCGGATTCGTTTGTGGTCGGTTATTTCCGGGATATCATGGGGGAGAAACCTTCGCTTACCCTCGAGCTCGACAGTCACACCGCCGATGCCGGCATCGAGACCCGGATCGAGGCTTTCCTCGATATCGTCTCCGAGTATCGCCAGATATCGCGATCTTTCCCGAGGATCGTCGCCGACGAACAGCCAGTCTTCGTGCCGGCCAGGACGGTGCAGAGAAACGGCTCCACCCTGGTGCGGCGCTCCGACGGTCGGCTTCTGCCTCTTACCGATCCCGGAGTGAGGATGCTGATCCCCTCCATGGGAACGCTGTCGACGGAACTTTTCACCGCGGCCTTCAGGGCAAGCGGCTACCATGTGGCGCCGCATCGACCGGCGGATGAGAGCATCTTGAAACTGGGGCGCGCCAATACCACCTGCAAGGAGTGCCTGCCCCTGATCCTCACCGCCGGCACTCTGCTCGATTACGCCTACCACCGGAAAGGGGACGGGGAGACGCTCGTCTATTTCATGCCCTCGGCGTCGGGTCCCTGCCGTTTCGGGCAATATTCGATATTTCTCAACGATCTCATTCGGCGTCTGCGGATCCCGGATGTGGCCATTCTCTCGCTCACCACCGACAACGCCTACTCCGGTCTGGAGCGGTATCTCGATTATCAGAAGGTCTGGTTGAGCCTGTTGATCTCGGACACCATGGAGGACGTACGCTCGATGATCCTTGCCGGCGCTGTGAGGCCGGAGCAGGGCATGGCGATCTTCTCTGAGGAATGGCAGCGAATTATAGCGGAGATGGAAGCCGGAGATCCCGCCTCGCTCTTGCGCACCCTGGACGATTCCGCCTGCCGGATCGCTACCATTGCTTTGAAACGACCGGCTCGGGAGATTCCCACTTTGCTGCTTACCGGTGAGATATTCGTTCGCCGCGACTCGCTCTCCCGGCAGTATCTCACCGAGAGACTGGCTGCAAAGGGCTTTGCCGTGATCTGTTCGCCGGTTTCCGAGTGGATCCGCTACACGGACTATATCCTCGATATCGAGGGGAACTGGCAGAATATGTCGCTGCTCGAAAAGGCGCGGTTCTATCTCCGTCAGATGTTCATGGGCCGTCAGGAGAAACGGGTGTTTAGCAGCCTGGCGCGGACCGACATGGTTTGCCATCACCCGGTGGATATCCGTACCATTGTCGAAAACGGCGCCCCGTACATCTCCCCCAATCTCGGCGGCGAGGCGATCCTCACCGTTGGCAGTGCCATGACCGAGATTGCCGAGTCGGTGTGCGGCGTTATCGCCATCGGGCCGTTTGGCTGCATGCCGAACCGGCTCTCCGAGTCGATTTTAAGTGAGGTGATGACCGGCACCGACAAACTCAAGCTGCAAAAGAAAGCAAACGGCCTGGGAGCCATCCTGGAGGGTATCGACTCCCTGCCGTTTCTGGCGATAGAAAGCGACGGCTCGCCGTTTCCCCAGCTTATCGAGGCCAAGCTGGAATCGTTTTGTTTGCGCGCTGGTCGGCTCAATCAAAAAATGCGGAGGTGATTGCGATGCCACTCCTTGCCGAACCCAAGTACCGGCCCCGGTTTCCTTTTACCAGCGGCCATCTGCAGACCATCTACCCGACGCTTTTTCGGGACGTGCCTGCCACCCGGCCGCACCGCGAGCGCATCCCCACCCCGGATGGGGATTTTCTCGATATCGACTGGCACCTGAGCGGAAAAAACGGTCTGTCTTCACGGCTTGCGGTTATCAGTCACGGCCTGGAGGGAAATTCGCGCAAGAAATATCCGTTGGGGATGGCGCGGCACCTCACTCGCCTGGGCTGGGATGTGATCTGCCTCAATTTCCGGGGCTGTTCCGGCGAGCCGAATCGCCTGCCGCGTTTTTATCACTCGGGCGTCACCGATGATCTGCACACCGTGCTGCGACACGGACTTGCCGCCGGCGGCTACACCGTGGCCGCCCTGGTGGGTTTCAGCATGGGCGGCAACCAGACCCTCAAGTATCTGGGGGAGGATCCGGGGCTGGTGCCAAAGCAAGTCCGGGGTGCGGTGGTTTTTTCCGTGCCCTGCGACCTGGCCTCCTGTGCCGAGGTGATGGCAAGGCGCCGGAACCGGCTCTACATGACCTATTTCATGCTCGGGTTGCGAGCGAAGATCCGGCAGAAGGCGCGGGTATTCCCGGATATGGTGGACCCCGCGGGCCTTGATTCCATGTCCATGCGTTCCTTCATCCCCTTCGATGAGAGATATACCGCGCCCCTTCACGGTTTTGCGGATGCGGCCGACTACTATCGGCGTTGCTCGTCACGCAGGTTTCTCGCGGCCATCCGGGTGCCGACCCTGCTGGTGCAGGCCGGGGACGATCCATTCCTGGCGGAGCCGAGCTATCCGCGCAAGGAGGCCGAACGTAGCGGGTACCTCTACCTGGAAATCCCCCGGCACGGCGGACATGTCGGCTTTGTCGAACGCGGCTCCGGCAGGGCTGCCTATTGGTCCGAGCAGCGGGCGGGCCGGTTTCTGGAGCGTCACTGCCTTTTATCGTAGCCCTGATTCCAGCAGGTCGGTGAGCAGCCGGTAGGTAAAACCCCAGAGATAATAATCGTCCAGGGGAAAGGCGGGGAAGCGGCGGTCGGGCAGCATTTCCGCCTCGACATGCAACCGCTTTTGTCGAAAACGCCGGGTCTCCAGCCAGTGGTGGGTAGCAATCTCGTCGTGATTGAGTTCGAGTGGCGGGCGGTGATCCAGCTCGAAGACGAAAGGCTGTACCAGGATGCGGGTACTGGTGCTGCGGCCTGCCCAGTTGGCCGGCAGCGTGGTCTGCATGCTCTCGGGCTCAAGGGCAATGCCGGTCTCTTCAAAGGTCTCCCGCAGGCAGGTTGCCAGCAGGGTGGGGTCCGTCTCCTCCCGTCTTCCGCCCGGAAAGGAAAAATGTCCGGACCAGGGATCGGTGGGGTGCTCGATGCGGCGCAGAAGCAAGACGCTGTCCCTGGGGAGGGAAGCTCGGATGATGGCGACCGCAGCTTCGGGAGAGGGTGGCATGATCACTCACTTTGTTTTGTGGTTTTGAGAGGATGTGTGTACACTTACAGTAACCCGTTCCCGGCAAAAGGCAAGCGCGGGCAAGCGTGCGGTGCGACTCGGCAGGGCTCGGCGCCACCGGAGGAGCAGGGAAGAATCGTCTAGGCAGAGGATCATCATGGGATACAATGTCGCTGTTTTCCACCCGTATCCATTTACGGTCGGAGAAAAAATACGAATCGAGGGGCCCCGGCGCCGTGGCGACTGGGAGGTGATGGTGGTAGGCGAAAAAACGGTGACCCTGCGGTGCCCGATTTCCCATCGGGAGTTCGAGTGGGACACCTTCTGCTACCTGGTGAGCGAAGAAAAAGATGCAGTCTGGCCGAAGGATTGACTGAAAAGGAGCTGTAGAGTAAGCAGCTATTCTGATTATGTGTCTGGTTCTTTTTGCCTATCGCAACCAGCCGGGTTTCCGGCTGGTACTGGCAGCCAACCGCGACGAGTTCCTCGATCGACCGACGGTGCCTCTCGGCTATAATTACCCCGGTGAAAAGATCCTCGCGGGTAAAGACCTGCGGGGCGGCGGCACATGGTTGGGCGCAAGCGGCGATGGGCGTCTGGCCCTGGTCACCAATTACCGCGACAAGGCGCGGGCGATTGACGCGGCGCCGTCACGCGGGGAGATCGTGTTAAACTATCTTCGTGCCGGGGTGCCGGCGGCAGAGTTCCTTGCGGACTTCGCCGAGCAGGCTCCACGTTACAGCGGCTTCAACCTGTTGGTTGCGGACGCGGAGGCGCTCTACCATTATTCCAATGTCACCGGGGCGAGCACACGTCTTGGCCCCGGGGTCTACGGGCTCTCCAATCACCTGCTCAATACCGACTGGCCGAAGGTGCGTCGTGGCAGAAAGCTGCTGCGCGCGGCTCTGGCCGAAGGCGGCGGTGTGGAGCCGGAGCGGCTCTTCGCACTGCTCGCCGACCGGCGGCGTCCGCCCGATGAGCAGCTGCCGGACACGGGTGTCGGCCGGAGGTGGGAGCGGCTGCTCAGTCCGCTCTTTATCCATGGCGCCACCTACGGGACCCGTTCCTCGTCGGTTGTCACCGTGGCGGCTTCGGGCAAGGTGGAGTTTTACGAGCGGTGCTTCTCCCATGATGAGCAGGGAGTGGGAGAGCTCGCTACCCGGAAATTTACCTTCGATATCGGCTAAACAGGATTTGATCGAGCCAGCGCTTGCAGCAGCAGCTCATCCGCCTGGTCGATTCGGGGCAGTACCCGATCGGCGAGGGAGAAATCGTGGCTTTCAGAAAGCGAGTTGGGAACGGCTATACTGAACAGGCCGGCGCTGTTTGCCGCGGCAATGCCTGCCTGGGAATCTTCGAAGGCGACGCATTGCGGGGGCGCAAGACAAAGCAGGCGGGTAACATGGGTGTAGATCTCCGGGTGCGGTTTCTTGCGGGTGATTTGGTCGCCTCCCACCACCTGCTCAAAGCAGGCGCCGAGCTCCAGGGATTTCAGGATGCGGTGCAGCTCGAGGGTGTCTGATGAGGAGGCCACGGCCAGCCGGTAGCGGCCCCGGCTTCTCTCCAAGAGTTCCCGCACCCCAGGCTGGGGCTCGATATCCGGGATCATCTCGAGGTAGAGTTCCTGCTTTTCCCGAACCAGGGTCGCGACATCGGTAGCGAGCTTGTTGGCGCGGATCGCGTCCTCGGCGAGCTGTTCGTTGCTGACCCCGACGTAGGAAGCAAAGGAGGCAAAGGAGAAGGAAGGTACAGCGTGTCGTTTGAGGATAGCCTCCCAGGCGGCGTAATGCACCTTCTCCGAATTGACCAGGGTGCCGTCCATATCAAAAATCAGTGCGCGAATCATCGCTTTTCCTTTCTCAGGCGTGGGTTGGGGGAAATCGTTCACCGGGAAGGCTCAGTGGGAACATCCGGCATTCTAAATCTTATACCAGATACAATCAGATATAGCCCGAAGTGACGGGATGGCATGAGCAGTAGTCAACAACAGAGGGAGAAGCGCTTAAGCACCATGGAATCGACGAGCCGCCGGGAACGGAGCTGGATACTCTACGATGTCGGCAATTCAGCCTTCGTGCTGGTGATGGTCACCGCCATCATGCCCATTTTTTTCAAGGAATATGCCGCCCGGGGGATGGCTGCGCTGACCTCCACCGCCTATTGGGGTTTTGCCAACTCGCTTGCCTCGCTGATTCTGGCCCTGCTTGCGCCGTTGCTGGGCGCCATGGCGGATTATCGGCGGAAGAAGACGCTGTTTGTCATCTTCTGCGCTCTTGGTCTGCTCTTCACCTTTGTCCTGCCCATCGTGCAGGCCGGTCAGTGGCTGCTCTGCCTGGCGCTGTTCGTGGCGGCTCGGGTGGGGTGGGCCGGAGCCAATATATTTTATGACGCCTTTCTCCCCGATGTGGCCGAACCGGCCCGAATGGATCTGGTCTCAGCCCGGGGGTATGCCTGGGGCTATATCGGCAGCGTCGTGCCGTTTCTGGCGATTATCGCCATCCTGCTCTCTGCCGGGATGGCGGAGGGGTTGCCGATCGCCGCCACCAAGATCGGCTTTCTCATCGTCGGATGCTGGTGGCTGGTCTTCACCCTGCCGATGCTCCGAAACGTTCGGCAGCGCTTCGGCAGGACGCCTTCCGGGGCGGTAGTCGTCGAGGCATTCACGCGGATTTTCGCAACGCTGTCCCGGGTGCGCAAGTATCGTCGGGTGTTCCTCTTTCTGGCGGCCTATTTTTTCTATATCGACGGAGTCGGCACCGTCATCAGCATGTCGGCCGCCTACGGCCGCGATCTGGGCTTCACCACCACGCTGCTGATCCTGGTCCTCTTGTGCACCCAGGTGGTCGCCTTTCCCTTCGCCCTGCTGTTCGGTCGTTTGGCGGAGAAGTTTTCCACCAGGTCCATGTTGCTTGCGGGGATAGCCGTTTACTGTTGCACCACCTTTATCGCCTTTCTGCTGCCTTCGGTCGGCAACCCCGCTCTGGAGACAGCTCTCTTCTGGGTGGTCGCCTTTCTGATCGCCTCCTGCATGGGCGGTATCCAGGCACTCAGCCGCAGCTACTACGCCAGGCTGATTCCCCCGGAAAGCAGCGCGGAATTTTTTGGATTCTATAACGTCTTCGGCAAGTTTGCGACCATTGTCGGGCCGGCTTTGATGGGGGGCATCGGGCGGCTCACCGGTGAAACCCGGTGGGGGGTGCTGAGTATTCTCGTCTTGTTCGTCATTGGCGGTGTGCTGTTGCTGCAGGTTAAGGAGCAGTCGGTATAAGCAAACGTGCACCAGTACCCAAT
The DNA here is from genome assembly GCA_963745265.1 of uncultured delta proteobacterium. GTDB lineage: Bacteria > Desulfobacterota > Desulfobulbia > Desulfobulbales > Desulfocapsaceae > Desulfopila. The sequence goes on from CAVUXQ010000003.1 coordinate 33,225, forward strand.
CTGCGCACGATCGGGCTGACGCGCAGAGAGAGGCTATAACCCGACGGCCTGCTTGTGCACATATGGAGCACTGGTAAACGCTTACAGGCAGCGGGAATACCTGCTGTTGCCTGTCTCGGCGAACGGGTACCGGCATAATGACGCCATGTCCTGTATTCTGTCGGATTTCTCCTGGTTTTCCAATGAGATTGTGGATATGGTGTACTGTGGTGCCATTTGGGCAGGGAGAGCAAGGACAGAAGAAAACAAAACTGGAGGCGACCCTTGGATAGGGAGACGATCAGTAAAACCGTGGAGATTTTTCGGGACGCTCCGGGATATTTGCTGGAGACGGGCTGGCTGCGCTCCATGTCCTGTCGGCAGGCCGTGGACGCGGAGGGCTTCCCTATCCCCTGGATTACCTATCCGGCCCTGGATTTTCTTAAAAGAAAAATATCTGGTTCCATGACCGTGTTTGAATACGGCAGCGGGAATTCCACCCTGTGGTGGAGCCGGCGGGTGAACCGGGTGGTCAGTTGCGAGCACGACAAGGAGTGGTATGCGGCGATGCGTTCCCGAATGCCGGCCAACACCACCTATCTGCTGCGCCGGGCCAAAGGGAGCAGCGCCTATGCCGATGAAATCACCAACTATGTCGATGCGTTCGATATCCTGGTGATCGATGGTCGCGACCGCATCAACTGCGCGCGCAAAGGCGTGGGCGCGTTGCACGCCGACGGGGTGATCCTCTGGGACAACAGCGATCGCGAGGAATATGAACCGGGGTATGGGCTGCTGGTGGAGCTCGGCTTTCGGCGCCTCGATTTCTGGGGCATGGGACCGCTCAGCACCCGGCGCTGGTGCACCTCTTTTTTTTATCGAGCCCATAACTGTCTTGCCATTTGAACGTTCTGGCAACCGGGGCATCTCCCAGATACGCTGCGGCTTTTCCCGTTTGCTGTCGATCATCGAACTCAACAGAGAGAAAAATGGTCTCTCTTCTCCAATGGTTTCAAAGCCCAATGAGCGAATCCTCCCATGATCTCTTGGAAAAGTGGGGAGGGTGCGATATCCTGAGAGCAGCTGTTGGCTCAATTGGTCTCTCTGGAGGGCGGAGAGAAGACTCTGGTTGTAGATGATGGAAACGAAAAGCATCGGAGAACACCTTCGGATACTGCTTGCCATGGCCGGGCAGTCGCTGCCAGGTAGCATCCTGCAATCTCTGGAGGCTTCGGGATATGCGGTGGAGGTTGCCATAAGCGGGGAAGAGGCTTGGGCCAGGCTGTGCGGTACCGGTATCGATGTCGCCGTTATCGATCTGTTTGCTCCGGAGATGGACGGTGCGATGCTGTTGCACAGAATTGCCGGCAGCAGGCAGCAGCTGCCGACCGTGCTGCTCCTCGAACCCGGTACATCGGAAGCCATGACCAATGCGCTGCGGCTGGGCTCGTGGAAGTATCTGGAGAAACCGATAACCGAGTTCGATCTCTTGCGTCGCGCTATCCGTTCCGTACTGGAAAAAAGCGCAGAATCCGCAACCACACAAAACGTGCCGCAGCGGCTCGAAGTCGAGGCGATAACGGAGGGTCGGGAGAAGGAGGCGGCACAGAAAACCGTCGCGAACAGGCAAGGTATTCGGTGCAAGGCCGGCTGGGAATGGGAGTCGACCATGGACCTGTTGCCCGACCCGCTTGCCCTCTACACCAGGGACCACCGGATAATCCGATTGAATCACGCCATGGCGACGGCCCTGGGAGTGGCGGCGGACAAAGCGGTGGGGGAGCGGTTCTGCCTGGTGCAAGGATGCCGAGGGGAGATTGACGACATTTGTCCCCACGCGATCCTGATGCAGGGGCAAACACCCCGGATAACGGAAATCTATTGCGAGCGAACCGGCCTCTACTACGAGATAAAAGTGTACCCCGTGGCCCGCTCAGAAGACGAATCGGTGGCCGGCTCGGTCTTGCACGCCCGAGACGTCACCGAGCGCGTGGTCTCGCAAAAGAAGGTGGCGGAGCTTCGGGCCCGTCTGCTCCAGGCCCAGAAACTCGAATCCGTCGGCCGGCTCGCTTCGGGAATCGCCCACGAAATCAACACGCCGGCCCAGTATGTCGCTTCCAACATAGATTTCCTTGCAGAGGCTTTTCGCGATATCGACAGCCTGGTCGGCTCACTGCAGGAGGACCCGCAACTGCGGGACGGTTTGGCCGGTGAGAGGTTGCGGCAGCTGCTTGTCGATGCGGACTGGGATTTTCTCCAGAACGAGATCCCGACGGCGATCAAGCAGTCGCGCGAAGGGGTGGGCAGGGTCAGCTCCATTGTCCGGGCGATGAAGGAATTTTCTCATCCCGGCAGCAAGGAAAAGCAGGTCACGAGCCTGAACAAGATCGTTGAGATGACGGTAACGGTGGCCAGAAATGAGTGGAAGTACGCCGCCGAAATGCGCCTCGACCTCGATCCCGACTTGCCGCCGGTCTCCTGCTTCACCGATGAGATTGGCCAGGTCGTCCTCAACCTGATCGTCAACGCCGCCCACGCTATCAGTGCCAAGTACGGTCGGACGCCGGAGATGGAGAAGGGGATGATCACCATTTCCACCCGTTCGCAGGGCGATGAGGCCGTCCTGGAGGTTGCCGATACAGGGGACGGCATACCCGAGGAGATCCGAACAAAGATTTTCAAGCCGTTCTTCACCACCAAGGAAGCCGGTCAGGGGACCGGCCAAGGGCTGGCGATCGCCTACGAGGTGATTCGCAAGAAACACGGCGGCACGATTACGGTCGACTCCACGGTTGGCGAGGGGGCGACATTTACTATTCGGCTACCGGTACACACGCAATAAGGAGAGACAATATGGCAAGAGGATTTTTATGGCTGGTACTGATGGGCATCGTGTTGCAGCTTCTGGTGCCACCGGTCTACGCTGCGGAAGGCTGGCAGATCGTTATCAACGAAGATAAGGCGAGGGCTGCGTTATATATACATAAACTTAAAGAGGGAGCTGATCCCAGCGAACTGAAGCAGCCTGTGTTGCGGGGCGTTCCCTTCCGGCACGGCTTATTAATTCCCGGGCCAGGCACGAGATCATTTTGATCCGCAACGCCATGGATCAACGCGGAAGCGCTCGCCAAGGCCGGCAAGCGCGATCAGATCAAGGAACTGGATATTGACCAGAAGGGGGCGTCAAGCTCGACGGACGAAACCCCATCGAAAAATAAGAGTGGGTATTGACGCACTTTGCCAGGTTGTCGCCTATCGCATCGTTGCAGTTGCTCGCGGATGCATTCGAAATCTGTGGTGGGGTGGCCGCGGCATGCCGCCCTACCACCACTCTTTCTGTTCGGCTCTCGCCATGGCAGGTTGTCGTTGGTCTTTTTCTCCGTTTGCTTTTTCCCTCTCCGGCCGTAGTGCTCTTTTCGATATGTATCGGCAATAAAGTACGTATCGATTTGTCATCTCTGGCGAATAATAGTCAGGCGTACGTCTCTGAATGTGCCTGCCATGTTGGTTGGCAAGGGCTGCCGCATGTCTGAACTCCCAGTCGATATTACATTTGACACGTATCTGTCCGGGTGATATGTATGTGGAACGACAATACGTATCATTGGTAGGGAGGAGGAATATGGCCAAGAAGGTAACTGTCAGTATCCCCGATATGCTGCACGAGAAAATGGAGAAATGGCGGGCTTCGTTCAACCTCTCCAAGATGTTTCAGGAAGCGGTGACCGAGGCGATCCAGAAAAAAGAGGAATTCCAGAAAAGGCTGCGCGAAGACCTCGACCTGGCCCAGGTTGTGGAGAGGCTACGGAGCGAAAAGATGCAGTCCGAGGGAAACTATCAGGACTTGGGGAGAAAAGACGGCATGCGCTGGGCCAAGACCGCCCATTATGAAGAGTTGATGTATGCCCTGCACTGGGAGAAGCCGGAACGGGTGGACCAGGACAAGGTGCTGGGGGAGTATTTTCGGGAAAAGCTTTCGAAAAACAGGATGCTGGCCGTGGAAACCGCGGACGGCGGCAACGAGTATTTCAGGATATATCTCGAAGGCTGGCAGAGCGGTGTCGAGCAGTTCTGGCACGAGATCCGCGACAAATTATAAAAAAACAACGGGATTTTTGCAAAGAGCGCGAAGGCCGCAGCCACGTCTCGTCACCTTTTATCCGAGGTTGTGCCTACACGCGATTCTGGAGGAGATATGCAGAGAGTACACTACGTTCTGGGCATTGATATCGGCTCGGTGGCCGTGGGGCTCGCGGTGGTTGACGGGAGCAAAAATATTGTCCAGACCGGATATGCTTTCCATCACGGCGAGTTGGAAAAAACGATGCGGCGGCTGCTCGAAGGCTTTGATCTGAGCCGGGTAGAGCGGGTGGCGGCAACTGCTTCGACTCCCGCCCTGGTCAATGTGCGGCGGCGTTTCAATAACGAGATCGCCACCATAGCCGCCGCCCGCCGCCATCATCTCCGATTGGAATCCCTGCTGGTGGTTGGCGGCGAAAAGTTCAGCCTGGCCATGTTCGATGAACGGGGGCAATACCAGGGCAGCCGCTCCAATACCTCATGTGCGGCCGGCACGGGCAGCTTCCTCGATCAGCAGGCGGGCAGGTTGAATCTCGATAGTACCAGTGAACTGTGCGATGTCGCCTGTGAGTGCAGGGGTAAGGCGCCGAAAATAGCCTCCCGTTGCGCGGTATTCGCCAAGACCGATCTCATCCATGCCCAGCAGGAGGGGTACGGCCTCGAAGAAATCAGCGACGGTCTTTGCCACGGCCTGGCCAAAAATATCGTCGATACCCTGTTCACCGTCGACCGTCGTCCCGCCGGCGAGGTGCTGTTCTGTGGCGGTGTGAGCAAGAATCGGGCGGTGGCCCGACATATCTCGGAGTTGACCGGCCTGGAGTTGACCGTCCCGGAACTGGGACATCTGTATGGAGCGGTGGGCGCTTCGTACCTGCTGCTCGACGAAGAAGAGGAGGATGAAGAGCAAACCAGTCCCTTCAGCGGGATTGAAGCGCTGCTCTCTGCGCCTGCGGCAAGCACGAAAAAATATTATTATCCGCCGCTACGCCTCGAGTATTCCGACTATCCCGATTTTTCCAGTTGCGAGCAGTACACCGACGGCGACGGCTCGGCGGCCGGTGTCGAGGTCGATATCTACCGCCCGCTTGAGAGCGGGAGCACAATAGAGGTGTTTGTGGGTATCGATATCGGTTCCACCTCCACCAAGGCGGTGTTGCTGGATCGTGAGCTTGAGGTGGTTGCAGGCTTCTATACCAGGACGGCTGGCCGGCCGCTGGTCGCGGTGCAGAATATCTTTGCCAGCGTGGCCGGGATCCAGGCGCGCAAACGACTCGAGTTCGTGGTGGTCCGGTGCGGCACCACTGGTAGCGGCCGCAAGTTCATCGGCAAGATCGTCGGCGCCGACGCCATGATTGACGAGATCACCGCCCATGCCCGAGCGGCCTGCCAGCTCAATCCGGAGGTCGATACCATCATTGAAATCGGCGGGCAGGACGCCAAGTTCACCACCCTGCAAAACGGTCGGGTCACCTCCTCGACCATGAATACCGTCTGCGCGGCCGGCACCGGCTCGTTCATCGAGGAGCAGGCGTCCAAACTCGGCTGCGCGGTAACCGATTATTCGGCGCGGGCGGAGAACGTGCGGGCGCCGATGGTCAGCGATCGCTGCACGGTGTTCATGGAGCGCGACATGAACCACTACCTCAGCGAGGGGTACTCGACGAACGAGGTTTTAGCGGCGGCCCTGCACGCGGTGCGGGAAAATTATCTGATAAAGGTCGCCACCGAAAAGCATATCGGCACCACCGTTTTTTTCCAGGGGGCCACGGCCCGCAACAAGGCGCTGGTGGCCGCCTTCGAGCAACGTCTCGGCCGTCCCATTCTGGTCTCGAAGTTCTGTCACCTCACCGGCGCGCTCGGTACCTCTCTGATCCTCGCTGAAGAGGAGCGGGAGGCGACCTCCACCTTCCGAGGTTTCGCTCTCTATCGTCGGCCGATTCCGATCAGCGGCGAGGTGTGCGGCCTCTGCGCCAATCACTGCAAGATCAGCGTTGCCGAGGTGGACGGCAAAAAGGTTGCCTATGGGTTTCTCTGCGGACGTGATTATGAAGGCACAAGCTACGTCAAGGCCGATAGCGGCGCCTTCGACCTGCTGCGCGAGCGGCGAAAGCTCGAGCGCTTCGAGGCGGTCGAGCCGGGCCGGGGCGGACCAGTGGTGGGGCTGCCCGCGGCGGTGCATCTGGTGGAGGATTTGCCGCTGTGGAAAAAGTTCTTTGCCCTTCTGGGGGTCGAGACGGTCTCCAGCGAGGGCTATAAGGGGGCGCTGGCGGCGGGCAAACAGCTGACCGGGGCCGAGTTCTGCGCCCCGATGACCGCCATGCACGGCCACGCCGCCTGGCTGCTGGAGCGGGCGGACCATGTTTTTCTGCCGATCTACCTCGAGGACAAAGCCAGGGAAGGGCGGCGTCACTATTGCTACTATACCCAGTTCCTGCCCGCCCTCGCCTCGGGGGTGGGGGAGGACGAGCGCTTCCTGCGCCCGGTGATCAAATACCTCTACACCTCGTTTCACACCAGAATGCAGCTCTATCGCATGATGCAGCGGCTCGGCGGGGGTCGCTGGAGCTTTCTCGAGGTCTCCCAGGCCTACGAGCGGGCGCTGCAGTTTCAGCAGCAATGTCGGCAGCGGCTCAAACGGGTGTTTGAGGAAAAAATCGCCGACGGCTCGGACGTGAAGGTGGTCTTTCTCGGTCGGCCCTATACCGTGCTGTCACCGGCCATGAACGGCAATATTCCGGATATTTTCCGAAAACTCGGAATCGATGCCTTCTACCAGGATATGCTTGACTACGATAGGCAGGAGGTGGCCGCCTTGCAGCCCCTGCTCGACGAGCTGCATTGGGAGCACGCGGTGCGGATTCTCGAGGCTACCGAAGTAACCGCCCGCCGAGATGATCTCTACCCGGTGTTTCTCACCTCGTTCAAATGCTCCCCGGACTCCTTCACCCTGGAGTATTTCAAGGCGGTGATGGACCGTCACGGCAAACCCTATCTCATCCTCCAGCTCGACGAACACGATTCGAGCGTCGGGTACGAGACCCGCATCGAGGCGGCAATTCGTTCCTTTCGCAATCATCGGCTGCAGTCCCGTCGGCTTGAATTGGATTACGCGCAGATCAATCCCCGGCTTGCAACCACCATGAAGAACAAGCGTGTGATCTTTCCCAACTGGGATCACATCACCTGCTCGTTGTTGGCGGCGACGCTTCAGCGCGAAGGCTACGATGTCGTGCTGATGGAGGAGACCGAGCAGACCATTCGCGAGTCCCTCAAGCACAACAGCGGCCAGTGCATTCCGCTCAATGCCATCGCCCAGGGCTATATGCAGATGATCACCTCCCGGGGGTTTGAGCCGGCGGACTGCGTGCTGTGGCTCAACGATTCCGAGCTGGCCTGCAACATCAAGCTCTACCCCCATCACATCAAACAGATCCTCACCGAACACGGCATGGGGGAGGCCGGAGTTTACGTCGGCGAACTTTCCTTTGCCGAGATATCCTTGCGAGCCGCCAAGAATGCATATTTCGCCTTTATGCTGGGCGGCATGCTGCGTAAGATCGCCTGCAAGATCCGACCCTACGAGGTGGTACCAGGGGAGACCGATCGAGTGCTGGCCAAGAGCGTGGCGTTGCTGGCGGATTCGTTTCGGGGCATACGACGCAAGGAAGAGGCGCTCAGGGAGATCATCTCCCATTTCCAGTGGATTGAAACGAAGGTGACTCCGAGGCCGAAGGTGGCGATATTCGGGGATATCTACGTTCGCGACAACCGGGTGATGAATCAGGACCTGATCCGTTTCATCGAGGCGCACGGCGGCGAGGCGATCACCACTCCCTATAGCGAATACGCCAAGATGGTGGCCCGTTCCTATTTCCGCAAGTGGTTCAACGAGGGCAAGTACCTCGACGTTCTCACCCATCGAGCCCTGCTGGTGACCATGAGCCGGTTGGAGCGGCGGTATATCCGCTTGATCAATCGCATCCTCTGCGAGCCCGAGCACGACTACGACGATGATCCGGCGGAGATCCTTGCCGGCTATAACGTCTCCATCGAAAATACCGGTGAATCCACCGATAATATTCTAAAAATCCATTATATTAAAAAACACTGCCCGGAGGTGTCGTTATTTGTCCAGACCAGCCCCGCGCTCTGCTGCGCCTCGCTCATCACCGAGGCCATGCGCCACACCATCGAGCGAAAAACCGGCGTGCCGGTGGTCTCTCTGACCTATGACGGCACTGGGGGGTGAGAAGAATGCGACGATCCTCCCCTACCTCAAATTCCCACGGTGGCAGGGCACGGATGTCTGCGCCGAGAGACAGGCGTGGCAAGCCGGTCTGGGATAGGCTTGGAACTCTCGCGACAACTCGAGAGCCCCGAACCCCGCACCACAGCCTGATCAGGCTAACATGGGGTGCTGGTGAATGTTTACCGCTACGGGGTGCTCGAGGAATTGAGAATGATACCCGAGCCTCCGGAACCAAAGGAGAATGGCGGCAGATCGGAATCGAGCGGGGCGGCGCCGGTCCCAGAAGGCTTGACCGGTATCGGCTGCCGTAAATAGGCAAGTGTCGGCGCCGGCGAATCTGTGATCACACCGTTGACGCCGATGGTGGTGAAGTAGGTCTCGAGCAGGGCCGGATAGCTGGTGATGGATGATGGAAAACTTGCCGGCGTATCGTTTACGGAGCAGACGAAAATTTTCAGACCGAGGTCGCGGACATCGTTGAGATAGTCGGTGCGCAGCGGCTTGCCCTCGCTGTCGAGCAGGTAGGAACTGTCCAAGGCGATTCCGGCGGCGTAGGAGCTGATCACTCTTAGCCCCAGCCGGGTAAACATCCAGCTGAAATCGTACGGCAAGGGGCCGCTTACGGGCTGGCCGGGTAGCGGCTGCGGAACGTTTTCGCCGACGCGCTGCAAAAGAGGGAGGTCGAGGTCCATCGCCGGCAGCAGATCCTTGTGGATCCGTTGCAGTTCGTCACCGTCCTCGCTTTCGATGAGCACCGGTTGCTGCTTGCTGTTGGTATAGCCGAAGGCGGCCAGGGTTTGCAGGACCAGGCTGCTTAGATCGATCCCCTGCTTTCGGTAAAAGGTAGGCGAGAGGATGCGGGGGGCGATCCCCACCTTTTTATGCAGCCGGGTTTGCAGGGTGTTGATCAGGGCCAGGGCCTCCTCGAAAGTGGGGATGCCGAGCGCCGGGGTGGAGATCCGCTGGTTGTCTTCAACCCGTCGCCGCAGCTGACGAACCTGATCTAGCGTAAAATCGGCCACGTAGTACCTCCCGTCCGGGCGCGCCATGCCCGGAAAACGCGTGGCGACGTCCGTCTCCGGGTCAAGGTAGATACTGTCATAGAGCACCGGCTTTTTGTCGCTGGTAGCGACCAGATCGAGCTCGATGTAATCCACACCGGTCTGGGCGGCCAGGACAAGCCCGGGCAGGGTGTCGGCCAGCGGGCCGCTGTCGCCGCCGTGGGCGCTGATAACCAGCCGCTCGGGGGCGGCGAAGGTGGGGCGCCCACATGCAAGGATCAAGCTGAAAAGGACAAAAGCGCAAAACAGCACGGGATGCAGGCGGAGCGCCGGACGGGGCGAGGTTTTTTTCATGGTCTGCTATTCCATCAATTCGTTGAAGGTGACAATAGAGGCGAATTCGGTAAAGTGGCGAATCGGCAAGCGGGAACTCGGCCGGGCCACCGCCCGCAGGTGACCGAGGCCGTGACGGTTGGCGGCTCGCAGTACGTTGAGGTTGTCGTCCACCAGGAGAGTGCGTTTCGGGTGAAACCCCAGCTCGTCCTGGAGTCGACTCCAGAACAGGGGTTCTTCCTTGGCCTTGCCGACTTCCTGGGAATTGACGATACGGGTGAAGAAGGGGGCGATGGCGGTCTTGGCGAGTTTAATGTCCAGCGTCTTGGCATGGGCGTTGGTGACCAGATAGACCATTTTGCCGGCTCTGGTGATAAAGCGCAGAAAGTCGATAACATGCGGATGCACCTGGATAAGGTGGCCGATGCGCAGTTTGAGGCTGGGGATATCGAGGTCGAGCTGCTCCGACCAGTAATCGAGGTCGGACCACTGGAGGGTCTTTTCCACCTTCTTGTATTTCGGTAGCAGTGCCTCCTTGGCCTCCTCGGTGCTCAGGGCGTTTTTCTCGGCGAAGACCAGGGGGACATACTCCTCCCAGAAATAGTCGTCGAAATAACTGTCGAGCAGGGTGCCGTCCATATCCAGCAGGATTGTGTCGATCGCATCCCAGGTGAATGCCGGCGCCGCCGGTTGGAGTATATCAGTATCTTGCATCGGTAGCTTGGGTATGGGTTGTCCCTCTTCCCCTCCATCAGATTTATCGTGCTTGCTTCTTACCCGCCGGGTCTATCATACCAAATGCTCCTAAGAGGCGGTCATCTTTTCCAGATCGAACAGTATGGCGTCGATGGCGCTAAACGTCGTTTCCGGGGTGGGCATCGGCCGGGTGATTACCAGGCGGCCGTCCGGGGTCAGCCGGGGTTGCGTTTGTTTTTTTCTGCCCGCTTGCGATTGCAGGTACGCCATGAGTTTTTCCGGGGTCACCGGGGTGTCGTTTTGAAACGAAAAGACCAGGGTGTCGCGACCTTTCTCCAGTTTGTCGATGCGCAGCGCCGCAAGGCTTCTCTTCAGGGCGACGACCGCAAAGAGATTTCCGGTCTCGGTCGGCAAGGGGCCGTAACGGTCTTCGAGCTCCTCCTGCAAGTCGACTTGCTCCTGCGGATCGGCTCCGGCCAGCGCGGCGATCCGCCTGTAGGTGATATACCTTTGACTGATATCGGGCATATAGCCTTCGGGGATATAGGCGGAGAGTTGCAGGTTGATCTCCGGATCGAGTTCATCGGCCATGCCCTGCAGCTCCCCATGGTCCGCCCGGCTCTTGAGGTCCGCCACGGTCTTTTGCAGCAGGTCGAGGTAGAGATCATAGCCGATGGCGGCGATATGCCCGCTCTGGGAGACGCCCAGCAGGTTGCCGCCGCCCCGGATCTGCAGATCGTTCATGGCCAGCTTGAAACCGCCGCCCAGTTCGTTGCAGTCCATCAGGGCCCGCAATCGGTCCCGGGAGTCTTTACTGAGGCTGTCGATGGACGGTACCAGCAGGTAAGCAAAGGACTGGACGGCCGAGCGGCCGACCCGCCCCCGCAACTGATAGATCTCGGCAAGCCCCAGCCGGTCGGCCCGGTTGATGATGATGGTGTTGGCGGCGGGAATATCGAGGCCCGATTCGACGATGGTGGTGCAGATCAGCACGTCGATCTCGTGGTTGACGAAGTCGACCATGATATCCTCGAGTTCCTTGCCGGCCATCTGGCCGTGGGCCACAGCCAGGCGGGCGGAAGGCACCAGCTTCTGGATCTCGGCGGCGATCTTGTGGATCGAGCGCACCCGGTTGTGAATAAAAAAGACCTGGCCGTTTCGGCGCAGCTCGCGGCTGACCGCCTCCTTGATCACCAGGTTGTCATAGCGGGCGATGAAGGTTTTGATCGGCCGCCGATGTTCGGGGGGGCTGGAGATCACCGAGAGATCGCGGATGCCAAGCAAGGACATCTGCAGGGTGCGGGGAATAGGGGTGGCGGTAAGCGTTAAGATATCCACCTCGGCCCTCAATTTTTTGATCTTTTCCTTATGGGCGACGCCAAATCGATGCTCCTCGTCGACGATGAGCAGGCCGAGGTTTTTAAAGCGTACATCCTTGGAGAGCAGTCGATGGGTGCCGATGAGGATGTCGATTTTGCCCTCCTTCACGCCAGCGACGATCGCCCGTTGCCGAGCCGGGGTACGGAAGCGGTTGAGGCATTCGATGGTAAGCGGGAAGCCCTGCGAGACGCTCGCGGAAGGTTTGGGTGTGCTGCTCGGCCAGCACCGTGGTCGGCACCAGCAGGGCCACCTGTCGGCCGTCCTCCACCATTTTGAAGGCGCCCCGTATCGCCACCTCGGTCTTGCCGTAGCCGACGTCGCCGCATACCAGCCGGTCCATGGGTTTGTCCGAGGTAAGATCACCGATAACATCGGTGATGGCCTGGCTCTGGCCCGGGGTTTCATCGTAGGGGAAAGACTCCTCGAGTTCGGCATAGAATTCTCCAGGAGGCAGGCAGCGGTGGCCCTGCTGCATCTCCCGGCGGGCGTAGATGTCGAGGAGCTCCTGGGCGACCTTCCACACCTCTTCCTTGACCTTGGACTTGGTCTGCCGCCAGCTCTGGGTTCCCAGTTTGTCGATTTTGGGTTGACGGTCGGAGAGTCCCTCATAACGACTGATAAGATTGAGCCGGTCGACCGGCAGGTAGAGCCGATCGCCGTCCCGGTACTCGATGAGCATGAAATCGTTGGTTACGCCCTGGACGACGATGGTCTGCAATCCCTGGTAGACGCCGAGGCCGTGGTCGCGGTGGACGACGATGTCGCCGTTGTTGATCTCGGTAAAGCGGATCGGCTCGCCTTTCTGGCTCGCTTTTTTCTTTTTGCCCAGCCGCATCTCCCCGAACAGCTCGCTCTCTGAGAGAATATGCAGCTTTTCTTCCGCGAGTGAAAATCCGTGGGACAGGGGATGGTCGCAGAGCAGCAGTTCGGAGGCGGCGCGTTCGGCCTGCAGTTTTTCATCTGTGAGCGGCGGCTCGATGGGAGCGATGATATGCTGGTGCTTGCTGAGGAGTTCGGCGAGGTTTTTGGTATGGCGTGACGAACGACAGCAGAGCACGACCTGTTCCCCGTCGTCCCGCCAGGTTTTGATCCGCTCGCTCAACGGACCGATCAGACCGTGCCGGCTGCGCTCCAGGGAGATTTCCTGCTTGAGGAGTTGATGGCCGCCGGCGGCAATGCTGAGGCTGTCGGCGCCTTCCCGCTCGAAGTCTCCTATCAGGATTTGCCGGCGCGCCGTGATGTTTTCCCGGATTGTCTCCGCCTCGAGAAAGACCATGGAGGGGGGGAGCGCCGGCTGGGCGGTGGCTTGGGCTTCGTGAAAATTGGCCTGGATGCGCTCGTCGAGCAACTGGAGATTCTGGTAGATGGCCTCGGGATCGATCAGCACCAGCGCCATTTGTGCCGGCAGAAAATCAAAAAGGGAGGCAGCGGCCGGAGTTTGCTCGGCATAAAAGAGCGGCAGAAAAGATTCCATGCCGGCAAATTTTCTGCCGTGTGCGACCCGGTCGACAATCCGCGCTGTTTCCTCGGCAGACCAGCCGTCTTTTTCGGCGCGGAGTCGAAACCGAGCCGCGAGGCGATGGAGGTCCTCCTCGCCGGCCGCACCCAGGATGTCGTGGACCGGAAGCAGCACCGCCTCGGCCAACTCCCCCGTCGAGCGCTGGCTCAGCGGGTCGAAGGGACGCAGCGATTCTACGGTGTCGCCAAAGAAATCGAGTCGCAGCGGACCGTCGTGGATATCACCTTCGCTGGTGACAAATGGCGGCGGGTAGAGATCGAGGATGCCGCCTCGAACCGCAACGTCGCCGACGTTCTGGACCAGGGAGGCCTGTTCGTATCCCAGGCGGGTGAGCGAGGCGAGGAGTTCGTCTCGGTCGCATTCCTCGCCGGCCATGATCAGTTCGGCGGCATCGAGCAGAAGCCGCTTCGGTATCAACCGGCGCAGGAGTGCCTCGATGGAGGTGATCATGACCTGTGGTCCCGACTGTTCCCGCAGCTGGTAGAGCGTCGCCAGCCGAACGGCGGTGGTCTGCTGGTCCGGGGAGAGCGGGGTGTAGGGGGGGATCTCGTAGCCGGGAAAAGGGAGGATGGGGGTGTCGGTAAACAGCCGAAGGTCCTGTTCGAAGACCGGAACCTGGTGTTCGTCCGGCAGGATGCAGCAGCAGCTCAGTTGCGGCGAGAGGCGGCTGCAGAGCCAGGCCGGGCTGGAACCCCGCAGGCCCGCGACCCGCAGGCTGCGAGAGGTTTCCAGCTGGTGAAGAAGGTGTGTGAACATCGCAAAAAAAGTGCCGGCCGCACCAGGTGCCGCCGGCAGAGAGTGGTTGGTGCTTCGTCTAGGGCTCCTAGCTCTTGGGGAATTATAAGACCCCTCCCACGGAGAAGTCAAAAACCGAGGCGTCTTCGTCCGAGAGCGGATCGAGATTATATCCCCAGACGATATTGATCGGCCCCATCGGCGAGAGCCAGTGCAGACCGAGACCGACGGCCTGCTTGGCGCTGCTCACCGACCAGTCCTCATCGTCGTTCATGACCTTGCCGGAATCAAAGAAGATCATGCCCTGAATCCCCTGTTTTTCGATGATGGGAAAGAGCAACTCAACATTAGTATACCACATTTTATCACCGCCGATCCGGTCGCCGGACGCAGGATCAATGGGGCTGATCTTGCCGTATTTGAAGCCGCGAACGGTGCTGATGCCGCCGAGATAGAACCGTTCGTAGACCGGCAGCTTGTCGGTCTCGTTTTCGAAGACCTGACCGGCGGCGCCTTTCACGTGCAGCGCCGTTTTCAAGAACAGCGGGAAATACCAGCTGGTAGAGCCCTCGAGCTTGGTAAACTGGGCGTCACCGCCGAGCGGTCCGCCGCCGTATTTGACGCTGACCAGATGGCGCGACCCGGAGGTGGCCTCGTAGAGTTTATTGCGGGTATCGCGCACCAGCGACAGTTTGATAGCGCTCATCACCGGCAGGTTAACGGAATTGCGAATGATGTAGGAGGCGGTGTCCGCCACGTCGGTGAGTCTGGTGTCGGTGTAGCTGTAATTGCCGTAGAGCCGCCATTTTTCAAAAACCGGGTAGCCGATACGGATGCCACCGCCGGTGGCGTCCTTGGTGTAGTCGTCGTATTCGCGTTCGGTGCTAAAGAGGTCGACCCCGAAAGAGAGTTCGGAATCGTTGACATGCGGGTTGGTGAAACCAAGGTTGTACAGCGAGCTCGAACCGCCGACGTTGCCGGAGAGCGAAAGCTTGTCGCCGAGTCCGAGGAAGTTGTTCTCGGCGATCTCGCCGGTGAGGATCAGGTTGTCCACCGAGCTATAGCCGAAGCCGATGCTGAAGTTCCCGGTGCTGCGTTCCTTCACCTCGATATTGATGTTCATCCGGGACTGATCCATGGTCGGTTCCGGGGTGACATTCACCTCTTCGAAATATTGCAGTCGCTGCAGGGCCTGGGTGGACTGGCGCAGCGCTTTGGCATTGAAGATGCCGCCTTCGGTAATCCGCAGTTCGCGGCGGATGACGTTGTCGCGGGTTCGGGTATTGCCGTGGATGGAGATCCGGTTGATATAGACCAGCTCTCCCTTGGTTATCTTGAGGTTGATATCGATCCGGTCCCCCGAGGCCGACTTGCGCATCTGGGGACGCACGCTGGCAAAGGCATACCCCTTGTCGGCGTAGTAATCGGTGATGGCGAGGATATCCTGGCGCAGCTGGGCCCGGTCCATATATTTCTTATGCCGGATGGTGAGCAGGTTCATCAGGGTCTGCTTGTCGGTGATGAGTTCGCCTGACAATTTGACAGTCCCTACTTTGAAGCGCGGTCCTTCCTCGATGGTGAAGGTGAGATAGAGCCACTCGTTTTTCTGTTGCACTTCCGGCTCGCCGACTTTGGCCTCGAGAAAACCGTGATTTTGGTAGAAGGCCACGATCCGGCCGGTATCCTGCTTGATCTGGTCCATGTCGAGCAGGCCCGAGGCGGTCAGCCAGCTGAACCACCCCTTTTCCTGGGTCTGGATCTGGTCCATCAGCACATCGGAGTCGAAGGTGGTATTGCCTTTGAAGGAGATCTTCTTGATATAGATCTTCTTGCCCTCGTCGATAGCGAAGTCGATGTCTGCTCCCTTGTTGGTGGGGAAGGTGATCTTCGCCTTGACCTTGGTGTCGTAGTACCCCTTGGATTTATACAGCTGCTTGATCGCCTCCACCGCCTTGTTCACCTGGCGCGGATTGAGAATGTAATGGGCGCGGATATTGGCGGCACCCTTGACGTCGTCGGTGGTCAGCTGCGTAATACCGGAATAGGTGATCGAATTGATGACCGGTTTCTCTTCCACCTTGAAGATCACTTTTTTGCCTTCCGGGGAATCGGTGACATCGATCTGGACGTTGTTGAAGTAACCCATCGAATAGATGGCCTTCAGATCTTCTCTCAACGTTTCAGGATTGTAGGCCCCACCGGCCCGGCTCTTGATCTTGCGAAGGATGGCGCCGGAATCGATGCGTTTGTTGCCCTCCGGAGCGATCGAGGCGATACGGAACTGCCGACCGGTATAGGCCAGCACATCGAGGACCACGCCTTCCACGGCGGGCTGGAGGTCATCGAGTGAATTCGCGGTGCGAAAGAAATATTTCGGTTTGGTGGGGGCGAGGAGGTCGAAGACCTTCATATCGATACTGACCTGTTTTCCGACCATGGTCAGGCTGCCGACAGCGACGTTGTCGTATCCGGTGGTCGTGGCGATCTTTTGCAGCGTGGTTGGGTTGGGCGGCCAGCTCCCCTGGTAATCGGCCAGGGTTTCGGCCTGGGAGCGCGAAACCGGAGCGAAATCGCGGGCAGCCAGGGTGTCGAGGAGGAGTTTGTCCGCCTGTGCCTTGAGCTGGGGGACGTTGCCCGGGGCGTTGATTCTTAAGGGC
>CAVUXQ010000004.1:0-107500 GCA_963745265.1 uncultured delta proteobacterium
TGCCTGAGAATCTCGCCGCCGCCATACCAGAGGATCAGCGCCAGGGCTATCGAGCTCATCAACTCGGTAAGCGGCATAAAGGTGCCGAACAGTCGGATCTGGCTCAGCGTTCGCTCCAGAAAGCCGGTGTTGAGTTCCTCGAATTCGCGCCTGGCCCTGCCGGTGCGGCCGAACAGCTGCAGGATCGCCATGCCGGAGATGGCCTCGGAGAGATAGCTGTTGATGCGGGCCAGCTGGATGCGGATCGCTCGGAATTTTTCCCTGGCCAGCCGGGCGAAAAGAACGGTTCCCGCCAGCGCCACCGGCACGAACAGCGACATGAGGAGCGCCAGGCGCAGGTTCATCGCGAAGAGAACGATCAGGATGCCGATCATCTTCAGCACGTCGTTGAACAGGGTGACCATCACCGAAGTGAACATCTCATGCATGTTCTGGATATCGTTGGTCAATCGGGTCACCAGACGGCCGGTGGGGTTGGCGCCGAAGAAGGGCAGATCGAGTCGCAGCAGATGGGCGAACAGGTCCTGGCGGATGGCGTGCATGATCGATTGGCCGAGGTATTCGAGTAACACCATCTGCACGAAGGAGATCAGAAACACCAGCACAACCATCACCCCGTACCAGAAGGTGATAAGGCCCAGTCCGGAAATTCTCGCCGCCGCCGGAAGGTGGACGGCGGTGATATAGCGATCGATGCCCTGCTGCATCAGCCAGGGCTGAGCCAGGGTGGCGCCGGTCACCAGCAGCGAGAGCACCACGGCGACCGCAAAAGAGAGCAGGTGGCCGGAGAGATAGCGAACGATCCGTTTCCAGAGACCGATGTCGCCGATGGACTTGACGTGTCCTTCTTCGTCGTAGCCGTAATTATGCATTTTTCGACTCCCGGACGGTGTCTTGTCGCATCTGCTTGTCGTACATGGCGCGATAGAGGTCGTTTTCGCCGAGCAGTTCCTCGTGCCGGCCCTTGCAGGCTACTTCGCCCTCCTCGAGGATAATGATCCGATCGGTCATCGACAGCAACTTGATCCGATTGGAGACGATGACCACCGTCTTGCCCGCCAGCCTCTGCCGCAGCCCCTCGAAGACTTCGTGCTCGGTGGCGACGTCCACCGCCGAAAGACCATCGTCGATAACCAGCAGCGGCCGGTCGCAGAGCAGGGCCCGGGCCAGGGCCAGGCGCTGGCGTTGGCCGCCGGAGAGCTTGACGCCCCGTTCGCCGATGCGGGTCGCGTAGCCGCGATGGAAATCCACGATATCATTGTGGATGGCGGCATGGCGTGCGGCCTCCTCGATCTCCGCCTGCGTAGCCTTGGGGGAGCCGAGGGCGATATTGGCGGCGATGGTGTCGGAGAAAAGGATCGGCTCCTGGCTGACGTAGGCGATATGGGAGCGGATATACTCCACCGGCAGTTGGTTGACGTCGGCATCGCAGAAATACAGCTGGCTGTC
Source organism: uncultured delta proteobacterium (assembly GCA_963745265.1). Taxonomy (GTDB): domain Bacteria; phylum Desulfobacterota; class Desulfobulbia; order Desulfobulbales; family Desulfocapsaceae; genus Desulfopila. The sequence continues at coordinate 1,450 of CAVUXQ010000004.1, forward strand.
GTCAACAGGGTAAAGACGGGCAAGAAGCCGGCAGAGGCTCGATTTGCCGCTGCCGGTGCGGCCGGTGATGCCGTGGATGCCGGGCGCAAGCTCAAGGTCGATGTGGCTCAGCGCCGGTTGGGTACCGCTGGGATAGCTGAAGGTGAGGTCGACCAACCGGTAGTGCGGCCGTAGCTGGGGTGGCGGGGCCTCGCCGGTGATCTCCGGCAGGCTGGGGCGGTTGGTAACCAGCCGGTGAATGCGTCGCAGCGAGGTGATGCCGCGCTGGACGATATTGGTGACCCAGCCGATTGCCATCATCGGCCAGACCAGCATGGCCAGATAGCTGATAAAGGCGACGAAATCACCCATGGTGATGACCTTGGTGATCACCAGCCGACCACCGAAGTAGAGTACCAGCAGCATGCCGAGGTTGCCAACCAGGGTGGCGATGGGAAAGATCAGGCCCTGGATCACCGCCACTCGCAGGTTGCTCTTGACATAATCCCGGCCGAGAAGGTCGAAGCGACCGGTTTGAAAAGCCTCCATGGTATACGCCTTGATCAGGCGGATGGAGACCATGGTCGAGTGGGCGAACTCGGTGAGCAGAGAAAACTGCTCCTGCACGAGGTTGAAACGATGGTGCAGCCGGGCGGAGAGGATACGGGTGCAAATCGCCAGAAACGGCATGGGCAGCAGGGCCAGCAGGGTAAGGCCGGGGTGGATATAGATCATGAAACCGATGGCCGCTGAGGACATCGCCAGAGCGTCGATGGCGGCTACCAGCCCCATGCCGGCGGCCATCTGCACCGCGGCGAGGTCGTTGCTGGAGTGGGCCATCAGATCGCCGGTGGTGTGCCGTTCGAAAAACGGCATATCCATCCGGAGAAGGTGGCCGAAAATATGCTCGCGGATATCGCGTTCGAGGATTCGGCTAAAGCCGATGATGAGGTAGCGCCAGCCGAATCGCAGTACGGAAACCATGATCGCCAGCCCCACGATCAGGCCGCCCAGGTGGAGCAACTCGGGTTGGCTGATGTGCTGCGAGGACAAGCCGTCGACCCCGCGCTTGACGATGCGGGGAATGATGAGCTGGAAGAGATCGACGCCGACCAGGGCCAGCAGGCCGGTGAAAAGCCGCAAGCGGTGCCTGGTAAACGATGGTCGCACCAGGCCGAGCAATGCGCCGAGGCGTGCATCGGTGGAGCTATCGGTGGTGGAACGGCTGTGATTCATGGGGGAATGGTGAAAAGAGAAGGTGGCGGGCCGATCGGCGATCGATTGTACCTTTTTTCTGGTTTGCAGTAGTCTGGTTCAGGTATAACAGACAAAAGTTCGAAACCCAAGGGGAATGTGGTCGTTGCCCCGGAGCTTTTCCCGAATGCCGTTCATTCTCGAGGAGGTAATGATTATGATAGGGTGTGGCGGTTTTGCATGGATGATTCGGCGCTTGTGGCAAGCGGAGATGGTTGCCGGCACATCTTCTAATGACGACTGGTCTCAAGGGCTTCGAGCGAGGATTTCTCGGTGAGTGGATATGGTAATGGTGAGAGGCAGGAGACGGTGATGCTGGAGGCGAGAGCGCTGACAAAATATTATGCCATCGGTGAGAGAGATGTCTGTATTCTGGATGATGTCTCGTTCTCCATTGCCGCAGGAGAGTTCGTGGTGATTGCCGGCAGCAGCGGCAGCGGCAAGACGACCCTGCTCAGCCTGCTCTCCGGCCTCGACCGACCGAGTGCGGGCAGGGTGCTGCTGGACGGACGTGATATTACCGATCTTGGTGAAAACCAACTGGCGCCGGTGCGCAACCGGCTGACCGGCTTCGTGTTTCAGGCTTTTCACCTGGTGCCGTCGTTGAGCGCCAGGGAAAACGTGATGTTCCCCGCGGAACTGGGTGGAGACCCCGCAGCCGGGGACAAGGCGGCGGAACTCCTGCACCGGGTGGGTCTCTGGGAGCGGCGGCATAATTTTCCCCATCAGCTCTCGGGCGGTGAAAAGCAGCGGGTGGCGATCTGTCGGGCCCTGATCAACGATCCCAAGATCGTTTTTGCCGATGAGCCCACCGGCAATCTCGATTCGGAAAACTCGCGAGCGATAGTATCCCTGCTCACCGAACTGCGCCTTGAACATCATACCACCCTGGTTCTGGCGACGCACAGCGCGGAGATCGCCGCCCTGGCGGATCGCACCCTCCGGCTCCGGGACGGCCGACTCCAGGAGGGGAGGGGGCAGGAGTGATGCTGCATCCTCGCTTTCTTCTCCGGGAGATGTATGACGCCCGCAAGCAGGCGCTGATTTTTACCCTCTGCGTGGCGCTGTCGATCACTTCCATGGTAGCCCTGGCCAGTTTCCGGCGCGATTTGGACCGTTCGATCAGCGGCGATGCCAGGGCGCTGCATGGCGGCGATGTTATTGTTCATTCCCATTATGATTTCACGCCCAAGCTGCTTGCGGCGGTTCGGGGGCTTGCCGGCGTCACCGGCCAGGTGCGGACCTGGGAGTTGTATTCGGTGGTACGCGGAGCGAAAAGCGGCACCCCGCTGTTTTCAGATATTCTGGTGGTCGGCCCCGGCTACCCGCTGTACGGTGAAGTTGCACTCCAGTCTGGGGCGCCTCTTGAAAAAAGACTGGGATCGGGGCGAGTGGTGGTGGCCCGCGAGTTGCTCCGCCGCTTGAACCTGCAGGTCGGCGACCGGATCGAGATCGGCCGGGCCACGATGGTAATCTCCGGGATAGTGAAGCGGGAATCCACCAGGCCGGTGGAGATCTTCTCCCTGGGGCCCAGAGTGTTGGTGGCGGCAGCCGATCTCCCCAGGTTGGGCCTGGTCGAAACCGGCAGCCGGGTGCGCTATCAGCTGCTCTTGAAAACCGACAACGAGCGGCACATGCACCAGGCGGCGGCCGCACTCGCCGCTGCCGCCGCCCCCGGACAGGAGCGGGTGTCGACTTTTCGTACCGCCCACTCGGGGCTCAAGCGCTTTTTTGATAACCTGGTCTTCTTTCTTTCCCTGATTTCGGTTTTTACGCTGCTTCTGGCCGGAATCGGCATGCAGAGTGCGCTCTCCGCGCTGTTGAGGCAAAAGCGCCTCAGCCTTGCGATCACCAGGGTGCTGGGGGCGGGGCAGGGATTTCTCTTTGGTCATTATGGCCTCTTGGTTCTGATCTTCGGTGTGGTTGGAAGTTGTCTCGGCACCTTTGCGGGCATCGTCTTAAAACGCGGATTTCCCCTGCTCTTCGCAGGTCTCATCCCGCCGGGGATCATCGGCGGCGTCCATATGGGCGATGTCGCCCAGGGGCTGACACTGGGACTGTTGGTGGTCGTCTTTTTCACTTTCCTGCCGCTTTACCGGCTGCGGGACGTTAAACCAAGCGCAGTCTTTCGGCACGAGAGCGCAGGGGCTGGGAAGGGGGTCGTCTATTATGCGGCGATTGCGGCCGGCGGCGTTTTTGTCGCCCTGCTGGTGATCCGTCAACTCGCCGACGTGAAGACAGGGCTCTATTTCATGGCCGGCAGCATCGGCCTCATCCTGGTCAGCTCTTTGCTCACCCGGCTGCTCCTGCTCGCTCTTGGCAGGTTACGCATCCGTTTTCTGGCACCGCGCCAGGCGGTGCGGAGCCTGCAGCGGCCGGGAAACGGCACCGCACAGGTAGTGGTCACCCTGGCCAGCGCCCTCGCTTTGCTCCTGGCAATTTTCGTGGTGGAACACAATCTGCGCGCGACCTATATCCAGTCCTACCCGCCTGCCGCCCCCAATCTTTTTCTGATTGATATCCAGCCCGACCAGCGGCAGGGATTGCTGCAACTCATCGGCCGCGCGACCAGGCTGCATCCCATCGTTCGCGCCCGGCTGAAGGCGATCAACGGGGTGCCGGTCAGACGTCGGCACATCCGGCGGGGATTTAATGACAGCCTGACCCGGGAGTTCAACCTCACCTATCGCAATACCCTGCTGCCGGACGAGGCCCTGCAGCAGGGAGGTTCGCTCTTTCGCCGTGATTCTACAGGGAAGATCCCTTTGCAGGTCTCCATTCTCGATACGGTGGCGAAGATGGGGGAGATGAAAATAGGAGACCGGTTGGAGTTCAACATCCAGGGGGTGCCGCTCACGGCGTCCGTTACCAGCATCCGCACCAGGACCAAGTCGAGACTCTACCCGTTTTTTTACTTTGTCTTTCCCAAAACGTACCTGGAGAAAGCGCCGCAGACCTTTTTCGCCGCCCTTCACGAGAACCGGGACACGATTGCCCCGCTGGAAAAGAAGGTGGTGGCGGCCTATCCCAATATCAGCGTCATCAATCTGGCCGATGCCGCCGTCGCCCTTGGTGAGCTCATGCAAAAACTCTCCGGCATCGTCAACTTCTTCGCCTTGTTCTCGATCCTTGCGGGGGCGCTCATCATCGTCAGCTCGATCCTGGCGACCCGTCTTGCCAGGGTGCGGGAGGCGGTCTACTATAAAATACTGGGCGGCGGTTCCCTGTTCGTCTTCAAGGTGTTCGTATACGAAAACCTCATCCTCGGCCTGCTCAGTTCCGGTGTTGCCGTGCTGCTGGCCCAGGCGGGCAGTTGGGCGCTCTGCCACTATCTGTTCGGCATAGCCTACCACTCGTTCTGGCCTGCCGCCCTGATCCTGATTGTCCTGACCATGGGGCTGGTCACCGGTCTCGGGTTGGTCAGCTCGCTTTCGATCATCGGTGCTAAACCCATCGCCTTTTTGCGGGAGGAGACCATTGAATAGCCGCACACACTTTTTTCTTCTGAAATGGCTGATGGTCCTGGCCCTGGTGGGGTTCATCGGCGGGGTGGCGGGCTGCAAGCGCGAAGACTCCACCAAACCTGCGGCCGATAACGCCGGCAGCGAGGTGCGCGCCGACGCCGCTGTCGAGCGGCCATACCTCGGCACCATCATGGCGGTGGGGGATAGCCTCACCGCCGGCCTCGGGGTCGACGAGGAGCAGGCCTATCCGGCTCAGCTTCAGCGCAAACTGGAAAAAGACGGGTATCACTACCGGGTGATCAATGCCGGAGTGAGTGGGGAAACCTCGAGCGGGGCCCTGTCGCGGCTGGACTGGATCCTCACCGCACGACCGGACATCGTCATCCTCGAGACCGGCGCCAACGACGGACTGCGGGGGATCGACCCGACGGTGCCGAGAAAGAACATCGACAAAATCCTCGGGATCCTCCGCGAACATCATGTCGTCACGGTACTGGCCGGCATGAAAATGGTGCGTAATCTGGGAACGATATATACTTCGGCTTTCAATCGCCTCTATCCCGATCTTGCCGCCGGCCACCGGGTGATCTTCATGCCCTTTTTCCTCGAGGGCGTGGCAACCGTTCCCGCGCTCAATATCGAGGACGGGCTGCATCCCAATATCAAGGGCTACCACGTGGTGGTCAACAATCTCTATCCATATGTCATACAGGCCATAAAGAAATTGGAGAAAGAACGAGCCGGAAGGCAAGTGAAATGAAAACCAAGCATCCCCTGGCCGAATCGGCCCACGATATTATCCTCGAATCCATCTCGGACGGGGTGTTCACCGTCGATCACAATTGGCGGATCATGTCCTTTAATCGGGCCGCCGAGGAAATTACCGGCATTCCCAGGGAGGAAGCGATCGGGCGCTACTGCTGGGAGGTGTTTCGTTCCAACATGTGCGAGGTCAACTGCGCCCTGAAGCGGACCATGCAGGAAGGTAAATCGTTTCTCAGCTCATCCACTTATATCATCAACGGTCGCCGCGAGCGCATCCCCATAACCGTCTCCACCGCGCCGCTGCGCAGCGAAAGCGGCGAAATCCTCGGCGGGGTGGAGACCTTCCGGGATCATAGCCTGGTGGAGGAGCTGCGCCGGGAGCTGGCGGGCCATTTTCAGGTCGGCGATATGGTCAGCCGTAGCCCGGCCATGACCAGGATCATGAACATACTGCCCCGGATCGCCGAGAGCGACAGCACGGTGCTGATCGAGGGCGAGACCGGCACCGGCAAGGAACTCTTGGCCCGGGCCATTCACGCGCTTTCCGGCAGGAAGGAGAAATCGTTTACCGCCATAAACTGCGGGGCGCTGCCCGATTCCCTGCTGGAATCGGAACTCTTCGGTTACGGCGCCGGCGCCTTTACCGGCGCGGATCGCGACAAACCGGGCCTTTTCGCCGCCGCCGAAGGGGGCACCATCCTGCTCGATGAGATTGGTGACACCAGCTCCGCCTTCCAGGTCCGGCTACTGCGGGTGCTCGAAGAGCGGGAGTTTCAACCGCTCGGCAGGGTGGAAAAGATCAAGACCGATGTGCGGGTGCTTGCCGCCACCAACCGGGATCTGGCCGCAATGATCGAAGCCGGGACCTTTCGCCGCGACCTCTATTACCGCATCAATATCGTTCGCCTGCAGTTGCCGCCGCTGAGGGAGAGAAAGGAAGATATACCGATACTAGTCGAGCGTTTTATCGACCGGATGAACAGACATAAGGGCCAAACCGTGCAGGGGGTGGCCCCGGAAGCCATGGCCTTGCTCATGGGGCATGACTATCCCGGCAATATTCGTGAATTGGAAAATAGTATCGAGCACGCTTTCGTCCTCTGCCGAGACGAAAACATTGGCCTCGATCACCTACCGGGCTCCCTTCGGGAGGGAGTCGCTCCGGGCGCTGAGTCGGGAACTTCCCGGGTTGTGGCGACTCCGTTTGATCAGGCCGTGCAATCCGCCGAGGCGGCAGCCATTCTGGAAGCGCTCAAACGTAACGGCTATAACAGAAAAGCCGCCGCCGCCGAACTCGGTATGCACAAATCGACCCTTTTTAGGAAATTGAAAAAATTCGCCATCACCCTTCCCGATATTGACGGCCGTTCCAGCCGATCCACGCCTTCCCGATAGTCGCATATCTGCGACTCTCTGCGACTCTCTGCGACCCCCATGGTTGCATTTCGGCGACCATGGGTCATGTCGAGCACTCCCCCCACTGCAGGTATACTTAATAATATCACAGTATATCACTTTGATAGTGATATGTTTCGTCACCAATCATGGTTGGCACAAGGCTTGCTTAACATAGTGCAAGAGTGAGCGGAGGAGCAACCATGAAAGTGGCACTACCCGTCTGGGAAGAACGGATATCGCCGGTATTTGATGCGGCTCGAACCATCCTGGTGCTGGAGATAGACGATCGCCGGGTGGTCGGGCGACGGCTGTTGCCCTGTTGTCCGGATCGGCCACGCGAGGTGGCGGATCTGTTGCGGGACGCAGGGGTGTCGGTGCTCATCTGCGGAGCGATTTCCCGAGAGCCCGCCAGCTTGCTCGAATCCAGAGGTATTCGGCTGGTACCGTTTATAGCTGGGAGGGTCGAGCCGGTTGTCGCCAGTTTTCTGGATGGCACCGGGGTCGGTACGTTCAGGATGCCGGGCTGTCGGGGAGGCGGGCGACGCCGCTCCGGTGGCTGCCGGGTTTGCTGTGATCCGTGGGCGAAGGCGACGCCAACGCCTGCGGAAGAGGAGTAACCAGTTCACTTCCGAAAACTAACTGGAAAAAGGAGGACATCTGATGCCGGGTTTCAATGAAACTGGACCAAAAGGTGAGGGGCCCGCAAGCGGCGGGGCAAGAGGAGGCTGCGCGCAGCCGAGTGGAAAACAGGGCAGGGGCCGAGCAGGTGGCAGCGGCTCCGGCAAGACCGGATGTCGCCGGCAGGGAGGCGGCGGCAAAGGTGGAAACAGGGGAGGGAGGGGTGATCGTGGTTGAGCATTCTCTTTCTGAGCCAAAACAGCTGGACATCCTGCTGGCAGGTGGCGAGGAGGAGCGTTTCGCGCCCTTTGTCGATGGACTTTGTCAAAAGATGGACGTCGCTGTGCATCGGCGGCAAACCGGCGCCGAGACCCTGGAACTGCTCGCTGCAGGTTGGATCGATCTCGTGGTGCTCGACGAGCGAGTGAGCGACATGTGCGGTCTGGATCTGGCCAGGGAGGTGGCGATGCGTCATCCCTTTGTGGGCTGCGCCCTGGTCAGCTCGCTATCGGCGGACGAGTTTCATGAGAAAAGCGAGGGGTTGGGAATACTTATGCAGTTGCCCAACCCTCCCGAAGCTGATGATGGCTCGGCCTTGATCTCGCATTATCTGTCAATCACTTCCCAGCAGGATGTTGGCAAACGAGAAGAATGTGAGGGGCAACCATGATTATCAGTGTGGCCAGTGGCAAGGGGGGGACCGGCAAGACTACCGTGGCGACCAATCTGGCCCGGGCTCTCGGCGGGTCGGCGCAGCTGCTCGACTGTGATGTGGAGGAGCCCAACGCCCACCTGTTTTTGCGACCGATCATGGAGCACGCGGAAACGGTCTTTACCATGGTGCCGGATGTCGACCCCGAGCTGTGCAACGGTTGCGGTCAGTGCATGGATATCTGCCGGTTCAGCGCCATTACCGTGATCGGTGGCAATGTGCTCGTATTCCCGGAACTCTGTCATGGGTGCGGCGGTTGCATGGCGGTGTGTTCCGAGGGAGCGCTCAGTGAAGGCGGCAGGGAACTGGGGATGGTCGAGACGGGAAAGAGCGGTGAGGTGACTTTTGGCCAGGGGCGGTTGCGGATCGGCGAAGCAATGGCGCCGCCCCTGATTCGTCGGGTGCGGCAGTTGGCGGAAGTGGGAAGAGAGGTGATCATCGACGCGCCTCCGGGTACCTCGTGTCCGGTGATTGCGGCCATGCGTGGCGTCGATTTCGTACTGCTCGTTACCGAGCCGACGCCGTTTGGCCTGCACGACCTGCGGCTGGCGGTCGAGGCCGTCAAGCAGCTGGGGATTCCCTGCGGTCTGGTGATAAATCGGGCCGACTTGGGAGACAGGTCGGTACACGACTATGCTCGGTGCGAGGATATCCCCATTCTTCTCGAAATTCCTTTTGATCGCGCAATCGCCTCCACCTATTCCAAGGGGCGGTTGCTGACTGACGAGTCGACCGGCTGGCGGGAGAGGTTCGTCGAATTGTTCGCCGACATACGCGAGTGTGCGGCTGGCTAAAGGAGGAGGAGAGATGCGGGAAATTGTAGTGCTCAGCGGCAAGGGAGGCACCGGCAAGACCAGCCTGACCGGCGCCTTTGCTCGGCTGGCGGAGAATTGCGTGGTTTGTGACGCCGATGTGGACGCGGCCGATCTGCACTTGCTGCTCAAGCCCGAGGTGGAACAGCGCTCGGATTTTATGGGCGGTGGGGTGGCCGTTATTGACCCAAATCGCTGTACGTTCTGTGGCCGTTGCCGAGAACTGTGTCGGTTCGAGGCGATATCGCCGGACTATGTCGTGGACGCCATTGCCTGTGAGGGGTGCGGGGTCTGTGTTGACCTTTGCCCGGAGAAGGCGGTGGATTTTCCGATCAAAAAATGCGGCGAGTGGTACCGCTCCTCCACCGCTTCCGGACCGATGATCCATGCCAGGCTGGGCATTGCCGAAGAAAATTCCGGCAAACTGGTCAGTCTGGTTCGGCGGCAGGCCAGAGATGTCGCCGAGGAGAGCGGGCGCGATCTGATTTTGACAGACGGACCTCCCGGCATCGGTTGTCCGGTGATTGCCTCGCTCGGCGGTGCCACCCTGGTGGTGCTGGTGGTGGAGCCGACGCTTTCCGGTCTCCATGACATGGATCGTCTGATCGAGCTGCTCCATCATTTCCGGGTGCCCGGGCTGGTCTGCATCAATAAGTACGATCTGAACCCGGAAGTCACACGGCAGATAGAAGCGCGGGCCGAAGAAAAAGATTTGACGGTCATCGGTCGCCTGCCTTTTGACCCGATATTTGTCCGGGCCATGGTCGCCGGCGGAACTATCGTCGATTTTGAAGAAATTACCGATGCATACGGGATTGTGAAGGAGATCTGGCGGAAAATACTCCACACCCCGGATGCAGCTACTGCGGGAAGCGGCGTCTTTCTGCAAAAATACACACCAACAGGGAGATGATTCGAACATGTCACGAATACGAGTAGCTATTCCATCAGAAGGCGAGGGCGGGCTTGACGGGGTTCGCGCCGGTCATTTCGGTCACTGCGATGTCTTTACTTTCGTCGATGTCGAAAACGGAGAGATCAAAGAGGTCGGTACGATACCCAATGTCTCGCATGTCCAGGGTGGTTGCATGGTCCCAGTGCAGTTGCTGGCGGGACACAAGGTCAATGCCCTGATCGTCGGCGGCATCGGCATGCGGCCGCTCATGGGCTTCAGGCAGGTGGGCATCGAGGTCTACCACGAAGCGCAAACCCGTGAGATTCGGCCGGTGGTTCAGAGCATGATCGCTGGTCAGCTCCGAATGATCTCCGATGATCAAGTGTGCGGGGGTGCCGGCTGAGAAAACCCGATTCTGCTGAGAGCGTGTGAGAAGGTCGGCCACAAAGGGCGGGAGGCCGATGAATGTGGAATTGCATGTCACGGTTTCCCGCCTTTTGGTCGCCGGCAGTGCAAAAAGAGGAGAACACAATGAAAATCGCTGTAACATCAACAGGTCCCCAACTCGATGACCAGATCGACCCTCGATTCGGGCGGGCTGCTTATATACTCGTCATCGATACCCAGACCCTGGACTTCGAGGTGGTCGACAATCGGAAAAACGTTCAGGCCTTCAAGGGCGCAGGAATTCAGGCCGCTACCCTGATAAGCGGCAAGGGGGCACAAGTTCTGCTTACCGGCTATTGCGGCCCTAAAGCCTTCACCACGCTGGTCACCGGGGGTATTAAGGTGGGGCAGGACGTCACCGGTACCGTCCGGGAAGCCGTGGCCAGATTCAACGCCGGGACCATACCGTTCAGTGAGACTGCCAACGCTGAAGCGCACTGGTGATACGGGTGAGGGGCGTATCACCGAATCTGTTTTTTTTGCTGAGTCCCCTAAAAACGGCTGCGCTGTTGCACGTTGTAAGAGAATTGTCAGGATTGACTTGTATATTACCTCCAATTAGGCTGAAAGTGGCCGCGGATGCAGTCGCCTAAGAAAAATTCAGAGGAAAAGATGTCGTAGATTCCATGCATTAGCTGGTGGGCCAGCTGATAGCCGTAATTTTTTCCAAAGCCGCCTTGGAATCTCGGCAGCGGCTGCGATATACTAATTCGAAAAGAATTTTAGGAGCAGGTCGGATTGTGCCCTTTTTCCCCATATCTTCGGTAGCCTCGTAAGCATTATCTTCGGAAGATTAAACATATGCCTCCGATGATTATTTCGAGTTTACCTCGATCGGAGAAAAAATTCCTCTAATCCGACAAACTCCTGGAGGGGGGAATATGGATGATGTCGAAGAGTTGATCCTGGGGATCAGAAAACGTGTGCTCGAAGAGGCACAGAAGAAGTTTGCCGATGAAACATTTCAGCAACTGAGATACTCGTTGTTCAATGGCAGGTTGAGCGAGCCCGACGGGGTGGCCAGTTTGGCCGGAGACAGCGGCGAGTGCATGGAGATGTATCTGAAATTTAAAAACGACCGCGTACAGAAAGCATCGTACCTCTCCGACGGTGACAGGGCGACCTGTCTCTTCGGATCCTACGCGGCTGAACTCGCCATTGGCCGGAATTGTTCCGAACTGCTGCAAATTACCGCGCTCGATCTCATAAAACGAGCGGACATGAGGGGTGCTGGCTTGGAGAAATGGGCGTTGTTGGCCGTGACCGCCCTCCACAAAGCCGCTGAAAACTACTGGTTGCAACGGGGCGGCGGCACCACGGTTCGAAAGGTGCCTCTTCGCCCCAGATTCGTAGCGGTCGGTGCAGGCCGGCATATGCAATACAGCAACTGATAAGTGAACGTTCAGTAGTAGTGGACGTTCACCCAACTATCACCCCCTTGCCACCGAAGGGGACATGGGAAGAGGCTGCGTGAAAACGTCAGCCTCTTTTTGTGTTCCGCTCTCGAGCTTTAACTTCTCGGTATGATTGGCGATAACTCTGTGAGAGCTGTCAGCGGGTTCTTGTTGTTCACCGCTCTCCCGTGTCATCTCGAGGATCACATCTCTTGCCTACCTTTTGCGTATCTACCCGAATCTGTTGCTTAACAAGCAAGCAAAACACATGGCTTTCCTCCTGGTTGGTGGTACCGTGCCGCGTCGTGCCGTTTGCGGTGAACGGTTACGAAATGATGGCCTCGGAAGAAATTTTGCTTGTCAAAGAGCAGCATTTTCATTACTTCTCGAAGCTATTCTCAAAATCGACAACGCGTAGGAATCCGAAAGATGTCAAGCCGGTTCGCGTGGTATCATTGAGATACCTCTCGCGGCTTGTTCGTTTCGTGGTTTTTGCATAAAAAGAGCACATTCGCCGAGCTTTCCGACGGGCAACGGGGGTGCCGTTGCATATTGGCAAATCAGCAGTTTTATCCTAAAATCGAAGAGTCTCGGGGATTGCTTAATCGGTGATCCGAATTCGATCCTTTCGGAGTGTCCGGTGGGTAGAGTCTGGCAGGACCGGATTCAATGGCGATGGATGTCGGTTCCCCTCCATTTTCTCGAACCGATGAAACAGTAGTGTTGACCAGTTATACGGATAAAACAATCACCGGAAACAGCACGAAGCGGCTCCCGGCGAGATCGGCGAAATTTCAACAGGACCGGGATGAATGAACGACCAAGCGGTACTCAAACGGCTGTTCACCGTTTTGGAGGAGTATTACGCCAGTCAGCATAATGGCGATTTCGTAGACTACAAGTCGCCCAGCGAATTGCGCAGCCTGCTGCAACTTGATCGAGACGACGGCACCGGCAACTGGGAGGCGATATTCGCCTGGATAGAACAGTACCTCAAATACGGAGTGAAAACCGCCCAACCGGCTTTTATCAACCGGATGTGGGCCGGAGCAAACCTACCTTCGATGCTGGCGGAGATGGTGGTGGCTGTTTCCAATACATCCGCATGCACCTACGAATCCGCGCCTGTCTCGACTCTTTTCGAACAGTATATGATCCGCCAGATGCTGGATCTGGTTGGATTTCAGCGAGGCGAAGGGCAGATGACCACCGGCTCGAGCAACGCCAATATGATCGCCATGATGTGCGCCCGCAATCTGGCTTGCCAGGGACTCAAGCACGCGGGATTGTTCGGGCAGCCCAGGATGTACGCCCTGGTGAACGGCAATGCCCACTATTCCATGGACAAGGCCGCCAACATTCTCGGAATCGGCGGTGATCAGCTGATCAAGGTGGCGGTCGATGAACGTGGGGCGATGATCGCGGCGGCGCTTGAGGAGGAACTCGCCCGCATTGTCGATTCCGGCGGCGTCCCGTTTTTTGTGACGGCTACCGCAGGTACCACGGTGCGCGGAGCCTACGACCCGATCGTGCCGCTTGTTGAGCTGCGCCGCAAATACCACTTCTGGCTGCATGTGGACGGGGCCTGGGGAGGTGCCGCCATCATGAGTGAGCGGCTGCGCGGCATCTATCTGCAAGGGCTCGAGGAGGCCGATTCCTTCACCTGCGATTTTCACAAGATGTTGGGTTCATCTCTGATGTGCAATATTTTGCTGGTCAACAAAAGCACCCAAACCTTCGATACAGTGCTTGCAGGAGGAGACGGCAGTTACCTGTTCAGGGATACCGACGAAAACGATGTGCATGATCTCGGGACGGTTTCGTTGCAGTGCGGGCGGCGGGTCGACAGCCTCAAATGGTTTCTCGACTGGAAGTATTTTGGCAGGGAAGGGTTCGCTCAAAGGGTCGAAAACTACCTCTCGCTTTGTGAATATGCCGAGCAGCGCGTGCACAGTATCCCGGAGTTGGAGCTGGTGGCGCCACGGGTGTCGTTCAACGTCTGTTTCCGTTTCAGCGTGCCGGAACCGCTGGCAAACAGGTTCAATCAAGAGTTGCGAACCCGGCTGTACAAAAGAGGGCGCAGCCTGATCGGCCTCGCCTTTATCGAGAAAAAGCTCATCCTGCGGCTGCTGGTTGCCAATACCAATGTCGGTCGCCGGGAGATCGACGCCTTTTTCGAGGATGTCCTGGCCCTCGGCGAGGAGATGGTCGCCGAGGGACTGGCGGGCTGAAAATGCTTCGGGAAGCCGACTCGGCATCTCGACACTGTCGAGAGTTTTAAGTACGCGGTATCCATAGTATATTGCTTAATTTCAACACGAGAGAAGAACTATGGGGAGTTCGTTTCAGGAACAGCTCTTGAAGCTGGGATTGGTCGACAAAAAGAAGGTCGAAAAGAGCAAGAAAGAAAAATACAACGAACGCAGGAAAAAAGCGGGGAAGCGGCAGCCGCCTCCGGTTGATGAAAACAAGATCCTCGCTGAGCAGGCCCTGGCGAAAAAGAAGGAACGGGCCCGCCAGCTCAATGAGGAGCGGGAGGAAAAGCTGCGCAAGCGTGAGGAGGCCGCTCGCGTCCGGCAATGGATCGAGACCGGCCGCTTGCCAAAGGACGAGCGTGGCGTAGCCTATCGTTTCGCTGACCAGGGCAAAATTTACAGGATATTCATCGGTCAGGAACTAGTGGATCGGCTGGTAAAGGGCAGTGCCGGCATCGTGCGCCTTGGTGATGGCTATGAGGTCTGTCCCGCGGAAGTGGTGGCGAAGATCAGTGGACTCGATAAAGATGCCGTGGTGCTGATGAACGTTAACCGGCAAGAGGGCAACGAATCGGATGACGACGACCCGTATGCCGGCTATGAGGTTCCCGACGACCTTATGTGGTAAGGTGTTTTGCGTGGCCCGCCCTGCCGCCGGCGGTCAATTGGCCGAAACCTTCGGGGCCAGAAAGAACTGCAGTTGTTGCTTGCTGGCGCGCACGTCGGCAATTTTGGTTGAGATGGTGAGGGTCTTGGTGCCGGTACGGGCAATGATCGGATCGAGGTCTTTCATGCTGATCGGGAATTCCTTGCCGTTAAGCAGCGAGACCAAGGCCTGGCCGATATCACCTCCGGTGGCATCCTTGCTTTTCTTCACTTCGTCGATTACCGGCCGGATATACAGGATCTGTTGGGTCGGATCAAAACGCAGACGGGCACTGGTCTTGAAGTCGACTTCCACGGAACCTACCTTGAGGCGGATCTCGTGGCCCGCCACCTCGGTGACGAATTGCAGCTGGTTTCCCGCCAGATGCAGCCGGCACGCCAGGTGCTGATCGGTAAGTTTGAGATCGCTGATGCCAATAATGGTGATGGTTCCCTGCAGGGTTTTGGAGGTGGCATCGACCTCAAGCGGCAAAACCGCGTCGATGGCTTGAGAAATCACGCCTTGCGGCAGGCTGAGGGTGATATTCTCGTTGGTTTTCGCGGCTGATTTTGCGGCTTGTGCGGGCCCGGCTGAGACCAACAGGAAAATTGCGAGAAAACTAAATAATAATCGAGTCATATTTGGAATCCTTGGATGCGGGAGGAGATTTTTTCCGGCATAGTAATACCGAGTGAGCCAGTAAAGCGCAAGCCATAAAAAGGCCGAGTATCGAGGCATAATTACGAAAAGCGATGTTGCGCTCAAGTTGTATGACCCGCAGGAGATGCGGGTTCACGAATATGCCCCGTACCGATACCAGCCCCGATGTCCGAGGCGCTTCACCGGCAAGCGCGATTTTTTCGCCGGCAAAGGTTGTGGCGGTTGCGCCATTGCTTTGAAAAGCAACCCTATCGAGTTCGATATATTTACCCGGTCGGTTGGCGGGCGTTCGCAGGACCCGAATAAAGTAATTGTTTGCCATCTCGATCCGGTGCAGGAAGGGCAGCGGACCGGCAGCGTAGAGCGCGAACAGGCAGCAGGCGGCCAGCAGGCGTTTTCGGGTGACTATCGGCCGCCGGCGGTGGGCCTTGACCGTTTGGCCCCACTGCAGGAGCAGATAGAAAAAGCCGAATACCGTAAGGAGTTCCCAAAACGGATGCTCGGGCCAGAGCATACCGTAGTGGAGGGGTTGCCAGCTGAACGGCGCTAGCAGATGGATGCCGTTGGCCCATTTGATCTGCGAGGCGTCAAGCAGCAGGTGGAGCAGGCAATTGCCGCCGACAATCACCACCACCGACAGGGGACGGGAGGAGAACAGGGCAATGGCGGTGGCGGCTATCAGGCAGAAGAGAAGGCTTGCCTGGGCCAGAAAATAGAGGCGCAGATCGTACGGGTTGAACAGTCCCGTTGCCAGCAGGACCCGCTGCAGGACCCAGGGGATGTCCGGGATGATACAGCCGGCGGCGATCAGCAGGAGGTCGGCGTCCCGGAAAAGGCGGCGGCTGAGCGGCGCCTGGATGGCGATATGACAAAGTGTGTTGGGCAAGAGGCAAGGAGTGAAGTTTGCTGGGACTCCTCGGAGTCCCTGAATGTCAGATAATTGTCTTTTCAAGCTGCTATAATAGCCGCACCTCGCCTGATCTTCAAGTGGCCCTTGCCCCGCGGTGGGTAAAATTGCCGGAAGCCAACCGCGTATCTGGAGCGGTGCGGGTGCCCCGGCGCTTATCTTGGTAAGATTATCTCTAGGAGCCTGTCGGATTATGCCCTTTTTCCCCATATCTTCGTTAAACTCGAAAAAAGTATCCTCGGAATATTCGGTATATGCCTCCGGTAATTTTTTCGAGTTTGCCTCGCTCTGAGCAAAAATGCCTATAATCCGACAGACTCCTAGTTGAAAATATATGCTGACCCTCACCGTCTCTTCCGATTGTTTGCTCCAGGGATTTGACCTCTCCCTGGAGCAAGAGTTCAAACAGCGACTGACCATCGATAACCCCAAATATCTGGCTGCCAGAAAATACGGGCGCTGGATCGGCAAAAACCTCAAACCGACCCTGAAATATTACGAGGTCGTGCCCCGTGGCCTTCGTTTTCCCCGCGGCTTTGCCAACCAGGCGGTGGTGCTCTGTCGCCGGCTGGCTGGCGAGGATCCGGAAATCATCGATCGGCGCCGATTGCTCGACGAGGTGGATTTCCGCTTTTTGGGGGAATTGCGACCGTATCAACAAGAGGCCGTGGAGCTGGTGGGGCGGCGTTCCTTCGGGGTGCTGGAAGCGGGGACCGGCAGTGGCAAGACGGTGATGGCGCTGGCCGTTATCGCCCGTCGCCGGCAACCGACCCTGGTGGTGGTGCACACCCGGGAGTTGCTCTATCAGTGGCGGGATCGGGCTGCCGAGTTTCTCGACTGTTCGGTGGGGTTGGTGGGGGACGGCCATTTTGATCTGCAACCGCTCACCATCGCCATTGTCAACAGCGCTCGCCGGAGGGGTCCCGAGTTGGCCGAGCGATTCGGTCAGCTGGTGGTGGATGAGTGCCACCGGGTGCCCGCCACGCTCTTCACCGACGTGGTAGCGGCCTTTGATTGTCACTATCTGTTTGGCCTCTCCGCCACCGCCTTTCGCAAGGACGATGGCTTTACCCGGTTGATCTACTATTTTATGGGAGATCGGATCCACAAGGTGGACCAGGGCGAGCTCCAAGCTACCGGCGCAATCGTCAAACCGCAGATGGTCGGCAATATAACGGATTTCCGGTATAATTACCGTGGTGACTACCAAGCGCTGATCAAGGCGCTGACCCGCCATGAAGGGCGCAACATGCAGATCGTGGGCGATGTCCAGCGGGTGGCCGCCGAGCCGGAATCGGGCACCTCGCTGGTGGTATCGGACCGGATCAGCCATTGTCAGCTCCTCACTCGGCTGCTTGCCGAACGCGGGTTGGATGTGGAGCTGTTGACCGGTCAGTTGTCGGCGGAAAAGCGGGCAGAGATCGTCACGGCGGTACACGATGGGCGCCTGCAGGTTCTGGTTGCCACCTTGCAGTTGATCAGCGAGGGGTTCGACTGTCCCGGTCTCAGCACGCTGTTTCTCACTACTCCAATCACTTTCGAGGGCCGACTGCTGCAGGTGATCGGCAGGATCATGCGGCCGGCCGAGGGGAAGCGGGCGCGCGTTTTTGACTACCGCGATGAGGCGGTGCCCACCTTGCGCCGTTCGGCGGAAATTCGCCGGCGAGTGTTGGCCGACCTGTAATATCTTGTAGTTCCTCCCTGTTTGGCTCGTATCGTGCTTGTTGCTCGGAGCCCACCATGTATCTCGATCCGGAAATCGATGCGGATAACCGTTGCTGTTTGCGGAATAGTTTGCGCTGGCTGGTGAATTGCGGTATCATAACATCTTTTTTGCTTAGCCTCGACAGGTATCCCGGTTAGACATCACCTCGGCAGCCTCATTCTCTCGAGGTGATGGCGTGCCTTCTTTTCAACTCCCCACGGAGTGCATATGGTAGTGAAGCCGGGCGGAGCGTTTGCATCCGGCACCTGCTTTGTAAAGGAAATACAATGGAACAGAGTAAAATTCGCAACGTCGCCATTATCGCCCACGTCGATCATGGCAAGACCACCCTGGTAGACCAGCTCTTCAAACAGTCCGGAATGTTCAGGGACAACCAGCAGATCTCGGAAAGACTGATGGACTCCATGGACCTGGAGCGAGAACGGGGCATCACCATCACCTCCAAGAACGGCTCCTATACCTTCGGCGACTACTGGATCAACATTATAGACACCCCCGGCCATGCCGATTTCGGCGGTCAGGTGGAACGGGTGCTGCGCATGGCCGACGGCGCCCTGCTGCTGGTCGACGCTCAGGAAGGCCCGATGCCGCAGACCTACTTTGTCCTCAAGAAAGCGCTGGAGAACAATCTGCCGGTTATCGTGGTCATCAATAAGATCGACAAGCCGGCCGCCCGCTGCGACTGGGTGGTCGACCAAGTCTTCGATCTTTTTGTAAAACTTAATGCACCAGATGATATTCTCGACTTTCCGGTCGTCTATGGTTCGGCCAAGCTCGGTTATTGCCTGCTTCGTCCCGAAGATTCGGTGGAGGGCGCCGATATGACTCCGATCTCACAGATGATCGTCGATCATATTCCTGCTCCGGCCGGCTCAAGTGACGAGCCGCTGCAGATGCAGGTCGGCACCATCGATTACTCGCCTTACCTCGGTCGCCTGGGGATCGGCAAAGTGCTCAACGGGCAAATGCATATCAACCAGCCTATTGCGGTGGCCCGGCGGGACGGATCGATCAAGCCGGTGCGTATCTCAAAGATTTTTCGCTTCGAAAGAGATGAAAAGGTGGCTGTGGAATCGGCCGTTGTAGGTGAAATCGTGGCGATCGCCGGCATGGAGGATGTCACCGTCGGGGTCACCTTCACCGATGTCGACGATCCCCGGCCGATGCCGCTTATCACCATCGATCCACCCACCATTTCGATGAATTTCATCCCCAACGATTCTCCGTTCGCCGGCAAGGAAGGTAAATTCGTCACTTCGCGGCATATCGAGGAGCGGTTGCAGCGCGAGGTGCTTGCCGATGTGGCGCTGCGGTACGAACCGCTGACCGATGCCGTGGGTTTTAAGGTGTCCGGCAGAGGGGAACTGCATCTCTCCATTTTGATCGAAAAGATGCGTCGCGAGCAGTACGAGTTTCAGGTGACCCGCCCCCAGGTGATCATGAGAGAAGAAGGGGGGCAGAAATTCGAACCCTACGAGGAACTCACCGTCGATGTCGACGAGCAGTTCCAGGGGCCGGTGATCGAAAAACTGGGCAAGCTGCGAGGCACCATGGAGGAGATGGGAAGCGCCAACGGCATGGTGCGCATGGTCTTCAAGATCCCTACCAGGGGGCTGCTCGGCTACCGTTCCCAGTTTATGACCGACACCAAGGGCATGGGCATGATGAGTTACGTTTTTTCCGAATACGGCCCGCACGCCGGGGATATCGTCAACCGGATCAATGGAGTGATGGCGGTAAAAGAGCCCTGCACTTCCGTGGCGTACGCGCTCTTCAACCTGCAGGACAGGGGCAGGCTGTTTATCGATCCCGGCGAGCCGCTCTATCAGGGACAGATTATCGGTGAACACAGCCGACCGGCAGATCTCGTGGTCAACCCGGGCAAGGGCAAGAAACTGACCAACATGCGGGCGTCCGGCTCGGATGAGGCGGTGATCCTGACGCCGCCGGTGAAAATGTCGCTCGAGGATTGTATCGCTTACATTAACGATGACGAACTGGTCGAGGTCACCCCGAAATCGATCCGTCTGCGCAAAAAAACCGGGGTTCGCATCAGGGCCTAGGAATTTCGAGTGGAAGTTCTCTTCGTTCTCATTTCCGCGGGGGTCGGCGCCGCCGTATTCGCGCTTTTGGCGCGCAAGTTCGGCGGTGACTGCCTCCCGTGACTCTTGCTCTACGGATCCGCGGGCGCGGGTCTTCTCACCTTCTTTTTGCTGCGGGCCCTGTGGTAGGTCCCGAAAGCTAGTCACCTATTCAAAAACTCCCTACAACCGTAGATCGCCGGCCGTCAAAATTTCAAAATGACATTTCTGCCGTATCGGCTTGTATCGCGGAGCGCCGGCTTGGGCAGTTTGTCCATCCACGGCGCCAGCAGTTCAGCTCGGCCGATCAGCACGACTTTTCCGGGGTGTTGTTGTATCAGCCCGATGGCCGCCGGCATATCCAGCAATCGGCCGGATGCATCCGGGTAGCCGAGCCCGTATTTGAGTTCTCCCGGCGAGCCCAGAACGTACACATCGTCGCGCCGCAGATACCAGCAGACCGCCCGCAGCAGATTTTCATCGGCAATGACCAGATCCCCGGGGGCGATCTGTTGCCGGTGCCGCTCGATCAAGGGCCCCGGCATTTTGGCTTCGCCGGTCGGGGCGGGGATAAGAAAATTGAGCAGGAAAAAGAGCAGGAGCGGTGCACACCCGAAGAAAAAGATCTTGCTGGCCGCCGGCCTGGATTTGGAGGCTTGAACGTACAGGGCGATCAGGACCAGAAAGCCGACAGCGGCGAGTGCCGGTTGCCAAAACGTGGTGTAGAGGGGGATTGCGTCGAAACGGCGGTGCTGCAGGAACAAGAAGGCGATAAGGAGCACGCCGAACAGGACGGCATTGACAATCGTTCCAGCCCGAAAAAGGAGCTTTTTCCCTTCCTCTTTTTTGAGATAGTGCCAGAGGCCGATGCCGACCAGCAGGGCAAAGGGTGGAAAGCACGGAAGTATATAGGTGAGCAGCTTGCCTTTTGAGGCGGAGAACAATAAAAACGGCAATATCAGCCAGCAGAGCGCCAGTCGAATCAACCGTTTCATGCGATCGTCTTCTCTGTCGGTAGAGATCAATCCCGTGACGGCAGCGGGAAGCAGAGGTATCCAGGGCATGAACATTGCCGGCGCCCCCATGAAAAAATACCAGAAAGACTCCTTGTGTTGGGCATTTTTGGCCAGAAAGCGCCGCACATGCTCGTTCCAGAAGAAATAGTGCCAGAAATCGGGGGCCCGCAGCTGGATAAGAATTCCCCATGGCAAGGACACCAGCACGGCGGTCAGAATCGGCAGCCAGCTCATGCGCAAGAGGTCCGAATACCGGCGTTGCCAGATGAGGTAGGGGACCAGAGCGAGAACGGGTATCGCCAGAGCGAGGAACCCCTTGGTGAGAAATGCCAGGCCGCAGAAGGTTCCGGCCAGGATCAGCAACCCTCTCTCTTGCCATGATTCGGCTTGGGCCTCGGTGGCGAAAAAAAACAGGGTGATGGTGGCGGTGAGAAGAAAGGCGAAGAGGCTGTCGAGCACCGCCGTATTACCGACGCCGAAGACCTCGAAACACGAGAGGAAGGCAAGCGATGCGATCACTGCCGGAAAGTTCTCTTCGCCGGTTATGCGCTGGATGCGGGGCGTGCGCAACAGTAGATAAATAAGCAGAGCCGAGAGCCCCACCGCCAGGGCGGACGGCAGGCGTACGGCGAAAGCGTTTTCGCCGAAAAGCGCAATGGAGCCGGCATGGACCCAATACCCCAGCGCCGGTTTCTCGAAATAGCGCAGCCCGTCGAGGCGGGGGACGACCCAGTCCCCTGTCGCCAGCATCTCCCTGGGGATTTCCGCATAACGCGCCTCGTCGGGGATGGCAAGGCTGCGAAAGCCGAGGGGCAGGACGTAGGCGAGAAGAAAAAAAACAATCAGCAGCAGAAGATATCGTCGGTGTCTATTCATCGGTAACCGTTCACCGGACAAGCAAAAAGTTGCCTAAACCAAAGCATTGTAAACGTTCACCAGGGCGCCAGCTGAGTGCAAGTTGGCTGTCGGGCAATAGCCAATCTATGCACGTCAGCCCGGTCGTGCCCAGATGGGGTGCTGGTGAACGTTTACGTTCATCGAAGGACGTCGTTTCAAGTAGTGTCGCGGTGAAAGAGGTGACATTGTACCGGCAACACTTGAGATGTCAATGCGATATCTCTCTCAACCGGCTATCCCTACTTTTTAGCCGCGAAGTAGTCGGCCAGAATGCGCGCGTGGTCGAAGGCCAGTGTCGGCAGGTTGTCTGCGGTGAAAAGTTCCGCGCGGCCGGCATCGTCACCGGCCATGGGTGCACCTTCGGCCTGGCCGATGAAAACCGTGGAGGCGGTATGCTGGCGGGGGTCGCGATCGGGATCGGAGTAGGTATGGAACTGGCGCAGGCCGGAGACCTTCAGCCCTGTTTCTTCCTCCGCTTCGCGTAGAGCCGCAGTCTCAAACGACTCGCCGTAATCGACGAACCCGCCTGGCAGGGCCCAGCCATGGGGGGGATTTTTGCGCTCGATAAGAACGATGGCACCGTCGATCTCGATGATGATATCGACGGTCGGTGTCGGATTTCTATATACGTGTAGTGGCTTGTTGCAGTGAGGACAGTTCATGGGGAGCAATGATGTGGAGGTTGTGTTATCCCAGGTCGAGAATGCTTCGTATCTCCTGCCAGTTTTTCACAGTCGGCATGGTATGGCGGTTTCTGTTCCAGGGGTGGGTGAAGACCAGGGGCGAAATGCCGCATCGGTTCAGCTCGGCGCAGGTTTCGGCACGGTCATCGATAAAATACTTCAGTTTCTGCTCGCGGATATAGCGCAGTTTATCGTCGTGGTCGCCCATGGCGATCAGGTTGACGGCCTTGCGGGTGGCGGAGGGGAAGTAGTGGTCCAGCCACTCGATTACCGGCTCTCGGAGCGGGCGGGCGGTAATCACCGTTATTGGGGATACGGCGGCCAACTCGCCCAACACGTCGACGGCGCCGGGCATGGGTTTGAGGCCTGTGGCCAGGGAATCTTCCATGATGGTGTGGAAGATCTCGGCCACTGTCTCCGTCGGTATGCCGATGCAGTTTTCGAGCTCGAAATTGGTGATGTCCTCCAGTGTGAACGAACAATAACTGTACTGTTCGCAGGCAATTTGCAGGAAGGCCGCGGCGGTATCGGCAATGACCCCGTCGAGATCAAAACCGATTTCGCTGGGGTGAATTTTTCGTGGAGGCATCATGGTTAATTTCTTGTTGTCTATAAATAGGTCCGTTCAAGTTCTTTGATTTGCCGCACCAGTCGGTCGTTTTCCGGGGTGGCGACTCCCAGCCGTTTCCCCTCTGCCGCCACGGCGCCGTTGATGGCGTCGATTTCAGTTCGCCGCCGGGCGTGAACGTCCTGCAGCATGGAAGAGATGTTGGCGGCGGTTTTGACGCAAACCTCTCGGGTTAGCTCCAGAGCACTAGCCGGCACCTCTATGCCGGCGCGCTCGGCGACCCGGCAGGCCTCGCCAACCAGCCTCTCCATCCGTTCGCAGGCGCTGGGCAGGGCAAGCAGTTCGCCGTTGGGACAATCCAGTAAAGCTGTCAGGCCGTTGATTCCGACGTTAATCAGCAGTTTGGTCCAGAGCCGAGAGAGGATGTCATCGGTGATTTGGGCGGTAAAGCCGGCGTTGTTGAACAGCTCGACAGTGCATCCAAGAGAAGTCTTGGCGCCCGCTGCAACTGGTGCGAGAAAACCGAACTGGGTCAGTCCGCGACCGGCGTGGCGGACGCGACCGGGCCCGAGCCGGGTCGCGCCCTCGGTCGTAGTCGCGTAAGCGGGAGTCGCCTCTCCAATATGATCGTGAAGCTCGAGATGGGCGATACCGTTCTGCATGAAAATGAGCAGGGTGATCGGCCCCAGCAGGGGACGGCACAGTGTGAGGCTGGCAGCGATATCATACGATTTCACGCAGTTGATCACCACATCAGCCGAACCTGCATCGCTGGCCGAGGCACGGACGGCAACCAGTGTCTTGCGTTCTTCTCCGCCGAATTCATACTGAATTCCGCTGGAGGAGAGCTGAGTGGCCCGGGTTGCATCGTGATCGAGCAGGGTGAAACGGTGATGTTGGTTGCCATCGCATCCGGCGAGTCGGGAGGCGAGGAGGCAGCCAAGGGCTCCGGGGCCGATCAGCACGATATCCATTGGCGGAACTCCCGCTGAAATGTTCGTCTTCGGTTTACTGTCTCTGAGGCGCTGCATGCTAGAAGTATCCTAGCGCATGATAGTGGCATCCTCGATAATGGCTCCATACTTGTAGCCGGCACCGAAATCCTTGTTGGCGGCGACCGTACCTTTTATGGTGATAACCTGGTCGAGCTTGGCGGTATCGGTGGTGGTGACCACCAGATCGTGAGTATTTTTCATCGGATTGCCGGTGCCGTCCTGCAGGTGAATCCAGTTTTTGCCCATAATATTGGCGTTGATCTTCACGACTTTGCCGCGCAGGCGGACCGTTTTGCCGTTCAGGTCTTTGGCTTTATCGAAAATTTCTCCGATCGTATACCCGTTCTTGCCGGATGCTTTGGCCACCTTCACGGAAGCGAACGGCACCACCGCTCCGGAACTGCCGCCGCTGGTGCCTCCGATTTGCGGCGCGGAAGCTGGAGCGGACTCGGAGGAAGCCTGCTGTTCATCGGCAACGGCGGCGGCAAAAGAATCGGCGGCGCCTGCAGCGGTTTTGGAAGCGGGATGCGGGGTTGCCGCTTTGGCTGCCGTACCTGTGACGCCTGCGTGCTTTGCTCCGGCAAGTCCTGTGGAAAAGATGATTTTGTCAAAGGTGCGCTTCAGGGTCCTGCTGTAAAAATTGGTCATTTCCATGCCGTTGAGGTAGGTGACATGGTCACCGGCGGCGACTTTCGTTTCAGGCATGGCCACCCAATTCTTGAGCGAACCGTTCTCCACCAGCATATAGGTGTAGCCCCCCGCATTCATGGTCTGGATGACGGTACCGCTCAGATCGGCGGCGCCTGCGGTCCGGAGCACCGGCCCGAAGCAGCTTGAAAACATCACTACGGCAACGAAAAAGAATAATTTTTTCAACATTGTATCTCCTCTTCAAGGTGGTCATTAAACACAACGGGCGAAAACCTAATCATTTTCCACCAGAAAGGCAATGTGTGAGAGAATGGTTCGGGCCCAAACTTCATAACCGGCGGGGTTGATATGGACCCCGTCGGCTTCGAACAGGGGGGCGTCAGCCTGGAGAAAGCGGCTGTGGACATCGATGTAGCAACTGCCTGTCTCGCGGCAGATCGTCTCTATGGTGTCGTTGATCCTGGTGATGGCGGTGTCATCGAGAAAGGGCAATTGCATGGGAAGCAGACTGTTGACCAGGAGATCGGCGGTCGGATACTCACGATGGAGATCGATAATGATTTGCTTGAGGTCGCCTAAGAAAGCATAATTCTCCATCAAAACATCGTTGGTTCCGATCATGATCATCACGAGCCGGGCTGTCGGGAAACGGGATTTTACCCGGGGCAGGGCGGTCAGCAGGTCGCGAGTGGTGGCGCCTGGCGCGCCACAGTTCATGGTGGTGAAATGTGTCATCCGATCCTGCCAGTCGAAAGCGGCGATCAGTGAATCCCCCACGAGGAGAAATGACGGCTTTTTCGGCGTGTTTTGGTGGGTTGCAGCGGCCATGGAGAGAAGTGTCCTGGAATTGGAATTAAGTGAAATGGTTCCGCCCGCGGAGCGCGCTCGCAAACTATAGTAGCATACGTGCCTGGGCGTCGCCATTGGTTTATGCCACGCCGGCAAACGCCTCCTGGCGTTGTCAGGGGCGATAGTGAATCGGCTTTCATCGTCCCCATGATCGGCTTGCAGGATCGCCGACCCGAGACAGTGGCTGTGAGCGCAGGACAATTACCCCCAGCGGTGCCACGCTTATTGCACCTCTCTGTCTTCCGGAGAGCGGAGTGCCCTTGAGCTGGATATCTCGCGGAGCCGGTGCCGCCGTATCGATCACCAAGTGCCAGTGGCGCTGTTTGTCGTTTGCGGGGACCGGTGGTGGGGTAAAGGCCAACTTCCGGTTGCGGTGTCCGTTGAGCATGATGAAAAAATCATCATCTCTCGGCAGGTTCCGACGCCGACCATGGAGCAGGATGCCGAGACCGTGACAGTCGGGCGACCAGTCCTGACTGCCCGGGGTGAGGTACTGCCACGTGATCTCCTCGTCTTGTCCGGCAGCTTGCTCCTGCCCAGCCGGTGGAAAAAAGTTCTCCCGGCGGAAAACAGGATGGTGTCTGCGCAGGAGAATGCACTGCTGGATGAAGCGAAACAGCTGCTGATTGGTATCTTTGAGGCTCCAGTCGAGCCAGCTGATGGCATTATCCTGACACCAGGCATTGTTGTTGCCCTGTTGACTTCTGGCGAATTCGTCTCCGGCGGTGAGCATCGGCACGCCCTGGGAGAGCATCAGGATGGTAACCAAGCTGCGAATCCGGCGCTGGCGAAGGAGCTCGACCTCGGGCGGCGCCGGAGCACCCTCGACGCCGCTGTTCCAGCTCAGGTTGTGGTTGTCCCCGTCGCGGTTGTCCTCGCCGTTGTTGCGGTTGTGCTTGGTGTCGTAGCTGACCAGGTCGTGGAGGGTGAAACCATCGTGGCTGGTGAGGAAATTGATGGAGGAAAGCGGCGTACGGCCGCTTACCTGGTAGAGATCGGAGCTGCCGGCGAAACGGGTGGCGATCCGGGTGACCATGTCGCCGTGGCCGGCCATGAAGGCTCTGACGTCGTCGCGAAACCGGCCGTTCCACTCGCCCCAGCGCACATCGGTGGAAAATGAGCCGACCTGGTAAAGACCGGCGGCGTCCCAGGCTTCGGCGATGATCTTGGCATCGCGCAGAACCGGGTCCTCGGCGATAACCTCGATCATCGGGGGGTTGGAAAGCACATTGCCCTGACGGTCCCGGCCGAGAATAGAAGCCAGATCGAAACGGAAACCGTCGATGTGCATCTCCATCACCCAGTAGCGCAGCGAATCCCGGATAAGCGAACGAACCACCGGATGGTTGCAGTTCAAGGTGTTGCCGCAACCGGAGAAATTGAGATAGCTGTTGTCCTGTTTATCGAGCAGATAATAGATCGGGTTGTCGATGGCGCGAAAACTGCTGGTGGTGCCATCATACCCGCCTTCACCTGTATGGTTGTAGACGATATCGAGAATCACCTCGATGCCGGCGGCGTGCAGCTCGCGCACCATATATTTGAATTCGTTGATATGGGCGGCGGGATCACAGGCATAGCCAGATTTGAGGGCGAAAAACGAGATCGGGTTGTACCCCCAGAAGTTTTTCAGGGGCCGGCCGGTATCCGGATCCCGAAAGAAATTGTCGTTTTCATCGAATTCGGTTACCGGCATCAGCTCGACGGCGGTGATCCCCAGCTCCCGCAGATAGGGGATCCGCTCCACTATCCCTTTGTAGGTACCGGGTGCGCTGAGATCGGCGGCGCTCTTTTGGGTGAATCCACGCACATGCAGTTCGTAGATGACCGTCTGCGAAAGCGGCGTGCGGGGTGGCCGGTCGTCCTGCCAATCGAAGTCATGGGTGATGATCCGACAGCAAGGGTGCAAGCCGTGCCGGGCTGGTTCGCCCCAGGAGCGTGGGGTGAGCGCTCGGCAATAGGGATCGATCAGGATTCTCTCAGGTGCGAAGACGCAGGATTCGGGGGCCGTCTCACCGGAGCCGAAAACCCGGTATCCGTAGGTGAGATTGATGTCCGAGGTGGGCAGCAGTACATGCCAGATATCGCCCGTGCGGTTTTCCGCCGGTGAGAGGGGAATCTCGTATCGATAGGTCTCCTGGATGTTCGGGGGGCTCCGGTCGATGACCAGGGTGACGAAGGAGGCGTGACGGGAAAAGAAGGCGAAGTTGATCCCCTCGCTCAAGACGGTGACGCCGAGAGGAAGCGGGTAGCCCCTCTTCTTTGCCCAGGGTAATTTTTTCTTGGACATAAATGATAATGGTTATTATAATCAACAAAAAGTCGGCCGGGTGCGGGTGGCAAGCGGGGGGTAGATATCCTGTACCAAGTATACCCTAGCCGCATGCGGGAAAACAGCAGGAAGAGCGGCAAAGTTCGCTCCTCTCGGTTTTGCCGCCAGTGGAAGGCGGGGTGATGGTGGAAACAAAAAGGTGCGATGCACACCGTAGAGCGAGGAAAAGTTATGGGAATGTTTCATAAAGTGCAGGTAGGGAAAACGGTTATCAGCCCCATCGATTGGGAAATGAACCCGGAGCTGTCGTTTGGGACCTTCGAGTCCTGGGGAGGCCGGGAGCGGGTCCGCAACAACAATGAGCGTGTCTACTACTTTTTCGTTGCCGACTGGGGGGAGGAGCCCAAGCTCTATCTGATGGAACGGGGAGTGAAGCATGCCCGGGTGATGGCTGAAATCAAGGCGCCCAAGGATATGGTGCGAGGGTGTTTGGCCGAGCAGGGGTGGTCGGCGCGCTTTGAGCAAAGCTTTGCCATCAACGACCAGATCCGGCAATGGTTGATCGACAACGTGCTCGATAATGGCGACTCCTCACTAGTGGTGCCGATGCTGGAAAAGGAAGAGAAAGAGGATATGGGGCCGTCCCTGCCGACCCGTACAGCCGCCGGCTTTACTGGCCAGGTAGTGCAACTACCCGTTGAGCCGGTGTTTATCCAGGAGGAAGAGATTGCAGCGCTCGTGCGGCAGCGGGGATTCTTCGAGGCGGAACACAATCCGGCGGGGCGATTTGAGAACTGCCTGGCGGACGGAGGCGATCCGCGCACGCTGATCGATCTGCGGACCAATCTCATGTGGCAGCGAGGGGGATTGGAAATTAACTCGATCCGTAAGATCCAACGCCGGATCGATACCCTGAACCTGGAGGGGTTTGCCGGCTACCGCGATTGGCGACTGCCTACCATCGAGGAGGCCCTCTCGCTCATGGAGCCGCAAGAAAACGCCAAGGGCGTTCACCTGCACCCGGCTTTTTCCCAAAAACAGCCCTTTGTTTTTGTGGCTGCGCGTCGCCGACCGGGGGGCTACTGGTTCGCCGATTTCAAACAGGGGCGGCTCTTCTGGTCCTCAGGCACTATCCCTGGCGGCTTTGGCAGGCTGGTGCGTTCCATGCGCTGAAGTCGCCTGGACAGCGTCGCAAACACATTATTCTTTTTACATATCGAGCACTTTGCTGGTGTTGCAAAGTGCTCGTTCTCTTTGTCGAGACGCCCACCAAGAAGCGGAACGCGCATCGGTTTACTCACTGCGCCGAAAATATTGAAAAACGCATCAATGATGATATTGTTTATTGACAGGCAAGGAAATGCCAGGAATCAATGAGAGGTAAACTTTCGCCCTTGCCGACAGACTCCTAGGCTACGTAACCAATGTTCATCCTGAAAAAGCTCATATCGCATTTTTTGTTGCCGGTTCCGATAATCGCCATTTTGCTGTGTATCGGGCTCTTTTGTCTGTACTTCACTCCCTCGCGGAAAAAGGGCAAGGCGTGTGTGCTGCTTGCCACTCTGCTGCTGCTGGCGTCTGCCTACAAACCGGTGCCGGATTATCTGTTGCATCACCTGGAAACGCAGTACAGGCCGTTGCAGCTCACCAGCGTAGAGAACCGATCATCGGTGGAAACGGCACACCATTTCAAATATGTCGTAGTGCTGGGCGGGGGTTTTGCCGACGATCCCGGGCTTCCGGCGACCAGCCAGTTAGGTCAGGACACCCTGACACGGCTTGTCGAAGGAATTCGGCTGCAGAGGAAGATTTCCGGGAGCAGACTGGTCGTTTCCGGAGGAAAGATCTCGGGTAAGGTCGCGATGGCCGAAATTATGAAAAAGGTGGCGCTCGACCTCGGGGTCAAGGCGAGCGACATTATCGTCGAGGACCACTCTCCCGACACGGTATCGGAAGCCTACTATCTCAAACCGCTGCTCGGCACTTCCGCGTTTGTTCTGGTTACCTCGGCGGCCCATATGCCCCGCGCCATGCTGCTGTTCCGACAGATGGGTCTGCAACCGATTCCGGCGCCGGCGAATTTTCTTATCAGAAACGCGCGCGGAACCTCCGTCGGGCTCTATTTTCCGGGGAGCACCAATCTGCGAAATACCGGGCTGGCAATCCATGAATATCTCGGCACGCTCTGGGCGAAAATCGCTTTAAGAGGTCCGTACAGGAAATCCCTCCATCAGGAGTGAGGTATCTTGCATTGCTCCCTGCCAAGCTGGTAATACCGTTGCATTTCTTCTGTCGGCACCATGCTGCCGCCGGTGGCCCAGGCGATATGGGTGGCGGTGGGCAGATGGGATATGAGCCGGCGTTTGGCGAGCCAGGCGGATTGCTCCAGAACTCTCGGCATACCGACAAGACCGGCAGCCGCCGACGGTTCCAGGGCGATCGTCTGGCTGTCTGCTAGAAGCGCGAGCAAGCGGTAGAGTTCGGCGTCTTGGACGGTATAGACGCCGTCGATCACCGGCGCCAGCATCCGGCCGATGAAACCGGAGGGGCGACCGACCGCGAGACCATCGGCGGCGGTGCGGTTGTCGAGGCCGAAATCCTCCACCGCAACCTGGTTGTGGAGGCCGGTGGCCAGTCCGGTGAGCATGCAAGGGGAGTGGGTGGGTTCGGCGAAAAAGCAGTGGACATGATCGCCGAAGAGGTGCTTGAGACCGAAGGTGATGCCGCCTGGGGCGCCACCGACGCCGCAGGGCAGGTAGACGAAGAGCGGGTGGTCGGTGTCTACCAGGATCTCTTGTTCGCTCAGCTGCCGGGCCAGTCGCCGGGCGGCCACCGCATAGCCGAGGAAAAGAGTGGCGGAATTTTCGTCGTCGATAAAATGGCAGGCGGGGTCGCTCTCGGCCTGCCGGCGGCCTGCCGCCACCGCCTGGCTGTAATCGGCGTCGTATTCCAGCACCTCGACGCCGCACGCTCGCAGCCGTTCTTTTTTCCAGCAGCGGGCGTCGGCCGACATATGCACCGTCACCCGGAAGCCGAGGCGGGCGCCCATGATGCCGATACTCAGCCCCAGATTGCCGGTGGAGCCGACGGCGATGCGGTGGTTGCGGAAAAGCTTTCGGGCTTTCTCCTCGGCCAGCAGCGCGTAGTCATCTTCGACGGTGAGCAGGCCGTGAGCGAGTGCCAGCTGTTCCGCGTAGTTCAGTACTTCGTAGATGCCGCCGCGGGCCTTGACCGAGCCGGAAATCGGCAGCAGGTTGTCGCACTTGAGCAGCAGCCTGCCCGGCAGCTCTATCGCGTGGTGGGCCGCGAGTTGCCGCTGCATGGCCGCAATGGGAGTGAGGGGGGATTCGATCAAGCCGCCCGCTTTCCTGGTTTCGGCAAAGACCCGGGAGAGAAACGGCCGAAATCGCTCCAATCTCGCGGCGGCGTCGGCGATATCACGCGCCGTTAGATCCATTGCGCTGAGAGCCGAGGCGGCCGGGGCGGCGGCCGGGTTGAGCCAGAATGTCTCCCGGCAGGCGATGACGTCCCGCAGTACCGGTACCTGCCGGCACCACTGCTGGATATCCCTGCCTGCCACCGTCCCCATTATTACCTCCGTCGCGCCAGGTTGTTCTTACGCCTCCTCGCTTGCCACTCTTTGCTCGAGTTCCGCCAGTTGCCTGGCGTGCTGCCGTTCCTCGCCGATGATGATCTCGAGTTGTCGGGCGGTATCTTGATCATCGATCAAATCGCGCAGGAATTCATAGAAGAGGACGGTGTCTTTCTCGAATTCCCTGGTCTGGGCCAGCAGTTCACTAAAAGAGGCGGTTTTTTCGAGCTGCTCCTGGACAAGGGAAAAGGTCTGCCCCTCCACCATCTCCTGGAGCAGAGATCGCCCCATCTCCTCGAGCGATTCGCGCTCCGGTGGTATGGGGATGTCGGCGGTGAGCGAAGCGAACCACTTGCCATGCCGGTGCTCCTCATCAGCCATCCAGTAAAACATCTTTTGTATCTCCGGGTCGGCAATACGCTCCCCCGCTCTCCGGTAGGAGGCCTCGCCATTTTTTTCTATCTGAACGGCAATATTGCAAATGTCGGTTATTCTGAA
Source organism: uncultured delta proteobacterium (assembly GCA_963745265.1). Classification (GTDB taxonomy): domain Bacteria; phylum Desulfobacterota; class Desulfobulbia; order Desulfobulbales; family Desulfocapsaceae; genus Desulfopila. The sequence goes on from CAVUXQ010000004.1 coordinate 33,484, forward strand.
CATAGATCTCACGGATAATCTGGTTGAGGTGGCGTGGCCACTTGCATAATCATTCATATAGCCCTCAGAATAGCAGAAATTCTCGTAGAGAAACAGAAGATTCCATTCCCATCGAACGAGGCTGCGACACAACTGTTGCGTGGGAATTGTGCATTGACATTAGGGGTGTTGTTGGTAAAATACATTTAAAGTAAATGTACAAACGGAGCGCACTGTGGAACTGACGGACAAACAGAAACGGTTTTTCAAGTATCTGGCGGAGCGGATTCGGGAAGACGGCAAGGCGCCCAGCCTTCGGGAGGCCGCGGCGGATATGGGGGTGAGCCACAACGCGGTGGCCCAGCTCCTGCGACAGCTGGAGAGCAAAGGGGTGCTGGCCCGTGAGGGCCGCTACAGCAGGACCATCAGGCTGTTGCCGGACCAGCCGCGGCGCCAGCGGTCGGGACCGGGACGGGAGCTGCCGATTATCGGCGAGATCACCGCCGGTCTGCCGATGTACGCCCAGCAGGAGTGGGACGGTACGGTGGTGGTGGACGGCGCGCTCTTTCCCGGCGACAACCTGTTCTGCCTCCGTATCAAAGGGGACTCCATGCGGGGGGCGGGAATTCTCAATGGCGACCTGGTGGTCTGCGAGCCTCGGCAGTATGCGGAGAACGGCGAGATCGTGGCGGTGCTGATCCATGACGAGGAGGCCACGGTCAAACGGTTTTTCCTGCATGCGGATCATATCGAGATGCGGCCGGAAAACGATGCCTACCCGGTGATGCGCTACCAGTTTGGCGAACTGCTGGTGCAGGGCAAGGTGATCGGAGTGATCCGCGGCGGGGGCGGCAAGGGGCGATGAACGATTGTCCGGGAGAGGTGGCGTTGGCCGGTGGTCCTGGCGGCGGCGGTTGCACCGTGTTGCTTGGCACCAGCGGTTATTCCTACACCGAGTGGGTCGACAGCGGTTTCTATCCGCCCGGCACCAGGAGCGCCGACATGCTGGAGCTGTACAGCCGCTGTTTTTCGGCGGTGGAACTCAACTATACCTGGTATCAGATGGTGCGGGCCGAGTCGGTGGCTCGGATGGCGGCTCGGGCCCCGGTCCATTTTCGCTTTTCCGCCAAACTGACCCGGACCATGACCCACGAGCGCGACGAGGAGTGGCGTCGTCAACTGCAGCTGTATCGTGAGGGGATAGCCCCGCTTCTTGACCGGCTGGCGGCGGTGCTGGTGCAGCTGCCTCCCGATTTCGACCGGACCGTAGGCAACCGTCACTACCTGGCCCAGCTGCTCGACGGCCTGCAGGGGTTGCCGGTGGCGGTGGAGTTCCGGCACGCTTCCTGGGCGGTGGACAGCGTCTTTAACGAACTGGAGCGCCGCCGGGTGACGCTGGTTACCGTCGATGAGCCGGCTTTGCCGGGGCTCTTTCCGGCTCTCGATGTGGTGACCAATCCGGATTTGTTCTATGTCCGCTTTCATGGTCGCAATACGAGCGGCTGGCGGTCGGGCAATATGCAAAAGAAGTTCGATTACGATTACAGCGAGGAGGAGCTGCGCGGGTGGCGTGCGCAGTGGCTGCCCCGGCTGGCGCCCCATGCCGCTCGGGGCATCATCTTTTTTAACAACCATGTCAGGGCCCAGGCGCCGAAGAACGCCCGGCTCCTGGAGCAGATCCTGAAAACGGCGGTCGGGTAAAAAAATGTACAGGGAACGCGCCATACTCCACTTCAATGTGGCCGATTTTGCCGTGGCGGTCGAACGGGTGGTCGATACAACGCTCAGGCGGCGGCCGGTGATCGTCGCTCCGTTGGGGGCCGCCCGGGCGGTGGTTTACGATATGAGCGAAGAAGCGTACCGGGCCGGGGTGAGAAAAGGCATGATCCTGCGTCAGGCCACCCGGATGTGCCGGGAGGCGGCGCAGCTGCCGCCACGGCCGGAACTCTACCGGCGGGCGATGCAAAGCTTTTTAAAAGAGGTGTGCCACTATTCCCCCTTCGTCGAACACGGCCTGGAAGACGGGCACATCTTTGTCGACGTGACCGGAACCCACCGGCTGTTCGGGCCCGCCCCGGATGTCGGCCTGCGGGTTCGTCGCCAGGTGCGCGACGGTCTCGGCATCAATCCCATCTGGACGCTTGCGGCCAATAAATTGGTGGCCAAGGTCGCCTCCCGGCTGGTCAAACCGGTGGGGGAGTACATCGTCGCCCCGGGCGAGGAAGAACCGTTTCTGGCGCCGCTCGCCGTTTCCCTGCTGCCGGGTCTTACGCTTCGGGAAATCGAGCGGTTGCTCGAATTTCGGATTGTCACCGTCGGTCAGTTGGCGGGACTCAGCCGCCAGCAGCTGATGGTGCCGTTCGGCAGCCGCGGCGCCTTCCTGCACGAGGTGAGCCGGGGCATCGACGCCAGCCGGGTCGCGGCCGGATCGGCGGAGACGGCACCGGTGGATTGCGAGCACGTTTTTGTGGGCGATACCAACGATAGGCAAGAGGTGGAGGCGGCGGTGGCCGACCTGGTCGGTCGGGCCGGCCGGGAACTCCGCGGCCGCCGTCAGGTCGCCTGCCGGGTTGGGATCTGGCTGCGGTACGCCGACGGCACTCACGTGGTGCGCCAGGCCTCGACCAGGCAGGGCACGGCCAGCGATTTTCTCCTGCGCCGGCTGGCAGCCACAGCGCTTGAGCGGGCCTGGGTGCGCCGCATTCGCCTGCGCGGGGTGCGACTGGTCTGCGATCGGCTGCACCGCCAGTCGCCCCAGCTTCCCCTGTTTCCGGAAATGGAGACGGGTTCGCGGCGCCAGGAGCGGTTGTTGGACGCCATGGATGCCATTCGCGGCCGTTTCGGTCACGCTCTGATAGGGCCGGGTCGGGCGCGGGCGGCGGCCGGCGCCTGTCATTGAGCGTTCTCGCCTTTAACCCGCATTTCCCAAGATCAGATGTTTCCTCTGCGCGTTCGTTCCCACTATTCGCTGATGCGGGCCACGGCCTCGCCGGCGGCGTTGTGCCGCCGGGCCGCCGAGCTGGGCTACGCCGGTCTTGCCTTGACCGACCGGGACAACCTCTACGGGTTATGGGAGTTTCTGGCGGCCTGCAGGCGGGAGAAGCTGCGGGCGCTGGTGGGCGCGGAGTTGTCGGAAGCGGAAGGCGGTCGGCTGGTCACCTGCCTGGCCATGGATCTTGACGGTTATCGCAACCTGTGCCGGCTGCTCAGCTGGCGCCATTGTCACGGCATTCGGTTGCGGGACGATTTGCCGGAGCGGGCGCAAGGGCTGGTGGTATTGGCCGACGACCTGTCGTTGCTCCGGGAGCTGCACCGGCGGGGCGTACGGGTGGCGGCGGATCTGGGGCCGCGGCCGACCGGTGCCGGGCGCACGCTGCGGGACTGGGCCCGCGAGTCCGGGGTGATGGCGGTGGCGACTCCGGCCAGCGCGCTCGCGGGGGCCGGAGAAGAGGGACTCTTCCGGCTGCTCAGAGCCATCGCCGGCAATACCAGCCTCAGTCGTCTGGCCGAATGCGAGCGGACGGAGCCGGTGTTCGCCCTCGAGGCTCCGGACGAGTACCGCCGACGGTTCGCCATTTGGCCCGAGGTGGTTGAAGCTACGCAACGGCTGGCGGCGCGGTGCGGATTTACGGGGCCTGATTTCGGCACGGTAATGCCGCCCTGGCGCGGCGGCGGTCGCAGCGACGGCGGCGGTGCGGCCAAGGTCCTGCGGGTTCTGGCCTACCGGGGGGCGCGGCGCCGTTACGGCGACGATCTCGGGGAACCGGTGGTGGAGCGGCTGGAGCACGAGCTGCGGGTTATCGGCGAGATGGGCTTTTCGTCCTATTTTCTGGTGGTGCGCGATATTGTCCACCGTAAAGGGCCGGACGGGCGGCGCCGCCGGCGGCGGATTTGCGGTCGCGGTTCCGGGGCCGCCTCACTGGTCGCCTATTGCCTTGCGATCACCAATGTCTGCCCGATCAAATATAATCTTTATTTCGAGCGGTTCCTCAACCCCGGCCGGAGCGATCCGCCGGATATCGATGTCGATTTCGCCTGGGACGAGCGCGACGAAGTGCTTGCCGAGGTGCTCGGTGATTTCGCCGGGCAGGCGGCGATGGTTGCAAACCACGTGCTTTTCCAGCCCCGCATGGCCATCCGCGAGACCGCAAAAGTCTTCGGCCTGCCGGAAGCAGAGATCTCCCGGCTCACGGGGCGGCTGCCCTGGATGTATCGGAGCGCAGAGAGCCTGGGGCAACAACTCTCGCGGCTGCCGACCTTGAAAGATCAGGATTTTTCCCCGCCCTGGCCGCAAATCCTGGATCTCGCTTCCCAATTGATCGGTGTTCCCCGCTACCTCTCGGTGCATCCGGGCGGAGTGGTGATCACGCCGGGGCCGATCACCGACTACGTGCCGGTGGAGTACGCCGCCAAGGGGGTGCCGATCATTCAGTGGGAAAAGGACGGCGCCGAGGAGGCCGGGCTGGTGAAGATCGATATTCTCGGCAACCGCAGTCTCGGCGTCATCCGGGATTGTTTGCAGGCGGTGCGTGCCGGTGGAGCAGACCTCGACGAGTCGCACTGGAATCCCGAAGATGACTCTCGCACCAGAAGCGGGGTCGCCAGGGGCACCACTATGGGCTGCTTTTATATCGAAAGCCCGGCCATGCGGCTGTTGCAGCAGAAGGCCGGCAGCGGCGACTTCGAGCAGCTGGTGATCCAGTCTTCCATCATCCGGCCGGCGGCCAACGAATTCGTGCGCGAGTATGTCCGCCGGCTCCACGGCGGCACCTGGCAGCCGCTGCATCCGGCGGTGGGTGATGTGCTCGACGAGACCTTCGGCCTGATGGTTTACCAGGAGGACGTCTCCCGGGTGGCGGTGGCCCTGGCCGGTTTCAGCCATGCCAGGGCTGACGGGCTGCGCAAGGTGATGTCGAAAAAAGACAAGCAGCTGCGGCTGCCGGACTACCGGCAGCACTTCTACGACGGTTGTCGGCAGCGCGGGGTGGCGGACACGGATATCGATAAGGTCTGGCAAATGATGATGAGTTTTGACGGCTACTCGTTCTGCAAGCCGCATTCGGCCTCCTATGCCCGGGTCTCCTATCAGGCGGCCTATCTCAAGCACCACTTTCCGGCGGAATTCATGGCGGCGGTGATCTCCAACCGGGGCGGCTACTATTCCACCTTCGCCTACGTCTCGGAAGCGCGACGGCTGGGGCTTACCGTCGATCATCCGGATGTGGGCCGCAGCGAAAAGCGGTGGACCGGTTGCGGCCGGCGGATCCGGGTGGGGCTGCAGGCGGTCGGCGGCCTCTCGGAGGCGACCATGGATCGGCTCTTGGCCGAGCGGAGGAAAAAAGAGTTCGCCGGCAGCGCCGATTTCTGGAGCAGGGTGGTGCCGGCAGACGATGAAGCGCGCTCTCTCATCCATGCTGGCGCCATGGACAGCCTCGATCCCGGTGTGAACCGCACGGTGCTGCTTTGGCAGTGGGCGACATTTCAACGTCGTCGCGTCCAGGCGGCGTCCGCCTCGCTCTTTGCCGTTCGGTTGCCCGAGCCGCCGCCCCTGCAGCCGCCGGATACCCTCACGCTTTTGCGCCGGGAATACCGGGTGCTTGGTTTTCTCTGCCGTCACCACCCCATCGTGCTGACCGGCAATCTCCCCCGGGGCCTGGTGAAGATGGCCCGGGTGGCGGACCAGGTCGGCCGCCGGGTGCGTTGCGCTGGTTGGCTCTTGACCGGCAAGCTGGTTTCCACCCGCACCGGCGAGGTGATGGAGTTTCTTACCTTCGAGGACGATACGGGTATGGTGGAGGCCACGTTTTTTCCGGGAACCTACAGGCGATACGCCCACCTGTTGCAAAGCGGACGCCCCTATGTCCTCACCGGCCTGGTGGAGGAAGACTACGGAGCAGTGACGCTTACCGTGGAGCAGGTGAGCAGGGTATGAGTTGCCGAAGTCTGATTTGATTAGGAATTATCCGACTTGGCGGCTGCCGAGGTCGAAGGGCTGGTGGCCACCAGGCCGGCAGCTGTCTCGCTGTCGTCCTGCTCTGGTGGCGGCAGGTATTCGTATTCCTTAAAGCCGTAGCGCACCAGGTATTTGAGGTCGTGCCACATGCTTTCGCTGCCCATGATGGCGACCACGATTTCCGCCTTGCCTCGTTTGAACTGGCCTACATAGGTCTGGCGGGCCGCCAGGGTATAGCCGGTTTTGCCGGCCTCGGCGCCGGAAATTCGCCAGAGCGCCTTGTTGTGGTTGTAGAAGGTGTGACCATCCGGGGTTTGCATGACGCGTCGCTTCATGATTTCGGCGAATTCGGGGTCACGCATGGCGTGCTTGAAGATAACGGCCAGATCGTGGGCGGTGCTGGCTTGCCCCCGGGCGGTGAGACCGCTGGCGGTCTTGCAAACGGTGCGGGTGGCGCCCCAGAGCTGCGCCTGGCGGGTCATGACCCGGGCAAATGCGTTTTCGTCGCCTGCCAGCAGCTCGGCCAGGGCGACGCTGGCGTCGTTGGCGGAGGCCAGGAGCAGGCCGTTGATCAGCTCGCGAGCCGGGTAGGTGCGCCGGGGGTCGAGATACATCTTGGAGCTGGGACGGCTGGCGGCCTTTCTGCTGACCGGTACGGGCTCGGTGCCGGTTAGCGCCTTGAGGGCGATCGCCCCGGTGAGAACCTTGATGGTGCTGGCGGGTTGGCGGGGGGTGTCGGGATTTTTGGCAAACAACACCCGATTGCTGGCGCCGTCGATGATGATGGCGCTTCGGGCGGAGATTCTCCTTTGAATGGCGCGATGCGCTGGGGATTCCGATCGTGTCTCGGGAAGCCGCTTGACCTGGGAGATGTTGTTGCGGGCGCCGAGGATTACCCGTTTCGGCGAAACGGCGAGGGCGCTCTGGGCCCAGGCTCCCATCGGGCCGCCAAGAAGAGCGATTAGAACAAGGAGTGGCGGCAGTGGGAAGCTTCTGCCGGGAGAGCCGGTCGGCAAACGGTTATGCATAGGCCTTACTGGTTGAAACTTTGGGTAAATGCGATGGGTGTCTCCTCATTTTTGTAGCTTGCTCTTTTCCTGTTGTCAAGTCGCATTTGCCCGGCCGACCCGCGGGGCTCCGGATTTGCCTCTGTTCATTATGATCGGCGAGTACGCTGGCGCCTCCTGCCGGGTTCCTGATTGACCTGGGATGGGTGATTGTGTACTATGCCTGCGATTCTGTGACCAGGATAAGATGGTGAGAGGTTACGGCAATGTATACTTTATTTGTAAACGTTCACCAGTACCCCATCTGGGCACGATCAGGCTGACGTGCATAGGTAGCCTATAGCCCGACAGCCTGCTTGCACCCAGCTGGAGCACTGGTGAACGTTTACAACGCATCGGTTTGAGGTCCATTTGGTTATCCCGATGAGCAGTTACCTTTATTTAATGTATTGAGCTGCCTTCGAGGCAGTGAGCGTGAAGTAGCGTTGAGGTGAACAATGGTGGTTGAGACAGATGTACGGATGACGTTGAATTTTATCCTTGATTCCAGCCGAGCCAAATTTGGCGAGAGTCCCGCCATCGGCATGGCTATGGAACGGCCGCTGTCTTACAACGAGTTCCACCACAATGTCATGGCCTTGGCGGCGCGTCTCCAGCAGGAGGGGGTGAAGAAGGGGGATCATGTCGCGCTGCTGGGGGAAAACTCTCACAAATGGGGCACCGCCTATTTCGCCATCGTGCGGCTCGGAGCCGTTGCCGTGCCCATTCTGCCAGATCTTCCCGAGAGTGATGTCCACCACATCCTTAACGAGATGCGGGTCAGCGTCCTGTTCACCACCCAGCGTCAGATCGACAAGATCTATGAAATGAAAAAGCAGCTCAAAGGCCCGGTGGTGATGCTCGACGATTACCAGACGCCTGGCGACGTGGTGCCGGTGGCGACCTTCTCCGGGTTGCTTGGCCAGGCTCTGGACGCCCTCGAACAGGAGAGCAAACCGGCGGTATTCCCCGATGTGGAAGAGGATGATCTGGCCTCGGTGATCTATACTTCGGGTACCTCGGGGTATTCCAAGGCGGTGATGTTGACCCACAAGAACCTGATGTCCAACGCCTATGCCGCTTCCCGCCTGACGGATCTGCGCCCCGGCATGGTTTTTCTCTCCATTCTGCCGATGTCGCACACCTACGAGTTCAGCATGGGATTCGTGCTGCCGCTGCTCTGTGGCTGCCGCATCGCCTATGGCGGCAAGACGCCAACGCCGGCAATTTTGCAGAAGCTGTGCCAGCACGAAAAACCGTACGGCATCTTCGCCGTGCCGCTGGTACTGGAAAAAATTTATAAAAAACGGGTATTGCCCCAGATCGAAAAGAGCAGGATGCTCAGCCTCGCCTGCAAAACAAAAATGGGCCGCAAGCTGATCTACCGTAAAATCGGCGCCAAGTTGCGAGAGTTCTTCGGCGGCGAACTGCAGCTGATGGGTATCGGCGGCGCCGCGCTTAACCCGGAAGTGGAGCGGTTTCTGGCCGAGGCAGGCTTCCCGTACATGATCGGCTATGGATTGACGGAGGCCTCGCCTCTGCTCTCCGGAGGGCCGGTGGGGGATGCGACCATCGCCATCGGCTCTGCAGGCAAACCGATTCCCGGCGTAGAAATCAAGATCGTCGATGCGGATCCGGAAACCGGGGTGGGAGAGATCTACGCGGCTGGACCCAACGTGATGAAGGGGTACTACGGCGACAAGGAGGCCACGGAGGCGGTGCTCGCAAGTGACGGCTGGCTGGCGACCGGCGATCTCGGCCGGTTCGACGAACAGGGCAACCTGCATGTGCGGGGGCGTTCCAAGAACGTGATCATCATGGCCAATGGTGAGAATGTCTACCCGGAAGCCATCGAGCATAAGATCAATACCTATCATTGGGTAGTCGAGAGCCTGGTGCTGGAAAACAACGAGCAACTCGAGGCCTGGGTCTATCCCGACTACGAGTTCATCGACGAGGCGACCTCGGGCAAGGCCAGGTCGGCTCGTCGGGCTTATATCGAAAACCTGCTCCAGGAGATGCGCGAGGAGCTCAATGCCCAGCTGCCTGGGTATTCCCGCCTCGCCCGGGTTCTGGAGCGACGCGAACCGTTCACCAAGACAGCGACCCACAAGATCAAGCGGTACCTCTACGACGGGCACGCCCTATTGGGCTGAACGTCTGTTGCACAGAATCTGCCTGCCGTGAAGGATGCGGACGGCACCGCCTGGGTGCCCAACATACTTTTCCCCCTCCCCTCTTGCCTTTTGATGCTTATCATTAGATAATTACAAGGTAATGTTTCCCCACCAAGCGCGCGCAAAGCGAGGGAAAAGGGGCATGAGAGGGAGGAGAATCTATGGAAGCAAAGCCTGTACTGGTGGCCGGGGCGACGGGTTATGTCGGGGGAAGGCTCGTTTCGCAGCTCCTCGAATCGGGATACCGGGTGCGAGCCATGGGCAGATCGCTTGCCAAGGTCAGCTGTCGTCCCTGGCGCAAACGCTCCAAGCTTGAGTGCGTTCAGGCCGACATTATGGACCTTGAATCCCTGCGGGAAGCGGTTCGCGGCTGCGGCGTTGTCTACTACCTGGTGCATTCCATGGATCGGATGGCCAGTGATTTTGTCGAGGCCGATCGCGTTGGCGCGAAAAACATGGCGCAGGCCGCAGCGCAAGCCGGGGTTGAAAAGATCATCTACCTGGGCGGACTCGGTGATCGCAGCGACAAATCGCTTTCCAGCCATTTGCGCTCCCGCAATGAGGTGGCGGATATCCTCAGAGCGGGATCGGTGCCGGTTACCATTTTGCGGGCGGCGGTCATCCTGGGCTCCGGCAGCGCTTCCTTTGAGATGCTTCGCTACCTCGTCGATCGACTTCCCCTGATGGTCACCCCGCTTTGGGTGTTTACCCCCTCGCAACCGATCTCGATTAAAAATGTGCTGAATTATCTACAGGGATGTCTGGAAAACGATAAAACCACCGATCAAACCTTTGATATCGGCGGTCCCGAGATCGTCACCTACAAGAGGCTCATGCAGATCTATGCCGAGGAGGCGGGACTCCACCGGCGGCTCATCGTACCGATCCCCTTTTTCAGCCGCAAGTTGAGTGGCTTCTGGATCCATCTTATTACCCCGATTCCATCTTCCATTGCCATTCCCTTGACCGAAGGCTTGCGTAATCGGGCGGTTTGCAAGGACAACCGCATACGCGAACTTATCCCCCAGCAGCTCTTCAGCTGCCGTGAGACGATCAAACGCGCCATGGAACGCATCAAGCAGGAAAAGGTGGAAACCTGCTGGTCGGATGCCGGCGATCCCCTGCCGCCGGAATGGACCTACTGCGGAGATGCCGAGTATTCGGGGGGCACCATCATGGAATGCGGTTATCGGGCGATCCTCAATGCCTCTTCCGCAGAGGTCTGGGACGCGGTAAGTGCCATCGGCGGCAGGACGGGGTGGTATTTCGGTAATATTCTCTGGCGGATTCGCGGGTATATGGATCTTTTTGCCGGTGGCGTCGGGCTCAGGCGCGGCCGTCGGGACAGGAAAAAACTCTATGTCGGCGACGCCCTGGATTTCTGGCGCGTGGTTGAAATCAAAGAGCACAGAAGGTTACTGCTGTTGGCTGAGATGAAGACCCCCGGAGAGGCACTGCTCGATTTCCGCCTCAATCCCGCCGGCGAGAATCGCACGGAACTGCAGATGCTCTCCCGCTTTCTGCCACGGGGGCTCTCAGGTATCCTGTACTGGTACGTGCTCTACCCCCCGCATCGCTGGATTTTCGACGGCACCATCCGAGCTATCGCCAAGGGTATCGGCAAGCCGATAGTCAAAGGTCCTGAGTTTTTCACGTCGAAAATCCAGGATGTCTGTTATCTCCCCCCTCCCGAGGATCGGGGGGCGGATTGATCGTCGGCAAGCCCGTTTATATCATATAGAGTTCGTCCAGAGCCGCGAACAGTTTGGCGCGCACTTGCTCGAATTCCTCCACTTTGCGCGCGGCGCCGGCGTGGTCGTTGGCGTTATGCAGATCGACCGCCTCCATTACTGTTCTATGCACCGCTTCATGGTGCTTGCCGACTTCCGCGAATAGTGGCAAGGTCTCGAGTTTTTTCGGCGCGGTATCGTACCACTTGCCGAACTCGCACTGGTGGTGATCGGGGATGTCCTTCGAGTCCATGGTAGTGTAGCCGGCCAGAACGGATGTCAATCGCATCTTCCAGTTGAAATGAGCATCCTTGATGCGACCGATGTCAAATAGTGGGTTACTGAAAGAAAAACGATCGAGCAATACGGCAAGAGATTCGGCGTTATGTTTCATCTCCCCGGCCAGTTCCTTGACATCGAGGCTGGCTGCGGCAACTTTTTGCGACTCTTCCTTGACGTGGGAGATGTCTCGGCTGACCTCGGCATTGACCACCGAAGCCTGGGCAATGTTTTCGCTTACCTCCTGAATGCCGGCGGAGGCTTGGCCGACATTTTCCGCTATTTCCCTGCTGGTAGCCGCCTGCTCTTCGACAGCAGTGGCGATTGATGCGACTATATTGTTGGTATCATTAATGATGCCTGTAATGGAATTAATGACGTCAATGGTTTGCTCGCTCGATTTCTGTACCCCGTTGATGCGCTCCTGGATTTCCCGGGTGGCCTCCGCGGTTTGTCTGGCGAGTTCCTTGATTTCGTTGGCGACGATGGCAAAGCCCTTTCCGGCCTCACCTGCCCGGGCCGCCTCAATGGTGGCGTTGAGCGCCAGCATGTTGGTCTGGTCGGCAATCTCGGTGATGGTCTCAGTGACCTTGTTGATTTTCTGGGCGGCTTCGCCAAGTTCCTTGACGCTTTCAGAGGCTCGATTTGATTCTGATACCGCCTGTTCGGTCACCACCCGGGCGTTTTCCGAACTCGAGGCGATCTCTTTTATGGTGGCTGTCATTTCTTCGGCGGCGGCGGCGACCATGCCGACGTTGGTGTTGGTCTGTTCGGAGGCGGCGGCAATGGCGGCCATGTTGGTGTTCATCTGTTCTGCCGCCACGGCGACGGTATGGCAGTTACCCGATACCACGTCTGCGGTGGAAAAGAGACCCGAAGCCAACCGGTCAAGAGATGATGAAGAGGCATTGATAGTCGAGGAACTGCCATGCACCTGGGTGCACATGGTGTTGAGGCTGGTGGCCAGACGATTTGCGGAGCAGGCCAGCATCCCCATTTCATCTTTTTGATTAAGCATGGAACGACTGGTCATCTTGCCGCTGGCAAGGTCTTCGGTCACCAGGGCAAGTTGCCTGGCGATGGCGGTGATGTTACGGGAAGTGAGGAAGAAGAAAGCGATGCCCGCCACGATAGCCAGAGCAGCGAGGGTCAAAATAGTGTTCCGGTTGCGTATCGCCGCTGCTTGGGCGACAGCGATGGTCGTCGTTGCGTAGTCGTCGATTGCAACGGAGATTTGTTCGACCAGCTGTTCGGATTTTTCAAGATCGGTGGCTGTGGAGGCGAAAATCGTTCGGGCCCGGGCCTTGGCCTCTTTATCGCCCGCAAGACTTAGGTCTTTGACTTGGGAGAGTGTATGCTGCAGGGCGGTTTGCAACTGTTGAAGGGAGCCGAGTTGTGTGGCGATCCGTGGGACCTGGTGGGTGAGGTGGCGGAAATCCTCCTCGGTGAGAACTTCGCTCGCATCGTGGTTTGCGAGTTTGTTCCCTTGTGGATCACTGGTGGAGGTGCCGATGTTGAATCGCAGACTCTCCTGATTGAGCTTCAGGGCAAGTGCCGACTCCTGATGCTGAATTTGCCTCTGCTGCTGCACGGCTTTGCGCGCTTTTTCCATCTCCAGGAACGTAGTGGCGGCATTTCGCCAGCAGATGGCCCCGATAATCAGGAGGAGGAAAACAACTACGCCAAAGGCGGCGAGGAATTTTACATTGAGGGACAAGTCCTTTGCACGCATATCGCCTACCCTTGAATTTCAGAGAATCTTGATACGGCTGTCGGAAGATACGCCTTTACTCCACCTATGAATCAATGTTCAGGCTACCACAGAATGGGAGTAATGTCCACGGCTTGAGCAAAAGAGAGGAATACCATGTCCGGCGTGCCATGGTTAGGAAACTATCTGTTATAGCAGCGAATACTTACAAAGTATGGCAGCGCGTGGCGGCAGACAAGGGGATAGGGTGAGAAAACCGGGCCGCGGAGCCGGTGCGGTTTCTCAGTGCAGCAGCAGATGATTGGCAAAAGAGATGATCGGCATCACGATGCGCGAGAGGACGCCGGTAAGAGCCAGCAGCAGGACCAGAAAAAATCCGTAACGCTCAAACTTCAGATACGACTTTGCCATAGCCGGCGGCAGCAGGCCGGTGAGGATGCGGCTGCCGTCCAGGGGTGGAATCGGCAGGAAGTTGAAGATGCAGAGCAGAAGATTGATCCAGACGCTGGCCCCAAGCAGCATGTACAGCGGGTTGAAGATGGCTGCCAGCACGGGGTTGGAGAAAATGATGCCGGCCGCCAGACCGATTATTTTGGCCAGCAGGGCGCAGATGAGCGCGAGTCCGAGGTTGCTCACGGGCCCGGCCAGAGCCACCCAGAGCATGTCCCGGTGTGGATTGCGGAAATAGCCGGGATTGACCGGAACAGGCTTCGCCCAGCCGATCCTGAACAAAAAGAAGGCGAGGGTGCCGAGTGGGTCGAGGTGCTTTAGCGGGTTCATGGTCAACCGACCGGCATCTCTAGCTGTCGGATCGCCGAAACGCAAGGCCACATAGCCATGGGCGACTTCATGAAAGGTGAGCGCCAGCAGGAGCGGCGGGGCGACGATGAGTAGTTCGAAGATGAAGGATTGCGGGGTAAACATAGACACTCTGTGCTGAAATTGAAAGTATGGGGTTGGCTCTGATCGAGGGTAACCGAAACCAGAGTATAAGGTAAAGGGGATACTTCTTGCGTTTCGTATATTATTTGTCGTTTGTGGTTGGAGAAGAGAAAACGACCATGCCGGGTTCAGGAAATATCGGCGGCAGGTTGTTGCGGGTAGTGTTGACGAATATAATCGATTTCATCTTGGCGACTCCTCACCAGGTTGTCCAGGCGGGCATCCTGCAAGTCATTGAGCATGGTTTTGAACTCCGGTCCCGGCCGGTATCCCAGAGTGATCAAGTCGCGCCCGCCTACGAGGGTGGCTTCCTGACGCAGGTCGGTGACATACTTGGAGATAATCTTTTTAATCGTGCTCTTTCTGGCGATGGCCATCATGTAGAGCAATCCCTCGATATCGAGTTCGCGCAGCAGCCAGTAGATTTCGCTGTTTCGTAGTTTCGGTCGCCGGGTGAGGATGGCAACGGTCTTGTCGGCATACGACTTCTGGCGGACCAGCATATCGCTCGTTTTTGCCGCCAACTGAAAGCGTCGGCAAAACGATTCCAGCACCTCGATGCGGGATCGGCCCATGATCGCCAGCAGGTAGACGATCCAGGGAGACCAGCTCTCGCTCAGATAGAGCAACCGGTACCAGGCGATCGCCCGCTGCGCCTGGTGTAGGATGTGCTGGAAGCGGCGGTCGATCTTGAGATGCGGGCGGAGGTCCGGCCAGAGAAATTGGAAGAGGTTGAATTCGGCTAACCGTTGGATGGCGGGAATCGGGTTTTCCTCGGAGAAGATCTGGCGAATTTCGGAGAAAAAACGAACATCGTCCGTTTTACCGAAGAGCTTCATGCGTACCGCGTTGCGCATCAGCCGGGCAGTGTGAGGGGCTATGGAAAAATCCATCCGTTTCTCAAAACGAATGGCGCGAAAGATCCTGCTGGGGTCCTCGACGAAGCTGAGGTTGTGCAGGACCTTGATCTCCTTGCGCTTGAGGTCGTTCTGGCAATTAAAAAAGTCGATCAGGGTGCCGAATTTATCCGGGTTGAGCTGAATCGCCATGGCGTTAATGGTGAAATCGCGGCGATAGAGATCGAGCTTGATCGAGCTCAGCTCCACAGTGGGCAGCGCGGCCGGATATTCGTAATATTCCAGCCTGGCGGTGGCGATGTCGATCTTGAGAGCGTCCGGCAGCAGCACCTTGGCGGTGGCGAACCGGTCGTGGGTGCGGTACCTGCCGCCAAGACGTTCCGCCAGATGTTTGGCGTACAGCAGGCCGTCTCCCTCGATGACGATATCGAGGTCGAGGTTACGTTTTTTGAGCAGCAGGTCGCGCACGAAACCGCCGACGGCAAAGGCGTTGAACTTGAGTACCTCGGCGACCTCGCCGATGGTTTGGAGGAGATGGATCGTCGATTTGCTCAAACATTCGACGATGAGGTTGTTGAGGTGGCGTCTGCGCTCGAGTGAAGGGTACTCGGATTCGTGCAGCAGGTTTTTAGGCAGATGCGCTGGGTCGTTCACCAGGTGGTTGAGTAGATCGGTGCGGGTGATGACGCCTTCGAGCCTGTCGTTTTCAATGATGGGTATGAGCCGTTGCCTGTGCTCGATGATCAGCTCCTGGATATCGGCTAGCGTGGCGTTGAGCGAGAGAAATCCGATGTCGGTCGACATGTAGTCGCCCACCTGGAGATGGCCGAGATCGTGATGGAGCGCCTTCTCGATAACCTGACGGGTGATGATGCCGACGATAAGCACCGGCGCCCCGACGCGTCTGTCGCAGGCAGCCGCCTGCACCGGCGCCGAGTTGATCGAATAGCGGTTGAGCAGGTACTGGGCGTTGGCCAGGGTAGTGTCCGCCGGGACGGTGATGGCCGGTTTCGACATCAATTCCCGGGCGATCGGCTGGGGACGCACGTGGCGGTGCAGAGTCTGGATAAGCTTTTCCTGGGCCTCGATGAGCGTCATGTCCTTGACGGTGGCGGAGGCAGCGGTGGAGTGGCCGCCGCCTCCGAGGTCCCGGGCGATGACGCCGACATTGACGTCGGGGACCCGACTGCGGGCGATCAGGTAGATGCGGCCGGCCATGGAGATCAGGGCGAAAAGCGTATCGAGGTTCTCCATGGTCATGAAACGGCGGACGATCAGGGCGAAATCGTCCACGTAGGTGGGCAGCGACAGGGTGATGACCACGATAGGCACGCCCTGGATCACGTATTGGGTGGCCGATTTCATCAGATCGTGGAGCAGTTCCACCTGCATGGTGGTCAACTCGTAGGTGATGAACTGGGAGACGATATCAAGCTTGGCGCCCTGTCGCACCAGCCAGGCCGCCGCTTCCAGGTCCTCGGCGGTGGTGGTGAGATGGGTGAGTGAGCCTGTATCCTCGTAGATGCCGAGGCAGAGGATGGTCGCCTCCTCCGGGCTCAGGTCGATATCGCGCTCCCGGAAGAGCTGGGTAAAGATGGTGGAAGTGGCGCCGACGTTCTTGATCACTTCCACCTGGCCGCTCAGATCGCCGGGGCTCTCCGGATGGTGATCGTAAATATGCACCTGCATTCCGGGTTTGTGCAGTAATTCCGAAAATGGGCCGATCCGCCCCGAAGAGCGGGTGTCGACGATGATGAGCGTTTCCACCTGCTGAAGATCGATATTTTTGATCCGCTGAAAATCATAGCGATAGAGCAGCGACTGGGAGATGAAATCCCGCAGGTTTTTCTCTTGGGACCCCGAGAAGACCAATACCGCATCGGGATAGAGTTTACGGGCGGCGATCATCGACGCCATACTGTCGAAATCGGCGTTGAGATGGGTAGTAATGACTCGCATCGGCTGGGTGAGTGGGGAACGACGGGTTGAACTCCGGGCTGCAAAGAACGTATCTCTCTACTATGGCACATTTTCAGACAATTTCATCTGAAAATCGATACCGGCATGAGGTATGTTCTGCAGTGCAGACCAACTGCAGTCTATAGACCCGCACGATTGACGCATGTAGGGGCGAAGCCGGTCGTTCAGCCCCGGGGGTGAAACTTTTTGTGGATGGCCTTTAGTCGATCCTGGTCGACGTGAGTGTATACCTGGGTGGTGGAGATGTCGGCGTGGCCGAGCATCATCTGCACTGCCCGCAGGTCGGCGCCGTGGGCCAGAAGGTGGGTAGCGAATGAGTGGCGGAGCATGTGCGGCGAGATATCCTTGCCGATACCGGCAGCCATGGCGCTGTCGCGGATGATCTGCCAGAACCGGAGCCGGGTCATGGCCCCGCCGCGGTTGGTTACAAAGAGCACATTGCTGCGTCGCCCTTTCAGAATCAGTGGTCTGGCCTGGTGGAGATAGTCCTCGATCTTCTCCTTGGCCTGGCTGCCGAAGGGGATGAGGCGTTCCTTGTTGCCCTTGCCGATGACCCGCACAAAACATGCGGAGAGGTTGCACCCCGCCAGCGGCAGCTGAACCAGCTCCGAGACCCGAAGTCCGGTGGAGTAGAGCAGGTAGAGCATGGCGGTATTGCGCCGGGCGATGGGTGTGGCCGCAGCCGGCGGGGAGAGGAGGCTGGTGACCTCATCGATTGTGAGCGCCTTGGGCAGCTTACTCCCGCTTTTCGGCAGGTCGACGGCAACGAAAGGGTTATTTCCGACCAGCTGTTCCCTGGTGAGAAACCCGAAAAATGTGCGCAACGCCGAGACTCTCCGAGCGTTGCTGCGGTGGCTGACCTCCCGTGATCTGGCGTCCTCGAGAAAGCTGTGGATCACCCCGATGTCGACATCGGCAAGGGAATTTTTCCAGGATCGAACGAGGAAGGCGAGGAATGACGTGATATCAGAGGCATAAGCGGCGACGCTATTTTCCGCCAGTCGCCGCTCTGAGATCATGTAGTGAAGAAAAAGTTCCCGGGTGTTGTGGAGATATTCCGGGAGAACCGGTGGTTTGCTATCCTCAGCAGATCGTGTCACACTTGTCGCATCAGCCTGCCCTGCCACTGCAGTGGGAAGCAAAAACTCCGCCAACCCCTTGCGACAGCGGCTGAAACCTTAGTGGGCTCTTCTGAGTCGGTTGAACTTGCGGAGCTTGCGGCGTGCCTCCGCCTGCTTGCGGCGCTTTTTCACGCTCGGCTTTTCATAATACTCTCGACGCTTCAGCTCTCTCTTGATCCCATCGATCTGAAGCTTTTTTTTCAGCTGGCGAATGGCATATTCGAGATCTCCTCGAACTTCGACCTCTATCATTTGTGGCTCCGTTATATTAATATTCAAGTGTAATCAGCCCGATACCTTCTGCGCGGAGATATCGGGCGAAACGATAGAAATTCACGACAATAACCCGTTTTATATATAAGCAAGGACGGCCGTTGTCAATGTTTTTTCGAAAGCGTTCCCGATAGTGGGGAAGATACAGATTTTTTCTGTACGCCCTTGTTATGGATGGAAGATGATCTTCGGTGTCCTGCTCGACGAAAACGAGTGGGTACCCGATGTCCAGGACTCCGAGAGGCCAGAAGAATAACAGTGCAGTTCTACCTGACGGGTTGTACAATGATTGCGAGGGGCAACCTCCTCCTATTTCTTGATAAGGTAAGCGTTTACCGTGAGTAGAAAGCAACGAGAGATCCCAACTACGACCATAGGGAGATATTTTCATGCAAGGACAAAAAATCCAATTGGCCCTGCTGGCGGGCGGAACCTCGGGCGAGCGTGAAGTCTCGCTGAGCGGTGCCGCCGCGGTGGAAAAAGCCCTGGCCGACAGCAAGTATTCGATACGTCGCTTCGATCCTGCCACTGATCTTGCGGAACTTGTGCGCAGCGCGGCCGAGATCGATTTTGCCTTTATTCTGCTGCACGGCAGAGGCGGCGAGGACGGCACGGTACAGGGGTTGCTTAAGCTCCTCGATATCCCTCACCAGGGCTCCGGTGTTTTGGGCAGCGCCATTGCCATGGACAAACATCTGGCCAAGGAACTCTATCGGCTCAGCGGCCTGCCGGTGGCCGACTGGGAGATCGTTACACGCACCGGGGGCGGCAACCCCTCAGAGATTGCCGCACGTCTCGGTTTGCCGCTGGTAGTCAAACCGGTGCATGAAGGCTCCAGCCTCGGGCTTACCATCGCCCATAGCGAGCAGGAACTGAAAACTGGCTTGGAGGCAGCTTTGAGCCATGGCCGTGAGGTGATGGTGGAGCGATATATAAAGGGGAGGGAGATAACCGTCGGGGTGGTGGGCAACGACACCGTGGAAGCGCTGCCGCTAATAGAGATCATCCCGGGTGAAGGCTATACCTTCTTCGACTACAATGCGAAGTATCTCCCGGGAGCCTCCCAGGAGATCTGCCCGGCAAGGGTCAGCAGCCAGGTGACGGAAAAGGCCCAGGACTATGCGGTACGGGCGCACCGGGCGTTGCGGCTTCGCGGCTATTCCCGAACCGATATGATTCTCGATGCAGACGAAAATTTCTATCTGCTGGAAACCAACACCATCCCCGGCATGACCGCCACCAGCCTTCTACCCCAGGCCGCCGCTGTCCACGGTCTCGACTTCGCCCAGTTTGTGGGACGGTTGATCGAATTGGGAATGGAGGAGTGGAAGATGGAGCACGGGAAATAGGCATGTACTGCCCAGCCTAAACCGCTCCGCCCTTAACTCCTACCGCTTTTCGCCGGTCAGTATGCGCTCCGGGGCATTGAAAACATTCAAGCGGTCTGGACGCGCATAGGCCGCCAGGGTGGCGCCGGAGCGCCGGGCGATGGCCAGTCCCAAAGAAGATGGAGCGGTGCGGGACATGATGATGGGAATACCCATGCGGGCGCATTTGAGCACCATATCCGAAGTGAGGCGACCGGTGGTGTAAATGGCGGCCCTGGGAGTGGCCCTGCCGAGCAGGATGGCGCCCAGTACCTTGTCCACCGCATTGTGGCGGCCCACGTCTTCGAAAAACACTTGCAGGCGATTGTTCTGCCAGAGCCCGCAGCCGTGTACGCAATGGGTTTCGTTGCCAAGCGTCGAGGCGTGCAGAGCCTGGCGGATGAAGGTACGGATTTCCGGAAAGGTGATTGTGGTCTCCTGCAGCGGCTCGAAGGCGCCTTCGAGCATCTCCCGGGAAATCTTGCCGGTGCCGCCGCAGCCGGAGGTGATGATAACCTCCTTGGGCTCGATGGTCTCCACATCGGCATAAACGGTGATCCGTCCATCAGGGCAGACCAGAACCTCTTTGACCTCTTCCGGTTTGCTGATATAGCCCTGGCCAAACAGGAAGCCGACGGCGAACTCCTCGAGCCCAACCGGCAGCACCATAGAAGAGCCGATGGGTTCTTCATTCAAAGCGATAGTGTAGGGCGTCTCGATGGCCACCTGCTCGAGCTGGCGACTGGAGCCGTGCGGGGTGACTATGGTGGTGGTTTGGGTGATGCTCAGGGGTGTAGGCTGGGGCTGATGGGGCGACATTTCTGTCCTGTGATGATGTGTTTAGCGGTTTCAATCAATGTTGCTAACATGCAGGAATGGTTGAAATCAGCTCACCTGTGCCGGGCAACGGGTGAAGAACGCAGCCGTGATACGGCATCCTCTCGGCAATATTGATGTTTGAACAAGTAGCTCAAAGAAAATACTCATTTCGAGGGATTCCGCAAGAAATAGAGCGTGTCAACACTCCACCTCCAGATCGACGTCTGAATTCGGGGAGGCTCAGCCTTGAGCTGCAGCGATGGTGTAATATTAATAAGATAGGAAGAGGAGCAGAGGAAAAAAGCTGTGCTGCAAACAAGCAAAATCCTGCCACGGCTTGGACATCGGCGGGCCAGATTGTCTTGGAAAAATCAGCTCGGGAGGCTATTTTTTCATTCTTCGCCTGCTTACTCTGCCAAGCCAGGCAAGACCTGTTCCGAAAAGAACCATTGTCGCCGGTTCCGGAATTGGAGCTGCAGATCCGGAATAAGAGCCCGTAAGTGGGTCGACGATGTTGCTGCTTGCAATCATTAATGATATACCCCGCATCCTACCATTGTTACTGCTTCCATAGCGTGTAGTCCAATCGGGATACGATTTCAGCGGAAAATTGAAGAGATTTCTTTCATCCAGAGCAAAATCTGAATACTCTATATAAGCGCTAACGGGCATGCCCGCTGCCGGCTCCCCAACTATTTTGGTTGGGGAGCCCAAATTTGCGGTACCCAAGGCGGCTGTGATACCAGTATCGAGTGATGTGTAAAAAAATCCATTGAATTCTATTTTCGTTGCTAAGGTGCTTATCGCGCCAAAGCCCATAACCGCCGCTGCTATCAAGGCAGCCTTAAATAGTTTGTTGTTTTTCATCCCAGTCCCCCCTAATGACATGGACGAATGGCCGCAGAGAAGGCATGGCGTTACCGTCCAGCGGCAAAAGCAGAAAGCGCTTTGGTAGCCGGTCATATTGTTCTTTAGAGGTTGCAACCGCTGTGCCATGGGTGCGATAATCAACCACGATACACAGCGGCGTGATACCTGAATGTTAGGCATCAACTGTTTGTTTGGAACTAAAATCGAGCTTTCCATTTTTCCGGATTGGCGGAAATTTGTCGCCGCTTTCCTGTAATTCGGAAGATCGACACAACTCTTCTTTGTCCTGTTGGTGTAAGTATCCACCAGTGCTTTGGCTTGGTGCAGGTAAGTGAAGTCTCCGAGCAGGTTTGGGGGGCTAGAGCCTATTCACGTCTAGTTAGAAATGCGGTAATTTGACTTCAGTGCTCGCAAGGCATACAATCAGCATCTTTTGCATTGTCGTGGCGCCGGGGGAAGTGCTCAACGAAGTGGAATAGAAAATCGGGTGAAATATGTCGGCAATCATAACCTTTATCGGCTGGCATGACAGCGGTAAGACTACGCTGGTATGCAGGGTGGTGAGGCATTTAAAGGAGATGGGATATAGGGTCGGCGTCATCAAGTCAAGCAGCGAGACTGGGATACCCTTTGACAGAGAGGGGACAGATACCTGGAAACACAAGGAGGCCGGAGCAGAGAGCGTGATGTTCGTGGGGCCCGATCAGATGGTGCTCCAAACCCGGAACAGCGGGATATCGCTGAGAACCCTGGCGCATCGCTACTTCGCCGATGTGGATATCGTTATAGGCGAAGGTTTTAAAGCGGCGGTCAATATCCCCAAGATCGAGGTGGTTCGAGATTCCGGACGGCTACTCAGAGATGAAGTCCACGGGGTTATAGCCGTCGCCACGGATAGAGAGGGTCTTGGTGGCGACCATATTTTCCGGCTTAACGAAAGCCTGGAGATTGCGCGATTTATCGAGAAGCGGTATCTGTCCGGTAAACGCAGAGGCATCGAGCGGACGGTGCTGTACATCAATGGGCGCAAGATCCCGATCAAGGAGTATATCCAGGAGGTGCTGGCGGCTACCGTTCAGGGTTTTGTCAGCTCGCTCAAGTCTGTGGATGAGATCGAGGAAATAGAGCTGCGGATACGGTCCCCAAAGAATGAGGGGTGAAAGACCGTCATTAAGGACAGCTATCCCCGGTTAAGGAGAAAAGCAGACTGCGAGCCTTTCTCCTTAACGAAGCAGGGATGCCAAGATTCTGAAAAGGATCCGGATTAGAAGCGATTTTCAAAATAGGGTCGCAGAACCTCAGGCACCGCTACCGTGCCGTCTTCCTGCTGGTAATTTTCAAGGATAGCCAGGAGCGTGCGGCCGATGGCCAGCCCCGAACCATTGAGGGTGTGGACCAGTTTGCTCTTTTTCTGTCCTTCCGGCCGGTACCTGATGGAACCGCGGCGCGCCTGGAAATCGAGAAAGTTGGAGCAGGACGATATCTCCCGGTAGGTCTGTTGGCCGGGCAGCCAGACCTCGATGTCATAGGTTTTGGCCGAAGAAAAGCCAAGGTCCCCGGAGCAGAGGGTGACTACGCGGTAATGCAGGCCGAGCAATTGCAATACTTCTTCGGCTTCACCCAGCAACTCATCCAAGGCTTGCATGGAGCGTTCAGGGGTGGTGAACTTGACTAGTTCCACTTTCTCGAACTGGTGCTGACGGATCAGTCCCCGGGTGTCGCGACCGTGGGAACCGGCTTCGGAGCGGAAGCAGGGGGTATAGGCGGTGTAATTGAGCGGCAGGTCCTTCTCCTCCAGGGTTTCGTCGCGATGGATATTGGTCACCGGCACTTCGGCGGTGGGAATGAGATAGAGGTCCCAGTCGGCGATCTTGAAGAGGTCATCCGCGAATTTTGGGAGTTGGCCGGTGGCCGTCATGGTCGGCGTATTGACCAGGAAGGGGGGGAGCACTTCAGTGTAGCCGTGCTTTTGGGTGTGCAGGTCGAGCATAAAGTTTATGAGCACCCGCTCGAGTCTGGAGGCAAATCCCTTCAACAGCGCAAAGCGGGCGCCGGAGAGCTTGGCTGCCCGTTCGAAATCGAGGATACCCAGATTCTCGCCGATTTCCCAGTGCGGCTTGGGGGTGAAAATGAATTCCGGCTTTTCCCCCCACTTGCGAACCTCGATGTTGTCCGTGTCGTCCTGGCCGATGGGAACGGAGTCGTCGCAGAGATTGGGGATGGACATGACGATCTTTTGCAGCTCCTCCTGAATTACAGCCAGCTCGATGTCGAGTTGCTTGATGGTATCGCCAATCTCGCGCATCTCAACAATCATTGGTTCGGCTTCCGCCTTTTCGTCGGCGGTTCCCCGTTTGAGCCGGGCGATCTCCTTTGAGGCGAGGTTACGCTTGTTCTTGAGTCCTTCCACTTCGGCCAGTATTTTCAGACGACGCGCATCAACTTCAACAAAGGCCTCGAGCAGGGTGGTGTCCATGCCGCGACGGGATGATTTTTCCTTCACCAGTTCGATATTTTCGCGAATAAACCGTAGTTCCAGCATAATTTATATTCGTTGGTAGATAATTAGTGGTCGCCGTCCGGGTTGGACAATCGCAGTCCAGCCCGAGCGTTGATGAAATTGGGGCATGCATTGTATTTTACGCGGACATTCGCCATGAAAGACACGATAGGGCGCAATCTGACCGCTGTAAACGCTTTATGAGATCCCTGTTCTGGAAAATAACGTATTGTAAGCATTTCATCTTTATCATGGCGGCAGGTTGAGCGCAACCTCAATCAAATTGCAATTCCATACCGCATCTGTTATGGTAATCGGCAACGGACGGTGGAGAGATTCCCACCCGGCATTCCGGCATTTCCTCCTCAATACCCGTTCACCGGTCAACCAAACAGCAGCCGAACCAATGAACTGTAAGCGTTTACCAGTGCCCCAGCTTGCACCAAGCTGGGGCACTGGTAAACGCTTACCCTCCTCTCTCAAGGCGGCATCGATATACTTCCCTATTGCATATGGCAGCCCGTAACTCTCTTTTTTTGTTCCTGGCGGAACTGCGCAAGTCCATCCGCAGCCTGGGGTTGGCCCTCGTCCTTGCGGCAATTGTGATCTTTTTTCTCTCTCCCGAGATGCTGCACTACGTGCAGGCGCATCTGGCGAAGAAGCTGTACTTTTTCAGTGTACCCGGTCCGTTTCTGGCTCACGTCAAGCTTTCGTTGTTCGGCGCCTTGTATCTGCTTGTTCCCTGGATTCTGCTGGTGCTCTGGAAGGCTCTCGGCAAGCCGTTCGGCGTGTCCAGGCTGCAGAGATATCTCTTTGTTTTTTTTACGTGTCTGCTTTTTTATTCCGGCACTTTGTTCTGCTATTTCGTCACCTTGCCTTACGGCATCAAGTTTTTGCTGGGCTACGGGTCGGCTGAATTGAAACCGGTGATCTCGATCAGCCGATTTGTCAATTTCGTCACTATTTTCATCCTGGCCTTCGGGGCGATTTTCGAACTGCCGATTTTTATGGTGTTTCTGGCGAAAGTTCGGATTTGTTCGAGGAAGTTTTTTGAGCGCAACCGTCGTTTTGCAGTGTTGATTATCGCCATTGTCGCTGCGGTGTTGACTCCAACGCCCGATGTGGTCAATATGGCCCTGATGGCGGTGCCGCTCTACATGCTGTATGAGTCCGGCATCGTCATCTTGATGATGATGCGGATAAAATAATTAGGAATATCAGAAGCATTCCGCACTTGCGGCTGTTCCGTTAGTATTCGATCAGACGCAATCCATGGGAGGACAGCAGGGCGGCGGTTACTCCGATGGTGCCATGAACGGCGCAGGAGGGGCTGCGCGCCTTGAGAATGGCTGTGGTGATCTTGAGGGAGATGGCGAGCTGCAGGACCTGTTGGGCGCCCCGGATAAAATTTTCAGTAACGTCGAGACCATCGCTGGCGATGACTCGGGCCGAGCCGTCCAGGACCATGCGACCGTCGCCTTGAATGATATCGGCTGGATTGCGCGGTGTGGGGAGGCCGCCGAGTTGTTCGGGACAGACGGGGATCCACAGGGTGTTGCGCAGGTAGTGAATACAGTCGGCATTTGGTTTTAGCCTGGCGTCGTAACGGGTGCACAGGCCCATAAGGCAGCTGCTTACCAGACAGACAGGTGACAGCGTTGCAATGTCCATGGCAGGAGAAGGTTCGAGCTCGAAAGATTGGGTTGTCGTATTCGTCGTGCACGTTTCTTCAGCAAAGGAACCGTGCGGCATTCCTCTCTTCGCGACGCCGTGACGAACGAGAATAGTGAGTACGTACGCTTCCGCATGAAAAGACAGGTCAAACAAAAGCTCTCACCTCTTCAGCGACGCCGGTTGCGGTGCACGGTAGCAGCACTCGCCCTGGCCGCGTTTCTCTGGCTGGTGTTTGCTCCCGGCACGGGGCTGCTGGCCCTGTGGCACAAACGCGCTGAACTGCATGCTCTTCAACAAAAGTCCGCTCGATTGACAAAAGAAAACGAGAAGCTGCACAGGGAGATCGACCGACTGCAGCACGACCCCGCGTACCTCGAAGAGGTCGCTCGGCGCGACTACGGCTTGCTCAAAAAGAATGAGCGCGTCTATGATTTCTCCAAACAGTCGGATGAGAAGAAGAAGTGATCAGATCCACCCGGGATCTGTCCTTTTAGCCTCAGCGAAAACGCGAGTTCTGCCCGCAGGCGCCGGCATTGCCCAGGCCGGGCGGCGTGCTCTTGGAGACGCTTTGACTTGGGGCAGAGAGTATTTTGTGCACGTTGTGGCTGCCGCACTGCGCGCAGGTTACGTGCTCTGCCGCTGCGGCAGAACCGACCAGCTTTTCGAATGCCGCCTTGCAGTCCCGGCATTGAAACTCATAAATTGGCATGGGTAGCTTCCCCACTAATAATGTCCGCAAGACAGCATGCGCTCAAGTTACCGGATTGGTGTTGAAGTGTCCCGGTTGTCTTGCGGATCGAGGTTTACGAAATCATGTGATCGGGTCGGTTCGCCTATTCCAAGAGGGAGGTGAATATATCGCAGGATCTACAAATGTTCAACTTATCCTTGTTGCCTGAGTCCTGCGTGCATTCGCAGAGTGTGCCGCAGAGAAACCAGCAAAGGTGACCGGATTGAAATTCCCACGCCGGGCACTGCTCTTTGAGGTTGCACTCTTTTTTTTCCCAGCAAGGGGTGAGATCTTTGTTGCGATTGCGCTGGTGGATGAGCAGAAAATAGAGCTGGCGCTCAATATGAGTTGGAATGGTGCGCCAACCTTGCTCGTAGCTGTGGATGGTTTTGAGTGACATGCCCAGCAGCTCGGCCAGCTGTTTCTGGGTTTTGCCAAGGCTTTTTCTCGAATTCCTGAACTCCTGTTTTTCCATTTTTCACGTCCTCGCAGTGCGATTTGAACCAGCCTGCCCGACGGAATCCAGAGTACATAATTCGTAGGAGCAGACGCGATATTGCACATTCACCGGCTAAAGTTGATAGGCAGCAAGGTGGATGAACAACCACATCGTGTCATACCACGTTAGCATATGCTCAATAAAAAAGCTTCAATTTTTGTGGTACCTAGTAAAAAAAAACTGTTGGTCTGTGTGTGATGGCTTATCTTTTCGATACGTTATGTTGCATAGGAAAATGTAATGGCAAGATGTCCCGTTTGTATCCCACAATCCGAAACTCGCAATACGACGCCGAACCAGTCGCAAAGCATTCGACTGCATGGTACTCTACCCGCAGGTAGACGGAGCAGTAATCCCACAGACTCCCAGAGGGGTGGGATGGACACGAACTACTCTCCGCGAAATGTCCTTTTGCGGAGTTGATCGGCGCGCATATCAATCCGGAATCCCGATGAAAACAGAAACCAAGCATTTTCTCAACGATCTGGCAGCACTTCTCTCCTACCAACAGTCCGCCGGCATTGATGCCTATCCGGCAACGGGAGAGGTTCGGCGATTTTTGCATCTGGAGGTTCTAAAAGCCAGGAAGGACGTTGGTGGAGTGTCCCGGTTGCAAGGTTCGCAGAGTGGCGGTGTAAAGCGTAGCACGACACAGGAAATGATGTCCGCACCCAAAGGCGCAACGAAGGAAGAAACCGAAGTCTTATCGGATATTGCCGGGGAAGTGATTGGGTGCCACGCCTGCTCTCTGATTGAGAGCCGAGTTATGCCGACAGCGGGGCGGGGCGACACCAAAGCGCGCCTGCTGGTGGTGGGTGACTGGCTGGCGGTGGCGGCAGGCAGGCAAATGTCGCAGGGAACGCTCTTCGGAATCGAGCAGGACCGGATGCTAGAGCGTATGCTGGGGGCCATCGGTATGGATCCCGGCGAGGTCTTCGTAACCAACGTCATCAAGTGCGCCATCCCCGAAAATCGGCAACCCCTGGCGGAACATGTCCATGCCTGTCAGTCGTATCTGCGGCGGCAGATCGCTGCCGTCAAGCCCGAGGCTATCCTGGCCATGGGCATGATAGCCGCCCGGACGCTTCTCGAGAGGCCGGAGCCCCTGTCCCGACTGCGAGGCAGATTGCACACCTACTCAACTGCCGACAGCCGCTCGATTGCTCTGATTGCCACGTACCATCCCACCTTTTTACTGCAACACCCTGAAATGAAAAAGGCGACGTGGATCGATCTTCAATTGCTGGCCAGACAACTCGGCACCACCCTGGCTTGAACTGCGTCCTTGATCGTTAGCCCGCGGTTTTCCGCCCGCTGTTTCCTAGCTTCTGTCAGTGCAGAAGTATGAGCCCCCTCCTTCCCAACTCCCGGAGAAACATGGTAACGGATGTCTCCGCCTCCTGGCGGGTCATGGTGCTGGCGGTAGCGAACTCCTCGATAATCTCACGGACGCTTTTGCGACCATCGATACTCTGCCATACCCGGCTGCCAAGTCCGTCGAGCTGCAGCTTGCGGGTGGCCTGACTGAGTGGGGCGCCACCGCTAAATTTTTCCAGTACGCCCCGAAAAAACGGTCCCAGCCGCAGAGGATATTCGATCAGCACGTCTCCGGTTTCTCCGCGCCGCCAGTGTACGGACGGCGCGACGGAGACGACGCACGCCAAGGCCTCAGCTCTGCTTGGTCGCGGCGGCTGTTTGCGGGATCGGAACAATTTCATAGTGTCTACAAAGAGTGTGAACTGCCGGGCGGTCAATCGGTCGGGCGCTGTCAACCAGAACAGCCAGCAATCGATTCGAGGATTGGTCGTGCCAGATTCTGCTCCAGTGAAAGGGCATCTTCCGCCGCAAACGCTGCAGCACTCGGGTCATTACGCAAGGCGTGTTCCAGCGCTCATGGGTTGTCGCTGCCTCGATGGCGGCAACAGCATCTGGAATTTTGCCCCCCAGATTGGCGAGGAGTTGGGGCAGACTCGCGGCAGCGAGCCGATGGTCGGCAGGGGCTAAACGGCAGAAACGATGCCGGCTCCGGCGGTCCTTGAAAACGAGGCTGGTCAGTCCGGCCGCCAAGGTATAATCGGTAAGCTTCATGGTGGCGGGCAAGACCAGTCGAAAATCCTGGATCGCCCAGAGGAGCGTCTTCTCTCTTTGCGAGTGGCAGCGAATGGAGGCAAGCACCTGGGCGGCATCCGTCCAGGGGAATGAAACTGAATCGCTGCAAAGATGACAGAAAATCACGCTATCGCAGACGGGACAGTGCCAGATAACGCCACTTGGTGCGCCGTCGTCCCGCCAGGAGAGTCCTCTGGCGCCGGTTGTTGTCACCAGCTTCTCAAATTCGGCAGGCAGGACGATTTCCCTCACCGGTCGGCCTAGCTGTTTTCGAAAGCTGCGATGGATGGAGCCGACGATATCCTTCATCGGTCGCCGGGCTTCTCTTTGCCAGCGGATTTCCAGCACCGGCTGAAACCTGTGCTCCATCAAGAGGTGAAACGGCCCTGAGACCGTGATCTCCCAGGAAGAGGGGATGTCTGCCGTAAGCGCGTTCCAGCCGATCGACCGCCATATCTCTTGTGCTTCTTGGTTCATCCGCTCAGCGGGGGATGAGGTAGTGCTTGTCCGGTTTCATTTGCTCTTCCATCTTTTTGCGACCTTCCTTGCTCTTCTTTTTTTCACACATTTTATTGAAGCAGAGCCGCTCTTCTTCGATCATTTCAGGATAGCTCAGTTTAACAAGGTTTCCTATGCTCTCGCTGGGGTCGCGCAGATTGTGCTGAAGCAGCAGGCTTACGGCCCGGTTATGGCTGTCGACAAAATTCCATTTCCAGATGCGCAGGATGCCGAACGAATCCCCTTTCCATTCCTGAGGATTTCCGAATCGTTTTTTGTATTGCTCGAGCAGCTCTTCAAAATAGTCTTCGCTGGGATCGGCATACTTCAGACTGATTTTCAGGATCGTGTCGTGAAACTTGCATACCCCATACGAAATGACGCCCTTGCGGAATCCATGCCAGTCGGTGACCACCATATCCTTCATGAAATTCGTCTGCATCGCATGCGGATATTGGCTCACGTCGGAACCGAGAGCGAAGCCGCCCACCTCATGCGGTACCTTTACGGCACCGGCAGCGTCGGCGATGGGTGGGAGGATGAGTGTGAGGATGATGATGATAGAGAGGTCGAAAAGGCGTTTCATGGCGGATGTGGTTTGTAATGAGGTAACCGTTTTCGGGGAGTCAGACGCGATCCGGGGGCGCCCCGATTGTGTCAGCGCTCTGGTGAAGATCGGTGAGGGCGGACCTGGTCTGTTTGTGGAACACGTACGATCCCCCGGGAGGAAAACGTTGCTCATCCATTGCGCACCCGTTTTTACGAAATTATACCAAAATCATCTTGCCGTCCGCCTCTTCGCCGATGCCATCGGCGATCAAATGGTCGAGGGTGCTTGCCGTCTGGCTTTTGAACCGGGCGATACGAAGCTGGATGATTTTCTCGGTAAGTATTTCCCTTTTCTCCGGATACTTTTCCAGAATTTTCTTATAGCATTCCCGGTTTATGATCAGCAGCTCTGTTGGTGTGGTGGCGCGTGCCGTAAAAAACCAGGTGAAGTGGGCGAGCAGGGCGAGTTCGCCGAAGAAGCTGTCATCGCCGAGTCGTTGGATGACGATATCTCGCCCGCGGTGGTGGACTATTATTTCTATTGCCCCGCGGATGATGTAAAAAGAGCAATCGGCTTTCTGGCCATGGGCGATGATCGTCTCCCCCGGTTGGTAGAGTCGGTGCCTGGAGAGATAGGCGAACAGTTTGGTTATTTCGGCCGGTGCGCTGGAGAAGACTTCAGTCTTACGCAGGATATCGAAATCCTGTGCTATCCTGCAGGCACCTTCAGATGTCGTTGACGAGCTCATACAGTGTGCTCTTTTTCTTCATGAGATCCTCATAACTGCCGGATTCGATAATCTTTCCGGCTTTCATTACCAAAATATGGTCATAGCCGGAAATCATGTCAAGCCGGTGCACCACCGCCACTACCGTGGCTTTGCCGCGAAGTTTCGTTTCTATATAGCGCTGGATACGCGACTGGGAGCTGTTATCCAGACTGGCGGTGGCTTCATCCATTATCACTATGGGGGTCTTTTTGAGTAAGGCCCTGGCAATAGCGATTTTCTGCTTCTGACCTCCCGAGAGTTTGTCTCCCTTGCTGCCCACATGGAAACTCAGTCCAATATCAATCACCTCGTCGAGCAGTCCCTGCTCTTCGAACTGGTTGAAGACAAGAGGGGCGAGCGTTGTCTGTTCTCCATCTCTTTCAATTACTGTACCAAAGATAATATTGTCAAGCAGCGAGTGGGAATAGAGATATTGACTGAGACAAAACGGGGTGAAAAACATGTCGTGTTGGTCGTCGCTGTCCATCTCAGCCATTTCGGGGATCGTGATTTGCAGGACCCCGCTTTGACACTGATCGAGATCGATGCCGAGTACATTTTGCAGGAACTGCCGGCGCAGGTCGACGATGTGGTGTTTGAGTTCGTCCCCGATGGTGTAGATTTTGTGCCGACCTGGGACGAAGAGCAGGGCGAGCGCCAGCAATCTATCCTTTTCCTGAGACGGCAGCCGCTCAATTGGTTTTGTTGCCGATTTGTTCAACAGGGCAGTGAATGTGTCGAATTGGTGCGGCTCCATCGGACTGCCCTGAAAGAAGAAGGCGTCCCCTCTGAGGTCGCCGAGCAAATCGATGGTGGTCTGGGCGATAGCGCGGCCCAATTCGAACAGCTGTGCCTCCAGGCCGGTCTCGCGGATGAATTCGCGAAAAGGCGCGTTGGCAAGGAGGATGTCCACCTCAGGGGTGCCGGGGTAGCTGCAGAAGACGATATTGGCGGCAATCGTGGAATAATCGAGAAAACTCTCTATATCATAAAATTCGATGGTGTTGACCAATCTGTTCTTGAATTCGTTCTGTACGATATCGCGCATGCGGAGGAACTTGTCCACCAGGGGGCGGGCGGTTTCGGGCGCAATGACGGTTTGTAACCCCCAGCGGATTACGTCTTCGGTAAGACCGACCTCACTCACCATTTCGATCAACTGCCGACGGTCAGGCAATTCCGATGAAACACCGGCCAGGTACAGGGCCTGGCAGGAGTAGAGAAGGTTGTCCCGGACCGTGCCGGTAAAGATGAAAGGTTGTTGGGAGACGAAGCTGATGTTATGCGAAATATCGAGCTTGCTGAGTTCGCCGACGTCCCGATTGTCGATGGTGAGGGTGCCGCCTGTGCGGCTGTAGAGCTGACCGAGCAACAGGCTCAGGGTGCTCTTGCCGGAGCCGGAAAATCCCACCAGCGCCAGGTGACGGCCGGCGGGCAGGGTGAAGGAGACGTCTTCGAGCAGCCGGACGCCGCCGTCCAGGGTATAGGAGACGTTTTTCGCTTCGATCCGGCCGGTCAGCTCCACCGATGCCCCTTCAGGGGGGGCCAGCAGATATTCAGGCTCGAGATCAAACGAGTCCATGATCTGCCGGTAGCGGACCTGTGCGTCCTGATAGTCTTGGTAGTATTCGATGATTTCCTTCCAGGGGTCGTAGACTTTTTCGTAGGCCGACAGGAATGCAACCAGGGCGCCGATGGTGAACTGGCCGTGGATGGCGAGGTAGCCGCCCACCAGAAAGAGCAGGAAGGGACCGAGACTCTGGAAGAGGTTGTTGCTGAATTTGATGCCGTATTTGAGTACCGACATCCGCTTCATGATCTTGTAGAGGCGATGGATTTTTTTGTCCAGTTTACCCTCTTCGAGGAAATAGCTGGCATTTCCCTGCACCTCGTGAATGCCGGATGCCGCCTCGTTGACCAGGTTGGCCATGGCTCGGGTGGTGGTGACCCGGGTGCGGTTTATGGCGTTGTAGCGGCGCTGCAGTATGGGCACGACCACCAACTCAAACGGATAGATGGTCATGCTCAGCAGGCCGAGAAAGGGATTGAGGTAGACCATGTAGCCTGCGAAAGCGAGGAAGGTGAGGAGCGACGTGAGCGGTACCGCCAGTGCTCCGCCTAAGAACGCGCCGATGGCGTTGAGTTCGGCGGTGAGCGCGCTGATGATGGTGCCGGTCTGGGTGCGGTGAAAAAACTGCAGGGGCAGCTGCAGGATGTGGTGGTAGAGCGCCTGCCGCATCTCGATAAGCAGCTTTTGGCCGATAATGGCCTGAAGGGCGTTGATGAAATACTTCATCAAACCGGCCGCTATCACCGCCCCCATGTACAGCGCGCAGTAGAGAAAGAGCAGATCGAGTTTGCGCAGGCTGATGGCGTTGTTGATGATCTCCCGCTGCATCTCCAGTGGATAAACGCGAAAGAACAGACTGGAGACGATGACCAGCAGCAGAAACAGCTGCAGGCCGCGGAAGCGGTGGGTAATCCAGTAGAACAGTGGCCGCCTGGTCACTTTATCGTGTGTGCTCACGTTCATCTGTCAGATAAGCCAGGTACCCGAGGGATTTCATGATCAGGGTAAATCCCATGGCGAACATGCCGGTCAAACCCATGCCGCAGGAAAAGCCGGCCAGCAGCACCGGCGCGTATTGCCGCCACATGGCGCCGTAGCGCTTTAAAAAGAAAAATCGCCCCAGCAAGCGCGCCCACCACCTCCAGAATCATGCCGTGGGGGGTACTGGCCCAGTCCGCGCACGACACCGTAGATCAGCAGGACCGGAAGCCCGAAAATGACTGAGAAAAAGTAGGTGACCAGGCCCAGACCGAGCCCGGCAGAACATGGTGCCGTTCAGGGCCTGATAAAACAGCGAGTTGCCCTCCAGGGTGGAGGTTTGCATCAGCAGGGTGTTCAGTGCCTGAAGATGCCAGAGTTCCTGGGCATACGGGTAGCTGCTGAAGGGATCGGGGCCAGGCGCCAGATAAACTGCGAAAACAGCAGGCTGGCGATCATCACCACCGGGAAGACGACGATTTCGGCTTTGATGATTCCGCGGATGCGGTGCCGGTCAATTCGATCTGACGAAAATTAACGGTTGCCTCGCCATAGTTGTGAATCGGGATCGGTGCATACCAGATTTCGATGCCCTGATAGCCGAAAAATTTGGCGCCGGCGATAAAACTGGCCTCTCGCACCAGCGGCAGGCTGACAAACTGTCCGGCAATTCCTTCCATCCGGGCGGTAATATAGGAGACGATCGGGGTATAGATAAATCCATAGCCCAGAAAAAAGATCCAGGGAAAGGTGGGGACCAGCCAGACGCAGAGACCGACGTAGGATAGGGTCGAAAAGACATAAATGCCGATGGAAATCCAGAAATTGAAATCGCCCCGGCCCGGCGGCGGATTGAACAGGTCCTTGAAGCTGCCCCGACTTGTCGCGTCGCCGTTGCCGAACGGACGAACGACATGCCAGATGCCGATGCAGCCGATGGCCAGTCCCAGCCCGATGCCGAAGCTCATGTAAAAATCAAAGTTGTTGGCAAATACCGTATCGACCGTTTCCATGCCCGGATGCCAGCGATGCAGAACGCCGTGACGGAAGAGGATCGGGTTGGCAATGATGGTGATGATGAGTCCGATCAAGTCCGCCGATAACCGCCCAGAACGGCAGCACCATGCCGATGAAAACCAGCCCCAGATCAAGCTGAATGCCGGTGGCAACGGCGGGAAGCATTTCTTCGGTGTGGCCGGTGAGTTCGACCCAGGGGATGGGGATCAGCCGGATCGGTTCGGCGAACAGGAGACCGGAGAGGGTCGGCAGCAGCACATAGATCGCTGCCGAAAGCCAGACCGATGATGCCGCCGATGGAAAAGACCCGCCATTTCCAGCTCTTCTGCTTTTCCTCGGTCGACTCTGCCAGGGCCATGGTGCCGAGGGCGCCCGACCGGCGCCATGGGAAAGGGCAGTTTTTCGACGTCGGAGGTAATCCGGTAGAGGGCATAGCCCAGGCCGAAATGGTCGATGCGCTGAATGATCTGGGTGCCGACCAGCAGCAGAATGGGGATCAGCCAGTCGCGGTGAAAAAAGGTCCGTTCCACCATGGAGGGCGAATCCGGAGCAGGGGCGACCCAGGAAGGAATATAATTCGGTCAGCCCCAGCATGCGGGCCGCGTCGGATTGGACCAGATACTGGTTCCAGAACAGTCCCTGGAAAGGGTGAGGCCAGGGCGGCGCCGGCCATATAATAGAGCAGAAAGATCTCCTGCTGTTTAAGTTCCGTGTGGGACCTTTTGGCGATTTCGGCAAACAGGATGATGGTTACCCAGCGGGCGGCGGGTCCGATGCCCTGGCCGATAACCAGCTGAAGATACATGCTGCCGGGCATCATCAGAAAGCCGATGAAGATGGCGCCGATCGACGGACTTCCAGTCGAACCCTTCTTCAAAATGATCGGGGGTCTTCAGGAGATCGCGATATTCTTTTAGTTCTTTGTCTTCGTACATGACAGTGCTATTGAAACAGGCCGAGGCCGGATTGAGGCCATGAGCTCTAAAGCCGGCGGTCTTCAATACTGTACTAGCGCTGTTCACGATGTCGTTTATCCTTATTCTGAACGTCAGCGTAAATTTCAAGCCCCTAGTCTAACCGGCAGAACCTGATAACTGGCATATGATGAAAAGGCCGACAATGCCCAGGCGCCCCCCATGAAAAAATCGCCGATGATCATGCCGATGAAAAAATAGCGAAGTCGTTTAAACAAAACAACCCCTCCGTAGCGCATGCACAGGGCGTTGCAGACCCAGCCGATGAAAAAACTGAACCATAAAATGCGCATGGCCGAACTGTAGGTCGTCAGATAGCCGATGGGATGAATCGGCCACCAGTAAAAGCGATGGTAGCAGACAACCAGCACCAGCATCACCAGCGCCCCGACAATGGCAAAAATCGAGCACCCAGTGTCCGGGTCTTACGGCGGATTGTCGATCAGCCGGTAAATATTGTCATAAACCGTCAAGGTGGTTCGGGTGGCCCAGTCGAGTTGAAGCTCCCGGATGCCGAATTTGTAGCACAGGGCCAGCATGGCCACAAAGGAGACGCCACTGGCAGAGATCAGGGTAGACACCATGCCGCTGAAGACAGCAGGCGACGGTTGCCGGTTTCCTGGCTGATTTTACTGGCCGTGAAGCAGAGACGGCATGAGCGATTCCCGCAGATCGACGAAACAGCACTTTCTGGCACACGGCCGCGACCAGCAGTCCGCTTGAGGTGAAAATCTTGGGCCGAAAAGAGCCAGCAAGCCGTCGATGGGGGCGGCGGTCAGGGTAAAATAGGCGATGCCGCCCTGGCAGATGATGCGCGTGGCCACCAGCGTCACCATGAAAAAGGCGCCGACCACCAGGAAGGCGAAGGAAAACCGCATGCCCAGTAATGACGTACCAGATCACAATGCGGCGAAACCGAAGAACAAACCCCCAGAAAGAGAAGCGACATGGAACCATTCCGGGTCGACTTTCTGGAGGTGCGAGCTTGAAACAGCGACGCTGGCGTGACTGTCCAGCAGATGCTGCCGGGCCAGCCAGAAAAGAAAAAGAAAAAAGATCCCGTAGGCACCGATCATCTGCGTTTCTTCGGCTGCGCCAGGGTCGGACCGAAGGTGATGCCCAGGGCGGCGGCGGGGATGTTATAGCCCAGAACGCTGAGGGCGCCGAAGAGCAGAGCCGCCGAGCAGGAAAAAGAACCAGAAGGAGAAGGAAATCTGTCTTGGAGGTGAGAAACGCGAACCCGATAAAGGCCGGGTAAATATAGATTTTCAGCTTGATAGAATCCGGAGAAAAGGCCGTGTTTGGGACAGTAGGTCCCGGCCAGAAACAGGGTCGGAATATGAGGAACCTGAAGGGATAGTAGAAATTGAGGCCGTTGACCAGATGCAGAAGAATCGGAACGGCCAGGCCGACCAGCAAAAAGCGGTTGCAGAAGAAAGAGCGCAGTCCATCCTCATCCACCGCCTCTTCGATCATCTGCGGGACAAGCAGCAGGGGAAAATTCACCCGCTCGTTGTGGATCCATTGCCGGGAGATGAGATTGATCAGCAGGAGCATGACCGTATAGCCGAGCAGGATGAAGAGCTCCCCAGACCAAGCAACGGCGCCAGCCAGGCCGTGCCAGGGAATGTGCGCCCAGCACCTGCAGCCAGCTCATGTGATCGTCCGCCCGCCAGACCGGTATAGAGCAGCTCGATGGCTTTGGGATCGGTGGGCATCAGGGCATGGGGGATGAGCGGCTGGATCGTCTCCTGCCAGCGGTTTCCCACGGTGGCGTAGTGCATCGGAGCGGTGAGATTGATGAGAAGCGTCCGGGCAAGGCCCGTATAGGCGATGCCGCTGCCGATCACCATCTGGATCCAGATCACCAGCAGCTCCTGCCCGGTGAGGAGCCGCATCGATTTGAAGACCCGATTGAGCAGAGCGACCAGCAGCGCCAGGAGCACGAAGATAACAAAGGGCGCCAGCGGAAAGTGCCCTCCACCCAGCGGCGGTGGCCTGCATATAGATGTTGTTGAACGGAGTGAGCAGACAAATCACATGGCCAGCAGCAAGCCGATAAAGGGTGCGCGCAGGCGGATGACAGCCAGAGCGTGTCGGGTAGTGCCTTCGCTCATCTAACCGGCCTCCAGGGTAGATTTTTCGCCTGCCGTCGCCTGGCGAACCTCTCGGCGAGCTGCAGGTGGGTGGCGTCGTCAAGCGAGCGCCAGACGAGCAGTTGCTTGCGCAGGTCGTGCAGGAAACGGTATTGACCCGTTGCCAGTAGCCCAGCTCGCCCGCCTGGCGGTTCAGGGTTACCCGGATGGAGAGGTAGTCCTTTCCTTCCAGGCGGGACAGAACTGGACGTCGACGCTCTGCATGATGCCGAAATCAAAGGGGGCTAGCCAGACCTTGGCGCGCAGGTGGGTGCAAAACAGATCCTGGGCGGCCTCGGCATTTTTCACCATGCGGACGATCTCCTCGACGGTGTCGCAGGAAAAGACGATCTCCACCGGCCCTGTAGAGAAGATGCCGTGGGAGACATCCTGGTGGCTGCTGAAGTATTCGTGGATAAAGCCGCCGATGCTCTCATGTTCGCTGTAGCGCATGAGAAAGGGCAAGGCGACGCTGATTCGGTCGCCAACCGGCGCCGGCAGGGTGAAGGTCCGGTTGACATCGGGGATGGCGATGCGGGCCGCGACCCGCGCGGGATAGATGACCGAAGAGAGCACTACCGCCATCACCAGGAGCATGGCGGCGACGCCGGACATCGACGAGTAGTTGACGGTGATGCCACTCCAGAGCGGGGTGGAGGCGAAGAGCGAGGCGCAAACCTGGGCCACCAGATAACCGAGCACCACGGAAATAACCGCCAGAGCCATCGCCTCCGCCACGAAAAGAAAGCCGACGTGCGACGGCGCGAGTCCAATGGACGTGTAGACGCCGATCTCACCCTGACGCTCGTAGACCGAGCTGATCATGGTGTTGAGGACGATCAGCACCGAGATGAGCAGCGGGATGACGATATTGGGCACCCCGCTGTACTGCATGGTGTCGCTGATATTGTAGAGCCAGTCGCCGTCCGGTTCGCCGCCGTAGATCACCAGGCTGAAACGATCGGAGAGCCGGGAGGCGATTTCGGCGATGGTGGACGGGTCCGGCGGCCGCACGGCGATGTCCATTCAAGCTGCCGCCATCGGCCAGAAGGGTGGCCGCCGGCACGATCGCCACCTGGGATGCCGGCACGTGGCGGTAGCGGCTCTGGTACGAGCGGACCTCTTCTCCCGACTCGATGGCCTCCTGTTCCTCCTCGCTGAGCTTGGCCCCCGCCTCTTCGGGGAAGGTAACCGGAGTGAGCGGTTCGCCGTCGAGGTCCACCGCCGCATCGAGGCGGTCGGCGGCAAAGGTGCCGATGACGGTGTAGCGGCTGCCCCAGAGCATGACGGTATCGCCGGTGTCGGCCCGCACCCCCAGTTGGGCGGCCGTACGGTCCTCCAGAAGGATGGCCTGGCGATCGCTGTCGCTAAACCATCTGCCGGAGGTGAGAATATGATTCATGCCGGTGACCTCCTGTTCATTTGCGCTGAGGCCGATCAGTCCCTGCAGGGTCACCCGGGTGCTGCCATGCACGAGCGGCGCCTCGATGGTCCGGGTGGGGTCGTCGGGTTCGAGCCAGACCCGCGGCGCCGGCCGGCTCAAGGAGCGCATGGTGTTGACCAGGATGTCCGTTGCCTGCCGGGGGAGACTGCGCCAGTTGAGATTCTTCAGCAATAGTCCCTGGTAGGGGGCGTGGGGTTGATAGAGGATGCGGTTCTCGCTGCGGCTGCTCTTGATGGTGGTAAAGCTCATGATGGTGAAGGTAAGGATGATCAGCGTGGTGCAGGTCAGCACGGTCCGTAGCCGGCGTCGGCGCAGATTGGAGACACCGAGGAAAAAGGCGGCGATGAAGGCTTTCCAGCGGCTGATCTCCTCCGGTCGTTTATGGGTGGACCGGCGTTGCAGCAGCACCATCTCCTCCTCGAAGCGCATAGAAGATGATCATGGCTACCAGAAATGAGAGGCCGATAATGAAAAAGGCGATGATCACCACCGTCGGGCTGTAGGTGAGGCGAAAGGCCGGATGCACCTGGTAGATGACAGCGATCAGAATGGCGAGGATCAGGGTGAATCCCAGGATTCGTTTGTATATACTGCTGAAATTGAAGAGAAAGCGTTCCATGCAAAAGGCAAACGGTATAAACAGTGCCACATAGAACAGCACGCCGAAGAGTACGTCGTTCTGGGTTTTCTCGACCTGGACGTAAACTCGGGAGGCGAGGGCCAGCGAAGCTTGGGACGCTTCCCTGGCTGGGCCGTAGTGGAGCGCTGCAAACGCCTCCCTGCTCTTTTGCAGTTCCGCCAGACCTCGCTTTTTCAAACTGTCGATGCGGGCGTCGAAGATGCCGTGGGATTGGAGGTTGTTGATTCTTGGCGCCAATAGGGTCCATGCGTCGCGGGCCGCCTGGAAGTCGGTGTTGTAAATAGCGCCATAGCTATCGACTGGATAGCCGGCTCCCAGCGGTTTGTCCGGGGTGCCGTTGGTCAGTAGCATTTTGCGGGTCAGGACGGTGTCGGAGAGGGTGACTTTTAAAAGAGCGCCCGGCTCGAGATAGATGGAGGCGATATCGGACTTTCTGGTGTCGATCCGGCTGTACCAGAAATGCTGGGGAGCGGCGTCGAGCCGGCCGTCATAGAGCTGCACCTTGGTCATGTATTGAAAGTTACGGGGTTCAAGCAAATCGAAGATGGTGGTCTGGCGGCAGCTGAACATCACCAGGTTGGTCTGCATCGATCGCCGCAGCATTTTCAGGCGATAATTGGCCTTGCCCGTCTCCTTCTTGTCGATGGCCCAGATTACTTTGCCGGTATCGTCCGTAAAGCGGTAGCCTTCGATGATCAGCTTATCGAGGACGTTTTTTTTGTCGGCTATGCCGCGGACATGAAACAGTCCGCGATGATCGATGATGGCATAGTACCGGTTCAGGCCCTGGTAGGCGAGAATGGTGGTGCCGGTGGCCGGGTAGTCGGCGAACAGCTCCCCTTGCAGCAAGAGGTTGGTCCGGGCGGTGGCGTCGGAGAGTCCGTTCCTGGGGAACTTGCCGTCGTTCAAGGTGGGCGCTGCCGCCAGCCCGCGGACCAGATCCACGGTCAATGCCGCCTGCCTCTTGACTGACTGGAAGTCTACGGTATCGGGGGTATCCCAGGGGGTTCCCCAGGAGGCCCTGCTGTCGCCGGTGGTCACCAGGCTGATGCCGATATAGCCGGCCATGGAGCTGACCTCGCCGCCCAGGTCCGGCTTGTCGAGAAACCAGGAATCCCAGCTGCGCATCCTGCTTGGCCGCAGCGAATCCCGATACGAGTGTGCCGTTGTTCGAGCCGGAAGCGCTCTTTTGCAGCACCTCGGCGATGGCGCTGTATATACCGGTTCGGTTGACCGTCTGCTTGAGATTGTAGAGCCAGCCCCGATAGAAGCCGCCGACGCCGTTGCCATGGCTGGAGAGGTGCAGGCTGACGATCGCCGCCACGTCATACTCCCGGACCGTGGAGCGGAACTCCTGAGCGCTTTTCAAGTTTCGCAGCTGGTTTTCGAGTTCCGCCTTTTGCAGCCGCAGCCTGTGCCTGGCTTGGGGGGCCAGTTGCTGCAGCAGATGGGTCTGCTCTTGGGAGATTTCGCTATAGTCGGTCGTCCAACTCAACTGCCGCAGGGCGAACCTCTTGGCGGCAAGTCGTTTGATCTCTTCATCGCGGCTTGCGGTCTGCTTTGTGAGGCGCAACCGCATCAGTTGGCGGGAGAGGGCATCGATGGTGAATCTGAGATCATCACCGATGGCGGCAGTGAGAGTGGCGTCGTGGTGGTTGTTTTTGGGAGGTGCGCTGAGCGAGGTGAGCGAGCGCAGCTGGGTTTTCGTCAGCCGCAGGGCCCCTCGCAGGTCGCGACGCTGGTGGTGGAGTTCTCTCGCGCTGGCATCGAGGCTCCACATCAGCTCACGCATGCCGGCCAGGGTCTGGGCGTGGCCGCTGGTGGCGATGAGCATCACCGAGCGGTCCGGCGGCTTGGCCACCAGCGCCCGGGCGATGTCGAGCAAGGTGGCAATGGAGGTAGCGCTGTCGGCTCCGGGGGCCACACCGTTTATGAGTTCCCGGTTATCGAAAAAGGCGGTGATGATGAGCAGCGAATCTTTTTTCTTGCTATCGGCTCCGGGGATGATGGCGTAGATATTGCGTGCAGTGACGTTCTGCCAACGAATGGCGGCCGAGAGTTCGACCTTCTCCGCGAGGCGTCCGTTGTTACGGCTGAGATCGTCGCCAAAGATCTTTTGGGCCTCATCGGCTGGCATCCAGAAGCAAGGAAACTGGACCGGTGAGAGTTCTTCTTTTTCCCGGAAGAAAAATTTCGAGCGGGTTGTGCCGCGGTCGAGGTAGATCAGGGCCTTGGCGCCGAGGCTGGCCAGTCTCTGCCAGTTGCGGCCGGATTCAAAGTCCATGAGAATCACGGAACCCGCAATTTTCTTGCCGTCGAGCTCCGCGAAGCTGCCGTGGCCGGCATAGTAGAGCGGGCCGCTGATGGTGCCGTTGGTGGCCCCGGGTGTGATGGCGTTATAGAGGAACGGGTGGAGGGGGTAGCTTGCGCCGCGCAGCACCAGGTTGGCGCTTTTCACCTTGCGTATCGGCAGGCCAAAGAGATGGGAAACCGGGTGCAGCCCCAACTTCCCGAACTCTTCCTCTATAAAGTCGGCGGCTTGCCGGGACCCTTCCGAACCGGTCTGCCGCCCCCCGTAGCTGGCCATGGTCCTGATGGTGCTTTCCAGAAAACCGGGGTCGCTCGAGTTTGTGGAGGCCAACGCCCGGGAAGGCGACCAGAGGACAGAGGAAAAGAGCAACACGCAGAGCAGCAGGGCCCATACCTGACGGGGAAATCGGTAAACACAGCATCCTGTTTCGGGTTGCCGCCTTGTCATGATAATGAGGTGCCCCCTCAGGCCTCCGGTCTGGATTTCGAGTTCGGAACGATCCTGAATTTTATCGATTCTGCCGTCCCGAATCCACACCACCTGATCGGAAACATTGAGCATCTTGTAGTCGTGGGTGGCCGAGATGACCGTGACGTTGTAGCTGCTGCTCAAGTCTTTGAGCAGGCTGATGATGTCCTCGCCGGTTTTGAGGTCGAGGTTGCCGGTCGGCTCATCCGCGAGGATAATGGACGGATTGTTGGCCAGGGCCCTGGCCACCGCCACCCGTTGCTGCTGGCCGCCGGAGAGTTCCGAGGGGCGGTGGGCATGGCGGCCGGCGAGCCCCACGAGCTCCAGCAGCTCCATTCCCCGCTCGAGCGAATCGTCACCGGAAACTCCGGCAAAGGTCATGGGAATGGTGACGTTTTCCAGGGCGGTCATTACCGGGATGAGGTTGAAGGTCTGGAAGATATATCCAATTTTTCGGCACCTCAGCCACGCCAGCTCATAGGCGTCGAGCTGGGCGATATCGACCTCGTCGATGAATACTTTGCCGCCGGTGGGCTTGTCGAGCCCGCCGATCATGTTGAACAGGGTCGACTTGCCGGAACCCGAGGGCCCCATAATGGAGATGTATTTGCCGGTCTCTATCACCAGGTCGATACCCTTGAGCACCTCGACCACGATTTTGCCGAGATCGAAATTTTTGGTCACGCCGGCCACTCTGACAATGTGTTTTGCTGTCATGGAAGTTGTTTCCTGAACTGGAATTATTCTGCTGGTAAATGATCCCCCTCCATGCATCTTTTCATGACCTGCCCGGGTGTAATCCTCTTCCAGGATGCCTCGGAGGAGGTCTATACTGCAGCCCTCAAAGCGTCTGCTTACTGGTCGACCCGCATCGCTTCCACCGGCTGCATTCTGGCGGCCAGCAGAGCGGGGTAAAGCACACCGACAAGGCTCAGCCCCGTTCCGGTGAGGATAGCGAGCGCGGCGGACAGGCCGATTTCCGATAAAGGAAACCGATACACCACCTCTACACCGAAACGCAGCAGCGAGGTCGTGGTTGCAGCAGCGATGCCGAGCAAGGCGCCGATGAGCGAACCCGCAACCCCCTGCAATGCCGCTTCGAGAACGAAGAGGCGGACAATGAACCGGTCGAGGGCGCCGAGACATTTCAAGGTGCCTATCTCGCGGAAGCGCTCGGTAACCGACATCAGCTGGGCATTGACGATGCCGACAACGCAGACCAGCAGCGAGAGGAAAACGATCCAGCGCTGTTTGGCCGAGCCCGTCAGCTGAAAATTGCCGGTGTCCCGAGGCTGTTCCGCAACCGCCCCGGTGTGCCCGCTCTGGTTGCCGCTGGGCGAAAGCGTCCGATCAGGCCGTTGTGTTTTTGCATGCACTTGGACAATGTCGTAGCCGGCCACAACCAGTTCCCGGCGCAGGGTGGCATCGCCCGAGGCAAGCAGGGATTGGGCGAAATCGTTGCCGACCTGGATGAAGCAG
Organism: uncultured delta proteobacterium; assembly: GCA_963745265.1. GTDB lineage: Bacteria > Desulfobacterota > Desulfobulbia > Desulfobulbales > Desulfocapsaceae > Desulfopila. The sequence goes on from CAVUXQ010000004.1 coordinate 76,933, forward strand.
AGAAAAGCCACAGCCAACACCAGACTCATGGTGGTGATGAGCGAGCGGAAAAAACGCACTCGGATAGACTGGTACGCCATTAGCAGCGACTTGCGCAAGGGCAGGGCAACAAGGCGTTTCATCGGTATCCCTTTCCGGGGCCGGCAGGGTTAGCTGGTGTCCATCCAGAATCATCTCATTTCTGGATGGACACCAGTTGGGAAGTCCGGTTTAGTGGCGAGCAAGCGACTTGCGACAGCAATGGCCTTTTGCAAGCGAGGGCGCGGCAGTCGTGAGTCGTTGCGAAACTATAAATAAATCTTAATCTTAGCCTTGAACGTTGTCAATGTGGCGGAGCAAGGATGACGGGAGGGGAAAAGTGCGTGCCTAAGCCCACCGGGTTTGTCTGGACCGAAAAACGTTGCCGTCGCAACATCCCTGCACTAGGATAGGACGGTTTCGGGATGGGCTTTCTTGGGCAGTCTCCTCGTTGCCTGATTGCCCGATATCGAAGAAAGTTGGTAAAGGGATAACGGTATGGAAAAGGTCGTCGCGCCTGAGTGGGGAAAACCCAGATTCAAGGTCAAGTTCATGCAGCGCGGGCTCATTCGGGGCAGTTCTCCGGCGACGTTTCGCCGGCAGTTGCCTGGACTCCGCGCCCAGTGGGGCAGCTGTCTGTTCGACTTCGATGTGGACTGCCGGGACTATGACTGGCTGGTGGTCGACCATGATATTCCCCCGGGAAATGGCATCTTCAGCGAAGAAAAACTGTGCTGCCCCCGGGAGCGCACCCTGCTGATTACCGCCGAGCCCTCCTCGATCACCGTTTACGGCGCCGATTACCTGCGCCAGTTCGGGTGTATCCTCACCTTTCAGGAGCCGTGGGCGATGCGTCATCCCAACGTCATTTTTCACCACCCGGGGCTCAAGTGGTTCTACGGGTTGCCGTTCGGCGAGGGCGAATTCGTCTGTTGGGACCAGCTGGCGGCGGCCTTGCCCCCGGAAAAGAAGCGCACCATCTCCACCGTTTGTTCCGAGCGGACCGGCAAGGCCACCATGCATTCCACCCGGGTCGAGTTTACCTGGAGGTTAAAAGAGGAAATGCCGGAGCTGGATATCTTCGGCCATGGGGTGAGGAACATGATCGACAAGGCCGAAGCGCTCGAACCGTATCGGTACCACATCGCCGTGGAAAATCACGTCTATCCTCATCACCTGACGGAAAAACTCCCGGACGCCTTTCTTGGCTACACTCTGCCATTTTATCACGGTGCTCCCAACGCCGCCGACTACTTTCCCAGGGAGAGCTTCATCCCCATCGATATCAACGATTACAGTCGATCCCGTGATATCATCACCAGCGTGATCGCGGCCCACGAGTACGAGGACCGACTGTCGTATATCATCGAAGCCCGAAAGAAGGTGCTGCTCGAGCAAAACCTCTTTGCCATTATCGATCGTGTGATTGCAGAGCAGGAAAAGGGCATCACCACCGCTACCATGGGTAAGGTCATCCGCAACCGCTCGACCATGCGCATCAAGAACCCCATCGCCGGGATCCGCAGCCTCACCGAAAAAGCGGTGATCAAGACCTATCATAGATTTATCGCCGGTTCCCGCCGAAAAGCGCAACAAGAATAGTCTTTCCGTCGGCACCTTTCCTTGTAGATCACCTCGATCAAAAAAAGCAGATCGATAGGTCGAATAGCATCGTATTTACCGATTTGACTTATCGTTGAATTCTGTTTAGATGGGAACTTTGTTTTATCTACCGGTTTCCACCATTTGACCGCATATGAAGAATACAGCGCAACACGAGGGGAAGGTACATATCGCCGCCGCTTCTGCCGCCGCCGATCTAGCTCGGCGCTGCACCGGATGCGGATTGTGTCGTCGCGACTGTGCATTCCTGCAGCAATACGGCTTTCCCGGCGAGATTGCCGCCCACGCTCTTCGCGACCCGGAATGGGGTCGGGTGGCGGCGTTTTCCTGCAGCCTCTGCGGACTCTGCACAGCCGTCTGCCCGGTCGGTGTGGATCCTGCCCGGATGTTTCTTGATTTCAGAGTCGAGTGTATCAAGAGCAACGGCGGTGACTGCGCCGACTATCGGCGGTTGCTCGACTATGAGCGCAGAGGCACCTCCAGACGCTATACCTGGTACGCTCTGCCGGAGCAGTGCCGTTCGGTTTTCTTCCCCGGCTGCACGCTCCCAGGCACCCGGCCTGCCGCGACGCTTGAGTTGTATCGCCTGTTGCGCGAGGATGACCCGGCTATGGGGATTGTCCTCGATTGCTGCACCAAGCCCTCCCACGATCTCGGCCGGCAAGAATATTTCCAGGCGATGTTCTCCGAGCTGCGCAGCTATCTGGTGTCCGAGGGGGTGCGGCAGGTGGTGCTCGCCTGTCCGAATTGTTACCGGGTATTCTCCAAATATGGCGGCGACTTGGAGGTGATCTCGGTCTATGAGCGTCTGGCCCCGAGGTACCAGACGCCGGTGGCAAACCTTGCCGGAGTGGTTACGGTCCATGATCCGTGCGTGGTCCGGCAAGAAGGGCGTATGCATGATGCCGTGCGGCAAATGATCACCTCCCAGGGCCTCACCATCCGCGAGATGGAGCATAGCCGGGAGAAGACACTCTGCTGTGGGGAAGGCGGCGCTGTGGGGTGCATTCGCGATGACTTCCCTGGCAAGTGGGGCGGGCGTCGGCGCATCGAGGCGGACGGTGACCGCATCATTACCTACTGCGCCGGCTGTGCCGGCATGCTGGGCCGCCGTACCCCGACCAGTCATCTGGTCGACCTGTTGCTTGCCCCGGAAGCAGCCTTGGCGGGCACGGTTCGGGTGGCCCGGGCGCCGTTTACCTATCGCAATCGGCTGCGGTTGAAAAAAACGCTGCGGCAACAGGCAGGGGGGCTCGCACCAGGGAACGGACATGTGCCGCGAGCGCACCGGCTGGCAAGAAGGCAGTGGTGTTCAAACTGTTCCTTTTGGTAGTGGTGTTGGCCGCTGTTGCGGCCATCCGAATGAGTGGTCTTGCCCAATACGCGGACACCCGGCATTTGCACGAACTCCTGCAGGGCTGGGGATATCTCGGTCCGCTCATGTATATGGGCATCTATTGCCTTGCCCCTTCGCTGTTTCTTCCCGGTTTGCCGCTTACCATCGTTGGTGGTATCCTCTTTGGTCCTTTTTGGGGGGTGGTCTACACCATCACCGGGGCGACCGCCGGCGCTTGCCTGGCCTTTCTGCTTTCCCGTTATGTGGCCGGCGACTGGGTGAGTTCCCGGTTGCGTGGTCCCCGCTGGGAGAGTCTGCAGAACAATGTCGAACTCCACGGGTGGAAGATCGTCGCTTTCACCCGGCTGGTGCCGCTGTTCCCGTTCAATTTGCTCAATTATGCCTTCGGCCTCACTCGCGTCCGGTTCCTGCACTATGCGCTGGCAACCGCAGTTTGCATGCTGCCGGCTTGTATTGCCTTTATCGTTTTTTCAAGCTCATTGCTCGATCTGGTGAGGGGGAAAATTTCCGGGGAGTGTATTGTCGGGGCATTGCTTATCGGTCTGGTTTCGTTGGCGCCGGTTCTCTTTACGAGGTATCGGCGGTGCAGCGAAGACTTGAAAAAAACGCTCTAGGAGTCTGTCGGGATTATGCCCTTTTTTCCCATATCTTCGTTCAACCTGAAAAAATTATCCACGGGATATTGAGTATATGCCTCCGGTAATTTTTCCGAGTTTGCCTCGATCCGAGAAAAAATGCCTATAGTCCGACAGGCTCCTAAGATGCAACATGTGGTTTTTACGAAATTTATGGAGGATTATGATGAAAAAGGCTTTCTACCTGATGCTGATCTTGGTTTTACTGCCGGTTTCCGCGGCATTTTCCGCCGATACCCAGGCGCTTACCGTGGACCATCCCCTGGTCGTTGATAAAGGGGCGAAGACAGTCTCATTTCTTGCAGAAGTCAACGGCAAGTATTTCTATCAGCCCACCCGGCATTTCGCCGTCTTCAAAGATGGCAGCAACGGCAGTAAAGCGGTCCTGCGCGGTTTCGCACAACCCGAACCGTTCTACCACGCTCTGCTTGAGATCGGCGCCGTCCCCGGCGAGAACATGACGCTGAAGAACAAGGAGTTCACCCATGTCAAGGGGTCGGCTTTTCAGGTGAGCGTGAGCTGGCAGGGGGCCAAACGGAGCTACTCCATCGATGAGGTGGTCCTCGAGTCCAACCACAAGCCGATCACCATGAAATTCGGCGGCAACCTCGCTACCGCCAAAGCGAAAAAAACCGGATGCCTGCTTTGTTTCGACAGCTGCCCGGTGGGCATTGTCAGTAATTCCCAATATACCTATGGGGCTATCGAGAAGAGAAAAGAGGTCTCGATGAAGGGCAATAAGGATGTGCTCCCCGCTGATGGCACCAAAGTGGTAGTGACCCTCAAGCTGATATGAGGACGTGGAAACAACAGGGACAATGAAAATTTTACGCTTTGCCTTTTTCGGGCTCGTTGCCGGTTTTGTGCTCTCCCAGCTTGCAGACCAGTCGGTCTGGCTTGAGATGCGGGTCAACACCGGGCTTTTTTTGCCCGTAGCGGCACTTGCCGCCGCTGTTGTCGGCGCTCTCTGCCCCCACCATATTCCGGCGGTCCCGGTGCTGGTTCTGGAAATACTCTTTGTCGGGCTGATTGTCTTCAGCTACGGCTTTGACCCCCAGGCTTTGCTGGTCGTTCCGGCTGCCACCTTTCGGGAAGGCTTTTACCTGCGCTTTCTCGATCTGAAGACGATCGATCCGCTTATTGGCCTCCTCCTGCTGGGAGGCAACCTGCTGCTGTTCTGGCCTGGTCAGGTGGCCCAAAAGCGGACGATCGCCATCAAATCAGATCGTTAAACCGGCAGGGACGGATGCCGGGCGTGGCGGCCAGAATGGAGAGCAGTCGCTCCAGCAGCAGAAAGGCGTTTTCATTCATCCGCTGGTGATGCAGCATGATACCGCAGCAACCGCAAGCAAGCCCGTCCTCCAATTCTTGAACGAGGTTCACGAGCCCCAATTGCGGATCGGTTTCCTTGCGGGTGTGGAGGTCGACGTTGACCTGGATGTCGGGAAGGAGCTCGCCTGCCTCGGGTCGAGCTCCTCGGCTTCTGGAGAGCCCTTTAAAATGCAGATCCCGAAGGGCGAGGAGCGTCTGCCGGCTGCAGCGGTTCCAGGGCGGGGTGAAAAAGGGGAAAAAACTCTCGCCCAGGAGCATTTCCAGACGCTGTCGGCCGGCAAGAAGCTGCCGCCTCACTGCCGCATAGTTTCGGGCCGGCCCAAACTCCTGTTTTTTCCCCGTGCTTTCAAAATTTCTGTGCAGGCGGCCATGCTGGTGCCAGCACCAGAGCCAGTCGTCGTCGCCGGTATATTCTCGCAACCGGGCAAGGCGGTCGGCCGTTAACCAGGTGGGCACCACCGCCAGACAGAGCGGCAACCGGTGTCGCTGGAAAAGCGCAATCATTCGGGCAAATCGTGATGACGGCACGCCGATATCATCGGCGCGGAAAAACAGCCGGACTGGAAGCGATGAGGCGCGTTGCATTCCCCGATCTCTAGCCATGGCCAGAGTTTTGTCGAGCGAGGTCGGCGGCGGAGCCTGGTACAAGGCGGAGGGCTGGCTGTTCATGGATGGGTATACCCTGGGCAGTGCCACTCTTCAAGGATTCGGCGGCTTGCTTGGGCACCGTCGAGGTTGATGGTGTTCTCGTGGCGCGGCTTGTGGCAGTGCTCCCAGATGGCGGCTGAGAGCGGCTGGGGCGCGAGTGCGGTGGGCGACAAAATGGAGATTGGTGCTTTTTTCGCAAGTCGTCGGGCCCGCAGCAGCTGTTCCCTGTTTTCGGCAAACGGCAGAACCAGGGCCGGCACACCGGCCTGGACGATATTCATGCAGGTGTTGTAGCCAGCCATGGATATGGAGAGATCCGCTGCCTGCAGCCAGGCCGGGAAGGTATGGGAAAAGCGGCTTAAGGTCGTCCGGGGCGGCAACCGGTGCTCGAGCTGCGCAAATGCATCGGCTGCGAAATAGGGGCCGGTGAAAATCTGCATATGGCAGCGAGCCGCGCCCTCGAGTTGCCTCTGTGCCTCGCAGCAGGCAGAAAGCAACTCGCCGCCCACATTGCCGCCGCCGATGCTCACCACCACAAGACGGTCGTCTTCGTCGAGTCCGAGCCGTTTGCGCCAGCGGGAGCGCTCGGAGCGGCCGGGGGGTGGGCTGGTGACAAAACCGGTATAGGCCCTGGGGATTTCGATATCCGCCACCCGGCCAAACGTTTCATCCAGGGTGATGATTTCCGGGTCGGCGTGGATCAGCAGTCCGTCAAAGTAGCGGTTCAGGGTTGCTATCGCCCGTTCTTCAAACTTTTCCCTGTCGGTGGGGCGTTCGACAAGGATGTCACGCAGGCTGACATAACATCGGCATGGAGGAAGGGTGCCTGCCCGGATGGCAGCCAGTACCGGATCGAGTTCAAAGCGAAAGCTCTTGCGGCCGAATGGGTAGAGTTCCACCACGAACATTTCCGGACTCTGCCGGGCAAAAAAGGTCGCGAGCATCTGCTTGCGTTGCTCGCGTACTTCCTCCAGGGTAGTACTGGAATCCGTGGGCGCGAGATTGTGAAAGGTAGCATCCATCTGCAAGCCTGGCAATCGGTAGACTCCGATGGCGTCGCTTTCCAACCGGACTTCGGGGCCGCCGACGATCAGCGTCACCTGATGGTGCTTTGCCAGGGCCCGGCAGATTTCGAGGCTGCGGTGATAATGGCCGATCCCGAGCACATGCTGACAGTAGTAGGCGATTTTCATGGTGCGGGGCAAATATTGAGATCGACCAGCCGGTATCCATATCGATCTCGGGCTAGGGTATGCAACCCGTCGTTATTGAGGAGCGACGGTTCCTCCGGCAGGAATTTGCGTCCGACGGCGCTGAAGACCAGACATTTGATAACGCCAAGGTGGCAGACCACCAGTATTCGTTTTTGCCTCGACCGCGCGAATACGTCTTCCAGCGCCGAGAACACCCGGTTTTTCACCTCCAGCCTGCTTTCACCGCCGGGGGGGCGGAAATCCCAGCCAGCCCGTATCTGTTGGTCGAGCTCCAGGGGAAACCGGCGCTGTACATCGCTCACCCGCAGACCTTCCCACTCGCCCCAGCTCTGTTCGCGTAATCGCGGGTCGAAATCAAGCGGCAATGTCAGCACCTCGTTTAAGATTGCCACGGTCTCCCGCACCCTGCCGAGGTCGCTGGCGATAATATGATGCCACTCTTCTGCCGCGAGGTGGCGTGCCCACCGAAGGGTGCGCTCTTTTCCCGCTTCGGTAAGGGGGGAATCGCCGTGTCCCTGAAGCCGCTTTTCACAATTCCATTCTGTTTCGCCATGCCGCAAAAGACCAAAGATTGCGGACTGGTCCGTCTCTGCTCGCGCCCCGTGGGTGCTGTGTTTTTCATGCATGGCTTTTATCCGAACAGCAGTGGTTCAAGTGAGGTTGGCTGCGAAACAGCCGGGCCAGATTCTCGATCCATTTTCGGTTGTCGAATTGTTCCCTTACCCAGGCCTTGCCCTGACTGATGAGCTGGCGGCGCAAATCCTGATCCTGCAACATGAGGATCATGGCCTCGGCGAGTTGTTGCGGCTGAGCCGACGGCACCGTATACCCGGTTCGACCGTGTTGCAGGATCTCGGGGATCGCGGAAACGGTGGTGGACAGGGCCGGCACACCCATGGCCAGGCTCTCCACCAGGACGTTGGGTATGCCGTCGCGATCGCCGTTTTCGGCAATTTCGCAGGAGAGCACGAAGAGGTCGCTTCGCCGGTACTGGCCCAGGACCTCCTCATGGGTTCTGGTTCCCAACCAGTGACAGTGCCCATCGAGTTCGAGGGAGTGGATGAGTTCGAGAATCCGCTCTCGGTCGTCGCCGTCGCCGATCAGAATATGTTCAAATTCCACCCCCTGCTTTTTCAGGATCGCCAGTGCCCTGTAGAGGGTGGGCAGTCCCTTCTTCTCGGTCATGCGGGCCACGGTGAGCAGCCGGTAGGGAGGGGTGGAGACCACAGTTTGCTGGGCGTGGTGGAACAATTCCAGGTCGATGCCGTGATAGATGCAATGGATCGGTGTGGCCGAGTTGCCGGCAACCTCGCTGAGGTACTCCTTGTTATGTCGGGTGCAGGTAACGACGAAACGGGCCTTGTCGATTTTTTCCCGTAGCTGTCGCGCATCAGAGGTATAGATATCCTTGGCATGGGCGGTGAAACTGAAAGGGAGTGCGGAGAGCAGGGAGGCAAACATCGCCACCGAGGTCGGCGAATGGGCGAAGTGGGCATGCAGATGCCGAATTTCTGGATGTCGCAGCAGGAAATTGTTGGCCATATACCCGCCCTGCAGGAGATGCTTGACGGTAGCGGTACTGCCGGACCGACGATACCTCTCGCTTGCCAGCCGGAGGGCTTTGCGGAAGCGTTCGGGCTGTTTGACCGCCAGGAAGATATTGGGGATCAGCAGGCGGGGGAGTTCAAACAGCAACTCGGTTGGCAGGTAATCCACCCTGGCCCGGATCTGCTTGATCGAGGCGTGGCTGAAATTCTCTCGCGGATGACGCATGGAAAAAAGGCGAAGGGTGAGTCCCAACCGTTCAAGCTGCAGGATCTCATTGGAGATGAAGGTCTCCGAGATGCGTGGATACCCTTTTAAGACATAACCGATAACGGGTGGTGTTGACATTGGCGTTTTTTGGGGAAAGTCCATATAACAGTAAACCGGTGCTCTAGGAGCCTGTCGGATTATGCCCTTTTTCCCCATATCTTCGTTAAACTCGAAAAAATTATCCTTGGAATATTCAGTATATGCCTCCGGTACTTTTTTCGAGTTTGCCTCGATCTGAGCAAAAATGCCTATAATCCGACAGGCTCCTAGGAGGCTGTGCCGGGGGGCCTCAGATTTTGCGGATGAGTCACCTCCTGGTGGCGGTGAAGCCGACTCAGCATGGTATCGAGCCCGGAGAGGGCGAAGCCGTTCATTGCCTCGACAAATTTCTCGCGGTTATCGATGATGGAGAAGATTTTATCCCTCAATAGTTGGGGAGTCACCTCGTTCCAGGGGATATAATCGAGAAGCCCACGCTCTTTGAGACACATGGCCCGGATGAGTTGTTCCCGGCGGGGTGTTTGGCGGGGAACGATAAGCGCGGGGGTTTTCTGGGTGAGGATTTCGCAGATGGTATTGTACCCCCCCATGGAAATGACCAGATCGGCCCCTTTCATCATCTCTTCGAGACGAGGATGAAACGGCAGGGTCTTGATACCGTGGAGCTTGGCTCGCTTCTTAATTTTTTCCCGCTGCCTCTTTGGCATGAAGGGGCCGGTGATCAGCACGGATTTCAGCGGCAGACTGGTGGGAAAATAGTCGTGCATGGACAAGTAGTTGTCGAGCAGTTCCCATCCATCGCCGCCGCCTCCGGTGGTGACCAGCACAAAGATGTCCTCATCAAGCAGGCGATACTGGCGGCGAATGTGAGTGCGGGTGCCTTGCGGCAGTTTTCTGCGCGGGATGTAGCCGGTGAAAGTGACCTTTTGCTGAACGGATTGTGGAATCCGATATTCTTCCACCGGGTTGTAGATATCCCGATTGCCGTAGATCCATATTTCGTCGTACAGCTCGGCCAAGGTGGAATAGACATCCTTTTCACTCCAGTCTTTGCAGATCACCTCTGCATCATCGAGAATATCACGCAAGCCGAGGATCGAGGTGGTTTGCGGGCTGGATCGGCGCAACCATTCCAGGGTGGGCAGTACCTCTTTTTTTAGTCCGTGCGGTTCCTTGTCGACGATAAAGAGGTTGGGGCGAAAGGTCTGGGCGGTGGCAAGGATAATATTGGTGCGAATGCTGAGTGCATGTTCCGGATCGATACGGATGGACAATGATTGGTACTCGTCATTGGTTTTTTTGATCATGCCGGGAATTCTGACGAAATCGACCTGTTCCGGGAAAGGAAATCTACCGGCAATGGGGGATCCGGTCAAAATCAGAACATTGGTATTGGCATCCCGGAGATGATTGGCGATCGCCATGGTGCGGCGGATATGGCCAAGACCATAGGTGTCGTGGGAGTACATGAGAATGTTGTACGTCGAAGTGCTGCTCATTGGACCTCCCAGCGCGAAGAAGGGGTAAAGCCTGAGTCTTCAGGCAGATGACAGAAACGGAAGAATTTCAAGGAAATGTATGCCGGCAAATCGCTGCATTCCTCTCAGCCTCAATTCCAACTGAGATTCGACTTGGGCGATGGCGGAGGGAAAACGAATTGTTTTCTACGCATCAGACCACCAGCAAAAAACCCCTTGTCGTATTTCGGCAAGGGGCTAGCTGGGAGGCTGTCCCAGAATGCCCTTTTCTCCCATATCTTCGTTGAAAGCGAAAAAATATCCTCGGAATATTAAGTATATGCCTCCGGTGATTTTTTCGAGTTCGCCTTGATCCGAAAGAAAATTGCTATTCTCGGACAACCTCCTAGATTTCTTGGTGGGTTCCGGTTTGGTAACCGGCAATCAGGGATATCAATCGGGCCCCGGGCAGAAAGGAAAAGGGAGATCGCTCAGAAGCTCATAGTCAGTTTGTTGCTGACCATGACAATGCTCTCAATATCACTGTAACTACTTCGTTGCTTGAAAAGATCGCCGGTTTCCATATAGCCGAAGTGCACCTCATAACTCAGGTTGTTCAGGAACTTGTATACCAGGCCGAGATTGGCTTCCCAACTCGAGTCCTGGACGGAATCGCTGGGATCCCAGCTGTTTTTGGCCATGCCGAATGCGCCCTGGACCGCAAGCTTGGAGGTGGCGCTGTATTGAGCGGAGATGGCGAATCCTCGAATTGCCTTGATGTCAGGAGTGGTCTTCAAGGGATCGCCCAGGCCGAGATGATTGCTGAGGATGTCGGCATTGGCTCCGGTGATCATCAAGGGCTCATAGTCACTGACACTCAAGTTGGACGAATTCGGTTGATCCAAAAGCGCGCCAAGATTGTAAGTCGTTACCTTGTATACGCTGAGATTACCGAGATCGGCGCCGCTGGCCCCTTGAGCCATAAAGAGTGCGACGGCAACCGTTATATATATTGCTATACTTCTGATCATAGCCGATTACGTTAAGCGTGAGGGATAAAGTCGCCAACGCACTGCTCCCCTGGTCACGGTGGACGACTTCAGTACAAAAAATTTTACTTCACTCTCATAATGCGGTTTTCAGAATAAAAAGTCAAGATGTAAATGCGGGCTCAGGTGCCCGCCACGTTTGTCTGGTTTGTCGATGGTCTCGATTTAAGAAGAAAATGGAGGCGCCCTCCGCCGTATACTTCGCTTGCGGGTGAGGGGAAAGTAAGCTATAGGTACAGCCTGAGCGCACTGCGTGCAGGCGAAATACGCCACGGCCTTTCGACGTGGAGGGCGTGGAGCCGTTCGACCCGGTTTGTGAACAATCGTTGACGACACTGCCCGGAACGTCTCTTTGCCGGTGAAAGGGTACGGAAATTACAGAGGAGAAAACATGTTGAGCAGGGTTGTATCTCTTATTGTACTGGTTCTGTTGAGTTGCGGATCAACACTGGCGGTTGCTGCGGGGCCTGAGGCCGATTCCGGCGGGGGGCAGGCGGTGGCCCGCGTTATGATCCTCCCCTTTGATGGCACTGCGGCAGGCAATTTCGCCTATCTGACCGACAGTGTCAGGTCCATGGTGTCGAGCCGACTGGCAGCCAAAAACGGGGTAGAGATAGTCGATTACGCACTCAAGGCGCAGGAAATCAAAAAACTGGAAAACGGTGAGAAGATACTGCCGAAGAACGGCTCGCTTTTTACCCGGTTCCATGTGGATTATGTCATATCGGGCGGGTTGTACAAGCTTCAATCCGGTCTGAAAATTCAGGTTCTGGTGACCGGCAGGCATGAGCCCGACTCGCCCGGAAAATTTTCCGCTCAGGCCGTAAACGAAGGGCACATTCTGGAAGCAATAGGCAATCTCGTGGAAGACATCGCGGCCAGGGGTATTGGTATTGGAACTCCTGAAACTCCTGCTGTAGCCGACAACGGAGCCAAAGGGGCGGAAGGCTTTGCCACGGAACACCCTGAGAAACAATATCGACGAGGCCTGTTTGAACAGGGCACCATCGTCACCAAAGGGGAAAAGGGAGAGCAAAAGGTACAGGCGCTCGGGATGCGACGGAGCAAGGAAATCGACTCGATGATCGTTTCGCTGGCGACTGGAGACTTTGACGGGGACGGTGTACCCGAAGTCGTCGCCGCCTCCCGGACTTCACTCACGGTATACAGCTTCAAAGGTATTCGGCTCAATAAACTCGGAGTGTACAAGTTTCCCGCAACGTATAAAGTGCATGCGGTCAATATCGCCGATCTCGACGGGGACGGCAATCCGGAAATATATGTCAGTGCCAACGAAGAGCAGCGGGCGGCATCCGCTATCTTCAGTTGGAGCAAGAGTGCAGGCCTGAGGCAAATGTTGGGTAATATCGGCTGGTACATCCGCCCGGTGCTTAAACCCGGTCAGGGCTGGATGCTCGCCGGGCAGCGTGCCAGCCGCTTTGCCGGCGAAAGTTACATTGCCAACGGCGTATATCGCTTAAACATTGCCTCGGGCTTTTCCGCTGTCCATGAGGGGGAGGCTTTGTCCCTGCCGAAGAATGTCGGCTTGTTCGATTTTGCCTGGGCGGATCTCGATGGTGATGGCGCACCGGAGGTGGTGGCGGTCGACGCCAGGGAAAAACTGCTGGTGTATAACAGCGCCAATCAGCTGTTGTGGGTCAGCGACAAAGACTACGGCGGCAGTCGCAATTTCATTGGGCCGACGCTCAGTTCGTCGATTCGGGTTGCTGGCGAAGATGGGACGACGGCCAGTCGACGCCTTCGCTTTATTCCCACCAGGATAATCGCCGCCGATCTGACCGGGGATGGACGGCAGGAGGTGATTGTAGGTCGGAATAAGCGGATGTGGACCAAATGGTTGGTCAATACCAGGGAATACGACGGCGGAAGCGTGGTGTGTCTTAGCTGGAACGACTCGGCGATGCGGGAGATGTGGCGTACCAACGCCATCAGCGGTTATGTGGCCGATTATGAACTGAGTCCGTTCAAAAAAGATGCCTCCATCAAAAACGGGACGGCAATGGAGGATCTGTACATCGCCCAGATACCCGATCGTAAGTTTTTTGGTCTATTAACAGGAAATTCCAGCAGAATTTTAAGGTATGACCTGGAAGTTCAAACCGGTCGAAAGGCAAAAACGACCAAATAATGATACTTCATGGCGAGCATCTCATTCTTTAAGGGTATTCGGGTGATAGTCCTAAAAGTATAAAAAATTTAACCTCAGGTAAAAAATCCTTGACATTGGTCCTGGCTGGAGATAGAACGTCTTATAATCGTTTGACGTAAGCTGCAGTACAGTCCACCTGCCTTCACCTCGGGGTGGGAGGTAACGAGTATGCCCCAGATTTTGGGTATTTCTTAGCAATGTAAGGAGAAAAGAGATGAAAAAGATTATTGCTGCCGCGGCAGGACTGTTGTTTGTCGGCACCGCAACCGCTGCTTTCGCCGCTCCCGGCGTGAGCTTCAGCGGTGATGCCCGTGCCCGTTTCTACGACCAGCAGGAGTATACCTCTGCAGATTCCGAGGATACCCACTGGGCATCCCGTGTTCGCGTGAAAATGGTTGCCGAGAGCAAAGGCGGCGCCTACGCCAAGGTTCGTCTCCGGATGGGCGATGCCCAGTGGAATGGTACCCTCAACACCGGCGACAAGAGCACCAACGTCTATAACGACTGGGCTTATATCGGTGTTCCGATGGGTCCGATCAAGATCGAGGCTGGTTACGTTCCGCGTAACGTGACCGACTGGTTTGTATGGGATAAACGCGCCGACGGCGTTCAGGCAGTGTACGAAGGCGGCAATACCACCGCCATGGTGTTCTATGACATCCTCTCCGAGGGAAGCTCTGTTGTGGCGAACAGCCCCAACTTCGGCGTTGATGACACCACCGACGACAACGTTGACCGCTATGGTATCTACCTGCAGCAGAAACTGAATGCTGACTGGTCGTTGATCGCTTGCGGTGTCTACGATGACAACCAGCAGGGCACCAGCGGCAGCGATGGTTTCGGCGGCACCGTTCATGTTGACGGCAAAGTTGCCAACATTGGTCTTGTCGCGGAAATCGCTTACGAGGACAGCGACTATCAGGGAACCGTCGACAACGGCTCCGGTGGCTACGTTGCCGCCACCCTGCCCATGGGTGCTGCCTCCCTTACCGGTCTGGTTGGTTACACCAACAACGGCTACAAGGCCGACGGCAACTTCGGCTACTTCGTTGTTCAGAGCAACCTGAGCCAGATCGCCATTGGCGAGAGTGCCGATATCGGTGCTTACGGTGACACCGTCTTCGTTGGTGTTCAGCCGTCCTACAAGGTCTCTCAGGACCTGACCCTCACCGCTTTCGTGGCCTACTCCGACATCAGCGAGAACGCTGCCAACGGCGGTTCCTTGACCGAGGATAACAGCAACTGGGAATTCAGCGGTTCCGCCAGCTATGCCATTAGCGACGGCGCTTCCATTAACGCTGCCATCGGTTATGTCGATTGGGATAAAGGCGACCAGGATCCTTTTGGTTTCGGCCTCTCCCTGGAAATTGCCTTCTAATTTGATCTGAGATCAAGTAGCAGCAATTTTGAGATAAGGCGGATCCCCTTGACGGGGGATCCGCCTTTTTTTATAGGATCAGTGTGATTTCGGGGAAATTCCTCCACCTTTTGTAATCGTTCACCGGGTCAACTAAAGACTGGCCAAGCCAATGAACTGTAAACGTTCACCACCTTTTTGTCTCAGTTTATGAATACACACGTGCAGGAGAAGCGTTGGCACTATTTCCTGATGGTCGCCTGCGGCGTACTGCTCTCGACCATGGACAGCAGCATGATCAACGTGGCGTTGCCCGCTATCATGCGGGATTTTCATCTGCCTCTGGTCCAGGTCGAGTTGGTAGTGCTGATATATCTCATGGTGATAACCTTTTCCCTGGTGTTTTGGGGGCGGTTAGCCGACCAGGTGGGGAAGGGGCGCATCTTTGTCTCCGGGATGGCGGTCTTTACCATTGGTTCGCTTCTTTGTGGAATATCAGGATCCTTTTCATCGCTTGTGTGGTCTCGAGGCGTACAGGCATTTGGAGCAGCGATGATGATGTCGGCCGGACCGGCAATTATTAAATTCACCTGTCCACCGGAGCATCTCGGCAAAACCCTGGGACTCGTAGGGGTAGCGACTTCATGCGGCTTGATGGGAGGCCCCGCGGTCAGCGGCTATATGCTCTCACATTTTTCGTGGAGATCGATCTTCCTGGTCAATCTGCCACTAGGCGTGCTGATCTGCCTGCTGGGAGGTATCTTTTTGCTGCCACCTCTCAACAAAGCAGAACTGCGGAGGAAAATTTGCTTTGACTGGACCGGTGGAATGCTATGGATTGTTTTGGTGATAGCTTATGTCGGTCTGCTCAAGCTGATGCCCACACACACCTTGCCGGTGGTTGGTCTGGGGGCTGTCGTTTTTGTGGTGGCGCTGTATCTCTTTTTCAAGGTCGAAGCGCAGGCTTCGGACCCTATCATGCCGGTATCTTTGGTGCGAAAGCGCTACTACTGGACCGCGGTCGCCACGGTGGCGATCTCTTTTTCCGCACTTTTCGTCATCCTCATTATCATGCCGTTTTATCTCGACTACGGCCTGAAATTTCCGGTGAGCAAAATCGGGCTGACCATGATGGCGGTGCCGGTGAGCCTGGTTGTGGTCTCTCCGCTTTCCGGCTGGCTGTACGACCGAATCGGCAGCGCCAGGCTGATTTCAACCACCGGGCTTGCAGTGAGCAGCCTGGCCGTTGTTCTGCTGATCCGCCTCACCGCTCATTCTTCGGTTGGTGAAATAGTCTGGAGGCTGGCATTGCTCGGGGCCGGTCAATCGATATTTCTTTCGCCCAACAGCGCTTCCGTGCTCAATCGAGTCACGGAGAGATACGCGGGACTTACAGCAGGGATCCTGGCTACTGCCAGAAATTTCGGGATGCTGAGCGGTGCCGCCGCGGCTGGGGGCAGCTTTGCCTTTTTTTTCGGCCATTACAGCGGCAGTAGGAACTTGCATGAAATCGGCGCTTCTCAGCTCGGTTTCTTCATGCAGGCACTGCAAGGAACGCTTGCGATCGCTTTACTCTTGCTGCTGCTGGGTTGCGGCATTTCCCTCTTGCGCCGTTAGCAGGGATTTGGGAATTTGAAGCGAAGCCACCATGCCGCCGCCTCCGTGGTGGCGCAAATGGAAGGTCGCCCCGTGCATTGCGGCGATCTTTTCCACCAGGGTCAGTCCCATGCCGGTGCCGTAGGTCTTGGTGGTGAAAAAAGGGTCGGTGACGTGCTGCATGGTGTTGTCTGCAATGCCGGTGCCGTTGTCGGTTATGTTCACCCACAGGGCGAGCGAATCCTCGCTGCAGCTCACCTCCAGTTCTCCTCCGTGGGGCATGGCCTCTATGGCGTTTTTCACCAGGTGCATGAACACCTGCCGCATCTTGATGCCATCCACCATAATGGTCGGGCTCTCGCCGGGAAGATCGAGCGTATACTTGATATTACCGTTTTTCATTGCCGGGTAGAAGACCATCACGCTGCGCCGGATCAGGGTGTAGAGCGGGTGGGGAGCGGGCTGCAACGCTTTGTCTTCGACAAAACTGAAAAGATCTTCCAGGGTGGATTCGATCCTGGATGCTTCCTTGGTGATGATGTTGAGGAAATTGGCGATATACTCATCGTCCGTTTTTTGGCCAGGAGGCGGGCGGTGCCGCCGATCGAAGTGATGGGGTTACGGATGATATGGACGAGCTGGGCGGACATGTGGCCGATAGCCGAATACTTTTCGGAGGCGACCAGGAGGTCTTTGCTCTTTTCGAGTTCCTGGGTGACGAATTCCAGCTCGCGGATCTTGTCGCGCATGTCCTCGTAAAGATGACTGTGCTCTATGGCCAGGCTGGCTTGGCTGGCGAAGATCTCCAGGGCGCGGATATCCTCGGAGGATATTGGTTTGCGGGTAATATAGTTGTCGACAATGATCACACCCAGCGACTTGCTGGGAGAAAAGAGCGGGACGACCACAAAGGAGTCGTTGTCAAGAAGATGCAGCAGATCTTCCGGGACCGTGCAGTTTTCCGCCTGGCCGTTGTTGACCACGATGCTCCGTCGCCTGTCGCAGGCCGCAATCAACACGTGATCGTGACTGGCAAAGGGGATGCGTAGTTGGTGGACGATCCTGTTGACCTGGATATCTCCGGAAAGACCGTTGGTCTGCAGGTTGCTGATGATATCGTGAAGGTGCAAGTTGTTCTGTTTGATCGAATCCCATACCCGGCCCGCCTCTTCGCGCCCATCCGGCCCGATGGCGTGTCGGCCTTCGAGCATCCGGCTCTCTTCGTTGTGCAGCGCCAGGAAAGCCCGGTTGAATTTGAGTCCTTCCTCGGAAGTGATACCGACCAGAATCGCCTGGAGAATGCCCTTGAGTTCGATGGTGCTCAAATACACCGTATTCATCTGCAGGTTGAGCTGGTGCAGGAACTGGGTGCGGATGTTGGTAGTTTCAAGCGCCTGTTGGAAATGGCGGTTGTCAATGGCGAGTCGCCGCTTTTTCAGGGTCGACCTGATGGTGCGGTTGAATTGTTCGTAGCTGACCGGTTTGGTGAGATAATCGTCCGCTCCCTGCCGCAGGCAATCCAGTGCCGTATAGAGATCGGTCGTGCCGGTCACCATGATGATTCCCAGGTCGGGATAATTGGGCACGATATCCGTAAGGATTTCTCTGCCGTCTTTATCCGGCAGACCGATATCGAGAAGCACAAGGGCGATACGCCGAGTTTCGAGTAGGGTGTAGAGTTCGTTGGCGCTACCGGCCTGAAATATGGTGAACCCGTGTTTGGTGAGGTAGTGATTGAGCAGGAGAACGACTTCGGGTGAATCATCCACGATGACCACGGCCTCCCCCCTGTCCAGCATCTGAGCAGCCGGCAGGGAAAGCTGGGTGTCGGATCCGGTGAGGAGTTCAACCATAAAAGTACCCTGGCTTGTGGATGTCGGTCGTGCAGGTGAGTCGCGTGGCGTGCAGCGGGTGTTGTTCGGAATTGATATCGCGGAACGGCCCTGGAATCTGTCAGGTGGCGCGGGCCTTTCCCTGCCGTTGCCTGCTTGCACCGGCAAAAATAATGAAAATCGTCTACTCGTGTTAGCTTTTCTATTGTATACTCACCTTGCATTTTTTGAAATATCTTCCTGAATATATTTTCGTGTGGCCGACGTTTTCTTTCGACTTCAAATGACAGACTATTTCTCACCCGACGGGCCGCTTGCCCGCTGCCTTGAAAAATTCGAGCCGCGTGTCGGCCAGAAAGGAATGGCGGAGGCGGTGGCCCGGATTATCTCCGGGGATTCGCAGCCGACGACCGATGAGTTTGCCGCACGGGTGCTTGTCGTTGAAGCGGAAACTGGAATCGGCAAGACCCTTGCTTACCTCATTCCGGCGATCCTGTCCGGTCAGCGCCTGGTGGTGTCGACAGCGACGTTGAACCTGCAGGATCAAATCATGAAGAAGGAGGTGCCGCTCATTGCGGCAATGCTCGGGCGGGAGATACCGGCGATCTGTATCAAAGGAAGACAGAACTATCTCTGCCGCTATCGCTGGCACCAGTACCAGGCGGCAGCCCAGCTTTCACTGGTTGACGATTCCGAGTGCCGCCGCATCGAAGATTGGCTTGGCGAAACCGATACCGGCGACAGGGCGGAGCTGGAATGGCTCCCGGAGCGATCAGGGTTGTGGCCGAAAATTTCCGCTCATTCCAACCAGTGTCTGGGCGGCGACTGCCCGGAAGCCGGCGAATGCTTTGTCAGCCAGGTGCGTAAACGTGCCGGAAATGCCACCCTCCTGGTCGTCAACCATCATCTCTTTTTTTCCGACCTGGCGTTACGGCATAACGGTTTTGGTGAGGTGTTGCCTCGGTATGAGGGAGTGATATTCGATGAGGCACATCATCTCGAGAACGTTGCGAGTTCGTTTTTCGGTAGCTCCTTTAGCCAATATCAGTTCTCCGATCTGCTTGCCGATATCAGCCGCCAGGCGGAGATAGATCTCGACCCGGACCGGTTGGATCGCGTACTGGGGACCATTCGCGGCTTGCGCCAACGAACGGAAGAGTTTGTTTCGCTTTTTCCTGCGCGCTTTGGCCGGTATCGGTTGGACAGCCTGGTGGCGGAACTCACAGAATCCGCCTGGCAGCTCGAAGTCGAGCTGCTGGCAACAGGTATCGAGCGGCTGGCGGAAGAACTCTCTGCCTGCTCGCAGTACGGCGAAGGGTGGAAAAGCCTGGAAAAAAGGGGCCGGGAACTGCATAAAAATCTGCTGGAGATTGCCCTGCCGGACTGTCCGACCACCGGCGCTTTCGTGTACTGGTACGAGCGGCGTGAGCGGTCCGTTGTTCTTTCCGCTACCCCCGTGGATGTCGCCCAGCATCTCGAGAAGAGTCTCTATAGCGAGGTTGCCTGGTGTGTAATGACCTCGGCGACCCTCTCGTCGGCAGGCGAGTTCGGCTACCTGCGAAGTCGCTTGGGCCTGGGGGAGGCTACGGAGTTTCTCAGATTTGCGTCTCCGTTCGACTATCAGCGACGCACGTTGCTCTATGTTCCGGAGAACAGCTTCCCCGAGCCGGCGTCTCCCGACTTTTCGGCCATGGCCTGCGCGCGGGCCGTCGATATCCTGCGGCTAAGTCGCGGGCGGGGATTGGTGCTTTGTACCAGCTTTCGTGGTCTGGAGAGTATGGCCCAATTCATGGAGGAGCAGCTGGATTTTCCCTTGCTCGTCCAGGGCAGAGCCTCCAGAAACGCGTTACTTCGTGAGTTTTGCGACAGAACGGATTCGGTGCTGCTGGCGGTAGCGAGCTTTTGGGAAGGAGTGGATGTTCCAGGCGATGCCTTGAGCTGCGTTATCATTGACAAGTTGCCGTTTGAAGTGCCCACGGACCCGGTTATTCAGGCGCGTAGCCAGGCGATAACCGAAGCTGGCGGCAATCCTTTCTTTGAATTCCAGATTCCCCGGGCTATTCTCAGCCTGCGGCAGGGGGTCGGCAGGTTGATGCGGGCGGCGGACGATCGAGGGGTCATCGCCATCCTCGATGTCCGTTTGTTCACCAAAGGCTACGGGAAGACCTTCCGTCTGAGTCTGCCGCCTTCGCCGGTGGTCCGCACATTGGAGCCGATCGCCGAATTTTTCGATACATTTTTGCGTAGTTCGGTGGTGACCGGCACAAAGGATGACGAGAGGTGAATACAACGACACAAACAGAGAAACTGCTTGCAGCCATAGCCGCCGAGACAGCGGCGATCGACGAGGCCATGCGCTCCGACCTCAAGCAGTTATGTTCCCAGGTAGACCCTCTTCTGCTCGAAGTCCTCGAGTATGGGCTGTTCAACGGCGGCAAGCGCATTCGTCCGCTGCTGGTGGTGCTGGCGGCGAGGATGTGCGGCTACCGTAAAGCAGAGGTCTATCAACTGGCTGCGGCGTTTGAATATCTGCACTGCGCGACCCTTTTTCATGACGATGTGATCGATAACGCCGAAACCCGCCGTGGTCGAGCCGCCGTCAATCAACGGTTCGGTCTGGTGTCCGCAATTCTCGCCGGTGATTTCCTCCATGCCCGCTCCATGAAGATTGTCGGGGAGATGACCGGACGTGAGGGACTGAAAATATTCAGCGAGGCCACTGCCGGCATGGTGGATGGGGAGTTCATGCAGTTGCGCAACGCCAGCCGCTTGAATCTCTCCGAGCCCGACTATTACGATGCTATCATGGGGAAAACCGGCCTGCTCATCGCCGCTGCCTGTGAAATCGGCGGTCTTTTCGGTGGGGGCGGTGATCTTGAGTGTCTGAGGCTGCGCGAATACGGCGTAGGGTTGGGCAGCGCCTTCCAGATGATTGATGACCTGCTCGATTACACGGGAGATCGACGAAAGACAGGCAAACCGGTCGGCAACGATTTGGTCGAGGGGAAGATGACCCTGCCTCTTATCATCACCATGGACAGGGCTACAGCGAACGAGAAAAAGCAGCTCGCGGAGATACTGCAGGATCCAATCGCCAGGAAGAAGCAGGTCGCTGTGGTCTGCGAGTTGATAGAGCGGTATGAAGGGTTTGGCGAAACCCGGCGCCGAGCGCAACAGGCCGTGGAGGATGCCCTTGGCCGTTTGGAGGAATTTGGCGATCAAGCCGTCGCTGATGATCGGGCCATCCTGGAGGGGCTCGCGCTCTATGTGTTGAGTAGGGATAAATAGGATGGTCATGGTTGGAAACAGACTCCTCTGGAAGTCTGTCGTCAGGTATGACAGGGAGTAACAACATGGCCCGCCCCACGCGCAAAGGAGCTAAGGCAAAAAGCAGACGTCCAAAGAAGAAGGCGAGTAGACGACCTGGCTTTGTCTCCATCCGGCGTCTTCTTGTTTTTCTGGCGCTCATGGCCCTGCTGGTGGCATCTGTCAGCGCGGTCGGCTATGTCATCTTTTTCAGGACGGTCCTGGCCGCCGAACTTCCGGAGTCCAGGCCGCCGCAACTGCTCTTTCAAGGGGATCGGCAAGGATATGAAAAAGGTCGGCCTTATTGGCACTGGCAAACACGGCAGTCGTTACGCAAACCATATCGTTCATGATATCGAAGGATTGGTGCTCGGAGGCATCAGCAGACGGTCTTCGGTAGGCAAGGAGCAGGCGAACCGGTGGCAGACCCGCTACTATGAAGACTGGCCTCGGCTGGTGCGTGATCCGGAGATTCAGGCGGTGATCGGGGTCGCTCCTCCGGCTCTCAATATCGAGATCGCCCGGGAGTGCGCCGCCCTCGGCAAGCCGCTGCTTTTGGAAAAACCGCTGGCGCGCAATGCCGCGGAGGCCTCGGAGATCGTGCGCCTCATGGCCGAGAGCGGCTGCTTGCTGACGGTCGGCCAGACCCTGCGCTACAACCCGGTGATCCAATCATTGCGGGAACAGCTGCCGCGGATGGGTCGGCTGCATTCCTTTGCCGTCAATCAGCGGTTGGAGCCGTCGTCCCTCTCCTGGCATGACGAGCCGGAAACCGCTGGGGCCGGTGTGCTCATCCATACGGCCGTACACGTTTTCGATGCCCTGCGGGTGATCACCGGGCTGCGT
Source organism: uncultured delta proteobacterium (assembly GCA_963745265.1). GTDB lineage: Bacteria > Desulfobacterota > Desulfobulbia > Desulfobulbales > Desulfocapsaceae > Desulfopila. The sequence continues at coordinate 99,188 of CAVUXQ010000004.1, forward strand.
ATGGTGAGGGTAATGGCAGCCTGTCGCGTTGTACACAGCAGCAGGTTGGAAGACCTGGTTGTCATTTTGGCCGAGTGTGAGAATGGGGTAGTGGGCACCGTCGATGTCAGCAAGGTTGGGCATGCCCGGAGCGGTCGATATGAATTCATATGCGAAGAGGGGCAGTTGCATGGGGATCAAGTTCATGGGTTTACCAAACGAATTCAAAATGCCATGGTAGAGCCCCCGAATCCGTATCCGTCTCGGCCGACGATTCTCCCCTTGCTCCAGGACTGGTCGGCCTTTCTTGAACATACGGGGGGCAACCCGGTGACCGGCGAGGAAGGAAGATATGCGCTGGCAGTCTGTTGCGCCTGTCTGCAGTCGGCCAGGGAGGGGCGGTGGGTAGAGGTGCTCGCGGGTTAACCTGTGAGAATTACGGTATATAGTGTCCAGGCCCAGAGTACGATCGCCAACAGGATGGAGAGAAATACGGCGGCGCTGCCCATGTCTTTAGCGCGCTTGGCGAGAGCATGGTAATCGGGTGAGACGAGGTCGACCACTGACTCGATTGCCGAGTTGAGCAGTTCGACAATCAGCACCAGGCTGTTGACCATGAGAAGCAGCTCTTTGCTCGCGCGCGGCAGGGGAAGGAGCAAAAGCAGAGGCAGCAGCAGGAGAAATACCAGAAATTCCTGGCGGAATGCCGCTTCATGGCGAAGGCTGCTGGTGAGACCTTCCACTGAATAGAGAAAAGCCGCAAAGATTCTGGCCAGCCCTTTCTTGTTGGATTTCATTGCTGTATCGATTTACGCTGATGCAAACGGATGATGTCGATCTCGGCAAAAACGCCGAGCCGAGACCAAATCGCCCGTTTGCATTGGCCCTTGCTTTAATGCTTGAATGAGCGCTGGCCGGTGAACATCATGGCCACCTGCGGCTCTGCTTCGTTGCAGGCCTCGATGGTCTCGAAATCGTGCATGGAGCCGCCGGCCTGCAGGATGGCGGAGACGCCCTGCCCGATGCCGACATCGGCTCCGTCCGAAAGGGGAAGAAGGCATCGGAGATCATGACCGAGCCCGGCAGGCCGCCGCGGTCTGTCCCGTTCCCGGCATCAATTGCATCCTGTTCCGCCGCTTGTTCGCTTGCCCTGCTTGACCCCAAGGGCCAGGTCGGCATAGGAGATGCCGTAGTGTCAAAGCAGAGGATATCGGCATACTTGATATAGGCCTTGTGCACGGCGATTTCGGCAACGCCGACCCGGTCCTGTTCGCCGGTGCCGATGCCGACGGTGCAGCCGTCCTTGACATAGAGGACGGAGTTGGAGGTGACCCCGTGCTCCACGGCCCAGCCGAAGAGCATGTCGTCGATCTCCCGGTCGGTCGGCTGGCGCTCGCATTTGTATTCCTGCCCATGCCAGGTGGCGTGCGGGTTTCAGGTCGGCCGCGCGTGCGGATCGAGTTGACCGCGGACTGCTGCAGCGATGATGCCGCCGTCGATCAGGCTCTTGAAATCGACAAACCGGAATTTTTCGAAACTCGGCCAGCCGGTCGATGCGGGCCATTCTGATGATGCGCAGGTTTTTGCGCGGCTTTCAGCATATCAAGGGCGCCATCCTCAAAATCCGGGGCGCAGACCACCTCCAGGTAATTGTCTTGCAAGCAGCTCCGCCGTATCCTTGTCGCAGGCACCGGTTCATAACCACGGCCCCGCCGAAGGCGGCAATGCGGTCGGCCCGGTTGGCCCTGTTGATAGGCATCTGCCAGGCGATGAACCGTAGGCCGCGCCGCAGGGATTGTTATGCTTGAGGATGACGGCGGCAGGCCGGTCCATCAGGTACTTCATGATGTTGAGGCCGTTATCCACATCGGTCAGATTGATTTTGCCGGGGTGCTTGCCGACCTGCAGCATGTCTTCCACGTAATGGCGGAGACCAGGCCGTTGCCGGGCTCGATGAAGTGGCAGTCCCCCAGCACCAGGTTGCCGTTGACCAGTTCGTAGAGGGCCGCCTCCTGGTCCGGGTTTTCGCCATAGCGCATGCCGCGCTCGTCGACGCTGCCGTCCTCCTGGGAATTTTCCAGGTCCTTTTGCGGTAGACCAGTGTCTGGTCGCCGAAGGAGATGTTCATCTCCATGGGGAAATGGTCGCCCAGGATGGTGGTGTACATCTTTTTTAAATCACTCATGGTCGGCTCCACTCATGTGTTTTTCGTCACAATATAATGTAAAATGGCGAGGTTGAAGCATCGGTATCACCTTGATAAAGAAAAAATCTCCACTTGTCCGCAGAGCTTTCACAAGCAGATGGCATCGATGCGCTTTCAAGAGATCAGACAGCTGTTGCCTGCGACTGGAACTCCGCGTCCCAGTCTTTATGTACCGGATCAAGTCCCTTGGCTCGGATCACCCTGCAGACCTCCTCGAGGCTGCGATGATCGCCCACTTCGAACTGCGCCCCGCTACGATCAGCCGACGAATAGCCGCCGGGGGCGGTGCAGGAACCAGCGGAATATCTGGTCGGGCCGAGGCCAAGCATGCCGTCTCGAAAGGACGGCTCTTCCCGGGTAGAGAGAAGGAGGCAGACATCGGGATCAAACAGGCGAAGCGCGAACATGAGGTGGCTCAGGTCACGCTCCGAGACCGGGTCTAGTGGTTCGAATTCGCCGGCGGCCGGACGCATGCGGGGAAAGGAGACGGTGACGGCAGTCTTCCAGAATCTGCGTCGCAGCATGTAAAGGTGGTATCCGAGCGCCAGTCCCTCCGCGCGCCAGTCACTGAGGCCGAGCAGTGCGCCGATGCCTATCTCCCGCATACCAGCCTCGCATACCCGGGCGGGGGTGTCAAGGCGGTAATCGAAATCACACTTTTTCCCGGCAAGGTGAAGTCGTCTGTAGAGATCGCGGTCATAGGTCTCCTGATAGACGGCCACGGAAGTGATTCCCGCCCGAAACAGCCGCCGGTATTCCGGCAGGGTGAGCGGCTGTACCTCGATGGAAATCGAGGCAAACTTCCGCCGCAGCCTCTGGGCGATCTCTTCGAGGTAGTCGACGCCAAGTATCTTTTCGGATTCTCCAGAGACAAGCAAGATATGGTGAAAACCTCGCTGAAGTAATATCGCGGCTTCGCTCTCGGCTTCCGTTTGGCGAGAGGCAGCGCCGGTGGATATGGTTTTTGGCGGAAAAGCCGCAGTAGACGCAGCTGTTCGTGCAATAGTTGGAGAGATAGAGGGGGCGTAGAGCTGGATGGCGTTGCCGAACCGCTGTCTGGTGAGCTCTTTGGAACATGCAGCCAATTGCGGTAGACAGGCGTCGGCGGCGGGGGAGAGCAGGGCGGCGAGGCCGTCTGGATCCAGCTTCGGCGCATGCAGCGCCCGGGCGACATCGGCAGCGGTGCTGCGGCGCCTGATTCGTTCGGCGAATTCGGATAATGGAGGGAAAGGGGTCATGGTCAATTCAAGAACTCGAGGTCGGCAGCGAGGTAGCCACTGGTTGGCGAAGAGGCGCTCGCCTGAAACGATCGGGCGCCTAGCCCGGCAGAATAAGCGGAGCGGCCTGCCTCGACCGCGAGGCGAAACGCCTTTGCCATCTTCACCGGATCACTTGCCACCGCAATGGCGGTATTGACCAGAACCGCATCGGCCCCTAACTCCATGGCGAGGGCAGCGTGTGAAGGTGCGCCGATGCCGGCGTCGACGACCACGGGAACCCTGGCCTGTTCTATAATAATCTCGATCTGATAGCGGGTGACAAGCCCGAGGTTGGTGCCGATCGGCGCACCTAAAGGCATCACCGCGGCAGCACCGGCATCTTGGAGCCGCAGGGCGAGAATGGGGTCGGCATTGATATAGGGGAGAACAATAAATCCTTCTGCGGCAAGTGTTTCAGTTGCCCTCAAGGTCTCGACGGGATCCGGAAGCAGCGTTCTCGGGTCGGGCGTCACCTCAAGCTTGAGCCAGTTCGAACCGGAACCCGCCCTGGCGAGCCGGGCAAGGCGAATGGCCTCTTCGCAGTTTCTGGCTCCGGAGGTGTTGGGCAAAAAAGTGTACTTTTGCCGATCGAGGGAGCGCATGATGTCATCGTCGGGATTGTCCAGGTCGACCCGTCTCAAGGCGACGGTGACCATTTGCGTCCCCGAGGCATCCAGTGCGTCTTTCATCACCTGTGCAGAGCCGAATTTGCCGGTTCCCAGGAACAGGCGCGATTGAAATGTGGAGCCGCCTAGTGTAAGCACCTCAACCACCTCCTACAAAACGTATAATTTCAATTCGATCGCCTTCGCGGAGCTGGTGTCGCGAAACGACCCGAGGTTCGAGAATGGTGGCGTTGACCTCCACCACGACCGCTTCAGGCTGCAGCTGCATCCCGCTGAGTATCTCACCAATGGTGGCGCCGGTTGCAAGCTCACGCGGTTCGCCGTTTACTACGATGTTCATTTTTTCAAGTGTAACTGATGATGGCTGCACTGCGGCATGATCGATATTTCGTATCATCCGCGTTGATAAATCTCTCTAGTAACGAAGAGATCGAGCAAAAGCCCATTAATGGATAGGCGCTAGTAAACCGTGCATATTACCCTCATCTGCCACTCTTGCCAAGGTGCTTTGGTGAAATTGTGGTTTCTCCGCAAGGATAGCACCTATGGAGTCGCATAGAGTCCCGACGAGCGAGATACGTGTTTAACGAGGCTGGAAATCAGGGTTGGCTGCGGCGGCAGGGTATATGCTATGAGGCTGTATTCGCGTGTTGTCGGCCACGGTACAGTTTCTGAGTACGCTGTATGCTCCCACTTCCACTGAATCGCCAAGATGGCAATGTTCAAGTACCACTCCCGGACCGAGGCGACACCCTTCACCCACTGTTGAATCTCCCAAGAGATGCACACCGCCCATAAGCAAGGTGTCGCGGCCCACGGTTGCCGATGGAGCTACGGTAATGGTTTCGGGACCATACATGGTAACGCCATGCAGCATCAGTTCGGCATTTCTTCTCTGTTGCAGCGCATGGTGTGCCTGGGCAAGTTCCAGCCGGGAATTGACTCCAAGTACATCCCTTGCCTCTGGAGTGATGTAGCGCTCCACTCGCAGGCCGGACTCGACCGCGATGGAGACGATATCTGTCAAATAGACTTCCCCCTGACTGTTTTCGGTACCAACCTGTCCAAGGGCGGAAAACAAGAACTCTCGATCAACGCAGTAAATGCCGGCATTGATTTCAGTGAGCTTTCGCTGTTCGGCGGTGGCGTCCTTCTCCTCGACAATTCCGCTCACCCGACCTTGCTCATCGCAAAGAATTCTGCCGTAATTGGTCGGATTGGAAAGGATAGTGGTCATAATGGTGAGAGCGGCGCCACTATCGCGGTGAGATGCGTACATTTCTTCCAAGGTTTGGCTTTGAATAAGCGGTGTATCACCGCATAGCACCATTACGGTTCCGGCCCCTTGGGGCAGTGCGTCGCTGGTTGCAAGAACGGCATGGCCGGTGCCCAGTTGATTTTCTTGAATCACACAGCGAACCGGATAGGGGGTAACGGTCTCTTGCACTGCTTCGCGTTGATGTCCGATGACGACCAGACATCTCTCTGCGCCCAGTGGAGTGACGGCGTTGAGCACATGATGAATCATCGGTGCATAGAATACTTCGTGCAGGACTTTTGCTTTATCGGATTTCATCCTGGTGCCTTTGCCGGCTGCGAGGATAACGATCGAAAGTGGTGAAGAGTGCTCCATTGTTGGGTCCTTATCGCCAAGAGATTTGAAAAAACGGATACCTGATTGTCGCAGTTTGTTGTCAGCACCGAGTGCGGGATACACAAACGGCAGGCGCGGGAACGCTCGCGGCATGCAGAAGGATACATATTTCGGTACCGTTCAGCGGGTCGACTAAACAACGGCCAAACCAATAAACTGTAAACGTTCATCCGCGCCAAGATGGGGTGCTGGTGAGTGGCTACCATATTTCGACACAAATATATAAGGGAACAAGACGTATTGCGCAAGAGGCCTTGGGAAAAGGCGACCTGATAAGTGATCTGGCAACTGTTCACCGGCAAGCCAAATATTGCCCAAACCAATGAATTGTAAACCTTCACAAGCGCTCCAGCTGGGTGCAAGCAGGCTGTCGGCGCTATAGCCTATCTATTGCACGTCAGCCTGATCGTGCTCGGATGGGGTGCTGGGGAACGTTTGTGCGATCTGGGGAATTTTTGATCTGTTCCTAATATCTCCCTAACAGTGAAAGTCTATCACTGATAGAGCTCCATGCAAGGGTGGCTCGGGGTAGATTGTCCCCGCCTGAAATGGAATTTCCTGTCGAAAGCAGTTACCACGCAGCAAAAAAGATGCGTACATCAGGAGGTGTGAAATGGCCTTAGAACAGATCCAGGAGTATTGTCCGTGCGAAGATGAAGAGTATATGAGTAAACGTCAGGTAGAGTATTTCAAAAATAAGTTGATAGAGTGGCGCTGCGAGGTGGAGGTCGCCGCCAGCGGATTTTTGACAGTCCTCAAAGAGACCAGTATGCGTAAACCTGATCAGATCGAGGCAAGTTCTACGCATATGGATATTTCACTTGATTTTCAGGCAAGAAGCCGAAGACAACAATTGCTCGAGCAGATTGATTACGCACTAGCCAGGATAGAGGAGGGGGAGTACGGCTATTGTGAGATAACAGGAGAAGAAATCGGGTTGAAACGGTTGCTTGCGCGACCGGTAGCAACAATGTGTGTCGATGCTCAGGAACGGTATGAACGGATGAGCACAGCGGTGACGAGGATTGCGTTTCCCTGCGTGGTGTAAAGTAGGAATTGAACAGATTGAAAGAGAGAAGAGCACAATAAACAAAAAACCCCGGTCAGGTGGACCCTGACCGGGGTTTTCTTGTAAAGAATTCGGCGACGACCTACTCTCCCACATAGTCTCCCATGCAGTACCATCGGCGCTGAAGAGCTTAACTTCCGTGTTCGGAATGGGAACGGGTGGATACCTCTTCGCTATGGCCGCCGAAAAAACTCGGCGATGAATGTCCGGCAATGCCCGCAGGTCTAGCAATATTTTGCTGATCCCTCTCAGAGAAACGTTCCAAGTGCGTCAGCCCCGAATTGCTGTACCTGATGGGGCAATAGCCATCGTCTGCACGCCAACCGATTCATCGCGGGATCGGCGTGCTAGCCGGACGTTTTTCAAAAAAAATGATAATTGAATAGTAGTGTAGCCAGCAGCGTATCAATCAAAAAAAGTGGATAAGCCGCACGGCTGATTAGTATCGGTTAGCTCCACGTGTTACCACGCTTCCACACCCGACCTATCGACGTTGTGGTCTACAACGAGCCTTCAGATGGCGACTAGGCCATGGGATATCTTATCTTGGAGTGGGCTTCCCGCTTAGATGCTTTCAGCGGTTATCCCTTCCGAACATAGCTACCCAGCAATGCCCCTGGCGGAACAACTGGAACACCATAGGTTCGTCCATCCCGGTCCTCTCGTACTAGGGAAAGATCTCCTCAAATATCCTGCGCCCGCAACAGATAAGGACCAAACTGTCTCACGACGTTTTAAACCCAGCTCGCGTACCACTTTAATTGGCGAACAGCCAAACCCTTGGGACCTGCTCCAGCCCCAGGATGTGATGAGCCGACATCGAGGTGCCAAACCTCCCCGTCGATATGGACTCTTGGGGGAGATAAGCCTGTTATCCCCGGAGTACCTTTTATCCGTTGAGCGACGACCCTTCCATGCGGAATCGCCGGATCACTAAGACCTACTTTCGTACCTGCTCGAGATGTCTCTCTCGCAGTCAAGCTCCCTTATGCCTTTACACTCTGCGGTTGGTTTCCAATCAACCTGAGGGAACCTTCGCGCGCCTCCGTTACTCTTTGGGAGGCGACCGCCCCAGTCAAACTACCCACCAGACAATGTCCCGGATCCGGATAACGGACCGCGGTTAGATTCCTAAGATAACAAGGGTGGTATTTCAAGGTTGACTCCATGAGCACTGGCGTGCCCACTTCAAAGTCTCCCACCTATCCTACACATGTTACCTCAAAAACCAATGCCAAGCTGTAGTAAAGGTTCACGGGGTCTTTCTGTCTTGTTGCGGGTAACCGGCATCTTCACCGGTGCTACAGTTTCGCTGAGTCCCTGGTTGAGACAGTGGGGAAATCGTTACGCCATTCGTGCAGGTCGGAACTTACCCGACAAGGAATTTCGCTACCTTAGGACCGTTATAGTTACGGCCGCCGTTTACCGGGGCTTCGGTTCAATGCTTCGCTTGCGCTGACATGTCCCCTTAACCTTCCGGCACCGGGCAGGCGTCAGACCCTATACTTCGTCTTTCGACT
>CAVUXQ010000004.1:112500-328211 GCA_963745265.1 uncultured delta proteobacterium
GGGGGGCAACTTCGATGAAGAATGCAGGAAACACCGAAGGTGTACAGTTGCCCAGGACTCGGATGCCGGCTGCCTTAGAACTCCTGGGCTGCTTATTGGTCGAGCCAGTTCTGCAGCGTCGAGATGATTTTTTCCGCCTGTTCGCGACTTGAGATGTTGAACTTCGATTTCGGGATATAGGCACCTTGACGTTTCTGGTAACGTCGGATGGTGAACATCTCCTTGCCATACTCCGCCTTGGCCTTGTCCCAGTTCTGGTAACGGAAGAGGATGGTGGTCCAGGCCCCTTTGGTGAGGACTTCTTTGCCGGTCTCCTTGACCAGAAGCTGGCCCTCTTCTTCATAGTTGATGGTAATGTCGTCTACGGTATCACTCATTTCTCGCTCATCTGGTGTGGGGTGTCAGTAGCAAATAGTGGCGGAAAAGCAAGCCATGGAAGCGGAGCCCATGTCGCGCTTGCCGCCCGATCATGGCGAGCTACCGCGCAGAGTAGGCCGCCTGAAAGCAAACACATGCCTGGGAATTGATTCGCAGGTGTTCCGGAGTCTGCCTGTACTCTTTGTGATAGCAGCATGGCAGCTTTGCGGGAGGCTGCCAAGAGGTTCCCAGACAAACATATTCCCCCTAAAAGGTAAAGGGGGAACAGGGAAACGGATTATCTTCAAAAGAGGGCGCCTCAGTCTATCGACCGTTTGAAAACGCGAGTCCATTGCCTTTGGATTCCACGAAGATGTGGTCACCCTCGGCAAATCTTCCTTCCAAAAGTTCTACTGCTAGAGGGTCTTCAAGGAAATGTTGGATGGCGCGTTTCAAGGGCCGGGCTCCGAAAGTGGGGTTGTAGCCTCGGTCGACCAGGAACTGTTTGGCATTTTCTCGCAAGTGCAAGGTCATGTTTTTTTCCTTGAGCCGGGCAGCGAGTCGTCGGATCTGAATGTCTGCGATAGCCACCAGGTGCTCGCGGTCGAGGCTATGAAAAATAATCGTTTCGTCGACCCGGTTGAGGAATTCCGGTTTGAACTGACTATGCAATATTTCCTCGATTTGGAGTCGGATCTGTTCTTCGCTTACGTGCTCTTCAGCCATTTTCATAATGAGCTGGCTGCCAAGGTTGGAGGTCATGATCAGGATGGTGTTCTTGAAATCCACCGTCCTTCCCTTGCCGTCAGTCATCCTGCCGTCGTCGAGTACCTGCAGCAGGATATTGAAGACGTCGGGATGAGCCTTTTCGATTTCGTCAAGAAGGATGACCGCATAGGGGCGTCTGCGTACCGCCTCGGTAAGATAGCCTCCTTCGTCGTAGCCGACATATCCTGGGGGGGCACCGATAAGGCGGGCAACGGAGTGCTTCTCCATGAACTCGCTCATATCGATGCGAATCATCGCCTGTTCGCTGTCGAAGAGAAAGTCAGCAAGAGTTCTGGCAAGCTCTGTTTTCCCGACACCAGTTGGGCCGAGGAAAATAAAGGATCCCAACGGCCGATCCGGATCCTGCAGGCCGGCCCGGGCCCGTCGCACCGCGTTGGCCACGGAATGGATAGCCTCCTGCTGGCCGATAACACGGGTGGCGAGTGCCGATTCTGCCTGAATGAGTTTCTCCTTTTCGCCTTCGAGCAGCCGATCGGTTGGGATGCCGGTCCATTTCGCCACCACGGCTGCCACATCTTCGGCACTTACTTCTTCTTTGAGCATCATGTGTTGGGACTGTATCTCATGGAGTTTCGTGTTGGCTGCCTCGAGATCGTTTTGCAGCTGAACCAGCCGACCGTAACGAATCTCCGCCACTTTACTCAGATTTCCCTGCCGCTCGGCCTGTTGCTCTTCGATGTGCAGCTGGTCGATTGTCTCCTTGATCCCCTGAATTTTCTGTATGATGTCGCGCTCCAGAGTCCATTGGCCTCGCATGGAACCCAGCTGTTCGCTGAGATTGGCGAGTTTCTCCCGAATATCTTCAAGCCGCTCTTGAGACGTCTTGTCCGTTTCTTTTTTGAGCGCCTCCTGTTCGATCTCCAGCTTGATTCGCTGGCGTTCCAGTTCATCGATCTCGGCCGGCATGGAGTCGATTTCGATGCGCAACTGCGAAGCCGCTTCGTCGATCAAGTCGATGGCCTTATCGGGTAGAAACCGATCGGTGATGTACCGGTTGGAGAGGGTGACGGCAGCCACGGTGGCCGAGTCCTTGATGCGGACCCCATGATGCAGTTCATATTTTTCCTTGATGCCGCGCAGGATAGCTATAGTGTCCTCGACGCTGGGTTCCTGGACCAGCACCGGCTGGAATCTGCGCTCCAGGGCACTGTCTTTTTCAATATATTTTCGGTACTCGTCCAGGGTGGTGGCGCCCACGCAGTGGAGTTCGCCTCGTGCCAGTGCGGGTTTGAGCATATTGGAGGCATCCATCGAGCCTTCCGCGGCGCCGGCACCGACCAGGGTATGGATCTCATCGATAAACAGGATGATCTCGCCGGCCCTTTTCTCCACCTCCTTGAGTACTGCTTTCAACCGATCCTCGAATTCACCGCGATACTTGGCTCCCGCCACCAGGGCACCCAGATCGAGAGTGACAACCTGTTTGTCGCGCAGGGATGCGGGGATATCGCCGTTGACGATCCGCTGGGCGAGTCCTTCGACGATGGCGGTCTTGCCGACCCCGGGTTCACCAATGAGGACAGGGTTGTTTTTCGTTCGCCGGGAGAGGACCTGGATAATGCGGCGAACCTCGTCGTCACGGCCAATCACCGGGTCGAGCTTTCCCTGTTTGGCACTGTCGGTGAGGTTGCGGCCGTACTTTTCCAGGGCTTGGTATTTCTGTTCAGGATAGGGGTCGGTGACCCGATGTTCGCCGCGGATGGCCTGCAACGCGTCGAGGAAACGCTTTTCATCGATTCCGCGCTTGGTGAGCGCAGCGGCTATGTCGCCTTTCTTGTTCTGGATGACGGCGAGGAAGAGATGCTCCTGGCTGACATACTCATCTTGCATCCGGTTGGCTATAGTGAATGCAACATCAAGTACTTTCTGCAACTCCGACGAGGCATAGACCTGCCCAGCTCCGCTGCCCGAGACCTTGGGAATGCGTTCTATCATGAGGTTGCAGTCCATCAGTACCAGAGATGGATCGATATCCATTTTTTTCAGTACCGGGACCACAACCCCTTCGGGTTGTTCCAGAAGAGCCTTTACCAGGTGCACCGGACGAATTTCCTGCTGCGAGTTGTCCTGGGCGGTTTGCTGTGCTGCCTGGATGGCTTCCTGAGATTTCAGGGTGAATTTGTCAAATTTCATCTCTTTTTCTCCTCGATTCCCTGCAGTGAGTTGGCAACCTACCGTGATTATGCAGGAATGCAGTAGGTATCGGCGTCGTTCGCTGACAACATAAGGACGTCGCCAGGGGGAGTCAAGTTTTTGACATCAGGAGGAGAGGCGAAAAAAACAGTGACTCTCTGCTTAGATGGACACTAGGAGCCTGTCGGATTATGCCCTTTTTCCCCATATCTTCGTTAAACTCGAAAAAATTATCCTCGGAATATTCTGTATATGCCTCCGGTAATTTTTTCGAGTTTGCCTCGATCTGAGCAAAAATGCCTATAATCCGACAGGCTCCTAGATAAAAAACAAAAAGGCGAATCCCGAATGGGATCCGCCTTTTCTGACACGCACATCTATGCTTACGGTCAAGCCGCACAGTGCGCACTATATGATACCGGCTTTCGCGGTTGTATTATCAACCGCAGCCACCGGATCCGCAGGATCCGGAGCTACAACCGCCACCGCCGCCGATTGGATTGGCTGAAGTTATGCCGAATCCGGATCTGGGGCCGGCATCGATAAAGTCGACCTTGATGGAACCGCACGTGTCCATCAGACTCTCTTCGACCAGGAATTTCAGCGTATCGTTTTCGTAAACTTTATCGTTTTCCTTTGGCTCATCCAGAGCCAATCCCAAAGAGGGACCGGATCAGCCGCCCTGCATGAGGGCAACGCGCAGGGCAGAATCGATATTATTCTGCTCCATGTACTCTTTAAGTTTTTGTACTGCCAAGTCTGTCACATTGAAGTCAGACATGATACCTCCTCGTATGTGGTTTCGTTGGTGCCCGCCCATCGGCGGTAGCGCTGCCCGATTCTGTTACCGGGGTGAAACTTTACGTCGGTGAAACCCTAAAGACCTTCTCCGATCTCCTGTTTCTCTCCTTTCGCGATTACCGACAGCACTCGCTGCCCTTGGCGGGACATCGCCTAGGCCATTGAGATGTTTGGCGTTGAGCTTCTTGCCTAGAAGCACATTCCTTCCGTTCACAAAATAAGGTGCTGCCAAAGATAAGTCAATCCGCTATTGACTGAAAACGGGGGGGGGAGAAGATTAATTTAAGAAAAGGCTTATGCTTCTTAGTCGGAACAACGGACGCAAGGTGGGGTGGTGCCGGAGGTTACACCTTTTTCTTGCGCTCATGAAAATCATAATGGTAGGCTTCTGACACACACACCATTAATATATATTCTCTATTTTCTATCAGTATGCTTGCGGATATCATTTCCTTTTGGGGTTGGGTTGCGGATTCCCAGTAAAGCAAGGAGCACCGGAATGAAAAAGATCGTAATTTCCACGGGGGGCGGTGACGCCCCTGGACTCAATGCCGTTATCTATGCCGTCGTTCATTCCTGTGACATGCGGGGCTGGGAAGTCTACGGCAGCCGGAACGGGTACGGAGGATTCTTGGATATCGATGACATGGTCAGACTCACGCCCAAGGACGTTGCCGATATCTATTCCACCGGCGGCACCATTCTGGGTTCGACCAACAAGGGCAATCCCTTTTCCCGACCGGTGGAAAATCTGGCCGGAGAGATTCAGATAGTCGATATGTCCGATCGCATACTACGAAATTTCAATCGGATGGGGTTTGACTGCCATATAGCAATCGGCGGGGACGGTAGCCTGGAAATCGCACACAGGTTTGCCCTTAAAGGGATGCCGGTCATTGGAGTTCCCAAGACCATCGACAACGACCTGGAAGAGACCGACAGGACCTTTGGTTTTGATACGGCGGTGGCGACCGCCACCGAGGCGCTTGATAAGCTGCATTCCACCGCCAAATCCCACAGCCGAGTCATGGTAGTTGAAGTGATGGGACGTGATTCCGGTTGGATCGCGCTCTACTCCGGGATTTCAGGAGGCGCCGACGTTATCCTCATTCCGGAGATTGCCTTCGATATGGAGCAGGTGTGCGAAAAGGTCGCCGATAACGAACTCCACGGCAAACACTATTCGATCATCGTCGTAGCCGAAGGTGCTGTCACCAAGGAGGGCCAGGTTTTCAACAAGGGCCAGGCGGAACTGGGACGGGAGGAGGTGCTGCTTGGCGGCGTCGGTGAATATGTGGCCGATGAGGTGCGAAAGCGCACTGAAAAAGATACCCGCTCCCTCGTCCTGGGACATTTGCAGCGAGGCGGTTCGCCGACGACCTACGACCGTCTGCTGGCCCTGCGTTTCGGGGCGGCGGCAGTTCGGTTGGCGGAAGAGCAGACCTACGATCATATGGTGGCGCTGAACAATTCCCAGATGGTGGCCGTGCCGATCGCCGATGCCGTTCGGGCCCGCAAAAAGGTGCGACTCGACAGCGATACCATCCGGACGGCGGTGGATATCGGCATCTGCCTCGGAGACGCCTCGGGAACAAGGAGGGTCGGCTGAGCGTGCGAAAGAGAGAAAACCTTTTGAGTGGCAATGCGTTTGGGGAAGTGTACAACTTGCTGTTCGCCCATTACGGGCCCCAGCACTGGTGGCCGGGCGATACGCCCTTTGAGGTGCTGGTAGGCGCCGTGCTCACCCAAAATACCAACTGGGCAAATGTGACCCGCGCAATCGGCAATCTCAAAGAACAGGGGCTCCTCTCATTTTCGCCCCTCCTGCAGGCTCCGCTCGAGGTGGTTGCCGAGTGTATTCGGCCGTCGGGGTATTACAACGTTAAGGCGAAAAGGTTGAAAAACCTGTTGCTCATGATTGAAGGGCAGTACGGGGGCGAGTTGGAAAATCTGTTGGCCGACTCCACCGATTCGGCTCGGGAGCGATTGCTGGCAGTGAAAGGCATCGGGCCCGAAACCGCCGATTCCATCCTCCTCTATGCGGGCAATCATCCGATTTTCGTGGTTGATGCCTATACGCATAGGGTTTTTTCCCGTCACAACCTGGTGCCCGATGAGAGCACCTATCATGAAATCCAGGACGCGTTCACGGGCAGATTGCCCAGGGACTGGCGATTGTACAACGAGTACCATGCCCTGATCGTCATGGTCGGCAAGGAATTCTGTAAAAAGAAAACCCCGCTTTGCGAATGTTGTCCGCTTAGCGGGGTCAATCTCTAGGAGCCTGTCGCCCTCTGGCTGAGTTTTTTCCTTCTTTTAGCCTTTGATGTTCAACAGGCTGCCGGCCATCTCGTTGGAGGTCTGCAGGCTTTTGAGATTTGCCTGATAGAAATTGCTATTCAACATCATATCGGGAATTTCCTCACCCAGGTCGACGTTGGACATCTCCACCGGTTCCGAGCCGTTGCTGGTTTGCTCGTACTTGACGGGCCCGGGGGTGGTAATCTTTCCGACGCTGGGTTCTACTCCGTTTGGATCGACAGACTGCAACGTCACCCGGGTTTTCTTGAAACCGTCGGTGTTGGCGTTTGCGATATTGTTGGCGTTGGACTGCACCTTTGTTGAAAAGGCATTCAGTGCCATGAGTGCGCTGTTCTGGGCGGCTTGTATCATGATAGTTCTCTATGGTGAATCAATGGCGGTGTCTTTGTAGTTGAGCTAATAATAGTCTAGCAATATTTGCTCCAGTATCGAGTGCCGACGCCAAAAAAGAAGAAAATGCAGATCATCTAGCCGAAAACAAAAGAAGATTGCAGCTCAGAGCAAATAAGTGTGGAGCTTTCATCTCATCGGTTGTGCGAAAAAAGCGGGCAGCGACCGGTAATTCGGTAATGTGAATTACGAAATTGTATTACTTGGGCTTCTCATGACTCCCGCAGTACTGTACGGGCCTCTGAGATAACCTCGGTAATGAATCCCTCGATCTCTTCCGGCTGGTATTTGATTTTGGTGAGTGCCGTCCGGTACCTCTCCAGCGTTTCGCTGGCCTTGATGGGTGCATTGTTACGCAGGTACAGGGCGTACAAAAGGGTGATCAACTGCTCCTCGAGGATGTTGAACTCCAGGTTTCTCTCAATCAAGGTTATTGCCTCTTCCGTTCGTCCGGTTTCGGCCATGTGGTGGGCCCAGGCGGAGGTGAATTCGGTGAGGGTGTCGGTGAGACGATCGGAATACGTGAGCGCTTGCTCGCTTTTAAAAATATCTTCGGGAACGTTGCCGTGCCAATAATTCAACGCCCGGTAGAATTGATTTCCCGCTTGCCACCAGTCATTGTTTTTGCAATGGACCATGCCGCGTCGAGCAGCTTCGAAGAACAACGAGCTGTCCAGCTGGTAGTTGGCAAGACAGAGGATGCCTTTTTGCATGAAAATGTAGTTTTTGATCTGCAGGCCGGAGCTCTTTGCGATTTCTCGTCGCAGCCGGGCAAGCAGGGTGTCAAATGATTTTCTCGCGTTCTCTGGCGGGGTATCCGGCCAGAGTTCGAGTTGAATTCTCTCCTGGCTGATCCGCTGCCCCTTGGCGGTGATCAGAAGACCAAAAAGTTCGCGTTGCAGGGGCGTGAGGTCGTCCGCTTTGCAGATCACCTGACTGCCCACTCTGAGCTGGAAGGTATCAAGCAGTGTAATATGGAGCAATGGGAGCGGTGGAGCGTTTTCGGGAAAACCGAGGCAAAGTCTGGCGCGGCCCAGCAGTTGAGCAAAGTCTCTTTCGATATCAAATCGTGCCGCCAGGCTGAGAAGCCGACCCATCATCTCCGGCTCCCACCCCCAGAAATGATCGAACCCATTGGTTTTCATTAGGGTAAGGCCGGATTCCAGGTCATCGAGCGCCGCTTCGTCATTTTCGCTGTGCAGGCGGAGGTAACTGCGTTGCAGCAGGCCGCTGATCAAGAGGAAAGAGGACGGTATGCCTTCGGCTCGGGATATTCCATCATCAAGGAAAGCCTTCGCCCGCTTGTATTCTCCTACTCGGGTAGAAGCAGCTCCAGCCATTATGGCGTTAAAGGTCTCATAAAAATGTCCCCCCGCTTCCTCGCGGAGCCGGCCGGCCTCCTCGATGAGCGCCAGGGCCCGCGCCTTTTCCCCAAGAAGCGAGGCGCCAAACGCCTGCCATTGCAGCAGCTGGCTGCGCATATGGCTGGTGGCCGCGGTTTTGGCGATGCCCGCGCCCCGCTCGAGTAACTCCATCGCCTCCGCTGTTTTGCCTAAAGAAAAATAGCAGCTTGCCCCCCAGATGAAAAGATAGGGCGCAGCGACGGTTTGATCGACCACGGTTGGATCGATGCTCTCCTGAATGGCTTGCTGCTGCAGGTTGAAATTGAGGAAATCGCCAGCCATGGACAGGTAGCAGAGATACGTAACCCGGATGGTCAGCTTGTTCGACATGCCCACCAGGGGGTGGTTGAGCAAAGCATAGCATGTCTCGGCTTCTCGCAGATATTTTGCTTGATTGCCGCAGAGCAACTCGATGTATCCTTGGATGAAACGAACCGAAGCGAAGAAATTCCGGCTGTTGAGCCGACTGGCCAGGAGGTCGGCCATGGTGATGTAACTTCTGGCCGTATCCATCTGGCTGATAAAAAAACAATAGCCGCTGGCCAGGTTGCGAGCGGCCATGATCTTGACGTGGTCGGGCAGGGTGGTTTCGTTTTTTTTCAACAGCTGTGCGGTGCGCGGCAGCAATCCTGCACCGTCCCGGTAGCGGCCGGATATGACGAAATGGAAGTAGATCATCTGCGAAAGAGCAATGATTTCTCCCATCTCGTCGCCATCATCAACAAATCGCTCTTTCGCTTTTTCGTAGTACGGCAGGGTGGTTCGAGGGGTGAAATCATTGCGAAGCAGGGCAGCAAAAAGTGTCAGCCAACTGTAGTGGAAGAGGTCTTCCAGAGGGATCGAGTCGAGCAGGGAGAGAATGCTGAGTGTGAGATTTTTGGCGATCAGTTCCATGCCCCTGCTCTTGAGCAGGCGCTCCATTGTTTGAAAGTCCCCGGCGTTTTTATAGCTGGTCAATGCCTTGTCGAGTTGGTCCCGCTCGAGGTAGTATTCGGCCTCCCTGGTATGAATGTGGTTGATATCGGCGTCGGTGAGTTTTTGCCGGCCTCGCCTCTGGAGAAACTCCTGAAAAAAATGGTGAAAGCGAAACACCGATCTGGCATCGTCGAGATGGTAGACGAAAAAGTTTTCATGGGCCATCTCCGAGAGGATGTCGCCGAACCGCTTGACCCCGGTGAGTACCGTGGCGAGATCGACAGGTATCTCGGTGATAAAGGAGAGTTTGAGAAAGGGCAGGTGCAACTCGGCGGGAATCTTGTCAAAGATTTCGTCTTGAAAATAGTCAAGCATGTGACCTTGCCCGGAGGTGAGGCGTTCTGCCGTTGTCTGTTGCCAGAACCTGCTGCGGCCCGAGATCGGGTGGCTGGCGAGGACAATCCCCATGATCCAGCCATTGGTGACCCGATGAATGTCCATGGCATCCTGGCGGGAGATCGATTTTCCCAGCACGGTGCCGAACAGCTCTTCGATTTCCCTATCGCTTAGCGCCAGGTCGTCGGTATTGAGGTAGCTTATCCTGTTACCGTCACGCAGGGTCTTGCTTTTCATCGCCAGAGGGTGGCGACTGGAGAGAACGAAATGGAGCAAGGGTGGCGATTCATCGAGAAGATACTCGAGCAGGGTAGTGGTCAATTTGGCGCCCGCGAGCAGGTGGAGATCATCGAAGACGATGAACAGGTGATCGGTGAGGTACCTGCCCAGGTCGCCCAGGAGCAGATTGGCGCATCGCTTGACATCCAGGGGGCCCACCTCGCTCTCCCGGAGGATTTCGCCGAGTTGCGGGGAGTGGAAGTCTTCGAACCGGTGATTGCAATTGGCCAGAAGAGCAGAAAGAAGAAAGAACGGGTCGGAATCTTCCGGGCCAATCTGGTACCAGAGAAAATCGAAGGTGTTGTGCTTGAGAAACTGGGAGATCAGCGTGGTCTTGCCCTGGCCTGCCTGGGCTTCTATAACCACGGCCTTCTTGGCGCTGATCCGGGTGGGCAACCGGGCTTTGAGCAGTTCGGAGCGAAGGAGGGAATGGGTATGCTCTATATGGGGCGGGTAGAACTTATTTGAAGGGATGAGGTAAGGAATCCGGGTGGGTGGTGTGTCCATCATGTGCTATCTTCCATGTCTGATTGCATTTCCTGCCGCTCCCCTTGCTGGTGCCAGAGAAACTGTCGACAGATGCCGCGGATGATCTTGGCATCTTTGGAGGTCAGACGAATTTTGGCGAGGAACTGGCGAATACTGGTCATCCAGTATGTATGGCTTTTTTCCTGGAGAAAATCAATACGCAATAGAGCCTCTTCCACATGTTGGTACATGCCTTCCAGCTCGAAGCTGGAGGCGTACTGGGGTCGAGGCGGGATCGCGACCGGTTGGTATATGAGCTGGTAACGGAGCTCGTAGCAGTGGATGGCGATGGCCTGGGCCAGGTTGAGCGAGGAGAAATCCGCAGTGGGAATCGCGGAGATATAGTGGCAGTATTTCAATTCGTCGTTGGTGAGCCCCGTATTTTCAGGCCCGAACATGAACGCCAGTTGGTTATTGGGGATATCGGCGGCCACGGTTTCCACAGCTTCTCGCGGGGTCAACTCGAGGATGCGTTTTCTGCCTCGTCGAGCGGTGGTGCCGATGATAACCGAGAATGGGGCGAGCGCATCCTCGAGGTTATCATGCACCTCCATGGTATCGAGAAGATGGGCGGCCTTGTGGGTGGCCATCTTGGCCATGGCTTCGCGTTCAGGCAATTCCTCACGCACCAGTACCAGTCGCTTTATCCCCATATTGAAGGCCACTCGGGCAGCCGCACCTACATTTTCGGCATATTTAGGACGGACCAGGACAAGGGCGATGTGAGAAAGCAGTGAAGAATCGTGAGACATGATGAAAAGCCGGGGCGAATGGCAGGAACGGGGAATGGAGAGGAAGTTCCGATGGGATAGAAGAGAAGCGGACCGGCCCCGCGCAATGGGCCGGTCCGTCAAACTACCGGGTGAGAAACTGTTCTCTCTGGGTGAGTAGTAGTGAGAACATCAGCTGTTTTTCTGTGAATTCATTGAAATCTTGCTGATCTTCTCAAACTCCTCAACCTGCTTGTCGGGAGTGGACGGCATCAACCGTTTGAGCAGGGGCACTACGCCGCTTTCAGATTTCTCGAAAAGGTTTTCCGCTTCTTTCAGCGTAACTTGCCACGCCGGAGCAAAGCCGGGCGCCTTCTCGAACATGATATCGAGAGCAGTCTGGTAAATATAGTATTGACGGATTTCCTTACGGCCAGGTTTCTGATTCAGGGACTGGACGGTAATGCGCAGGTTGTCTCGCTCCTGTTTCAGGCGGGACAATTCACCTTTGCGACGCTCGTTTTCCGTCGAATCGATTTCCAGCTTGGTGTGCAGGTGAGCCCGGAGACGGTCGACCTCCTTGTTGAGCTCACGTCGGCGCAACAGGCCACGCAGGTAAATGATGATGCATAATGCGATGCCGATCGCCAAGCCTTTGGCGAAGGGGTTACCGATGATTGTCATTAACCAATTGGTTTCTTGCATTTAAAACTTCCTCCTGGATTGGTAAGGCGGGGAAGAGCCTCGCAAATTGTTTAGGGCCCAATTTCTGTCCCAGAACTATTAATTCGAAATTATACCGCAAGTCAAGCTACAAAAGCCAGGCGGGTTATTTTGCGTGTCCGACCGAGTCGGGCTGGGTCACCGGGCGATGGCTTTGCGGCCACCTGGCGTGTGGCTGCTCTTTACTGGAGCCGGCTTGAAATTTATCCTGTGTTTTTGCCGGTCCAGATCGGTGGCGACAACCTCTATGATGTCGCCAATTTGGTACATCTTTGCGCTTATCTCGCCGATAACCCGATGGTGCTTGGGATCGAAGAGATAGTAATCGTCATCGAGTTGTTGCAGCGGTACGGCGCCGCTGATAAAGAGGTCGAGCAGTTCGACGAAGAAGGCGAATTCGTTGACCCCGGAAATAATGGCGGTAAAGCGGTCGCCGAGGTGCTTTTCCATATAGAGCAGTTTCAGTCTGTCGGTCATCTCCCGTTCGGCAGCCACCGCTTCGCGTTCCCGCGCCGAGAGGAAGGAGCCCTTTTCATCAAGCTGCTGGGGGCGTATCGAGGTGGTTTTTTTCTGTCTTCTTTCTTCAATTAGCCGACAGAGTTCGCGATGGACCACCAGATCGGGATAGCGCCTGATCGGAGAAGTGAAATGGGTGTAATCCGTTGCCGCCAGGGCGAAATGGCCGACATTTTCGGGCGAGTAGCGCGCCTGCTGCATGGTTCGCAGCAGCAGGTTGTTAACGATATATTCCTTGGGCGTTCCCTTGCAAAGCGAGAGCACCTGGCCGAACCACCAGGGGCTGGTTTCCGGCGGCGGTAGTCGCAGATCGAGGGTTTTGGCGAAAGCGCTGAATTGGACGACTTTTTCGTAATCGGGAAGTTCGTGAATCCGATACAGGCTCCGGCGGCGGTTTTTGGTGAAAGTTTCGGCCACCGCCTCATTGGCTGCCAGCATGAATTCCTCGATGATCTGATGGGCGAAGTTACGTTCGGCCCTTCCGATGGTGGCGATTCGGCCTTCATCGTCGAGACTGATCTCGGCTTCGGGCAGGGAGAAGCCGATTGAGCCGCGTTTGATGCGCCGCCGCTGCAGGTGTTCGGCAAGCGCCGCCGCCGAATTCAGCATCTCTACAAACGGAGCGTGTTCGGTCACCACGCCCTGGTCGCGGTCGACGACGATGTGGCGGACGGTCGTGTAGGTGAAGCGGTGGTGACTTCTGATGACCGAGCGGAGGAAACGCTTGTTGCGCCGTTTGCCGTCGCTATCGAAATCAAGGATTGCGGTTACCGCCAGCCGGTCGCGATCCGGCACCAGGCTGCAGAGATCGTTGGACAACTCCTCCGGCAACATAGGTATGACCCGACCGGGAAAGTAGATCGATGTGCCGCGCTGATAGGCATCCGCGTCAAGTGGTGAGTCCGGCTTCACATAATACGAAACATCGGCGATGGAGACATAGAGCCGGTACCCCGCCTCGGTTTTGATTACGCAGACGGCGTCGTCGAAATCCTTGGCGGTCTCGCCGTCAATGGTCACATGCTGGATATGGCGCAAGTCCTTTCTGTCGGCTTCGAGGGTATCGGGTTCCTTGAGGGCGGCCGCTTCGGCAAGCGCCGGCGCACTGAAGACATGAGGCAGTTTGAATTTTTCGATAACCAGCCGCATCTGTACGTCGATATTGTCTGGTGAGCCGAGCACTTCGATAATCGAGCCGGATATGTAACGGGTTGGTTTCACCGGCGGCTTGATCCTGACCAGTACTGCATTACCGTTTTCCAGGTGAGGATACTGATCTCGGGGTACCTCTATTATAAAAGGATACCTGTTATCTTCAGGGTATACCAGAGCCCGGCGGTTGTCAGCCCGGTAGTATCCTGCCAGGGTGTCGGGACCACGCTCGACAATCTCGAGGACAACCCCCTCCGGTCGAGTGGCCGCAGGGGGACTGAGCAGCCGGATGAGGACGATATCACCCTGCATGGCGTTACCCATGCGGCCGGCGGCAATGTAGACATCCGTGGTGAGGCGGGGGGCTGCTTCACGAGCGCTGGTGGTGGTGACGAAGCCGAATTTGCGTGGGTGTTGCTCCAGGGTGCCGATATACAGCGGAGCGTCGGCGCTGAGCTGCAGGCGCTTTTTTTCCACCTTTTTGATAAGTTTTGCATGCAACAGATGGGTAATGGCAGCCTTGAGTTCCTGGCTGAGGGAACGCTTGCCGGTAATGTCCTGGGCTATCTCACTGTTGTTGACTGGCCCTTGGGCGCGATAGAGAATGGTCAGTATGCTGTTTTCCAGCGCCTGGGAAAGGTAACGCTTCTGGGGGTGATGCCGGTCATGGCTCGAGTGGGGATGGCTTTTGCGGCGATGGTATCTTTTTTGTGACATGTGATTTTTTCTTTACCCCTTCTTGAGGGAATTCTGTTAGATTGAAACGGGTCTGACATATTTGTCAATGTTTTCTAAAACGTATCACGGCGCTACCGGTAGGCAAAGCATAAAACCCGAATCCCTCAATCATCGCTGACTGTTCCGGGGGCTTTATTGCCTCTTCCACCAGTCTCTTCGATATGTTCCGTTATGGTCCACGGAGGTATCGTTCCCGTTTCCCGCAGGGGGAGGCAAAGAGCCTGTTCCCGCCCGATTTGTTTCCTTATCCTCGAGAGAATATGCAGCGTATTCCATTTGATTTAGATTCGTATCGCAGCAAGATGCGCAAACTCATTGGGGATTCTCCTCAGCAGGAGGTCTTTTGGGAGGCGCTGGATTTTGCCGCGGAAGCGCACTTCGATCAGTGGCGCAAATCCGGAGACGCCTACATCCTCCATCCCTGTTGCGTGGCGCTCATTCTTGCCGAGGAGATGGATATCATTCATCCGGAGATCCTGGCCGCCGCCCTGTTGCACGATACGGTCGAAGATGTCGAGGAGGTGACCGCCGAGGTGGTGGGGCGTCGTTTCGGCGCATATGTCCAGGCAATCGTTGAAGGCTGCACAAAGGTTACCCATGTCTCCGGTGATAGGCAACACAATTACCAGCGGACCCACCGAAAAATCTTTTCCGGTGCGGCGCTCCGGCCTGAAGTTATGCTGGTCAAGCTTGCCGATCGGCTGCACAACCTCCGCACCCTCAAAGCCCTTCCCAAAAGCAAACGGCAGCGAATCGCAGATGAAACCATCGACATCTACGCACCTCTGGCAACGGTGTTCGGGCTCTTTAACGTAAAGCGGGAAATGTACAATCTGGCCCTGCTGTTCAAATATCCCAAGCAGGGTGCCAAACTCAACAGTCAGATACGCCAGTTGAGCAACTCCCCGATTGGCCTCGAGATCGTTCAGGCGTTGCGTCAGGCCACCAAGGCCCATGACCTGCCTGCCGACATAGGCATGCGCACCAAGGATTTGTGGGCCTATTTCGATACCAGCAACCGGATTCTGCTCAAACGGATCGAAACTCCCCTGGAAATTGTGATCGTGGTTGACGATCGCCACGCCTGCTATCGCGCCCTTGGGGTCGTGAATGAAACCTTTCATCCGATTCCTCGAACGATTCGAGACTTTATCGCCAACCCCAAACCCACCGGTTACCAGGGGCTGCATGCCCGTTCGATCGTCAAGGGACAGAAATTCCTCTTCAAAATCAGGACTGATGAGATGGCCCAGAGGGCGCAGCGCGGACTGTTCCGGCACTGGAGTTCGAGAACCGGCAAACCGGGAAAATTCGTCAAGGAGATCCAGGAACTCTTCGATGTTCTCAGCTCAGACGAGTCCTTCTCTTATCGCGATGTTATCGCTGCAAGTGGCAAAAAGGAGATTTACACCTACACGCCCCAGGGCGACCTCATCTGCCTGCCATTCAAATCGACGGTGCTCGACTTTGCCTTCCGGGTCCATACCGAGATCGGTCGCACCTGCCTGGGGGCCATGATCCGCAACAGCCGGGTGCCCCCTGAGCATATCCTCTCCGACGGAGCGATGGTCCGGATTATCCGTTCCCGGCATCCCATTCGGTTTTCCCAGCAAATGATAACCCTGTGCAAAACCCCTCGGGCCAGAGCGGAACTCGCCAGAGGGTTTCGGGTGCGCAGGAGAAAGGTAACCCGAGAGGTCGGCGAGTCCCTGCTGCGCCAAGAGATGCTCCGCTATGGTTTCCCCTTCTATGTCATTGAAGGAGAAGGGCTGGAAAAGATGCTGACGCTCTTTCATGTGGAGAGTCTTGACGAGCTGTATGGACGCATTGGCGAAGGTCGGCTGCGACTGCACGATGTGATGATCAGGATCAAAATGGATCTGTTTGGGGGCGAATCACCGCTCTTTACCCCGACCGGCGCGTTCAACAAGGTCGAACTCACCACCCTCGATCCGGTCTGCATGAAACTGTCATCCTGCTGCAAGCCCAACCCGGTCTATAAAGATAACTGCGCTTTGCTTACCGAGAAGGGGTTTTCGGTGCACAACAAGAAATGCGCTCGTCTGCGCACAGTCAAGTTCAGAAGAGAGGATGCGGTAGATATCTCCTGGAATATGAAGGAGACCCGGGTGCATAGGCAACAGCAACTGCATATCCTCAAGGCTTCGAGAGCCGAGGTGATGGAAGCTCTTGGTTCCGCGCCGGAGGAGATGGAGGTGGACTCGTTGCAGATATTGTCCAGTTATTCGACGCACTTTCCCGCCTGGCAGCTGGATTTTCACGTTTTCAATCTCCAGGTCTTGCAGAAGGTGCTCCGCCATTTCGATCGAACGAATATCCCCTACGAATTCTTTCTCGAGTGCTGATTGCCCCAGCTGAGAGGAGGTTGAGCTTGTAAACGCCAACATCCCGGCGAACGGCACGTTCGTGCCGGCGCCACACGTGGGTGTTTATGGGCAAATATGCTCCTGACGATTGATCTCTTCGGGCCTCCGGCTGTATTTGCTCAGTACCCTGACCAGCATATCCGGCAGGTCGTTCGGCTGACGGGAACTGCGGTGCAGCTGGGTGAGTGTTTTTTCCAATGTCAGCTTCTCTCCCATGGATATGTGCCGCAAAATCAGTGATATGAGTCTGGTGATCGTGGTCAGGTTAGAGATGCGGGACTGCAGATGATGATCACGATCGAAGGCGGTCGAGGCAAAGATCTCGACAGGTTCACCCGCAAGTTCGCTCACCGAAACATACCAGCTGTTTTGTTCCCTGTCCCGGGTTCTGTACCGAACGGCGTCGAGGACATCGGGGAGGTCCTTGGGCGCCTCTTTCTGTTCGTGATTGAGAATATTTGTTAGGCGTTCCAGTCGGTTGCAATCCGTGACCAGGTGATCTGCAAGTTTGGCGCAGTCCGCGCAGAGGCGATGGTCGCCATACTGTTTCAGCACCTTGTGTTTCCGGCATCCGGGGCAATACTCACTTGTCTGCTTGCTCTTTGTCATGGCTCCATTTTCCATCCGGGGTTGTCTTTTGAATCAATTTGCGCAGGAGCTGCCGAAATGATGCGCCCGAAATTTCCCGAGCTCCAAAGTGGAGGAGATGCTGCGTGGTCATCTGGCAGTCGATGAGTTGCACGCCTGTGTGGATGAGATATCGCGCGAGGGCGACCATGGCGAATTTCGAGGCGTCGCTCACGCGGGTAAACATCGATTCGCCAAAAAAGACTCTGTCGAGTCGCAGCCCATACAGCCCGCCCACCAGGGTGTCGCCTTGCCAGCATTCGACGGAATGGGCATATCCCAGATTATGCATTTGCAGATATGCGCTCTGCATTTCCGGCACGATCCAGGTTCCCTCGCCAGTTGCCCTTTTGCTGGAGGCGCAGCCGAGAATGACATCACCGAAGGCAAGGTCATAGGTCACGCGAAAAGGCTGCTGTTTGAGCTTGCGGCCAAGTCGTCTGGAGATGTGGAGTTCCTTGGGAATAAGGACCAGACGGGGTGAAGTGAACCACCAGAGCAGCGGGTCGTCCTCTGAATACCAGGGAAAAATACCCTGCCGGTAGGCGGCGATCAGGCGAGCCGGTCGCAGGTCCCCTCCGATTGCAAGCAAACCGTTCTCCTCCGCCAGTTCCGGCGGCGGGAAAAATGGTTGTTCAGTGAGCTGGAAAACTGGCATAAACGAACTTACCCATACTGTTCTGTAATGTCAATATCCATAAGCGGTTGCCGGCTTGTGTGGATAGTGCCAATAGAGGTGCACAGTCGCGATTCACCGATATCGCCGCGAAATCAGGCGGCGATGCCTTGGGCCGCGGGATGGAGGGGGAAGAACTCCATTGTACCAGGGTGTTCAAGCTGAGCCGGTTGTCTAGGGAGTTGCCCCCTTCGGCCACCGGTGGTAGGATGGGCAGACGCCATGACCGGTGGCGCAGCGCGCAACGTGGCGCTATGTCCATACCGGTGAACAGTTGCAAACATGCTGGTGAACGGTTGCAAATTTACTATGACCATTCGTGTCGATGAACGATAATTTAAATAGAGATATCCCCCCTGAGCCATCATCTCACGGAGAAGCACCGAGCGGGGTGGACAACTTCTTCCCTGGCGGCGGGCGCGGAAAGGTGCTGGATGGGCTTTGCCGGGCTGTTCGCGAGAACATTCCTATGATTGTCCTGACCGGAGATAGAGGGAGCGGCACGACAACGCTGTGTCGGATGATGGTTCAGGAGTTGCCGCAAAATTGCATACCGATCTGCCTTGATGGGCAAATTGCATCCTTCGAAGAGGTGGTCAGGGCGATGGCGGCCGCAGCCTACATTCCGATCCCCGCGTTCTCGCGCGAGGATATGGAAACCGTCATTGCCGAACTCGGAAGCAGCCTCTCGGTGAGCGGCAAGCGCTTGGTGGCGGTATTCGACGGAGCGGAACAGATTTATCTGGCTACTCTGGAGCGCATCCGCAAGATGATGGACAGACTCAACGAGTCTGCCGTTATCCTCCAGGTGGTCCTGGCAGGAAAGCCTTTGCTGGAACAGCATCTCGAGCAACTCAGTATATGTAATTTCGAGGAAATAGAGGAACGACGATTTGCCCTCAAACCGCTGAATCTTCCGGAGACAGCGGCCTTTCTCGAAACCGCTGTTGTAGGGGATGTGCACTCTACCGACACCATTGATCGGATATATCAGGCTACATCCGGCAATCTCGAAAAAACCAGCAAACTTGCTGAGAAGATGAGTGCGAATTGCGGCCAGGAGGCATCCTTCTGGGTCCTTCTCGAGGGCATGAAGGAGGGTGAAGAAGATCTGCTCGCCGCCCCGGCACGCAGGTGGTGGCATCTTCCTTTGCGGGTGAGGCTTTCCCGAAAGCTGTGGATAGGCCTGGGGGGAGTTGCGTTTTTCACTCTGCTGGCCATGGTGTTGTTTTTGGGCAAGGGGAAGCGGCCCACGTATGTCAGTGGCAGTACTTCTTTACATGTGGTTCCACAACAACAGCAAACTTCGATCATGGAGCCCGACCGTCAAGGTAGTGCTCCCAAAGTAAAACCGCAATCCAGTGTAGAGAAAACTTCTGTTGCGCCACGTGCCGAGAAATCGCCAATCAACACTGCGGAAAAAACACAACAAAAGCCTGCCGCCACAGAGCGCCCGGTTGAACAGCAACCTGTACAAGCGATGAACCCGTCTGTTCCTCTCTTGAAAGCTGAAAACGGTAAAACGTTGCAAAACCCGCTGCCTGCGGAAAAGAAGCGCTCGCCTACGGAGAAAATAAGCAGGGTTTTCGTGCATCCCACGGCCGTCTCCACAACAGGAGCAAAAGCGGCGACCATCGATGCCGAGCCGGGCTCGATGGTTGCGGACCCGATCGCTACGGGAGAAAAAGCAGATGGTGACACCGCCGCGTCATTGACTGAGAGTGCCTCCCGGATCCCGGTGATCAGCAGGGAAGAGAGAAGCAGCAAGCGGCTGGTCCTTGGTTCGGGAAGCAAACAGGGCGAAACGGCTAAAGGGGCAGGCTCGACTATTGTCATTTCTTCGCTTGCTCAGTCCAAAGACAGGGGTGTTACCCTGATCCGTAAAGACCATTCCAAAAAGAAAATACACAGCGCTGCTGCCAACACGGCTCCCGCCAAAGCGCGAGGAACGATTACGGTTTCACCGCTTACGGCGATAGAAAAGAAGCGGGAAAAGAGAGCGGAGTCCGAGAGTTCCGAGGTAAAAAAACTGGTACTGGCTTCGCTGAAAGCGGCACGGAAAAATAAGGCGCAAGGCGATGGCATAATTGCCGATAGTGCCAAAATTCAGATGCCGGTAATGGGTGCGGCAATTGTCCCCGAGCAAAGGAATGCCGAGGTGGAGGGGCTGTACAGAAGGAGGATGGCTGCCGGCAGATCGTGGCTGACGGGTTCCGATGACGACAAATATACGATTCAGCTTATGGTGCTGACAGCAGACAATGCCGAGAGCAACATCAAGCAGATCCTCGCAGAGAGGGAATACGCCCAAGCAGCAGATAATTTCTATATTTTCAAAAAAGATTCCAACCCACCTGAGATATTCGTATTTTACGGGCAATATCAAACCGCCATCCAGGCCCGTGACGCCAGGGATGCGATCCCTGTCTTCCTGCACAAGCACAAACCCTACGTGTTGCCCATAAAAACAGCCCTGGAGAAAATGAACCTCGATTAGGAGGTTGCCCGAGAAGAGCAATTTTCTTTCAGATCGAGGCGAACTCGAAAAAATTACTGAAGGCATAGACTTAATATCTCGGAGACTCACTCCGTTCGCGTACCGGAGGATAATTGTTTCGAATTCAACGAAGATAGGGGAGAAAAGGGCATTCCCGGACAGCCCCACAGGTGCATGTCGGATCCCCGCCTCTCTCTTTTTTTATGTCTTTGTCGTCTTTGAATGGCGAAGATTGCACTGCCAACTTGATGGCCTCGGGTGATTTGCAAAAAACTGCCTTGATCTGGATAATTTCACTATAATCCAACAGACATCCAGGAGTGGCCGCAATAAAGGTCTTGGCGGATACTGTCGAAGAGGGATTAAAGAAAGGGCAGGATGGAGGCCACGTCCTTCCGGGCGATGCGGATGCAATGGGTCTTAAGGGAATAGCGGAGCTCTTTTTTACTGAGAGTGGTGCGGCAGTCTACAGGAACCAAGTGGCGGAAGAAGAAGAGGCCGGTAGAAGTCTGGTAGAGGTATTCTGGTGGTCTAAAATGCGAAAAGCCCATCGTATCTTCTCTGTTCTCGATGGACAAGAACGTGGATAAGATTGGGCTTCTGCTGGCTTCGTGTTCACTTCTAGATAGTGCTTTCGAAACCTTAAAGAACATGTGGTGGAGCTAGGCGGGATCGAACCGCCGACCTCTTGAATGCCATTCAAGCGCTCTCCCAGCTGAGCTATAGCCCCACATGGTCCTACTCGAAAATTGTGGGCCTTAATTACCAGGGTTTGTGGATGCTGTCAACGAAATTTCGAAGATTATTTTTAAGTAATTGTGGGGTTCGTCTCGAGGAACAGGTAATGAGGACGCATTCCCGCGGACATGTAACGAGGGGAGGGGTTTGGTAAAGTTGAGACGTTCAGGATCGTCTTAAGGCAACTCTCTATTGCGTGTTACTCTGCGTAGCTGAACTGCGGTCACGAAACGGGTGAGTTCTTGCCGATCGCTTCGAAATGAATACAATCAATTCAGGCGTGGGGGCACAAGGCAAAAGACTAGGCACACGCTCTACAAGACGGCCCCATCAAGCCACGATTGGGTGGTGGCGCACGGTGGCGCCTAACCTAAAAATGGGTTTTTGGCAGGGTGCGAAAGGGATGTGGCTCGATACTGAGGGAACAACGGCGACACTGCGGCCTTGGTGCAGAGATTCCATCTTTTGAAGCGGAGTTGATTGGCGGGCTATGCCATTGGCATAAGGCAAACTTTTTGGTACAGCCTGTGAACATCATATTTGTTGCCAACCACCGGGAGGTTTGTTATGCTTCAATGTTTTTAAGTAGGACACCAGAAGCCCTGAATAATGCGTCTTTGTAGTGCCTGCGATGTAGCACCGGGCGGGCATCGCGACTGACGACAATCATATTCCACCAATTGTGGTTTTCCTAAGGAAGCCTTTATGTATTCACCATTTAACTTCTTGTTTGGCTGGCTCTCCAACGATCTGGCCATCGATCTCGGCACTGCCAACACCGTTCTCTATGTCAAAGGTAAAGGCATTGTCCTGCGTGAACCTTCCGTGGTTGCCGTGCGCCATGACGGCAGAATGAGCAAGGTTCTTGCGGTCGGTCAAGAGGCGAAAATGATGCTGGGCAAAACCCCTGGCAACATTATCGCCATACGCCCGATCAAGGATGGGGTGATCGCCGATTTCGAGGTGACAGAGGCCATGCTCCGTTATTTCATCAACAAGGTGCACAACCGCAGAACCTTGGTCCACCCCCGGATCATGATTTCCGTTCCCTCCGGCATTACCCAGGTAGAAAAACGAGCGGTAAGGGAATCCGCCGAGTCCGCCGGGGCGAGAGAGGTGTATCTCATAGAGGAGCCGATGGCGGCGGCTATCGGCGCCGACCTGCCCATCACCGAACCGACAGCGAATATGATCATCGATATCGGCGGTGGAACGACGGAGGTGGCGGTGATCTCTCTCGCCGGCATCGTCTACGCCAAGTCCGTCCGGGTGGCCGGCGACAAGATGGATGAAGCGATCCTCCAGTACATCAAACGAAAGCACAATCTTGCCATCGGCGAACGTACCGCCGAGCTGATTAAAACCACCATCGGTAATGTGTTGCCGGAGGAGCCGTACGAGTCCATGGAAATTAAGGGTCGCGACCTGGTTTCCGGGGTGCCGAAAACCCTTACCATCACCGCCGATGAAATCCAATCGGCAATCGCTGAACAGGTCGATGTGATTGTTGAGGCGGTGCGGGTGGCCCTGGAGGTGACACCGCCCGAGCTGGCAGCCGATATCGTCGATCAAGGAATCGTCCTGACAGGTGGCGGAGCCCTGTTGAAAAATCTCGACAAATGTCTCAAAGAGGCTACCGGCATGCCTATCATCGTTGCCGACGATCCTCTGTCCTCGGTGGTTCTTGGCTCCGGCAAGGCATTGGACAATCTCGATATTCTGCGCGAAGTCACCATTGAATAAGCGGTGAGCGGGCGAAACCGCCCCCTGAAAGTGTTTGTCGGCTTGCAGGTTGTGAGGTACGCTTGGAGTGTCCTGCCGTTGCATGCAAAGTGGTGATCCGTGAGAAAACGAGCGAATGTCAGAAAAGGACGCCCGGGGCCCGTATCCGGCAGGGTCCTGCTGTTTTTCGGAATTGTCCTGGTGGTGGTTTTTTTGTTGCTCGCCTCCATGTTTGGAGGACGATTCGGCGCTCTTCACCAGTTGACCCTTGAATTGGGCGGCGGCTTGCAGGATATAGTTTCCGGCGCGTTTTCAGGGGTTTCGACAATAAAGAACGACTATGTCGCCCTATGGTACGTTCGCCAGGAGAACAAACACCTGCGTGAGCAGAACGACAAGTATCTGCAGGAACTCAGCGAATACAGGGAAGGGTACCGCAAGTACAAACACTACGAAGAGCTGCTTCAGTTCAAAAAACAACAGGGGTTCGGTCTGCTTACGGCCAGGGTTGTCGGCAAGGATCCCTCCTTTTGGTTCCAGACGATTGTCGTGGATCGAGGCAAGGACGATGATGTCGTCGAGGGTATGGTCGCTCTCAGTCCGCACGGAGTCGTCGGCCAGGTTATCCATACCTCCGAGCATTATTCAAAAATCCTGTTGGCCAACGCACCCAGTAGCGCCATCGATGCCCTTGTGCAGAAAAATAGTGTCCGAGGGATTCTGAAAGGGGCCGGAAAAGACGGTTATGTTCTCGAATATGTTTTAAAAAACGCCAATGTTTCTGTTGGTGACAATATCGTAACCGCAGGTATCGGTGGGGTTTTTGCCTCGGGAATTTCTCTGGGCCGGGTATCGGCGGTCCACCGCAAGGAGCGCGGCATGTTTCTCGATATCGAGGTTACGCCGAGCGTCGACTTCCAGAAACTCGATGTGATCTTTATCGATCTTACCGATCGCAGGAAGATCGTTCAGGAAATGAACCATGAGGTCGGCCAGTAGGTGGGCAAATGATCACCCTTATCTTCACGATCCTTGCTGTTCTCCTCGTCGTTTTCCAGACCTCCGTTGTGCCGCTTCTGCCGGCGGGGATGGGTCGGCCCGACCTGGTGTACCTGCTGATAGCTTTTTGCGCCTATCGATGCGCCTGGTTGCCGGGAATAGTGGCAGCGTTTACGGCAGGGTGGTTTCTGGATGTGCTCGTCGGGTTCAATCTCGGGGTGTACCCGCTTGAATATCTGAGCGTGTTTTGTACCCTTAAATTACTGAGTACCAACAGTCCGGTAAAAGAGTCGGCCTACCAGATACCTCTGGTTGGAGTGAGTTATTTCCTGGTGCAGATAGCTATTTATTTCCTGTTCTTGCTGGCTGCACCGGATGCTCCTATCGATTGGTCCTGGGCAAGCGTGATCAAGGGAACGGTGCTGCTTGTGATTGCAGCTTTCCCCTGTTTCCTGTTGCTCAACAAGCTCTATGATTATCTTGAAAAGAGAGCCAGGAGTTCCCAGTCTGCGCGCAGACGCATAGTAAGAAAGAATTAATTTACAGGAAAGGTGGAGTGAAGCTGTTTTTCCAGGAGATGGATGAAATCACAGAGCGCGACGATGAATCGGTCGACCTGCTGCGCAGGCGATTGCTTGGCGGGGCCGTAGTCGTCCTCTCGTCGTTTTCCCTTATCCTCACCAGACTCTGGTCATTGCAGATCGGCAATGGGGATGAGTACCGGCAACTAGCCTACAACAATCGCATTCGCGTGCAGGAAATCCCCCCTCCACGCGGGCATATTCTCGATCGGTTCAGCCGGGAAATCGTGATCAACCGTCCTTCCTTCAACGTGGTTATGATCAGGGAGGATTCCCATGATATAGATGACGTGCTCAAACGTCTGGCGCTGGTTCTGCAAGAGGATATTTCCACACTCTGGCAACGGATACGTGATGCAGCAGGGACACCCCGCTATATGCCGATCATTTTAAAAGAAGATATCGACTGGCAAACCCTGGCCTACCTCGAGAATCACAATCAGAAATTCTCCGGAATTCGCATCCTGGTGCAACCGGTGCGGGTCTATAAATATAAAGATCTCGCCGCCAACTCCATCGGCTATCTCGGGAGTATCAGCGAGGCCGAGCTGCGCAAGGCGGACCGAACGATTTACAACGGCGGCGATCTGGTGGGAAAACGGGGATTGGAGAAGTTGCGCGAAGCCGATCTGCGCGGCGAAAAGGGGCGTCGCTACACCGAGGTCGATGCCAAGGGCTTCGAGCGAAAGCAGCTAAAACGCATCGACCCGCTGCCGGGACGGGAAATCCATCTGACCATCGATGCCGAGCTGGAAAAGGTGGCGGAAGATTTGATGAAGCAGGATGACAAGGCCGGAGCGGTGGTGACCATGGAGATCAAAACGGGTCGATTGCTCACCCTTGCCTCGACGCCGAGTATTCACCTTGAAGAGTTCGTCGGTGGCATTTCCCAGAAGAACTGGGATGCTTTGCGCGATAACCCAAAGAATCCACTGCTCAACAAGGTGGTGCAGGCCGCTTATCCGCCCGGCTCCACCTACAAGATGATTTCCGCCTTAACCGGGCTTGCCCTTGGTGTGATCGATGCCGACAAGGTGCTCTATTGCCCGGGATATTACCGTTTCGGCAACCGGACCTACCGCTGCTGGAAACACGGCGGTCATGGAGCGGTGAATCTCGAGCGAGCGATCTCGGAGTCCTGTGACGTCTATTTTTATCAGGTAGGTCAGATGGTTGGCGTCGATGCCCTGGCGCAGACCGCCCGCAAACTGGGGCTGGGGGCGAAAACAGACGTTGAGCTGGAAAACGAAAAGAGCGGCGTCGTTCCCACCAAGGCCTGGAAGGAGAAGCGGTTTAGAAGGATATGGCAGGAAGGAGAGACTCTGTCGGTGGCCATTGGCCAGGGCTACAATCTTGCCACTCCCTTGCAGATCTGTCTGTATACCGCAACCCTGGCAAATGGTATTCGGCGGATGAAGCCGCTGGTAATCGAGAAGGTGATCGATCCGGACGGCAAGGTGGTTCAGACGCTAACCCCGGATGTCCATAGCGAACTCGGCATCGATCCGCATCACCTGGATCTGGTGCGCAACGGCATGCGCGTAGCGGTGGAGGGACGTCACGGGACCGCTCGCATTGTTGGTATCAAGGGTTTGACCATCGGCGCAAAAACCGGTACCGCCCAGGTCGTAAAACTGGCGCAATACCGGGGCATGCGCATCGAGGATATTCCCTATAAATACAGAGATCATGCCTGGTTGACCTGCTTTGCGCCTTTTGAGGACCCGGAAATAGCGGTTACGGTGCTGGTGGAACACGGCATCCACGGTGCATCGGGCGCCGGGCCGATTGCCAAGGCGGTGCTGGAGCACTACTTTCGTGACAGACTCCAGCAAACTGACGAAAAAAAGCCGACATAACCTGTTGGAGCGATTCGACAAATGATACGTATAGATCGGCGGTTATTTGCTAATTTTGACTTTGTCCTGCTGTTCTTCATTCTCATGGTCAGCGCCATGGCGCTTGCCAATCTCTATAGCGCGTCCTATCCGCCCAAGCCGTACGGCATACCGCTCTATTTAAAGCAGGCCTATTTCTTCCTGCTTGGTTTCGCCTGTTGCCTGGTTTTGATCAGTTTTGATTACCAGGTTCTCCATAGCCTGAATTACCCTTGCTATGTGCTGATCGTCGTGTTGCTGCTCGTGGCCCAATTCGCCGGCCACAGTGCTGGCGGCGCCCAGCGCTGGATCAACCTCGGTTTCTTAAAGCTGCAACCTTCCGAACCCGCCAAGTTGATGTTGGTCATCTCCCTGGCCAGTTATTACTCCCGAAAGGAAGTGGTTGACGGATATTCGCTCAAGCAGTTGGCCATTCCCCTTCTGCTTACCGGGATTCCCTTTCTGCTGATCATGATGGAGCCCGACCTGGGAACTGCCATGATGCTGGCCATTATCTTCGTTTCCATGACGGTGTTCGTTAAATTGAAGTTTTCTACCTTCGCCTTGCTGGGAGGTTCGGGTCTGGGCGCTGTGACCCTCGCCTGGGTAAAATTGCTCAAACCGTATCAGAAGCAACGCATTCAAACCTTTTTGAATCCCGAGGCCGATCCAATGGGACACGGGTATCAGATTATGCAGTCCAAGATTGCCATCGGCAGTGGCGGTAAATTGGGCAAGGGGTATTTGGAGGGCACGCAGGGCCATCTTCACTTTCTACCGGAAAGACATACCGATTTCGCGTTTTCCGTCTGGGGGGAAGAGTGGGGTTTTGTCGGCAGCCTGTTTTTCCTCGGATGCTATTTTTTCATGCTGCTCTGGGGCTTGTATGTGGCCATGAATGCCAGGGACAGATTCGGGGTGCTGCTGGCCTTCGGCATGGTCATGCTTATTTTCTGGCAGGCGGTAATCAATCTTCTCATGGTCCTGGGGTTGTTGCCGGTGGTTGGAATTCCCCTGCCCATGGTTTCCTATGGCGGCTCTTCCTTGCTGACCACCATGCTGGCTCTCGGCATTATCATGAATGTGAGTATGCGCAGGTTCCAGAACGGGAGAACAGGCGCGGCGTAGCCCGGCGAATAGGGCCTTGGTCGGGGACAGGGACGCCGTTGTCGACCGGTGTTGCTAACCCGCTTTGGCAACCTCGGTTAAGACAAGGGTGCGGAGTCCCTCGATAAAGAGAGGCGAGGTGTTGAGGGCATCGGTGGAGATCAACCTCATGCCCAGTTCCCGGGCTTGTCGTGCAAAGAGTATGTCAATCTCATAGAGCGTTTCCACATGGTCGGAGACAAAGCTGATCGGCACCATGAGGATGTGCTTGCACCCTTCGGCGGCAAGGGTCGAAAGCATATCCTGAGTTGCCGGGGCGAGCCATTGCACCGGGCCGCTCCTGCTCTGATAGCATAACCTGCCGCGAATGCCGGTGCGTGCTTCAATCGCGCTGATGGTGCGGCGGAGTTCTTCTACGTAGGGATCACCCTCATCAATAAATGAAACGGGCAGACTGTGGGCGCTGTAGACCAGCTGAAACGGTTCGTCGTTGAAGCGGCGGCAACCGTCCTGTATTCGGGCAGCCAATGCCTTTACGTAGTGCGGTTCATCCGGCCATGAGGAAATTTCTCGCAAGGGGACGTGCTCTGCCAGGCGGTGGTGGGCACGGCGCAGTTCGGCAAGCGAGGAACCTGTCGTGGCCCGTGAATAATGGGGGTAGAGCGGCAGGGCGATAATCTTTTGCACCCCGTGTTGCATCAGGGAGGCGAGTGCTGTCGTCGTGTCCGGCTGCCAGTATCGCATTGCCGCACGCACGGCAAAGGCTCCATCCCCGGCAAGTGCCTCTTCAAGGCTCTTTGCCTGGGCTTCGGTAATTTTGCGAAGGGGCGATCCGCCGCCGATCGTGGCGTAGATCTGTCTGCTCTTGGGCGCCCTGCGGCGTGAAATAAGCCAGGCCAGGGGTTTTTGCAGAGGCGCCGGTCCCAATCTGATGATGGCGCGGTCGGCGAAGAGATTGTACAAAAAGGCAGGGATATCATCGAGGCGCTCAGGTCCCCCCATGTTGAGGAGGAGGACGCCTGTAATCGAGTGTGTCATTGCATCTCTGGGGCAATACAGTCGGGTTCGTAGGCGGGGCTGCTTGAGTGTTTACCACAGGATCTCCATAGCTTGGAGAGGGGTCAATGAATCAGGCGCAAACATTCTACCTTATAATCGGGATCATCGCCACAGTTAGCGGAACATGCCTTTATTTTTGTGGGGAAGCCGGTCCAGCGGCCTCCGTAAACGGCTCTCGGTGCCTTGATTCTCGAACTGAGGGAAATATAATATACAGAGAATGAGACGGCTGCATCTTGCAGACCACCTGACCTGGAAATATTTTGGCATTTCGAGGTAGAGGGCTCATCAGGGAATGCACCGCACGGTGCATGCGGGAGACAGCGGCTGGCCGGTTGCTGTCGGAGCATCAAACGGAGGATTTTTATGGAACTAAAGATCGAAGCCCGGAATGTTGAGTTGCGTAAAGGATGGCAGACGAAGATAGAAGAGGAGAAAGAAAAGCTTTCGCGGCATTACGCGGAACTGCTCCTGCATCTTCGTGCCACCATTGAAGCTACTGCTCACCATAAAGAAGGAGGGTTTGAGATCAAGCTTGTAGCTACCATACCTAATGACACGGTTGTCGTCACAAAAAAAGGTGAAGCCGTGCGCCCGTTGCTCACCGAGGCTTTTGACATCATGGCCTTGCAATTGAAAGAAATAGTCAGAAAGAGAAGGAAAAATATAAAGAACCACACTGCAACGGAAAGCGATCACCTGGGTGTGATCCGCAAATTATCCCCATATGAATCCTACGGATTTATCACCTCGGTGGATAATCGGGATATTTACTTCCATGAGAACGCCTTAAAGGATGTTGACATCGAACAGCTGGCGGAAGGCGACAGTGTCATCTATGGGGAAACGCTGGGAGATAAGGGCCCGCAAGCCTCGTGGGTCAGACCCGCGCGTTAATTTCTTCCGTTATCTTTAAGCATTCGGCGCGTGAACGAAATGGCGTTCACGGCTTTTTTTTCGTCCTCGCCTTGGGCAGAATTTGCGGTAGACCACCTCTTGGCCGTTTGTGATTTGCTGTTTTTTTCTTCATGCATTCGTCGAGATGATGCTGTATGTATAGATACTTGCGCAGTCGACAATCCGAATCGAGAAGTTGGGGCGAAAAGGTGCGGGAAAGGACTTCCCGCCACTCATTACTACAAACAAAAGGAGCCAGGTGTTGTGGAAGAGGATGTCTATCTCATTGATGGCAGTGCCTACATCTACCGTGCTTATCACGGCATAAAGCCGCTTTCCAACAGCAAGGGCCTGCAGACCCACGCGATCTTCGGTTTTATCAATATACTGCGGCGTTTGATGCGCGAACGTGAGCCTCGCTATGTTGCCGTCGCTTTTGACACCCGTGGCGAGGTGTTTCGGCACCGGATGTATCCCGATTATAAAGCGAACCGGCCTCCCATGCCTGACGACCTCGCGCAGCAAATTCCCTATATCAGAGAGTTTATCGCCGCCTCGAATGTTCTCACCCTGGAAGACCCGGACCTGGAGGCCGATGATCTTATCGCCTCCGCGGCACGTCATCTCAGCCGGCTCGGCCATCGAGTGATCATCGTCTCGGGCGACAAGGACCTGCTGCAACTGGTCGACGAGTCCATCACCATGTGGGACCCCATGAAGGACAACACCATGGACCCGGCAGCCGTGGAGGCAAAATATAAGGTGCCACCGGAGCGGCTGCTTGATCTGTTTGCCCTCATCGGCGACAGCTCCGACAATGTGCCCGGGGTGCCTGGAATCGGGCCGAAGACAGCGGAAAAGCTGATTAATCAGCACCATTCTCTCGAGGGAGTATACGACGGTCTCTCGGCCATGAAACCCTCGAAAATGAAGGAAAATCTTATTACCAACAGGGATGCTGCCTACCTCTCCAAGGAGCTGATACGGCTCAAGGAAGACGTGGCGGTGCCCGGCGAACTCGCGATGTACGCCCCCGGTAAGCCCGATGAAGCCCGGCTTGCGGCCATGTATACGGAATTGGAATTTACTTCATTTTTAAAAGATATCGACACCTCGGAGCCGATCTCCACCCGTGGATTTCGTCTGGTTGTCACCCGGGAGGAACTGCAGCGCTTGGCCGGGCGGTTGGCTGCGGCCAACTGTATTGTTTTCGATACCGAAACCACCTCCGTTGACGCACGAACGGCGCGACTGGTCGGCGTCTCGCTTTGTGTCGACCTGGATGAGGCCTGGTATGTGCCGGTGGGACACCGCACGAGCGACGGCCATCTTGCCGCGGGCCAACTCCCGGAAAGCGAAGTGAAAGAGACTCTGGCGCCGCTGCTGGTTTGCCCGACCAGGTGGAAGGTGGCGCACAATCTCAAGTATGACTACACAGTCCTCAACCGGCAGTGGGGGATCTCGCTGGGCGGACAATTGATCGACACCATGGTGGCCGCCCACCTGCTGGAGATTGCCGGTCGCTCCTTGAAGCTCGATGACCTCTGTCTGGATCTGGGCCTGCGTCTTACGCCGTTTAAAGAAGTGGTCAAGGGGGATAAGAGAGATGACTCTTTTGCCTATGTGGAGCTGGAGGCCGCCTGTAATTACAGTTGCGAAGACGTCTATGGCGCCCTGCGGGTGTGGGAGGAGTTCGAACCACAACTCGCTGCAAAAGGGCTCGACACCCTCTTTTATGATCTTGAGATGCCGCTTATCCCCATCCTCGCGGCCATGGAAATACGCGGGATCTGTGTCGATACCTCTGTTCTGAGCCAGTTATCCGGTGAATTTTCCGATAAGCTCGACGAAATCGAAAAGAGGATCTACCAGCTGGCCGGTCGAGAATTCAATATCAATTCACCCCGCCAGCTCGGCCAGATCCTTTTCGACGAGCTGGGGTTGCCATACGGTCGCAAAACCAAGACCGGCTATTCCACCGATGTCAAGGTGCTGGAGAAGCTGGCGGCTCGTTTCACGAGCTGCCGGCGCTCGTCCTGGAATACCGCACACTTGCCAAGCTGCAGAGTACCTACGTCGACAAACTGGCGGCGCTGAGGGATCCCGGACCGGGCGGGTGCATACCTCGTTCAATCAAGCGGTGACCGCCACGGGCAGACTCTCGAGCAGCAATCCGAACCTGCAAAATATCCCGATTCGCGGCGCGGAAGGCAGCCGTATCCGTCAGGCGTTCATTCCGGCGCCGGGTCATCTTTTTCTCTCGGCCGACTATTCTCAGATAGATCTCCGCGTGTTGGCCCATTACTCCAAGGACGCGGCTTTGCTTGAGGCCTTCACGGTCGGTGAGGATATTCATGCCCGCACCGCGGCGCTGGTCTTTGGCGTAGCACCGCTGCTGGTGACGCCCGATATGCGCAGGGTGGCGAAAAGCATCAATTTTGGGATCGTTTACGGTATGAGCAGTTTCGGACTGGCCAGCCAGCTCAATATCGGCAGAAAGGACGCCCAGACGTTTATCGATCGGTATTTCAAACATTATGCCGGCGTAAAACGGTTTATGTCGGAGATCGTCGAACAGGCGAGGCGTGATGGCTATGTCACCACCCTGTTGGGGCGGCGTCGGCTAGTGCCCGAGATCGGGGTGAAGAACAGGGTGCGGCGAGAATTTGCCGAGCGCACGGCT
Source organism: uncultured delta proteobacterium (assembly GCA_963745265.1). Taxonomy (GTDB): domain Bacteria; phylum Desulfobacterota; class Desulfobulbia; order Desulfobulbales; family Desulfocapsaceae; genus Desulfopila. The sequence continues at coordinate 144,503 of CAVUXQ010000004.1, forward strand.
ATCAATACGCCGATCCAAGGCACTGCCGCCGATATCATCAAGCTCGCGATGCTGAAAGTGGAAAAAGCACTGGCGGCATCGGGAATAGCCGCTGAGCTTCTGTTGCAGATCCACGACGAACTGGTGTTCGAGGTTCCGGTTGCCGAGGTAGGCGAGGCGAAGGAGCTGATTTGCGGGGCCATGGAACGGGCCATGGCCCTGGCGGTGCCGCTGGTGGTCAATGTCGAGGTCGGCGAGAGCCTCGCCAAATAGGGTCATTGAGGAGACGAGAACTATTCTTCTACCGACGATCACGCATCGGTACAAAATCTCGGTGCTCATTCCCGATATAAACCTGGCGGGGTCGACCTATCCGGTTGTCCATCTTGCTCTCCTTCATCTCCGTCCACTGGGCGATCCAGCCCGGCAGCCGGCCCAGAGCGAACATGACGGTGAACATGGTGGTGGGAATGCCAATAGCCCTGTAGATAATGCCGCTGTAGAAATCGACATTGGGATAGAGGTTTCTGGAGAGAAAATAATCGTCGTTTTTCACCCGCTCTTCAAGTTCGAGGGCGATGTCGAGCAGCGGATCGTCGATCTCCAGGGCGTTCAAAACACCATGACAGGCTTCCTTGATTATTCTGGCGCGGGGATCGAAGGTCTTGTAGACCCTGTGGCCGAAGCCGGAAAGGCGGAAGGGATCGTTTTTGTCCTTGGCCTTCTCGATGTATTTGTTGAAGTTGCAATCATCAGCGTAGATGAGCTCGAGCATCTCCAGCACCGCCTGGTTGGCTCCGCCGTGCAACGGTCCCCAAAGGGCATTGATACCCGCGGAAATGGAAGCGTAAAGATTGACGCCGGCGCTGCCGACCAGCCGGACCGTCGAGGTCGAACAGTTCTGTTCATGATCGGCGTGGAGGATGAGCAGCTTGTTTAAGGCGGACACCACCTCCGGCTGGATGATATAGGGCATGTTCGGCCTGTCGAACATCATGTTCAGGAAGTTCTGCACATAGTTGAGCTGGGCGTTGGGATAAACCAGAGGATGCCCCATGCTCTTCTTGTAGGAGAAGGCGGCGATCGTCCGGATTTTCGAAAGCAGCCGGGCGGTGGCGGTAGTTATACCGCCGTAGGGATCTTCTTCGTTATCCATTTCCGGGTAAAAATTATGCATGGCGCCGACCATGGTGGAGAGGATGGACATCGGCGAGGCATTCGGCGGATAGTGGTCGAAGAAGTGGATCATGTCTTCGTGAATCAGGGCAAAACGCCGCATATCCCGCTTGAACTGTTCGAGTTGGTCGAAGTTGGGCAACTCGCCATTGAGGATAAGATAGGCGACTTCGATAAACTGGCAGTTTTCAGCCAGCTCTTCGATGGCATAGCCGCGGTAGTTGAGGATTCCCTGGGCGCCGTCGAGATAGGTGATCGAACTCATGCAGGAGCCGGTGTTCATATATCCGCTATCCAGGGTGATGTACCCCGTATCCTTAAGGAGGCTGCGAATATCGATAGCTTTTTGACCGGACGTTCCTTGGACTATCGGAAGATCAAACGTTTGGTCGTTGATGCAAAGCTGCGCGTATTCGTTGGGCATACTTGTACCTCTCAGTTGTTGAAACGGTGACCAGACTATGGTGACACGCACTTCAGTGGTTATTCCGGCGAGCTTGGGGAGGAACCAATTGATGCACAGACGTTGCGCTTACAGTACAATGATCGTGTCTGAGTGCATGAAAACGCTGCCGGAAGGAGCAGTCCAGATAGGGCGCAAGACAGCCGGACGAAGAAAGGCTGGCCGTCTGGGAATGGACTGTATATAATATCAATTCGCCTGCACTATAGTATAAAATGGATTTTTAGGCAAATTATCTTTTCGTTCGGATGTTCCGGTCAGTTTGAGGGGCAGGGTTCGGGTGGGTTGAGATATTCTCCAATTATCAAAGCCTTATAAAGGAAGTAGTTGATATCATGATAAATGTATTTGGGGTCGAGGATCAGCGGTCATTTGTTGCGAAAATGACGCTGTTTAGAGATGAAGTTTCTGTATATCCGGTAAGTTGTGAGGAACTCTCCGGAGGCAGAGGCGATAGAAAGTGGCTGCTTGAGGTGCTGGCCGGTGGAGCCCGGATCGTGCAGTTGCGCGACAAGAAGAGCAGCGATCGGCTTCTCTTGGAAAAAGCACACTTTTTTCGAGAAAAAACCCGCGAGGCCGGGGCGCTGTTTCTGGTAAACGACAGAGTGGATATCGCCATGCTGGCGGGTGCCGACGGAGTGCATGTGGGGCAGGGCGATCTGCCCTGCGAGGAGATCCGTCGCCTCGCCCCGAACATGATCATCGGGTTGTCCTGCAATACGTTTGACGATGTGCAGGCACTGGAGATGCAGGTGCAACAGGGGATTTGCCCTGTATCGTATTATAATGTGGGGCCAATTTATCCGACGGGCACCAAGGAGGGACTGCAACACTTCCTTGGCCCCGAGACCATTGGACGGTTCACCGCCTGTTGCCCCTTGCCCTGGACGGTGATGGGGGGGATCAAGTTCTCCCACATCGAGGAACTCGCGGCCTGCGGCGTCCGACGGGTCGCGGTGGTTACGGGAATTAGTCAAGCCTCAGATATCGCTACGGAAACATCCAGATGGCGACAAAAGATAACCGAATTGAGCAGGAGGGCGTCGGTCCATGATGTTGCCTGAAAAGACCCAGCAGAAACTGATCGAGGAAATAGAGCTGTTTATCGAGTACAGCGTCGAGGCGTCCGGGAAAAAAACGGCCCTGGCCCTGGTCGAACGCTATCGCAATAACCCGGTAGCCCTCGGCGTGCTGTTGGAATTCTATCGCATTTTGCCGGAAACCCGCGAGGAAGCAGTTGATCGTATCGGCTATCTCGATGCGGTGCAGGGGGTCACCCTGCTGGTGCTCGGCACGCGCAATCATGCCTATCTTGCCGTCACCTCAGAGGGTGAATCCCATATTCTTGGAGAATACTCTAGAGACGAGGTCGCAGATGAGTTGCTGCGCTTTTTCGGCTATCAAGACAATGAAGAGTTTTTAAAAAACTGCCTTCCCATCGAGCAACTCGAAGAGTTTGGAGCCGACCAGCACGAGCAACTGTGCCCGGTCTGCCACGTGGCTGTTGGCGAATACCATCTGTTAGGATGTCCGGTGGAAGTCTGTCCCTGGTGCAAGGGGCAACTCAGCAAGTGTAACTGCAGGTTCGAAAAGCTGGAGGAAGAAACGGTTTCCAGTGAGGACCAACTCGATCGGTTTCAGGAACTGCTGGAGAAGAAAGGGCGCATCCGGTTTATGGCGGATCAAAAGCCGGCCTACCCCGGTACCAGCGCCGGCCTGGACCAGGAGGGACGGCAGGCTTGAGGTGCCGGGGAGCCGTAAGACGTAGGCTCCCCGGGGGATGGAGGCTTATTTGTTGCCTCGTGCGCTTTCGAGATATTTATAGAGATCGGAACCTGAGGAGATGTACAGCGAGGTGTTCTTGCCTACGATATGGCTGTACGTTTCCAGACTCTTGTAGAATGAATAGAAATCGGGATCCTGAGAGTAAGCGTCTCCGTAGATTTTCGTGGCCTCTGCGTCCGCTTTACCTTTGATTTCCAGCGCCTGGCGGTTGGCGCCAGAGGTGATTTCCTTGAGCTGCCGATTGACTGTGCCCAGAATTTCAGCCTTCTGCCCTTCGCCCAGGGAGCGTTTTTCGGCGGCGATTCGTTTTCTCTCCGAGATCATCCGGTCATACACCTTTTTTCGGACCGAGTCGATATAGTTGATACGTTTGAACATCACGTCAATCAATTCGATACCGTATTGGGTTGTGTTCTTGGCAGCGATTTTCAGCGTCTTTTCGGCCATTTTGTCTCGTCCCATTTCCGGCTTGTTGCCCATGGACTCTTCACTGGTGGTCGGCGACATGGTCGCGCGAGACCAGTCGGAGCTGCGGATGATCTCGATGAGATCGTACTTGTTTACCAGGTCCCTGACCGTACCATTGATGATGTCATCGAGCAGGGACTGCGCCTCGGCTTCGGATCCGCCGACCGCCTGCAGGTATTTCAGCGCATTGGATATCCGCCAGCGTGCGGTAACGTCCAAAAAGACATAGGTCTTGTCGTTGGTGGTTATCTGGTTGGGGTCCCCGTCCCAGATCTGAATCCGCTTGTCGAAAGTGTTCACTTTCTGCAGGAAGGGGATCTTCAGGTGCAGGCCTGCCTCGGTGACCGGATCGCCGATCGGTGCGCCGAACTGGGTAACGACGGCCTGCTGCCCTTCATCCAAAATGAAGAAACCATCATAAATGACCGCCGCCGAGAGAACGAGGAGACCGATGAGAAAGAATTGAGCTATCTGTTTCATGGAAATTCCTTTATCTGTATCAACCTATTTTTTCAGGGGTGCCGTAAGCTGTTGGGTTCCCCGCGAGAGGTTCAGAAGGGGAATCGGGGCCTGTTGGTTCTTGTCCATGATGTAGATATCCTGGACATTTGGCAGAATTTTCTGCATGGTCTCCAAATACATACGCTTGCGGGTGACATCCGGTGTCTTTCTGTATTCCTGAAGGATATCGAGGAATCGGGCGGTTTGTCCCTTGGCGTCATTGACGCGCTCCGAGGCATAACCATGGGCCTCCTCGACAATCTTCTTGGCATCTCCATGAGCCTTCGGGATCACCCTGTTGTATTCTTCCTGCGCTTCGTTGACCAGGCGCTTCATATCCTGATCCGCCTCGTTGACTTCGTTGAAGGCGGGCTTGACCGGATCCGGTGGGTTGATGTCCTGGAACTGCACGGTCCCCAAAGAGATGCCGGCCTGCAGTTTGTTGAGCACCGACTGCAGCTCCTGTTTGACCGAGGCGGCCAGCAGGCTACGATTGCTCAGGACATAATCGAAATCCATATTGCCGACGATACGACGAGTCACGCTCTCCGAGGCGTCGTGTACCGTCTGATCGACATCCTTGATTTTAAAAAGATAGCGGTAGGGATCGCTGACCCTGTACTGGACGACCCAGGCCACGTTGATAACGTTTTTGTCGGCGGTTAGCATCAGGGACTCCATGTTGTATCCCTTGCGCTCAAAGGAGGTTATCTGGCCGGGGATACGGGTGCGAAAACCGAATTCCTGTTTGCGGACCTTCCCGACATTGACTTTGTAGAGGCTGTCGATATAGGGGATTTTGAAATGCAAACCGGGTTGGGTGGTATGTGAGTATTTGCCCAGTCGGAGGATGACCCCGACCTGGCTGGGTGCGATTTTGTATACTGAGGAGTATACTCCCTGGGCCAGAAAGACCAAGAGAATGAGGGCAAAGATCTTCCCAAAACTGGAGAAGGGGTTGAAAGGCTTGTTTTCGCCTTGCTCCCCACCTGGGCCCGGACTCTTTTTCTTGTCCTCCGAGAAGAAGTCCTGCAGTTTTTTAATCAACTGCGCGACCATTTCTTCCGGGGTCTGAGGCTTGTTTTTTCTCCCCCAGGGAGGTTGCTGATCCTGGTTGGACATGAAGGTGTCTCCTAAAAACAGTGTTTGCCCCGATGCGTGTGCTCCTCTCGCACTGATGGAGAACACGGTTTATTCGGGGTGTTGTGAAGTAATCAATAAAAAAAGCGCAGATAATATAATCTCTTGTCACAATAAATGGTATTGCCTTTGTATGCTATCCAAATCGGTTTGATATTTCAACCTGTGAAAATGTGGTAAAATTTTTAAAGCAGTGTTGAATAGAAGCGTTCCGATTCACGATAGGGCGATATACCATGCCACGACAGGAAGCAAAAGGCCCGCGAGGCCGAGCAGGCTTTGCAGCGTCATGTTGTGACGAAGGGCGAAGAGCTGCCTGCGGCTCAGGAGATAGCCTGTGCCGAGCCCGGTGAGGAGGCCGAAAAAATGGGCGCCGAAGTCGGTATGGGCGCCGCTGCTGCCCAGCATGGCGAGCAGTGCGGCCCCGGCCATAAGAGGCATGAGCAGTCCCGCCGGCCGGCGCCACCGGTGGCGGCGGTAATTCAGGGCGCAAAGAATGCCGATCACCGCAAAGACCGCTGTGGAAAAGCCGATCGAGAGGTGGCCGGGGCCGTGCCCGGCCGCGTTGAGCAGGTTGGCAAGGGCGGCGGCGAACAGAAGACCGCACAGACCTATGCCGTTGCCGAGAAGGTGAAAATAGAAATGGAGAAGGACCCCGCCCAGCAGACAGTTGCCCAGAAGATGCACTATATTGGCGTGGAGGGTGAGGCAAGTGAGCAGGCGAAAATACTGATGGTGCTGAAGTATGGCCGTGGAATCGGCGGCACCGGCGGCAAACCAGGGGGAGCCGTCGGCCCAGGGGCCGGTGATGGCGAAGACTGTCGCCAATAGGCCGATTATCAGCACACTCTGGGCGCGGAAAGTGGGGGTGAATTCTTCTTCAACGGCTGGTCGTAGCGGCCAATCCCGGTTCTCGCGTTCAAAATTTTCGAGCTCTTCAAGAGCTCTGAGGCGATCTGCAGGGGAAACCTGAATCTGCCATTCACCGGTGTCGTGCCGACCGAGTTCATGGTCGATGCCGACGGCGGCCAGGACCAGCGAGGCGATCTGGAGGCGTTCTGGGTCCGGAGTTACCAAAAGAGGAGGCCCCGGATCGCCTCCTGGTGGATCCGTCATGGCGAGCTCCAGTGCTCGGGGGAGGGTAATGGATTGAGATGCCGGGAAACGGTTACCGTTTGCGGGGGCGGCAAAACGTTTATAAACAAGCGGCCGGTGGGCGTGTGCGCCCGCCGGCCGCTGGGACTCCTGGAAAAGAATCGCCTGTTTCCCAGCTCCTAGCGCAATTTGTCGATGCTCACAACCGAGCCAAATTTGTGCGCCAGTTCGAGCAATTCCGCCTTCTGCTTCTTGTAGACGGTAAAGAGCTCTTGAGGAATTCCTTCTTCTTGCTGGTAGGCTTCGCTCTGCAGATCGATGCGCCTGACGATGTTGTCGACATAGAGGGCGAACTGCATGTCATACAGCGCTTTTGGATACTCCTTGTCGATGGCCTGGCAAAGAGCGGTTTGAGGTCCTCGTATTTCGGTACCAGGCCGATCGGCGTCTCTATCGCCTCGACATCGCCGTTGGCGTAGAGTTCGAGCCAGCCAAGCCAAACCTTGACGTCTTTCTTCTCACCCAGCAGCCCTTGCCCTTGCCTCCGCGATTTTCGTGGGTCAGGAAGTAGTTGAGCCCCGCCATGACCGGCTTGCCCTTCTTCGCTGAACTTGCCGGAATTGAAGAACTTGAACTGGGCGTCCATGTAGTCGGCCAGGGACCGGGGATGAAAGGCGCGTTGGCCCAGGGCTGGCGCTTGACGCCAGTGGCGCCGACTTCGGTGGCGGTGGCCTGGGAGACGATGGATGCGCCGATGACCACACCTTCGTCTGCGGTCCTGGCAACCCAGACCGGCGGCATGGTATCGGCGTCGCGGCCGCGAATAGGTGATAACCTTGACCGGCGCGCCGGCCGGGTCTTCGGCCCTCGGTGGCGTGATTGGTGATGGCCGAGGCCAACAGGGTGCAGCGGGAGTTCTTGTGCGACATGGGGATCGGTTTGCCGTCTGCGTCGGTTTTGCCCTCATGCCATTCGCCCTGGAAGTTAACGCCCTTCTTGGGCATGTCTTCGCCGTTGCCGACCCAGTGGGGGATGCCGTTCTCGTCGATCAGCACGTTTGACCAGATCACTTCGGTGCCGTCTCCGCGCAGACAGTCCATCAGGTAGGGGTCTCCCTCGCTGGTTGACATCCTCGACGATGCCGAAAATGCCTTTTTCGGGGTTGATGGCCCGCAGGGTGCCGTCTTCGGCTATCCACATCTGGGCAAGGTCGTCGCCGATGAAATCGGTGCCGACCATGGCGGTGGTGGTCTTGCCGCAGCCGGACGGCGCCGCGCCGGCGAAGAAGGTTTTGCGGCCGCCGGGGCCGGTCATGCCGGTGATGAACATATGCTCGGAGAGCTGTTCTTCCACGTTGGTAGTAGGTGGCGTAGTCGACGGCGAAGCGGTGGTTGCCTTTTTTCAGCAGCAGCGTGTTGCCGGCATAGGTGCAGAAGGTGGAGATAGGTGGTCTGCCAGCTGCGGTCCATGAAGATGCGGGCATTGGGGACATCTTCGGGGCAGTGTTGTCGCCTTCGGAGTGGACGTTGGTGTAGAAGAGGCCGGCCCGCTCGGCTTCGGCGATCGAAGTCGGCGTAGCAGTTGCGGTACAGCAGTTCCGCGGAGTGCAGGACGTAGGCGGAGGAGGAGATCTCGATAGCGGGGATGGCCGCTTCGGCGCCGACCGGGCCGCGGCTGAAAAAGCCGACCATCATAGTCTTGCCCTTCATGATGCCGTCATATATTGCTTCATGTACTCAAGAGCTTCTGTGCGAAGCACGGATTTGGCGAGCGAGCTCATTTTCTCGCCTTCATTGATGATGTAGAAGGTCTGATTTACCAGTCGGGCCTGGTCCTGGGGCAGGTCGAAATGGATGGTGTGTCCGTCTTTGGCGAGATTTTTTTCCTCGCCCTTGTCGAGGGAATAGTCTCTGATCCACTGGATGTCTTCTTCACTGCCGGTGTTGATGAAGACCGCATCCGGCTCGCACATGGCGATGGCGTTGGCGATCTTGATACAGCGCCTCTTCGTTGGTGATTTTTGCGAGCTTTTCTTGATTTGCCGCATCCAGTCTCCGGTTGAGTAGGGATCTGGCTGTGGCGATATCGGAGATGCCGCCGACGGCAGCGAGAATATCATCTCCTTTTTTGAGTTCAAGCATTCTTGACTCCTTGAGATTAATTGTGGTATGATAGAATAATTTCCTGCGTGGTGTAACCGATACGTATGCGTTATAAATTCTACATTGCAGGACGTAATAATATAGGTATCTTCGCGTGATCAGTCAAGCATCGTTGTTTGATCACAGTATCGGTGATGGTGAAATGGTACATGCAGATAAGCTATAGGTTGCAGTATCGCCAAAGAAGCGTGTCGCAACGGAAATAGCGGAGGCTGGTAGGCATAGAACAGTGAGAGCGCGAGTGGGGGGCACTGCTACCAGAGAGCGTTGCGTAGATCGCGAATATCGTGCTATACGGGGCAAAACACCGTATTATCTAATAAAGCAGGAAATGGATGCGACCGCGGAGATGCAGGAAAAACATGAAAAAAAGGGCTGCATACCAAGAAGAAAGCAGCCCGTTTGTCAATTCTGGTGCCGAAGAGAAGACTCGAACTTCCACGAGGAAACCCCCACTAGACCCTGAACCTAGCGCGTCTACCAATTCCGCCACTTCGGCAACGCGCATGAATATGCTTGCTGAGCCGATTTTTGTCAAGACTTTCTTTGTCAGCTCACCATAAAAAAATATAAGTAGTCGTGCAAATGAAAATTTATAGACAAACTTGAAGAAATAAAAGACCCATTCCAAAATGCATGCGTCACCATCGGCAACTTTGACGGTGTTCATCTCGGTCACCAGAGCCTGTTTCGAGGTGGTCGCCCGGGCAGCGGAACATACGGCACCAGTGTAGCCATTACCTTCGACCCCCATCCGCTCCAGGTCCTGCGGCCCGGCGGCATCAAGCTGATTTCGACCATGCGAGCAGAAGATCGAACTCATCGAGATGGCTGGAATCGATGTTCTGGTCATCATGCCTTTTAACCGGGAATTTGCCGCCACCACCGCCGAGCACTTCGTCGATGAAATCCTGCTCGAGAAGAATCGGCGTGCAGGAGCTGGTAGTCGGATATGATTATGCCTTCGGCAAGGGGAGGACCGGCAATATCAATTCCTCAGGGACAGGGCGCGGAAAAAGGGTTTTCGGTAACGGTGGTCGAAGCCTAGTATGAAGATGACGTTCTGGTCAGTTCCTCGCAAGATCCGTGAGCTGGTGTCGAAGGGCGGATGGTGGCCGCAAGGCGGCTGCTCGGCCGGTATTACCAGATTCGCGGCGAGGTGCAGGTGGGCAAGCAGCGGGGCGGCAGGGAGATCGGTTTCCCGACGGCCAATCTCAAGTTGGCCGAAGAAGATCTGGTTCGCCGGAACGGGGTGTATGTCTCCCAGGTGATCTGTGAGGGAAAATGCTACGGCGGAGTCATCAATATCGGCTACAATCCGACGTTCGGCGAGCAGACAGCTGGTGGCCGAAACCCATATTTTTGACTTCAACAGGATATTTACGGCAAGCCGATCAAGGTGAATCTGCTGAAATTCTTAAGAAATGAGAAAAAATTCAGCGGCGTGGAAGAGCTGGCGACCCAGATAAGCAAGGACGTGGCTTGCGCTCGAAAGATCCTTCTTGAGCAGCAAAAGGAACTGACCCTGTCCTGTGATGATGAATTTAATCGCTAAGGGGTTTCGCCGGACTTGCAAGCCACTGCTGTCAGTCCTCGCCGGTAAAATGCGAGGGTTGCGGTTAGGACGGCTCACCGTTTTTCTTCTTGCATGTCCGCAGAAGGTGTCTATAGTGTACAGCGTTTTGGAGTCCGCTTTCCGAGATGCCGTCTTATTGTGGGATATCGTCTCGCTATTATTGATAAAAAAATACACATCGTCGGATGCGGGAGAGCCGCTTTCGGGTGTGGGTATACATTTATAATCTCAGGGGTGCATCATGCAGAACAACTCAAAGAGGAGCTGCCGCGGGTTATCGAGGAACTCGAAAAACAGTGCGAGGAAAATCCTGAATCAGTGATGGCCCACCATCATCTGGGTCTGGTTTATATGAAAGCTGGCAGAATCGATGAGGCTGTAGCTTCCCTGAACCGGGCGATCGAGATCGACCCGCTGACCGGCGACAGCATGATCAACCTCGGAGCTATCTATTTCGGCCAGGGCAATCTCGACAAGGCGCGCGAACTTAACGAACGAGCAATCGGCGTCCAGCCTGAGTCGGCCCAGGCTCATGCCAATCTGGGACTCATCTGGCAGCAAAGCAACCAAATCGACAAGGCGATCGCCTCCTACGAAAAGGCTCTGCAATACAATCCGAAGCTGGTTACCGCCTGGATCAACCTGACGTCGGTTCTCACCATGAAAGGCGAGGATGAGCGGGCGGTGACAGCAGCCAGGAAAGGCATTGAACTCGAGCCGGATTCTCCTCTTGGCCATAACAACCTGGCCGTCGCCCTTTATTTCAAGGGGGAGTACCACGAAGCGATGAAGCACATGCAGAAGGCCGCCGAACTTGGATATTCCGTGGACCCGAATTTTGCCGCAAAACTCAAGGAGCAATTGGCCTAAGGCTTCCAAGAGGTTTCGGTTCAAGGCAATTTTTCTCAAATCAAGGTGTTTTGGAACGCTACGCGGTGCTGTGTGCTTGCTCTCGCGAGCCGCCCGTGTCTCTTGGCAGACATTGCTTTTCGAATATACCGGGAATTTGGGGAAAGAGGGCATAATGGCGACTCTCCCCCCTGCTTGGGGCGTCGCTTTGTGCCGCTACAGCGAGTCAGTTATGAGCAATAGGATAATTTCTAATCCGCCCTGGTGTCCCTTTTGCGGGCAGAAGGTCGGGAGGCCGAGTGAAGCGGCCGCAAGAAAGCTGGGAGAATTCCCGGTAGGCGAATGCCAGTGCGGCGCGGTCTACGCCTGCGATGCCACCGGGCACAACGTGGGCGCTGCCATGGTCGAGGCCTTGGTGCATGCCTGCAACGACAACTGGGACTTTGCCTGGGAACTGCTACCGGAGGATGACTACCTCACCGGGCGTATCGAAAATTACGACGAGCAGAGCCATGAGGTCGTGGACAAGGGCAATGTCGACGGTCGACCGGTTCGCGGGGTGCTCTATTTCGTCCGACTGCATACGGAGATCGCGGAGATAGCCCGGCGCATCAAGCAAAAGAAAGAAACGGACCCTGCCGAGGTGGAATCGCTTGTGGCCAGTCGGCCCCAACCTGTATTGGAACCGGCGCCCGATGCGAATCGGAAACGGCTACGAGCCAACAAGCGGCTGGTTCTGGAAATGATCGAACAAGCCGATGTCGACGGACTGGTGACGCTCTGTCTCGATGACAAGAAAACCCTGCGTCTGATGCAGCGCTTCCTCTACAGTCCCAGCGAGGGTAAACGCTGGCACGTTGCGTGGATCATCGGTCAGGTTTCGGCCCGGGTGGCCACCCGGGATCCGGGCCAGGTCTCGGAGTTGCTTCACAGGCTGTTCGAGGCCTGTTCCGATTCCGCCGCTGCCCATTGGGGAATGGTGGAGACCATCGGTAGTGTCATCGCGGCCCGCCCTGATATCTACGGAGCCTTTACCCGGCATCTTCTCCATTTCATAAGTCAGGACTCGACACGGGTTGAGGTGATCTGGGCCCTGGGAGAAATAGCCCAGAGCCGTCCGGATCTGATTCGGGCAACGCCTTTCTATCACCTGTTTCATTTTCTCCAGCATCCGGATCCGGCGGTTCGCGGCCACGTCGCCCGACTCCTTGGCCGGATCAAGGCGACGGAGGCGGTCCTGCAGATTATGCCGCTCACCGATGACGATCAGGAGTTGGAAATCTGGGAAGCCGACAGAATGGAGTCGACCACGGTGGCGGTGGAGGCCACTCGGGCGCTGGCCATAATACAAGGAGGTTTGAAAAACCACGATGAGCAGTAAACTTCAAGACATAAACAGCATCACCCCCATGACCGGAAGCACCGGCAGCGCGGCACCAAAAGATGCGTTACGGGCGGAATACGAAGAAGGCAGGCAGGCCCTGGAAAAAGGCGATTTCGGCGCGGCGGCGGTAGCCCTGCACAACGCTCTGGTGGGTTTTGAGGAAAAGGGGGATGAGCCGGGAATCGCCAATGCCAGCAACCAGCTGGGGATACTCTGTCTGAAGCGCCACGATTACCAGGGGGCGGACAAGCACTTCCAGCGGGCTTATGCCTTGTGCGAGAAGCTCGGGGACCCGATGAGTTTATCCCTGCTCAAAAAACGGTTTATCGAGGTGCATCGCGGCCTCAAGGCGTATAGTGAGGCGATTGAAGCGTGTCTGGATCTGCTTGATATGTATCATGGCAACAACGATCCCAGGGGCACCGTACAGCTGCTCGAATCCATGTCGGAGATCTATCTCGAGTGGGGTAAGACCAAGCAGGCCGCCGACACGCTACGGACCGTAGCCTCTATCCACCGGAATTTCAAGCATCACTCCATCGCCGAATCGTTTGCGCTCAAGGCTGGGGAGTTGGAAGCCTCCTCTTAAACTCCACTCCGGACCGACGAGATGTTTACGGGAATTGTTGCAGGCACGGGAACATTACTGGCAAAGCGCACCATCGGCGGCGGGATGGCGTTCGACCTCGAGGCGGGATTTGCTCTTGATGACCCGCAGGAAGGCGAATCGATCGCCATAAGCGGGGTCTGCCTCACCGCTTACGGTATTTCCGGCCGCCGTTTTTCGGCGGATGTCTCCCCCGAGACCCTGTCCCGCACTCGTCTTGGGCGCCTGCAGGTTGGCGATCGTGTCAACATGGAACGGGCCTTGCGATTGTCGGATCGGCTTGGCGGTCATCTGGTGTCCGGGCATGTCGACTGCCTGGCCACGGTGGAGCGCCTGCAAGCGGCGGGCGATTATACGCTCTTTTGCTTCCGTCTCCAGGAAAATCTGAGCCGGTACATCGTTGAGAAAGGTTCCATCACCATCGACGGCGTGAGCCTTACGGTCAATGAATGCGGGCCGGGTACTTTTACCGTCTCGATAATTCCCCATACGCTCAAGGTGACCACTCTGGGATTTTTACGCTCAGGGCATCAGGTAAACATTGAGCTTGACATCATCGGCAAGTATATTGAGAAGCTGCTGCTCGGAGGGGCGGGCTCGACGACGCAAGAGAGCCGAGCACGGATCACACCGGGTTTTCTCGCTGAAAACGGTTTTCTCTAGAGAGTGTGGTGTCCACGGATAATTTAATCAATTCAGGATAAGTGAATGCTATGGCTGTTAGTCCGATTGAAGAGGTAATCAAAGATATCAAGGCCGGCAAAATGATCATTCTGGTCGATGACGAGGACCGTGAAAACGAGGGTGATCTCTGTATGGCCGCCGAGTGCTGTACGGCCGAACACATCAATTTCATGGCAAAGTACGGCCGTGGTCTCATCTGCCTGACCCTGAGTCCCGACCTCGTGGACCAGCTTGAGTTGCCGATGATGGTAACCAATAACAAGTCCCCGTTCGGCACCGGGTTCACAGTCAGCATCGAAGCGCGTACCGGTGTTTCGACCGGCATCTCCGCCGCCGATCGTGCCCGGACCATTGAAGCGGCGGTGGCTCCGGACGCCAAGCCCAGGGATCTTGTCAGCCCCGGTCATATCTTCCCGCTCAGGGCCAAAAAGGGTGGGGTGCTGGTACGGACCGGGCAGACCGAAGGGTCAGTGGATCTGGCTCGGCTGGCCGGGTTGCGGACGGCCGGTGTCATCTGCGAGATCATGAAGGATGACGGAACAATGGCCAGAATGCCCGATCTCGAAGAATTTGCCGCCCAGCACGATCTGAGGATTTGCACCATCGCCGACCTGGTTGCCTATCGCCTGCGGCAGGATATTCTCGTCCACCGCGAGGTGGAGGCCCGGATTCCCACCGAGCACGCCGGTGTTTTCACCGCAATCGTCTATACAAACGATGTTGACGCGCACGAGCATCTTGCCCTGGTCAAAGGCGATATCACCCGATGCGACAAGGTTCTGGTCAGGGTGCATTCCGAATGCCTGACCGGAGATGTGTTCGGATCATCACGATGCGACTGCGGCCTGCAGCTCAATGCCGCCATGCAGATGGTGGAGCAGGAGGGCGCCGGGGTCATCCTCTATATGCGCCAGGAAGGACGCGGTATAGGTCTGGTCAACAAACTCAAAGCCTATAACCTGCAGGACGAGGGGTTGGATACCGTCGAGGCCAATCTCAAGCTGGGATTCAAACCCGATCTACGGGACTACGGCATCGGCGCTCAGATACTGCGCGACCTCGGGGTTACCAAGATGGCGCTACTCACCAACAACCCAAAGAAAATTGTCGGCCTGGAAGGGTATGGCATCGAGATCGTCGCCCGGTATCCCATCGAGATTCCGGCCAGCGATGAAAACAAGGGCTATCTGATGTGCAAACGCGATCGGATGGGGCATTTGATCGAAGTGGATGGTTGAGCAGGCATTTCCGGAAAGCGTGGATCAAATATCGGTGCCGTCGACTGGCGGCACCCTGGGAGAAAGCAAGCAAGTCGAGGAAGGAATTATGGCGAACTTTATTGAAGGAAATCTGCAGGCCGACGGAAAGAAATTTGGCATCGTCGTAGCCCGCTTCAACTCGTTTATCTCGGAAAAACTGCTCGAAGGAGCCCTGGATAGCCTGGTGCGTTCCGGCGCTCAGCACAGTGATATCGACGTGGTGCGGGTGCCCGGAGCGTTTGAAATCCCGCTCATTGCCAAGAAACTGGCTAACGCCCAGAAATATGATGCGGTGATATGCCTTGGTGTAGTCATTCGAGGGGCCACTCCGCATTTTGACGTGGTAGTCAACGAGGCATCCAAGGGGGTCGCCCAGGTCAGTATGGAGAGCGGCATACCGGTACTGTTCGGGGTGCTCACCACCGAAACGATCGAACAGGCCATCGAGCGCAGCGGCACCAAAGCCGGGAACAAAGGCGCCGATGTGGCGGTGGCGGCCATCGAAATGGCGAATCTCGTCGCCAATCTGCATTAACAGCATATTGCATTTACAGGACCTCAACCAGGTAATACCTCTATGGGAGTACGCCGTAAAGCCAGAGAGGCCGCGCTGCAGTTCCTTTTCCAGGAAGATTTCAATCCGGAAACCGGCCAACAGGAGGAGCAATTGGAAGAGCGGTTTGCCGCATTCTGCTCTTTGTATCAGATCAATCGGCAGGCGCGTAGTTATGCCCTGGAACTGCTCAAGGGAACAGTGGGACAGCGCGTACGGATTGACGAGTTGATCGGCACGGCGGCCAGCAACTGGCGCCTGCCCAGACTAGCGGCCACAGATAGAAATATTTTGCGGCTTGCGGTATTTGAGATGATTGCGGAAAACGATATCCCGGATCAGGTGGCTATCAACGAGGCGGTTGAAATCGCCAAACGGTTTGGCAGCGACGATTCACCGGGATTTATCAACGGTGTCCTCGACGCGGTCAAAGCCTCCCTACGTTTGTAGATCCATACCCCCCCGGTAAGGAAATCGCACAGGGAAGAGATCTGCATAATTTCTCAAACTCTACACTTGCCTCACCTTCTCAAGTGAGCCATTTTCCCCTGCACGGCCCAATATAGGCGCGTGCAGGGGAGGCTGCACTCGCATTAGTATTACGTTATCTCGATCGCCTCACGCGGGGCAAAGTCGTATCGTGTTTCCCGTCGGCAATGGTTGCCGGATGAGCAGTGCTTGCCCGGGTCGCCCGTACCTGCATTTGCCTGTTCTTCGGATACCGCGGAGCGTGGAGTGCGAGGGCAGCCTGAGGCTCCTGCCCACCACAAATCGTTATCTACTTGTCGGTCTTGCATTTAGCTTGGATTCCGGGTACACCTTGCACGGTCGGGTGCCATCGCTTGCGAACCAATCAAGCTTGCCAATAAACTGTAGGCCTCGCTGTCCCGGACACCGAATCAGGAGTTACAGGAGTGCGGTGGTGTTGGTGTCCGAGTTCCGCGCGAAGCCGCAACATAATCATCAGGAGCGTTCTGCAAATCATGAACCGGAAAACAGAACAGTCTCGTCCCGGGCTCAAACAGGAATCGGTTGCCGTTCTCGGTATATTCCTCTCGATTTTTCTTTTCCTCAGTCTTGTTTCCACTTCGTTGAAGACCAGCGGCAACTGGTGCGGGGATATAGGGCAGCTGACCGCCCAGGTCCTGTTCGGGTTTGTCGGGTTGGGAGGCTATTTGCTGGCGACGCTGTTGCTCGTCATGTCCTTTCTTTTCTTCAGCCCTCGCATGTCCTTTGAACGGCTCCCCCAGGTCACTCTAGGGCTCACCGGCGCCGTCATTTCTTTTTGCGGGCTGATGTCGGCGCTCTCACTGGAGCATGGGAATCTCATCGAGATCGGCGGCTTTCTGGGTAAGACCTTTTTCTCCCTGTTGGATTCACTGGTCGGAAGCGGGGGGAGTTTGCTGGTTCTGCTTCTCATCTTTTTAATCTCGCTTATGTTGGCTGTGCAATTCTCGCCTTACCTTTTGATGACGCTTCTCTGGCGTGCGGTCAAGGGCGTGGCGAGAGGCGCTTGGTGGCTTCTCATGCGATTGCTGGGCAGAGGCAGAGGCGGTGCAAGCAAAAAAAAGGCTGCGCCTTCCTTACGACCGCAGCGGGAGCCGAAGCCAGTGGTGGATACGCCGAAACCGTCACCCTCCCAGGTGCCTATCCTTAAGGAACAACCGAAAAAAGTGGTTGAAAGCGGCGGTGACGACGATTTTGCCGCCAAACCCCTGGCGCGGGGTGACTGGAAGCTGCCGCCGCTGTCGTTGCTGTCAAAAAACGAGCAGGTGCATGAAGAGGTGGACAAAGAGGTCTATTACCAGCTCTCCAAACAACTCGAACAGAAACTCAAAAATTTCGGCGTATCAGGCAAAGTCGTGGGGATTTCACCTGGCCCGGTGGTCACCACCTACGAATACGCTCCGGCACCTGGTATTAAAATCAATAAAATCGTTGGCTTGGCTGATGATCTTGCGCTCGGCCTCAAGGCCAAATCGGTGCGGGTTGTCGGGTCCATACCCGGCAAGGCGGCGCTGGGTATCGAAATCCCGAACGAGACAAGACAGATTGTCTATATTCGCGACTTGCTCGGCACTGAGGAATATCGCAGGAATTCCTCCAAACTGACCATCGCGCTCGGCCTCGACGTCATCGGCAACCTGGCCATGGGCAATCTCGCCAAGATGCCCCATCTGCTTATCGCCGGCGCCACCGGCGCCGGAAAGAGCGTCGGCATCAATACCATCATCGCTTCCATCCTCTACAATGCCACTCCCGATGAGGTTCGTTTCCTGATGATCGACCCGAAACGAATCGAGCTCTCGGGCTACGAAGGGATTCCACATTTGCTCCATCCTGTGGTGGTCGACCCCAAACTGGCTTCACGGGCGCTCAATTGGGCGGTACGGGAGATGGAGCGGCGCTATCGGCTGCTCGAGGAGGCGAAAGTTAAGAGCTTCGATTCCTATAACGAGGTCGCTGAAGAGAAAATGCCGTATATCGTCATCATCGTCGATGAGCTGGCCGATCTGATGATGGTGGCTTCCAAGGATGTCGAGGCGGCCATCGCGCGCCTGGCCCAGATGGCGCGCGCCGCGGGAATGCATCTTATCCTGGCCACCCAGAGGCCTTCGGTCGACGTACTTACCGGATTGATCAAGGCCAATTTCCCGACCCGAATCTCGTTTAAGGTCTCTTCAAAGATCGACTCGCGTACCATTCTCGATAGTAGTGGCGCGGAACATCTCCTTGGTGCCGGGGATATGCTCTATCTAGCTCCGGGCAGCTCCAACCTCGAGCGCATCCATGGCGCGTACATTTCGGAAAAAGAGACGTCGGCCATAGTGGACTTCCTCAAGAAACAAGGGGAATCGAGCTACGACGACGCCATTGTCGAAGAGATCGAAAAGGAAAATGGCGCCGGTGACAACGCGCAGGCGGAGGAGTATGACGAGCGCTACGACGAGGCGGTACAGATCGTTACGGAATCCGGCCAGGCCTCGATCTCCATGCTGCAGCGTCGGTTGCGGGTAGGCTACAACCGGGCGGCTCGCATGATCGAGCTGATGGAGAAGGAGGGCATCGTCGGCCCCGCCGATGGGGCGAAGCCTCGGGAGGTTTTGGTCCGTGGCGGTTATGAATGATCGCAGCTTTCGAATAGATTGAATTTTCTTGACAATCAGCAGGCAACAAATTATAAGAGAAAGTCGCGAAATAAATGAGCGGTCATTCATTTATTCGTTGTTGTATTTGTCAGGTCTCAAAGTGAGCGGTATCGATTGATTATCTGGAGATTGGTAGCAGTTTTATCAGTATTGTCGGGTAATTGTTTCATAATTCGTTTTATGCTGTAACCAAAGTGTATAGGCTAAGCTGGTCCCGAGGGTTCGGGTCCACAACAGTTAAAACTAACTGAGGAGGTAGTTGAATGCCAAGTTATGTAGATCCTTCCAAATGTGATGGCTGCAAAGGTGGCGACAAAACCGCGTGCATGTACATCTGTCCCAACGACCTGATGGTACTGGAGAAGGGCGAGATGAAGGCGTACAATCAGGAACCGGACGCCTGCTGGGAGTGCTACTCCTGCGTTAAGATTTGTCCGCAGGGCGCTATCTTTGTTCGTGGCTACGACGACTTCGTACCGATGGGCGGCCAGGTTCATCCGATGCGCAGTGCCGATTCCATCATGTGGACCGTCAAGTTCCGTAACGGCGTAATGAAGCGCTTCAAATTCCCGATCAGGACCACCGCCGAAGGTGCTGCCAATGCGTACATCGGCCAGAAAGGCGAGAATCTCGACGACGAGCGCCTGACCCTCGAGGGTGATCTTCCCACCCCCAAGTAAGTGGCTGAACGGCAATTCGTGTTTGCAAGCAAAATTTATAATATAAGGAGAATTTAATATGGCATTACCGAATAAACCCAAAGGTGAGATTCCTGCCGTAGTAAATCCTGAGGTTGTTGAACATGATGTGGATGTTCTCATCGTCGGTGGCGGCATGGCGGCATGCGGTGCTGCGTTCGAGATCAAGAAGTGGGCTCCGGACGATCTGAAAGTGCTGCTGGTCGACAAAGCTGCTCTGGAGCGCTCCGGCGCTGTTGCCCAGGGTCTGTCCGCCATCAACACCTATATCGGCGAGAACAAGATCGAAGACTACGTCAAGATGGTACGTAACGACCTGATGGGCGTTGTTCGTGAAGACCTTATCTACGACCTCGGCCGTCACGTTGACGAGTCTGTCAAGCTGTTCGAGGAATGGGGTCTGCCGGTATGGAAGAAAGGTCCGGACGGAGAGAACCTCGATGGTGCCAAGCCTGCCAAGACCCTGCGTGAAGGCGGTGAGCCGGTACGTACCGGCAAATGGCAGATCATGATCAACGGCGAGTCCTACAAATGTATCGTCGCTGAGGCTGCCAAGTCTGCAATTGGCGACACCAACGTTCTCGAGCGTGTTTTCATCGTCAAGCTGCTCCTCGACAAAAACACCCCGAACCAGATCGCCGGCGCTGCCGGTTTCTCCGTACGTGAGAACAAGGTTCACATCTTCCGTTGCAAGTCCGCCATCGTAGCCTGCGGCGGCGCGGTCAACATTTTCCGTCCGCGGTCCACCGGCGAGGGTAAAGGCCGCGCCTGGTATCCGGTATGGAATGCTGGCTCCACCTACACCATGTGTGCTCAGGTTGGTGCTACCTTGACCATGATGGAAAACCGTTTCACCCCGTCCCGTTTCAAAGATGGTTACGGTCCGGTCGGTGCCTGGTTCCTGCTGTTCAAAGCCAAGGTTTCCAACGGTCTGGGCGAGTTCTACGCCGGTGGCGATGCTGCCAAGGAAGAGCTCAAGAAGTTCATGCCTTACGGACAGTCTGCGGTTACCCCGACCTGTCTGCGCAACCACCTGATGATCAACGAGCTCAAAGAAGGTCGCGGCCCGATCTACATGGCCACCGACGTCGCTCTGAACGCTTTCCTCGAAGATCGTCGTGCTGCCGGTATGGACGAGAAGTCACTGAAGAAATTCTGGAAGCATCTCGAGTCCGAGGCTTGGGAGGACTTCCTGGATATGTCCGTTGGTCAGGCTGGCCTGTGGGCCGGTATGAACATCGAGCCGGAGAAAGTCGGTTCCGAGATCATGCCGACCGAACCCTACATGCTCGGCTCCCATTCCGGTTGCTGCGGTATCTGGACCTCTGGCCCGAGCGAAGACTGGGTGCCGGACGTGCAGAATGACTCCCGTGCTCACAAGTACAAGTGGGGCTACAACCGCATGACCACCGTCGACGGTCTGTTCACCGCCGGTGACGGTGTCGGCGCTTCCGGTCACAAGTTCTCCTCTGGCTCCCATGCCGAGGGTCGTATCGTTGCCAAGCAGGCCGTCAAGTACTGCCGCGACCATGCCGATTTCAAACCCGAGCTCCAGCAGACCGCTCAGGAACTCGCCGACGAGATCTACGCTCCGGTAAAACTTTACCATGAGCATGTCGGTGCAACCACCGCTGAAGATGTCAACCCGAACTACTGCAAGCCTGCAGGTCTGATGATGCGTCTGATGAAAGCTACCGACGAGTACGGTGGCGGCGTTGCGACCTACTACATGACCTCCGGCAAGCTGCTCAACATCTGCCTGGATCTGCTCCAGCTTCTCCGCGAAGACGCAGAGAAGATGGCTGCCGGCGATCTCCATGAGCTGCTGCGCTGCTGGGAGAACTACCACCGCATCTGGTGTGTCGAGTCTCATATCCGTCACATCGAGTTCCGTCAAGAATCCCGTTATCCGGGCTTCTACTACCGTTCGGACTTCCCGACCTGTGACGACGAGAACTGGAAGTGCTTCGTCAACTCCACCTTCGATCCGAAGAGCAAGGAATGGAAGTGTGAGAAGGTTGAGTGCCTGAACATCGTCGAAACCGAGCCCTGGCTGTAATGAGGACCGGACGCTTGTTTTGACATGATGTAAGAAAAATCTCCAGGGGCCCCAGTGGTCCCTGGAGATTTTTTTGTTATTACAAGATAGTTTTAGCTTATGCCGGGCAGAGATTTCGTCTCACTGTGCCCGGCATAAGCTAAAAACATTTTCACTGTATGAAAAAATCTGGTATCTACACTGGTTGATCTAATAAGTTGGCATAGCGGATTGGTCAGGGCCGTGGTGCCGGTGTCTATTCATATGCCAATAGTACAATATACTTAAGAGCACTTTATGGAGGAAAGGTATGACTGACGAGCAAGGCACCGCTGGTGCAGTATTGGTCGTAGGCGGAGGTATCAGTGGCCTGACAGCAGCCCTGGAAGCCGCCGAGGTCGGAAAAGACGTATTGCTGGTCGAAAAAAATCCGACGTTTGGTGGTCGGGTGGCCCAGCTCAACGCCTATTTCCCAAAGATGTGCCCGCCGACCTGCGGGCTCGAGATCAATTTCCGCCGTGTGAAAGATAACCGCAGGATCCGCCCGTACACCATGACAACGGTGAAATCGGTATCCGGCAGCGCTGGGAATTATGAGGTTACCCTCGAGGTTGCACCCCGTTACGTCAACAGCAACTGTACGGCCTGTGGCGACTGTGCGGCGGCTTGTCCCGATGAAGTCGCCGACGAATTCAACTTCGGCATGAACACCCATAAGGCCGCGTACCTGCCCCACGAGATGGCTTTCCCGCGCAGGTACGTTATCGACAAGGACGCACTGTCGGCAGCCGGCGCGGAAGCGGTGAAGGCCGCCTGCAAATATAACGCGGTCGATCTGGACATGCAGACGGAGACCATCACCGTCAAAGTCGGATCAATCGTTTGGGCGACGGGTTGGGCTCCTTACGATGCCACCAAGATGGAAAACCTCAAGTTCGGTCAGTCCGACGCAATCATCACCAATATGATGATGGAGCGGTTGGCAGCTCCCAACGGGCCTACCGGCGGCAAGATCCTGCGTCCTGGCGATAACAAGGAGATCGAATCGATCGGTTTCGTTCAGTGCGCCGGTTCCCGTGACGAGAATCATCTGGAATACTGTTCGCATATCTGCTGTATGGCAACCTTCAAGCAGATCACCTACGTACGCGAGCAGTACCCGGACGCGAAGATCTATGTGTTCTACATCGATCTCAGAACTCCAGGAAAATACGAGAAATTCCGTGAAGCTCGCATGGCTGACGAAAATGCCACTTTCATTAAAGGTAAAGTGGCTGAGATTGTGCCGGAGGCCGATGGCGGTGTCACCCTCGTAGCTGAGAATGCCATCACCATGGAGAAAGTCCATCAGAAAGTTGATTTAGCTGTCCTTGCTACAGGTATGCAGCCGTCCCTGGGTCTGCAGGGTGCGCCGGTGAGCCTGAATATGGACAGCAACGGCTTTGTGATTTCCGAGGCAGAGAAAGCGATCATTGCCGCGGGTTGTGCCAAAAAGCCCGCCGACGTCGTCACCACCACGCAAAACTCAACTGCAGCTGCCCTTAAGGCAATTCAGGTTTCCGGGAGGTAAGGATCAATGGATAAAAAATACTGCGCATATATATGTACTGGCTGCGGCATCGGTGATGCGCTCGATATAGAGGCTCTTTCCGAGGTTGTTTCCGGCGAGATGGCAATGGAGTGCAAGACCCATCCCAATCTTTGCGGCGCCGAAGGGCTGAATTTCATCAAAAAGGATATCGACGGCGGAGTGAACACCGTCGTAATCGGTGCTTGCTCTCCGCGGGTACTTACCCGCGAGTTCAATTTCGGAGCCGACAAGATCACCGTCAGGGCCAACCTGCGCGAACAGGTAGTTTGGTCGGAAGTCAAGCCGGCGGAAGGAGAAGAACCGCACGCGGAAGCGGCTGAGTTCCTGCAGGAGACAGCCTCCGACTATATGCGGATGGCCTGCACCCGCGCCAAGAAAACAGCATTGCCCGAAGCCTACAAGCTCGATGCCGTCAACAAGACCATTATGGTCATGGGCGGTGGCCTCTCAGGGCTCACCGCCGCTAAAGAGGCCGCCGATGCCGGTTACGAGGTGCTCATTATAGAAAAGGATGCCGAAATCGGCGGCAAGGCCAAAGGATGGAGAAAAACATTCCCGACCAGGGCCCCTTGGACCGACCTGGAGGCAAACCCTGTCGAAGCCCTGATCGCCGGGGTGCAGAATAACGGCAAGATTACCATCAAGACCGGCACTGAAGTCGCTCGTATTGCCGGCGCACCCGGGGCGTTCAAAGTATCGCTGAAAGCCGCAGGCACCAAAAGCGAGTGGGACGCTCCGGCCAAGGTAACGGTCGACGAGCAGGAACTGATCGACAAGGGCCAAAAGGAAAATCCAAACGAAGGGCTCAAGGTCTATACCGCCAAGGATGAAAGCGCCGTCACCGTGGGTTCGGTGGTTCTGGCAACAGGTTGGGTGCCCGCCGATGTTTCCCAATACGAACACCTGGGCTATGGCAAACTGGCCAATGTAGTGACGAATGCCGAGTTCGAAAAGCTGGCCAAGGAAGGCAAGGTGCCGGCAAACGTCGCCTTTATCCAGAGTCCTGGCGGCAAGGACCATGACAAGGATTTCCCCTACTGTAACTCCGTAACATCTATGGTGGCGCTTAAGCAGGCGCAGTACGTATGCGAGGACAACGCAGAGGGCAAAGCCTATATCCTCTATCAGCATATGCGCACCCCGGGCCACATGGAGCTTTTCTACAAGGCCGCGCAGCAGAACGACGGTATCTTCATGACCAAGGGCAATGTCATGGAGGTTGCGGAAGCAGGCGGTAAGCTTTCGGTTTCTGTCGAGGATACGCTTCTCGGAGAGGACCTGAACGTTGAAGTCGATATGGTCGTTCTGGCCGCTGGTATGGAGCCGACCACTCTCAATGAAAAGACCATAAATCTCGCGTATCGGCAGGGACCTGCACTCGTCGACCTTGGTCTTTTCGATGGGTATGCGGACTCGCATTTTATCTGTTTTCCCTATGAGACGAGAAGAACGGGCATCTACGCCTGCGGCGGTGTGCGCAAGGCCGAAACCATGGAAGAGGCGGTGGACGATGCCTGCGGCGCCGCTCTGAAAGCGATCCAGTGTCTGGAGTCCACTGATCGCGGCGTTTCCGTCCATCCCCGTTCGGGTGATGCGACCTATCCCGAGTTCTTCATGCAGCGCTGCACCCAGTGTAAACGGTGTACGGAAGAATGTCCCTTCGGCGCCCTCGATGATGACGAACGCGGCACCCCGCTACCCAATCCCACCCGTTGCCGACGTTGCGGTACCTGCATGGGCGCCTGCCCAGAGCGTATCATCGGGTTCAAGGACTACAACATCGATCTTATCGGCTCCATGATCAAGGCGGTCGAGGTGCCGGAGGACGACGAGGACAGACTGCGCATTATCGTTTTCGTTTGCGAGAACGACGCCTATCCGGCGCTGGATATGTCGGGCATGCGGCGAAATGGTATCAATCACATGATTCGGTTTATTCCGGTTCGCTGTCTGGGATCGGTCAACATGGCCTGGATCCGGGATGCACTCTCGGCGGGCATGGACGGCGCGATGCTGCTTGGCTGTACATATGGTGATGACTACCAGTGTCACTTTGTCAAGGGCTCGGAAATCGCTAATAAGAGGATGGAAAACATCGGTGATACCTTGTCCACTCTCGGGCTCGAATCCGAGCGCTGCGCAGCCCATCAGGTTGCTATTTCCGATTACGACAAAATCCCGCAGATCCTCAACGATTTCGTCGATGAGATCGTGGAAATGGGTCCGAACCCATTCAAAGGATTCTAACCTGTTTTTTATCACGAATCACAGCCGCGGGATGCTCACTTCCCGCGGTTCACATATCATCCAATGATAATACGAAATCCTTTGATATAGGTTTCTGATAAGAATACAGGAGGAATATTATGAACGTTCAACCAGATTTAGAGTTTATCAAATCCCTGAAAGAGGCGGGAGGAGACACGCTGAAGAAATGCTATCAGTGTGCCACCTGCTCGGTCGCCTGTCCTCTTTCAAAAGACCAGAAGCCATTTCCGCGCAAGGAGATGATCTGGTCGCAGTGGGGAGCCAAGGAAAACCTTCTCGCCGACCCCGATGTCTTTCTCTGCCATCAATGCGGCGATTGTACCGAGATGTGTCCGCGTGGAGCCAAACCTGGTGAGGTCCTCGGTGCCATACGTGCCTATGCCTACACCTTTTACGGTTGGCCGGCAGGGCTCGCTAAACTCGCGACCAGTGCCAAAAATTTGCCGATGCTGATTGGTATTCCCACCGTGATCATTTTTGTCCTCTGGTTGCTCTCCGGGGCCATGCACATCCCGTCGGCGGAGCACTTCGCCCAGCACGGTTACACCAGGTTCTTTGGTGAGTGGAGTTTCGCTTATTATGCCAAGAACCCGTTCTTTATCGTTCTCTTCATGGTTCCTGCTGCCGCTATTGCCGTCATCTCCGCCTTTAAAGGGGTGAGCAGACTGTGGCGGGATATGAGCGAAAAGGCCGGCCTCGAACCGACATACCGTCCCTCGGTCAACCAGTTCGTTGGCGAGTTCCTGTGGCCAAGCGTCGTGGAGACGATTCAGCACAATCGGTTCCGCGAATGCAAGGTGAATGTCGATCGCGTCAAAGGGCACCGGCCCCTGATGCTGGCTTTCATCGGCCTGCTCATCGTTACTCTCTGGTCGCTGTTCAAGCAGGACATCCTCGGGCTCCCTTTTCTCTTCGGGGAGTCCATGCATGCTCCCCTGCCGCTTGTTGATCCCTTCAAGCTCATGGCAAATATCGCCGCCATAGCTCTGCTTTACGGAATATGGGTACTGTGGACCAATAGAACCCAGATGGAAGAGAGGGGTAAAGCCAGCCACACCTTCTATGATTGGTTTTTGATCTGGGAGATCATGGCTGTAGGCGTTACCGGTCTTGGCGCCGAGTTGCTGCGTTGGGCCAATGTCCCGACCTTTGGCTATATCGTCTACTTCCTTCACTTGGTAGCGGTCATGATGCTCTTCTTGTATATGCCGTACACCAAGTTTGGCCACCTCGTCTATCGCACCGCAGCGATGTGCTTCGAGAAATATCGCGAGAGTGCGTTTGCCAAGGACGTGATGAAGTAATGACTCGACCTTGCACGGTTGCAAGTTGAGCCGAACAGGCACTGAAGGCTGCCGCTCGATTCCGGGCGGCAGCCTTTTTTTGTGTCCTTACCCGGCTCTCCTGGTGGTTGGCGTATGCGGTGTGAATCGTTATACTGTTCAAGGAGGCGTTTGGTTCTGGTCCTTTTCTCCATTTCATCCTAGGAGCCTGTCGGATTATAGGCATTTTTGCTCAGATCGAGGCAAACGCGGAAAAATTACCGGAGGCATATACTGAATATTCCGAGGATAATTTTTTCGAGTTTAACGAAGATATGGGGAAAAAGGGCATAATCTGACAAGCTCCTAGTTTTCGATAAGTACAGCAAAGGGGGGAGGCGCAGAAAGAACCCCGGCAGGGGAGCACTTTGGTTAGCGATGCCATAGCTGATTAAGAATGGTAGGGAAAAGTAAAGCATACAGATGCGGCGGGCGGGGGCGAAGCATTACGGTCAGCCAATGAAGATCTGGTGCTATCCTCGCGGGAAAACATATATTATTTTATGCACCACCGCTTGAAAGTGGACAAGAATAAGAAAAGAACTTGAATATTAAAAAAAAATATTGAATAAAGAATGCTGAGCGATTATATTCCCGTGCTTTGTAAGCTGGCGTAGCTCAATTGGTAGAGCAGCTGATTTGTAATCAGCAGGTTGCGGGTTCGAGTCCCATCGCCAGCTCCAAGGGAAAAATATAAAAAAGTACTTTACAAAGTGCTGGTAAGAGTATAAAGAGTGTCTGTCTTTTTTTCAGGCATTCCCACATGGAGGGGTTCCCGAGCGGTCAAAGGGAACAGACTGTAAATCTGTCGGCAGCGCCTTCGGAGGTTCGAATCCTCCCCCCTCCACCAACTTATATCAGCATGGTTAGATACCTACCGGGCGGGAATAGCTCAATTGGTAGAGCATCAGCCTTCCAAGCTGAGGGTTGCGAGTTCGAGTCTCGTTTCCCGCTCCATGCGCCTTCATAGAAGCAACTGCGGCGCCCACGTAGCTCAGATGGTAGAGCGCATCCTTGGTAAGGATGAGGTCACCGGTTCAAATCCGGTCGTGGGCTCCAGATTAGATTGAACCAATTCGATACAACTCTCAACGGCCTGAGGAGACAAGAGAAATGTCAAAAGAAAAATATCAAAGGACTAAACCGCATGTCAATGTTGGAACCGTAGGTCATATCGATCATGGTAAAACCACATTGACTGCTGCTATCACCCGCGTTTTGTCTACTAAGGGTCAGGCGAACTTCACTGATTTCAGTGAGATCGATAAGGCTCCGGAAGAGAAAGAGCGTGGAATCACCATTGCTACCGCTCATGTCGAGTATGAGACCACAAAACGGCATTACGCGCATGTGGACTGCCCCGGTCATGCCGACTATATCAAGAACATGATCACCGGCGCCGCCCAGATGGACGGTGCGATCCTGGTCGTCGCCGCCACCGACGGCGCCATGCCGCAGACCCGCGAGCACATCCTCCTGGCCCGCCAGGTTGGTGTTCCCGCCATCGTGGTCTTCCTTAACAAGTGCGACATGGTCGACGACGAGGAACTGATCGAGCTGGTTGAGATGGAGCTGCGCGAACTCCTCGACAAATACGAGTTCCCCGGCGACGACATTCCTTTCATCCAGGGATCCGCGCTCCAGGCGCTGGAAAATCCCGAGGACGAGGAAAAGGCAAAGTGCATCTGGGAGCTCATGGATGCCATCGACTCCTATATCCCCGAGCCGAAGCGCGATATCGACCAGCCGTTCCTGATGCCGATCGAGGACGTCTTCTCCATCTCCGGACGTGGCACCGTCGCCACCGGTCGTGTGGAGCGTGGCGTGATCAAGGTGGGCGACGAGGTTGAGATCGTCGGTATCCGCCCGACCCAGAAAACCACCTGTACAGGTGTCGAGATGTTCCGCAAGTTGCTCGACGAGGGTCAGGCGGGCGACAATATCGGCGCCCTGCTGCGTGGTGTCAAACGTGATGAGATCGAACGCGGCCAGGTCCTTGCCAAGCCCGGGTCGATCACCCCGCATACCCAGTTCCAGGCGGAATGCTATATCCTCGGCAAAGACGAGGGTGGACGTCACACCCCGTTTTTCAATGGGTATCGCCCGCAGTTCTACTTCCGGACCACGGATGTGACCGGTGTGGTCACCCTGCCCGAAGGCACCGAGATGGTCATGCCGGGAGACAATGTCTCGGTCACCGCCGAGTTGATCACCCCGATCGCCATGGACGAAGGCCTGCGGTTCGCTATCCGTGAGGGTGGTCGAACGGTTGGAGCCGGCGTCGTCAGCAAGATCATCAAGTGATATAGAAGCTGAGAACGGTAAGTTCAGATCTTATACCCTGCCCCGGAAACAAGAGGGCAGGGTAATTTTTGCATAGGATGGTCAGGATGAGAGACATCGTAACCCTCGCATGTGGTACATGCAAGCGTCGTAACTATACGACGACCAAGAACAAAAAAAATACTCCAAATAAGTTGGAGTTCAAAAAATATTGTCCTTTCTGCCGGAGCCATACTCCGCACAAAGAGACGAAGTAGAGTACACAGGCCAGTAGCTCTAATTGGTAGAGCACCGGACTCCAAATCCGGGGGTTGGGGGTTCGAATCCCTCCTGGCCTGCCATTTTTTTTTCAGATGCGATTAGTTAAATTTAAATTCTATTGACCTGATTTCGCTAAAATTTTTGAATATAAATAGATCCTCAGGCATACTCCATGGCAGGGAAAGCAAAGTCAAAGAAAAGTAATTTAGTGGGTAAGGACAAAGAGCCCTCACCGTTCGCTCCTGCTCAAATAAAAAAGTTTATTGAGGAAGTCAAAATAGAGTTTGGCAAGGTTGTCTGGCCGGATAAAAAGGCGACCCTGGGCATGACCGGGGTGGTGATTGTGCTTACTATTATTCTGGCCATATATCTTGGGTCCGTTGATCTGCTGCTGGGAAAATTGGTTTCAACCATATTACGCTAAAGGCCGGGACACGCCTGACCGAAGTAGGTTCTGCGCATCGGACCTACTCAAACACTCTACAAATTAAGACGATCTCATGGCAAGACAATGGTATATACTTCAAGTCCATTCCGGGTTTGAAGACAAAGTTAAAGCCACGCTTGAGGAGAGGATACGAAAAGAGGGACTCCAAGAGTTATTCGGTGAGATTCTTGTACCGACTGAGCAAGTAGTGGAGATGATTAAAGGGGCGAGAAAAACCTCATCGCGCCGCTTTTTCCCAGGCTACATGCTGGTAAGCATGGAACTCAACGAAACAACCTGGCACACTATCCATGAGAATATGCCGCGAGTTGTTGGGTTCGTTGGCGATGACACCAACCCGGCCCCCTTGTCTGATGAAGATGCCGGAAAGATTATCGGCAGGATCCAGGACGGTTCGGAACGTCCGCGGCCCAAAGTCATTTTCGATGTCGGTGAGACGGTTCGGGTTATCGACGGCCCGTTTGCTAATTTTCAGGGCGTGGTCGACGAGGTTTTTCCTGAGAAGGGCCGGGTGAGGGTCATGGTCTCGATCTTCGGTCGTGAAACTCCGGTGGAGCTGGAATTCGTGCAGGTGACCAACACGTGATGGTGATCGGGTAGAATACCGAACCATCGACCTATTCAAGGAATGGGGTCGGATTATTGAGTACAGGTATTTGCATATAATACCGTTTATCAAGGTACACATGCCACAAGAAGATGGGGCTACCCACTGCCAATTGTGACATGGGAGATCACAAATTACCTGAAAACAGCTTGTTAGTTGGAGTACTACAATGGCTAAAAAAATTACAGCATATATTAAACTGCAGATACCTGCGGGAAAAGCCAATCCTTCGCCGCCAGTCGGACCCGCGTTGGGCCAACATGGTGTGAATATAATGGAATTCTGCAAAGCCTTCAACGCCAAGACACAGGGGCTAGGGGATACCATTGTACCGGTAGTGATCACGGTCTATCAGGACAGATCGTTTAGCTACATCACCAAGACGCCCCCGGCTTCGGTTCTGCTGCTCAAAGCGGCCAATCTGCAGAAAGGCTCGAGCAATCCAAAGTCGGAGCGTGTAGCGGAAATTGGCAGGGACAAAATCCGGGAGATCGCGGAAATTAAAATGCCGGATCTCAATGCCTACGACGTGGAAGGCGCTATGCGGATCGTCGAAGGAACCGCCCGCAGCTGCGGGATCACGGTAGTGGACTGATATTTTAACTCTATATCACTGCTGATAGAGACTACGGGCGCTCTATCAAAGTAGGAGGCAACATGCCGAAACGCGGAAAAAATTATAAAAATAAGATACAGTCATTTAATAAAGGCGTCTTGCACAGCCCCGAAGACGGCGTCAAGGCCGCGCTCGGGCTCGGATACGCAAAATTCGACGAGACGTTTGACATTGCAATGAAACTCGGCGTCGATCCCCGACATGCCGATCAAATGATTCGATCTTCGGTGGTGCTGCCGCACGGCACCGGCAAGACGACCCGGGTGCTGGTTTTTGCCAAGGGGCCCAAGGAATCCGAAGCCAAGGAAGCCGGAGCCGATTTTGTGGGTGCCGAGGACCTTGTGGAAAAAATCCAGGGCGGTTGGTTAGATTTTGATAAAACCGTGGCAACCCCCGATATGATGGGTACCGTCGGTAAGATCGGCCGCATACTCGGTCCGCGTAACCTGATGCCCAATGCCAAACTTGGCACCGTAACTTTTGATGTCGCCAACGTGGTCAAAGAGATCAAGGCCGGTAAAGTTGACTTCAAAGTTGATAAGGCGGGCATCATCCATGCCGGGATTGGCAAGGTCTCATTCGGTGAGCAAAAAATCCTTGAAAATGTCCTTGCATTCGTCGAGCGAATCATCCAATTGAAGCCCTCCGCCAGCAAAGGCATCTATCTGAGGTCGGTTACACTTTCGACGACCATGGGTCCCGGAGTAAAAATCGATCCTCTCGCTCTCAGGACTTTAGTCAAATAGTACAGAACGAGTTTTTAATAAAGTGGGTGACGGTGTGGTGCCGTTGCTCTTAGTGGTCGAAGACAGCAGGTACACCCAGTTTAATCATGCAATGGCATGACCTGCCGAGACATCTGGTATAATCAGTTCGTTTTATCACAGACATGTGGCAAACGGCTTGTGTCGATTGCGTCAGTGCTGTGGCTGCTGTTTCGAAAAACAATAAGCATTTACCAAGGGAGGAGTACTTTGAATCGTGATGAAAAAGCGACGATAATCTCGGAGCTGAACGATTCGTTCAACCGAGCAAAGTTCGCTGTAGTCGCTGACTATTGTGGTTTAAAGGTCTCTGAATTACAGCAGATTCGCGTTGAACTGCGTAATTGCGATTCTGAGATCCGAATTGCCAAGAATACACTCCTGAAACGAGCAGTCACTGATACGGATAACGCTGCGCTGGGTGAAGAATTCACCGGCACTACTGCAGTCGTCATGGCATATGCGGACCCGGTAGCACCAGCGAAGGTGCTTGCCAAGTTTGCTGATGATCATGAAAAATTCAAAATCAGATCCGCTGCTCTCGATGGAGAGAAAATCACTACGGACAAGATTGTGGCGCTCTCCAAGCTGCCCAGTAAAGAGGTTCTTTTGGGCCAGCTCTTGTCCGTGCTGAACGGAGTGCCCACGGGACTTGTCCAGGTGCTCTCCGGCGTGCCGCGTACCTTCGTGTACGCGCTGCAGGCGGTAAAGGAACAGAAGGAACAGGCGGAAAACTGATTTTCCCACTGATAGAACCCATTGAAATAACACATTGCAAAGGGGTAAAGCATAATGGCCGTTACAAAAGAAGAAGTAATTGATTTTATTGCAAACATGTCTGTCCTCGAACTTTCTGAGCTGATCAAAGAGTTCGAAGAGAAATTTGGTGTTTCCGCAGCCGCTCCGGTTGCCGTTGCCGCAGCAGCAGCTGGCGGCGGGGAAGCAGCAGCTCAGGCTGAAGAGAAGACTGAGTTCGACGTTATCCTGGCGAGCGCCGGGGACCAGAAGATTAAGGTTATCAAAGAGGTCCGCGCCATCACCGGCCTCGGCTTGAAAGAAGCCAAGACCCTGGTTGAAGATGCTCCCCAGCCTCTGAAAGAAGGCGTTGCCAAAGATGAGGCTGAAGAGATCAAAGGCAAAATCGAAGCAGTGGGTGGTTCGGTAGAAATCAAATAATTCCACCTATGAGCAGGCGTCCGCTTAGTTGACGGACGCACCGATATCCAAGACACGCTACGGGCACTGCCGCGTAGCGTGTCTTGTTTTCGGCTTCATGAATCTCTGGCACTCAAATATCATGATATATTAGTCGGTTACATGCTAAACAGGTATTCTATTCTAAAGCTGGAGCACATATCACTGGCAATGGAAAAAGACATGTTGGCAAATGGCGAACCGCTTTCTTTTCCTCAACTACTGCTTATTATAATTGAGGCAGTACTGATTTTTCCATTTCACAACGCCCTTTTTCCAATCCATAATACATAATCATCTCTTCTCTCAGCACTCGGCTGAAGGGATCCTCGCCCAGGGATCCGACATCTGACTGAGCTAAGCGGTTTGTTACCATTTACAGGCAACCTCGAGGACAATTTATGGAACGAGTTAGAAAGAATTTTGCCACAGCTGAAACGATAATCGAGCCCCCTCACTTGATTTCCATGCAGCGGATCTCATATGAGAAGTTCCTGCAAATAGATTGTGACCCGGACGAGAGGGAAGATTTCGGATTAGAGGCAATTTTCAAAAGTGTATTTCCAATCAATGATTTTAACGGACTCTGTTCTCTTGAATACGTGAGGTATAAGTTCGGTGAACCGAAATATACAGTAGCTGAATGCCAACAACGGGGAATGACCTATGAAATTCCGCTCAAGATAGTCGTACGACTCATTTCCTTCGATGTCGATGAACAGACTGGAGTGCAGACCATCCGGGATATCAAGGAACAGGAAGTATTCTTGGGTTCTTTGCCGCTGATGACCGCCGATGGTGTGTTTGTCGTCAATGGTACTGAAAGGGTGATTGTTTCTCAGCTGCAAAGATCCCCCGGTCTCTTTTATACTCATGACAATGGGAAGACCCACTCGAGCGGCAAGCTACTGTACTCCGCCAGAATCATACCGGTACGTGGTTCGTGGATAGATCTAGAATTCGATATCAAGGATATCCTCCACGTGCGCATAGACAGGCGGCGGAAATTTCCGGTAACCACCTTGCTTAAGGCGATAGGTCATAGCGCGGAAGAGTTGTTGGCCGAATTTTACCCCATCAATTCGATAAGCAGGGAAGGGGACGATTTTTATATTAATTTTGATGCCGACACGATCCTTGGGCAGCGACTCGAGTTTGATCTGGTTTCTCCAGCCAATGGCGAGGTTCTCGCCAAACAGGGAAGAAAGGTCAGCAAAGCGCTGTGCAAAAGGATTGCCGGCGACGGCATCGAGAAGCTGAGAATGACCAGGGAGAGCATTGTCGGCAAGGTGCTCTCGGAGACGATTGTCAGCCCACAGGATGGTGAGACCTTAGCGCTGTGTAATACCGAGATAACCGAGACCATACTTGAAACATTTCAAAGTCATGGGGTGGTCTCTTTTAAAACCCTCTTTATCGATGGCGTAAAATATTCGGACTCGTTTAGCAAGACGTTGGCTCTGGACAAGGTTGCCTCATCGGAAGAGGCGCTGCTCGAGATCTATCGGCGACTGCGCCCTTCAAGCCCGCCGACCCTGGAAGTGGCTCAAAATTTCTTCGACAACCTGTTTTTCAATCCGGATCTCTATGATCTCTCCGAGGTCGGGCGGTACAAGATCAACGCCAGGTTGGGGCTTGATATCGACATTCAAAACCGTGCCTTGACGCGGGATGATATTGTTTATGCAATCAGATATCTCGTCCGCCTAAAAGACAGCCAGGGGGCTGTGGATGATATCGACCACCTCGGCAACAGGCGGGTGCGAACGGTTGGCGAGCTTGTGGAGAATCAGTACCGTATGGGACTGGTACGAATGGAGCGAGCCATCAAGGAGCGCATGACGCTTCAGGACGTCGAGACCCTGATGCCTCACGACCTTGTCAACCCCAAGCCCATCTCTGCTGCCATCAAGGAATTTTTCGGGACCAGCCAGCTCTCGCAGTTCATGGACCAGACGAACCCACTCTCCGAGGTTACCCATAAGCGGCGACTCTCGGCTCTGGGACCCGGCGGGCTGTCCCGCGAACGGGCCGGTTTCGAGGTTCGCGACGTTCACCCCACTCATTACGGGAGGATCTGCCCGGTAGAAACACCCGAGGGCCCCAATATCGGTCTCATCGTCTCGCTGGCCACCTATGCCAGGATCAACCCCTATGGATTTATCGAGACACCCTACCGGCGAGTAGAAAACCGGATCGTCCTCGAAGAGATCAAGTATCTCAGCGCGCTCCAGGAGCAGAAGCAGATAATCGCCCCGGCACTCACCGAGATGGCAGACGAAAAATGAGATTGCCGACACTAACCTCATTGTCCGTGACGATGGCGAGGTGGTAACCACTACTGCTGACTCCGTCACCTATATGGATATCGCACCCAACCAGTTGGTCAGTGTTGCCGCTTCTCTGGTTCCGTTTCTGGAAAACGACGACGCCAACCGGGCGCTTATGGGCTCGAACATGCAGCGGCAGGCTGTGCCGTTGATGATCACCCGCTCGCCCCTGGTCGGTACCGGTATGGAGAGGTATGTGGCCAGGGATTCAGGGGCATGTCTGCTCGCAGCCGGCGAAGGGGTGGTCGAGGAATCGGACGCCAACCGGATAGTCGTCCGGTACGACCAGCCTGGTGTCGACGGATATGATACCGGGGTGGCGGTCTACCGTCTGGAAAAATACAAGAAATCAAACCAGAATACCTGTTTCAATCAAAGACCGCTGGCCCTTCCCGGCCAAAGGGTCACCAAGGGGACGGTACTCGCCGACGGCCCCTCCTGCGAGCTGGGGGAACTCGCGCTTGGCAAAAACGTGACCATAGCTTTCATGCCTTGGCGAGGATTCAACTTCGAGGACTCCATTCTTGTCAACGAACGGCTTCTCAAGGAAGATACCTTTACCTCAGTGCATATTGAGGTGTTCGAGACCATGGCCCGAGATACCAAACTCGGCAAGGAGGAGATCACCCGCGATATACCCAATGTCAGCGAAGAGACCCTGAGGAACCTCGATGATTCCGGGATCGTCCGGATCGGAGCCGAGGTCAAGGCGGGCGACACCCTGGTTGGTAAGGTGACGCCAAAAGGTGAGACGGTGCTTTCGCCTGAAGAAAAACTGTTGCGAGCCATATTCGGTGAGAAGGCCCAGGATGTGAAGGATTCTTCACTGCGCGTGCCGCCGGGTGTCACCGGTGTGGTCATCGACGCTAAAGTTTTTTCACGAAAAGGCGTCGATAAAGACGAGCGCTCGTTGATGATCGAGGACTTGGAGATCGAAAAACTCAACCAGGACAAGATAGACGAGTTGAGCAGCCTGCGCCGTGGCGTCTGCAGGGAAATCGGTAAGATTATCGACGGTCGCACCGCCAAGAAGGACATCTACGGCGCAGACGGAGAAGTCGTCTGTAAGTTGGGCAAAAAAATCGAAGCGGATATGGCGGTAGCCATCGGTTTTCACCAGTTGCGACAGGTGGATTTTTCCGAAAAAGCCAAATACGAGGAACAGATCGAGGCGGCCTACGCCCGGTATGACAAGCAGGCCCGGTTGATCACCGAACGGTATGAGGGAATAATCGATCGCATGAAAAAAGGCGACGATCTGCCTCCCGGAGTGGTCAAGATGGTCAAGGTGTACGTCGCCACCAAGCGCAAACTGTCGGTTGGCGACAAGATGGCCGGACGGCACGGCAACAAGGGTGTCGTCTCGCGTCTACTGCCTGAGGAAGATATGCCCTTTTTCGCCGACGGTACTGCGGTGGACATTGTGCTCAACCCCCTTGGCGTGCCCTCGCGTATGAACGTGGGGCAGGTGCTGGAGACGCACCTGGGTTATGCCGCGCGCAGGCTCGGCGAGCAGATCGATGCGCTGGCCAGGGAGAGTGCGGTGGAGCATATTCGAGTCAAACTGCAGGCTGTCTATTCTCAGGCCGAGTATGAACGGATCACTGGCGGCTTGAGCGATGAGGAGCTGATAGAGTGGGCCAGGATGCACCGCGAAGGACTCCATATGGCGACACCGGTGTTTGACGGCGCCAAGGAAGAGGAGATCCGCAAACTGTTGGTCGAGGCGGGAGTCGACGAAGTCGGGCAGGCGGAATTGTTCGATGGACTGACCGGAGAGCCGTTCGCCAATCGAGTGACCGTGGGCATTATGTACATGCTCAAGCTCCATCACCTGGTCGACAACAAAATCCACGCCCGTTCCACCGGTCCGTACTCGCTGGTAACCCAGCAGCCGCTGGGCGGCAAGGCCCAGTTCGGTGGCCAGAGGCTGGGTGAGATGGAGGTATGGGCAATGGAGGCCTATGGCGCCGCGTACACCCTGAAGGAATTTCTCACCGCAAAATCCGATGATGTTGAAGGCCGGACTACCATGTACGAGCGCATCGTCAAGGGCGACAACTTCCTTACCACCGGTCTGCCCGAGTCGTTTCACGTGTTGGTGAAAGAGTTGCAGGGGCTGTGCCTGAATATGGAGCTGATCGAAGAGTAACACAGTAGCATTGGCTTCGAACCGGGCTTGCCGGCCGGGGGGCGCTCTGCGTCCTCCGGCCGCTCAAGATACGATCTCTTCAAGGTCTGGCTGTTCTCGATTTGCCGGACATTTCCTATAACAAGAGGGAGAGGTGATTTCGTGGAAGAATTATTTAATTTTTTTCAAAAACCGAAAGCCCCTACAAAGTTTAAAAGCGTCAGAATCTCGCTTGCATCGCCGGAAAAGATCATGGATTGGTCCCATGGTGAGGTGAAAAAGCCGGAGACGATCAACTATAGGACCTTCAAACCCGAACGCGACGGGCTGTTTTGCGCCAAGATCTTCGGCCCGGTCAAGGACTTCGAATGCAATTGCGGCAAATACAAGCGGATGAAACACCGCGGCGTGGTTTGCGAGAAATGTGGTGTCGAGGTCATTCAGTCCAAAGTGCGAAGGGAGCGGCTGGGGCATATCAAGCTGGCTGCGCCCGTTGCCCACATCTGGTTTTTAAAGAGTCTGCCCAGCAAGATCGGCGCAGTCCTCGACATGACACTCAAGCAGCTGGAGAAGATCCTCTATTTCGAGCAGTACGCCGTGGTGAAGTCCGAGGTAGAAGCCGTACCGACCGGGTCGCTGCTCACCGAGGAAAAATTCCGGCAATATCGCGAGGAATATCCCGGACAGTTTCGGGTCGGCATCGGCGCTGAGGCCATTCGTGAGCTACTGGCCGCCACCGATCTGGAGACCCTGGCTCTGCAGTTGCGCGAGGAGATGGCAAGCACCAACTCCCAGACCAAGCGGCAGAAACTGGGCAAGAGGTTGTTCGTTGTGGAGGCCTTTCGGGATTCAGGCAACCGGCCGGAGTGGATGATTCTTGAAGTCATCCCGGTCCTGCCTCCGGATCTGCGCCCCCTGGTACCGCTTGAAGGCGGCAGATTCGCCACTTCCGATCTCAACGATCTCTATCGCCGGGTTATCAACCGCAACAACAGGCTCAAGAGACTGCTCGAGCTCGACGCTCCCGACATCATTATCCGAAACGAAAAGCGCATGCTGCAGGAAGCGGTCGACGTGCTTTTTGACAACGGCAGGCGAGGGCGTGTGATTACCGGCGCCAACAAGCGACCGCTCAAATCGCTTGCCGATATGCTCAAAGGAAAGCAGGGGCGTTTCCGACAGAACCTGCTCGGCAAGCGTGTTGATTATTCCGGTCGTTCAGTTATTGTCGTGGGGCCGCATTTGCGGCTGCATCAGTGCGGCATTCCGAAAAAAATGGCCCTGGAACTTTTCAAGCCGTTTATTTACAACAAGCTCGAGAGTCGTGGCTATGTCACCACCATAAAGAGCGCGCGAAAGATGGTGGAAAAGGAAGCGCGTGAGGTGTGGGACGTACTCGAAGAGGTGGTCACCGAATATCCGGTTATCTTGAACCGGGCGCCTACTCTGCACCGCCTCGGCATGCAGGCCTTTGAAGCGGTTTTGATCGAGGGAAAAGCCATCCAACTGCATCCGCTGGTCTGCGCTGCTTTCAACGCCGACTTCGACGGCGACCAGATGGCGGTGCATGTTCCGCTGTCGGTGGAGGCCCAGGTCGAGGCCCGGGTGCTGATGATGTCCACCAACAACATCCTCTCGCCGGCCAATGGTGAACCGATCATTATTCCCTCCCAGGATATCGTACTCGGTTTGTACTATATGACCAGGGAGCGCATTAACGCGGTTGGTGAAGGCAAGGTTTTCGCTAACGAGGAGGAGGCACGAATCGCCTATTATTACGATGAAGTCGACCTGCAGGCTCGAGTCAAGGTCAGAAAGAAGGGCGAGATCGTCGAGACCACCATGGGCCGGATTCTTTTAGGCGAACTGTTGCCGGAGGCGGTGCCGTTTGCCGAAGTCAACAAGGTGATGAGCAAAAAGGCTCTGGCCAAATTGATCGATTTCACCTATCGCCGGGCCGGCACCAAGGATACGGTCATTCTCGCCGATAGACTCAAGGATACTGGTTATGAATACGCAACGCGAGCCGGTATCTCGATCTGTATCAATGACATGAAGATTCCTCTGCGTAAGGAGGAAATGGTGGAGAAGGCCGAGCGGGACGTGCTTGACGTAGAGCAGCAGTATACCGACGGTCTGATCACCTCCGGCGAGAAGTACAACAAGGTAGTCGATATCTGGTCCAAGGCCTCGGAGGATGTGGCTAACGAGATGATGGACGAAATCAAGGTCGATTATTTCCGCAACAAGGAAAACGAGCTGGTGGAGGCGCCGAGCTTCAACTCGATCTTCATCATGGCGGATTCAGGTGCCAGGGGCTCGCGGGACCAGATCCGGCAGCTCGCCGGGATGCGCGGCCTGATGGCAAAACCCTCAGGCGCCATCATCGAGACCCCTATCAAGGCTAACTTTCGCGAAGGCCTCGGCGTTCTCGAGTACTTCATCTCCACCCATGGCGCCCGTAAGGGTCTGGCCGATACCGCATTGAAGACCGCCAACTCCGGATATCTCACCCGGCGCCTGGTGGACGTCGCCCAGGAGGTCACCATTGTCGAGCGTGACTGCTATACGCTCGACGGCATCATCGCCGAACCGTTGCTCGACGGCGGCGAGATCATCGTGCCGCTCGGAGACAGGATTCTCGGTAGGGTTGCCTTGGAAGACGTGGTCGATCCCTACAACGACACGGTGCTGGTTGCGGCCGGGGAGGAGATTACCGAGGACAAGATATCCCTGATTGAAGAAGCGGGCGTCGACCGGGTGATGATCCGATCCGTGCTCACCTGCCGTTCGCGTCGCGGGGTCTGTGCGCTTTGCTACGGCCGCGACCTTGGCCGCGGGCATATGGTCAACCGCGGTGAGGCCATCGGCGTCATCGCCGCCCAGTCCATCGGCGAGCCGGGAACTCAGCTGACCATGCGGACCTTTCATATCGGCGGTACCGCCAGCCGAGCCGTGGAGCAGGCGGAGATCAGGACCCAGCGCGGCGGCAAAGTCGGCTTTAAGAATCTGCATTATGTCGTCAATGCCGAAGGCATCAAGATCGTCATGAATCGCAACGCCGAGGTGGTGATCCTCGATGAACTCGATCGTGAGCGCGAGCGCTTCAAGGTAAATTACGGTGCCCAGATCCTGGTGGCCGAAGAGAGCATGGTGGAGCCGGGATCGGTTCTCGCGGACTGGGATGCCTATACCATCCCCATCGTTAGCGAGGTCGGCGGTATTATCAAGTATGGCGACATCCTCGAGGGTGTCAGCATGCAGGAGAAGGTTGACCCGGTCACCGGCAAGGCGTCCAAGGTCATTATTCACTCCAGCGCAAGTTCGCAGCTCAATCCGAGGGTATCGGTGAAGAGTGACCGCGGCAAGACCCTCAAACTGCCGGATTCCGACGTGTTCGCCAGATACAGTCTTCCGGTGGGATCGATTATCTCGGTTGGTGAGGGAGATGAGATCAAGCCGGGTACGGTGGTCGGCAAGATTCCGCGGGAGTCGTCGAAGACCAAAGACATCACCGGTGGTTTACCACGGGTCGCCGAGCTCTTCGAGGTACGAAAACCCAAGGAGCCCGCGGTTATCTCCAAAATCGACGGTCGCGTCAGCTTCGGCAAGGAGCTGAAAGGAAAGCGCAGGGTGGTGGTTACCCCGGAATTCGGTGAAGCAGAGGAATACCTGGTGCCTAAATCCAAGCATATTATCGTCCATGAAGGCGATTATGTGCAGGCAGGCGAGCCGCTGATGGAAGGCACCGTGGTTCCCAACGACATCCTTTCGGTGCTCGGTGTCAAGGAGCTTGCCAAGTTCCTGGTCAATGAGATCCAGGAAGTGTACCGGTTGCAGGGTGTTAAAATCAATGACAAGCATATCGAAGTCATTGTTCGCCAGATGCTCAAGCGGGTCCAGATCACCTCTGCCGGCGATTCTCGGTTCATGATCGGCGAGCAGGTAGAGTGGTGGAAGTTTGAAGAGGAACGGGACCGGTTGATGGCCGAAGGCAAGATGCCGGCGGTAGCCGAGCCGTTGCTGCTTGGGGTTACCAAGGCTTCCTTGTCCACGGAGAGTTTCATCTCAGCCGCCTCCTTTCAGGAGACGACCAAGGTGTTGACCAATGCGGCCATGGCAGGAAAGGTCGATGAACTCACGGGATTGAAAGAGAACGTGATCATGGGCCGGTTGATTTCTGCGGGAACCGGTGTTGAAGGATAATAAGACGCAGTCGGCCAAATTATGCACGGAGATGTTTTTATTCTTGACACTCTTGTAACGTCAGGGTAAATAATTCCATTTTCGTGCTGAAATTTCGAGCCAGATCTGCAACTGGGTATTCAGTAACTATATAATAATCGGTCAGTCAAACAGGAGTTGTAGACGCATGCCTACCATCAACCAACTTGTCAGGCGCGGCAGGAAAAAAATTGTCAAGAAGACGAATACCCCCGCCCTGAAAGGATCGCCACAGAAAAGGGGTGTTTGTGTTCGTGTATATACCACCACGCCGAAAAAACCTAACTCTGCTCTTCGAAAGGTTGCAAGGGTGAGGTTAACCAACGGTATAGAGGTAACATCCTATATTCCGGGTATCGGTCATAACCTGCAGGAGCACTCAGTGGTCTTGATTCGCGGCGGCAGGGTAAAGGACCTTCCGGGTGTGCGCTATCACATCGTGCGTGGTACGCTCGATAGTCTTGGTGTGTCTGACAGGCGTCAAGGTCGTTCTAAATACGGAGCCAAACGTCCTTCTTGATTGAAGGCCGGCCCGATGGAGAAAAAGTGATATGTCTCGAAGAAAAATTGCAAATCGACGACCGATCGAACCGGATCCTCGTTTCAACAGCGTTCTTGTCAGCAAGTTTACCAATGGCCTGATGGAGCGTGGGAAAAAAAGTCTTGCGCATCGGATTTTCTATGATGCGATGGATTTAGTTGATAGTCGGATATCCGAAGAAGATCCGTTGACTGTTTTTGAAGAAGCGATGGAGAATGTTCGGCCGAAGGTCGAAGTAAAATCCCGTCGTGTTGGTGGTGCCACCTATCAGGTGCCTATGGAAGTGCGCCAGACTCGGAGAAATGCACTGGCTATCCGGTGGATTATCGGTTTTGCCAAATCACGTTCCGGCAGGTCGATGTCTGAAAAACTTGCCGCGGAAATTATCGATGCATACAATAATCGTGGTGCGTCGGTGAAAAAACGTGACGATACCCACCGTATGGCGGAAGCGAACAAGGCTTTCGCGCACTATCGCTGGTAAGAAGCACTATCCGGCGATGCCCAGGGGTTGGCATCAGCACTAACTTGATCATGATTTTGAGGGAGGGCGATGGCAACCCAGGTTGAATTAAGAGATGTGCGTAATATCGGCATCATGGCTCACATCGATGCCGGCAAGACAACCACCACGGAGCGCATTCTCTATTACACAGGGCGTTCATATAAGATAGGCGAGGTTCATGAAGGCACGGCCGTCATGGACTGGATGGAACAGGAGCAGGAACGAGGTATCACCATTACTTCGGCAGCCACGACTTGCTTCTGGAAAGACCAGAAGATTAATATAATAGATACGCCGGGGCATGTCGACTTCACCGTCGAGGTGGAGACGGTCGCTCCGGGTGCTTGACGGAGCCATCGCCGTATTCTGTGCCGTTGGCGGCGTAGAGCCCCAATCGGAAACGGTCTGGCGGCAAGCCAACAAGTACCACATTCCCCGCATCGCGTTCGTCAACAAGATGGACCGAGTGGGCGCTAATTTCAGGCGTTGCGTTAAGATGATCGAAGAGCGGCTCGGGGCAAACCCGGTGCCGATTCAGATCCCCGTCGGAAAAGAAGCCGACTTTCAGGGTGTCTTCGATCTTGTTGAAGAGAGGATGCTCACGTTCAGTGAGCAGACCATGGGGCTGGAAGTGGTAGAACACGAGATTCCTGCCGAACACAAAGAAGAGTTCACGGCCGCACGTATGGCGCTCCTCGAGAAGTTGGCCGACTTCGATGAGGAGGTCATGGAAAAATACTTGAACGATACAAAGGTATCTGCGACTGAGATCCAGAGCGCTCTGCGCAAAGCGACTCTTGCACTGGAAATAGTTCCGGTACTTTGCGGAAGCGCCTTTAAGAACAAAGGGGTGCAGCCTCTGCTTGATGCAGTGGTTGCCTATTTGCCGTCGCCTTTTGATGTGCCGGCGGTTGAAGGAGAGGGCAAGGACGATTAGCTTAGCCCGTAAGGCGAAGTCAATCAGTTTCTGGCCGGGTTTGTCTTAAAACTCATTAGGATGCTTTTGTGGAAAACCTCGCTTTTATCAGAGTATATTCCGGAAACCTGAAGGTCGGCGACAAGGTCTACAATCCGATGAAGAAAAAAGAGAAAATCGGCCGGATCCTCAAGATGCATGCCAACAAACGCGAAGAGGTTGAATTCTGGCCGGAGACATCGGCGCCGTCGTAGGGCTCCGGTTCACGACCACGGGCGATACCCTGTGCGAGAAGGGGATTTAATTCTCCTGGAAACCATGGACTTTCCCGAGCCTGTAATCGGCATGGCAATCGAGCCGAAAAGTAAAGCGGAAGAGGAGAAGCTCTGATTCGCTGGCAGGATAGAAATGGAGGACCCGTCGTTTACCATAAAGACGGATGGTGATACCGGCCAGACAATAATTTCAGGGATGGGCGAACTCCACCTTGAAGTTATCGTCGACCGGCTGATCCGCGAATTTAAGGTGCGGCCAATGTCGGCAAGCCCCAGGTGGCGTACAAAGAAACGTCACCACCACCAGAGCTGAAGGCAAATTTGAAGTTGACGGCGGGAAACGGCAGTACGGCCATGTGATCATAGCGGTGGAGCCGAAGTCGCGGGGGGCGGGATTCGGTTTTGCAAACCGGATAAGGATACAAATCCCCGCAATTTTCTTGGT
Organism: uncultured delta proteobacterium; assembly: GCA_963745265.1. GTDB lineage: Bacteria > Desulfobacterota > Desulfobulbia > Desulfobulbales > Desulfocapsaceae > Desulfopila. Next base: position 188,790 of record CAVUXQ010000004.1, read on the forward strand.
GCCATTCAGAGTGGAGTTAGGGACAGTCTTGATTCGGGCCCACTGATAGGTTTCCCGCTGGTTGATGTGAGGTACGCTGTAACGGTTCATACCACGAAGAAGAGTCCACGGAAATGGCTTTTGGGGTCGCGGCGGCCATGGCATTTCGCGGGCTGCCGCAGATGCGAACCCCGCGCTTCTGGAACCCATAATGGCCCTGCAGGTGGTCATGCCCGAAGAATATCTCGGTGATGTGATCGGTGATCTCACCTCCAAGCGGGCAAAGATAACTGGGGTTGAAGCGGAAAATTACCAAATGTCAAAGGCGCACGTGCCCCTGGCTGAATTGTTCGGCTATTCGACATTTGCGTTCGGCTACCCAGGGAAGAGCAACCTTCACCATGCAGTTTCTGTCATATGATATGGTGCCGGCTGAATAAGGCGGAGGCAATTATCAAGAAGATCAGAGGAATTTAAGTCCGAGATATCGGGGTATCGAAAATGGCAAAGGAGAAATTTCAGCGGACGAAACCGCATGTAAACGTTGGCACCATAGGTCATATAGATCATGGCAAGACGACATTGACGGCAGCGATCACGCGTGTATTGGCGACCAAGGGCCAGGCGAATTTCACCGATTTGAGCGAGATCGACAAGGCTCCTGAGGAAAAGGAGCGCGGTATCACGATTGCCACCGCTCATGTCGAGTATGAGACCACCAAACGGCATTATGCGCATGTGGACTGTCCCGGTCATGCCGACTATATCAAGAACATGATCACCGGTGCGGCGCAGATGGACGGTGCGATCCTGGTGGTCGCCGCCACCGACGGCGCCATGCCGCAAACCCGGGAGCATATCCTCCTGGCCCGCCAGGTTGGTGTTCCCGCCATCGTGGTCTTCCTCAACAAGTGCGACATGGTCGACGACGAGGAACTGATCGAGCTGGTTGAGATGGAGCTGCGCGAACTCCTCGACAAATACGAGTTCCCCGGCGACGACATTCCTTTCATCCAGGGATCCGCGCTCCAGGCGCTGGAAAATCCCGAGGACGAGGAAAAGGCAAAGTGCATCTGGGAGCTCATGGATGCCATCGACTACTATATCCCCGAGCCGAAGCGCGATATCGACCAGCCGTTCCTGATGCCGATCGAGGACGTCTTCTCCATCTCCGGACGTGGCACCGTTGCCACCGGTCGTGTGGAGCGTGGCGTGATCAAGGTGGGCGACGAGGTTGAGATCGTCGGTATCCGCCCGACCCAGAAAACCACCTGTACAGGTGTCGAGATGTTCCGCAAGTTGCTCGACGAGGGTCAGGCGGGCGACAATATCGGCGCCCTGCTGCGTGGTGTCAAACGTGATGAGATCGAACGCGGCCAGGTCCTTGCCAAGCCCGGGTCGATCACCCCGCATACCCAGTTCCAGGCGGAATGCTATATCCTCGGCAAAGACGAGGGTGGACGTCATACCCCGTTTTTCAATGGGTATCGCCCGCAGTTCTACTTCCGGACCACGGATGTGACCGGTGTGGTCACCCTGCCCGAAGGCACCGAGATGGTAATGCCGGGAGACAATGTCTCGGTCACCGCCGAGTTGATCACCCCGATCGCCATGGACGAAGGCCTGCGATTCGCCATTCGTGAGGGCGGCAGGACCGTGGGCGCCGGAGTAGTAAGTAAAATAATCAAATAAAGGTGTACGATGATACCTACAGAAAAAATTCGTATTCGCTTGAAAGCCTACGATCATAAGCTGCTTGATCAATCAACCACGGAGATCGTAGAGACAGCCCGTAGGACGGGATCGGCGGTGGCGGGTCCCATTCCGCTGCCGACCACTGTGAACAAATTTTGTATTCTCCGTTCACCTCATGTAGACAAGAAATCACGAGAGCAGTTCGAAATGAGAACCCATCGTCGTTTACTGGACATCCTCGAGCCGACCCAGCAGACGATCGATCTGCTCATGAAGCTTGAGCTTTCCGCGGGCGTCGATGTAGAAATTAAGCTGCCGTAATCGGGCGGATTAAAATAGTAATTTGAAGCATCGGGTACAATTATGCCAAAGACAATGGGTTTGTTAGGTAAGAAAATAGGGATGACCCGCGTCTACAACGAACTGGGCCAGGTCATACCTGTAACCGTCGTTGAGGCGGGGCCGTGCAAAGTGCTGCAGGTAAAGTCCGAGAGCACCGACGGTTACAATGCGATACAGGTCGGGTTTGACGCCAAAAAAAGCACACGGGTCAATAAACCCGAAGCGGGGCATCTGAAGAAGTCTGATTCCGAAGGCTTCTATCATATCAAAGAATTCAGGGTCAATGACGCGGCGGCTTACGAGGTAGGCCAGGAGGTCAGCCTTGAATCCCTGTTCAATATAGGCGACATCGTTGACGTACAGGGAACCAGTAAAGGGTTCGGCTTTCAGGGCGTCGTCAAGCGATACGGCTTTGCAGGTGGTCGCGCAACCCACGGGTCCATGTTTCACCGGGCTCCCGGTTCGATCGGTTGCAGCGCCTGGCCGAGTCGCGTCATCAAAGGGAAAAAAATGCCCGGACGGATGGGCAACCAGCAGGTACTTAAAAAGAACGTCATTGTGGTAGACATCCGCGCCGAAGAAAACATTGTCTTGCTGAAAGGGTCTGTTCCCGGGGCGAAAAACGGGTTGCTCAAAATTTTTTCCAAATAATTGATGTCCCAGCGAGATCAGGTTCGAGGAGATACTCATGTCAACTATAAAGGTAGTAAACACCAAGAACGAAAATGTGGGTGAGGTCGAACTCCGGGACGACATTTTCAATCTTGAGGTGAAAGAATATATCCTGCACGATGTCGTGCGGATGCAGCGGGCGGCCCGTCGCACCGGCAGCGCGTGCACCAAGACGAGAGTCGAGGTCAGCGGTGGTGGAGCAAAGCCGTGGCGCCAGAAGGGAACCGGCCGCGCACGTTCAGGCAGTCGCACATCCCCGGTATGGCGGGGAGGCGGTGTGGTTTTCGGACCAAAACCGCGGGATTACAGCTTCAAGTTGAACAAAAAAGTGAAAAAACAGGCCTTGGCCATGGCCATGAGCGCGCGTTTGCAGGAGAACAATCTGGTCGTTCTCGACGAGTTCACCTTGGAGGCCATTAAGACCAAAAATTTTGTCAATGTCATGAACACGCTCAACATTGATAACGGCCTGATCATAATCGAAGGCGAAGCTGAAAACTTAAAGCTCTCTTCACGCAATGTGCCTGGTTACAAGGTCATGGCGCCCGAGGGGCTCAATGTCTACGATGTTCTGCTCCATAAGAAACTGATTTTGGTCAAACCTGTAATCGAGAGCCTGGAGAAGAGGTTGACGGCATGAAAAATTTATACGGCATATTGAAGGGGCCCTGCCTCACAGAGAAGGCCGCCTTGTTACAGGAAGAAGACGGAACAGTCGTCTTTAAAGTACATCCCAAGGCGAACAAGATAGAAATCAAAAGGGCGGTAGAAGCCATGTTCCACGTCAAGGTCAAAGACGTGAAAACCGCCAACATGCGCGGCAAACAAAAAAGAGTAGGCCAAAAAGTCGGAGCAACCAACGACTGGAAAAAAGCTTACGTGAGCCTCTCTGAAGGCGAGATCAATTTTGCTGAGGAACTCTAAGACGTTCCTCTCAGCGATGGATCTCCCAATGCCGAGATTCTTTGACACATGACGATTCTATCTAATTTTTTATTGACGGAGCGAATGGGAAACCATGGCTATAAAGACATATAAACCTACTTCAGCCGGTAAGCGGCACCAGGTGTCCATTAAGAATTCCGAGCTGGCGGATAAGCGGCCGGAAAAGAGCCTGGTGACAAGCCTGTCCAAATCCGGGGGACGTAACAATTACGGACGTGTGACTTCCCGTCATATGGGTGGTGGGCATAAAAGGAAATACCGTATTATCGATTTTAAACGCGATAAAACAGGTATCGACGCCAAGGTAATCGCCATAGAATACGATCCGAACCGCTCGGCCAACATCGCCCTGCTCTCCTACCTGGATGGAGAAAAGCGGTATATACTCTCTCCGGATGGAGTTGGGGTTGGCGATACCATCGTTGCCGGCGACAATGTCGATATTCAGCCCGGCAACTGCTTGCCTATGATTAATATTCCGCTGGGTACGATCATACACAATATCGAAATGAAAATCGGCAAGGGAGCTCAGCTCGTTCGCAGTGCCGGTACCTCAGCCCAGTTGATGGCCAAGGAAGGAGAGTACGTTCTGGTTCGGCTGCCTTCGGGTGAGGTTCGTAAATTTCATAAAAATTGCAGGGCCTGCATCGGCTCGATCGGCAACCCCGAGCATGAGAGTCAGAAGCTTGGAAAAGCCGGACGCAACCGCTGGAAAGGCAAAAGACCACATGTACGGGGCGTGGCCATGAACCCAGTGGATCATCCCATGGGCGGTGGTGAAGGAAAGAGTTCGGGTGGTCGTCATCCCACCACTCCATGGGGTCGTCCGACAAAAGGTTACAAGACCCGGACGAAGAAGCCTTCAGACAAATTCATTGTCAAGAAGAGATCATAAAATTCAAGGAGTGAAGCATGTCCCGTTCTATTAAAAAAGGTCCGTTTATTGACGATCACCTGATCAAAAAGGTACAACAGGCCAACGAATCCGGTTCTCGGAAAGTGATCAAGACCTGGTCGCGTCGGTCTGATATCAGTCCGGAAATGGTGGGTCTCACTTTCGCGGTACATAACGGCAAAAAGTTTATTCCGGTTTTTGTTACGGAAAATATGGTCGGTCACAAACTTGGGCGAGTTTTCTCCCACCAGGACCTACTATGGCCATGCCGCCGATAAAAAAGGAAAGAAATAATTAACCGGTGTTATACCGCCTTGCGGATCTAGCATCGGCCTGGAATATTCAGGCGGGTCTTACGCAGGATTCAAGTGCAACTGCGATCGAGGCCGCTCTGAAAATCAGCGGAACGCTGCCGGAACAGCAAGGTTGGAAGGGACTCATTAGGAGTACAGAATATGGAAGCAAGAGCCGTTGGGAAATATATCAGGATATCCCCGCAGAAAGGCGCGATTAGTTGCGGATGTGGTGAGGGGAATGAGTGTCGACCAGGCGATCACCACTTTGCGCTTCATGCCGAAAAAAGGTGCGCGGAATCCTGCGCAAGGTGATTGAATCGGCGGTGGCCAATGCAACCCAGGGCGATCAGACCGACGTCGACAATCTGTATGTCAAGAAGATTTTGATCGATGGAGGGCCGATGCTGAAAAGGATCAGACCGCGGGCCATGGGTAGGGCAACAGGCAATATCAAGAGAACCAGTCATATCACGGTGGTTCTCGACGAACATTGAGCGGTGGGAAGCTGGCACTGGCGAGTGCCTGCAGACCGCATGACACTAAACAAGTGAACTAGAGTACTCGATGGAGGAATGATTTTGGGTCAGAAAGTTAATCCAATAGGACTGCGGCTCAATATTACCCGGGGTTGGGAATCCATCTGGTATGCGGATAAAGAATATTCCAAGTATCTGATGGAGGATCAGAAGATCAGTAAGTTCCTGAAGAAGAGTCTTTTTCATGCTGGTATTGTCGAAGACGATCATGGAGAGAACCGGTGAAAAAGTAGGGTATAAGCTTTATACCGCTAGACCCGGCATTATCATTGGCAAGAAAGGTGCTGAGATTGAGATCTTGAAACAGGATCTCGACAAGCTGGACGAACGGAATGATGACTTGACATCCAGGAGGTGCGTCGGCCGGAAGCGGATGCCCAGCTGGTTGCTGAGTCCATTGCCTCCCAACTCGAGAGTCGTGTGGCTTTTCGCCGCGCAATGAAAAAGGCGGTCAATTCCGCGTTGCGTTTCGGGGTCAAGGGAATCAAAATTTCGTGTTCCGGAAGGCTTGGCGGGGCTGAAATGTCACGATGCGAATGGGTACGCGAAGGAAGCGTCCCGTTGCATACGCTGCGCGCAGATATTGAATACGCCCTCGCGGAGGCCAAGACAACATACGGCATAATCGGAGTAAAGGTCTGGATTTTCAAGGGCGAAGTCCTGAAGACAGAAAGCTCGCTGACGTCCTGATAACAGTGCGGAGCGGTCTGTCGCAGGCAATGCTGTGACGAATCTACATGCATACATTACCTGGAGTAAGAACATGTTAAGTCCGAAAAAAGTCAAATATAGAAAACAGATCAAGGGCAACATGCGGGGACAGCCTACCGCGGGTTCCACCATCACTTTCGGCGAATATGCCCTGAAAGCCATGGAATGCGGCAGCATGACCGCCCAGCAGATCGAAGCAGCCCGTATCACCATCAACAGAACCGTAAAACGCGGCGGCAAGATATGGATCAGGGTTTTTCCGGATAAACCGATTACCAAGAAACCGGCGGAAACCAGGATGGGCAAAGGAAAAGGCAGCCCGGAACATTGGGTGGCCCCGATCAAGCCCGGCAAGAATCTTATATGAAGTTCCGGGGTTGAGGAGGAGCTGGCAAAAAGGCACTGACCCTGGCCGGCAACAAACTGCCTTTTGCCACCAAAGTGATTTCCAGGAGGAACACGTTATGAAAGCTAAGGATATTCGCAAAATGCGCGAAAAGAGCTGGAGGAATTCAAAGAAAAGGAATTGTGGGAAGAGCTTGGCAAACTGTAATTTCAGCACGGCATCAGACAGTTGGAAAATACCGCAGGCTTCAACCAGATTCGCAAGGACATTGCGCGGGTCAAAAATCAGCAATGAAAACCGGCTAATAAAAACTGCCTGGATAGCAAGGCGGTGAAGCCCCTATTTCGCATTAACATTTTAGGAATAGAACACAGATGAGTGAAAATACAAAATCCAGAAAAACAAGAATCGGTTCCGTGGTCAGCAATAAAATGGACAAAAGTGTTGTGGTTCGGGTTGATCGGCGAATCCGTCACAAACTTTACGGCAAGTTCATGCAAAGACGGGTCAAGTATCTGGCGGATGATCCTGAATAATGTCTGCAAAATCGGTGATACTGGTATTGATAGAAGAGTGCAGGCCTTTGAGCAAGAAAAAAAGATGGCGCGTTAGTCCGTGGTTGAACAGGCTGTCTGATCGGAGCTCCGATTAGGGAGAGGGATATGGGAACTGCAATAAAGCTGTGTACAGAGGTAAAAGGATATTTGGTGAAACTATGATACAGACGGAAACATTACTTAATGTGGCTGACAATTCCGGGGCGAAAAAGGTGCTCTGCATCAGGGTCCTTGGCGGTACACGCCGCCGCTATGCCAAGATCGGCGATATCATCGTGGTCAGCGTCAAGGAGGCTATTCCGCACTCCAAGGTGAAAAAAGGCGATGTGATGCGGGCCGTGGTGGTGCGCACCGCCAAAGAGATAAAGCGATGGATGACACCGGGGTAAAGTTTGACGAGAACGGTGCCGTTCTTCTTTCCCAGCGGAGATCCCATCGGCACCCGTATATTCGGCCCCGTGGCCCGGGAACTGAGGAATTTGGGATTCATGAAAATCATCTCTCTGGCTCCTGAAGTATTTATAATTCCCAGCAATGAAACCGGAGCCGGGATAATGAGCGGAAGGAAGGTATTAGATATGGCAACAGGGAAAGAAATACTTGAAGGTGAATGACCAGGTTGAGGTCATTACAGGCAAGGATAAAGGCGGGTCGGCAAGATTATCAAGGTTAGCCGGAAAAGAACAGGGCCCTAGTGGAGCGCATCAACATGATCAAGCGCCACACCAAGCCGGGCCGCGATGAACCAGGAAGGGCAGATTGTTGAAAAGAGAGGCGCCGATTCACGTCTCCAACCTGAAACTGGTTTGTCCGAAATGCACGAATACGGTTCGCGTTGCCAACAAAATCCTTGATGATGGCACCAAAGTGAGATATCTGCAAAAAATGCGGTGAGTCCGTCGAGAGCAAATCATAGAAGTAAGCAAGAGAGGCGTTACGCGAGGAGAAATACATGTCCACAATACAAGAATATTATCAGAAAGAATGTGTTCCTGCACTCATGGAGCAGTTTGGTTACAAGAACATCATGGAAGTTCCGAAAATGGAGAAGATTGTTCTGAACATGGGGCTTGGGGAAGCGGTGCAGAATCCGAAAACCGTTGATGTTGCAGCCCAGGAGTTGACCCTCATTGCCGGCCAGAAGGCGGTCATTACCAAGGCGAAAAAATCCATTGCCACCTTCAAGCTTCGCCAGGGCATGCCGATAGGTTGCCGGGTGACGCTGCGCGAGGAGAAGATGTGTGATTTCTTCAGCAAACTGGTGCATATTGCCATGCCGCGGGTCCGTGACTTCCGCGGACTGTCGCCGAAAGATGTTTGACGGCCGCGGCAACTATGCCATGGGTATCAAAGAGCAGATTATTTTCCCTGAAATCGACTATGACAAGATCGACAAAATCGAGGGCTTAAATATCACGATCGTGACTTCGGCGGGAACGCGACGCCGAGGCGCGCTTTCTCTTGAGGAAGATGGGCATGCCGTTTCGTAAGTAAACGGCCTGATGCTCTTTTACAGATAAGATCACATCATTTGAGATAGATTGGAGGTTGGTTTGGCTAAGAAATCCATAATTGCAAAGACGCAACGTAAACCCAAATTCGGGGTGCGGAAATACAACAGGTGTCCCCTGTGTGGACGTCCTCGCGCTTTTATTAGAAAATTCGGTATCTGCAGGATCTGTTTCCGCAAACTGGCATCCGCCGGCCAGATTACTGGAGTGACAAAGTCCAGCTGGTAGAGCGGTTCTATTGTCTCCATTCGAATTCGTCGATTATTTATAAAGAAGAAGGAGAGTTCGCTATGTCAATGAGCGATCCCCTGGCAGACATGCTGACCAGGATACGTAATGCGGTAATGGTGAAGTTCGAAACCGTTGCCATGCCGGCCTCGAAGGTGAAAGTGAACATTGCCAAGGTGCTCAAGGAGGAAGGCTATATCAGCGACTATCAAGTGGCCGATAAAGGAGTGCAGGGTACGTTGACCATCGAGTTGAAATATGGCCCGAACAGGGAACCTGTAATCAGAGGCATCAAGAGGGTCAGCAAGCCCGGTCTTCGTCAGTATGCCAAGGCAGATGCCATCCCCACAGTGCTTAACGGATTGGGGACCGCCATCGTTTCAACATCAAAAGGAATCATCACCGATAAATCTGCCAGGGCTCTCAATACCGGCGGGGAGATCATCTGTGAGGTCTGGTAATTTTCACAAGGCACGGAGGTAACTATGTCTCGTATTGGTAAACAACCGATTCCTGTCCCTGCCGATGTAAAAGTTGACATTCAAGGTCAACAGATTACGGTGACCGGGAAAAAGGGCACGCTGGAGATCGAAATACGTCCTGAAATCGAAGTGGTGATGCAGGACAACGAAATTCTTGTCAACACTCGTCAGCAGGATAGAAAAGTCAACGCGTTCCGCGGGCTTTTTCGTAGCCTGATCAACAACATGGTGACAGGAGTTGTTGAGGGATTCAAAAAAGTACTGGTCATTGAGGGGGTTGGCTACAAAGCCAGCGTTTCCGGCAGCAATCTGACGCTCAACGTCGGCTATTCCAACCCGGTCGAGTTTGCGCTTCCCAAGGCGGTAACCGCCACCATGGAAGGCGCCAACAAGATTGTACTGGAATCGATTGATAAAGAGTTGCTTGGCCTTACAGCCGCCAGAATCCGCAAGGTCAGAGAACCTGAGCCGTACAAGGGCAAAGGGATTCGTTACGAAGACGAGCATATCGTCCGTAAGGTCGGCAAGGCTGGTGGAAAATAAAATCTCGTAGCGTTCCTCGCCAGAGGGCGTTGCAGGCAAAATATAACGGTAAAAAACTATGGCTAAGACGAATCCCAGGACGATTGCCAGGGCCAAGCGCATCAGTCGGATCCGAAAGAAAATCACGGGAACTAGTGAAAGGCCTCGGCTCAGGGTCTTCAAGAGCAATAAACACATCTATGCCCAGATCATCGACGACACCGCAGGCCGCACCCTGGTAGCCATGTCCACCAAGGACAAGGCGTTTGAGCCGGGCGAGGAAAAAGGGAAAACCGCCGCCGCAAAGGTTGTCGGCATCAAGATTGCCGAGCGGGCAAAGGCTGCCGGAATCGAGAAGGTCGTATTCGATCGCGGCGGCTATATCTATCACGGCAGAGTCAAATCACTTTCGGAAGGGGCGCGTGAAGGCGGTCTTCAATTTTAAAGATATTCAAGAATATGGGGGTGTCCCTTGTCTGATTTTAAACGTTCCAAAGCTGAAGCTCCCGAGGAACTTATTGAAAAGATAGTATTTATCAACAGGGTAGCCAAGGTCGTCAAAGGTGGTCGACGGTTCAGTTTCAGTGCTATCGTAGTTGTCGGGGATGGCAACGGCAAAGTCGGATACGGTCTGGGCAAAGCCAATCAAGTTCCCGAAGCCATCCGCAAAGGTGTAGAGAAGGCGCGCAAGGATATGCAATCGGTGCCGTTGACTGATGTTTCCATTCCGCATGTGATTGTCGGCAAGTACGGCGCTGGAAAAGTGCTTCTCAAGCCTGCTTCAGCCGGTACCGGTGTTATCGCTGGCGGTCCGGTCAGGGCGGTGTTGGAGGCGGCCGGCGTCACCAACATCCTCACCAAGTGCCTTGGTTCACATAACCCGCACAATATGGTAAAGGCGACACTGGATGGCCTGCGCAATCTGCGATCCGCTAAGGCTATCGCCGAACTGCGGGGCAAGACTGTCGAGGAAATTACAGCATAAATTAGAACTCTGGGGCGATTTCGTCAAACGAGTACCGTTCCGAGTTCCACCAATTATCTTCAAGAAGGTAGTCAAATGGCTGAGACAATCACTTTTACTCTGGTAAAGAGTGGCATCGGCAGCACCAAAAAAATTAAAGCCACTCTGACAGGGCTTGGACTCACCAAAATGAATAAGAAAATTACCCGGAAAGATACTCCTGAGCTGCGCGGCATGCTCAAAAAGGTAGAGCATCTCGTCCGGATTGAGGAGGTCTAGGATGTCTTTGAATTTATCCAATCTCTCCCCAAAAGAGGGATCAACGAAGCAGCGAAAGCGGCTGGGCCGGGGACCAGGTTCAGGCCATGGCAAGACTGCCGGCCGAGGCCACAAAGGATACAAATCCAGATCGGGTTCCGGGGTCAAGCCCGGATTCGAAGGCGGCCAGATGCCGCTGCAGCGTCGCTTGCCTAAGCGTGGTTTCAACAATATCTTTAAGAAGGAATTCGCCATCGTCTCCTTAAGCCAGCTCGAGGCGATTGCAGGCTCTGACGTGATTACCACCGAGTCCCTGGTGCAGGCCGGTATGGTCAAAAAAGGCGCGGCAGTAAAAGTTCTTGCAAATGGCACAATCGGCAAGGCTGTAAAGGTCCAGGTTGAAAAAGTAAGCGCCAAAGCCAAGGAGCTTATCGAGGCTGCCGGTGGCGAGGTCGTGGTGGCCGCTCAAACGGCTGAATAACGTTTGTGAGAAAAGCACTGTTAACTCTGAAGGGCAAAGTGCGCTGCTTGTGCGCGCGCCCAGGGGAGTCGGCATGGTATGTTTCCGACAGGGTCAAGACAAAGAGAAGCGCTTCCAAATTCTGTCTTGAAATCGTCGCCGGCATAGCAGTGCTTTCGCATTGAATATCGACAAGACCAAATACGGCGAAAACCGCCTCTCAAGTGCAAGAGTTTGTACCGAAAGAAAATAAGGTTATACAATGAGTGGATTGCAGAGTGCTGCTAACATACCTGAGCTGCGCAAACGGGTACTGTTTACCTTAATCATGCTGGCGGTGTACAGGATTGGCGTTCAGATTCCCACGCCGGGGATCAACGCCGAGGCGCTGGCGTCCTTCTTCGCCCAGAGGGCCGGAACGTTGTTCGGTATGTTCAACATGTTTTCCGGTGGTGCTCTTAAGAATTTCTCCGTTTTCGCTCTGGGCATCATGCCCTACATCAGCGCCTCGATCATCATTCAGCTGCTTGCGGTGGTGATTCCACAGCTCGAGGCCCTGCAAAAAGAAGGGGAAGCCGGTCATCGGAAGATCACCCAGTACACCCGATACGGAACGGTTTTGCTGAGTGTGATCCAAGGAACCTTTATCGCGGTGGGACTCGAAGGGATGAGCGGGCCCAACGGAGCGGCGATCGTCATGCATCCGGGCTGGCAATTCAAGCTGATAACAATGCTGACCCTGACAGCTGGGACGGCTTTTATCATGTGGCTTGGGGAACAAATGACAGAACGCGGAGTCGGCAACGGTATCTCGCTGATTATCTTCGCGGGTATAGTCGCACGAATCCCCGCAGCCATCACGAACTCCATCCAGCTTATCAATGCTGAGCAGGTCAAATTGTTCTTCATTCCGCTGCTGCTGGCTTTCATGGTGGCTGTTATCGCCTTCATCGTTTTCTGCGAGACGGCTCAGCGCAAGATACCTATCCAGTACGCCAAGAGGGTGGTCGGCAGGCGGGTCTACGGTGGCCAGGCATCGCATCTGCCACTTAAAATCAACATTTCAGGGGTTATCCCTCCGATTTTTGCCTCCTCGATCATGATGTTTCCTGCAACCATCGGTGGGTTCATCAAAGTGGATTGGGTTCAGCGGGTATCCGCCCAGTTGCAACCTGGCACGGTGTACTATTATCTCATTTACGTCGCTATGATCGTCTTTTTCTGCTTTTTCTATACCGCGGTGACGTTCAAACCCGATGATGTCGCAGACAATCTGAAAAAGAACGGGGGCTTCATTCCAGGCATACGGCCCGGCAAGAGAACGGCGGAATTTATCGATAAGATTCTGACTCGACTGACGGTGATCGGCGCGATATATCTTAGTGCGGTCTGCGTGTTGCCGACTATCATGATCACAAAATTCAATATCCCGTTTTATTTTGGCGGTACCGCTCTGCTCATTGTCGTGGGAGTGGCTATCGACACAATTGCCCAGGTAGAATCACATTTGCATATGCGCAATTACGAAGGTTTCATGAAACAGGGCAGGTTGCGGGGAAGGAAATAGAAGGTGTTTTGCTCAGATCCCAGCTGTGGGAAAACCATCGTGGTGAAGAACCACGATGAGATAATGCTCATGCAGGAGGCCAACCAGATCGTCGCCGAGACGCTCTGTATGCTTGAGAAGACAGTGGCCCCAGGTATCACAACTTTTGAGCTCGATCAACTCTGCGAAGAGCTGTGTCATAAGCGCAAGGCGGTGCCGGCGTTCAAGGGATACCGCGGTTTTCCGGGAAGCTTGTGTGTTTCGGTTAACGAAGAAGTGGTGCACGGCATTCCTTCACGAAAGCGAAAACTGCACAAGGGAGACATTATCTCCGTTGATTTCGGGGTAAAATACAAAGGGTATTTTGGCGATTCGGCCGTGACGCTTCCGGTGGGAAGGATTGACTCCGAAAAAAATCGTCTCATCGAGGTGACCAGGGAATCCCTTGAACGTGCAATCGTCGAAGTCGTTCCCGGAAAGAGAATTGCCGATATCTCACGGGCCGTGCAAAGCTATGTCGAGGCAGAGGGGATGTCGGTTGTAAAGCAGTTTGTCGGCCACGGCATCGGTACAGCCCTGCATGAAGGACCGGAAATCCCCAATTTCTATCAGGGAGAACTCTCACCGATCCTCAAGGTGGGAATGGTGCTGGCCATTGAACCGATGGTAAACCTCGGCACATACAGGGTTAAAGTTTTGCGCGACGGGTGGACTGTGGTGACAGCGGACAGGAAAGCTTCGGCACATTTCGAGCATTCGGTGGCGGTAACCGACGCTGGTCCGTTGATATTGAGTTCGCGTGAAAATTTTTGTTGACAGGAAATACTCCTTCTCATTTTTGTAGAATTGTATTATATTGTCCCCCTTTGAGTCGAAATTTTCTTTTTTCAGGAGCCTCTATGGCAAAAGAAGAAGCAATAGAAGTCGAAGGAACCATTATTGAACCTTTGCCCAACGCCATGTTCAGGGTCGAGCTCGATAATGGCCATAAAGTGCTTGCCCATATATCCGGAAAAATGCGAATGCATTTCATCAAGATCTTGCCTGGTGACCGGGTGACTGTGGAATTGTCGCCCTATGACCTGACAAGAGGCAGGGTTACTTTTAGGGCAAAAAATGCCAAAAAGAAAAGATAGAGAGTCTGATTATTATGAAAGTTCGTGCATCCGTAAAGAAAATCTGCAGTGATTGTAAGGTATACAAGCGTAACGGTGTTGTACGCGTATCCTGTAAGGTGAAAAAGCATAAGCAGCGGCAAGGGTAAATCGCACCGGCTAGTGGCTTTCACGCCGGCTAGCGGCAGGAGCGCTGCTTTTGCCCGACACATTCTTTTAAATGGAAAAATGGGAACGTGCCTCTGTGCAGGTACTGAAATATTTCCCCGCAAAAAATATATTCTTCTTTGAAGGAGACAGACCTTGGCACGATTAGCTGGAGTTGACCTTCCAAAAAACAAACATCTTGATAGGGCGCTGACCTATATTCACGGTCTCGGCCTGACCTCGGCCAGGAAGATACTCGACAAGGTGGATCTTCCCTACACAATGAATAGCGATGATCTGGATGTCGAAGACATCAACAGATTGCGCAAGGTCATTGAGAGTGAATTCGTGGTCGAGGGCGATCGCCGCCGGGAAGTGTCCATGGATATCAAGCGACTCATGGATCTCGGGTGTTATAGAGGTCGCCGTCACCGCGCCGGCCTTCCATGTCGCGGTCAGAGGACGAAAACGAACGCTCGCACCCGAAAAGGGCCGCGACGCGGGGCAGCACGCCGGAAATAACAGACAACATCTGACAGGTAGACGAAATGGCTGGAGCTAAGCGTGCTGAGGCACGAACAAAAAAAAGAGTTAAAAAGAATGTGCCCGAGGGTATTGTATTTATATACTCTACCTTCAATAATACAATAGTGACCATCTCCGACAAACAGGGCAACGTGGTCTCCTGGTGTAGCGCGGGCGTACTCGGCTTCAAGGGGTCAAGAAAAAGCACACCGTTTGCGGCCCAGAATGCGGTTGCGGATGCGGCGAAGAAGGCTGCCGATTACGGAATGCGAAAAGTCGAAGTGAAAGTTAAAGGCCCCGGACCGGGCCGCGAGGCGGCTCTGCGGGCGCTGATAAACACAGGTTTCGAGGTGAGCAAGATCTACGACGTAACCCCCGTGCCTCATAACGGCTGCAAACCTCCGAAACGTCGTCGCGTATAAATTCATTGTTCGCGTCCATTCAGGAGGGCTGCCGTTTCGCGATAAAGGCTCCCGTGAGCTGGAAATGAGCGAAGCATCCGGGACGTCCGCCTATGGGCTCACAGAGAATCGCACCCCCGGCGAAGCAAAGAGGGAGTGAACTGTGAGAGTACCAGGTAACGCGAGAATACAAAAAAGAACACTCAATAATTGAATGGAGGCCAAAGTTGGCTAGAAATATTGGCGCTGCTTGTCGTCGCTGCAGACGGGAAGGACTTAAATTATATCTCAAAGGTGACCGGTGCTACTCGGACAAATGTTCTTTTGAAAGGCGGGCATTCGGTCCTGGTCAGCACGGGCAGGCTCGATTTAAAAAGCTCTCCGACTATGCCATTCAGCTGCGGGAGAAACAAAAAGTCAAGGCCATGTACGGCATGCTCGAAGGGCAGTTCCGCCTGACATTTGAAAACGCAGAGAGGCAGAAAGGTGTTACCGGTGAGAATCTGCTTATCTTGCTCGAGCGGCGGCTGGACAATACCGTTTTTCGCATCGGATTTGCCTCATCTCGCAACCAGTCGCGACAGCTCATCAGGCACAAGCATATTCTGGTCAACGGGCGAAAGGTCAATATCCCGTCGTTTCTGGTCTCTGAAGGGGATGTCATTACGATCAAGGAGAAGAGCCGGGCTAACACCCTGCTCAACGAAAACCTCGAGGCTGTCGCCAGGCGCGGCGTGCCGAGCTGGCTCGAGCTTGACAAAGACAATTACAAGGCAACCGTAAAGGCCCTGCCGAATCGTGAAGAACTGACAATGCCGGTACAGGAACAGCTGATAGTCGAACTGTACTCCAAGTAAAATTGTCACGTAATTTTCGTCGGCCGCGCGGTTGGCTATTGCGAACCGTAGGCCGGCGAGCCAGATTCGGGGCCATAGAGTCCATGGCTGTGTTGGCCAATTGAGACCATCGATGCCGATCCCTCCTTGGGACCGCACCGCTTGTACTACCACGGGAAGTCGAGAACGACCCAAAGCCGCCAGAGGTGCTTCTATACGTGAAGCAAAAGGCCTAGCAGGCAATAAGGCGGCTTAGGCAGGCCGTTGGACGATGTTTGAAACAACTCCTGGGAGACGAAGCAGCACTCGAATGCAGGTGCGCGTTGCATTCTTCCTCCGACACAACGGGAAAAACATAAGAAACATAAAGAAGGGACTTTATGACGCAAGCTGCCGAAGAAAAAATACCGTTCTACCGAAATTGGCGCGAGCTTATCAAACCCGAAAGGATCGAGGTAGACAGGGAGAAGCACACCGAGGCCTACGGTAAGTTCGTCTGTCAACCGCTGGAAAGGGGATTCGCGTCCACTATCGGTAATTCGTTGCGCAGGGTACTTCTATCATCTATTCAAGGAGCGGCCATAACGACCGTGAAGATCGATGGCGCTCTTCACGAATTCACTACCTTGAAAGATGTTGTCGAAGACGTCAGTGAAATCATTCTCAACGTCAAGCAGGTCCGCTTGAAACTCAACACGGAAGACGCTCAGGTGGTGACCGTTGAAAAGCTCGGACCAGGAAAGGTGACGGCCGCCGACATCGTGAACTCTGCGTATGTAGAGGTGATGAATCCGGATCAGGTAATCTGCACCCTTACCGGAGAGGTTGCCTTCAGGGCCGAATTGACTGTCGAGTGGGGCAAAGGTTACCAACCGGCAGAGAGACAGAACAAGGATGAGCTCGCTATCGGCCAGATCCCCATAGACGCTATCTTTACGCCGATTAAGAAAATTCAGTACGTCGTCGCCCAGGCCAGGGTTGGTCAGCAGACCGACTACGACAAGCTCACCATGGAGATTGAAACGGACGGGAGCGTCAAGCCCGAGAATGCGCTCGCTTATGCCGCCAAGATCCTCAAGGACCAGATGAGCATCTTCATCAACTTCGATGAAGACAGGGCCGAGCCGGCCAAGTCCGAGGAGTCGGAAAAGGATCAGGAGCCGCTCAATCCCTACCTCGACAAACCGGTCGAGGACCTGGAGCTTTCTGTGAGATCGGCCAATTGCCTCAAAAACGCCGAGATAAACTACATCGGCGATCTGGCGCAGAAAACTGATCAGGAAATGCTGAAGACCAAAAACTTCGGGCGAAAATCGCTTAATGAAATTAAGGCGTTGCTCGCTGAGATGGATCTCACCCTGGGCATGAAATTCGAGAACTGGGTGCGACCGAGCGATAGGGAAAAAAGGGAAGAGGAACAGAGCTAGGATTTTCGTCCTGCCCTGGAACCCAGGAAATATAGGCCGGCCTTGCAAGGCGGCAGCTTTTCAAGCAATGTTGAGGATAGGCACATGAGACACAAAAAATCCGGCAGAAAACTTGGCCGCACAACTTCACATCGCGAAGCTATGTTCAGAAATATGGTAACATCTCTGTTTGAACACGAGCGCATTGTGACTACCAAAGAGAAAGCCAAGGAGTTGCGACCCATCGCCGAAAAGATGATCACTTTAGCCAAGCGCGGCGACCTCCACGCTCGGCGTCAGGCGCTCGCCTTCATCAGGAGCAAGGACGTGGTACATAAGCTCTTTACCGATATTCAAGAGCAGTTTGCCGATAGAAACGGTGGATATACCCGGATCATTCAAACCGGTATACGCCAGGGCGACGCAGCTTCCATGGCGATCATCGAACTGGTCGGATACCAGGAAGAGGTCGGTTCGAGCGAAGAAAACTAAGGTTTTCTGTAGCGATGTACGAGAAGGCTGGTTGGGCGCGCGCTCCAACCAGCCTTTTTTTTTAAAGCGCACAAAGGCAGTGCCGGCAATTGGATAGGCGTTTTTTTCCTCTCGATAAACAAGTATCATTAAGCACGGACCGCAACAAAGGAGTTGCTTGAAACCTCACCTGCCTGGCGAAGGTTTGCCTGCCCGGAGAGCAGCTGCAATTAAGGATAAAAGAACATGGTCTCATGAAAGAACAAAAAATATTTCCCGACGGTATGGTGCCACTTGGGGCATCTGCTTTTGCCTTCTCGTGCCATCCAGGCATTTCCTGTTTTACGGTTTGTTGTAAAAAAGTCGACCTTATCCTTTACCCCTACGACGTTTTACGGTTGCGACGCGCCTTGGGCGTAACCTCAGAGGAGTTTCTGCGCAGTCACGCGCGGTTGGTACAAGGGGACAACCCCTTCTTTCCACAAGTGATGCTTCAATTGACGGAGGAGGGAAAAGGAGATTGCCCGTTTCTTAGCCCAGACGGGTGTGAGGTGTATACCGAGCGTCCCACCGCCTGCCGTAGCTATCCACTCGAACGTGCCGTCGATCGCACTCCAGGAAAAAGGGGATCTGGCGAATACTATTTCCTTACCAAGCATGAGTATTGCCATGGTCACCGGGAAGAGAGGCAATTCACCGTCAATCAGTGGTTGCGAAACCAGAGGCTGGAGCCGTACAACAGCTTCAACGACCTTTGGACGGAGATGGATACGATATTTGCCAGCAATCCCTGGAAAGGCGAGGGCGCCGGGGGCCCTGGACAACAACTCGCCTTCATGGTCAGTTATAATATTGATACATTTCGACTCTACCTTGAAGAAAACCGACTTCTGGAGCATTTTCGCCTGCCGCGCGATCGGAAACGCAGGATAGAAAAGGAAGACGAAGAGCTTCTCAAGTTCGGTTTCGATTGGCTCAAGCTCATTTTTACAAATAATTCGCCGTTAATACGTCGGTAAAAGTAGAAATGCCGACAACGACCATTTGATGGGGAGATACTTGCAATAGTCAAACGGTCGTGGTAATAAACGATGTTGTCCAACACAAGGTTGTCCCATCTGTGGGCAGCCGTTAATCACACACATCTTCAGCCCTACTGGTGTCACCCAGGCCGTGTGAGGCTTCTCGGGTGATGAATGAAGATGGAGGAAAAACCAGCAAAGGAGAATCCATGGCTACCGCTACAGTAAAAGAAATGCTGCAGGCTGGGCTCCATTTTGGTCATCAGACCAGACGATGGAACCCCAAAATGAAACCGTATATCTATGGTCCGAGGAATGGCATCTACATTATCAACCTCGATCTGACCAGAAGGCTCTTCAACAAAGCCTGCGACTATATTTCGAACGAGGTGAAAAACGGCGGCACCATTCTTTTTGTCGGCACAAAACGCCAGGCACAGCTGATCATCAGGGAAGAGGCCAGGCGCTGCGGCATGTACTATGTCGATCATCGCTGGCTCGGCGGTATGCTGACCAATTTCCAGACCATCAAGAGAAGCATCGATCGGCTGAAAAGCATTGAATCAATGCAGGCCGACGGCTCGATCAACAGGTTTCCCAAGAAGGAAGTACTGTTGATGGAGAAAGAACGCATCAAGCTCGAGAGGAACGTCGGCGGTATCAAAGACATGCGGAACCTGCCGAGTGTTCTCTTCGTTATCGACCCGAAGAAAGAGGCGATCGCTGTCAATGAAGCAAAAAAACTTGGAATCCCGGTAGTGGCCATCGCCGATACCAACTGTGATCCGGACGGTATCGATTTCGTCATTCCAGGCAACGACGATGCTATCCGCTCGATCCGTTTGATCAGCAACCATGTCGCTGAGGCCGTGCTTGCAGGCCAGGCCCAACGTGAAGGCGACGAGGCCTCCGATGAAGCTCTTGCCGCGGCCATGGGTGAAGCAGGTGCGGAAATGGCCGGAAGCGACGATGAGACCGAGAAAGAATAACCTGCAATTCACCGGGCTGGGTCGGCAGAGTCAAATCGTGCTTTGGCTGATCGGGTAACAGGTTGAGCGGATTCGGCACAGGCGTGTGTAGTCGCGAAGGCCGGCTGCGGTCCATACTATTGTGCCGAATACGGCGGATGTGCAGATGAGCAGGTGATCTGAGGAAAAGGGGTTGGTCGGCTGACTGCCCCTTTTCTTGCGTACGGCCAACTGACCGACGCCCGGGAAATGCCGCATGCAACCCGACAGGACACATTTTTCGCCGTCATCCTCGCGCTCGGTTGGGGCCGATGACGGCAAGCCCGAAGAAGTGCGGACCAGGAACTGGAAATATCGAACAAAGAGCAGGCAGAACCAACTATACAGAACAACGTCAGAGGGCGTTATTTAAGGAGATATGCCATGAAAATTACAAGCCAGATGGTAAAAGACCTGAGGGACAAGACTGCCGCAGGCATGATGGATTGTAAAAAGGCCCTGACCGAAACCGGCGGGGATATGGAGAAAGCCGTCGACCTGCTGCGTCAGAAAGGTCTCGCGGTGGCCGCCAAACGAGCCGGCCGTGCGACTAGTGAAGGGGTCATCGGCACCTATATTCATGCTGGCGGCAAACTCGGGGTCATGGTGGAACTGGGCTGCGAGACCGACTTCGTCGCCAAGACCGATGCCTTTGTAGAGTTCGCCAGGGAAATCGCAATGCACATAGCCGCCGCCAACCCCGTCGGCGTTACCCGCGAGGATATTCCCGCCGAGGTTATCGCCCGGGAAAAAGAGATTTATGTTCAGCAGGCCCTGGACTCAGGAAAGCCCGAGGCGATCGTCGAGAAAATAGTCGAGGGCAAGCTCGATAAATTCATTTCCGAGATCTGCCTGATGGAACAAAAATATGTCAAGGATCCTGATTTGACCATCCAGGATAAACTCAATGAGGTGGTCGCCACCATGGGTGAGAACATCTCCATTAAGCGTTTCACCCGTTATCAGGTAGGCAGCGAAGAGTAATACCCTTTTCCTTCCACCAGCGCCCGGCCGATCGCACGGATTTCGGCCGGGACTGTTTCGGCCACGTGCCTTGCAATAACAACACTGAATGTAGGAGAGGGAATGCAGATAGCGTACCGGCGAATTCTGTTGAAACTAAGCGGTGAGGCACTGATGGGCAATGATGCCTTCGGTATCAACACTGATGTACTCGAATTTGTTGCTCAGGAGATCAAAGAGATTGTAGAACTCGGGGTTGAACCGGGTATCGTAATCGGCGCGGGCAATATTTTCAGAGGAGTGGCCGGCGCGAGCAGGGGCATGGATAGAACCACGGCCGACAACATGGGCATGCTGGCAACGGTGATGAACAGCCTGGCCATGCAGGACGCTTTGGAACGCAAGGGCGTGATCACCCGGGTTATGTCGGCGATCCCCATGCAGTCCGTTTGCGAGCCCTATATCAGGCGGCGGGCGACCCGCCATCTGGAAAAAGGGCGGGTGGTAATCTTCGCCGCCGGCACGGGCAACCCGTATTTTACCACCGATTCGGCGGGAGTCCTGCGCGCGCTAGAAATCGACGCGGAATTGATCATCAAAGCGACAAAAGTCGACGGCGTCTATGACAAAGATCCGATGGTGCACCCGGACGCGGTGAAATTTGAAGAGCTTACCTGTGATGACGTACTGCGACGCGGTCTCAAAGTTATGGATGCAGCCGGTATCGCCCTCGCCAAGGAAGATCACAAACCGATCAAAGTGCTGAATATGGCGATTTCCGGCAATATCCGCAAGGCGGTTTATGGGGAGTCGGTAGGTACTCTGATTACTTCCTGAAGCTGACGCTCACTGCTGCTGGTCTTCGGGAAAAGGGTGATTTTTATCGATTCTCGCTGTAGTATTCTGTTGCGATGCCGTGGCACTATCAAAAGGAAGGGTTTTCCGAAGAATCCACATACTATGAGAGCAGAGGAAACAGCATGAGTGACGTTATATTTGAGATGGCAGAGAAAATGGAAAAAAGTGTGGACGCCTTCAAGAACGAGCTGGCGAAGATCCGGACGGGCCGCGCCTCGCTCTCCCTCTTGGATGGCATTCACGTTGATGCTTACGGTAGTTCCATGCCGTTGAACCAGGTCGGCACGCTGACCATCCCTGAAAGCCGCCTGATCGCCATCCAGCCGTGGGACCCGCAGATGTTGCCCGCTATCGAAAAAGCCATTCTCAAATCCGATATAGGGCTGACCCCGGTCAGCGATGGCAAGGTCGTCCGCCTCAATATCCCGCAGCTCACCGAGGAGCGGCGTAAGGAGCTGGTGAAACAGGTCAAGAAAATAGCGGAAGAGTTTCGGGTCGCGGTACGAAACTCCCGTCGCGACGCCATCGATATCCTGAAGAAGCAGAAAAAAGAAAAAGAGATTTCCGAAGACGATCTGTTTCGCCTGCAGGATGAGGCTCAAAACGAAACCGACACCTACGTCAAGCAGATTGACGAGATCACCGCCTCGAAGGAAAAAGAGGTGATGGAGGTATAGGCTTCTCGTCCCTTCCCTTAACTCGGTGGTGAAGGTAGAGCCCATGTGCCATCTCCACCTACCCAGGGGGCTTTAACACGTCCGATCCGGCACGGGGGGCAGGCGACGCCTTTCAAATCCACGCATCACCCGGGAACTGCGCAGCGGCGAAGGGTCCGGGGGATGTGGCGGTCCGAATCCTTCGGGAGAGCGGTTGAGGATTTCCTGTAAACAACACACTCTGAGAGCATCATGGTCATTGCGCCGGATATAGACCCGACCCGATTGCCCCGCCATGTGGCGATAATCATGGATGGCAATGGGCGCTGGGCTGAGCGACAAAACAAACCGCGCCTGTTTGGACATAAAGCTGGGGCCGATTCTGTTCGGGAGATCGTCGAGATCGCTCGGGAACTCGGAATCCGGGTACTCACCCTCTATGCGTTCTCCTCGGAGAACTGGAAACGACCGCAGCAAGAAGTCAGCGGTTTGATGACCATCCTCAAAACCTATCTTGCCTCGGAGCGGAGTCGGATGAAGAAAAACGGCATCAGACTCGGTTGCATAGGGGATATCGAAAAGTTGCCCGAAGCCTCGAGGGCGGCGCTGGATAAGGCGCGACGAGAGACGGCCATGAACTCGGAATTGGTCCTCAACCTCGCACTGAGTTACGGTTCCCGTGATGAACTGACCCGAGTTGCTCGCACCCTTGCCCGCCAATGCGTTGAAGGAAAACTTGCCCCGGCGGACATCACCTCCGAGCACATCGAGAGCCACCTCGACACGGCCGGCCTTCCCGACCCCGACCTGGTCATCCGTACCGGTGGGGAAGCCCGGCTCTCCAATTTTCTTCTCTGGCAAGCCTCCTATGCCGAGATCTATTTTACGGCAGTCATGTGGCCGGATTTTCGCAAGAATGAATTTCTTCAGGCCATCAGTGAGTTCCAGCAGCGTGAACGACGCTTTGGCCGAACCGGTGCTCAGCTTACCGGCAGGTGAAATATGAAACGGATAGTCCCCGGTATTCTGCTCGCCCTGGCCTGGTTGCTGTTGCTGCTTGAAGGAACGCCCCGGGTTTTCTCTCTGGCCCTGCTGGTGATTGCCTGCATCGGGGCGAATGAATATCTCGGCATGAGCTGGGAGCAACGGCCCGGATTGGGTTCCCGCATCTATCTGATCCTGACAATGGTGTTGCCTGTTTTGTCAGCCGCCGTTCCGGTCCAGACCCTGTCGCCGCAGGGGGGCCTGATCGGCTCTTTTTTGCTCCTTACCCTTTACTTTGTCAATCGATATACACATTTTGAAGACAGCTATAAGCTGCTGAGCCGGATGGCTTTCGGCACGATATATATCGGCCTTCTCGCAGCGCACCTGATCATGCTCAGGTATATGCCTGAAGGAGGGCGATGGCTGGTGGTGCTGACCGCGATTACCGCGGGGTCGGATACCGGCGCCTATTTTGTCGGCAGTGCCTTCGGCCGTCGCAAACTCTGCCCTGGCATCAGTCCGAAAAAGACGGTGGAAGGCGCCGTCGGCGGGCTGGCATGCGGGGTGACGGCGGCTCTTGTCGCCAGTGTTCTGCTCTTTGCCAAAACGGACTTTCTGCTGCTCTCGGTGCTGGCGGTGGTGCTGACCGGTGTCGGCATTCTTGGTGATCTGATGGAATCGATAGTAAAGCGAGGAACCGGCACCAAGGATAGCGGTCGCCTGCTGGCCGGGCATGGAGGCGTGCTCGACCGGATCGACTCCCTGCTGTTGACCGGGCCGGTGCTCTTTTATCTTCTGCAACTCTTGGGTGTTCAATGAAGCGCATTGCACTTTTAGGTTCGACCGGCTCCATCGGCACCAACGTTCTCGAGGTTGTCCGACAGTTTCCCCAGTGTTATTGCATTGTGGGCCTGGCGGCGGGACGCAATGTCGAGAGGCTGCAGCAGCAGGTTCTCGAATTCCGTCCGGAATTGGTTTCGGTGGCCGATGAGGGGTGTGCCGAGCGGTTGCGAAAACTGCTCCCGGCGCCGCTGCGCGAGCGCGTTGTGTATGGTACCGAGGGCAATAAGGCGGTCGCTTCGCTTGCAAGCGCCGATATCACCGTCTCAGCTATCGTCGGCGCTGCCGGTCTGCTGCCAACCTTGGCCGCCATCGAGGCTGGAAAAGCTATCGGGCTGGCCAACAAGGAGACCCTGGTGATGGCCGGCAGGCTGGTCATGGAGGCTGCCCACGCCAAGGGTGTGCCGATTCTCCCGGTGGATTCCGAACACAGCGCGATTTTTCAGGCTCTGGAAGCGGGGCACCGAAGCGATGTGGCAAAGATCATCCTCACCGCTTCCGGCGGTCCGTTCCGCGGCAAGACGCCGGAGGAACTCAAAGGGGTGAGCAGGGCGCAGGCGCTCAACCACCCCAACTGGGAGATGGGCCACAAAATCTCCATCGATTCGGCGACGCTCATGAACAAAGGGCTCGAAGTCATCGAGGCCAGATGGCTGTTTGATATGGAGCCAGAGCGTATTGAGGTGGTGGTGCATCCGCAGTCTGTTGTGCATTCGTTGGTGGAATATCAGGACGGTGCGGTGATGGCCCAGCTCGGAATTCCCGATATGCGCATACCGATCGCCTACGCCCTGTCGTACCCACAGCGCCTGCCGCTCAAACTGCGGCCGCTGCAACTCTCGCGCTGCCCCAATCTCGAGTTTCATGAGCCCGACTATGCAAGTTTTCCTGCTCTGCGACTGGCCTTTGAGGCACTGCGCGCCGGCGGGGTGGCGCCGGCTGTGCTCAATGCCGCCAACGAGGTGGCGGTAGCGGCCTTTTTAGAAGAGCGCATCGGTTTTACCGCGATCACCGAAACGGTTGCCGCGACCATGGAGCGTGTCCATACGGGCAGTGACGCTTCGCTCACGGATATCCTGGCGGCGGATGAGACCGCTCGCCGAAGTGCGCGGACCTATATTGCCTCGATCACCTAAGCGACCAAGAGGTTCACAGTCGCCCGTTGTACCTATTCAGCCCGGGTTAGTATCGTCATGACTACTGTTTTCGCTTTTGTACTTGTCCTTGGCCTGCTCATTTTCGTGCATGAGTTCGGTCATTTCATCTTTGCCAAGTTATTCGGGGTACGGGTGCTGAAATTCTCCCTCGGTTTTGGCCCGCGACTCTGCGGCAAAACCATCGGGGAAACCGAATACGTCATCTCCGCCATACCGCTGGGCGGTTTCGTCAAGATGTTCGGAGAAAATCCCGACGAACAGGATGTCGACCCCAAAGAGCAGGCGGTATCGTTCGCGCACAAAAAGGTGTGGCAGCGCTTTGGCATCGTCTTCGCCGGTCCGGCGTTCAACTTCATCTTTCCTCTGGTGATGTTCTTCTTTCTCTTTTTAGTGAGCGGAGTACCGCACCCGGTGGATACCACCTTGGTGGGCGCCGTCGGCAAGGGCACGCCAGCCGCTGCAGCCGGTTTTCAAGCCCAGGACAGAATAATCGAGGTCAACGGCAAAAAGACCACCGGTTGGCTCGACGTCCTTGAGGGGGTGAAAAACAGCGAGGGGAAAAAGATCTCCATCGTTGTGGATCGCAGAGGCAAGCATGTGCCCCTTGAGGTAACCCCGAAGCTTTCCACGGTCAAAAACATCTTCCACGAGAAGGTCGGCAAACGCTATATGATCGGCGTGACCCGCGCTGATGTGCTGAGCTATGAGCGAACCGGGCCGGTGAATACCCTGGTTGAAGCCTGGTGGCAGACCTGGGGATTCGTGATCCTGACCGTAACCGGAGTGGTCAAGATCATCGAGCATGCCATACCGGCCTCCGAGCTGGGAGGACCGATCCTCATCGCCCAGATCGCCGGGCAGCAGATGAGAGCCGGCTGGGTCAATTACCTCTATTTCATGGGATTGTTAAGCGTCAACCTCGGCATTCTGAACCTGCTGCCGGTGCCGGTGCTGGACGGCGGGCACTTGATGTTTCTCACCATCGAGGCCATCCGCAGAAAACCAATGAGCGAGCGGGCTCAGGTGATTGCCCAACAGATCGGCATCGCCCTGCTCGGCACCCTGATGGTTTTTGTTTTTTATAATGATTTTGTCAGGCTGTTGAGTTGAAAAACGAAATTACCGACTACATTCTGGCAATCGACACCGCTACTCCCGCATGCTCCGTGGCGCTAACGAGCGGAGGGCGCGATGGGGGCAGGGTGGTGGCTTGTCAATCGATTTCAAGCAGGGTCACGCAGTCCCGGCGCTTGTTGGGCTCGATCGATCGCCTGTTGACTGAAACAGAGATCGCAAAGGAGGCGGTACGTGGCTATGCCATAGGGCTTGGCCCCGGCAGCTTCACCGGCCTGCGCATCGGCATGGCCACTGTCAAGGGACTGGCTGCGGCAAGCGATGCACCGCTATACGGGGTCTCCACCCTCGATGTGCTGGTCGCTGGCTGCGCCTGTAGTGAGAGGTTGATCTGCGCCGCGGTCGATGCCAGGAAAAACGAAGTGTACGCCGCCTTTTATCGCAGCGAAGATGGCGGTCCTGCCCGTCGTCTCACCTCCATTGCCGCATTTTCCCCGGAGGCGCTGGCGGCTCGAATACACGAGCCGGTGGTGATGATTGGCGACGCGCTCCGGGCCTACGGCGAGTACTGGCGGTCGGTGTTGGGCGATACCATGACTACGGCGCCTGCCCATCTCTGGAGTCCTTCGGCAGGGGCGCTCGGCCTTTTGGCCGGAGAACTTGCGCTCCGAGGTCAAGCACTCGATGTAGCCGCGGCGACGCCGCTTTACGTCCGGGCCTCGGACGCCGAACTCAACCTGATCAAGCAAGCGGCGGGTTGAAAAACGCCTGGCCTGCGAAGTCAAAAACAGATCAACAGAAAAATCAGTGGGTGCCATGATTACCCGACGCCAGACTAGAACCATACATATCGGCGATGTCGCCGTGGGCGGGAACAGCCCGATCACGGTGCAGTCGATGACCAACACCGATACCAGGGACACCGCCGCCACCATCGCGCAGATCGGACGGCTCACGGCAGCCGGCTGCGAATTGATCCGGGTGGCGGTTCCGGATCTCGCCGCGGCTAAAGCCATCAGGACCATCAGGGACGCCATCTTCATCCCGCTGATCGCCGACATCCATTTTGATTATCGCCTGGCCATCGCCGCCATGGAACACGGCGCCCAGGCCATCAGGATCAACCCCGGCAATCTCGGCGGCGAGGAGCGGCTCGCCATGGTGGTTGACGCCGCCCGTCAGCACCGGGTGCCTATCCGAGTCGGGGTGAACAGCGGCTCCATCGAAAAGGACCTGCTCAAGCAGCACGGCTATCCCACCGCCGAAAAACCCACCGCCCTTATCGAGAGCGCTCTGCGCAACGTGCGGCTCATTGAGAAGTTTGGTTTTCACGAGATGAAAATCTCTATCAAGTCCTC
Organism: uncultured delta proteobacterium; assembly: GCA_963745265.1. Taxonomy (GTDB): domain Bacteria; phylum Desulfobacterota; class Desulfobulbia; order Desulfobulbales; family Desulfocapsaceae; genus Desulfopila. Next base: position 216,558 of record CAVUXQ010000004.1, read on the forward strand.
GGACGTTCTGACCACGGTCAGCGGCTACCAGCAGCTCTCCACGCTCACCGACTACCCGCTGCACCTCGGAGTCACCGAGGCTGGGGGATTGATCGGCGGCACGGTCAAGTCGAGTGTGGCGCTGGGCATCCTGCTCAGCCAGGGCATCGGCGACACCTTTCGTATTTCACTCACCCGCGATCCGGTGGAAGAGATCCGGGTCGGATTCGAGTTGCTGCGCGCCTTAAAGATACGAGAGCGCGGGCCGGAACTCATCTCCTGCCCCACCTGCGGGCGGACCAGGATCAACCTCTTCGGGCTGGCAGAAGAGGTCGAGCGCTACGTGCAAACCATGCAGACACCATTCAAGGTGGCAGTCATGGGCTGTGTGGTCAATGGGCCGGGAGAAGCCCGGGAGGCGGATATCGGTGTCACCGGCGGCGACGGAATCGGCATTATCTTTAAAAAAGGCGAGATCTACCGCAAGGTGCCCGAAGCCGAGCTGCTGGAGACCTTCCTTGCCGAATTGAAAAAAATGGAAGAAGAAGGGCAAAAATCCTGATAATTTGCTACATTGTTGCCGTCGCCATGACGTAATCCGGCCTGCTGGGTATGCCGGTTCATGCTTTGCCTGGAAACGCTTACCGTTGATTTACATAAACACAATCGAACAGAACAGATAATTCCTATGCGATATTCTCAAATGTTGTTGCCGACCCTCAAGGAGACGCCGGCCGAAGCGGAGATCGTCAGCCACCGTCTGATGCTGCGAGCCGGGTTCATGCGCAAACTCACTTCGGGGGTCTATACCTATCTTCCCTACGGCCTTGCCGCCATCCGGCGGGTGGAGACTATCGTCAGGGAAGAGATGAACCGGGCAGGCGCCCAGGAGCTGCTGATGCCGATGGTTCAGCCCGCCGATCTCTGGCGGGAGACCGGCAGATATGAGAAATACGGGCCCGAACTGCTGCGCTTTCACGACCGGCACGAGCGGGAATCCTGCCTCGGGCCGACCCACGAGGAGGTCATCACCGATATTATCCGGCGCGAGCTCCATTCGTACCGTGATATGCCGATCAACCTCTACCAGATTCAGAGCAAGTTCCGAGACGAGATCCGCCCCCGGTTCGGGCTGATGCGGGGGCGCGAGTTCATCATGAAGGACGCCTATTCCTTCGATCCGGACGACGCCGGCGCCGAAGTCGCCTATCGCAAAATGTATGAGGCCTATCAGCGCATCTTCCGTCGCTGCGGGCTCAGATTCAGGGCGGTACAGGCCGATTCCGGGCCGATAGGCGGCAGCTTCTCCCATGAGTTCATGGTACTGGCGGATACCGGCGAGGACACCATCGTGGTCTGTACCGAATGCGAGTACGCCGCCAACATGGAAAAAGCCGAGGTGAAACTCCCGGCAGGTGGCGATGAAACTCCGATGGCGGATCTCGAGAAAGTGGAGACCCCCGGCAAACGCAAGGTGGATGCGGTTTGTGATTTCCTTGCGATTTCTCCCAAAACGCTGGTCAAGACCATGGTCTACCTGGCCGACGGACAGCCGGTGGCGGTACTGGTGCGAGGCGATCGGGAAGTCGAAGAGGTCAAACTGAAGAATCTCTTGGGCGTGGCCGATGTCGAGCTGGCCGATGACAAGACCGTCTTCGACGCAACCGGCGTGCCCACCGGCTATCTCGGCCCCGTGGGTATCGGCATCCGCCTGGTCGCGGACCAGGAGGTGGCGGCGATGCGCAATTTTGTGGTTGGCGGTGGCGAGAAAAATTATCATCTAAAAGGCGTCAACCTGGGCCGCGATTTCGAGGTCGAGGCGATTGCCGATCTGCGTCAAATCACCACCGAGGACCCCTGTCCGCACTGCGGCGGGCGCCTTGAGCTCACCGAGGGCATCGAGGTGGGGCATATCTTCAAGCTCGGGACCTCCTACTCCAAATCCATGCAGGCCGTTTTTCAGGACAGCGACGGCCAGGAAAAACCCTTTGTCATGGGCTGCTACGGAATCGGCGTCAGCCGGGTGGTGGCTGCCGCCATCGAGCAGAACCACGACGAGCACGGGATCATCTTCCCGCTGCCGCTGGCGCCCTACCAGGTCGTGGTGCTCAATCTCGGCGTGCAGGACGAAACCATTACCGAGGCCGCCGAGGGTGTGTACCGCGATCTGCGCGACGCTGGGCTTGACGTCCTTCTCGACGACCGCGACGAGCGTCCGGGTTCCAAGTTCAAGGACGCCGACCTGCTCGGCTTTCCTTTCCGGGTGACGGTGGGCAAGTCGTTTACCGCGAAAGGGGTGTTCGAGGTGCGTCGTCGGCGCGACGGCTTTACCGAGGAAGTGGCGCCGGAGCAGCTGGTGGCCTCGCTACGGGCTCGGATGAAGGAAGAAGATTAGGATCCAACAGCAAAATTGAAGGTGCTATGTCCCATCCCTCGATGCTGAACCCTAACGGGTTGAAAATCCTTGCTGCGAATTATCTCCCCGGCGTCGATCTGTCGCGGATCGACGCTGCCTGGGAACTGGCGGAAAAGGTTCACCGGGGAGAGATGCATTTCTCCGGCGAATCGTATCTGATCCATCTGCTTGAGGTTGCCTCCACACTTGCCTCCATGCACCTGGACCTGGACACCGTCCTGGCCGGACTGCTGCACGGTGTCTTGCGCAAGGGGGTTTCTCTAGAGGATTTGACCCGCAAATTCGGGCCGGACGTGGCGCGGATCGTCTCGGGTTCCACCAAAATCAACGAGGTAGCCTACAACAGCAGGCTGGTCAGTCAGGCGGAAAATGTTCGCAAGATGCTTCTGGCTATCGCCGCCGACATCCGAGTGCTGCTGGTCAAGCTGGTGGACCGGCTGCAGGATATGTTCCTGCTCGATGCAGTGGAGCGCAAGACCCAGCTCGAGATCGGCCGCGAGACGATGGACCTCTATGCCCCGCTCGCCAGCCGGCTCGGCATCGATTGGCTCAAACGCGAACTCGAAGACTATTCCTTCAAATATATCCACCCCGAGGAGTACCAAGACCTTGCGGTGCGACTGGCAAGCTCGCTGGATGAACGCCAGGAATATGTCGATGAGGTTATCTCCATCCTCTATCACAAATTAGCTGTGGCCGGTATTCGGCCGATCCGCATTATCGGCCGCCCCAAGCACCTCTATTCCATCTACAAGAAGCTGGTAGCCCAGAACATCACCCTCGATCGAGTCTACGACAAGGTCGCCTTCAGGATCATCGTCGACAGCGTCAAGGAATGTTACGAAACACTCGGAATCATTCACGGCAGTTGGTCTCCGGTGCATGGTCGGATCAAGGACTTTATTTCGGTGCCCAAGGCCAACAACTACCAGTCGATGCATACCACGGTAGTCGGCCCGCGTGACCATTTTATCGAGATTCAGATACGTACCGAAGAAATGGACCGGGTGGCCCAGGAGGGGGTCGCCGCCCATTGGGCATACAAGGAAGGACAGAAGGCCAGCGAGCGCGACGCCAGATTGTTTAAGGAGCTGAAGAACCTGGTGAAGTCCTTGCAGGAGGTCGAGGACCCGCGGGAATTTCTCGAGAGTGTGCGCGGCGAGCTCTACGACCCGGATGTCTATGCCCTGACGCCAACCGGCGATGTCAAGGAATTCCCCCGGGGCAGCTGCCCCATCGATTTCGCCTACGCCATTCATACCGAGGTCGGTCATCATTGCGCCGGCGCGAAAGTGTACGGGCGACTTGTACCGCTCAAGTATCAACTGCAGAACGGCGACATCGTCGAGATCATCACCTCACCATCGCAGACACCACGACCCGGCTGGCTGCACCTGGCAAGGACAAGCCGGGCCAAGGCCCGGATACGCTCATGGCTCAGGCGCGAGGAAAAGGAGAGGGCCTTAAAACTCGGTCGAGAGATCTGCGAGCGTGAAATCAAGGCCCACGACACCACGCTGAAGAAGATGATCAAGAGCGGGCATATTCGCCTGCTCCTCAAGGAGTTGCATTGCAATTCCCTCGACGACATGCTGGTCAAGGTGGGCAAGGGCACCATCACCGTGCAGAATCTGGTCCGGGCGCTGCAGCCGCCGGAACTGGTGCAGGAGATGGAAAACGGACCGTCCGAGTTGTTGCCTCCCGATGAACTTGCCTCGGCCCTGCTGCATCAACCGCCAGCAACCCAGGAGCTGGGCAGAGAAGGGATTAGCATCGACGGTGTCGACGGCATGATGATCAAGATCAGCCAGTGCTGCAACCCCGTTCCCGGCGATCCCATTGTCGGTTTCATCACCCAGGGGCGGGGCGTGTCCGTGCACAAGCGGGATTGCCGTAATCTGCTCGCCACCGATCCGCACCGTTGGATCGATGTGTCCTGGGCCGGCCTGAATAGTCGCCAGTACAAGGTTGGCGTCCACGTTCGCGCTGAAAACAGGCGGGGCATCTTCGCCGAGATCAGCGCCGCCATTAGTTCCGACAATGCCAATATCGTTGACATTTCGGCCCATACCACCCCGGAGGATATCGCTGACCTGCGAATCAATCTCGAGGTGGCCGATCTCGACCATCTGCAGCGGGTGATGCAGCATCTCCGGCAGCTCGATCATGTCATTGCAGTTCACAGGACGTAAGCTATGCGGCTCTGCCAGGTGTGTGGCAACGAAATAGCCGCCGGCACCCTCGTCTGCAGGTTTTGCGGCAGCTACCAAAATCAGGCCCGCGGTTGCGCCGACAGTCGGGCCGGGTTTCGCAAACGGGTAGTGAACATCGAGCGAGGCATGCCGATGGTGGAAACCGCGCTGCACCATTTGCAGATCGCCCTCGATGAGGCCAAACGGGAGCAAGTGCGGGTGGTGACCGTAATCCACGGTTACGGCTCTTCCGGAACCGGTGGCGTCATTCGGGACGAATGCAGAAAAACCCTGGGGTACATGTACAGCAGGGGAGAGATCAAAGGCTATATCGCCGGCGAGGAGTTCAGTCGCCGCAAAGGCGAAACCAAGGCGCTCCTGCGTCGCTATCCGAAACTGACGCGGGATCGCAACCTCAACCGCGGCAATCCCGGCATTACGTTGGTTATCCTCTGAGTACCCCTCTGTCCGTGGTCCTTTGCCTCCGTGCTTCTTACGCCTGCGAGGAGGTGGCTTTGTCACGCTTACAGCGCATTGGCTTGGCCAGTCTTTGATTGATTCGGTAAACGGTTACGATTTCCAGATAGAATTCCGTATGCCTTAGGCAAAAAAATATGAAATGCCCTGATTTTTCAATTGGTCGGTTGCTGTTATTTTCTTCCGGGATGAGGTATAGAAGGAAGTATTGCTATTTGATGCCCCGCCTGCCGAAACTCTTCTGCGCTCTGTGTATCCCGTCAAGAAGATCGCCCCGGTGAAGGGGGGCCTGAGAAGGAAGAAGCCGCGCCTGGTTCAACCAGGTATTCGAGCAGTTCAATGTGTGTGCGGATAGAGAGATCCGCCAAGAAAAGGAGTTATGCGATGAGAAGATTGATAGCGCTGTGGGCAGCCTGCCTACTGTTGGTTCCCAGCCTGTTGCTGGCGGCGGAAAAGGCGCCGGTACAACCGAAGCTGGACAGCTTTGCCAAGAAGCTGAGCTACGCGATGGGCACCGGCGTAGGTAAATATTTCCGGAATCTGGGCAAGGATATCGATTTTGACAGCTTGGTCCAAGGCATCAATGATGCCTATCAGGCAAAAAAACTGGCCATGTCCGACGAAGAAATAGGTTCGGTCCAGCGGCAATACGGCGCCCGTATGCATGCCAAGGAAGAAGCCCAAATGAAGGAGCTGAAAGATAAAAACCTGGCGGCCGGCAACAAATTCCTCAAAGAAAACAAGAAGAAACCTGGGGTTGTGGTAACCAAGTCCGGCCTGCAGTACCAGTTCCTGAAAAAAGGCGACGGGCCGATCCCCAAGGCCAGCGACAAGGTCAAAGTCGATTATGTGGGAACGCTTATCGACGGCACGGAATTCGATAGCTCCATCAAACGCGGCAAACCGGTGGTGTTCGGTGTCGACCAGGTCATCCCCGGCTGGAGCGAAGCGCTGCAGCTCATCCCAGTCGGCTCAAAGGTTCGGCTGGTCATTCCTCCCGATCTCGCCTATGGGGAAAGAGGAGTGATGCCGAAAATCGAACCCAACTCCGTGCTGGTTTTCGAGGTGACTCTCCACGACATAGAGAAGTAGATTGAATTAGACTGCATCAGTCAGCAAATAAAGAAAACGGCCTGCGGGATATTATCCCGGCAGGCCGTTTTCTTTTGCGATCCATGGTGGGCATAACGTGTCCATCCACCCTGTCTTTACAGCTGACGCGTCCCCTGAACCGATGAAACATCCAGGGGAGGATGGGCAAAGAGTTTTGTGTCCCAGAGAGCAGCGAGGCTAGGAGCCTGTCGGATTATAGGCATTTTTGCTCAGATCGAGGCAAACTCGAAAAAATTACCGGAGGCATATACTGAATATTGCGAGGATAATTTTTTCGAGTTTAACGAAGATATGGGGAAAAAGGGCATAATCCGACTGGCTCCTAGGTGTCCTGTCTCCTTAGCAGAAGGAGCCCGACTGCTGAAAAAACGATATGGATGGAAACCGCCGCCACGAGCGGCGGTAGATATCCGGCGGTTGCCAGCGACTGCAGCGCCCCCCAGAATCCCCAGGCGACAAAGGCCATGCCGCAGCTCGCCGGAATGGCGATAGCCAGGTCTTTGCCCCATTTCTGGTAAAATATCATGAGAAGAGGCAGTCCGAGCAACAGCAGCGGAATGCCCAGCAGGATATAGGAGAGGCGGCTATACAGACTCTGCCAGGCCTCGCGCGTCTGGCTGGCCGTGTCCTTTTTGCCGGTTTCCCGATAGAGGTCGGTGAGTGACATCTCCGCCATCTTGTCCTCGGTTACCAGAAAATCTACCGGTTTTTCCGGAAGCTTTGTCTCCCAATGGAGGATGTTTTGGATGGTATATCGTTCTTTGCCCTGCTGTTTCTGGATCTGGACATTGGTCAGGACCCAGCGATGGCCGGTGTTGTTCCAGGCGGCCGTTTTGGCGGTGATCAGTGTGTTGAGGTCAAAGCTTGGATCCCAACTGGAATAGGAAAAGTTTTTGAACACATAGAGCTTGGGATTTGGCCACTCAAAGGAATAGAAACCTTGGGTACCGCGATAATAGTACCGGCCGTTGCGATATATGCCCAGGGGGAGCTTGCCATTGACCTGTTGATCCCATATGTTGTTGGTAGTAGTAATGGTATAGGGCAAAAGCCACTGTGCCGCCGCCAACAGCAGTGTGGTGAAAAGCACGGCTCCGAGGATCAGCGGCCGGGTGATCTTTTTCAAGGGAATGCCGCCCGCTTTCAGGGCTGTCAGCTCGTTGGTGTGATTGAGGATGCCCAGACTGATAATGCCGGAAAGCAAAATCAGCACCGGGCCCAGCTGGTCGACGACAAAGGGAATGTTGAGCAGAAAATATTTGATCGCCAGCCCCAGGGATTTGCCGGCTTCCTGGAAGTTATCGAATTTCTCGATAAAATCGATCAGTACATAGATGGCGGCAAAACCCACGTTGACCGTAAAAAAATATTTGACGAAATGGCCCAGGAGGTACCGGTCGAGTAGTTTCACGCTGCGATCCTAAAACGGAAATTGGTTTGGTGCAAGCTCTCACTAGGAGCCTGTCGGATTATAGGCATTTTTGCTCAGATCGAGGCAAACTCAAAAAAATTACCGGAGGCATATACTGAATATCTCGGAGTCTCACTCCGTTCGCTTACCGGAGGATAAAATCCAGTGAATTACGAAGATATCGGGGTAAATAACAGTTTACGGATGGGAAGTAGGTACCATTATCAAGGTCGCGCGTCAAGCGGAAGCGGTGCCGGCTGCATGGCTTTATTTGAGCGAGGTGAAGTGGATGACGAAGGGTCGGGAGATGATCGACACGTTCAAGGTCTTGATTTCTTTTCATGTGGTATGCTATAGTATGGCTTTTACGTAGTGCTGGCATGTTCTGGAAGTAGCTGTTATTTAGCGCCTTCGCCAGCATTTTTTTTTGCTCCTCGCGCCTTGCTTCCGGAATATGGTGGGGGCTGAATTCAACAGGAGGTGGCTGGCATATCGGCCCTGTTCAGGTCGTGGGCCCCGGGGGACGGGGTGGTTCGATCCGAGGGGGGACCGGCAGACTTCAGGGACAGTCCTGTGTTGGCCCGATGGGCGCAGGGATTGCACGAGCATCACACCGCATCTCTTTTAGTGCGGTGAGAGGAACCATTTACCCACCCTGTTGCTGCCCGGCGTGCCACTGTTACCGACAATGGCTAAGAACCGAAAAAAATCCAACGGACTCCCAGCCAGAATAACTTTCCGGAACACGGCCAAAGACAGACTGCAGGCCTTTTGGGATGTCTTTGGCAAAGATGATGATGTTCTGGTTATTATAAATGCCGACCCGGATGCTCTTGCCAGCGCTTTGGTAGTCAAGAGGCTGTTGCGATACCGGGTGAAGAACGTTGTCATCGCCCACCCCAATGAAATTCGGCGCATGAACAACGTGGCCATGGTGGAGCGCCTCAGAATTCCTCTTGAGCGCCTGGGGAATGTGAAAACCGGGGATTTCAGCAGATTCGTCATGGTGGATTCCCAACCGTGCCATCTGCCCTGTTTTGAGAAAGTCAATTTCGATGTGATCATCGATCATCATCCGGTGAGCGGTGATCTGCAAGCCACCTACCTCGATATCCGTCCTGAATACGGGGCGGTCTCCACCATGATGCTGGAGTATCTTCGCGCCGCCGGCATGAAGCCCTCCGTTACCTTGGCCACCGCACTTTTTTATGCAATTAAGGTCGATACCCAAAACTTCGAGAAGCAATCCTGCCTTGCAGATGGTATCGCTTTTCGATATCTTTTCAGTATAGCCAACCGCAACCTGGTTCGTAAATTTGAGTTGACCGACCTGCGGCGCTCGGAGTTGAAATACTTCAATATTGCCTTTCAGGAACTCAAGTATTCAAAACGGCGCTACTTTACCCATGTCGGTCGGGTACGAAGTCCGGACGTCTTGGTGATCATCGCGGATTTTTTCAACCATGTCGGCGAAATCGACTGGGTGTTCGTATCTGGGGTTCACGGCGAGAAGCTGGTTGTCATCTTTCGCTGCGACGGGTATCGCAAGAGCGCGGGTAAGCTCGCCGGCAAGATCTTCGGCTCGGTTGGTTCGGCAGGCGGCCATAAAGAAGCCGCCAGGGCCGAGGTGCCGCTGAAGAACCTGGAGCTGGGGGACAAGGAGTTTACCTCTGATAATCTCAAGCGACTGATCATGCGCCATATTTAAAAGTGTCGCCTTCGCTTGGAGCCGCAAAGGCCGCACTCGCGGATCGTGGTTTACCACTGTGGTGCCGGCAAGACCCGTCGCGGCTCAAGTTGCGCAAGATTCGCGAACACTGAGGTTCCCCTTGCGCTTTATACGCCTCACGCACTGATAGAGGTACAAATGCTGAAACCAACCACGTTGGCCATGATTCTGGCAGGTGGCAGAGTCGGCGAACTCACCGTTCTGACCTATGGCCGGCCCAAGTCGGCGCTGCCGTTCGGCGGTTTCGGGCGGGTGATCGATTTCGCGCTGAGCAACCTGATGAACTCGGGTATCGAACAGGTTGCCATCCTCAGCCAATATCGCAGTTATTCCCTCATCAATCACATCGGCACCGGCGCCGCCTGGGACATGATAGGGCGCAAACGGGGCATTTCCATCCTGCCGCCGTATATCGGCAGCGATCACAAGGACTGGTATCGCGGTTCGGCGGACGCGGTGCACAAAAACCTCGATTTCGTCCAGTACCACGATCCGGAACATGTCCTGATTCTTTCCGGCGATCATATCTATCGCATGGATTACACCGATCTCATCGATTACCACCAGGAAAAGGACGCAGACCTCACCATGGTTTTCACCAAGGTGAACCGGGCCGAGGCGCACCGCTTCGGTATTGCCGCCCTGGATGACGAAGACCGCGACCGCGGGGGGAAGGTGACCGGCTACTGGGAAAAACCCGAGAAGCCCGAGGCCGAATGGGCCTCGCTTACGGTGCTTTGTTTCAAGCCGGAGGTGCTCTACAAGATGCTTGAGCAGAACCAGGAGGAGACCTCGTTCGAGTTCGGCCGCAACATCGTGCCGGCGATGATGGCCGCCGGATATCGGGTGTATGGCTATAAATTCTCCGGCTACTGGGGCTACACCAGAACGGTCGATGAGTACTGGCAATCCAACATGGACCTTCTCGGCGACAGTCCGTTGATCGACATGGAGGCCTGGGGGCTGCGAACCAACCTCGATCACCGCAATATTCGCGATTTCCAACCAACCGTCATAGGTGACTACGCCGAGGTGCACAATAGCCTGGTGTATAACGGCTGTCATATCGAGGGAACGGTTCGCAATTCCATCATCTTTCCCGGGGTTACAGTAGGCAAAAACAGCATGGTGGAAAACTCGGTGCTCTTTTTCAACAATACCATCGGTTGCAACTGCCGGCTCAGCAAGGTGGTGGCGGACGTCAACAACGTCTACGGCGATAGTGTGGTTATCGGCGCCGAGGCCGGCAGGAAGGCGGATAAGGTGAGCGTATTCGGGTGGAATAACCAGATACCCGGACAGGTGGTGATCGGCGAAGGCGCGACGATCTGGCCGGACCTCAAGCCCGCGCGCTGGAAGAAGGTGGTCGAAGCCGGGGAGGTGCTGAGATGAAGGCAACCAAGCAGGCCCTCGTGCTTCTCCTGGCCGGCGGGGTGGGCAGCCGGCTCAACATCCTTGTTCAGAGCCGCGCCAAGCCGGCCGTGCCATTTGGAGGCATCTACCGGATCATCGACTTTAGTTTGAGTAACGTGACCAACTCCGGGCTCACCAAAGTCGGCGTGCTGACCCAGTACAAACCGCTATCGCTGATGAGCCACCTGGGCTCCGGCGCCGCCTGGGATCTTATAGGTCGAAACCGCGGGATAAAAATTCTGCCGCCCCGGACCGGCGCCAAGGATTCGGACTGGTATAAAGGCACGGCCGATGCGGTGCGAAGAAACATCGACTTTATCCAGTCCAACCCCTCCGACGAGGTGTTGATCCTCTCCGGCGATCACATCTATCATATGGATTTTGATGCGATGCTCGAATACCACCGCAGCAAGAAAGCGGATGTGACCGTGGCGATGATGGTGGTGCCCAAGAGCCAGATGCACCAGTTCGGGGCCGGCATTACCGACAGATACAACCGAATCGTCGAGTGGGAAGAAAAGCCGGAGGTGCCGCGCACCAACCTCGCCTCCATGGGTATCTACGTGTTCGATCGCCAGTACCTGCTCGATTCCCTGGCTCGCGATAAGAGTGATGTCGATTTCGGCATCCATCTGTTGCCCCATGCCATCGAGCACGATAACATCTTTGCCTATCCGTTCTATGGCTACTGGCGCGACGTGGGCACTATCCAGGCTTACTGGGAAGCCAACATGGATATCATCAAGCCCGATAGCGATCTCACCCCGCAGAAATGGGAGATCCGCACCAATGTCGAGGCCGAGGAGCGAACCACCGACAGGCCGCCCACCCGCTACGGCGCCAGCGCCACCCTGCAGTGTTCGTTGATTTCGGCGGGCTGTACCATCCACGGCACCGTCGTCAACTCCGTGCTTTCGCCGGGGGTGGTGGTGGAAAAGGGAGCGGTGGTGCGGGATTCGATCCTGTTTCAGGATTGCCGGGTGAAAAAAGAGGCGGTAATCGATCTGGCCATTCTCGACAAGCACGTTGAGGTCGGGGAAGGGGCCGTCATCGGCGCCGGCAACGGACACAAGGTGATAAACCGGCAGTTCCCCAAACATCTCTATACGGGCATCACCGTCCTCGGAAAACGGGCTCGGGTGCCGGCCGGCAAAACCATAGGGCGCAACTGCATAATTAATTCCTATACGTTCGAGGAGGCATTCCCCCCTGAGAACATAGCCGATGGCGAATCGCTCTACCCCAACGGCGAAATCCTGTAACCGTTCACGGGGTAGGTCAAAAGTTGCCCAAACCAATGCATCGCTCACGCATGCAGATTGGGTCCCTCCTCGAGCATTGTTCAGCGCAGCAACACTTGAATTCGGCGTGGAGGCTCTGCCACTGAGACGGTCGGGCCTTCACCAGAAAAATTATTGCGAATTTTCAAAACTCAGGTATTATTCCGCCACATTCAAATCGGCATACCGCCCTCGTAGCTCAGGGGATAGAGCACAGGATTCCTAATCCTGGTGTCGCAGGTTCGATTCCTGCCGGGGGCACCATAATATCAAGCACTTAAGGCCATCATTGCTAACGCGGTGATGGCCTTTTGTGCATAACGCATGAACACGTTTATCAGCTTGGTGGCTCAACAATTTTCCACACCATCGACAACTTCACAAAATACTTACGAGGTCCGCGGAGTTCCGAGGACAGCAAGCAACCCGTGGGCGACATCTCCATGTGAAGCCCCTGATGATTCGGGAAGCGAGAGAAGGCGCGAAACAGGCTTATCCGGCAGCAGATAGAACGTGACATCATTTCTGCCGTAACTTGAGGCTGGAAAGGTATCATGCAGCGCTTCTTCCCATTGATCGGCCCAATCGGTGCCATAAGGAAGGAGTGGCTCGTGCCTGTCGCGTACGTATGGGACGGTTCTTGCGATTCGTTCAAAATCAGCGACAAGCCCCTGGTGAATGCGGATGGTCGCCTGCTGAAACTTGTTAACCTGTTTCACCACATATTTGCCACTTGCCACAATCTGCGCCGGAAGGGTGAGCTTGAGCAAGGGGACTGCTTGAGCGTTGCTGGTAGATTCATAGCTGTTGAAAATGTGATCTGCGCTGTCGCGTGTTGAGGCCAGCCAGGCCTTTACCGGCGGCAGAGGTTGGTTATGCATGAGATAAAGCCAGGCATCAAATCGTTTGGCAATGTTGCCCAATCGAGATTTTTCCAGTCCTGTCTTGATGTTTTCCAACTCGCTGAAGAGATCTCCCTCGTTCTGGTCGGTTGTCCCCTGGAGGGAACGATAGGCGGCGATTTCATCCTCATGGAAGAAAAAAAGCTGCTCCCGCAGTGCCTCTTCGTTGCTATCGAGTATCTCTGCCATGGCAAGGACCAAACGCGCCTGCCAGAGTTGCTGATCCCTTTCGGCTATTGCCGGCTTCACACCATATTCCTGGAGCAGGGAAAATATGAGTTTATGTTTTGAATTGAGATGACTGCTGTCTGTCGGGGTAGCAGCCAACTCCGTGGTCAGTTCGCTGAGTTGGGCAACCGGATGTTCCATTTGTCCACCGATATCACGGATCAACCGTAAAAATTGTTCACGGTTGTCCTTGAGAGGTGCTGGAATGTGTGCTTGGCACAAACCGCTTTTCAGGAAAAGTTCGGCTTCGGAATTGATGGCCGAGCCGGGTGCAGGTTCCACCACCTGTAAAAAGTGCAGGGGAGTGAAGAATAACAGCAGCGGATAGTTTCTCTCATTGAAGATATCGGTTTCCGGAAAGAAAAGCGTTTCAAAAGAGTTCATAATGGTACCCCCGGTTCTTCGGCAGCGACTGCCGGTAGTTGATGAGAGAAAAAAAGAGCTGGTATGCTGAGAAGAATTTGGTGGTGTTCGCCCTCTCTTCGCTGTTTCTCAAGTTTGTCCCGTTGCAACGGCCTGTTCTATTCTATGCGTGTTTTAGCCGTTTGCAGGGCAAGATCTTTATCCATTGTAAAAAGTCTCCATTTCATTGCTGATGAATGGACACCGGCTTTTTTGTCCTGGCCTCTGGCGCAATACCAGTGCCCAAAGCGTTCGACCGTTGCAAAGGGATGATTTTCTGTACAGAACACTCCGCATGGATTAAATTCTTTAAAAAAAATCGTTACATCCGGGTCTTCATCAAATGCCATATTTCTCGGTAATTCGATTTGAGATACATCGACGCCCTCTGCTGCTTTTTTATCCAGCCAGTCTGATATGTTCATTGAATTTATTCTCCTTTCGTAAACGTTCACCAGTTTAGGCGCTGTTTGGTTGACCTGGTGAACGTTTACTCAGCAACGTTTTCGTCAAACGACATCTCGCTATTTCGGTTTCTGTCACGTTGTCTTTTCCGGTAGCAGGAACGTAATCCGGCGCGCCGCGCGTCGGGCCAGTATGGCCGCCAGGTAATTCGCCGATGATGCCGGGGGGCCACAGTGGCTCAGGAATTTCTTCTCTTTTTGGCGAATTCAATCATATAGGTCAGCGCGACTGCTCCCGCAGCAGCAGTCACCATTGAGCCTATCAGACCGCCCGCGGCAATTGCCAACACTCTGAACAGGAAGCCACCCACAATCCCGCCGATAATGCCGACAAAAATGTTACCCGGCAGACCGAAGCCGGTACCGGTCATTAGCCGCCCCGCCAGCCAGCCGGCAACGGCGCCAATTATTATAAAAATTATCAAGCTTTCCATATTCATGGTATCCCTCCTTAGGTGATAGCTTCGAGTAACAGCGTATTGAGGATTGGGAATCCAGGTTTTACGTTCATCACATACCATGTGAGAGCTTACCGACTGTCCACCCCTGTTCTATGTATATCTAAGCAATCTTTGTGCCATGGGGGCCATGAACGATGCGGCGACCCTGAGCTTTCTGTTTTGGCAATAATATTATCTAATAAGCCTTGTCCAGAAGCAGCATCGACAGCGGGAGAATAACGGTCATATTTGCCCAGGAGGTCAAATATGACCGTTGTTGCTCTATCATGGAAGGAGGCTACAAATATTATTTCTCTTTCATCAATCTGATTTCAAGCGATTGCCTTTTCTCAGGCCGGTGCAATCAGCCTGCTGCCTCTTTCATCATTGCCAGAATTGCCTCCTCCACGTTCTTTGCCACCCCGGCTAGATTCGGGGTGTTGAACATCGCCAGCAGCGTTGTTGGCTTCAAGGTGGCCAGGACGGTTTCGCCGTCTTCCTCGAAAATGGAGATCTGGCAGGGCAGAGCGGTAGATAGGCTCATGTTTTCTTCGAGCACCTTTTTGGCCTGTTTAGGCTGACATACTTCGAAGATCAGACATTCCCGGTCAAACTCCACACCCTTCTTGGCCATACTCTGTTTGAGGTCATGAACCTGCATGACGCCAAAGTGATGAGCTTCGGCGGCGGTCGCCAGGGCGTCCGCCGTTTCCTTTACTGATTTTTTAGTGGATACCTTGATCAGCATTTTTGTCTCCTTCATTGAGAGATTTAAAAAGCATGTCCCATTGGTCCCGGTCATACCTTGGCACACTTTCAACGTCATCTCGACACAAACGCCTCCTGTACCTGCCGCAGTCGGCTCTGAAATTTTTCCTGGTCGCAGGGTGATATGATGGTACGCTTGGCCAGATCAGCAATACATTGCACTTTATCATGGACCGCCCGACACCGGGCTGAGTTGGTTGTCTGATCCGCAATGGTTTGCAGTGCGCCGATCATCCGCAACAAGATCGCAACGTTGCTTGCACCGTGCTGTCGAATCTGGTCGAAGGCGCCAGACAGCAGACTCTCGAAGCTCGGGCTTCGGAGAATGACTCGCAGCTCCCCGTTATCCAGGTAGTAGGGAGGCGAAATCCGGCGCGTCGCAAGTCGGACCATTATGGCAGCCAGATAATCTACACACATAATCGCGGTGGTTGTGTCGTTAATACCAGGCGAGAGTGCCTTCATGGCGACATCCACGATCTGTCGAATCCCGAAGGCGACATCCTGGTCTACAGTGCGCTGGCGGCTGATAGCATAGATCGAGTTCAACCTGGCTATCAGCTCGTCTTTCGGATGGATCAGGTTCATGACCGAAACCAGTGGTGTCCCCTCGACGATAAACTCTCCGATTCCGCGTTCCATCCGCAAAATGATTCGCTGATCCCGTGCAATATCGAGGAGGCTTTTCATGTCGACACTCTCGATGTAACCGGTCTTCCAGGCCGGGACGGCAGACCAGGGTCGATGGGCCAGAGAGATCGAAAAATCACCGTCCCCGCTCTCTTCTTCATCTTCCTCATCTTTCTCCAGTCGTTCTGGAAACAGGTGATCCACGGCTACCATCGTATCCTCCGCGGCCCCGGCAATAATGCTCGATGCCTGGATGGACATCGAGATGTGGTGAATGAAGAAGATCAGAACGGCGATGCCAACGAAGGCGAAGAGCAAACCAACCAGCACTGCCAGTACTGGAACAAACATCCCTTCATCCCCGCCACGGATGGTCCGAAGCACAACAAGGCAGTAGGCGAATATGCCGACAAAGATGCCGAGCACTGCCTGGTTGACGCGGTTGCGCATAAAATTACGAATAACTCTTGAGGTGTATTGACTCGATGCCAGAGAGAGGGCCACGATGGTAATGGAGAACACTAACCCGGCTACCGTGATCATCGAGCTGGCGACAGCGGTGAGCAGGCCACGGGCGCCGGCTGCACCGGAGCCGAAGAGCAGTGGCCATCGTTCGGCAACCCCAGGGTCGATGGCTGTATCAATAACTATCAGGACTGTGGCAAGTACTACGGCGTCCAGGACCACCACGCTGGGGACGAACCAGAAGCTCGATCGTTGTCTTTGCCACCAGTATCGGAGTTGTATCAACATTCGTAGCTATTCCTCCGTTATGGTTTGGGCCGTTTCGTCATATCAGATGCCTGATGATCCGGCTCAGGGAAACGGATATTGCAGGTCAGCAATCCAGCTTTTCCGTTCATCGCGTGCCATGTGAGGGCATATCGACGGACCACCCATGTCCTCTACGAATCTGAGCAATCTTTGTGCCAGGTCTGCCATGAACGATGCGGCGACACTGATCTTTCTGTTTTTGCAATATTACCTACTGAAATGTCTCGTGCAGGAGCAGCATTGACAGTGGGAGAATACGAATCGGATTTCTCCAAGACGGTCAAATATGACCATCCGGTGGCATATGACCACCGCGATGGAGATCCCGCACCTCTTACCTTTCCTGTCCTGCCAAATGATTGTGTCGCAATATCAAATCTATACTCATCCCCATTGTAATCAACGAACGTTCGGCATAGCGATTGCAAATCTAGAGGTGGAACAGGCCCGAGCTGGATTGAGATTCAGCTGCAAGTCAGGAAATGCAGAGAAGGAGGGCTCTGCATATACATAAAAGCACACACAAGGAGGATCAGGATGAAAACACAACCACTGTTGAATGCATCGCAACTGTTCGCAAACTTTTTCCTTATCATTTTCATGGTCTCCTTCTTGGGTTGCGCATCGACAGCAAAGCACGAGGGAACCGGACAATACATTGATGATTCCGTTATTACCGCCAAGGTCAAGGCGGCGATTTTCCACGACGATACCCTGAAATCAAGCGAGATCAATGTCGAAACATTCAAAGGTGTCGTCCAGTTGAGCGGTTTCGTCCGTTCCCAGGCCAACATTGACAGGGCGGTTGAGGTGGCTCGCCGCGTCAAAGGGGTGACCGAGGTCAGAAATGACATGCGGGTAAAATAACGCACCTGCCCACAGGTTTAGTTGAAAGAGGAGTTCGGTGCCTCTTGGTTATCTGGTTTTCATCCGAGGCAGGAAGACCCGGTTCATCCTTACATTCCAAATGAGTGCGCATCTATGCGACTAAAGGAAATCATTCATATTGCAAAAAGGAGATAGCCATGTTGTGGACAATCGCTATAATATTGTTGGTTCTATGGGGGCTCGGACTGGTAAGCAGTTACACCATGGGCGGCTTTATCCATATCCTGCTGGTACTGGCCATTATTGTTCTACTGTTTAACCTCATCCAGGGCCGGAGGCGTTTGTAGCCTGGATCTGGTCGGTGGAGAAGACTATACTAATAGCCAAACCGCTCCTTTTCGAGTTGTGGGGCATACCCCGCTAAGCCGGTCATGACACGTACCAGCCCGTAACTGAGCCAGCTTATCAGACGCAGCATGAGGGGTTGTGATCTCCATTCATCCGCCCAAACCTGCGTTGCTCCTGTCGCGATCGCTTCATCCAGGCTGCGCTTCAATGTCGTGGCAAAGAGGCGATCTTCGACAACGATATTTGCCTCAAGAGCAAGCAAAAGACTGAACGGGTCGAGATTGGAGGAGCCGACCGTGGCCCAGTGATCATCGACTACCGCGACCTTGGCATGCAGAAAGCTCCGATGGTATTCGTGGATCTCTATCCCTGCATCGAGAAAGCTGCCATAAAGGGCCTTTGAGGCATAGTGTAATAACCAGTGATCTCCTCTTCCCTGCAGGAGCAAAACCACCCTGACCCCGCGCCTCGCCGCGGCAAAAAGGGCATGGCGAAAATTGCGTCCTGGTAGATAATAGGCGTTGGCCAGGATAATCTCGCCCTGGGCCTCTTCAATCGCCCGCAGGTAGGCCATTTCAATATCACGACGGTGCCGGAAGTTATTTCGTACCAGAAATGCGGCATCCATATCGCCTCCGGGCTTTGGCAAGGGTACTTTGCGGTCGAGATTACTGCTTGCGGCAGTAGGCGAATGCGTCCAGGTTACTTGCGTCCAAAGCTTGTGGCATGATGAGTATATTTCCTTTACCAGCGGTCCTTCCACGCTAACGGCGAAGTCAAAACGAGGTGCTGAGTGATCGGGTGAATCCAGATCATCGCAGATATTCATGCCGCCGACAAAAGCGATCGTCATATCAACCACCACAATTTTCCGGTGCAGGCGCCTCAGCCGCCTGCGCCGCAGCGTCCAGGGGGAAATTTTTGGTCCGAACTTCCGCACCATTACGCCAGCCGATTCAAGATACTCAATCATGGTATTCGGCAACTTGTTTGAACCGAAGCCATCTATCAGCAGGTGGGTTCTTACCCCATGTAAGGACGCTTTTCTGAGGGCTTCGGCAATACGGCGTCCTGTCTTGTCACCATCATAGATGTAACTCTCCAGGTAAATCTCATGCACCGCCCCATCCATGGCCGCTTCGATTGCTGAAATATAGGCATTGCTGTTTGAGAGCAGGGTAATGTGGTTGCGTGAAAACATTTGATTTATCCGGAAATTGTTCATCTCCCCTGAGAGCCGAGGGATACTGCACGTTTTAAAATGGTGTTGTGGCCCGGCAAGTTGTTGCTGCCATGCTGGTGAACGCTTACGAATGTCTCTATTTGAGTATTACTTAGGTATAGCTCATCGCACCTTTCTTTGACCAGCGCAGGACGTTTTCTATTAGTGATAAATCGTGATGAACCGGTTGCTTGCAAAAAGACATATCCGGCTAGGAGCCTGTCGGATTATAGGCATTTTTGCTCAGATCGAGGCAAACTCGAAAAAATTACCGGAGGTATATACTGAATATTCTGAGGATAATTTTTTCGAGTTTAACGAAGATATGGGGAAAAAGGGCATAATCCGACAGGATCCTAGATCAAAGGCAGCATCGCGGCAGTTCACAAGCGGCGCATGAGCCGGTGCGTAATGGTCATATATGACCACTTGGCCAGATATGACCTGCTCTCTGTTGATGGCGATGCGAACCGAGCTGAAGCCTATGCCCAGAATATTACCTAAAATACCAGCATGATGGAGGGGGGCAGGGAAGGGCGGACTTTGCATGGCATGAGGATTGCTTCATATTATTTATAACCACCATTTTTTGCTTTTCAGGACATCATTACTTCCACTTGGATGACATTTTATAACCCGCACGCAATGAGAGGGGCCAAAGCAATGATCATTGTCAGAACAATTCTGAACACCTTGCCTGAGAAACAGAAAGAGGTCCTGCAAACGCTGCTGTCAATGGTTTCGCCACCGGCAGACGGAAATGGACTTCTTCATTGGGGAATCTACAATGATATCGAAGACCGCTATGTTTTCAACCTGATTTCGGAGTGGGAGAACCGCGGGCAGCTCAATCGTCATCTGAATTCGGATACCTTCAGCGTATTGCTCGGCACAAAGAGCCTCCTCTCAAAACCAATAGAAATTCACATTCTTCAGGTTGGTGTTGTTGAGGAGATCGATGCCGTTTATGCAGTGCGGACAGAGGGCATCTGATCCATTTCCCCCTACTTTTCAGGAGGATATTGCTGCAATGAATGTCCTGCTCGTCAATCCAAAATTTCCTGAGACGTTTTGGTCTTTTACATACGCATTGAGTTTTATCGGCAAGAAATCCGCATTCCCGCTCCTTGGCCTGCTTACCGTTGCCGCCATGTTGCCTGGCGAATGGGACAAGCGTCTGGTCGATCTTAATGTCCAAAACCTCTCGGACGAGTCGCTACGGTGGGCGGATATGGTGTTGCTGACCGGCATGGCCGTGCAGCGCACCTCTGCCCGAGACATCATAAACCGGTGCAGATCGCTGCAAGTGAAAGTTGTTGCCGGCGGCCCACTTTTTTCCTCTGAACCCGAGGCGTTTCCGGAGGTCGATCATCTCGTGCTCGATGAGGCGGAAATGACATTGCCTCCTTTCGTTTCCGATCTTGCGGCAGGCAAGGCAAAGAAAATCTACCGGGCCCAGGGATTCTGCAATCTCAACACTACTCCAGTTCCTTTGTGGGAACTGATCCAGGCCAGAAACTATGCTTCCATGAACATCCAGTTTTCCAGGGGCTGCCCTTTCAACTGCGAATTCTGCAATGTCACAGCTCTGTTCGGTCGACGGTCACGGACCAAGACACCGCAACAGGTGACCGCCGAACTCGATCATATCTATGCCACGGGTTGGCGCGGCTCGATTTTTTTTGTGGATGACAACTTTATCGGAAATAAAAACGTTCTGAAGAAGCGGTTGCTGCCGGCCCTGATCGAATGGCGGAAAGGCAAAGAGGGCTGTGTATTTTTCACGGAATCCTCTATCGACCTCGCCGACGACCCCGAGTTGCTGGAAATGATGGTCCGGGCCGGGTTTGATTCCGTCTTCATCGGTATCGAGTCACCCGAGGAGACCAGTCTGAGAGAATGCCGGAAGCATCAGAATACCAATCGTAATCTCCTCGAGAGCGTCAAAAAGATCCATCGCGCCGGCCTCCAGGTGATGGGAGGTTTCATTGTCGGCTTCGACAGCGATCTGCCGTCCATTTTTCAACGGCAGATCGACTTCATCCAGAATAGCGGCATCGTTATCGCCATGGTCGGCATGCTCCAGGCACCGCCGGGTACACGTCTTTTTGAGCGACTCAGGCAGGAAAGCCGCATAGTGCAGATTTTTTCCGGAGATAATGTTGACGGCACGACAAATATCATTCCACAAATGGGCTTGGAAAACTTGATTAGCGGCTATGAGTTAATCATGAAGCAGATCTATTCCCCGGCAAACTATTACCGGCGGGTGAGAAAATTACTCCGAGAGATGAGGACGCCTCAAAGCACCATGCCCTTGAACATGCAGCGATTTCTGTCTTTTTTTTCGGGCCGCTTTCCGCCTTGGCATTCTCGGAAAGGAACGTTTCCATTACTGGCACCTGATATTCTGGACCCTGACCCGCAGGCCCCGTCAGTTAGCCTTGGCTATCACACTTTCAATATACGGGTACCATTACCGAAAAATTTGCGAACTCTATATTTATGCAAGCACCAAGGCAGGGATACCGTGACCGTTCACCTGGGTAGCAAAAAATAGCCTAAATCGATGCGCTGTAAACGTTCCCCAGTGCTCCAGCTGGGTGCAAGCAGGGTGTCGTGCTATAGCTTATCTATGCTCGTTAGCTTGATCGCACCAAGATGGGGTGCTGGTGAACGTTTACGGGATACCCGAGCAGGGAAGCTTGACCTCAGGGCTCTCCAGGCAATGCTGTCAGCTGACGATGAAGAACGGCTCAAGGTAGGTAAGGTCGACGAACAGCCGGGGAGGAAGCCATTGAGTGACAGGCATCAGGTAACGAGTCGGCTGCATAAGGTCTGGCAGAGTGCATCGAGGGACAAACGAGGTCGATTATGTCTCAATGAAACGAATCCCTTGAGAAATCAGTCAATCCATTCTCCAAATGGTGAAGACCCACGGTATGAAGCAAAGTGATTTCACGTCCCGACGGGTTCTGTGGCCCATAGCTTTTCTGGTAGTAGCGGCACTGTTGGCCACGTCCTGGTACACCGTTCAGCCGGAAGAAACCGGAATCGTGCAACGATTTGGCAAGGTTATGCGCACATCCGGCCCGGGGCTGCATTTGAAATTGCGGCTTGGCATCGAAACAGTCCGGCGATTGCCGACAGCCCGCGTTCTAAAGGAAGAGTTCGGCTTCAGGACGATGTCCTCACTGCCCGGTGAGAAGACCCGCTATGCACCGAGTGGCTCGCATAAGGAGGAATCACTCATGCTTACCGGGGATCTCAACGTCATTGATGTGCAATGGATCATACAGTACCGCATTGAAGACCCGATCCTCTATCTGTTTCAGGTTCGTAATACCCCGAAGACTATCCGTGATACTGCCGAAGCCATAATGCGAAGAGCCGTCGGCAACCGTCTCGGCAGTGATGTTCTGACAACCAGCCGGGTTGCCGTTGCCAGTGAAGCGAAAGTGGAGATCCAGAAGGTCCTCACAACCTATCGGACCGGAGTCCGCCTGGTAACCGTCGAACTCCAGGATGTGACGCCTCCGGACAGAGTCAAACCGGCCTTCAATGAAGTGAACGAATCACGGCAGGATAAAGAACGGACCATCAATATGGCCCAGGAACAGGCCAATCGCGAAATTCCCAAGGCACGGGGCGTGGCGACGCAGAGCATCAGCGAAGCCGAAGGATATGCGCTTGAACGGATCAATCGGGCTGAAGGTGAGGCTTCGCGCTTTTCAGCAATTTTAGCGGAATATCAGCGTGCCCCGCAGGTGACGCGCCGAAGGCTCTATCTCGAGGCCATGACCGGATTCCTGGCGGAAATGAAAGGGCTCTATATTGTGGATCAAGATCAGAAGGCGATGGTTCCCTGGCTCCCATTGGAGTCCGCCAAGGATGCGACGGCCGGAGGAGCAACACCATGAAAATACAATTAAAAGCAATTGTTATCGTGTCGGTTGTGCTGGTGGCATTAGGCCTGTCCGGAGTCTTCTATACTCTTGAAGAGGGGCAGCAGGCAATTGTCGTGCAGTTTGGCAGACCGGTGGGCGAGCCGATAACCGAGGCTGGTCTGCATATGAAATTTCCGTTGTGAGGAGGTTCGACGTTTTGAAAAGCGCTTGCTCATCTGGGACGGCGATCCGAACCAGATCCTTACCAAGGGGCGGGAATTTATTGGGTGGACACCACGGCGCGCTGGCGGATTGCAGACGCCAGAAAGTTCCTGGAAAATGTTGCCAGCGAAGAAGGCGCTCAATCCCGGCTGGAACGATATTCTCGATTCGGTGGTGCGGGATCAGGTTTCAAGCAGCGAACTCGTTGAGCTTGTGCGGAGCGCTTCATGGGAAGTTCCTGAGCAGGAGGCGTTGAAAGATATCCCCAAGGAAAGAGAAGCGGAACTGACAAGAGCTATTGCGCGCGGCCGGGAGGAGATCACCCGAACGATACTGACCGAGGCCCGGAAGATCATACCGCAATATGGCATTGAACTGGTGGATGTGCGTATTAAACGGCTCGACTATGTCGAAAGTGTCCGAGAGAAAGTGTACGAGCGGATGATCTCAGAGCGTAAACGCATCGCCGCGCAGTTTCGCTCGGAAGGAGAAGGACGTAGTGCCGAGATTCTTGGCGAGATGGAAAAGGAGCTGCGGCAGATCCGTTCGACGGCCTATCGCCGGGTCCAGGAAGTTCAGGGCGCAGCCGATGCGCAGGCTACTCGCATTTACGGCACAGCATATAATAAGAACCCGGAGTTCTATGCCTTTTTGCGAACTTTAGAGAGCTACAAGGTCAATACCAATAAAAATTCAGTGCTCATTCTCACCACGAATAGTGATTTTTATCGATATATCAAACAGGCGATTCCGGATATGGCGAATGGGAAACCGGGGTTGCACCTCTCTAACGTAATGATTTTGTAAGGTGACGGGAAATCCCGAAAAGGCAGGCAAGGTAAGGACACTACATGAGTTTAGCCGTTCTCATTGGGTATTTTGCAAAACAGGATGAGGCTCGAAAAGCCCTTCGCGAATTGTCACAGCGGGGCTTTAGACGTACCGTCCTGATACATAAAGAGGTGGAAGGGGACGTCCATTTCGAAGACCCCTTCATCCGGCGCCGAGCCCTCGGGGTGACCCTTGCCGCCATCCTGTTGGGCGGGATCGGCGGTATTGCGTCCTTGCCTCTTCATTGGTCGCTTCCGCTTTTTGTCTGGAGCATTTCCGGTACCACGGCAGCGATACTTGCCGGTGCCGCCACCGGGATTATTGGCCGCTCTGGCATGGCTGCAACGATCCCGGTATGGTGTCGAGCAGGGGGTTATGCGGGATCACGCCCGCTGGCTTGCACCCGGGGAGTTTGTCCTGATCCTTCAGGGGCCGCTTGATTCATTACAGCGCCCGGTGGCTTTGTTGCGGGAAAGCAGCGATATCCATCCTGCAGTTGTTTGTCATTCATCCGAGGCATGAACGGCGGGCGGAGGCGCGAGGCCCCGTGCTCAAGCTCTCGCCGGCCCAGATCCTTGAGCATGCCCGGCGTCATGCCGGGGAGCAGCAGGTGGAGCCGAGGCCGCCGCGAACTGTCGTACTGCTGGGGCGTCTCAAGAATTCACGAAAATGGATCCGTAATGTCTGTGCGGATCTCACCGCGGCAAGCCGCCTGGACCAGAAAGCCACGCCGGCTGCCGATTGGATACTGGACAACGAATACATCCTTGAAGGCAACATCCGTGATGTCCTGTTGAACCTTCCCGAGCGTTTTTATCGGCAACTGCCCATCCTGGCATCCGGTCCTTTCCGGGGATTGCCGCGCATCTACGGCATGGCCAAGGAACTTGTGTCCCATGCGGAACTGCGTCTGGACCGTGAGAATATCCTCACCTTTACCGAAGCCTACCAATCCGTGCGTATGCTCTCGATCGGCGAACTCTGGGCGCTTCCTCAGATGTTGCGCATCGCCCTTGTCGAGAGCATCCAGAGTCTGGCCATCACCGCTCTTGACGACCTGCGCGAACGTCAGTTGGCCGACTTCTGGGCGAACCGGCTGATTACCGCGAATCGCCGCGATTCCAACCAGCTCTTCGCGATCCTCGCCGAACTTGCAAAGGTGGAGCAGCACCCCAGCCCGTATTTCGGGACGCAACTGATCGGCTTGCTCTACGATGAGGCCGCCGCCTTGGCGCCGGTGCAGAGTTGGCTCGAACGTTCACTCAATACCCCCCTTAGCGACCTCACCTTTCGCGAACTGAATCGGCAGACCGGGGAGCAGCTGGCCTGCGGCAATGCCGTTACCAGCCTGCGCCAACTGGCCCTGCTGGATTGGCGGGAGGTCTTCGAGAAGCTCAACCGGGTGGAGCAGGTATTGCGCCGCGATCCTTCCGGAATCTATCCCGGGATGGATTTCGCGACCAGGGATCTTTGTCGCCGGGCGGTTGAAGCACTGGCCCGTGCCGGTGCCAAAACCGAGGAGGAGATTGCAGAGCACGTCTCGAAATGGCGAGAGAGGCAGAGCGTGAAACACCGGTCGATAAACGGCGCAGCCATGTCGGCACCTGGCTGGTCGGAGAAGGCCGGGCAGAGCTTGGCCGGCTGCTTTCCTGCCGTGAAGCACTGCGTTACCGCTGTTTGAACTGGATTTACCGCCATCATGCCGCTGTCTATTTCATCGGTATCGGCTGTTTTTTTACCCTGTTCATTTCTCTGATCACAGCTTTTGGCCTGGTCCCGCAAAGCGGCCCGGTCGAGGGAGCCCCTGTCGTCTCTTTTGGATTCCTGCTGCTTCTTCTTCTCCCAGTGAGCCAACTGGCGATCGAGATGGTCAATTACCTGATCACACGGTTTCTCCCACCCCGCCTTCTACCGAAGATGGATTTCGCTGAATCGGGGATTCCCGATGCGTTCCGTACCCTGGTGGTCGTGCCGATGATGCTGGTGGATGAAGAGACGATCCGTACCGAGGTGGAGAAGCTGGAGATCCGCTACCTGGCGAACAGAGAGGCAAATCTGCTCTTCAGCCTGTTTACGGACTACACTGATTCGATAACCCCTCAACACGAAGACGACAGCCGTTTGCTTAAGATTGCCGAAGAATGCCTGGGATTTCTCAATCAGCGGCATGGCAGCGGGCGCTTTTATCTCTTTCATCGGGAGCGACGCTGGTGCGAATCCGAACAGAAATTCATCGGCTGGGAACGGAAACGAGGCAAGCTGGAGGAATTGAACCGCCTGATCGACGGTACACGGCCCGAAACCGAGCGCCACTGGTCTACGTGGGAAACCCGGAGGGGCTCGCCGACGTTCGCTTCATCATCACCCTGGACAGCGACACCCAGTTGCCGCATGCAACGGCCCGCAGGATGGTCGAGACCCTGGCCCATCCCCTCAATCGGCCGCGCTTCGATGCCCAGGGCCGCGCTCATGGCCGGCTCCTACACCATCATCCAGCCGCGGGTGAGTCCGACGCTCACGAGTGCCGGGGCCTCGATTTTCAGTCGGCTTTTCGCCGATGCGATCGGCATCGACCCGTACACCCAGGCTATCTCGGATGTCTATCAGGACCTCAGCGGTGAAGGATCGTACCAGGGCAAGGGAATCTACGATGTGCGCGCCTTCAGCCGCGTGCTCTCGGGAAGATTTCCCGAAGAGAGCATACTGAGTCATGATCTGATCGAAGGGGCGCATGTCCGGGTGGGACTGGCCAGCGATATCGAGCTTTTCGATGAGTTTCCACAGGGGTATCAAAGCTACACCAGACGCGCTCATCGCTGGATTCGCGGCGACTGGCAGATTGCCGGCTGGGTTTTTCCACGTGTGCCGTTGCCTGCAGGCGGTCGGGGACCGAACCCGCTCTCCCTGTTCAACCGCTGGAAGGTCTTCGACAACCTGCGCCGGAGCTTGTTATCCGTTACCAATCTGGGTCTGCTCGTTGCCTCCTGGCTCATTTCTCCGAGAATGGGCGTCTGTGCAACGATGGTAGTCGGCATACAACTCCTTTTCCACCCACTGGCGCAGCCTCTGACCATGGCCACTACCACGGAAGGGCTTGAAATATTTTTCCTTGTCGAAGGTGAAACACGACCTGCTGCGGGCGGTGGCCGATGCCGCACTGCTGCCGCATCAGACGGCGGTAAGCCTGGATGCCATCGCCAGGGTCTGGTACCGGCGCATGATATCCCGGCGCGGACTCCTGGAGTGGACGGCCCATGCCAGCCAGGGGAGCGTCTCCCATCGGCAGTCACTCTTCGTTATGCGCCTGACACTGGGAAGTCTCTTCAGTGGTATCGTAGGTGTGGTGGTCGCAGCCGTCACGCCGGAAAGTCTGCCGCTAGCCGCACCCTGGCTCGTTTTATGGTTTTTTTCGCCTTTGCTTGGCTGGCTTTTAAACCTCGAACCGGCCAGGCAAAAGAGGACGCAACCGATGCTCGGAGGCGGACCGCCGGCTGCTCAGGCAGGTCGCCCGGCGAACCTGGCGCTATTTCTCGGCGTTTGTCGGCGCCGACACCTCGTGGTTGCCGCCGGACAATTACCAGGTTTCCCATCAGAACCGCCTGGCCATGCGGACCAGCCCGACCAATATCGGCCTCTGGATGACCAGCGCCCTGGGGGCCTCCGATTCCGGCTACCTGACCATCAACCAGGTGGTCGAACGACTGAGCAATACCATGGCGACCATCGCCCGCCTGGACCGTTATGAAGGACACCTCCTGAACTGGTATGACATCAAAACTCTGGCACCTCTGGAGCCGCGCTACGTCTCCACCGTCGACAGCGGCAATCTGCTGGGCGCCCTGTGGGCCCTGGAACATGGGCTCGGCGAACTGGTGCACGCCCCCCTGCTGGACGGCAGGGCCTTTTCCGGCCTGGCTGACACCGGCGAAATCCTGAAGCAGATCGTAGGCAAGAAAGAGACTGCCGATCTTTACGAGCCTGGAAGCACTTCTGGGTGACTGGTACGCGCCTCCATCCGGCATTGCGGGCCTGCTCGATCTGCAGCGAGGGATGACGCAGCTGGTCAGGACCCTAGCCGTTGCCGCGGGGACAACCCCGTGGGCAAAAGAGCTGGAGGAGCAGGCGGCCGCCTGGTCGTCAATCTCGGATCGCTACCTCACCTGGATTGAAATCCTGGCCGAAAAAACCGAGACAGAGCTTGCCCCGCTGGGTCAGGCGGCCGTTGATGCCATCGGTCGCGATCTGTCCCGGGCGCCATCGCTGATCGGTCTTGCCCATGGCCGGATCGAGTCGATCCGGATCCTCAAGGAAATCCGACAGGAGTCTTCAAAGACCTGCGCACAGCTCTGCCGCCTGGCTCGACCGCGTCATTGCGGCCTTTGCCACGGCGCAATGGCTGGCCGGAGAAACATTGGCGGCAGCCGAGCAATTGATCACGGATATCCGCACGCTGTCTGCGGGGATGGACATGCGGTTTCTCTATGATCCCAGGCGCAAGTTGTTCGCCATCGGCTACAACGCCTCCACCAACCGTCTGGATAGCTCCAGCTACGATCTGCTGGCCAGCGAGGCGCGGTTTGGAAGTTTTGTCGCCATTGCCCGTGGCGATGTCCCCCTGGAGCACTGGTTCTCCCTGAACCGACCCTACGGAGCCTTTGGCCGCCAACGGGTTCTGCTCAGCTGGACCGGGACCATGTTCGAGTATCTGATGCCGCTGCTGTTCCAGCGTTCCTACCCCAACTCGCTTCTGGACAAGGCAGCCGGCGAAGCGGTGTCCGTCCAGATCGCCTATGGCCGCACGCATCATGTGCCGTGGGGCATTTCCGAATCCGCCTTTGCCGATCTGGATCTGGACAAGACCTATCAGTATAAGGCCTTCGGGGTGCCGGCCCTCGGGTTGAAACGAGGGCTGGAGGAACAGCTGGTCGTCGCTCCCTATGCCGCGCTGCTGGCACTGAGCGTGGCGCCCGGCGAGACGGTGCTGAACCTGAAGCGAATGGCAGGGCTGGGCTGCTGGGCGATTACGGATTTTATGAGGCGATGGATTTCAGCCGGCAACCACAGCGTGACGCCTCGGGCGAGATGCGAAAGCGCGGGGTGATCATCGAGGCGTATATGGCCCATCATCAGGGCATGTCCTTTCTGGCGCTGACCAACTTTCTTCATGGCGATGCCTTCCGGCGTCGGTTTCACAGCGATCCCAGGGTACGGGCCTTTGAACCATTGCTGCAGGAGCGCATCCCAACCCTGCCGCCGCTGCATCTCATCTCGACCAGGCAGACCGAGCCCGAACTGGTACTGCAACAGAATCTGATCGCTCCGACGGGGAGCACCTTTACCACGCCACACACCGCCACACCCAGGACATTGCTGCTTTCCAACGGGCGGTTATGATCTGATGATCACCAACAGCGGCGGCGGCTACAGTCAGTGGGGTGGATAAGGAAATAATCCGCTGGCGATCAGATTCCACCTGTGATGCGATGGGGAGTTTTTGCTTTATCCATGAGGCCGATACCGATCGTCTCTGGTCCACGACCTATCATCCGGTGGGAGGGGAACTGGAAGGGTATTCGGTTGACTTTTCCCTGGACCGCGCCATTTTCCGACGTATCGATAACGGAATCCATACCGAAACCGAAATCATCGTCTCGCCGGAAGATAATGTGGAGGTGCGCCGGATTACCCTGGTCAATCGCTCCGCCCGCCTCCGTCGCTTGAACCTGACCAGCTATATTGAACTCTCACTTGCGCCCCACAATGCGGACCGTCAGCACCCGGCCTTCAACAAGATGTTCATCCAGACCGAAGCGATTCCCGAGCGGCAAACGCTCATTGCCCACCGACGACCGCGGGGTGAGGACGACCCGCCGCTGTATGCGGCCCATTGCCTGATGCTGCAGCAGAAAGATGGTGAAAATCCCTGGGAAGGGGACTGGCGGTTCGAGACCGACCGGCGACGGTTTATCGGGCGTGGCCGCACGCTTAAAAGCCCCATGGGGGCCGTGGGGGAGCTTGGCTGTAGTCAGGGCTTTGTCCTTGATCCGATTCTCAGCCTGCGGCAGGGCATTATCCTGGAGCCGGGCCGGCGCGCTCAGATTTCGCTGGTTCTCGCTGTGGGGACCACCCGCGAGCAGGTGCTGCTGTCGCTCGATACGTTCAACGACCCGCATGCGACCGATCGGGCCATGGAATTCGCCTGGCATTTGGCCCAGCAACAGTTGCAGATGCTCCGCATCCAGCCTGACGAGGCCCGCCGTTTCCAGACATTGGCAAGTCACCTGCTGTTTGCCGGTCCTCTGCTGCGCGCTCCGGCCAAACGGCTCGAAGAAAACCGCAAGGGCCAGGCAGGCCTTTGGCCATATGGCATTTCGGGCGACTTGCCGCTTATTTTGCTCACCATAGGCGAGACGCGGGAAATGAACCTGGTCCGCCAGATGCTTCAGGCCCACACCTACCTCCGGATGCACGGATTGGCGACCGACCTGGTCATCTTGAATGAGGAGGCAGGCGGCTATGAACGTCCGCTCCAGGAACGACTGGAGCAGTTGATCCAGGCCCATACCTTTTCTGCGGCGACCGATCGGGCTGGAGGGATCTTCCTCAAGAGTGCGGCACAGATACCGGAGGAAGATCTCAAGCTCCTCAAGGCAGTAGCCAGTGTGGTTCTGGTGGCGGCACGCGGCAGCCTCGCCCAACAGTTAGGCGTCCTGGTCGAGGCCCCCGAAGTTCTGGAGACGCTGCCGGTGAAACGTGCTCCCCGGGAGCCCTCGGCGCCGCTTCCCTTCATGGAGCTGAACTACTTCAACAGCATTGGCGGCTTCACCCCGGACGGACGTGAATATGCGATCTATCTCGGCCCCGGCACCAACACCCCGGCGCCGTGGGTGAATGTTATCGCAGGACCAACCTTCGGCACCATGGTCAGCGAAACCGGGGCCGGCTTCACCTGGTACGGCAACAGCCAGCGCAACCGTCTGACCGGTTGGTCCAACGATCCGGTCCTGGATCCGACGACGGAGGCCCTGTATATTCGGGATGAGGAGAGTGGGGTTTTCTGGTCGCCGACCGCGGCGCCGATCCGTGAGGCGACTGCCTACCGGGCCCGGCACGGGGCTGGGTATACGGTCTTTGAGCACAACAGCCACGGCATCGAGCAGGAGTTGACCGTCTTTGTCCCTGTTGCCGAAAACGCGGATGAGCCGATCAAGATCCAGCGCCTGCGGCTCACCAACGCCTCCTCGAGACGGCGCAGGCTCTCGGTAACCTATTATGTGGAGCTGCTCCTCGGCGAAAATAAAGAGACCTCCCAGATGCATGTCGTAACCCATTGGGATGACGAAGTCGGGGCTCTCTTGGCCCTGAACCGATACCATCCCGACTACCCGGAGCGGGTCGCCTTCGTAAGCATTTCTCCCCGGGCCGACTCCTTCGGGGGCAACCGCACTGCATTCCTTGGCCGGAACGGCACGCCGACACGTCCGGCGGCCATGGGGCGGACCCGGCTGTCGCAACGGATCGGGGCCGGGCTGGATCCCTGTGCCGCCCTGCGCACCACTCTCGATATGGCGCCCGGTGAACAAAAAGATATCATCTGCCTGCTGGGTCAGGCCGACACCTCGGCCCATGCCGGCGAACTGATGCTCAATTACCGGGAGAACCTGGCCGTCGAGCATGCGCTCGAAGACACCAAGGCCTGGTGGGATGCCTTGCTCGGCACTCTCGAGGTGCATACCCCGGATCTGGCCGCCGACCTGCTGATCAACCGCTGGCTGCAGTACCAGTCGCTCAGTTGCCGTATTTGGGGACGCTCCGCCTTCTATCAGTCGGGGGGCGCCTTCGGCTTTCGCGATCAACTCCAGGATGTCATGGCCTTTCTCTCCACCAGGCCGGACCTGGCCCGCACGCAGATCCTGAAGGCCGCTGGCCGGCAGTTCAAGCAAGGCGATGTCCAGCATTGGTGGCACGAACCGGCAGGCGCCGGGATCCGTTCGCGTATTTCCGACGACCTTCTCTGGCTCCCTTACGCGGTCGCCCAGTATGTCCGCACAACCGGCGATACAGGCATACTGAAGGTCGAGGTTCCCTTTCTCGAAGCGGAGATGCTGCCAGAAGGGCAGAACGAACAGTTTTCCACGCCGGAGAAAAGCCTTGAACGCGCCACGGTCTTTGAACACTGCCGGCGCGCAGTCAGTCGCGGCCTGACGATCGGTCCCCATGGCCTGCCGCTTATGGGAGCGGGTGACTGGAACGACGGGATGAACCTGGTGGGCGCGGAAGGCAAGGGGGAGAGCGTCTGGCTCGCCTGGTTCCTCTGCAGCTGCCTGCAGGGGATGGCCGAGCTCGCCGCGTTGATGAACCAACCGGATGCGAGCAGGACGTACCGTGAACAGCGAGACGCTCTTATCACGCGGGTCGAACGGGTGGCCTGGGACGGAGAATGGTACCTGCGGGGGACCTTCGATGACGGCTCGCCCCTTGGCTCCGCTGCCAATGCCGAGGCAAAAATCGATTCCCTGCCGCAATCGTGGGCATGGCTTTCTGGCGCCGCCGAGCCCGGTCGTGCGGCTCGGGCCCTCGAATCGGCCTGGCGTCATCTCGTCGATGAGGATGAAGGTTTGGCGCTGCTCTTTACGCCGCCCTTCGACCGCTCGGAACCCTCGCCCGGATATATCAAAGGATACCCTCCGGGTGTGCGCGAAAACGGTGGTCAGTATACCCACGCCGCCCTGTGGATGGCCATGGCCCTGGCCCGCAAAGGCGATGGCGAGCGGGCGGTGAAACTGTTGCGTCTGCTCAATCCGATCGAGCATGCCCGCGATGCGGCAGCCGTCTGGCATTACGGGGTGGAGCCCTATGTGGTCGCGGCCGATGTCTACCGTCTGCCCGGACGGATCGGCCAGGGCGGCTGGTCGTGGTATACTGGTGCGGCGGCCTGGATGTACCGAGCCTGGACCGAAGAGGTTCTGGGAATTGAAGTGTGCGGAGAGACTCTGCGGATACATCCTGTTATCCCGCCTTCCTGGCCTGGGTTCAGTCTGCGCTACCTGCATGGTGAGGCGCTTTATGATATTGAGGTTGAAAATCCGGATGGTTACGTGCAAGGTGTCGCCTGGGTGGATATGGATGGAAGACGTGTCACCGACGGTTTGATACCGCTGGAAAGGGGGCTGACGAGGCATCGAGTCGTGGTCAGGATGGGAGTTGCGCAAACGCAGTCCAAGCAGACAATCGTCCTTCCTCAATGAGGATATGGCGACCGAGCGGTCGAAGATCGCAAGGAGTTGCCGCGAGACGTTGCCTAACTGTATGATGCCCCGAATGCGGCGGGGGGACGGAATAGCTCTGGTAAAGCATCCGCCTTCCAGTATAAGATGAGTAAAGATATAAGTTTACACGAAAATGGCCGAAGAACTGCAACGTTGGATCCCGCCGGAACACAGGTGAATTATACATGACTGTTTTGTTGAGTGATATCGGAGCCCGAGATGAAATCCAGTAAAACCAAGAAAGCCGAAAAGGTTGCTACCACTTCCGGCAGCGTACCGACCACCAGTACAAAGTTGATTCCCGAGAAAACCACTGAGCAAAAAGACGTATCCGGGAGCTATGCGGTCAGGTTTCCCATCGTCGGCATCGGGGCATCCGCCGGAGGACTGGCGGCCTTCGAGGCCTTTTTTTCAGGCATGCCCGCTGACGCGGATCCCGGTATGGCCTTCGTGCTGGTGCAACACCTCGCCCCGGACCACAAGAGCATCCTCACCGGTCTCATCCAGCGCTACACCCGCATGCAGGTCTTCGAGGTAACAGACGGGATGGACGGTTGCACCCAACTGCGCCTATATCATCCCGCCGGGACGTGATATGGCCTTTTTGAACGGCACGCTCCAGTTGTTCGAGCCAAGCGCCCCCCGGGGCAGACGTCTGCCCATCGACTTCTTTTTCCGAACCCTTGCCCAGGATCAGCGTGAACGGGCCATCTGCATCGTCCTCTCGGGTACAGGCAGCGACGGCACCCTGGGCGTTCGTGCAATCAAGGGCGAGGGCGGCATGGTCATGGTCCAGTCACCCGATTCCACTGAATACGACGGCATGCCGCGCAGCGCCATCGCCACCGGTTTGGTCGATTATGAGCTGCCGCCTGCCGAGATGGCGAAGCAACTCATGGCTTATGCGGCTCACGCCTTTGGTAAGCACCCCCGGCCTTCCATTTCCGAACCGCCCAAGGCGATCGAAAATGTCCATAAAAAAATTTTCATCCTGCTGCGGGCCCAGACCGATCACGATTTTTCTCTGTATAAGCCGAGCACGATCAACCGCCGCATCGAACGACGCATGGCCGTCCACCAGATAGAAACGGTGGACGACTACGTCAAGTATCTCCAACGGACATCTACCGAGGTGGACGCACTCTTTCGCGACCTGCTGATCGGCGTTACCAATTTCTTCCGTGACCCGGAGGCCTTCAAGGCCCTTGAAGAGCAGATCATTCCCAGGCTTTTTGACGGCAAGCCGGCCGGCAGTACGGTCCGCGTCTGGTCTCCTGGTTGTGCGACCGGCGAAGAGGCCTATTCCCTTGCCATTCTCCTGCAGGAGCGCCTGGAGGTCTTGAAGCAGAACTACAAGGTGCAGATCTTCGCCACCGATATCGACAGCCGGGCAATTGCCACAGCCCGCATCGGTCTCTATCCGGCCAGCATCGCCGCCGATGTCGCACCTGAACGGCTGGCACGTTTTTTCGCATCCGAACCCGACAACAGCACCTACCGCATTCACAAAAGCATCCGGGACATGGTGGTCTTTTCCGAGCAGGACGTGATCAGAGACCCGCCGTTTTCCAAACTTGATCTCATCAGCTGCCGCAACCTCCTGATCTACATGAGCAGTGAGCTGCAGAAGAAGCTTATCCCGCTGTTTCACTACGCGCTCGTCCCGGGCGGATTTCTCTTTCTGGGTACCTCGGAGAGCGTGGGGGATTTTAGTGATCTGTTTGCCGTTATGGATGGAAAAGCAAAGGTGTATAGACGAAAAGAGGATATTCACAGTGCCGGACGCACGGCCTTCGGCCGATTTCTTCCCACATTTGCAACCCGGGAGGAAATGGCTCTGCTGGCGGCCGAAAGAAAAGGAGTTCCCGGCAAACTGTCGCTGCGGGAGCTGACCGAACGGGCACTGCTGCAACAGGTCGCCCCGACCGGCGCGCTGGTCAACAATCGCGGCGACATCCTCTATCTCCATGGCCGCACCGGCATGTACCTTGAACCGACTCCCGGCGAGTCCGGTATCAACAATATCCTGAAGATGGCCCGTGAAGGACTGCGGCACGAGTTGACGACGACGCTGCAGAAGGCGGTGAGGACCAACGAGATTGTGCGCTCCCCCGGCCTGCGGGTTAAGACCAACGGTGACTTCAGTTCGGTCAACCTGACTGTCTGCCCTGTGGTTACCGGCCCCTCGGCAACGATCGAGGCGCCTCTCTACCTCGTTATCCTGGAGGAAGTGGAGCAGGCCGGCAGCAATCACTCGATACATCCTGATGGCGGCGACATTTCGGCAGAGCTCAAGGCAAGCGTCGATATCGCGACGCTCAGGCAGGAACTGCGGGCCAAGGAAGAATACCTTCAGGCAGCCAACGAGGAGTTGGAGACCTCCAATGAAGAGCTCAAATCCTCCAACGAAGAGATGCAGTCGGTAAACGAAGAACTGCAATCCACCAACGAAGAGCTGGAGACCTCCAAGGAGGAACTGCAATCGGTCAATGAGGAACTGGCCACGGTGAACGCCGAACTGCAAGCCAAGGTGGCCGATTTGACCAGGGCCAACAACGACATGAACAACCTGCTGGCGGGGACCGGCATCGCCACCGTCTTTGTGGATCATGGGCTGCGCATCCTGCGTTTCACCCCTGCCGCCAACCGGATTATCAACCTGATCCCGAGCGATGTGGGGCGGCCCGTGGGGCATATCGTCTCCAAACTGGTCGGTTATGATCGTCTGCTCCCGGACGTGCAGACCGTACTGGACACCCTGGTTCCCAAGGAGATGGACGTGCAGACGACGGAAGAGTTGTGGTACACGATGCGCATTCTGCCGTATCGCACCCTCGACAACGTCATAGAAGGTGCGGTGCTGACTTTTGTCGATATCACCGAGGAGAGGAAAAACAAAGAGGCGCTGCAATCTGCGCTGGAAGAGATCCGGACCCTGCGCGGCATTATCCCCATCTGCGCCAACTGCAAAAAGATCCGCGACGATAAGGGGTTCTGGAGCCAGGTGGAAAACTATATCAGTGATCGTACGCGAAGCCCAGTTCAGCCATGGCATCTGCCCGGATTGCGCGGAAAAAATCTATCCCGAGTCTGGCCCGGACGACAAAAACGATGCTGAAAATGAGATAAATAAATGATGCTCGCAAAGACAATCTGACTGGATCGAGCCTTTGCAGCGAAGCCGGAGGATTTCTTCATGAACAGTGATCTATCCCCTGGGAAAAGAGGTGACAAAATCAAGAACACGGATCGTATCTCCAACGGATGCATTGTTTCCTTGAGGTTTTTGACGACATTTTAGGTTCGATCCGCGAGCCCGTCGTCGTCCTTGATGCTGCTTTGAACGTGGTAAAGGCCAACGATGCCTTTTACCGGATCTTCAATCTTGAACCCGATGAGACGGAAGGGACGGTATTCTATGATCTCCATAACCGGCAATGGGACATTCCGCGGCTGAGAGAACTGCTTGAAGACATCCTTGCCAAAAAACCTCTTGTCAACGACTTTGAGGTGGAGAATACGTTTGAGGACCTGGGCTCGAAGATTCTGCAGTTCAATGCCAGATGGATCTCCGGAGAGGAAGACGAGAGCCGGTTGATCTATTTTATCAATTTCAGATGTAACTGATCGTGAATATTACAAAAGAGGCCTTGAGGAACTTGTTGAGAAACGCACGGCCGAACTTGTTGCGGCAAGGGAAGATGCGGAGCAAAAGCGGCTTGTCGCTGAAAAAGCCCTTGCCGAAATAAGTAAATTAAAAGACCAGTTGGAAGCGGAACGAGCCTATCTCCAGGACGAGATAAAACTGGAATACAACTTTGAGAATATTATCGGCCAAAGCGATGGGCTAAAATATGTGCTCTATAAGGTTGAACAGATTGCCGGCAGCAATACCACCGTCTTGATTCTCGGCGAGACGGGAACCGGCAAGGAGTTGGTGGCCCGTGCCATTCACGGTCTGAGTCTGCGGAAAAACCGGTCCCTGGTAAAGGTAAATTGCGCAACGCTCCCGACAAGCCTTATAGAGAGTGAGTTGTTCGGCCATGAGAAAGGCGCTTTCACCGGCTCTGGGTCCCGTCGTCTCGGACGATTCGAGGTCGCCGACGGCACCACCCTCTTTCTCGATGAAATAGGGGAGTTACCCCTGGAGCTTCAGGCAAAACTGTTGCGGGTTATCCAGGATGGCGAGTTCGAACGTCTGGGCAGCTCGCAGACCCTCAAAGTCGATACACGGATCATTGCCGCTACCAATCGCAATCTGGAGGAAGAGGTCCGAAAGGGCAGCTTTCGTGAAGATCTCTGGTACCGTTTGAACGTTTTTCCGATCACCGTACCGCCGCTTCGGGATCGTTTGGATGACATTGCGCCTCTGGTGAATTTTTACGTTCAGAAGATTGGCAAGCGCCTGGGCAAATCGATTCAAATTGTTCCGGCAGGCGTAATGCATGCCCTACAGGACTACCATTGGCCGGGGAATGTTCGAGAGCTGGAGAACGTTCTCGAACGGGCGGTGATTAACACATCGGGTCCAAAGCTGCGTCTTGTCGATGAACTCAAAAAACCGTCCAAAATATCTCAGCGAAAGCCCAAAAACACTGGTTGCGGTTGAAAGAGAGCATATTATGCGGGTTCTTGCACAAACGCAGTGGAAAATCAGTGGAAAAAACAGTGCGTCCGAAATACTCGGCCTTGATCGCAGTACCTTACGCGCCCGCATGCGTAAGCTCAATATCCACAAATCTTGAATTTTTGTCCCCTGGACCAGGGCACCGACGCTAGGAGCCTGTCGGTTATGGGCATTTTTGCTCAGATCGAGGCAAACTCGAAAAAATTACCGGAGGCATATCTGCGTGGACAAGGGCCCCCTGGGCATGTGGGGTGAATGGCTGGTGAAGGACACGGCCTGCACCCTGGACAAGCTGCCACGGGACGCGCGATTCGAGGCCATCGCCCGTGCAAAGCTCGCAGAGATGCGGGACGACATCGAGACTGGCATCGACTTGGCCACGCGGATAGGTCAGGACCCGAAGGTGGCCAACGCGCTGCAATCGGGGACCCCACAGAGCATCGCGGCGAACGCCGAGCGGGCATCGGATGGCACGATGCCGCCGGCCTTCCTGGGGCATCGCACCCTGACCATCGGTGCGGTGGTCGATGCAAAGCTGATCGTTGTTGGCGGCACCGGTGAATCCGGCGCGGCGATCGACCTCTCGGGGCACATGCCGGTGTATGCCTATGCGTCAGTCGGGTATTCCTATGGCCCTGGGTTGTCGGGCGACGGTGGCGTGGATGTGGGTCTGTGGGTCTGCCAGGTAAACAAGATCGGGGGGGACGGCTGGGGGTTCGTGTTCGGCCTGGACGACATCGATAAGCTCAAGACCGGTTTCAAGGAACCCTTCAAGCCCGGCATGAGCTACAATATCGGGCTATGGTTCAGCTATCCCGACGAGAACGATCCGAATTCGGTCCCGGAATACCGCGGCATTACCTTCTCGCCCACCTTTGGCAAGGGGGTGGACTTCGGTGGCTTGACCTATGTGACGACGGCGGTGGACGGCGACGAGACCGTCGATTGTGATGGGAAGCGGAAGTGATTTGGTGTGTTCTTTGCGCAAGAAGAAGCCCCGGGGACAGGGCTTCTTCTATGGGATGCTGGGGTTGGATCGCGATAACTGTATGACATTCCGTGTTGATTGGCTGGTTGTGCAACTGCTCATTGCTTTTCACACAGGTAAGTCCCGGTAACACCCTCTCTCATTTCTTTGGATAGAATCCTGAAGCCGGCCTTTTCCAGCAGGCCGTCAATAATCCAGTCGAAGGTCGAAAACTCCTCCCTGATATGCGTTTCAACTTCTTCGCGAAGTTGTGTCCCGCCGATTTTTTCCAACTGGTCAAGCCAGCATGAAATATGGGTCTCAGCATCAGCTTGTTCAAAGATCACATCGTGGAGGTACAACACCCCCCCGGGGTTGAGCATGCCGTTCATGCGCTTCAGCGCAATACCCTTCCAGAAATCCGGCAGATGATGAAAGGCCATGCTGGTAACAAGCGCGTCTGCGAGTGCACCATGATGCTCGTAAGTCAAGAAACCAGCGTGGCAGAAGGTGATGTTCTTCAGTCCGGCCTTTTTCGCTTTCTGCTGCGCAAATGCAAGCATAGGGCTTGAAACATCGACGGCGTAGACGTGTGCATAGCGCTGAGACGCGTGAATAGCAAAGGCTCCCGTCCCCGTTCCAATCTCTATCACAACCGACTGCGGAGTGACAGCCAGCGCATCAAGAATTCTGGTGCACTCAGCGTCCACGTCTCGAAACTGGGCATGACGTGAGTCGTAGGCTTCAACCTCGGCCACATCTTCATAGTCGACGCCGACCTGCTTGAATTCATCGTATTGCCATGTAGATAACTTTTTCATCGTATTTCTCTGCACAACATCCACCATCAGCGGTTTGCAGGGGAGGGATGACTATGCAAAAGCACGATTATTAGGAAATAGTGTTTCAGCGTAAACCGGCCGACCCTGAAAATCCGTGTGCATGGTAATCGTTATGTAGCGTTGTTCCATCTTTCAAGTCTATCTATTGAAAAAATGGCATGGAACAACAACCATATACTAGAGCTGCAGCTGGATAGAACCTGCTGCCTCACTATCGTGCCAAAAAACATATCAGGACGGGCGAAGGTATACCGCAAAGAAATGGGGCACCGGCGGATCCTGATGGTCGTCATAGGCTTCAAAGCAGCTCTCGGCAAGTCCAGCTCGAACATATCCATCCATTTCATTACGATCCATGGCAATGGGAAAGGTAGACGAATTGTCGCCTACCGCCCGACTGCGGCATGAGACCAGCACCAGCCCTCCCGGCGAGGTCAATTCGGCGATGGCATTGACCGATTGGCTGCGTTGCGGTTCCGCTAGGATCTGGGTGGTGTTGCATTCATACACCAGATCAAACCCCCTCGCCCAAGCAGGCTTTGGATTAAAAAGATCACCAACAAGGTAATCTACCTTGCTTTGAGGATAACGCTTTTTACACATTTCGATAGCTGTGGCCGAAATATCAAACGCAGTGACCGCATAACCGTACTTCGCGAGCAGTTCTGCGTCATCTCCAAGGCCGCAGCCCACCGTGACCGCCCGGGCGCCTGGCGGTGGGGGGTGCTTCTCCAACCAGGCGACCAGTACTGGGTTAGGCGCCAAGTCGGCCCAGTAAACATTATTAATGTCGCCTTCGGCCCCAGAATAGAATTCCTCGAACCAACCGTTGGGATCTCCTTTTTCAGCGTAGGACTCGAACAGACGGATCGTTTTATTTTTGGTGTATTTCATTTCTCACGATTCCTTTTTCCCCACATTGAGCTTTTACCAAGGTGTTGACTCCCTGAAAAGTGCACAATTGTGAGTCGAGTATTTACATTGCACCATCGCTATTTTTCCTATTTCTTAATTGTCTGGTTTTGTTGATTACCTCAAGGTGCATAACCCATAAAACCCCGTGGGTAGCGTGGGAAATGCTGGATAACGCCCCGCTAAACAGCGAGCGTTAGCTAGTCCGGTGGAGGCCACGCTTTTTGTGGCCGGAACGAATTTGAGCGGTTTGTCAGAACACAAAGTCACTGGTATGGCTACTGATGCTGAAGGAGATTGACGAGCTTACCAAACGGGTCGCGAACATAAAATCGACGCACGCCCCAAGGTTCGTTTGTCGGTCCATATTCTAAGGATATACCAAGCTCCTTTGAAGGGCAAAGGGGACGTAGTTTAATTGTTGAATTGAGATAGGGCAAATATCTTGCCGATCAGATTTTCATTGCTTTCAACGATTCGCTCACCCCGCCGGACGGCATGAGCAACCGCGGAACGGCCAATGTTGAGGATCTCACCCACGTTGGGTCCTCCATGTCGCATCAGCCGTATTGCCAGATAGCAAGACACATCAGGTGCTGCCATCGACGAACTGCTTCCTGTCGGCATCATCGAAAAATATTTTCGCTAGTTCAATCCCTCTGACGATGACATGTTGAAGGAGGCCGGGGACGTCGAGTCGTGATTGTCTTGGCATGAATTTGAGATATTATGGTCGGTTGGTTAATTCAACAATTAAACAACGTCCCCTTTGTTCTGACCTTGATTAATCCTATCCGATATGTGATGTATGATACAATGGATATTATCTGCCTGGGCGGACAGGTGGTTGGCCATGCATATGGGGCCTGACTTTATCCTTGTGAATATCAGCGTCGATTTTGTGGACCCAATCCTTGCCACGGCAGTTGAAGTAACCGTGGCGGGATTGGACAGGGCAATAAAACAAGCCTATCCGCATGTTAAACGCATATTCATCGAAATTGAGACATGGCAGCCAAAAGAAAAATTCAGAGATACGGAGTATCGCGGCGATACACGCTAGTGAGTCACTAAAAACGACGATTTCGTACTCAAATATCCAATA
Source organism: uncultured delta proteobacterium (assembly GCA_963745265.1). Classification (GTDB taxonomy): domain Bacteria; phylum Desulfobacterota; class Desulfobulbia; order Desulfobulbales; family Desulfocapsaceae; genus Desulfopila. The sequence goes on from CAVUXQ010000004.1 coordinate 258,236, forward strand.
TGTCGAGGAGACGGAAACAGTATTGGATCGTCGGAAGATGAGCCATGGGAAAAATAATTTTTTAAGGATCGTTGATCCTCTGGAGTTCATGCTATGCATTTCCCCTCCAATCCGGTTACCTGGGTAAAACATCATGTTCGATCCGCAAGATAAAACGGCGATAGCCGATCCGCACCGCATTCCCCTTGCGGAACTGGAGCAACGGCTGCATTGCAGCAGTGCCGGACTGGACAGCGCCGATGCCGCCCGGCGTCTGTCGGAATATGGCAACAACGAACTCCACGCCCGCAAAGAGACGCCGGAGATCGTCAAGTTCTTTCGCCAGCTCAACAACTTTTTCGCGTTGTTGCTGATCGCCGGTTCCGCGTTGGCTTTCTTCGCCAATTATCTGCAGCCGGGCGAAGGTAATTTTTATATCGGCGTGGCATTGCTGGTGGTGGTGCTGCTGAATGCCTTGTTTTCCTACATCCAGCAGCATGAAACCGACCGCATCATGGAAAGCTTCCGCAATATGCTGCCGCCGATGATTTCCGTGTTGCGGGATGGAGTGGCGTCGCGCATCGAAGCCCGCTTGCTGGTGCCGGGTGATGTGATCCTGCTGGAAGAGGGCGACCGCGTTCCGGCAGACGGGCGCCTGATCGCAATCAACCAGCTCAAGGTCGACCACTCCTCGTTAACCGGCGAAAGCGAACCGCAGTTGCGCAAGCTGGACTGTACCCACGACAACCTGCTGGAAAGCCGCAACATGGTTTTTTCCGGCACGCTGGTGCAAAGCGGCAACGGCAAGGCGCTGGTTTATGGCACCGGCATGAACACCCAGATCGGGCAGATCGTCCAGCTCACCAAAGAAACTGTTGCGGTTCAAACGCCGATACGCAAAGAGCTCAGCTATTTCATCCGAATTATTTCCGGGATCGCCATCACGCTGGGCGTGCTGTTCTTCATGCTCAGCGTCTTCCTCGGCAAGCCGCTCATCGGCAGCCTGATTTTTGCGATAGGCATCATCGTGGCAAATGTGCCGGAAGGCCTGTTGCCCACGGTGACCCTGGCGCTGACCATGGCCTCGAAACGCATGGCCCGAAAAAACGCGTTGATCAGGAATCTGGAAGCGGTCGAGACGCTGGGCTCGACCACGGTGATCTGCACAGACAAGACCGGGACGATCACCCAGAACCGGATGAAGGTCACCACGCTGGTGCTCGGCGAACACGAACGGTCGGCTTATCAGAGAGGTCTGGCGCAGGTCGAAGGGTTTGACGAGGCCTGGACCACGCTTGTCTTGTGTAATAACGCCCGCCTGTCGGAATCGGGTTTTCTGGGGGATCCGACCGAGGGTGCCCTGCTGGTCTTCGCCCAGCAGTTGAAACCGCTCGGGGATTTGCAAAGCCGTTTTCCGCGCATTCACGAAGATCCCTTCGATTCCGCCACCAAGCACATGATCACCACGCACCGTAGCGAGGGCGATCAGCCCAACCTCGCCTATATGAAGGGTGCACCGGAAATTGTTTTCAAAAAATGTACCCACGCGTTGCGAGAAGGGGTGCGCGTGGAGTTTGACGCGGCAGCCCGACAACAGGCATTGGAAATGTACGAAGTGATGGCTGCGCGCGGCGAGCGGGTACTTGCCCTGGCATTCAAAACCACCGAGGCGACTGAAGCCAGCGAGGAGGATTTCGTCTATCTGGGTATGGTGGGTATGCTCGATCCGCCGCGCCCGGAAATTCCGGATGCGATTGAAAAGTGCCGCAGCGCCGGCATCCGCGCATTCATGATCACCGGCGATTACCACACCACCGCCGAATCCATCGCGCGCCAGGTCGGGCTTTATACCGGAGACGGCCAAGTGGTCGTCGGCGAAAAATTACTGGAGATGGGCGAGGAAGAATTGTCCCAATTGCTGGACTGCCGCGAACTGATTTTCGCCCGCACCTCCCCGATGCAGAAACTGCAGATCGTCAGGGCATTGCAGAAAAAGGGCGAGATCGTCACGGTCACCGGCGATGGCGTCAACGATGCGCCGGCTCTGAAAAATGCCGACATGGGTGTGGCAATGGGCGTGTCGGGCACCGAAGTTGCCAAGGAGGCCGCGGACATGGTGCTTATGGACGACAATTTTGCCACCATCGTCAGCGCCATCGAGGAAGGGCGTACCATTTTTGCCAACATCAAGAAATTCATCGCCTACATCCTGACCAGCAACGTTCCCGAGATACTGCCGTTTATCGCTTTCGTGGTGCTTGGCGCACCGCTGGCGCTCACCGTCGTGCTGATCCTGACGATAGACCTGGGCACCGACCTGCTACCCGCGTTGGGGCTGGGACGGGAGCGCCCGGAGACCGACGTGATGAAACAGCCGCCACGCAAGCGCGAGGAACGACTGCTGACCTGGACGCTGCTGGGCATGAGTTACGGCATCTTCGGTATGTTGCAGGCGGCCGCAGGATTCTTTGCCTTCTTCGTCGTGCTGCATCAGGGCGGCTGGACATGGGGGAGCGAATTGCCCGATTCAGGCCTGCTCTACAGAACGGCCGTCACGTCGTTTTTTGCCGCCGTAGTGATCTGCCAGGTCGCCGACGTATTGATCTGCCGCACCCGGCGGCAAAGCATCCTGTCCGCAGGAATCTTTACCAACACATTGATATGGGTCGGGATCGCCGTCGAACTCGGCCTGGTGGCTGCCATTTCCCATGTTTCTTTCCTGCAGCCGTTTTTCGGGGCAGCACCGATCGGCTGGTTCGAGGTTTCGCTCGGCCTGCCGTTCGCACTCGTCATTTTACTGGGAGACGAGTTCCGGCGCTGGCAGATCAGGCGGGGAAATCGCTTCGTGCAACGCTGGTTGACATGGTAGCAGACTGCGTCGTCCCCAATGTACAGGATGTATTTTAGAGCAAATTCCCCGGCCACCACTGGCCTTGCCATGTCGGAGCACTGAGCTTTCATACCAGCGTAGCGGTGTCATCGTTGCGGCCGGTCACTAGTGCACACCTTTTCACCATCGATCGAGGGCTGCTGCCAGCTGTACCCATCGCGGGCAAGCAACAGGTCGGCCTCCTTTGGCCCCCAGCTTCCTGGCTGGTAGAGATGGGCGCGATGATGGGCCCAAAGGACCGGTTCGACCGCTTGCCAGGCTGCCTCGACAGCATCCTCGCGGGTGAAGAGGGCATCGTCCCCTGCCATGGCGTCTTCAAGCAGGCGCTCGTAAGGTGTCTCCTCGCCCGGCTGTTCGCATTCGAAGAGATAGAGTTCCTGCTGGTCGCCCAGAAACTCCTTCCCGGCGCGCTTGACACGGGCGGCGAGCGCAATGGCGGGAAGGGGGGAGAGCCGGATGCGCAGATAGTTGGCCCGGCCGGTTGCCGGCGCCGAGTCGGCAAAAAGCCTCTGCGGCGGCGGCTTCAACTCCACCAGAATCTCGTGCGCTGTTTCGGCCAGACATTTGCCGGAACGCAGGTACCACGGCACCCCCTCCCAACGCCACGAGTCGATAAAAAGTCGCAGCGCGCAGAACGTCTCGACGTCGGAGTCTTTCGCCACATTTGACTCCGTTCGGTAGCCGGCGTACTGGCCCCGCACCAGATCGTCGGCCTGCAGGGGACGCATGGCCTGGAAGATCTTGGCCTTCTCGCAATGCACGGAGCCAAAGCCCCTGGTTGCCGGTGGCTCCATGGCAAGCAGGGCAACGACCTGGAACATATGGTTCTGGATTACATCTCGCAGACAGCCCGCGGTTTCGTAGAACGCGCCGCGCTTCTCGACACCGAAATTCTCGGACAGGGTTATCTGGACGCTGGCCACGTGGTTGCGGTTCCAGATCGGTTCGAGAAATGAATTGGCAAAGCGGAAATAGAGGATGTTCATGATTGCCTCTTTCCCAAGAAAGTGGTCGATGCGGAAAATCGAGTCTTCCGGGAACACGGACCTTGCCGCACGGTTCAGCTCACGCGCCGAGGCCAGGTCGCGGCCGAACGGCTTTTCAACAATGACCCGCGCCTGATCGGCCAACTCTGCTGTGCCGAGGCCTTGGATAACGGTTTCAAAGAGCGACGGCGGAATCGCCAGGTAATGGGCAGGGCGCCGGGCGTTTCCCAGAGCCGCTTTAATCTTCACGAATGTCTCGGAATCGTTATAATCGCCGCTCACGTACCTGAGCTGGGCGAGAAGCCGATCGAAGGCGCGCTGGTTGTCGATGCCGTCTGATTGCTGAATACTCTCCGTTACGCGGGCACGCAGGCGCTCCGGACTCCACGCCGGGCGGGCAATGCCGACGATGGGGAAGTTCAAGGCTTCTCGTTTCGCCATGGCATAGAGCGCCGGGAATATCTTCTTGTGGGCGAGGTCGCCCGTTACACCAAAGAGCACCAGCGCGTTGGAATGGGCGATAGTCATTGGGCACCTCCTGTCTCTTTCTTTTCAGGCTGTTAATCGCTTTGTAAACGTTCGCCAGCACCCCATCTTGGCACGATCTGGCTGGCGTGCATAGATAGGCTATTGCCCACCAGCCAGCTTGCACCAACCTGGGGCACTGGTGAATGTTTACAGTTCATTGGTTTAGCCACTGTTTGGTTAACCTGGTAAACGGTTACATCGCTTTTCCGGTTACATACTTTGGCACAGCAATTTGTATGCCAATTCTTGGCTAGAATTCGAGCCTTGGCAGCGCAACCCGGCAGTAAGTCAATAAAAAATATTGCGTTTATTGTTTCCTCTGGCTGCTCAGCCGAGCTGCCATACATCATCACCAAAGAAATCCAGAAGTGGTTACATATCACCACCTGGGTAAATATAACCACTCCCCATGGTTGTCAGCGACCTTGCCCGATATCATTTTCCAGTATTTTTTTCATAAATAGCAAAATGATGGATTGCATGATCCGAGTGTCTAAAACCTGGCACAAAGATTGCGAAATGAGTGAGAAAGTACTCCAACCTGCATTAAACGATTTGCGGACTTAAGGATTCCCCAGGCCGAAACAGCCCGGTACTCCGTGGCGAATACACTTCGGCAATGGAAAGGTTATGAGCATGACAACAAACAACTCCATGCTTTTGCGCCTCTACCTCATTCGACATGGCGAAACCGAGTGGGCGCTCTCCAGCCGGCACACCGGTCTCACCGATATTCCATTGACCGCGAACGGCGAGAACCAGGCGCGAGCTCTTGGCAAGAACCTCCTGGGCATCCGGTTTGCCCATGTGCTGACCAGTCCGCTTACGCGTGCCCGGCAGACCTGCGAGTTAGTCGGGCTGGATAAGGCCCCGCAAATCGAACCTGACCTCGTGGAATGGGACTATGGCGATTACGAAGGAAAGCGATCTGTGGATATCCGTAAACGACGACCTCACTGGGATGTATTTCGGGACGGTTGTCCGCATGGGGAGATGCCCGCGCGAATTTCCGAGCGGGCCGATCGACTCATCGCTCGCCTTCGCACCCTGGATGGAAGGGTAGCGCTTTTTTCTCACGGCCAGTTTGGCGGCGTCCTGGCCGTAAGGTGGATCGGATTGCCGGTGGTCGAAGCGCGGCATTTCCCGCTGGATACTGCATCACTGAGCATTTTCAGCTTTCACCCCTATCATCCCGAAGTGCCGGTCATCGCTTTGTGGAATGCAGCTTCTCACAAAATATTCACCAAGGTGTCTTCTTCACCCGCGGACGATCCTGACGCGAAGCAAATCAGCCCTTGAATGGTGGGGAAACGAGGCCGATGAGCGTATGAAATTGTAAACTAAAAGGAGTCAGAAATGCCTGTTCAAATCAATGAGGAAAATGGAGGCAAGATGCTTGCCATTCATGTCAGCGGCAAGTTGGAAAAAGCAGATTACGAAAATTTTGTGCCCGAGTTCGAACGACTTATCCGGCAGCACGGAAAATTGCGCGTGCTGTTTGATATGAGCGATTTTCACGGCTGGGAGGTCAGTGCGGCGTGGGAGGACTTCAAATTCGGTATGAAACACTTCGGCGACATCGAGCGACTGGCGATGGTCGGAGAAGAGAGGTGGCAGCATGGCATGGCGATATTCTGCAAGCCTTTCACGAAAGCGGCTGTCCGATACTTTGAACACGCCGATGGCGCTGAGGCTCGGAAGTGGTTGAGTGAAGTATAAACGGGCTTCTTCCGCGACTGATATGAAGGAGCAAATCCGGCGAAGCTGTACACCATGTACACGAAAGCAAGCTGGATTGCCCACGAATGGTAAGAGATTGGCCGTTCTTCTTTTGCGATGGTAAAAAATGACAGGAGTGCCCTATGATGGAACGCGCTACCACAAATAAACCCGAATCCAAGACGCCATCGAAGCCAGACGCCAAAGACGATCTGAAATCCCTGCCCCTGCCGGAAGTGGAGAAAAAGTTAGGCTCCTCGCCGGACGGCCTCAGCCAGGCGGAAGCCGAAAAGAGGTTGAGCGAGTATGGACCCAACGAGATCGAAGAGAAGAAAACCAATCTGTTACTCAAGTTCCTGTCGTATTTCTGGGGCCCCATCCCATGGATGATCGAGGTGGCGGTGATTCTCTCGGGGGTGGTCCGGCACTGGCCGGATTTTTTCATCATCCTTCTTTTGCTGCTGGCCAACGCGGCGGTCGGATTCTTTGAAGAACGCGAGGCGGGCAACGCCATCGAGGCCCTGAAGGCCAAGCTGGCGATCAAGGCCCGGGTTAAACGCGATGGCAAGTGGATCACGCCGCCGGCGCGGGAGCTGGTGCCGGGAGATGTCATCCGCCTGCGGTTGGGCGACATTGTACCTGCCGATGCGCGCCTGCTCGACGGCGATGAGGTGGAAGTGGATCAATCGGCGCTGACGGGCGAATCCCTGCCCGCCACGCGTCAATCCGGGGAGGCTGTGTTTTCCGGCTCGATCATTCGCCGGGGAGAGATCGGGGCCCTCGTTTACGCCACGGGCGCGAACACCTACTTCGGCAAGACGGCGCAGCTGGTGCAGGAGGCACACTCGGTGAGCCATTTTCAAAGGGCGGTGTTGAAGATCGGCAATTACCTGATCATCCTGGCGGTGGCTCTGGTCGCGGTGATTATCGGTTTTGCAATCTTTCGCGGCGACCCGATCCTCACCACCCTGCAGTTTGCCCTGGTGCTTACGGTGGCCGCCATTCCGGTGGCCATGCCGACTGTGCTGTCGGTGACAATGGCGGTGGGTGCGAGGTTGCTTGCCAGAAAACAGGCCATTGTCAGCAAGCTGGTGGCAATCGAGGAGTTGGCGGGCGTGGATGTGCTCTGTTCGGACAAAACCGGCACCCTGACCCAGAACAAGTTGACGCTGGGCGATCCGTTTTGCCTGGGTGATCTCGCCGCGGAGGACCTTATCTTAAACGGCGCACTGGCATCGCGGGCTGAAAACAACGATACCATCGATCTTGCCGTGCTTGGCGGTCTTGCGGACAAAGATGCCTTACAGGATTTCGAGGTAACCCATTATCAGCCCTTCGATCCGGTCCATAAGCGCACCGAGGCCACCGTCAAGAATACGGACGGCACGGAGTTCAAGGTGACCAAGGGCGCGCCGCAGGTGATCCTGGAATTGTCGACTGATACCAAGAACATACAGGGCGAAGTTAATAAGGCGGTGGGCGAATTCGCGGCGCGCGGCTTCCGCTCGTTGGGCGTGGCACGGGCCGAAGGGGACGGCGGCTGGCGGTTTCTCGGCGTCTTGCCCTTGTTCGATCCGCCGCGAGAAGATGCCAAGGCCACCATCGCCACCGCGCTTGCGATGGGGGTGAAGATCAAGATGGTAACCGGCGATGCCCTGGCAATCGCCCAGGAAACCGCCAAGAAGCTCGGCATGGGTCCAGACATTGTCGATGCCTCCGGGCTGGGCGACGTCAAGCATGACGAGACTGCGGAGGTGGCCGAGGCAATCGTAAAAGCGGACGGGTTTGCTCAGGTGTTTCCCGAGCACAAGTTCCATATCGTCGATGTGTTGCAAAAATGCGGTCACATCGTCGGTATGACGGGAGACGGGGTGAACGACGCCCCCGCCCTGAAGAAGGCCGACTGCGGCATAGCCGTCTCCGAGGCAACGGATGCGGCACGCGCGGCGGCCGACATCGTGTTGATGACGCCCGGCCTGTCGGTGATAATCGACGCCATAAAGGAGAGTCGCCGCATCTTCCAGCGCATGAACAGCTATGCCATCTATCGCATTGCCGAGACCCTGCGCGTGCTCTTGTTCATGACGCTTGCGATCCTGATCTTCAATTTTTATCCGTTGACGGCGGTGATGATCGTCATGCTGGCCTTGCTCAATGACGGAGCCATCCTGTCCATTGCCTATGACAATGTGCATTACAAGGATCAGCCCGAGGCCTGGAACATGAACATGGTGCTTGGGGTCGCCACCGTCCTGGGCGTGATCGGGCCCGTGGCCGCCTTTGGCCTGTTTTATCTGGGCGAACGTGTCTATCACCTCGACCGGCCGCATATCCAGACCCTGATGTACCTGATGCTGTCCGTGGCCGGGCACCTGACGATCTTTCTGACCCGGACGCGCGGTCCGTTCTGGTCCATACGCCCCGCGCCGATTTTATGGATGGCGGTGGTCGGTACGCAGATCGTCGCCACCTTGATTGCGGTTTACGGGCTCTTCATGACACCGCTGGGCTGGGGCTGGGCGCTCTTTGTCTGGGGCTATGCGCTGGTCTGGTTCCTGGTCAACGATCGATTGAAACTGTTGGCGTATCGGGTTTTCGACCCGGTCAAGGTCTCACCGCCTGCCGGAAATCAGCCCGAGCTCACGTCGCAGATCGCAACAAGGGCATACTTCCTCTACGAAGAAGGGGGCCGCAGGGCCGGTGGGGCGACAGAGGACTGGAAGCAGGCGGAGAGCGAGATTCGAAAAGACGGGCCCAATACATAAAGACAATGAGCAACGCAATTCTGAACGCCAACGGAGCCTGGCGCTCTATCTTCTCAGACCTGGGAAACTTATCAACGTTTTGAATTGAAGAGACGAGGAAACCGATGAGCCAATACAATCTGAATCGCATTTTTACCCCGCGCCACATTGCAGTGGTGGGCGCCAGCGCAAAGGCCGGAACCATTGGCAACGCGCTTATGGAAAATCTTTTGGATGGCGGGTTTTCGGGAACGTTGCTGCCGGTAAATCCCAAGTATACGACCATCAACGGGCTGGCATGCTTCGACTCGGTTTCATCCCTGGAGCTTGGCGTGGACTTGGCGATAATCGCTACGCCGATTCGGAGCGTTGCCGATATCGTGAGCGAATGCGTGGAAAAAAAGATCGGCGGCGCCATCATTATTTCGGCCGGGGGGAAGGAGATCGGCGAACAGGGCCGGGAGATTGAGGAGAAGATCCGACGAATCGCCACTGCCGGGAGGCTTCGTATCGTCGGTCCGAATTGTATGGGCATTATTCGGCCGGCGACACATCTCAACGCGAGCTTTGCCTCCGAGATGCCCGTGGCCGGAAATCTGGCCTTTGTCTCCCAGAGCGGCGCCATTTGTTCGGCGATTCTCGATCTCGCCTTGAAGGAGCGCATCGGCTTCAGTCATTTCGTCAGCATCGGGTCCATGCTGGACATCGATTTCGGAGACATCATCGATTATCTCGGTAATGACCCTTCCGCGAAGAGTATCCTGTTGTATATCGAAAGTCTGACGAATTCCCGCAAATTCATGAGTGCGGCGCGCTCCGTGTCGCGGATCAAACCGATTATCGTCCTTAAATCCGGGAGCAGCCCGGCCGGTGCGAAGGCGGCCGCCTCCCATACGGGCGCGATGGCAGGAGAAGATGCCGTCTATGACGCCGCCTTCAAACGCGCCGGCATCGTCCGGGTGGACACCATCGAAGAACTCTTTGATTGCGCCGAGCTGATGGCCAAACAGCCACGACCGAGCGGTTCCCGGCTGGCGATCCTCACCAACGGCGGCGGGCCGGGCGTGATGGCCGCGGACACGCTCGCCCGGTACGGAAAAGAACCCGCACCGCTTGATGCTGACACCCTGCAGGCTTTCGATGCGTTCCTGCCGCCGTACTGGAGCCGGGGCAACCCCATCGACATCCTGGGTGATGCCTCGGCGGAGCGGTTTGGCCGCGCCTTGGATGTCTGCTTCAACTCGAAAAACCTGGACGGGGTGCTGGTTATCCTCTCACCCCAGGCCCTTACCGATCCGGTGTCCGTGGCCGAAATGCTGGTCGCCGCCATGAAAAAACGGCAATATCCGGTATTTGCCTGCTGGATGGGAGGCAAGATCATTGAACACGCCGTTGGAATTCTAAATGCTGCAGGGATCCCGACCTACGAGACGCCGGAACGGGCGGTTCGCGCTTTTCTCTATATGGTTGAATATGCCCGAAGCCATGAAATGCTTCTGGAAATTCCGCCGAAGCTGACCCGGGACATGGTATTCGATCAGGAAAAAGTCCGTAAGCTGATTACCGGCGCATCGCCGGAGGGATTTGTTTCGGAATCGGATTCCACTAATATACTCACGGCTTACGGCCTTCCTATGATCAGGACTGAAATCGCCGTAACCAAAGCCCAGGCGTCACGTATCGGCCGGGAAGTGGGATATCCGCTGGTCATGAAATTGCACTCACCGGACATCACCCATAAAACCGATGCCGGCGGTGTGCGTCTGGACTTGCGTTGCGATGCCGATGTCTGTATGGCCTTCAACGACATCATATCCTCGGCCGGCCGGTATAAACCCGATGCCCGGATCGAAGGCGTGACGATGCAACCATTTTTTTCAAATCCGGACTATGAAATTCTATTGGGCGCGAAACGGGACGCCAATTTCGGGCCGGTGATTCTCTTTGGTATGGGTGGCATTTACACGGAAGTATTGAAAGACAGGGCACTGGGACTTCCGCCCATGAACCGACTGCTTGCCCTGCGCCTCATTCAGGAGACCAAGGCATACACCCTGTTGCAAGGATTCCGGAACCGTCCAGCCGCCGACTTGGAGCGACTCGAGGAAATGATCATCCGTCTCTCCCAGCTCTTGATCGATTTTCCGGAAATTGCCGAACTGGACATGAACCCCGTTCTGATCAAAGACGGCAACCCTGTGGTGGTCGATGTCCGGATGCTCCTCTCACCGCCTGCCGTGTCGTCCAGTCTGCATCTGGTTATCGGGCCGTATCCCGAGGAGGAGGAATCCCACATGGTTGGCGTCGACGGGCGCCGTGTTTTTGTTCGTCCGGTCAAGCCCGAAGACGCTCCGCTTTTCACGGAATTTTTCAAAACACTCTCGCCCACCTCGATATATTACCGTTTCTTCGGTAACTTAAAGGAGTTGCAGCCCGAGATGCTGGCCCGGTTCACTCAGATTGATTACGATCGGGAGGTTGCGCTGGTAGCCATCGATGAAGAACCCCGGATCGGAAGCATGCTTGGGGTTGCACGAATCATCGGCGACCCGGATGGCAAAACCGGTGAATTTGCCGTTCTGGTAGGCGATGCCTGGCAAGGCACGGGCATTGGTTCGTACCTGCTGGAAAAATGCCTGTCAATTGCCGAAAAACAGGGTTTCGAAACGGTAAGCGGCATCGTGTTACATGAGAACAGCAATATGCTCGGGCTGGGAAAAAAGTTGGGATTTGAGATAAAAAAAGCACCTGACTCGGGGAACAATGAGCTGGTCATTCACCTGGGAGGGGGCCGGAACCGAGTGGATCGACGATAATGATGGACTCGCAAAAAGCCCGATCTACTTCGTTGGAGGTCTGATACGACGATTTGCCGTACCACATAGGGGTGGGGTACAGGTCTGGCTGTTTTCCTTGCTGGCTATGGGGAGAAAAAAGAGTTGAGGCAGGGTGCGAGAGTCAAATGTTGAGGTGAATTATGGAGAGGTTTTGGACATGGGTGGAAAAGCATAAACAAGTTGATGTACGCATCGTCGATGCACGACAAAATCGCCGGCAATCCGGGGCCGAAGAGATTGCAAACAGCATAAGTCACGGCATAGGGTTGATCGCTGCACTTGTCGGGTCCGCGATACTCATCATTGACGCGATCCGCAACGAAAGTGGCCGATTCGTGTTCGGCGCCAGTGTTTTTTGCGCGACTATCATAATGCTGTATTTTGCTTCTTCAGTTTACCATGCATTACCCCCGGGTAAAGCCAAACGTGTATTCAGGGTCATCGAGCATGCCGTTATTTTTTTACTCATTGCCGGCACATACACCCCGTTCACGCTCGGGGTGCTGCATGGCCCATGGGGCTGGTCATTGTTCGGGGTGGTTTGGGGGATTGCGCTACTCGGGATATCCCTTAAAGCATACTATCTGGCCTCCCGTCCGATACTCTTTACCTCACTCTACCTCATAATGGGATGGGTTGGCGTTATCGCCATCTATCCGTTTTGGGTCAGAATGCAAACAGGAGGATTGCTCTTGTTGCTTGCCGGAGGTTTGTTTTACACGGTTGGCGTCGCCTTTTTCGCAACCGATTCCCGGCTGAAATACGGCCACCTCATCTGGCATTTTTTTGTTATGGCTGGCACGTTATGCCATTACTTCGCGATACTATGGTATGCAGCCTGACATTGCGGGAACCAGGTACAATTTCATTGCTGCGATGGCGACATCGGGAATAGCGCTGCATCAGCTGGAGTACGCTATATTCTTGTGACTAGGAGTTTGTCGGATTATAGGCATTTTTTCTCAGATCGAGGCGAACTCGAAAAAATTACCGGAGGTATATAGTTAATATTCCGAGGATAATTTTTTCGAGTTTAACGAAGATATGGGGAAAAAGGGCACAATCCGACAGGCTCCTAGCAATGGTCGACGGTCGAACGCTTTGGACACTGGCATTACGCCAGAGGCCAGGACTAAAAAGCCGGTATTTATTCATCAGCAATGAAGTGGAGATTATTTGCAATGGATAAAAATTATGCCCTGCAAACGGCTAAAGCACGCAGAGAATAGTGCCTTTTGCGGAAGAATAGCGAAGTATTCTCGGAATACCAGCCCTATCTCTCCTTCACCGCCTGCCAGCTGTTGCCGCTGAAGAACATGGTACCGGTCATATATGACCATAGGCTCTATATAACCGGTACGTCATGGCGGATATCTCTTTCAGCGCACCTCCTTTTTTTGGCTGATTACTCTGTAATACCTGAAAGATAACAATCTGCTGTAAGCAAATAAAAAGATGGCGCAGAGTTTGCATATTTATAATTGAACACAAACTGCACAGGAACTTTCGTCGGTAAGCGAGATATTGTTTGGTTACCTGGTGAACGGTTACCTCCAAGGTGCAAAACATGAACATCAATAGTCTGCATATAAGCCTTGCACCGCTGATCTCGCAGATTGCCGGTATTCTCATTCTGGTCGTACCTCGTCTGTTGAACTACATCGTGGCCATATATTTGATTATTATCGGTCTTATCGGGCTGATAGGCGGGAGCAACTGCAACTATTCAGCTGCGCCTCATCTTTGGACGATCGGGCCATTCAGCATACCGATGTATCGAAGTCTGCGCTTATCTGCGAGACGGCCTGCTTGTGAACGATACAGAGGTTTATCAAGTCAAGTCGTTTACCCTATGAGTAGTTGCCCGTGAAACAAAATTATTCGCAAAAGCGCATACGGATTGGCGCCCCAACAAAAAGGAGTGAACAAATGTCATCTGAAGGAAATAACCAATCACCGGAGACACTCATAGACAAACTCCGTTCGATGGTTGGCCTGAGGCCCTTGCAGAAGGACGAGAACTCCCTTCCTCCAAAGGCCCATTTCAGTATCTGGTATGTCCTGTTGGCCGCGCTTTTGTTTTCTTACCTGCAGCCTCGCATTTTCTCCGACAAGGTGGAGACGATCCCCTACAGCCAATTCAAGCAATACCTCGCCGAAGCCAAACTGTCGGCATTGACCATCGGTCCTGATACTATCAAGGCAACGGTGATAGGCCCGCCTGAGAAGAAGGTTACGCACCATCCGGGTGGATGATCCCGGCCTGGTAAAGGAATTGGATGAAAGCAAGGTCAGCTATGCCGGGAAATATGAAAATAAATTTCTTATCGGCATCTTATCCTGGATTTTCCCGCTCGTCATTTTTTTCCTGATCTGGCGATTTGCGATGAAAAAGATGGGACCCGGGATGGGGGTCATGTCGTTTGCCAAGAGCAAGGCCAAGATTTTTGCCGAGAGCGACATCAAAGTCTCTTTTGCCGATGTTGCAGGCATCGATGAGGCGAAAGAAGAACTCCAGGAGGTCGTCGAATTTTTGAGTACTCCGGAAAAATCTCAGAAGCTGGGGGGAAGGATTCCCAAAGGGGTGCTCCTGGTTGGCCCTCCGGGAACCGGTAAAACCCTTCTGGCCAGGGCAGTGGCCGGAGAAGCCAAGGTGCCGTTCTTCAGCATCAGCGGCTCAGAATTTGTGGAAATGTTTGTCGGTGTGGGTGCGGCACGCGTTCGCGATCTTTTTTCTCAGGCCGCGACACAAGCGCCCTGTATCATCTTCATCGATGAACTGGACGCCTTGGGCAAGGCCCGGGGGATGAATGCCATGGGCGGGCATGATGAACGGGAGCAGACGCTGAATCAGCTTCTCGTGGAGATGGATGGATTTGAAACCAATAAGGGGGTCATTATCATGGCCGCCACCAATAGGCCGGAAATCCTCGATCCTGCCTTGCTGCGGCCCGGGCGGTTTGATCGGCAGGTCCTGGTCGACCGACCTGATATCCATGGACGTGAAGCCATCCTGAAAATTCATTCCAAGAATGTGACCCTGGGTCCCGATGTCGACCTCGGCAAGATCGCCGGCCGTACCCCGGGCTTTGTCGGGGCGGACCTGGCCAATATTATCAATGAAGCCGCCTTGCTGGCTGCCCGGAACGATAAAGAAATGGTGGAGCCGATCGATTTCGACGAAGCCATCGACCGGGTCATTGCCGGCCTGCAGAAGAAGAACCGGGTGATGAATGTGCAGGAGAAAGAAATCATCGCTTTCCATGAGTCCGGACATGCCATCGTGGCAGAATCCGTCGAGCATGCCGACCCGGTGCATAAGGTCTCCATTATTCCCCGTGGGGTTGCGGCTCTTGGCTACACCCAGCAACAGCCCACCGAGGACCGCTACCTCATGACGCGCTCGGAACTGTTGGACCGGCTCGCTGTTTTGTTAGGCGGCAGGGTGGCGGAGGAGCTTGTTTTTGGAGAAATTTCAACCGGGGCCCAGAATGACCTGCAGCGGGCCTCGGACATTGCCAGGTCCATGGTCACCGAATACGGCATGAGCGAGCGACTGGGTCTGGTGAGTTATGAGCGGCCCCGGCAATCGATGTTTTTGCCCGAAGGTTTTTCGCCCGGCAAAAATTTCAGTGAGGCCATGGCCGCCCAGATTGATGAAGAGGTTGCCCGGTTTGTCGAGGAGGCACACCAGCGTGTGCGGAGAATCCTCTCGGAGAAGCGGGACGTCTTGGATGATCTGGCTCATCTCCTCTCTGAAAAGGAGAGCGTGCAGGGAGAGGAGTTGAGGAAGATGCTGTCGGCTGCCACGTCCAAAACGGCGATTTTATCACCTGAACAGCCATCCCGGAACAGCACCGGAAAAAGCGATGCCGAAAAGGTGGACCATTCTGCAAGAGCAGAGCGATCCATCAAAACCCCGGTGGTCTAAATGCGGGAATCTCCATTGGGGGAAACGGATACCATTCCAATGAACCGTAAGCGCTCACCTCTTGTTCAGGGATTCGGAAAGAAAGCCTGACTGCGGCCCAGGCTTACCTAAGGGATCGACCCGAGGAGGTAACGGATATGTTGCTAAAAAAGATACGCTCACTCTCGATGCTTTTCGTATCACTCTTTTTATCGAGTTGTACGCCCGGACCAAATGGTCCCCGCGGCAACTGGGGACATATGATGGGATACGGCTATGGCGGAGGTTTTATGTGGATACTCGTCCTGGTTTTTGTTGGTGTGATACTTTATTTCCTGCTTCAGGGATCAAAATCGAAAAGTCCTGGTGTCCCGGAAAATGAGACACCTTTAGACATTCTGAAGAGGCGCTATGCGAACGGTGAAATAGATAAAGAGGAATTTGACTTGAAGAAAAAGGACTTGGAAAATTGAGGACACCTTGAAAATTGCCTTTATTGATGCAATGTAGCCGTTCGCCGGACATGCCCAAAGTTGCTCAAAACAATATCGGAAGCGTACACCAGCATCCCATCTGCGCACGATTAGACCGCCGTGCTGAGCATGGATAGGCCGTGGCCCAGCAGCCTTTTTGTGCACCTCTGGAGCACTGGTCGACACTTTCATGCCTTGTGGGTAGCTGCTAAGCTGGATGTGCTCCTGTTGAGCGGTTGCTTGCAGCCTAACGTCAAATAAGTTCAAGGATGCAGTCCTTGTTGGCAAGAGCCGTCATTGTGAAAAAGAGGATCAGTTCGATAGCGATACCCTGAAAAAATAAAGATCATATATCACCACTTGAGCAAATATGACCTTTATTCCAAGGCTGTTGGCGCCCTTGTGGACGAGTCGTTTTTGTCTATTTTTATTAAGAAATCAAAATCTTGTAAGGGGTAATGTGGGGTGTTGAAAGACTGGCTCTAAAATTGCTGATAACAAAGCAGCCCATTACACCGGTTGCCTTTTGAGGACCCTGCAATGTTTGATTCGGGGGCGACGTCTGTAGCGGAGGAAGACAAACCTGATCCCGGAGACAAAGTACCGGGTAAAGCAAATTCCGTGGGAAGGGGTTCGGAGTTAAAAGACAAAATTCTCGATGAGCGGTTGCCGTATCGGGCATCCCAAAAGCTTTTTAGAGGAGGCTATAAAATGAGCGCGATAAAAATTGCGGCGATCGCCCTGATCGCGGTCGGCATCCTGGCATTGGTGTATGGCGGTTTCAGCTACACCAAGGACACCACCAAGGCCAAAGTAGGACCGATCGAGCTGACAGTAAAGGATAAGCAGACGGTCACCATTCCTCTCGGGGTAGGAGTGGGGGCGATCGTGGTCGGCGGCGTGCTCCTGTTGGTTGGAGGCAAGCGGAGTTAGATTCAGTCCTACCTGTCCGCCCAACAAGGATTTCTCGGGTGCATTCGGGCAATAGATTTTCGGCAGGGCATCTTTCATCGATGATTCTTTTAAGGAGAAACGATGAACATCACGATTTTCCTGATTTTCACAGCAACCGCTGCAGGAGCAGGTTGGCTGGTTGGAACAGCAAGTAAAAGTTGGGGCTGTGGAGTCGTCGGCAATATTCTTATCGGCAGCATTAGTGGAGGCGCAAGGATTATTTGTTCAGGTTGCCGGCAGTAGGCGGTGGTTTGATCGGCTCGATGGTCGCGTGACTGCTATTGGAGCAGGATCACTGCTGTGGGGAGTCGGACGATACCGAAATGATAAAGAGTCATCAATTTATTTCAAGGGAGACGAATTATGGATACGAAGGAAGCCTTTAAACAGAAGATAGAGGCCGATTTGGAATTGGCACAGGCTCAACTTGCCGAGTTGAAGGCCCAGGCGAAGAGTTCCGCTGCTGACGCTAACATCAAACAGGCTGAGCATGCCGCCGAGCTTGAGAAAAAGGTCGAAGCCACCAAAATCAAACTGAAGGAACTGAGTGAGGCGAGTGATGACGGGTGGGAGCGCCTTAAAGTCGGTGTAGAGGGCGCCTGGAGTTCCTTGAGTGCTTCGGTTCGAGATGCCGTGGCCAGGTTCAAAAAGTAAAGGAAGAAAAACAACCTTGGTTCGAAGCATCATCCCAAGAGTCTTCCGTGTAACCGATATCCAGACCAAGGAGAGAGAAATGGAGAAAAAAAGTTCGTTTTTATAGTCATTACCTGCCTGGTTTTTGGAAAAGGCCACAATTTGATGGAGGTGCAAAATGAGCACAAAAGAAGCCTATAAACAGAAGATAGATGCCGAACTTGAGGTGGTCCAGGCGAAATTAGCCAGGATTAAGGCGCAGGGAACTGATTTTACAGGCGATGCGCGTATCAACCATGCCAAGCATGTCAAAGAGCTCGAACAGAAACTTGACTTGACGAAAGCCAAACTCAGTGAACTTGAAAAGGCAGACGAACATGTCTGGGAGCAACTTAGGGACGGTTTTGAGGACATATGGACGTCATTACAGACAACCATTGAAGAGAGCGTTGCCTCTTTATAAAAAAGGATACGGTTGGGGCCAGATCTTTGCGAACTTGCCACGCACGAAGTGCATAACGTGGAATGCATGGCGAGGTGAGAATACTGTAACCGTTCACCAGGGTATCCAACTTGGCGGCCACACCCGAAAGTTATAAGCGTTCACCAGTGCTCCAGATGCGCACAAAACCAAGGAGATTGATATGAACATAAACTTAAATCAAGGTCTTATCTCCCCAATAGTCTCGCTGATTGCCGGTATTCTCATTCTGGTTGCTCCGCGTTTACTGAACTACATCGTGGCAATATATCTGATTGTTATCGGCCTGGTCGGACTGTTCGGCGGAGGCGGTTTTCATTTCCGGTAGCGCAGGGCATCTCCTGTGAGAATGGATTTAGAGCACCAACCGAGCAAGGAGCTCGATTTTCCCGGCAACGGGAATATCGCTACTATTTCCTCAAAAGGGACATTCTACCATGATTACGAAATCAAAGGCCTATCTCGTGGGTGGCGGTATCGGGTCGCTGGCTGCAGCCGCCTTCATGATCAGAGATGGTAACCTGCCGGCTGAAAATATTTCCATCCTTGAAGCCGCGTCCGAAATGGGCGGTAGCCTGGATGGAGCAGGAGATCCCGATCGGGGCTACTCGTTGCGTGGCGGGCGCATGCTGACAACCGACAACTATGAATGTACCTGGGATCTTTTCAAATCGATTCCCTCACTGATCGAAGCAGGCAAGACGGTATACGATGAGACCGTGGAATTTAACGAGAAACACCATTCTCATTCAATGGCAAGGCTTGTCGATCGCAGGCGTGCGAAGGTGCCGGTGACGTCCATGGGTTTTTCCATGCACGACCGTTCGGAACTGTTGAAACTCAGCCATGTCGACGAAGAGACCCTGGCGTCGAGTCGAATCACCGACTGGTTTTCACCCGGGTTCTTCGAGACTGAATTCTGGTATTTGTGGTCTACCACCTTTGCCTTCCAGCCTTGGCACAGCGCTGTTGAATTCAAGCGCTACCTGCTGCGGTTCATGCTCGAGTTTTCCCGTATCGAAACGCTGGCAGGCGTCAAACGAACCATCTATAACCAGTATGACTCCCTGGTTCTCCCCCTGCTGGCCTGGCTCAAAGGCCAGGGGGTCCATATGGTCACCGATTGCACGGTGACGCACTTTGATCACACGTATGAAGCGGGCTTGTTCACCATCACCGGCATCCATTGTCTGCGGCACGGCATCAGCGAAGAATTGGCTGTGCAAGACGGAGACCTGGTTTTCATCCAGAATGGCTCCATGACCGAGGCCTCCAGTCTGGGTTCGATGACGAGCCCGCCGGAAAAGCTGACCAAAGCTGACAGTGGTGGCTGGTCGCTCTGGGAAAAACTGGCCAGTGGGCATTCGCACTTCGGCAAACCTGCGATTTTCAGCAGCTGTATCGCCCAGTCATGCTGGGAGTCGTTTACCGTCACCCTGAAGGACACCGCGTTCTTTGACAAGATGTATCAATTCAGCGGCAATGAACCGGGAACCGGCGGTCTGGTGACGTTCAAGGACTCGAATTGGTTGATGTCCATTGTGCTGGCTCATCAACCTCACTTCCCCAGTCAACCGGCGGGAGTACAGGTGTTCTGGGGTTATGCGCTTTTTCCGGATCGGATCGGAAATTTTGTTGCCAAACCGATGGCCGATTGCAATGGCTCGGAGATTCTCACGGAACTCTGTGGTCACCTGCGATTGGATAAGGATATCGTTGCCTCTGCCATCTGCATTCCTTGCAGGATGCCGTATATAACCAGCATGTTCATGCCCCGAACGCGGGGTGATAGGCCGCTTCCGGTACCTGAAGGCTGCAGGAATATCGCCTTTGTCAGCCAGTTTGTCGAAATTGCCGATGATGTGGTCTTCACGGTGGAATATTCGGTGCGGGCAGCCCAGATGGCGGTCTATAAACTCCTTCATGTCGACCGCAAGATCCCGCCCGTAACACAGCATTCCAAGTCACTCCAGGTTCAGTTTGATGCACTAATGAAGGCATTCAAATGATATCGGGGTATTGGCGCGGACCACCACAACCAACCAGGGAGAGTCCGGCTAAAAAGATGAAATTCGTAAAAGGAGCAGGACCATGGGAGACAAAGGCGGCAAAAAAAACAGGGAAAAAAGTAAAAGACAAATCAGCGAAAAGCTAAGGCAGAAAGGTGCTGACAAGCTCAAAAAGCAGCAGGCAGGACAGTCGGTGCAGGAAATCACCTCGGATAAAAGCGCGAAAAAGGAAAAGTTGGTGGCTGCTTTGAATGCAAATATGAAGGCGGTGGAAAAATCGTAACCGTTCACCAGGTTAACCAAACAGTGGCTAAACCAATGAACTGTAAACGTTCATGAAAAATCTGATAACTGGATGATAAAAGTACGCTTTTTTGCACAATGTTTGAGGTGAGGAACCGGGTTGAAACGGTTGCCGATGCCTGAAGGGCAAGAGTGGCTCAACAAAAGGAGAAAAGGCCATGAGAAAAACATCATATCGTTTGGAACTGCTGAAAAATGTGGCTTCATTGTTTTCTCTCAATATACCTCTCTTCGAAGCCGGAATGGATATCGAAGCCTCCGCCAGACAGTCGTATGTATTCAAGACCTATCTCAAGGGCGATGATATTGCAATACGGTATAAGAGGCGGTGTCGTCCTTTTGACCGGGACTGTTTCCGATAAATCACATACATTGCTGGCCCGGGAGACGGTTGCAAGCCTGCCCGGAGTTACTCGCGTGCAGAATAAACTGGAAGAACATGGTGAGGTCCCTTTTGTAAATCCGGATGTGTTGCTCATGACTAAAGTGAAGTCGACACTTTTATTTCATCAGAACGTGAATGGTGCCGAAATCGAGGTGAGTGTGAAAAACGGTACTGTCATCTTGCGCGGTACGGCCGCAAGCACTGCCCAAAAGGACCTGACCACCGAGTATGCCAAGGATGTGGAAGGGGTGAAAAGAGTAAAAAATGAGATGAAAGCGGCATCCGCCCGTTGAAGGCGGCCGAGAAAAGGATGGGGCAAGAAGACGATGCCGCGGGTGAATCGATTGATGATGCGTCCGTCTCTGCCCTGGTCAGGACAGCTTTACTGTATCACCGTTCGACCAGCGCTCTGGGCATCACTGTCGAGACCAGGGACGGCGTGGTGAAGCTGGAGGGCAAAGCCGGGAGTTGGGAGGAAAAAAACCTGGCCTCCAAACGTGTGATTGACGTTCCCGGTGTCAAAATGGTGTTCAATAACATGACAGTCGAGAGGCTCGCTGCCAAATCAACCAGGATCGCCGGTGCTTATGGTAACTCGCCGACTTGAATGGACTCAAGGGCATTGAATCCCTCAATAATGGTAATATATGGTCGATAATCCACAGGAAATATTAACACCGAAAGAGTGTGCCGATAGAATCCTTGATCTCAGCGGGATGAAGCTAGAACCGAATATCGCAGCAAAGCTATGGTCCCAGATATTTCAACATAAATGGCTTCTGTCGGAGAAACTCGGTCGGGATGTAGGATTGCGGACTGCCTGCATAGATTTCCTGGAGAATATGGATCAGGCCCCCGATGAGTACATTTCCTACAGGCGGAAGAATATCCAGCATGAGATGGGGGCCCAGACCTTCAGCAGCGAACTGTGGGACACCATATCGGATTCTCAGCCCCCAAAACAGTTGGTCCAGCGCCGGATCATCCGTCCCCTGATGGAAGAGCGACTTTCGGAAAAACATGGGGTCGTTCCTCCAAAGGCAATCGTTTTCTTCGGACCTCCCGGAACGGGGAAAACGCATTTCGTCAAGGCGATAGCAGGCATCCTGTCCTGGCGATATATTGAGATCGTCCCCAGCATGCTTATGGCCGAGGGCGTTGAAAAGATAGGTGCCAACCTGCGGGAAGTTATGGAACAGGCGCGAACTCTCGATAAAGTGGTCCTCTTTATCGATGAGTTTGAAGAGCTTGCTGGAAATCGAGATAGGGCTGACCGGATCGACAAGTCCATAACGAACGAGTTTCTCAAGCAAATCCCTCTGTTGAAGAATGAGCCGAACAAAATTCTGCTTGTCTGTGCAACCAATTACATACGGCAATTGGATGCCGCAATGCTTCGTCCGGGAAGGTTCGACTGCATCATTCCGGTTGGAGGATTGGATAGGGAGGGGCGGACGACTATTCTCGAATATGGCCTCTCAAAACTCAATACCGGGCAGGTGGATATGGAGCGAATCATTGAAATGACGGCGGGATTCACCCCTGCCGATATCCAGTATCTTTTTCAGCAGGTTGCCCATTTTGCCTTTGAGCAGGAGCTTGTCAGTAGAGAAGATTATCTGGTGACAGCCGAGACCTTTGGGCGTATCAAGCCGAAAGTGCTGCCGTCTTTAAGCGATGAGGTGATCAAGGAGTTTGAAAAGGACAGTGTCAGATATTCCCGCGTCTGACTTGGTGCTCAATCTGTAAATAAGGTGATCAATCACAACAAACGTTC
The DNA here is from genome assembly GCA_963745265.1 of uncultured delta proteobacterium. Lineage (GTDB taxonomy): Bacteria > Desulfobacterota > Desulfobulbia > Desulfobulbales > Desulfocapsaceae > Desulfopila. Next base: position 280,844 of record CAVUXQ010000004.1, read on the forward strand.
GCAGGAGGTATATCCACTCACATCCACCCCGACCAGGAGTCAATATGCATATCCTTATGCTTTTGACCTCACACGACAAGCTCGGCAATGCCCGTTGGAAAAGGAGAAGTCTACCATGCAGCACCAAGCCCTGACACCTGAACTGCTCAACCGGATGAATGCATACTGGCGCGCCGCCAACTATCTCTCTATCGGCCAGATTTACCTCTACGACAATCCTCTGCTCCGGGAACCCCTGCAGCTCTCCCATGTGAAGCCGACACTGCTCGGGCACTGGGGTACGACCCCCGGCCAGAATTTCATCTATGTCCATCTGAACCGGGTCATCACCAAATATGATCTGGATATGATCTACATTTCCGGCCCAGGCCACGGCGGTCCGGCGCTGGTTGCCAATACCTATCTTGAAGGTACCTACAGCGAGATTTACCCGGACATCAGCCAGGACGCGGCGGGACTGAAAAAACTCTTTACCCAGTTCTCCTTCCCCGGCGGCATTCCCAGCCATGTTTCCCCGGAGTGTCCGGGGTCGATCCACGAAGGCGGCGAACTGGGATATTCGCTCAGTCATGCCTTCGGCGCCGTGTTCGATAATCCGGAGCTGATCGTCGCCTGCGTCATCGGCGACGGCGAGGCGGAGACCGGCCCTTTGGCTACGGCCTGGCATTCGAATAAATTTCTCAATCCGATCACCGACGGCGCCGTGCTGCCCATCCTCCATCTCAACGGCTATAAAATTGCCAACCCGACCGTGCTGGCCCGCATCGAACGCGAGGAACTGGAGCAGCTGCTGCGCGGCTACGGCTGGATGCCGTACTTTGTGGAAGGAGATGAACCGGAAAAGATGCATCAGCTTATGGCCTCGGTGCTGGAGGAGGCAATTGTCGAAATCCGGCGCATGCAAAGCAACGCCCGGAACGATAGCGATGCCGCCAGGCCGCGCTGGCCGATGATCGTCCTCAAGTCACCCAAGGGCTGGACCGGACCAAAGGTCGTTGATGGTCAACAGATAGAAGGTACATTCCGGGCGCACCAGGTACCGCTGCTGATCGATTCGGCGCATCCCGAGCATCTGGGTCAGCTTGAACGTTGGATGAGGAGCTACAGGCCGCAAGATTTGTTCGACGACAATGGCCGACTGATGCCGGAATTGGCTGAGCTGGCCCCCAAGGGCAACCGAAGGATGGGGGCAAATCCACATGCCAATGGCGGCATCCTGCTGCGTGACCTGATTATGCCAGACTTCCGGGACTTTGCGGTTGAGGTTCCGACGCCCGGATCGGTTCAGGCCGCCGACACCCATGTGCTGGGGGAATTCCTGCGCGATGTAGTCAAGCGCAATAACGAGGCTCGAAATTTCAGGATATTCGGGCCAGACGAGACGCTTTCCAACCGTTTAAACGCCGTTTTTGAGGCCACCGACAGACAGTGGGAGGCCCGGACTCAGGACAACGATGAATTCCTTGCCACCGATGGTCGGGTCATGGAGATGCTCTCCGAGCATCAGTGTGAAGGCTGGCTCGAAGGCTATCTTCTCACCGGCCGGCACGGAATGTTCAACAGCTATGAGGCCTTTGTCCACATCATCGATTCCATGTTCAACCAGCACGCCAAGTGGTTGAAGGTCACCGCCCAATTACCGTGGCGGCGAAAAATCGCTTCGCTCAATTATCTGCTCGCCTCCCACGTCTGGCAACAGGCCCATAACGGTTTTACCCATCAGGATCCCGGCTTCATCGATCATGTCGTCAATAAGAAGGCGTCCATCGTGCGTGTTTACCTGCCGCCTGACGCCAATTGCCTGTTGTCCGTCTGGGACCATTGCCTGAGGAGCCGGGACTACGTCAATGTCGTGGTCGCCGGCAAATACCAGGCGCCGCAATGGCTGAGCATGAATGCGGCGGTGGCACACTGCACGCAGGGGATAGGCGTCTGGCCCTGGGCCGGCAATGATCAAGGCGCGGAACCGGACGTGGTGATGGCCTGCTGCGGGGACGTGCCGACGCTCGAGACGCTCGCCGCCGTGTCCATTCTCCGTAGCCATTTACCAAATCTGAAAATCCGGGTGGTCAATGTTGTCGATCTGATGAAGCTGCAACCGCAAATCGAACATCCCCACGGGCTCTCCGACGAGAATTTCGATGCGCTCTTTACCAAAGACAAACCGATCGTCTTCGCTTTCCACGGCTACCCCTGGCTCATTCATCGGTTGACGTATCGCCGGACCAACCATGACAACATGCATGTCCGAGGCTATAAGGAAGAGGGCACCATCACCACGACCTTCGACATGACGGTCTTAAACGATCTGGATCGATTTCATCTGGTGCAGGATGTGCTCCATCGCCTGCCGCAGTTGGGTGCCGGCGGCGCCGAGTTGAAAGCGATGATGCAGGAGAAACTCACCCTGCACAAGCGGTACATCGACAAACATGGTCAGGATATGCCGGAGATACTGAACTGGAAGTGGCGGAATCTCCAATGAGGAGAAGTGGGAGAAGGGGACGTAGTTTAATTGTTGAATTAAGATAGGGCAAGTATTTTGCCGATCAAATTTTCATTGCTTTCAACGATTCGCTCACCCCGCCGGACGGCAGATCATCCCTTCTCCCCTGAAGAACGCCATCCTTGATAAATTCCAAATACCTCTGCCGTGATTTATCGGGAGTGGGGCCAAACCGCACCAATATTTCCTTAACCGCCTGTCCTGGCAGTTCCTGATTTCCCATTAAAACTGAATGACCGCACCAGGGGTATGCGGCCAAATGGGGCAGGTCGGAGATAAGTTTTGCCCTGAGGGGGTTGAGGTGGATGTAACGAATCAGTTCCAGTACATAGGTTTCTTCTTCGCAGACGATGGACTTATATCTGTTTTGGAGAACGTTTACAGCTCATTGGCTTGGCTAACTTTTGGTTGACCCGGTGAACGGTTACTCGCCGCCGAGAATCGCGGTGCTGACTTCGTCAATTACCTTGTCCCGGCGCTACGCGCCAGAACAAGGTAATTGACCGGACACCGCACACCGATCAACCAGACTGCGTCTGCTTGATCGGACGCCAAAGGGGACGTAGTTTAATTGTTGAATTGAGATAGAGCAATTACCTTGCAGATCAGATTTTCATTGCTTTCAACGATTCGCTCACCCCGCCGGACGGCAGATCATCCCTTCTCCCCTGAAGAACGCCATCCTTGATAAATTCCAAATATCTCTGCCGTGATTTATCGGGAGTGGGGCCAAACCGCGCCAATATTTCCATAACCGCCTGTCCTGGCAGTTCCTGATTTCCCATTAAAACAGAATGACCGCACCAGGTGTATGCGGCCAAATGGGGCAGGTCGGAGTTATGTTTTGCCCTGAGGGGGTTGAGGTGGATGTAACGAATCAGTATTAGTGCCCAATTTTTACCTCGCTGGTTTTCAGACAGGTGTTGTTGAAATCGTCAAACTTTTCGCAAGTTCTCCGCACAAATGCCATCTGGGACGGGTAAAAAGTACACGTTGTCTGGTAATGACAGGTGCTGGTGAACGCATCCCAGTGCTGACATTCTTCAACACATTCGATATGTTTATAGGTATACGTTGTTTTTTCAAACAGGCATTTTTTATTAAATTTATCCCAGTACTGGCAGTCTTTGAGGGCCAAGGGGGTATCAGTTGACGATTGACCGCAGGTGACGGTGAGGTCTCCCTGACGAAAGATTTCTCCTGTGCCGAGGTTTACTTCTTTTGCTCCAGCATGACCTGCACAGAAGAACACTGCTGCAATGACACTCATCAATACGTATCTGTACATGCTTAAACTCCATGTTGGGCTATAGCGTCGAAGGTCTGCTCGGAGTCTGCGCTTACCTGCATCAAGCTGGAGCACTGGTGAACGCTTACGATGACGGGTTGTACGTCTCTGGTCGGCAAACTGCCCCAGTACCCATTCGATACATAAACACTGGGGCACCTTTGCTCTCATCACTTACCAGTTGTGGGCAAGAATGTGAAAATAGCCCTTGGGCTTGACGCAAGCCGGACATTTGTCAGGCGCCTCATTGCCATGGTGAATATAGCCGCAACTAAGACATTTCCAGAAGGTCGGTTCATCTCTTTTGAAAACACGGTCTACGGCCATGTTTTCCGCCAGCTCCAAAAACATTTTTCTATGGTGCTGTTCGGAAACAATGATAGCATCCCAGGTATCCGCTGCCCGCTGAAACCCTTCCTCCACCGCAATTTCCGAAAATCCCCGATACATCTCGTTGCCGACATACTGCTCGAGGGCCGCCGAGGAAAGCAGGTTGGATCTGGTATCCTCGATAGCTCCGGCGGGGAAGGTCCAGGCGGTTTCTAATTCGCCCCCAGTGAAAAACTTGAAAAAACGCAGGGCGTGCTCATACTCCTGGTCGGCGGTTTCATCAAAAAGCCGGGCGATCTGTATATATCCCTCATCTTCAGCCCTACGCGCAAAGATATTGTACCGGGTACGAGCCTGTGATTCGGCGGAATAGGATATCAACAGATTTTTTGCAGTCCGGCTTTCAAAAAAGCGACCCATGGACTTTACTCTTCAATCTCAATGGCATCGGCACCGCATTCCCTGGCGGCCTGGCGAACTATCTCCTCCAGGTTCTCTGGAACCGGGTCCGTTTTCACAATCGACAACAGCTGATCTTCGTCGTAAGCGAAAACCTCGGGACAGAGTTCATTACAGTGTCGGTCACCCATGCAGTTCTTGGTAATAATCGCCCTCATGAAAGCCTCCTCGATTCGTGGTTTAGATACGTTTCATCACAAATGTGATTCCATGTTAAAAGCAATATCTTAAGTCATACCCTGGTATTTTGTATGGGGGGCAAAGGGGACGTAGTTTAATTGTTGAATTGAGATAGGGCAAATATCTTGCCGATCAGATTTTCATTGCTTTCAACGATTCGCTCACCCCGCCGGACGGCATGAGCAACCGCAGAACGGCCAATGTTGAGGATCTCACCCACGTTGGGTCCTCCATGTCGCATCAGCCATATTGCCAGATAGCAATACACATCACGTGCTGCCATCGACGAACTGCTTCCTGTCGGCATCATCGAAAAATATTTTCGCTAGTTCAAGCCCTCTGACGATGACATGTTGAAGGAGACCGGGGACGTCGAGTCGTGATTGTCTTGGCATGAATTTGAGATATTATGGTCGGTTGGTTAATTCAACAATTAAACAACGTCCCCTTTATTCTCATGTTCATTGCTGACCTTGACTAATCCTATCCGATAGGTGATGTATGATACAATGACTATTATCTCCCTGGGCGGAAAGGTGCCCGCCTTTCGAGTCCGTACTACTGGCAAGTAGAAGGATGCAAGGGATGATCGTCAAAGTCCCGGCGACGGTCGACGGTCTGCCCGCTATCCGGCAACTCATCAGTGAAGGAATCGATGTGCTACTGCTAGGCGATGCAGCTCTTCCCTTGACCGGAGTGAAAAAACTGGGAATTCAGACATGATGCTCCCGATCAAAGAGACCCGGAAGAAATGATGACCTCTTCTCGAAAAGCTATCTACGCAGCCCTGGTCGGAAATTGCCTAATAGCAATTTCCAAAGTCATTGCAGCCGCGATGACCGGAAGTTCGGCCATGTTGTCGGAAGCGGTCCATTCTTTCGCCGACACGGGCAACGAAATGCTACTGTTGTATGGATTGCGACGGGCTAAAATGCCTGCCGACAACCAATTCCCTTTCGGCCATGGCAAGGAGGTGTATTTCTGGAGCTTCGTTGTGGCCATGGTCCTCTTTGCCGGCGGCGCGGGGCTTTCAGTGTACAAGGGAATTGATCACCTCATCACTCCGGTGCCGGTGAAGAATTCTTACGTAAGCTACGGAGTTATCGGTCTGGCTATAGTATTTGAAGGCGTCAGCTGGTATATCGCTCTCACGGAGTTCGACAAAATAAAAGGAACCTGGGGCTATTTCCGTGCGATTCACAGAGGGAAGGATCCCACCATTTTTATCGTGCTGCTGGAGGATTCCGCCGCAATCATCGGTCTTGTCATCGCTTTTTTGGGAATCCTTATCAGCAATATCACCGGCAGTCCTGTCTATGATGCGGCTGCAGCCGTCATCATCGGGTTGATATTGGCGGGAACCGCTCTATTGCTAGCCTCCGAGACAAAAAGCCTGTTGATCGGGGAGAGCGCCAAAAAGGAGGTCGTTCAGGGGATACGGGAAATCGCCGGTTCCTATAAAGAAATCAATAATGTCAATGAAGTGTTGACCATGCATATGGGGCCTGACTTTATCCTTGTGAATATCAGCGTCGATTTTGTTGACCCGATCCTTGCCACGGCAGTTGAAGTAACCGTGGCGGGATTGGACAGGGCAATCAAACAAGCCTATCCAGATGTTAAACGCATATTTATCGAAATAGAGACATGGCAACCAAAAGAAAAGCTCAAAGATACGAAGTACCAAGGAGTGGGCAAAGGGGACGTAGTTTAATTGTTGAATTAAGATAGGGCAAGTATCTTGCCGATCAGATTTTCATTGCTTTCAACGATTCGCTCACCCCGCCGGACAGCATGAGCAACTGCGGAACGGCCAATGTTGAGGATCTCACCCACGTTGGGTCCTCCATGTCGCATCAACCGTATTGCCAGATAGCAATACACATCACGTGCTGCCATCACTTGCTTGTTCTTGCGGCGTCGCTTGATACCGTTTCTTTCAAGACCAAAATATTCCTCAACTCGACAAGCCAGTTCAGGGAGTGTCATTGTGCTTATCATCTTTTCCCGTAAGGCTTCTTTGCGGCGCAGGCGTTCTACAAAATCTCCACTTCCCAAGACACGCTCGTCGGATATCTCCATGTTATCCGGTGTCGCATTCTGCAATGTGCCTATTCTGCTTCTTCTTACTCCGCCGCCGACCAGATCATCCCTTCTCCCCTGAAGAACGCCATCCTTGATAAATTCCAAATACCTCTGCCGTGATTTATCGGGAGTGGGGCCAAACCACGCCAATATTTCCTTAACCGCCTGTCCTGGCAGTTCCCGATTTCCCATTAAAACTGAATGACCGCACCAGGGGTATGCGGCCAAATGGGGCAGGTCGGAGATAAGTTTTGCCCTGAGGGGGTTGAGGTGGATGTAACGAATAAGTTCCAGTAGATAGGTTTCTTCTTCGCAGACGATGGACTTATATCTATTTTGGAATACGTGACCTGAGCGTTTATGGCGATTATTGAAGTTTATGGCATAGCCGGTAAGCAGGCGTCGCATAAACTGCTTTAGTTCAACTCGATTTGGTCGGAGCAGCAAATGAAAATGATTGGGAATCAATGCCCAGGCAAAACAGTCGGTATCGGTTTCCGTCAGCAACACAGAAAATCGCTCGACGAACTGCTTCCTGTCGATATCATCGAAAAATATTTTCCCTCGTTCAATCCCCCTGACGATGACATGTTGAAGGAGGCCGGGGACGTCTAGTCGTGATTGTCTTGGCATGAATGTAAGATATCATGGCCGGATAGTTGATTCAACAATTAAACAACGTCCCCTTTATTTCCCATTTATCTCTTCGATTCTCGCCGATCCGCGCAGTACACTATAGTTGATATTTCGAGGAAAAAAGCGAAGGCAAACGCAAGTTAGGAGGCGGGCGGCCGTTTCAGGATGGAAACGAGTTGCTTTTTTTGAGGTACTTCCTTGTAACTACCTGTGGCAAAGGAGAAAAACAATGGGTTCTCATAGCGCAAACGAACTGATTCTCTGGTTCGATGATTTCAATATCAATGACATTGCCCTTGTCGGTGGCAAGAACGCCTCTCTGGGCGAAATGTACCAGTATATGACGGCCAAAGGGGTGGCGGTTCCCCATGGTTTTGCAATAACCGCCCACGCCTACCGGCATTTTATCGATAAGGCCGGGATCAAGGAGGCCGTTCAGGATGCCTTGGCGGGACTTGATACCCATGATCTGAGAAATCTGCAGCAACGGGGAAAAAAAGTGCAGAGAAATCATTCAAACGGCTGCATTCCCGGATGATTTGCGTGAGGCTATAGTCAGTGCCTATAAAAAGTTGGAGACTGAATACGCAATAGATGTCGATGTCGCTATCCGTTCATCGGCAACGGCGGAGGATCTCCCCGATGCCTCCTTTGCCGGCCAGCAGGACACCTATCTCAATGTACGCGGATATGACGCAGTCCTCAGCGCATTGCCGCGCTCTGTTTCGCCAGCCTGTTCACCGACCGGGCTATCTCCTACCGTCATGAGAAGAATTTCGGTCAGTTTGACGTCTATCTCTCCATCGTGGTCCAGAAAATGATCCGCTCGGACTCAGCCTGCTCCGGGGTGCTGTTCACCATCGACACCGAATCGGGGTTTGAAAACGCAGTTTTGATCACCGGTGCCTGGGGACTGGGCGAGAATATTGTGCAGGGGGCGGTCACCCCGGATGAATATTACGTTTTCAAACCAACCCTTCGCACCGGCAAGCGACCGATCATTTCCAAGCGGGTGGCCTCCAAAGAGATAAAAATGGTCTATGATGAAGCCCCCGGCTCAGCCGCCCTGGTGAGGAATATTCCGACAACTCAGCAAGAGCGAGGCTCCTATGTCCTTAGTGATGACGAGATCCTGCAGCTGGCAAGATGGGGAATGATCATAGAAGATCACTATGGAAAATGCATGGATATCGAGTGGGCCAAGGATGGTGACGGGATCCACACCGGATCAGGCACACTCTTTATCCTCCAGGCCCGTCCGGAAACCGTCCATTCTCAGGAGTCCAAAACAACCAGCAAGACCTACGTGCTGAACCAAAGAGGGAAGGTGCTGGTCAGCGGCCAGGCCGTTGGCACCAAAATCGGTCAGGGTGTCGCCCGGGTCCTTCGCGATGTCTCGGGCATCCACGATTTCAGGGCCGGAGAAATACTGGTCACCGATATGACGGACCCCGATTGGGAGCCGGTCATGAAAAGCGCCGGGGCCATTGTGACCAACAGGGGCGGGAGGACCTGTCATGCCGCCATTATCTCCAGGGAGTTGGGTATTCCCTGCCTGGTCGGCACGGTAAACGGCACCGAATGTCTCAAGACCGGGGAGGAAGTTACCATTTCCTGCGCTGAGGGTGAAACGGGATATGTCTATGAAGGGAAACTTCCCTTCAGTATCGATCGATTCGATTACAGGGATGTCCCCCGGACCAAGACCAAGATTATGATGAATGTGGGTATTCCGGAAAAGGCCTTTAAAGAATCGCAGATACCCAATGACGGCGTCGGCCTGGCCCGCGAAGAGTTCATCATCAACTCCCATATCGGCATTCATCCGCTGGCTCTCTATAATTTCCATAAACTCCAGGAGAAGGCTACTGCCGGCGATTTGAAAGTCGCCGGGATAATCGCCGAGATAGAAAAACTGACAACCGCCTATCCGTACGACAAAAAGCAGTTTTTCATTGATAAGCTCGCCGAGGGCGTCGGCCGGATCGCGGCCGCATTTTATCCCAAGGATGTTATTGTCCGGCTCTCCGATTTCAAATCCAACGAATATGCCAATCTGGTAGGCGGCATCCTCTATGAGCCCGTGGAGTCCAATCCGATGATCGGCTGGCGCGGGGCCTCCCGCTATTATGATCCAAAATACAAGCCGGCTTTCGAACTGGAATGCAAGGGATTATTGAAGGCCAGAAATGATATGGGACTGACCAATATCAAATTGATGGTACCCTTCTGCCGTACCCCGGAGGAAGGCAAAAGGGTAATCGAGGTCATGAGGGAATTCGGACTTGTGCAGGGTGAAAACGATCTGGAGGTCTATGTGATGTGCGAGATCCCGTCCAATGTCATCTCGGCGGACGCCTTCTCCGATATCTTTGACGGATTCTCCATCGGCTCCAACGACCTGACCCAGCTCACCCTCGGTCTGGATCGCGATTCCGATCTGGTCGCCCATATCTTCGATGAACGAAATGAGGCGGTGAAGACACTGGTCAAGATGGTGATCGATGTAGCCAAACGACGCGGTAAGAAAATCGGCATCTGTGGCCAGGCCCCCTCGGATTTCCCGGAGTTTGCAACCTTTTTGGTTGAATGCGGCATCGATTCGATGAGCCTGATCCCGGATACCATTATGAAGACACGACTTGCGGTCCATAAAAAAGAACAGGAACTGGGTGTATCGGTATAAACGGGAAAGTAAACGTCAAGCAGTGCCCCAGGTTGGCGCAGATAAGCGCAGACTCCGAGCTGGCTGAAGGGCTATAGCCTATCTCTGCGCGCCAGCCAGAAAAAGTTGGGATTTAAGATAAAAAAAGCACCTGACTCCGGGGACAATTCGTTGGTCATTCACCTGGGCGGGGAAAGAAACGGAGTGCATCGACGATAATGGAAACGGGTACCGTTCTGATCTTACTCTTTATTGTCGCCACAGCCGTGGCGATAGCGGTGCAACGCCTGGCGGTGCCGTACACGGTGGCCCTGGTCGTCACCGGCCTTGTGTTGGGGCTGTTGCATGCCTTTGAAGCCCCGCACCTGACCAAGTCGCTGATGTTCAACGTCTTTCTGCCGGGCTTGCTCTTCGAGGCCGCCTACTACATCGAGTTCAAACAGTTCTGGCGCAACCGCCTCACCATTCATTCGCTGGCCATCCCCGGTGTGGTGGCGGCGATCGCGCTCACCTCGCTGATTTTGACACCGGTTGCCAATACCCTGCATTTTGTGCAGGGTTTTACCTGGAAACACGCGCTGGTCTTCGGCACGATTATCTCCGCCACCGACCCCATTGCCGTGGTTTCGATCTTCAAGAGCCTGGGGGTGCCGAAACGTCTGTCGGTGCTGCTCGAAGGGGAGAGCCTGCTCAACGACGGCACCGCAATCGTTTTCTATACGCTCAGCATCGCCCTGGTGACGGGTACGGCGGTGACGCCTGGTGGTTTGACCTACGATTTTATCAAAATCGTAGGCCTCGGCGCCCTCATAGGGGCGGGCATAGGTCTGGCCGTCTCGCAGGTCATCAGGCAGGTGGATGACCCGATGATCGAGATCACGCTGACGACCATCGCCGCCTACGGTTCTTTCCTGGCCGCGGAGCACTTCCATTACTCCGGGGTGATAGCAACTGTGGCCGCGGGCATGCTCTGCGGCAACTATGGCGCCCGTGTCGGCATGTCGCCATCGACCAGGATCGCCGTGGAGACCTTCTGGGAATACATCGCCTTCGCGCTCAACTCGATCGTTTTCCTGCTGATCGGTCTCGAAGTGCACTTCCAGGCATTGCTGGCCTCCTGGCAGGCAATTCTGGTCGCCTATCTCATAGTGAGCGGAGGCAGGGCGCTGATCATTTTCGGCGCCTCGTCTTTGTTGCGCAGAACGCGGGAACGAATCCCCTGGGCCTGGTGCACGGTCCTGAGCTGGGGCGGGCTGCGCGGCGGGCTGTCCATGGTGCTGGTCCTCAGTCTGCCGAAAGGTTTTCCGCATCGTGAACTCCTGGTGTCCATGACCTTCGGTGTCGTCATTTTATCGATTCTCGTCCATGGGGTGACGATGTCTCCTCTGTTGAAATGGCTGGGTATTGTGAGCGGACATCAGGAACACGACCTGTACAGATTGACTCGCGGTAAATTGCAGGCCGCCTCTGCCGCTTTGGAAGAAATCGGCCGAATGGCGCATGTCCATTTCACCAATCCGGAGGTGCTTGAAGGTCTTCGCATGGAATACGCTCAAAAGATCGAACGGGAGAGGGCAGTCCTTGATGGTCTACATCTCGAGAAGAAACAACTGCAGGCCGAGGAAGTACAATGGGCGCGTCGGCACCTGCTGCTTGTCGAAAAAGAAAAGGTAATCGATGCCTTTCGAACCGGGGTTCTCAGTCAGCAGATACAGGAGCGTTTACTCGCCGATATCGATGCCCAGGTACTGGGGCTCGAGTCGGGCCAAGTGACAGAGCCCATCGAGGAGACCCGGAACGGTCAAATATGACCATCGGTTATATTTGACCGCTTTAATCTGGAAGGCATTCACTGAGCCATAGGCGATGTTTCTGGAAATTATTCTATTAAATCAATATGTTGTGAGGTGGACGAGGGCGAATCGGAAAGCAGGCACAAAGATTGCTTTGAATACCATAGAATGAAGAGCGGCAACAACTGACGGAGCAATTCCGTAGTCATTGGCCTGACAAGCAGGATGCTTTCCTTTGCTCCTCAAGGGAAAGAGGTCCCTTCATGAAAAATTCTCCACAAAAAGGCATGCGGATTGCGCTCAAGGAAAAAGGAGTGAAAAAATTGAGAGATCCATCAAAACCCCGGTGGTCTGAATGCGGGAATCTCCATTGGGGAAAACGAACACCCGCGACTCTGGAGGTACATTATGGCAATAGTACGATGGGATCCATGGCGAGAAATTGAGAATATGGTCGAACGCTACACGAGAGCGGTGGGGCAACCTCAAGCAGGAAGCCAGGAGGTTATTGCCGCAGGGGATTGGGCTCCCCGTGTAGATATCATCGAGACCGACAAGGCATTCGTGATCAAAGCGGAAATTCCTGAGGTAAATAAGGAAGATGTCAAGGTCACAGTCGACAATGGTCTCTTGACGATTCGAGGGGAGAGGAAACAGGAAAAAGAAGAGAAAGGGAAAAAAATCCATCGGATTGAACGATCCTTCGGAATCTTCACCCGAAGTTTTACCTTGCCCGACAATGTCGATGAAACAAACATTAAAGCTTCGTTCAAAGACGGTATGCTGAATCTGCATATCTTTAAAACGGAGGAGGTAAAGCAAAAAGCCATCGAGATTAAAGTGGAGTGACGGAGAACACGATCAGACCGTCGGGCATAGTTAGTTTCCATCCGAAAACCAGGGATTTGGTTCGAGATCGAGGCATTCGCAAATTTTTACCACAGGCATATAAATGATATTCCGAGGATAAAAATTTGCGAATAACGAAGATATCGGGCCAAATAACAGTTTTCGGATGGGAACTAGGTAGGCTATAGCGCGTACGGTCTGCTCAAAGTCTGCGCTTATCTGCACCAAGCTGGGGTGTTGGTGAACGGTTACGAATTTTCACCAATCAAATATTTGTGCCATCGGCAACAAATAAAAATCAAAGCCAACAAAACAGTTATACGTGGAGGAGGAAAAAATGAAGAAATTCCTTTTGAGAACCTTGCCGTTGGTGTTGGTTCTAATCTTTCCTCTTTTGTCGATAGCCCAGGTGTCCATAAACATAAACATTTCCTCGCCACCGCCCATTGCCTTCAGAGGACACCCACAGTTAATTGTGTTGCCTGGAACTTATGTCTATGCAGTTCCTGACGTAGACACAGATCTCTTTTTCTACGATGGTTGGTGGTGGCGCTCGTGGGAAGGACGCTGGTATCGCTCGCGTGATTATAGATCTGGCTGGAGTCATTATCGCAACACGCCTTCTTTCTACAGACAGATTCCGTCAAACTGGAGAAAAGATTACCAACGCCGTCGCTGGCAGGGACATCAATGGGACATCAAAAAAATTCCTCAACGGCAGGTTCAAAAAGATTGGAGAACTTGGGAAAAGAACAGGCATTGGGAAAAACAACAGACCTGGGGGGTCCGAGGTCTGCGCTCCGGAACGCGATCTCAACACCAATCTCAAAAGCAAGTGCAACCCCGGTACTCTCGGCCACAAGATAAAGAAGTAAAACAGAAGCGATCAGATCAGCACCGAAAGAGATCAATGGACGAACGCTCAAACCAGAATTAGTGCATATCGACAAGTTGTAGTTTCACCATAATTTTTTCTTACATCCGAGAATGCAATTTTGAGCATGCCATTGAGATCGGACGAGGAGCAATTTTTTAAAGTGACCTGTACTCAGCTAATTCTATGAGAAGGAGTCTCCCATGAAGAAGCGATTATTATTCGTGTCCGCCATTGCCGCTGCCCTGTTTGTGTATTCAGGGTATGCGTCGGCGGCTGATCCGACACCAAGCCAGGAAAATGCGCAAATGCAACAGCGGGAACAAATCTATGGCAGCCAACTGATGACGCAGCAGGAACGCATGGAATATCGGACTCGCATGCGTGCTGCCAAGACAACTGAGGAACGAGATCTGATCCGCAAAGAACATCACCAGGCCATGAAAGAGCGAGCCGCGTCGCGGGGCATGACCTTACCCGACGAGCCTCCAACCACGGGCAATGGCATGGGTCGAGGTAAGGGCATGGGGCAAGGTAAGGGCATGGGTCAGGGCAATGGTATGGGCCAGGGCTATGGTGGGATGGATTCTGGCGGCGGCATGGGTTCTGGCGGAGGACGCGGTCAATGATCCGGATAACTCTTCTTTCTCGTCGCACGGGAGTTCTACCCCTTAGGTTAACTCTTGTCTATGGAGAGAAAATAGGGAGGCTTGCAACCAATGGTCATAATCAGAGCAATCATGAATGTGCTTCCGGAAAAACAGAAAGAGGTCAAGCAAACACTCCTTGCCTTGATTGACCAGCCCAAGAAGGGCGAAGGTTGTCTGAGCTATGGTATCTCCAGTGATATAGAAGACGGCAATATCTTCTACCTGATATCGGAGTGGGAAACCCGCCGGCATCTGGAGAAATTTTTGAGGTCCGATGGATTCGGCGTTTTGCTCGGGACCAAAAGCCTCTTAACCGAACCGTTGAAAATCGACATCCTGACGGTCTCAAATTCCGAGGGTGGGGAAGCTGTCGATTTTGTAAGAACAAAGCGTAACAGTTTTATCCGAAGTATCGACGAAAGGAAACTTGTGTCATGAAGGCTTTGGTTATCTCTCATGATATCAAAACGGTGGAGAATCAGTCAGGGCCTGAGAAATGGGAATTTCTAAAGCAGCAATCTGTATTTTCCGTAAAAAGGATAACAAAGGAGGTACCTCATGTATTCAAAAGAAGCATTGTGCAAAAAAATCACCAGCCTTTATCCCGATATCGGAACCTGCGGCATCGACATTACCGTTGACTACGACCCGAAGGAGAAAATCTGGCTGATCGATCTGAAAAAAGACCACCATGAACTCAAGCACCACCTGGAAATACCGGATGCGGATGCCTGTATGGAAGATAAACAATGTGTTTCTCTCGGCCTTGAGATCGATCAGCTCATAAAGAATATCGGTGGGAAGCAGTACTAGGAGCCTGTCGGATTATGCCTTTTTTCCCCATATCTTCGTTAAACTCGAAAAAATTATCCTCCGGTAAGCGAACGGAGTGAGACTCCGAGCCGGCTGTTGTGGGCTATAGCCTTCAAAGCACGACGGTCTGATCGTGCCAGGATGGGGTGCTGGTGAACGCTTACGAGAATTTAATCCTATGGTCATATATGAGCGAGACTGATAAACACTCCAGGCACATTACCTCTTTGCCGGATACAGCCGGGTCGCAGGACGTCGACCACGGGAGCGATCTGCGCCGACGGGCCGAGGAGATTTTCCGGAAAAAAGTTGCCGGATCGCCGGCAAATCCGGATGCTCGGGTGCCGGAAGAACTCCGTCGGGTTATCGAGGAATTGCAGGTGCATCAGATCGAGCTTGAAATTCAGAACCAGCAGTTGCGTCAGACCCAAGTCGAACTCGAGGTCGCCCGATCCCGCTATTTCGACCTCTATAACCTGGCGCCGGTGGGCTATTGCATGCTCAACGATAAGGGGCTGATAATAGAAGCCAATCTCGCATCCGCCGAATTGCTGGGTGTAAGCCGTGGAGAACTTGTCGGACGGCCGCTCTTCGGGTTTATTCTTCGTGAGGATCAGGATACCTATTACCTGTTCCGCAGACAATTCAAGGAATCCCCGATGCTGCCGACTGGAACGACCCAGATTCCTTCAGAACGAAACGGCGAACAGCAGGGATGCGATCTGCGGATGCTCAGAAAAGACCAAATGGCCTTCTTCTGGGCGCATCTTCAGGTGAACACGCTACAGGATTCTAAAGGTGAACCTGTCTACCGGCTCATAGTGAGTGATATCAGTGAACGGAAGCAGGCGGAAGCGTTGCGACTCGAAATCGAAGCCCAAAACCAGCTCGTCCAGAAGGCGGAAAGCCTGGAACGAATGGCCGCAGCTATCGCTCATCTCTTTAACAATCAGCTCTTCATCGTGACCGGCAACCTCGAACTTGCTTTGCACGATACAGGGCCTGACGCATTGCACAAAAAGAAATTGACCGCGGCCCTGCAGGCCGCTCATCGATCCGCGGAGGTAAGCGGGTTATTGCTTACCTATCTTGGCCAGAATAATCTCAAGCTGGACACTTTGGACCTTTCCGAGATATGTCGTCGGGATCTACCTGAAATCGAGGCAAATATTGCAAAAGGTATTACCATACGAAAGAACCTGGAGACCACCGGCCCGGTTGTTCGCGCCAACGCAAATCAGATACGGCAGGTTTTGGTGAGTCTCATCACCAATGGTTGCGAGGCCGTAAATGCCCGTGCAGGAGGAGGCGAAGTGCGTGTAGTGACGAAAACCTATCAGGCATCCGACATTCCCCGATATGGTGTTTTTTCCGGCGAAAGGATATCCGGCCGTCGAGACATTCGCCTGTCTTGAAGTGTCGGATTCCGGTTGCGGAATGCCCAAAGAGGAAATGGATAAAGTTTTCGATCCCTTCTATTCGACAAAAAGCACAGGAAGGGGGCTTGGCCTGGCCTCGGCTAAGGGACTTGTTAAATCATGGGGGGGCATAATCAGTGTGCAATCTTCCATCGGTGAGGGAAGCTGCTTCCGGGTATTTATACCTACTGCAACGGATACTGTTGTTCCGCGAACTGGGATGTCGAGGGGAACAGGAGATTTCGAGTTGGGAGGCACTGTGCTGTTGGTAGATGACGATAACGTTGTGCGCAAATTAGCGGAGTCCGCACTCAAACATATCGGGTTTACCGTCTTGGCGGCAGCGGGTGGAGACGAAGCCGTTGTGTTGTTCAAGAAGCATCAGGACAACATCACTTGCCTTTTCACCGATCTTTCGATGCCGGGTATGGACGGGTGGGGAGTCCTCGCCGCTCTGCGAAAAATTCGTCCGAACCTTCCGGCAATCCTGTCCAGCGGCTATGATGAAAACCAGGCGATGGCCGGTGATCATGCCGAACACCCTCAAGCCTTTTTGCACAAACCATACACAATTGCCAATTTGAAAGAGGTTATGCGACAGGTCCTGAGCAACACCCCTAAATGACCTTGATAAAACCAAATAATGTGATAGGGTGGATAGGAGCAACTTCTCACGGCACACCCACGGATAAGCAACAAACATGACATCTTTGGATATTGAACAGGAAAAAAACAATTTCAGAAACTACTACGACAGTAACCGGAAACTTCTCATTGATTCCAAAAACGCCTACATCCGCATTATCAGCTCACTGATCAAGCGGTTTAATGTTGGCGAGGTCACGAAAATCGAAGGCCGGGTCAAGGACAGAAAGGAGTGTATCAAGAAGTTTCGCCATAAATACCAGAACCGACTCGAAGCCGAAGAACAGCCTTATGAGATCAAGGACTTCATATCCGACCTGATCGGCATCCGGATTGTTTGTCTTTATAAAGAGCAGATTCCCCTGCTATCAAAATTGTTGCAGCAGCATTTCAAGGTTCTCGATGTCACCGACAAGATAACGTCCGTGGAAAGCACCGAGGATTCTTTCGGGTATAAAGGCCTCCATATGGACCTGAGCTTGAATGACGAAATGGCTTCTCTTCCAAAATACCAGAAGTATGCGAACCGTCCATTCGAAGTACAGATCAGGTCGTTGATTCAGGATTCCTGGAGCGTGCTTGACCATAAGATCAAATATAAAAAATCGATTCCTCTCGATCTCAAGCGCAGGATCAATATACTTTCCGCTTTGTTTGAATTGGCCGATCGGGAATTCCAGGAAATCCACAATGCCACTAAGGAACTTTTGCAACAGGAGACGGTGGCCCCGATAACCGATTCCCTTGATGAGACTCCTGACACAGTGGATGAAAGAGCAACCACGGTGGATCCAAAAACCGTCAATGCTTTTAGTTTCTTGCGTATTGCCGGCCACTTCTTCAAAGATTTCGAATTCGAGGACTATAAGGTAGACGACTTCGTCAGTGATATCCTGAAATTGGACAACGGCTTTCGAAAATCAGACCTCCATAGATGCATGATCGAAAATTTGAAGATTGTCAGAGAGTATCGAGACCAATTCATGAAAGAACATCCCGATAAGACCTTTAGCCCTTACACATCGATCAGACATTGCCTTTACCTCCATGAACCGGAAACCTTCAGCCGGATTTTATCTAAAGGAGCACGAGAGCGGTTTGCAGGCTGGCAAACCGAGCGTGGCCATGGTCCATAATCTGAGCGAGGAAGCGGTTACGAAAAGATACAATCTGGAGGCGGACATCTTTTGGGGTCATTGGGTTGGATCTAAAGGAGCCCCCCATGAGTGAAGAAAAACGTGTCAGCCATCCCCTCTATAATCTTCTCCCGACGGAAATCGATGGGTTCGACTGCCTGGCCGAGCTGGCACTCGATATGTGGTGGGCGTGGAACCACGCTACCGATGAGGTGTGGCGCCAACTCGATCTCGAGCTGTGGGAATTCACCCATAACCCCTGGGTGGTGCTGCAGACGGTCTCTCGTGATCGGATCGAAAGCGTCCTGGCTGATCCGGTTTTTCGCAAAAAACTTGATGATCTGGTGCAGGCCAGACGGCAGACGATGGCGGCGCCCGCCTGGTTCCAGCAACATCACGCTCAAGGCCCCCTGAGCTGCGTCGCCTATTTCAGCATGGAGTTCATGCTGAGCGAGGCGTTGCCCATCTATTCGGGTGGGCTGGGCAATGTGGCCGGCGATCAACTCAAGGCCGCCAGTGATCTGGGCGTGCCGGTGGTCGGCGTGGGGCTGTTGTACCAGCAAGGTTATTTTCGCCAGGTGATCGATAAGGACGGGGCGCAACAGGCCCTTTTCCCCTATAACGATCCCGGTCAGTTACCGATCTCTCCTGTCCGTCAGGCAGACGGCGAATGGCTGCGGCTGGAAATCGCCTTGCCGGGCTACTCGGTCTGGCTCCGGGCCTGGCAGGCCCAGGTTGGCAGGGTGAAGCTGTATCTGCTCGATAGCAATGATGCGGCAAACTTTCCCGCCCACCGTGGGATTACCAGCGAGCTGTATGGCGGCGGCTCGGAACTGCGGCTCAAACAGGAACTGCTCCTTGGGATCGGCGGCTGGCGACTGCTTGACGCACTTGGCCTGCATCCGGAAGTCTGTCACTTAAATGAAGGGCATGCGGCTTTCGTGGTACTGGAACGCGCCCGCGCTTTCATGCAGGAGACCGGGCAGCCCTTCGACGCGGCCCTGGCCGTCACCCGGGCGGGTAACCTCTTTACCACCCACACGGCGGTGGCCGCCGGTTTTGATCGTTTCGCCCCGGCCCTGATAGAACAGTACCTCGGTGGGTATGCCGAGCAGGAACTCGCCCTTGACCTTGTCGATCTGCTTGCGCTGGGCCGCCGGGATCAGAGTGATGGCTCGGAGAGTTTCAATATGGCCTACCTGGCAATCCGGGGCAGCGGCGCGGTAAACGGCGTGAGCCGCCTCCACGGGCAGGTCAGCCGGCAACTCTTTCGACCGCTCTTTCCGCGCTGGCCAGCAGGCGAGGTGCCCATTGGCTACGTCACCAACGGCGTGCATATGCCGAGCTGGGATTCGGCGGAAGCGGACGACCTCTGGACCTGCGCCTGCGGCAAGGATCGATGGCTGGAGATGACAAAAGACCTGGAACGCGACATCCTCTGCATCACCGACGCCGAGCTCTGGCAATTCCGTATCGCCGCCAGCAATTCCTTTGTTGCCTACGCACGCAAGCGCATATCCCGACAGCTCGCCGCTTCCGGCGCCTCATCCGCAGCGGTTGCCGAGGCCGAACAGCTGTTGAATCCCCACGTGCTGACTCTCGGTTTTGCCCGCCGCTTCGCGACCTACAAAAGGCCGAACCTGCTCCTGCACGATCCGGGGCGTCTGTTGCGTCTTTTAACCCATCCAGAACGTCCGGTGCAGCTGGTCATTGCCGGCAAGGCCCATCCGGAGGATCAGGCGGGACAGGCACTCATTCGGGAATGGACCCATTTCATCCGGCAGCCGGAGGTCCGTCCTCATGCGATTTTCCTGAGCGACTACGACATGCTGCTGACCGAGCACCTGGTCCAGGGGGTGGATGTCTGGCTCAACACCCCGCGGCGGCCCTGGGAGGCATGCGGCACGAGCGGTATGAAAGTGCTCATCAATGGTGGGCTCAACCTCTCGGAACTCGACGGATGGTGGGCGGAGGCCTACGCCCCTGAATTAGGATGGGCGCTGGGAGACGGCGGTGAGCATGACGACGACCCGGCCTGGGACGCGGTCGAGGCCGAGGCGCTCTACGACCTGCTCGAGAGTAAGGTGATCCCGGAATTTTACACCCGCGACGCGCAGGGGATTCCCACGGCCTGGGTGGCGCGAATGCGGGAAAGCATGGCGCGGTTGACCCCGCGTTTTTCCGCCAATCGGGCGGTGTGCGAATACGTTACCGAGCATTATCTCCCGGCGGCAGCGGCCTACCGGCGGCGCAGTGCGGATCGCGGCGCGATCGGCAGGCAGATAGTCGATTGGCGGCGTGAGATTGGACGGAAGTGGCCCTCGCTGCATTTTGGCGAAGTGCAGGTGGAGACACGTGGCGAACAACACCTGTTTACCGTCTGGATCTTTCTCGGTGAGCTCGATCCGCAAACGGTGCGGGTCGAACTCTACGCCAATGGGCTTGAAGGCGGCGATGGCATTCGGCAGGAAATGACGCATACCCGCCAGCCGGGTGATGCTTCGGACTGCCATGTTTACCGCACTGCGGTGTCCGCGGCTCGCGCGCCGACAGACTATACAGCGCGATTGATACCGCGTTGCGACCATGTGGCCATCCCACTGGAAGCCCCCTACATCCTCTGGCAGCGCTGATCCGAGAGGCGCAAACATGAGCTGCAAGCCGTGCGTTAGCTCCCGGATGCCAACCTCGAGACAGGGCAACGACAGGGAGTTATCCATTATGAAGCTTCATTCAAAGATGGCATGCTGAGTCTGCAGATCAATAAGACCGGTGAGATAAAGCCAAAAGCCATCGAAGTGAAGGTGGAGTAAGATAGAAATTTCCAACCAAATCCGGCACTCGGGGAAAGACGGGCTTTTCTCGGGTGAGCGGTTAGGCTCTACGGAGATATCGGAGGGCGGACCGACTTTTTGAGAGATCGAACGGGGCAGTGCGATCGGTCGACACGGAAGCGCTTACTTGTGGCCTCGCACTTCATTGATGAGTTCCATTTGGATTTCCTGTATTTCGATCAACCGTTCCCATTGATGAGACAAGAGATGATCGAGCTTTTGGTGCAGATGACGAATCTCCAATTCGGCTTTGAGGTTGATCTGATAGTCACGTCTGGCGCTCAGTCGGTCTCTGGCCTCCTGACGGTTTTGGCTCATCATGATCACCGGAGCCTGGATTGCCGCCAGGCATGAGAGGATGAGATTGAGGAAAATAAAAGGGTACGGATCGAAGGGCCGTACAACCAGGACGACTGTATTGATAAGAATCCAGGCCAAGAGAACGAAGATGAAGCCGATAATAAAAGTCCAACTGCCGCCGATGGCGGCAATGCGGTCCGCCAGTCTTTGCCCTAGAGTCGATGCCGCCTTGGGATCTTCCTCGGGGTTCAGGGACAGGATTTCCTGTTGTGTCAGACTTTCAATGACCTCGTTCTCAAGGTCGGTTAATTCTCCCTTTTCTGCCTCGAGCAGCGACCGGACATAATCGTGACGAAATTTATGAAGGTCTTTCGAGCAGATCCATCCTTCTTCAGACCACCCCTCCATCTCTCGTCGGATGACTTCCACCACAGCAGGTCGAACAAGGGCTGCCGGATGCAGTACAGAGACTTTATCGGTGCCGCAAATTTGACATAGCCGGCGTTTCCTGGAAGTTATACTGCCCATAGTATCAGTCCGCGATTGCCTGACATGCGCATGCCTTTTTGGGCTCAGCATAGCTTCTCTAAGTCATCGTGTCAAATATATTTCCTGGGGCGGTCGTCAATAGCGAAGATGACTTTAAAAGCGGAAAAATTCCTGTGGCTAACCGTATGCGCCGGAACATTACCCAGGTTGCCAGATCCTCGAGACGATGGAAAAAAGGGTCTGTAACATTGGCTCATCCTTTCGTCGCTGCAGGCAGCAGATGGAGATTTGCAGGCTTATCTTCTCCTTGTCCCAGATGGCGAGTCGTTCCTCGGGAGCCCCCGCCATGGCGTTTTGCCGCAGTACATGGAAAGCCCCATGCCGTTTTTTACCATAACCCGGATTATCGACTCGTCATCGATCAGAGCGGCATGTTGGGGATCAAAGCCATGCCGGCGGAAAAAACGTGAAGTTATCGTATGAAATGGGCAGTCTTCCGGCGTAATGATCCAAGGATATTTTCCCAGATCCGGAGCCGAGGCAGTATCTAACGCATCCTGGAGATGACGTGCTCCGGCAACAACCATTTCCAGTTGTCGCAATTCGGTGGAGAAAATCTTTTCGGATGCGATTTCTCCATACATAAAACCTGCATCTAACTCGCCCCTATCCAGTTTGTCGTGCACCTCGCCGGTCATTGCCTGAAGGAGGTGAAGATGCACATCCGGATGCTGGGTACGCATCTCGGCGACCAACTCGGTGACCCGCAAGATCTCGGGCTCCGTGTTGATACCGATTCGGAGCGTGCCGCGCAGCACACCGCGCATCAGACCGGCCTCCCGCTCCATTTCAGCAAGAGTGCTGAGCACACGTTCGGCATGCCTGCACAGTTTCATGCCATCCGCGGTGAGGAGCATGCCTTTGGGGTTGCGGATAAAAAGATTGACCCCCAATTCGTCCTCGAGAGCCTTTATATGGGCACTTACCGCAGGTTGACTGGTGTGCAACCGTTTTGAGGCGCGAGTGAGGTTCCCCTCATCCGCAACCATCGTAAAAGTTTTCAGTTGGTAAAGTTCCATATCTCCAGAAAGCCTTTATTGAACTGGAATTTGTGCCGACATCCTACTCCAAATTTTCGGACAAGGGCTATCATTTTCTCCGAACACCCCTATCCAAAGAGACGATTGGATCTCTTTACCTTCTCACGATACCTTGCATACAACACCATTCCATATGTAAAGAGGAGGAGAGAGAATAATGGATGCTACCACAGTACGTATCATGCTGATTTACCTCATTCGCCCTGAAGACACCAGCGCGGAAGGACAATCCACTCATGGATTGGCGGGAAATATCCCAGAAAAGACATTGCGCAGGTTAGGCGCAATCAAGACCTGTCTCTGGATCTGCGTCGCAGCGACCTTTTCACTGCTCCTCTCCCACATGTCGATGAACTGACACCACGTCTGACAGCTTAACCCGCTGGCCCAAGAGATGATTTTCGCGACTATGTAGCGAGTGGCCAAAGGTCTATCAATCTGCCAGATCGTAAATCCTATCTATGCCTGCCAGCCAAATCGTGTCAAGACAGCAATTGAAGAGAACTCTGGCAAAATTCACTTCGTCACCCACTCCATGGGAGGCATCATTGTCCGGTACTATCTCAAACATCATCAGTGCGGCCGGCCGGGAAGAATTGTGATGCTGGCCCCGCCCAATCAGGGAAGTGAGCTGGTGGACCTTTTGCGGGAAACCTCCCTCTTTAACAAAATGCTCGGCCCCGCAGGGCAACAATTATCGACAGCTAAGGATGCATTGCCGAACCGACTCGGTCCCGCCACCTTCGAGCTGGGAGTGATAGCCGGCAATATTTCCTTCAATCCGTTGTCGCTCTTGGTTCTGGAAGGTCCGGACGACGGCAAGGTTGCAGTGAAGCGAGCTGCCTTGAAAGGCATGCGGGAGATGCTGGTCGTTCCCTGCAACCATACCTTCATCATGCAGAGTTCACAGGTCATTTCCCAGACTGCGACATTCTTGCAATCCGGTCACTTTTACGGGACCAGGGCCGATCTCCACCACCAGCGTCCTGACCCTGCCACAGGTTCGGGGGTCGGCCAATAGGCAATCGGAGAAAAGAGCGTGAAGATTGAAAATGGTGTATGGATCGAATCCGGTCCGCCCGGTCTCACGATCGGCAATTCGATGGTGGCTTCGTGGTTAAGAATCCTCTGGGTCTCGGCGACGCCCTTACCTTCGGCGGCTTTGCCGTGCTCGATCAGGAGCAGTAGCCGGGCGCACCGCCCTGCCCAAGCTTTTGCCAATCAGTAGTTGTTGTAGACTAAGATTCTTCCGTTTTTTCTCTTGGCATCGTTGAAATGCTGGTCAAAGAGCAGAGCATACGTATGTCCGCAAGAAAGCAGTTTTTTCCTCTATGATAGAGGGGGGCAGGCGCCTCTGTTGGATCTGCTGGTGTTCGAGTTGGATCAGGAACCAGGCGTTGCGGTGAATGACATGCAGGAGGTCGGCAATTATGTTGCAGCACTTGATCACGGCTTTCGCCTTCTAATTCAAGGCCTGCCGCTGTCGTTGCGAATTTTCCGTAAGATTCACGGGGTGCTGCTAAGTAGTTTCCATCCAGAAATGGCCTTTTTAACCTAACAATTAACTTGGGTGTTATGGCAGATATTCCCAAATGGGCTTTCATTCCTAACTTCAATGGTGGTCACTAATATTATTACCAAAAATATTCAAATGCAGTAGCCACTTTCATGTTACCCAACAGATCGCTAAGGATCTTGCCAAATATTTAGCAGGTTGGCGACCAGAATGGATTGCGGCAAAGTTGTTGCAATGCGCAAATAGACAAGATAACATAGCGCCCTGAATTGTTCGACAACATGTGCCACAATGAAGTAGCTAGGGGTTAAAGAAGTAACAATGAGTGAATCAAAAATAAAATTTATTTCTACCACTGCGTTATCAAAGAAGTTTAATATCACAGCAAAAGAGATGTTTCTCCAACTCTCAAATCAGGGTCTTATAGAACGGAAATGTGATGTATGGTCACTTACCGACGAGGGTGTGAAGAGGGGAGGTCGTTTTGTTGAGAATAAAAAGTATGGCAAGTACATAAGCTGGCCAGAAGATTTAGTTCTTAATAGCACGCCAAATGAGAAACTTATCTCGTCCACTGTTATCGGCAAACAATATAACCTCTCTGCAAACAAGATCAATTTTCTGCTCTCAGAGTTAGGTTGGGTCTACAAAGGGATGAAAGGCTGGCTTACTACTCCGCAAGGGAACAGGCAGGGAGGTATTCAGGACGAAGATAAGAAATCGGGTATCCCCTATGTAAGATGGCCGGAGTCTATTCTTGAAAATAAAATCCTCCGCAGCTCAGTTGAGCAGCTAGGCGGAAAATGCTCGGAAGAAGAGCCGCAAGAAATTGAAGCTTCAGCAAAAGAGGTTGGATTTCGTGAAAAATTTGAAGCAAAGCATCGAGCCACCGATGGGCACTTTGTCCGTTCAAAGGCTGAGATGCTCATAGACAACTGGCTCTATATGGCAGAAATTGTTCATGCCTATGAACGAAAACTTCCAGTTGAAGAGGATGTATACTGTGATTTTTATATCCCCACCGGAAAAGTTTACATAGAGTATTGGGGATACGAAAATGATCCAAAGTACATAAAGAGGAAAAATATAAAGAAAGAAATTTACAAGAAATACGGCTTCAATCTCATTGAACTAAACGATGAGCATGTGCAGAACCTCGATGATATCCTCCCGAGATTGCTTCTGCGTCATGGAATTCAGGCATACTGATATTGCAATTCACACTTCCCATCGTGGCAATGGAACAATAACTAGTGGATTTTTACGAAAAAAATTACGAGCAGTATTATTATTCCACAATAAATATCGATCCTTCACCTTTTTTGGAACCACTTGCTGGACTTCTTGCACCAAAGTCAACGATTCTTGATATTGGTTGCGGTTCTGGCCGTGATCTCCATTGGTTTGCAGAACGAGGCTTTCTGCCAACCGGTTTTGAGAAATCACCAAGTTTAGCTAGGAAGGCGAAGCAGTATGCAACCTGTCCTGTTATTGAAGGTGATTTCACAACATATGATTTTTCGCAACTCTCCTTTTCTGCTCTAGTCCTCGTCGGATCCCTTGTTCATCTCTCACGTGATGAGTTCCCGAATATTCTAAAAAAAATCTGTAAGGCCCTTGTTGCCGACGGGCATATCCTCATAACTCTGAAAGAGGGTCTCGGCACTTCAACCACTGCTGATGGAAGAATTTTTACGCTGTGGTCTGCTAAGGATCTGGAGGATGTGTTTTCAACTCAAGGATTGAAGATTCTGGATTTTTCGCGGCAGATTTCCAAAATACGTCCTGACGATACCTGGCTGGGGTTTGTATTGAGGGCTGGGGATGGGAAGTGAACAAGGCTGTTCTCAGGACCAGCTGCAAAATTGGCTTAGTGGTCTTGGCTTTAACCATCTTGCGAGCGATAAAACAGGTTGCACTTATCATCGGAAAGTGGATGACACCTGTCTCGTTTTCGATACGGTTATCTGTAATCTCTCCGATTATCCATATGTAGCATATACGAGCAGCCAAAATGAACTGATGGCAGGACATGCCAGGGTGTTCCGGTTTCTTTTCGATTCGGAAGCGTCTGAGGAATTTAACAAACAGGCGATCCAGATTTTTCTGGATGAGGAGAGCGATCCGGAAAAGATCAAGCGTTTTGGTGGGAATCGTGCCGTGCAGCAGCCCGATCCAACGCTTCCCGAGGCCGCATTCGAAGATTGTTTTCTGGAGGCATTTGGTGATCGGGAAAGAATGGGACTGCACCGTGAATTTGCCTACATCGATCTTGAGGGGACGACTCGGTATATTGATTACGCCCTCTTTGGAGTTTCTCACAAGTTTGCCATTGAGCTGAATGGCGAAAGTTTTCATCATCCCGCAGTAATCGGCCCACGAAGATATCGCTCGCAACTTTTTAAACAAAATTCATTGGTTGCGGATGGCTTTAAAGTTTTTCGCTGGTCCCTCAAAGGGATGCGGGATAGAGAACGTTTCATTCTGGAATTGAGTCGGTTCTTGGGGCATGCCAGGCCCTTTGCAGTGAAGCCGATTTTTAAACTGCAAAGAGCGGTAGAAACTTTTGCCCTCGAAGAGTCGTTCACCCTAAAGCAGCATCAGCAGCAAGCGGTTGCCCATCTGGAAGAGGCCAGGGCCAATGGGCGCAATGCGTCCCTGCTTGTCCTGCCGACAGGCACCGGCAAGACTGAGATATTCATTGAAGATCTGGTCCGGGTGAAGGCCCGGAAAAAGGACTTGAAGGTGCTGGTTGTTGTTCCGACTAGAAAATTGCGAGAACAGACTGTCGCGCGCCTCAAGCTTCGTTTGCCAACCGATCTGCAAGATAGCACTACCGTCGATATTTTCGATGATTCGATGGATATTGCGGTTCAGACAACTGCGTATCTCCATCGCCACTATTACAAACTCGCCTCGGATCGGTTCGACTACATCGTTGTCGATGAAGCGCATCACGCTGCAGCTCAGGGGTTGCGAAATATCCTCGAGCATTTTACTCCAGTCTCCTCCTTGGTGTAACAGCCACGCCGGAACGATTTGATCAACAACGTCTGGAAAAGATATTCGGCGAGTATGAGCCACAACTCTCCTTGGAAGATGCTATCGGTCAGGGGCTGGTACCGCCGATTCGCTGTTTTCGGGTGAAATCCAATATCGATCTTTCCGAGGTGCGGTTTAATGGCCGTGAGTTCGTTAAAAACGATCTGCAAAAGACCCTGTTGGTACCATCGAGAGATCAGCTCATTGTCCAAGTCCTGAAACGATATTTTTTCGGGGATTTTGTTGATAAACAAGGTGTGCTTTTCTGTGTCGATATCAAACACGCCAGACGAATGGCTGAGTTGCTGAAAATAGAGGGGATTACAGCCGTGGCCGTGGACGGCAGGGATCGTAAAAGGGCCGAATGCGCCCAAAAGGCATATGATGAAGGTTCAATACGATTTCTTTGTGCTTGTGATCTTCTCACCGAGGGCTGGGATGCGCCGCAAACAGCCATTTTGGTAATGGCGAGGCCGACTTTTTCCAGGGTGCTATACACTCAGCAGCTTGGCCGTGGCCTGAGAAATTTTGAAGGCAAAGAGGCGCTCTACGTTATAGATGTTGTCGACAATTATGGTGCCAGACTGCAGCCAATGTCGTTGCATGCGTTGTTGAAGATCCCAAATTACCAGCCTTTTGCCAATCTTATCGATCCGGAACGGCCAGGCCGCATGGATGAGATCATTACACTGGACGGGTTATATGAAGGAGAGCGGCGGATTGAACCTGTGGATATTATCAGTTTTGAGGAGATGTACGGGGCGTTCCTCAATGAAGAGCAGCTGGCAAGGGAACTGTTTATTTCCACCGGCACGGTGAAGCATTGGCTTCGCAAAGGTTTGATAGCGTCGGATGTCCAGTATCCGTTTGGCCGCAAACAGTTACATTTCTTCGATCCCGCTCGGGTCGAGGTGATCCGTAAAGAGCAGGGGTTGAAAGAGCACACCGAAGAGACCAGGACTGCGGATTTTATCGAATTTCTTGAAAAGCGGGATTACACCTTTTCCTATAAGATAATATTTCTTCTCAGTTTTTTGAAAATATGCAACGAGCGGTTCGAAGCTCCGCTTACGGACCTTGTTGCGCTGTATCAGCGGTTTTATCGGGGAATTCTTAAGAAAAACGACAAGAATGAAAGGGACAACTGCCCGTACAATAACCGGGAGGTGATTGAAGATGAAAAGGCGGTCCAAAGGAGTCTGCTCGCCAACCCCTTTGAGAAGTTTGAGAGAAAGCGCTTTTTTTACCACTGCAAAGATCTCAATTACCTGGCAATGGATCCAGTTCTCTTTTCACATCTGAAGCGCGATCAATATGAACAGATAACTCAGCAGATGGTACAGGATCTAAGAGATTATTACGAAAAACTCGATATTTCTCTAATAGAGAAGGATTATTCGTTTCTCCTGCCGGAAAAAGAGCCGGTTGAGCCGGAACCACTGTTTATCGATGCACCCGAAGAAGAACAGAAATATCGGACAGTGCTGCCATATTTCCCACTGAGCATTGCCGCCGGCGAATTCATGGACTCCATGACGCCCGTCGATCCGGAATCCTGGTTTGTGGTGGAAAACTTGACCGCCAAGCGAAGTTTGTCACGCTCGATGTTTGTCGCCCAAGTGCAGGGGAAGTCCATGGAGCCAGCAATCCCTGATGGTGCCTATTGCCTTTTCACGTTTGAAGTCGGGGGAACCCGCAACGGTCGAATTGTCCTCGCCCAGAAAGCAGACATTTCGGATCAGGACACAGGTGCTGGCTACACCGTCAAGGAGTATCACTCCACGAAGAGGGTTGATTCAGACACGGGCTGGCAACACGAAAGCATCACATTAAAACCAGCAAATCCCGATTACCGGCAAATTGTTATTGCTGAGGAGGAGGCTGGTGATTTCCGTGTGGTGGCTTTCTTCGTAGAGGTATTAACCGGCGGTAGAGTAAAGGCTGATTTCAACCGCCCCTTCGGTTCTGCTCAAACATCTCCGCCGGCATTGGATATTGTAGACGCCAGATCATTTTGATCGGCCTTTCTTTCTTCGTAACTCACCCGCTTTGCCGGTCCCAGATAGGTGTATGGCTGCGTAACACTGTTTTTCTTTTTAGTATTTCTCGCAAAAATCAAGATGGTATAGCCACGTTCAGTGTGATGGATCAGGTTTTTGCCGGTGTTTGAATTTTGGGGAGTATTAGATTGTGATTCCCAATGTAGCAGTTCTCTGCTGGTAGGATAATCGGCATACATGGTGCTTGGCGAGAATTCCTGTTCGGTTTTCTGATAGGTGACGAGCAGAACGTATGTCCTTATCTGGCGGCAATGAATTACTCCTACTCCGCGTTGTCCGCCGGACTCGAGAGTCGCCATTCCCAGATGTGCTAGAATATCGATATTGTTGTATTGTGCGTGAAGTTCCAAGGTGCATGGAAAGGGCAGCTCAGGCATTGTCCCGCTGATTCGCGAGGTGTCTTCAGTCCAATTCAGGATCTCCTCTGCGTCACGAAGTACTGAGGGATTAGCCATCAACCTAGCAAAGGATTGCTCAACATTTTCAATCATTAAAGCTGGGCCAGGTTTGCCCCAAAATCGGTAATGTATTGGGATGTTAGCATCTGCTGCCGCCTGCAGAGCCGCCTTTGTATTTTGTCCACGGAGATGGCGGATAACCTGCTGCATCCGCCTGATCTCCTTGGGGCTGTTCATTGTGGCAAGCCGTATCAGAGCCGATTTTAGCCGAGTCAGATCGGGATCTTGGGGAGTCGTCTAAGTTGTGCCCTGACCTTCCATCCTGTCCAACTCTCTCTGGTCAGGAGCAGTTCGGGTTCGTAGTCGTGATAACGGATGAAATTGCCGAAGGTGAGGGGTTGTCCGGTTTCTTTGGCAAATGTTTGCAGTCGTTCAGGGATCTGGACACGCAGTCTGCGCAGATTCTCCCGGATGTTATCGAGAACATGTTTGCGGGCAACGCAGTCCAGTTGAATTGAGCAGCCTGCCGGCAAGTGGGGAAATCCAATTTCACTTCCCGGTCGATGGCGAAACGGCTTTTTCTCAAGAGCGCCTTGAATTTGCTGTCCAAACGGTGTCGTTTATGCGCTTGGCCGACAAAGTCGAGCACCGTGAGACAATCTTTTTCCGGCGCGTGACGCAGACCGCGACCGAGTTGTTGCAGAAAAACTGTCAGACTATCGGTAGGGCGAAGAAAGAGAACGGTGTTAATTTCAGGTACATCGAGGCCCTCGTTGAGTACATCACGGGTGAAGAGAGAACAGCAGCTTTCCTTCGCGGAAATCACGAAGTAATTCGCTTCGTCGCTGCTCATCCGTTTCGCCAAGGAGTGTTGCTGAAGGGATTCCTTTTGTGCTGAACATCTCCGCCATATAATGGGCATGTGCGACGGATACGCAAAAGCCAATACCCCGGACATGGTAAGATCGGGTTCATATCGATGCAGCGCCTCTATGATGGCATTCAGACGTTGGCGGGCCAGGGCATGCGCTCCGGTATACACCTTTTCCAAGGCTCGGGTATCGTAGTGACCATTGCGCCAGAATCGGTCCGCATCGATATCGACTGGGTCAGCCACGCCAAAATAGTGAAATGGACAGAGCAACTTTTCTTCAAGCGCTTCTGGCAGGCGGATCTCAGCGGCAAAGCGATGACCGAAATCGGCAGCGATATTCTGGCCGTCCATACGTTCGGGAGTCGCGGTCAGGCCGAGAAGAATCTTGTGGGTGAAAGTTCTCAAATAGAAATCGGTAACTTTCGGCGCTGCCATGGTGTGCTTCATCGATAACGACGTAGTCATAAAATTTCGCACCGACCTGTTCCCACAAACGTTTATTACGCAGCATGTCAATCGAGCAGAACAGATGGTCCATGCGCATTGCCTGGTAGGGTCCGACCTGCAGTTCGCCAAAATCGTTTTTCCGTAAAACATTTCTGAACGTTGCCAGGGCCTGTTCCAGAATCTCCCGCCGGTGGGCGATAAAGAGGAGACGTGCCTGTCCAGAGCGTTGTCGGCGAAAGCGAAGGTAGTCGAAAGCCGCTACCACGGTTTTGCCTGTTCCGGTGGCGGCGATGACCAGATTTCGCCACTGATTGTGGATCTGGCGTTCAGCTTCTAATGCCTCAAGGATGCGCTCCTGGAAAGGGTGAGGACGCAGATCGAAAAATATAGTGGGATATCCTGGAGAATGCTTTCGAGCAATCGATATTGCCTTTCGCAAGGTTTGCGGATGGGCAGGATCTAAAGGAACGAACTCTCGGCTATTCCAGTATGTTTCGAATTCTGCGATAAACTTATCCAGTATATGGGGCATATCCTGAGCGGTGACTTTGAGGTTCCATTCCAAACCGCTGGTAATTGCAGCCTGCGACATGTTCGCAGAACCGATGTATGCTGTGGAAAATCCGCTGTGTCGCAGAAAATGGTATGCCTTGGCGTGGAGTCGAGTTCGCTGCGTGTCGTAGGAAACCCGTACCTGGACGTTGGGCAAACCGGCAAGCCACTCTATTGCCGTTGCATCCGAAGCGCCCATGTAGGAGGTGGTAATGACGCGTACCGGAATATTTCGCACGCGCAGATCTTCAAATGCCGGCATGAGCAACCGTAGACCTGTCCATTTGATGAACGAAACAAGAATATCGACTCCATCGGCGGAACACATTTCCGCATGCAGTTCATTGGCAAGTTGGGGTTCTCTTGGAGAACCTGTAAAAAGGCTGCTCTGGGCGAGAGGAGTCTGAGGACGGGGCAGATGCTGCCGGCCATAATGGGGCGGCGTTATCTCAAGAAGCAGGGGCTTTTCTGCTGAAACGAGCTTGTGGGTGGCTAAATGAGCAGTATCTTCAGCACCGGTCAAGAGTTCGATAAGCTTGTTGCAGAGTGCAAGGCGTGCATCAGGGCTATCTTTCTGGCGAAGCACCCGTTCGATAACACCTGTCAGAAAAGCGGCATACCGGCTCGGCCCCTCTTCCGGATCGATCTTGCCGAATACCGAGCGAAGCTCTGGATGTCGCTGGAGCACATCGGCTAACTTTTCGTTGAGTAAAGCCTCATAAATTCCTGGTTCAAAAGCAGATTCCATGCACTAACCTTCAAGATATCGAAAATAGTTCTGCAATACCGGCATGTCCGCTTCGGCCCAGTCGAGCGTTTCAAGTTGAGCCGGGCTCATCCAGCAAATATCCCGATGTTCGGCCAAATGCAGCTTTCCGCCGTTTAAGCGACAAACAAAAGGATAGAGGGTGATGGAGAAGGCGGGGTAGGGCCATTTGGTGGGCGGCAGCGGTGTGATGATGCGGAGCTCGAGGCCCAGTTCCTCCCGGATCTCCCTTTGGATGCAGGTTGCTGCGTTTTCGTGGGGTTCGATTTTGCCGCCAGGAAACTCCCATTTCAGCGGCATGCTCATCGATTCGCCGCGTTGCGCGGCCAGGACCAGGCCATCTTTTTCGATGATTGCACAGGATACATCTATATGGGGTTGTGTTGGCTTCATGAATGTGATGAAACGGTTGGCAGAATTTTCCCATCATTCAGGAAGATATTTTGCCATTTAACGACGGAACCGGAAAGGATTAATTCCAGTTGGCATGCCAAGAGGAAAAATTGCACACCGGAGGCTCCATTATGCTTGATATGTTCGAGGAAATATCGTTGGCACGAAGCGCCGAAATTCGCAGTATCTGATTATCTTGATTGGTCTGAATAAATATAACGTTTAAAAGTTAAAGGCGTTGTCCGCATCATGCTCGGAAGCGGAGAACGACTCGAGGACGAGGTCGTTGGCGTTGGTTGAAATTGTTTCCTAGTTTCCCGTTCCGTAACTACTCATGGGGGAAACGACTTGGTTTGACAAACCTCTGTATTTGTAACTGTTTGTAGGGTGCCGGAGGTTTTCGCAAGGCACCCGTTCACCGGGTAAGTTCCAAGATTGCCCAAGCCAATGATTTGTAAGCGTTCACCAGTGCTCCAGCTTGGTGCAAGCAGGCTGTCGGGCTATAGCCTACCTATGCACGATGGCCTGATCGTGCCAAGATGGGGTGCTGGTGAACGCTTACTTCGCAAGCAGCCTGGTGTAGCGTATGTGGTTATACGTAAGCCAGGCTGATCGTGAAAAGATCTGGTGCCCTGTGAGCAGTTACCCCGTTCCTACAGATATACAGCCAAGAGACTTTCACTACAGCTACAAGCTCTTATATTTTCGAACGTTTCCCGCTTTCCACTCCAAAAGCGGCTGTCTTTGAATGCGTTGCTGCAGATGTGGGTCAGCGGTCAGAATTGTCGAGTCTATCTCCCCGCGGTCAAGCAGCAGGTCAAGAAATGCTTTCTCGGCCTCCGAGAAAGGAAGCACAACAGACAGGGCTTGTCGGCATTCCTCCAGAAGGAGTGTCCCATAAGCCTCGACAGATTCTCGTTTTCTTAATGTATTAACACGCAGGGTCGGGATCAGCTGCCGAGCAAATTCCGCGCTATGCCAACTCACATCCTTGATGGAAACCGTTCGCCAGTCCTTACGGTTCATGGCACCATATACGACAAAGGCTGTGCGCAGTCGGTCCCGGTCAAGATTTCCCATTTGCAGCAGGCTATGACTGTCAAACAGATCTCTTGCCTGTTGGCGTGCAAGTAGCGCCGCCAGTTTTCCCGCTGCCAATTCATGAATATCAACTAACGGTACTTGTGCAGCTTGCCAGATACCAATCGGATGAGAATCGGCTATTTTAACAGGCCACAATGGAACCCGGTACATGAAGTTCAGGTCCACTTCGAGATTGCCGCCTTGGCCGGCAGCGCTCTGGTAACGCAAGGACCATTTTCCACCAGCGTGTTCTTCCGGCATGCGCCTGATAGTAAATCCTTCCCTTGCACATACTGCCTGAACAGCTTGCTCGATCTTGGGTCGTTCGGCAAGCATGATTTCACGGTCCTCCGCCCCCACGTAATTCAAATCAATATCAACAGAGAGTCGCGGGACATTAAATACAAAAAGGTTCAGCGCTGTTCCACCCTTGAGTGTCAGTTTGCCTTTTAAAAAAGGATGGCTGCCAAGAGCTTCGAGCAACCCCAGCAGTCGGGCAACCTTTTCAAGCACGTCCGGTCTGAACCCTGTTGCTTCCGCTTGTGCCATCAGCTTTTCATAAGAAATTTTCACAGCACTTCTCCCCAAGTCCGCTCGAATAAGGAAACAGGGATCACCAGATTCCAATCAGTGACAACTTTCCCTGATCTCCTGTTGGAACTGTCCATGTAATGTGGTTGCCGAGGGCAATGATCATGAAGGGGTTTGAGATGCCTCTCTTCGACCATCAACGGTTCGCGATGCTGTTCCAGATAGAAACCAACCTTTGCGATTGTTGTCGCATTGCCGAGCAGAAGTGCATATTCAATCACTTGATCGAGATCGAAAAATTCGATCCCTTCCAGGGAACGCCATATTTCTTCCCAGCTACCCGAAAAGTCAGCCCGATCCAGGACATCCACCAACGTCCGCTCAAGGCAAGTGACTCGGACGTCCACACCGGAACGGTCAACCGTGATAATGCCGAAGTCTTCTTTTCCCACACGGCAGAGTGGTTTGGGGAATGTGACACCACGGAATACATGGGATCGGAACGCAACAGGGAGGACAGGGCGGGCAGCTGAATAGGTGAGGTGTTCCCGTATGGAATAGGCATAACCATGGACTTCTAAAGCCGTATGGTATGACAGAACAGCATCAATGGTGAGTTTAGCAGCAACTAGAAACGGATCAACCGGATACGAATCCGGATCGGCTCCTGGCGGGATAACCGCATACAAGCCCCGGCGAATCGGAACGATGTGACCTGTTTTCTTATGGTAATTCAGCAGAGATTCTCGAGTTCTTGGGCCGACATTCCCCATGGATGAGATATGCTCGTCAAGTTCCTTGCCTGTGAACACCGGATGTTTGCGGAAAAACGTTTCGTGTCTCATATGTACCCATATTGACATATTTCACATTAACCCACAGTTAAATTATGTATTATAGGAAATTATGTCAATTTGAAGTTGAGAAAACGTGGACAGACCCCGGTTTTACTCCCATTTCAGCGGCATGCTCATCGATTCGCCGCGTTGCGCGGCCAGGACCAGGCCATCTTTTTCGATGATTGCACAGGATACGCCGTTATCCAGGAAAATATTTTGCCATTTAACGGCAAAACCGGCAATAATTGTTTCCAGTTGAGATGATAAACGGAAGAAATGATCACCGGAGGCTCCATCATGCTCGATATGCTCAAGGAAATAATTCTCGATTTTCAAGAGAGTAACCTGGAAACGGGAGTGCCCAGGCGGGTTATAGTCTCCTCGGTTTCCGGTAAAGCAACGGTTTGCATCGGTGTGCGCCGCAGTGGTAAATCTACCTTCATGTTCCAGCTCATGAAGAAGCTTCAGGACTCTGGCGTTTCCCGTCAGAACATTCTCTATCTGAATTTCTTCGATGATCGGCTGCACAACCTGCGGCATGACAACCTCAGGGTGATCCTGGACGCCTATTTCTCGCTCTATCCGGAAAAAAAGAGTGCCGAGAAAGTGTACTGTTTTTTTGATGAGATTCAAGTCGTGCAGGGTTGGGAGCCCTTCGTCGATCGTTTAATGCGCACAGAAAAGTGTGAAGTGTACATTACCGGATCGTCTGCTCAGATGCTCTCGCGAGAAATTGCAACCCAGATGCGTGGAAGAGCGCTCTCCTGGGAGATGTTCCCGTTTTCTTTCCGGGAGTTCCTCGATGCCAGGGGAATCGGAAGTAAGGCTCCATTTTCGACAAAGAAACGCCTGACTATTCAGAAGGCATTCGAGGAGTACTGGGAAGCAGGTGGTTTTCCCGAGGTGGTCGCAGTGGAGCGGCGGCTGCGAATCAAGATACATCAGGAGTATTTTCATGCGATGCTGTTTCGTGACCTCATCGAGCGTCACGATATTTCCCACCCCAGGGCGGTGACTGATCTGGCGCATAGGTTGATGGACAATACGGCTTCGCTTTATTCCGTCAACAGCCTGACTGGTTATCTGAAATCCTTGGGGCACAAAGCGCCGAAATCCGCGGTGTCTGACTATCTTGATTGGTTTGAAGATGCGTACGTTTTGTTCACCGTGCGCATCTTCGATGCTTCGCTTGCCCGAGCCAATACCAACCCGAAGAAGATTTACTGCGTAGATCATGCGCTGGTCACATCGATTGCTTCCGGCATTCTGGTCAATTCGGGTCACCTGCTGGAAAACCTGGTCTTTACCGGGCTTCGCCGGACAACGCCGGATATTTTCTACTACAAAACCAGAGGGGGGCGGGAGGTTGATTTCATTGCTGGAGGACAAGGGCCATCACGCATGCTTGTTCAGGTCTGTGAGTCGCTGGCCGCCGAGCGAACCCGCAAGCGAGAAATTGCGGCGCTGGCAGAAGCCATGGCTGAGCTGGAATTGCCGCAAGGCACCATCGTCACCCGCAATGAGGAAGAGGTGATAGAGGTGGATTCCGGCAAGATCGAGGTGGTACCCGCCTGGCGTTTTCTTCTGAATCTGCCTGAAAGCGCCTGATTTTTTCAACCGCCACCGCTAGCCAATGCATCTGTAATCTTTTCGATGGTCCGTGGCGCCGATCCTTCGAAGTGGTTGTTCACAAAGGCATACGCCTTGACTTTGCGTGCGGCCAGGTCGGAAAGCATCGCGGCAAGCCTGGCGATATCCTGCTCCTTGGGGGCGACGATTTTGCTCCAGTCGTTGCCGGTTGTTTCCTCTATTGCCTTCCTGTCGGGGCCGTGCAGCCGGATCACCGTGAGATCGTGGATACGCTCCCGATACGTTTGGTAGAGCTCGAAAATGGAGGGCATGTAGTAGCCCTGCAGGAAAACATGGTGAATACCATATTCATCTAAAAAATCGAAGTAGCGCTCGTTGATATAGTTCGGGTTTCGAGTCTCCAGGCAGTAAGTGTAGTCTGGGGGCAGTGCCTCTATGAACGTGGCGAAGCGCTGGAGGAATGCGGCCTGGCCTGCCATCTTCTCTTTGTTGAGGTATTCGAACTGAAAGTTGAGCGGTCCGATTTTATTTCCAAGAGGTTGCAGGCTCTCGAGAAATCGCTCCATCAGGTGGGCGGAGAGGAAGTGGGGATTGGCAACCAGCGGCTCTCCCTTCTTTTTGCGGTAATGGTGGGTGAGGGTGATGCTATTGGGAACTTTTATGGAGAAGGTGAAGCCTTCGGGGACTGCATTGGCGTATTCCTCGACCACCGCGCGCTTTGGCAGCACGGCCTTGTTGCCGGCAAACAGGCTCCAGAACCATTGATCGACCTCCACCGTCTGGTAATGGCGACTGTATTGCTCGAGGTAGTTGGTCTTTTGGGTATCGGAGTAGATGAGCCCCTTCCAGGAGTCGTATTTCCAGCTGCAGGTGCCTATGCGAAATAGTGGCCTTGTCATGGAAAGGAATGTAAGGGGGATTGGGAACAACGCAAGTTCTGGTTCGTTGTGACCGGGCTTTTTGGCAGTGTCTCTGGTATCGGAGAAACCGTTTTTCGCCGTCAAAATTGATTCCACCATTTTTCGATTAAGTTCTTGTCATTTTGACCTTTGCAAGGCAGCCTCAGGGGTGCCAGAGAAAACGGTTGCTCCACTGGAGTTGATAGGCTACGATGAACGTTGCCTGACATGCAAGTGGGTCGAAACCTGCCGCCAGGCAGCGCTGGGAGAATCGGTCCGTCTTTAGGTGCATGCAATGTTGAGAAAAATCATTATCCGTAACTTTTTACTGCGCCCGCAGATAAGCCCAGAGCAGGTTCCGGCACATTACGATCTCCTCCGGGGCCCCCAATTCGATTGTCCACCAGCTGCATTGCGTCTTTCGCAACCGATCGACAATGGGGCCGAGAATCCGCATATCCTGAGGAGGGAAATGACGATCAGACTCCTTTTCGTAATAATGAACCTCAATTAGATATTGCCCAAACATCTCAATAATCCTGGATAAATCGAGTCTATTTCCCTTTGCATACTCCGAAGAAACAAGGTGTTGTCAGTCTAAATAAACAACAAAATACCGTCAAAAATTACCTGATCTTCCCACCGGTGGTTTTCAGGAAACGGTAGCATAAACTGAAAACCCCAGCCGTTCGTCAACCTGCCAGTTTCTCTGCCTTCCTCTTGAATGTCTCCACTGTCTGCTCGGCAAAGCCGCCGTCAAGTATTGCAAAGGCGGCTGCCCGGCGATAATACTCTGCCGCCTGCCGCTTCATCCCTTTCGCCTCGTACAGTTCGGCATAGCGATGCAAGCCATCGATCTGCTCAGGATACTGCTGCTGCAGTTGCTCGCACACCTTTTCGGCCTCATCAAACTTGCCCTGATCGAGCAGCTCCGGAACTTGGTTTGATAATTGATCCAAATCCGAGTAATAAAACCTGCCCCCCGTCGGGGGCTGGGGCGCATTGGCGCAGCACTTTTTATATTTCTTGCCACTGCCGCAGGGGCAGGACTGGTTACGACCGGTTTTTTTCATATGCAGATACGATATCCCATAGAGTTAAGTATTACCGAATACCGGGAGCAACGGGCGTGGGAGAACGCCAAGCTCGATAGTTGCCCCTTCCATCCCGAGGGAGGCTGCGGTATGGCCAAACATGGCACCTATCCAAGAAAGTTTCCGGAATTTTGCCTGGTGCCCCGCTGGTACTGTCCGACCGAGAGGCAGTCGATCAGCCTGCTGCCGGACTTCTTTGCCAGCCGCCTGCCGGGAACCTTAGACGAAGTCGAACAGGCCGTCAATATTGCTCAAGGCTGTGGCAGCCAG
Organism: uncultured delta proteobacterium; assembly: GCA_963745265.1. Lineage (GTDB taxonomy): Bacteria > Desulfobacterota > Desulfobulbia > Desulfobulbales > Desulfocapsaceae > Desulfopila. Next base: position 320,248 of record CAVUXQ010000004.1, read on the forward strand.
GAGGCAGCGGCCGAGATGCTTCGGCCGGATATCGATCTGCCCGGCGCCTTGCGGTGGCTCCGGCGAAGGATGGGCTATGTCCGGCAGATTCTGACCATTCTGACCGGGCTGCTGGCCACCGGTTGCACCCCGGAACTCCACGCATTCCGGCAGAAATACGCCACTACCCGGGTGCTGGTCGGATTGCGAGAGATCGCCGAGGCTCAACTTGCTTCTCTGCCGCCGATCGTCGGATTCGGCCCCCGCCCCGGCGGGCGGTATTGTCGCAGATCTGCCGCCAACAATCGATGGGGGCTGGCAATGGCCGGGTAACCAGGTAAAAAGCCGCCATAACCTTAACCAGTAATGGAGGCTTTGATGGACAAAGAACAACTACAACAGCAGGTGGCCCTGTTCCGTTATGGGGTGATCTCCGATTTCGTTCACCTAGAACCGGGCAGCAAAGGGCTGTATGCCCAGATCAGGAAAAAGGCGGCACTCCTCTACACCATTCCCGGCTCCAAACGTACCAGGGTGGCGGAGGAGACCATCCGTTCGTGGCTGAAAAAATACCGCAAGGATGGCTTTGACGGCCTGTTGCCCAAAGGCAGGGAGGATCGGGGCAAGGCCAGAAGATTGCCCCAGCAGGTCCAGGATGTCCTGTTGGCGATCAAGGAGGAAAATCCCGAACTCACGGTGCCCCTGGTGATTAAAAAAGCCAAGGAGTCAGGAGGAGTGGCCGACGACCTCCGCTTGCCGAAGTCGACGGTCTACAAGCTGTTGGTCCGGCACGGCCTGACCAGGAAACAACCGGCCGCAAGCAAGGACCATCGCCGTTTCTCCTATCAGTACGCCGGTGAGCTGTTCATGAGCGACGTGATGCATGGGCCGGCGATCAAAACCGCCGGCGGCCGGAAGGGCAAAACCTATCTCATCGCCTTTATCGATGACGCCACCCGGGTGGTGCCCTATGCGGCCTTCGCCAAGTCGGAAAACACTGCGGATTTCCTGGAGGTGCTCAAGCAGGCCGTTCTCCGTCGCGGCCGCCCTCAACAACTTTTTGTCGACAATGGTTCGGCCTTTCGCTCGCACCATTTGTCACTGGTCTGCGCCAAACTGGGCATAACACTGATTCATGCACGTCCCTATCACGCTGAAGCAAAAGGCAAAATTGAAAGGTGGTTCCGCTCGGTACGGCTGCAGTTCCTCCCTCTGCTGACCGAGGCTGATTTGGCCGACCTGGCGTCCCTCAACCGGGCGTTGTGGCGCTATGTCGAGATGGAGTACCACCGTTCACCCCACCGCATGCTGGGGGAGACACCGCTCGACCGTTGGGCCAGGTCGGCGGAGCGGGTCCGCTATCTTGAACCCGGCATCGATATCGAAGACCTCTTCCTGTTCGAGGCCAAGCGCAAGGTCCAGAAGGACCGAACCATCAGTCTCAACGGTCGGGTCTATGAAATCGAGGCCTCCCTGGTCGGGGAAACAGTAACCCTGCGTTACAATCCTGCGGCCCAGGCAGAGACCGTCGAGGTCCGACATAACGGGCGCTTTATCCAAAAAGCCAAGCTGGTCGACGTCTACGCCAACTGCTTCGTCAAGCGCGACCGCCCCTCCAGCACCCTTGCAATGGTCGAACCGGCGGCAAGCGTTGACCAGACGAGTGAACCGGGAAAGTCACTCAACCATCCGGTGAATTTCTGCCAAATCACCCGGGCCGACAAGGAGGAAGGTCATGTATAGAAAAGCTTTCGGCCTGACCCGTCATCCTTTCGAAAAAGATATCGAGCCGACTAAACTCTTCGCCTCCCAGGCCGCGGCTGAACTGGAGGCACGGCTCAACTATCTGCTCCAACTCAGAGGGATCGGCCTGGTCACCGGTGAGATCGGCAGCGGGAAGACCAGTATCTGCCGCAAGGTGGCGACCTCCCTCAATACCGGCCTGTACAAGGTGTTCTACGTGAGCTTGACCACCGGCAATGTTACCGATATCTACAAGTCGATCGCCTGGGATATGGGGTTGGCTACCGAACGAAGCCTGGCGGCCCTATATCGCTCGATCCGCCAGGAGGTCAACCGCCTCTGCCTGGACTCGAAAATCAGGCCGATCCTGATCATCGACGAGGCCCAGTATCTGAGAAACGATGTCTTGGAAAATCTCCGGTTGCTGACCAATTACGAGATGGATTCGCAAAATCGCCTCTGCATGATTTTTGTCGGCCAGGCCGAACTGCGACGGCGGTTATCCATGGCGGTTCATGAACCCCTGGCCCAAAGACTGGTAGTCCGCTACCATATTTCCGGACTGACCAGAGAGGAATTGCCTCGCTATCTCAAGCATCGGCTACAACTGGCCGGCACTGAATTGGACCTCTTTGATCCGTCTGCTCTGGAAGCGCTCTTTCAGGCGACCAACGGTCTGCCGCGCAAGCTCAACCTGTTGGCCCATCTGTCGCTCAATATCGCGGCCCTGCAACAAGCGCAGACGGTTTCGACGGAGCATATTCAACTGGCAGTCGAGGAGACTGGCTGATTATCGTCTCTAACACAACGAGATTCCGGTGAAACGCAAGCGAGCTCTGCTGGGGAGCAACTCGCCCAGGGATAACCGGGATAGGGCGGCGAATATCGCCTCCGGGGAGTCCGACTTTCGGACTCCCTTTTTTTATGCTATGGCCCCGCAACGCATGCCTTCCCACTGATCATCAAGCGCCAAGACCGAGGCTGGTCGATAGGGGCTGATATTTGCTGCCCTCTTATGCCCCAAAAAACCCACCTCTGGGGCGAAGCCCCAGCTGCCGAATGCAATGAGAGCAGTCTCAACGAGGTTTCGGATCTTGCCAGTGGTAACAACCAAATAAAAGGGAGGATCAGATTGCCGAGGGTGCTTTTCCGGGCTGCGACCAATAGGTGAATTATTCAGGCAATTCCTGAGAATCTCGCGTAATTTATTGAGGAGAAAGTGCGGTAGAATAATGAGAAAGACAACACGGAGTCTTCGCTTACTTGTGAACGTTTACGACTCATTGGTCTGCCACTGTTTGGTTGACCTGATGAATCGTTAGGAACCTGAGGTTGGTCTTCGATCACTTTCTCGAAATTTTATTTTGATGTTCCGAGCGGTTGCCAAAAGCGGTAGGGGCCTTTAATAGACTCGGTTTGCGTGAAATTACCCACCCTTTCTTGCCATTTTGCGATGGCAATTCTATCGGATATGCGTGCCAGGCGGTCTTGGTTGACTTGTACATCGTAATGAATACAATAAAATGTTAGATCGTGTACGTGTTCATCCCCCATATTTGCCAATAGGTTGTTGGCTACGTTTGAGCAGCGTTTCTTTTGTATCCTCTGCACCTCTCTGCCCGTCATGGCAGAGACGTAGGCACGTGCGAAGAGGGAGACGACTTGAAGCCTCATTGAGCCGGTTGAGCCGGATAGAGCTTAGGAGGTCATGAAGAAAATATTCCTTGTCATTGTGGGCCTGCTCATTGTGGTGGGGGCTATCGCCGGGATCAAGGTCCTGCAGATTCGCAAAATGATCGATCAGGGCGCCCACTTCGTGCCACCGCCGGTGAAGGTTACAGCCTCTCAGGTCCAACAGGAAAGCTGGGATTCACTGCTCACCGCCGTCGGTTCTCTGGTAGCAGTGCAGGGGGTAACCGTGAGCGCCGAGTTGCCGGGCAAGGTGGTGCGTATCGCTTTCGAACCCGGTTCCCGGGTTAAGACCGGAGACCTGCTGGTGCAGCAGGACATCAGCTCGGAGCGGGCCCAGTTGCCCGGCGCCGAAGCCGGCGTGGTTCTGGCCAAGAAAAACCTCGAACGCGCCGATCGGCTGCTGGCGCAAAAAGTGATTCCCAAGTCCGAACATGACGCGGCCGTGGCCTCGTACCGGCAGGCCGAGGCGCAGGCCGACAATATCCGTGCAGCCATCGACAAGAAAAGCGTGCAAGCCCCCTTCGCCGGGAGGCTCGGCATTCGACTGGTCAATCTGGGCCAATATCTCAAGGAGGGCGACAAGATTGTCTCCCTGCAGTCGCTGCGTCCGATGTACGTCAATTTTCAGTTGCCGCAGCAGCAACTCGGCAATGTGCGTCCGGGACTGCCGGTACGTGTTGCCACCGATGCTCTACCGGGTGAGGTGGTCGAGGGCCAAATCACCACCATCAACCCCGATGTCGACCCCGCCACCCGCAATATCAGCGTGCAGGCGACTGTGGCCAATACCACCGAACGTCTTCGGCCCGGCATGTTCGTTCAGGTTTCCGTGGTTCTGCCGAGGCTGCAGCGTGTGCTGGCCATCCCGGCCACGGCTGTCCTCTATGCACCGTACAGCGATTCAGTTTTTGTCGTCGAGGAGAAAAAGGACGAAAAAACCGGCAAAACGGAAAAGGTTCTTCGTCAGCAGTTCGTGCGGCTGGGAGCGAAACAAGGCGATTTTATAGCGGTGACTAAGGGGCTGGAAAAGGGGCAGGCAATTGTCAGTACCGGTGTTTTTAAGCTGCGCAACGGCCAGTCGGTGCTGATCGATAACACGCTGCAGCCCGATTTTAGCCTGCGTCCAACGCCGGAGAATAACTAGCCATCTCGTTCGAAGTTGAGAACCTCCACGTCTAAAGGGAACAAGCGATGCGCTTTACCGACCTCTTTATCCGCCGGCCGGTTCTCGCCCTGGTGCTCAATCTGGTGATCGTGATCGCCGGGCTGCAGGCAATTCGTTCGCTCAATGTCCGTCAATATCCCCGCAGTGAAAATGCCACCGTCACCGTCACGACGGTTTATGTGGGCGCCAGCGCCGAACTGGTGCGTGGATTTGTCACCACTCCGCTGGAACGGGCGATCGCCGCCGCCGACGGCATCGATTATATCGAATCGGAGAGCAAGCTGGGGTTTTCCACCATCAACGTCCGCCTCAAGCTCAATTATGATGCCATCAAGGCCCTGGCGGAAATCAGCTCCAAGGTGGACCAGGTGCGGAACGACCTTCCGCCGGAGGCCGAAGTGCCAACTATCAATATCGAGTCCGCCGACAGTCAGTTCGCCTCGGCATATCTGAGTTTTACCTCCAACGTGCTGCACCAGAACGAAATTACCGATTATCTGGTGCGCGTCGTGCAGCCGAGCCTGTCGGCACTGGAAGGGGTTCAGCGCGCAGATATCCTCGGGGCAGGACCTTTGCCATGCGTATCTGGTTGAACCCGGAGCGCATGGCGGCCTACAACATCAGTCCGGCAAGTTCACCAGGCCCTTGCTTCCAATAACTTTCTCTCAGCGGTGGGGCGGACCAAGGGGTCTCTGATCCAGATCAATTTGACTGCCAATACCGATCTGAGATCCGTTGATGAATTCAAGCAACTGGTGATTAGGGAGCAAAACGGCGCCATCGTCCGATCTCGAGGATATCGCCGATGTTGTGCTCGGAGCCGAAGATTATGGGGCTGAAGTGCATTTCTCCGGCCAGTCTGCGGTATTTATGGGCATCTGGCCGCTTCCCAATGCCAATTCAGTCGACGTGATCAAACGGGTGACTGCCGAGATGGCGTCGATACAGAAAGAGTTGCCTCGGGGCATGCAGCGCGGATAGCCTATGATGCTACCAATTATATCGTCAATGCTATTCATGAGGTAGTGAAGACTCTTGGATGACACCCTGCTCATCGTGGTGATCGTCATCTTCCTTTTCCTTGGCTCTTTCAGGTCCGTCTTGGTGCCGGTCGTGGCCATTCCCGTTTCGTTATCGGCGGCATCTTTTTGATGCAGGTGTTCGGCTTTACTATCAATCTGCTGACCTTGCTGGCGATGGTTCTTTCGGTCGGTCTCGTGGTCGATGATGCCATCGTGGTGGTGGAGAACGTGGAGCGGCATATCGGCTGAAGGAGAAAAACCTTATGAGGCGGCGATCCAGGGGGCAAGCGAGCTGGTCGGTCCGATCATCGCCATGACATTGACATTGGCCGCGGTATATGCTCCGATCGGGTTGCAGGGCGGCCTGACCGGATCGCTTTTCCGGGAATTCGCCTTCACCTTGGCAGGTGCCGTTACCATCTCCGGAATTGTCGCTCTGACCCTGTCGCCTGTGATGTCGGCGAAGATGCTGAAACCCGGCATCGAGGAACAGGTCTTGCCGGGAAGATCTCAAGGGATTTAACAGGATCAGAAATTTCTACGGCCGTCTTTTGGACAGCACCCTCAATGCCAGACCGGCCGTCTATCTGGTATGGATCGGTCTGAGTCTCTGATGATCTATCCCATGTATATAATGTCGGCAAAAGAGCTTGCCCCGTCTGAAGACCAGGGCGTTATTTTCGGGATTATGGATGCGGCTGCCAATTCCACCCTGGACCAGAACAGCGTCTATGCCGCGGCGGTCAACAGGGGTTTTTCAGAGCATCCCGGAAACCGATTTTACCTTCCAGATTACCTTTCCCACATCGGGTTTCGGCGGCATGGTGGTCAAACCATGGGATAAGCGAAAACGAACACTTCCAGATTTTGCCCGAGGTTCAGCAGAAACTGCACGGCATATCCGGAGCACGGATATTTCCTGTCACCCCGCCGGCTCTTCCCGGAGGCGGGCAGTTTCCCGTGGAGTTTGTCATTGCCTCGACAGCAGATGAAGATCGGATTCTGGAGTTTGCCCAGCAAATTCGCTTAAAGGCGATCCAAAGCAAAATGTTTGCCTTTCCGCCGCTCATCGACGTGAAGATGGATGAACCGCAGTCCGAGATCATGATCGATCGCGACAAGGTTGCCGACCTGGGTCTGAATTTGCAGCAAGTTGGCTCTGACATGGGGGTCAATGCTGGGCGGCAACTATGTCAACCGATTCAATATCTCCGGCCGCAGTTATAAGGTTATTCCGCAGATTCAAAGGATCGATCGGTTGAATCCGAACCAGCTGCAGGATATCTATGTCACCGGGCCCTGGAGGCCAACTGGTGCAGCTTTCCACCGTGGCTACCATCAAAAACAAAACCGGTGCCCGTTCGCTCAACCGCTTCCAGCAATTGAACGCAGTGAAGCTGAGTGGTGTGGCGATACGTCCCCTGGATGAGGCGCTGCGTTTTCTCGAGGGTGAGGCGTCCAAAATTCTTCCGAAAGGATATATGATCGATTATACGGGAGAATCACGCCAATTGCGTGTGGAGGGCAATAAGTTTCTCCCGGCTTTCAGTCTGGCGATCATCCTGATCTTCATGGTGCTTGCTGCCCAGTTCAACAGCTTCCGCGATCCGTTTGTCATCCTTGCAGGTTCCGTGCCTCTGGCCATGTTCGGCGCACTGATTTTCACGTTTCTGAAGATGCCGGATCCGAGCGTGCCGTTCTGGACCCATGGCTGGACGACAACGATGAACATCTATTCGCAGGTGGGGCTGGTTACACTGGTGGGATTGGTTTCCAAGAATGGTATTTTGATTGTCGAGTTCGCCAACAAACTGCAAGTGAAAGGCCACGACAAACTAGAAGCCATCCACCAGGCGGCCATGACTCGACTGCGGCCCGATTCTGATGACCAGCGGGGCGACCATTGCCGGTCATTTCCCCTTGACACTCGTTACAGGCGCCGGTGCCCTGGCCAGAAATTCCATCGGTTTGGTCTTGGTAGGCGGGATGGCAATCGGAACCATTTTCACCCTTTTCGTCATCCCGTGCATTTATATGCTGGTGGCTCGCGATCATTCCGTCGACCGGGAAAACGAAGCGGATGTTGCCGTGCAGGGTGAAGGGATGTAAAATCCGATGATGCGTTACATCCACTCTCAAGTTCCGAGGATTCGCCGCGGGATGTCAGTAGGGCGATCCAGGTAAAGGAATAGAATGAGATCAGGAACATCCATACCGTGAACAGACTCAGCCAGCTAGTCGGCTGAGGACAGCCCAGTTATGCCCGGCCGAGAATCGCCAGCATGGCGAAGATGGGGAAGAGATAACGGCCTTGGGTCTGGAAGTCGGCTGTCCAGCTATGGTCAAGCGAGGCGCCGATCAGG
>CAVUXQ010000005.1:0-210120 GCA_963745265.1 uncultured delta proteobacterium
ATCCTCGATGTGACGCTGCCAGACGTAGTCCTCCATCTCCCGCTTGATCACACCGCCCTTGGGGTGGAAGACGGGCAGGCCGGAGCCGATCTCGTCCGGGAAGCTGAACAGGTCGAGCTCGCGGCCGAGCTTGCGGTGATCGCGACGCTCCGCCTCCTCGATCCGGTGCAGGTGCTCCGCGAGAGCGTCCTTGGACTCCCACGCCGTGCCGTAGATCCGTTGCAGCTGGGGGTTCTTCTCGCTCCCCCGCCAGTACGCCGCCGCGTTGCGCATCAGCTTGAACGCGGGGATTCGCTTGGTCGTCGGCAGGTGCGGGCCGCGGCACAGGTCCTTCCACGCCAGCGACCCGTCACGCCGGAGGTTGTCGTAGATGGTCAGCTCACCGGCACCGACCTCGGCGGACGCGCCCTCGGCAGCCTCCGCCGCGCCGCCCTTCAGCCCGATCAGCTCCATCTTGTACGGCTCGCCGACCAGCTCCTCGCGCGCCTCGTCGTCGCTCACCACCCGACGGGAGAACCGCTGGCCCTCCTTGATGATCTTGCGCATCCGGGTCTCGATCGCCTCGATATCCTCGGGCTTGAACGGCTCGGCCACGTCGAAGTCGTAGTAGAAGCCGTTCTCGATCGGCGGGCCGATCCCGAGCTTGGCCTCGGGGAACAGCTCCTGAACGGCCTGGGCCATCACGTGCGCTGTCGAGTGGCGCAGGATGTCGTGCCCGTCCGGCGAGTCGATGGCGACCGGCTCCACGACGTCGCCGTCCTCGAGCTCGCGGGCGAGGTCGCGCAGATTCCCGTTGATGCGAGCGGCGATCACCTCCGGCGTCTCGGTGAACAGCTCCCATGCCCGGGTGCCCGTCGTGACGGTGCGCTCCGGCTCGCTCGCAGCCGGCAGGGTCACCTTGATCTCGGACACCGGGTCGTCCCTTCGGGGTCGGGGTTTGCGCACGCGGTACGGCGGCTACCCGATGCTATCGAGGCGACCGACGTGGACGCTCCCCGGTTTCGCCTCAGCGCCGCAGCACCTCGATCACGGCGGCATCATCCTCCTCGTCGCGACCGGTGTCGATCACGAGGTCGAAGAGCCGCCCCATCCCCTCGGCGCACGGCATGATCGCGTCGTTCGTCCCGGGGTCAGCCCTGCCGGTATCGGCGCCCGCACACCGTGCAGGCGACCACGCCGTGCGAGCGACTGCCCGAGCCGCCTCCGACGGCGAGCGGCAGCAGCACCAGCATGAAGATCAGTACCCCCGCGGCTGCACCGGATGGAAGGACAGGCTCTTGCAGGCGGGACAGGCCGGATGCGGGCCCGAGCGGACTGCCACATCGAGCAGCACGGGCAGGTCGTTCTCCGCAGCGCGGCGGGCGCGACTCAGGGCGATCGAGACGGCCAGGGCGATCGCAATGCTGAGGAGCACCATCACCCCGAAGAAGAGGGAGGAGTCCATCGCCACACCTACGCCTTCGTCGGGATCATGGACGATCCCGGCCCGGATGAGGGGTCAGGCATCGTGATGATGGTGGGCGATACTGGGTTCGAACCAGTGACCTCTTCGGTGTGAACGAAGCGCGCTACCACTGCGCCAATCGCCCGGGTGCGCGGAGAAGGTTACCCCATCTCCGTCGCGGATTCACATCCCCGGAAGGTCGGGGATCCAGCCGGCCCAGCGCTGCAGCCGACCCCACGCCGTCGACGACGAAGGCCGGCCATCCGAGACACCACAGCAGGACGACGACCACGGCGACGACGACAGCACCCCGGCGGACCACCACAGCAGCACACGTCGCCGCGTCGCCGGGTCGGCAGCGGCTGCCTTCTCCCGCGATCTGGCCAGTGCCTCCCGAGCCGACGACAGCAGGGAGTCTGCCCAGTCCCACTCGGTGGCCCCACTCTCCCCAGGCGGTTCCGCTCGCCAACAGGCCGAGCGGTGAGAGGACAACCAGCGCGGCGATCCCCCACCAGAGCTTACGAAAACCCGCCTGCTCCACTCCATCGGCAGGCAGAGTTTCAAGTCGCAGCAGGTTGGTATTTGCAGCCTGCAGGTATCGGATGACCAGGGCGGTAACCACCGCCTCTATCGGACCGGCGACAAGCAGATGACCAAACGCCATGGCCGGAATGGCGATATGCAACGGATACGGGCTGTATAGCGGCACCCCGCCGGCCCCGTGAAAGAGCATGGGCTGCAGGCCGAATTCCACAGCCGCGACAAGCGCCGAGACGTTGAGACCGACATATCCCGCCACCAGGCCACCTATCCAGCGCCGTGAAGAGAGGATTCGTGAATTTCCAGCAATTAGCCGATAGCAGAAGTAGGAGACGAAGGGGAGCACAAACGCCATGTTGAAGCAGTTGGCGCCAAAGGCCAGAATGCCGCCGTCGCCAAACAGCAGGGCTTGAAGCGCCAGAGCCACGGTGATGGCAATGGTCGCCGCCCACGGCCCCAGGATGACGGCGAGGAGCGCCCCTCCCACGGCATGGGCCGTGGTGCCGTCCGGGATGGGAACGTTGTACATCATGATGGTGAAAGAAAAGGCAGCGCCGATCGCCATCAACGGCACATACTTCGCTTTGATTGTCTGTTTCACCTTTCTGGCTGCCGTAGCCCAAACCGGCACCATAACTACGCCCATGACTGCACAGGTTTGCGGACTGAGATATCCATCTGGAATATGCATAGCTTGAACTCCTCTTGCTGTTTTCTGCACTCCGTAATACATCAGTTAACTACCCTAAAATGTCACAAACGAAACAATCAACTGCCTTATATTAAAATGGAAAAGCCGGCCTCCTCTTTCAAGGTTGATTGACGTGTCCAGCATCAACGAAAGGTCGTTTTACACCACAACTGGCCTTCGCCGGTTGATCCCGGTCAAGCTGGGCATCCGTGCGCGCGCCAATTCGTGTGAAATTAACACAGTTCGTATTACCCGAACACAGTAGTATCCAACCCTTACCGGCATGTCAAGACATTTTCACACTTTGGGCGCAATCGTGTGATCGATAGAAAAGCGCACTACCGGTCAGAACGTGTAGCCGATTTCCGCTGCGAGACAGATACGATTGCTCTGCGGGGTCCCGTCGCTGTCGGCAAAGCCATCGTCTACGTGCACATAGCTGCCAAGATCGTTGCCAACCAAGCAGGACGGAATCAGAAATCTGGGGCGCAACGAAATACGTGTAGGCAATCAGACACCACCCATCAGTACGGGCGGATGACCAGGCGTTCGTGTAGAGGCGCCCGGTCATCCCTGCTCAACGAGCGTGCAAGCGAATTATTCGCCGCCCGCCCCGCCCATCATACGGCGGGTCTTGCTACGTTCAATTGACTGAAGGGCAAGGTATTCCTTGCCAAAACGTTGAAGATTGTCTATCTCGTTGTCGTACTGATCGTAATGAACTTCCTCCTCGACTACCAACTGCTCGAACAGTTTCTTCGATACTGAATCGGCATTGGCACTGCATTCGTTGGCCCAGCGATTGTAATCCAGACAGCTCTTCTCTTCCATTGACCGGGCCATCTCCAGCATCTTCTCCACCTCCTGAACAGCCTCAACAGTACCAGAAGAGGCCATGACGACGTCACCTCGCAAAAAGAGGATGCGTTCGGCCAGCATTTCAACATGCATCATTTCCTGAATCGCTGTCTTCTTGAAGAGATCGGCCAGCAAATCAAATCCCTGGTCGTCGCAGTGGAAATGGAAGTACATATACTGGTGCAACGCCGTGATTTCGTCCGCCACGGCATTGTTCAACAGTTCAATGCTTTTTTCATGCATGGTTTTTCTCCTCAAAAAATGATTGGAAACGAGAGGTGAGTTTAAACTCACGGATCAGAACGGTGGGTGATCAGCAGGTGATGGTGAGCTGAAGCACTGGTGGCGCTTACGGTTCACTGGCAGCGCCAGCATTTCGCCACCCCGGTGAACGGTTACGAGATGACAAATTGTTTTGTTGTCAGGCAACCCAAAGAAATGGGTCGCTCAAGCCAATTTTATTGTCAGTGCCCCTTATCCTAGCGGATACCTCGCGGTACAGCAATATTTTTCGTGATTCCATAGATTAGCATGTAGAATCAAGGTCTGTCGCTGGGCTACGCAGGCTTTAGCACACTGCATCATCACTGCTTTTTCCTTCACACCGGAAAAATCCAAAGGAACTGTCAAGATATGTCCGATAGAAGGAGGAACATAACAACACGCATAAAGCAGTAGCTCGACTTTAAAATAAAGCAAACGTTCGCCTGTACTCTAGTTTGGCGACAGGCAAGCGCAGACTCCGAGCAAATCGTTGCGCTATAGCCTAATAGAAGGGGGGTGCTGGTGAACGTTAACCAAGGATACAGCATCCCTTTCACATATCTGAGGCATAATTACGACGTGGTTTGTCCTTGACTCGCGTGAAATCCCAATGACTTACTTACCAGACCTTTATGTGTTACGAAATTTTATAACGTGTGATTTTTTCTTGACACCTCTATCTTCAACTGTTATTGAAGTGGAAATCGTTCGCGAAGAAATTAACTATACTTACCTGGAATAATAAGGCTTATCAAATTTTTTTGCTTTCTCGGTAACACGATAGCAAAATTCATATTACCACACTGTTGCAAGGTTGCTTCGCAGTGAAGAGGGCACGGGACTGAAGAAAGAACAGCAACCTTACGCCCCAAAACCAACCCAAGGCGGATTCATGATGGAACTTCAGGCAATCATCACCCAACACTGGAATGACCGAACGTCAAGTTATCATGCCAACATGAAAGCGGATTTCATGTCGCCGAAGCTCTACAGACAATGGCGGGAACTCATACGTCACGTTCTAGGAGAACGGAACGATCTCGTTGTCCTCGATGGGGGATGCGGCACAGGCGTTATCTCTCATATCATTGCCAATCACGGGCAACATGACATTTGCGCCGTTGATATTTCGGAGGAAATGCTCAACACGGCCAAAGGCAACTTATCGGCCTGGGCCGACCGCATCGAATTTTGCTGCAACGACATGTCCACCCTGCCTTATGCGGACAATTCGTTTGATTGCATCATCAGCCGGTATGTCCTCTGGACGGTCGTGCGGCCCGAACTGGTGCTTCGGGAATGGCAACGGGTTCTTAAACCGGGGGGCAAGATCGCCATCATCGACGGCAACTGGTACCGCGGCTATTATCGCTCTACCCTTATACGGGGATGGACACACTGCGTACAGTCCTTCTACAGGCTCCGAAATAAGCGGCATGCGAGCCAGAAACTGGCAACCGGATATGCAGACAGCCTCCCCCATACCCATTTGCTCCGTCCCGATTGGGATATCGGCCTTCTCTCGGGCCTGGGTTTTGTGGAGGTCACGGTAACCAGAAATATAAGCAGAAAAATTTACGGTATATCCTGGCAACGCTTGCTCAATCCGTTCTCCGGCCAGTTTCTCATCGAGGCGATCAAGCCAGATGATCTCGATCTGACAGAGTAGAGCACCGGTAACCGTTCACCAGGTCAGTCAAACAGCAGCCAGACCAAGGAACCGGAAACTGTATTCACCAATTTACAGGAGGAAGAGATGAAATATTTTCTACGCCTTTGCGTGCTGCAGTTGGCGTTTGTCTGCGGCGTTTCCACTGCACTTGCAGCAGCCGGCCACCGGCCGCTGGTTGTGGTCGCCCCCTTCAAAATGACCAGCTTGAACCTGAGCAAATCAGGCTTCATTTTTGCCCGGATGGGCTGCCTCGAAATGCTGACAACCACGGATTCGGAAGGCAGGATTGTCGGCTTTCTGGCGAAGTCCTGGGCCATCGAGCCGGACCGGCTGACCTGGATTTTCCACCTGCACCAGAATGTCGTTTTTCACGACGGAACTCCACTCACCGCCCAGGCCGTTGCCAAAAGCCTCGAGATCAGCATCAACGATAAGGGCGTGCTCACTAAAGCAGGAATTACCGAGATCACCACGATCGACACGCTGACCCTCAAAATCCGGACAGCAGCACCCTTTTCCTCGCTACCGGCCTACCTTGCCCATTACAGTTCCGGCATCGTCTCTGAAGCATCCTATGATGCACACAATAAACTGCAGAAGCTGTACGGTACAGGCCAATTCATCTATACTGGCCGCCAAGGCAATACCATGCTGCACTTCAGGGCCAATCCCCACTACTGGGGACCCAAACCGCTTATTGAAAAGGCGGATTATCAGGCTGTTCCAAATCCGGATACCCGCGGTTTCATGATGAAGGCCGGACAGGCTGATATGGCTTTCACCCTCTCCGCGCAAGACGCCGAGCAGCTGCGGAAGACCGCCGACGCCGACGTTGTGACCATGGTTATCCCTCGCACCACGGAGCTGGTTTTCAATACCGCACTGCCTCTCTTTTCGGACATCCGCGTACGGCTGGCGATAAGTTTGGCCATCGATCGGCAGGGAATTGCGACCGGCCTGCTTCATGATCCAAAATTTGCGGCCACCCAACTGCTGCCGGGGGGCGTCTCCGCCTGGCATGTTCCGACCATAAAACCGCTTGTCTACAACCTCACCGAGGCGAAGAATATCCTTGCCAAAGCCGGCTGGAAACCCGGCCAGAACGGCATCTTGACCAAGGACGGCAGGCAATTTGCGTTCGAACTCACCACCTACGCCAGCAGACCCATGCTGCCCCTCATTGCCACCGCCATTCAACAGCAATTGCGCGAGGTGGGAATCAAAATGGACATAACTGTCGGCGAATCCTCACTTATCCCCGACAAGCACATGGACGGCTCCCTGCAGGCGGGCCTGGTGGCGCGCAATTTCGGCCAGATCCCGGATCCGTTCGGCACCATTTATGACGATTTCGGCCCCAACCCCGGGGGCTGGGGAGCGGTTGGTTGGAAATCTCAAAAGCTCTACGGGATGCTCAACGCCTATCTCAGCGCCTTCGATTCCACCAAAGCAAACATGATCAGCAGCAACATCTCAACTCTGCTGCAGAACGATCTCCCGGTTTTACCCATCACCTGGTACGACCATATCGTCGCGGTCAGCCACCAAATCACGGGAGTAAAAATCGATCCCTTCGAAATTAAATCCTATATCCGAGGGGTTCGGTGGACCAAATAGCGCGCCAAATCGGTCTGCGTCTCACCCAGGGCCTGTTCGTGGCCCTGGGGGTCTCGACGCTGACCTTCTCTTTGCTGGTTGTGATGCCTGGCGATCTGGCCATGAAAATCGCCATGGCGCAATACGGAGAAGACGGGCTTTCCAGGGAACGGATCGAACTGGTCCGAAGAGAAGCCGGACTTGACACCCCGAAATTGACGCTATACCGCAATTGGCTTTCCCATACCTTGAGGTTCGACCTCGGCTATTCGATGGTGACCAGCGAACCGGTATTGGACTCTCTCGGTTTTCATTTCAAAATGTCGCTGCAGCTGGCCCTGGCAGCCATGCTTTTTTCACTGCTGCTTGCTCTCCCTTTAGGCATCCTCTCGGGCCTTGCACCCGATTCTCCCATCGATCTGCTCTCCGCCGTTTTCTCCAGCGCGATGGTATCGCTCCCCAGCTTCGTCCTGGGGGCCTGCCTGATACTACTTTTTTCCATTCATCTGCATCTGTTGCCCGCCGCCGGCTTCACCACCCATGCGTCCCTCATCCTGCCCGCCGCCACTCTGGGAACGGCGCTGGCGGCAGTCTCCTGCAGAATCATCAGGACATCGGTACAGACGGTCAAGGATTCCCCCTTCCTGCTTTTCGCCCGCATCAAAGGTCTGCCCAAATCCCGGATCCTCCTCGATCACGGGCTTAGAAGCGTCAGCGTGCCGATCATCACCTTTCTGGCCTTGCAGTTGGCCCATGTTCTGGATGGCGTCGTGGTTCTGGAAAACCTGTTCAACTGGCCGGGTATCGGCTTTCTGCTGCTGGAATCCATTCGGGGACGCGATCTTACCATGATCCAGGGAGTCACTCTTTTTATAGGCCTTATCTATGTGGGGCTCAATCTGGTCGCCGATCTCATCTGCGCCTGGCTCGATCCCCGCTATCTGGCCGCAGGGGAAGGCTTATGAAACGTCTGCAGGTACGGATCGGCGCGTTCCTGCTCTGCGCCATTCTTCTTTTCACCCTGTTCGGCCCACATTTCTGCAGCCGATCTCCCTATAGGCAGCATCTCCTACATACCCTCGAGCCCCCGTCTCGTGAATTCTGGCTTGGCAGTGATCAGCTTGGACGCGGCGTCTACAGCAGGTTAGCGAGAGGTGCGGGATACTCACTTCTCATCGCTTTTTCCGCCGTTTGCATCTCCTGTGTCACCGGTTGCGTGCTGGGCATTGTCGCGGGTTACTGGGGGAAAAAACTCGATATATGTATCATGCGCCTTGTTGATCTGATCCTGGCCTTTCCAGGAACGTTGCTGGCAATCATCCTGGCCGGCCTGTTGGGCGGCAGCATGGCGACCCTCGTTTTCGCCCTCACCGCCAGCCTGTGGTGCGATTATTGCCGACTGGCCAGAAACATTACCAGAGCGATGAAGAACAGCACCCATCTTGAAGCCGGAAAACTTCTCGGATTCGGGTCCTTCTACCTGTTGAGAAAATATATCTTCCCCGATGTCATTCCACAGATGGCCACTCTGGCGAGCCTGGGCATGGGCAGAACGATTTTGAACATCTCGGGTCTGGGCTTTCTGGGGATCGGGCTCCATCCTCCCCTGCCGGAGTGGGGAGGGATGATCAACGAAGGGATCTCCCATCTGGTCGAGGCCCCTTGGACGGTGATGGCGCCGGGTGGGATGATCTTTCTTACCGTCCTTGGCTTTCAGCTTCTGGCCGGCGGTTCAACCCGAACCGAGGTCTCACTGTGAAGAATGCTCTTAGTATACGCGATCTCAATATCTATGGCGGAAATGGCGACGGCGCCCAGCCCCTGGTGCAAGGCATCAACCTTGCCGTCGACAGCGGCAGCTCCCTGACCCTTATCGGCGAGACAGGCTGCGGCAAAAGCTTGATAGCCCAGACCATACTGGGGCTTGTGCCCCGCGACATGCATGCCACGGGGGCAATCTCCTTCAAAGAAACCGACCTGCTGCCCGGCGATTTACACGCCGTACGACAACACTGGGGCCGTGAAGTTTTTCTCTTTCCTCAGGAGCCGGCCAGATATCTGCACCCACTACGTCGCTCGCTTCCCCAGGTCTGCGAGATCTATAGATACCTCCTTCATTTCCCGGCAAAGCGCGCCAGGCGAAACGGCCTGAAACAATTTGCAAAAACCGGTCTTACCTCGCCCGACTGCCGCAAATACCCCTGGCAGCTTTCCGGCGGAATGAGCCAGCGGTTGCTCACAGCCATCACCCTCGCCCAACCGGCGGCGCTCATCGTCGCAGACGAGCCGACCAAGGGGCTTGACCGGGATATGAAGTTGCTCACCGTCGCGCTTCTTAAAAATATGGTGGCAACCGGCAAGACGCTATTTGCCGTCACCCATGATCTGGAGGTGGCCGCCCAGCTCGAAGGGAACATGGCGGTCATGTATGGCGGCATGATCATGGAGCACGGGAGAACAGCGGAGATACTGACCCACCCGCGTCACCCCTACACCATGGCGCTACTGGAAGCGATGCCGGAAAACGGACTCAAGCCGATCCCTCGCCAGGTAAGCGGCAACGCCTACCGGGGCGGATGTGTTTTTGCGCCCCGGTGCATCAGGGCAGGCTGCCGCTGTTTTAACACCCCACCGCCAAGGCACAGACAAGGAAAACAACAGCTATGGTGTCATCAGCCGTTGCCACAGTTGAAGCAAGAGATGTAGCTTTTGCCTACCAGGGAAGCCACAAACAAATTTTTCGCGGCATAGACATCTCGATAAGGCCCGGCGAACTGGTCGGTCTCACGGGCCGCAGCGGAATCGGCAAATCGACCCTGGGCGACATTTTGCTCGGACTCCTGCCACCATCCAAGGGTAGCATCTACTGGCATGGAAAGGAAATCTCCCGCAAGATGCTGAAAAACAACCGCAACCTGCGCTGCAGGTATCAGAAGATATATCAGGACCCGGCGGCGTCCTTTCCGCCAAATCAAACGGCGGGTCAGGCGATGATGGACGTCATCAATTACCACAGACTGGCAGTCGACAGCACCTCGTCGAATACGATGCTGCTGGAAATGCTGCACCAACTGGGATTGGAGCCCGAATTGCTCGAGCGGCCCCCTCACCAGCTTTCCGGCGGAGAAATGCAACGGTTGGCGCTTGCCAGAATCATGCTGGTGAACCCCAGCTTCATCGTCGCCGATGAACCGACATCCCGCCTCGACCTCTCGGTTCAGGCCCAGGTCATCCGCCTGCTCGCCGAGCTTACCCGCTTGCGGAACTGGTCCGTGCTTCTCATTTCCCACGACGATGCACTCGTACGGGCGGTATGCGATCGGGAGGTCCGACTCGAACCTTCTGTCGGGCTTCCTGATGAAGCGGCCTCTTTCTCAAGCCATTATCGATGAAATTACCCACAGTCTCCCCGAATTCTCCGCTAGCCTCAATACAGACAGAACTCAGAAGTTAGGCGAAG
Organism: uncultured delta proteobacterium; assembly: GCA_963745265.1. Classification (GTDB taxonomy): domain Bacteria; phylum Desulfobacterota; class Desulfobulbia; order Desulfobulbales; family Desulfocapsaceae; genus Desulfopila. The sequence continues at coordinate 10,526 of CAVUXQ010000005.1, forward strand.
GTTAAGAGTTGGGCCAGTTGGATCACTGGTGAACGCTTACAACACAGTGGATTGGGCAAATTTTGGTCTTGGCGGTGAACGGTTACGATTAGATGATAAAAGCAATTACCTCTCCCACCATACCACTCCCATTCTGCCGGGTTCAATATAGACCCCGTCAGACGAATGGGCAGCCACATGTTGGTCTATCAGTTCGAGGTCTTCTTGGCGTGGTTCATGATACTTGCCGACCACATTTGTCATCATGGCTCTGGCCGATTGCATCGAACGTCGCATGACATAGGGAAACGATGTAACTTTGGGTGTTCTCCCAAGTGAGAGGAGGACCTTGCGCAATCCCAACACTCGATCAAAAGCGTGATGAGTGACCCCCAACCGAAGATAGAGAGCACTGCGCTCGGCATTCTCTTCCGGTATGGAATCGGCTATACAGACCTTGCCGTTGCCCGCCCGCTCCATGAACTGTATCAGCCATTTGAGATCCGGAAATTGCCAGGTGGCATGACACATGATGGCCAGGTCATAGGTTTGCGCAAGCCCTTTATGGGCAACGTCCTGACAGGTTGCCACCACGATCTCAACATTATCGAGTTTCTGCTCATCAGCATTTATTCGCAATTTTTCCGCCATCTTTTCAGCAGGTTCGACGGTAGTCACCTGTGCAGCATACCGACACAGCGGCAACGTTAGAGCCCCTACTCCACCGGCGATTTCAAACACATGACTGGTTTCTTCAAACATTTTTTCTTGCAAGAGTATACTTACAATTTCGATCCCATAGGAAAACCTCGATGTTCTGATGAAATCGTCATAATCCTCCGCGCGTTTATTCCAATATGCTACCGTACTGACGGCATTCATCGAACTCATGTTGTCGCGCCAATGTCCTTCCCAGTCACGTGGTTCCATATCGTTCTTCCCCTTTGTTTTTTGTAAAGGTTCAACGGCTCCCATGTAGTTAGGTTTTGGGTTGTTGAAGTAACCACTTTGGTTCACACACAATTTCATTCATAAATGCAACTGACTAAAGTGTATATCTATAAAAACATGAGATATCCGGGTTCGATTTGGAAAAATTGCAGAGCCTGGGAAAAGCGAAAAACGACAACGTGGCAGCTGGCAGAAGCTACGATGGAGGTGCTGCCACATTGTCGTTTCGGCGCACTTTGCAAGAAGGAGGCGACTTCAACAAAGTAACACTTTTTTTTATTTCGTGTTATGATACCGGTATCGACATGCTCCGTCAACACCTTTTTAGAACTATTCCTCCTCTGTCTTCAGCCAAACAAACTGAAGCCATCTACCCGAAGGCCCCCTCCTGAAAACGTTTACAGTTCTTTACTTTGGTCAATGTTTGTTTGACCTGGTGAACGGCTACCAAAATTTCAAGTGCAACAAAGAGTCAGGGTAGAATTGCCGTTTCTGAATAGACACTATTTAAATGAGCGTTTACCGTGGCATACCCTATATACTCCTGTTCAAGACGCACCTGTTCGCCAAGTCGATCATTGCAGAGATCGTCATACAGTGCCTGTTCGCGGGCGGTGAGTCGAGTGAGGTTTCGTTTCTCCTGTTTTGCCTCCCTGCCCCAGAGCGATCTTTGGGTTAGCAGCGTGTCCCTGTCCATCAGAAATGAAACCGCATGCGGAAAATACATGCGCAGTTGATCGAGAATGGCAAAGCCGTGGGTGTCGATATCTCCCCAATAGAATATGTTTTTCTCTTTGAGCCAATCGGCTGCAGCCATGCTGTCAAAACCATAGCCCGCGCCAAATATCACCATGGCCTGCGGGAATTGCGGAAAGGCGAGGAAGTTGACCTCGTTTTCGGTAATGAAAACAGTACGTACGGAAATATCGAGCTCGGCAAACGCATCCGCTGTAAGGGTGATGTCCTGGTCCCGGCCGCCAAAGGGCAGCGCCAGAGCGGAATCGAGGATGCGGAATCGGATGCGCTCGGGTTTATCACGAAACCCGTAGCGCTTACAAAAACCGCGTACTCCACTTGCGGAGGCATCGATCTGCTCGGTCGGCACCACCAGGTCGAGCAACTCGGCGAGCAGGCCCCTATTCTGCTCAATGAACTTGGTATGCACACCGGGAATATCGATCTGGCGCAGATACACTTCCGAGTGCGGATGGGCAAGAACCCAATCGACAATATCGAGCAGCTGAGGCCAGTGATCGGCCATCTCCAGGGCTTTGAGCGGGCGCTTTGCCAGCCAGTCCACCAGTCGCAAGTGCCTCTTGCCGGTTAACGCAACCAGATCGGTAAAGCGTTTTGCCGCCCTTTCTTTCCCCAATATTTTCAGGGCATCATCAAGGGTATCGACCCAGACCTCCGCCGGAATCCTGTTGCTGCCGACAATGCGGTGGTTGACGGTGCGCCATTCGAGGCGATAGCAGTGCGGCTTGCGGTCAAGCTCCACCACCCAGGTTCGTACCTGTTCAAACTTCGTCGACAGCTCGGCCGATTTGGGCTTTTTCAGCACCAGCCGGCGGGGGAAAATATTCTTTTCACCGGCAAGAATTGCCAGCAAAACGCCCCGATCCCAGAGCTTTTGCAGCTGATCGCGGATATCGGCTGGCCCGGTCCAACTCATGTCCCGTACTCCCGGCGTTCCCGACGATATTCTTCAATGGTGAGGTTGCGCAATACGGACTCCCGCCCATCGTTGTTGTGGACAAAGCCGACGGCGGAGACAAACGGCTCGATGATATGGATTTTCTGCAACGGGGTGACGATCAGCAGCTGCAGGTTCAGCTCCTTGAACAGCCGCAGGCCATACTGGGCGGATTCGTCCGAGCCGCGGCCAAAGGCCTCATCGATAACCACGAATCGAAAGGTTTTGGAGCGCACCTCGCCCCACTCCAGCCCGAACTGGTAGGCAAGGCTTGCGGCCAGCACCGTATAGGCGAGCTTTTCTTTCTGTCCGCCCGATTTACCGCCCGAGTCGGCATAATGTTCGTACTCGGTGTCGTCCTCGCGCCACCGTTCACTGGCGGCAAAGGTAAACCAGTTGCGGACATCGGTCACCTTGGCGGTCCAGCGGCGATCCGCCTCCGACTGCCCTTCGCGCCCCACGAATCGCTCGATAATCCTGCGCACCTGCAAAAACTTCGCTTCCGTGTACTGGGCATCGTCCGAGCCGGTGAAGGCCCCTTCGGTGCAGCTGCGCAGTTCGTTCTTGAACTCGCGGATATCCTGATCAATGGTCGGTTCCGCCTCAACAACGATATAACGTCCGGGGTTGTAATCTATCCTGGTCAGCGACTCGTTGATTCTGGCGATTTTTTCTTTGATGGTCTCCTGTTCGCGCGCCAGCTGTGACTGGAAATTAGCTACCTCGCGGATGGTGTTCTCGTTGAGCAGCTCCTTGAAACGAGTCTCAAAGCGCGGCAAATCATCGCGACGCAGCTGCCGGAGCATCTCACGGTACTCACCGGCCGACTCCACCGAGGCTATCGACTTCCCTGGTCTCCAGTTCGTAGCGTATGCTGTAATTCTGCATGGCCCTGATGATCCGGTCGCGAAGGGTGGTGGAGCGTTTATCCGCCCCATCGATCTTTTTCTGCAGCCAATCCCGCATCTCCCGCTCGCGGTTATCGCAGGATTCCACGCTCAGCTGTTTTTCCCCCAGCGCCTCGCCGCGATAGTGCTCGAGCTGATCGAGGAAGTTGCGATCTTCCGCGAGCAGAGAGTCGGCAACTTTTCGGGTCTCGGCAAACAGGTTGCGCGCATCGGCTACTTTCTGCTCCGTTTTGGCCCGATCGTCGCGAAAATTTTCCAGCTGCTGCTCCACCGCGGCAAGTCCTTTTTCCACCTCCTCCAACCTGGCGGTCAGCAGCTTGAGGATATCCGATGCTTCCTCGAGCTTTTTGCGCTCATCCTCCAGGTGGGAGATTTTCTTCGCCTGGAGCTGCCAGTCGATCTCCTCATATTCCCGGTATTCACCCAACTGCAGCAGTGTCTGCAGGCGGGTTTTCAGGCCTCGCTGTCGCTTCTGCAGCTCCGCCAATTTCGCTCCCATCTCGCCAAGCCGGATTTCCACGATCCGCAACTTTTCTTTCAAGGCGTGAATCTTCGCCTCGTTCGACCAGCCCAGCACATAGCGGCTGCGGTCGTCGAGGCGATGCCGGTCGTCCTTTTCATGGCGCTCGCCCCTGGCCTTTATCTGGCCCGAACGGGTGATGGCCCGGCTCTCCCGCCGAAACTGTTCCTGACTGGTGCAGCAGGCGACATCAAATCGTCTGCTCACCTCCCCTTCGAGCCAGACATAAAACGACGAATCCGGCTTTAAGGCGATCTTCTTCACCAATGAGTCGGGATGCAGCTGCGGCAGCTCGAGCGCATGTTTTTTACGTACCCGGAAATACACCAATCTGCCCTTGAGATTATTGGCATCGACCCAGGCCGCAACCTCAGCGTAATGTTCATCGGGCACCAGCAGGGAAAGTCCGAAGTTATGCAGCAGGCGTTCTATGGCGCCCTCCCAATCCCGCTCCTCTTCCCGGACCCGGATCAGCTCGCCGGCAAAGGGCATCTCCTCTTCATCCAGCCCGAGTCCCGCGCAAAGAGCACGGCGAATGGTCATCTGCCTGCGGTCGATATTCGAACGGCGGGACTGCAGGTCGGTGATCTCTTCGAGCAGCACTGCCCGCTCATCCTGTTGCTGCTTGAAAGCGACACCAAGCTCATTCAAATCGTTCTGGACCGCGGCCTCGCCATCCACCGCCTCTTCGAGCAGCGCCGCGCATTTCTTCAGCTGCACGAGAAAAGCCCCCGAACTGTCGGCGGGATACAGATCCAGGTTCTCCATCAGCTCCGCATAGCGTTGATATTTCTTTTGCCTGCGATCCCGCTCCTGCTCGCAGCCAAGAATCTCGGCTTCTATGCGTTCTATCCGGTCGCCGCCGTTTTCCGCTATGTCTCTGCGAAGTTTCCGTTCATCCCCCTGCAACTGAAGTCTCTTCTCGCTCAGCTTGTCGATCCTGACGGTGTGGCGTTTGCTCTCTTCCGTGAGTTTTCCGATGCGTGTTTGCAGTAGCTCGCACTTTTTTTCCGCAAACCAGGGACGCAGCGCCTCGCGACAGCCGCGCAACCGGGCCGCACTCTTGGTCACCTCGTCATAGCTATCGCAATCGGTCACCAGCGGCTCGAGCATCGCCACCTGGTCCTTGGCCTTGAGAACCGCCTCATGGGCCCTGTTCAAATCGTTGAAATGACCGATCAAGGCATCGATGCGTGGTGCGACCTCAAAGGGTTCCAGCATATGGGCCCGGACGAAGCCGGTCAGATTGCCCACCGATTTCAGGGAAACGGTTTGATGAAAAAGATCCAGCGCCTGCTCGTTGGCGATGCCGAACCGTCGCCGAAACCATGCTCCGTACGGAGGGAAGCTCTCAAAGAGTTTCACCGCCGAGTCGCGCAGTTTTTTCCTGAGGCCGGTTATCTCGGTTCCGAAACCGGAAAAATCCTCGGTGATAGAGAGATCCTTTTCCGCCGCGCAATACAACCGGGTGGGCTGCCCCTTGCTCTCCTTGAGCCAGAAGACCTGGGCGAGCGTGATGGTCTTGCCGTAGCCGCTGTTATGAAAAACGCCCAATATAACCGAATAACTATTGTAATCACGAAGCGGCACGGGTTTGGCGCTTGCGCCCACATCGCCTCGCTCCGACTTGTAATAGCCGAGCACATAGGATCTGAGCGATCTCTCCCGCGCTTCACCGCCCGCCGCTTTGTTGTAGGCAACCCGCTGGGCCGGCACCAGGAGCGTGGTCACCGCATCGACAACGGTGGACTTGCCCGAGCCGATATCACCGGTGAGCAGGCCGTTGCTGCAGGCCAGCTCCAGCACCCAGACCCTTTTATCGAATGTCCCCCAGTTCAACAGCTCCAATCGCTGCAGACGAAAACCGGCAAGCCGGTCGTCCCCGGCAAAATCAAGCTCGATCTGTTTACCCATCGGCTTCACCATTTTGCGCCGCCAGCTCCTGTTGGTATGCCGCCAGCTGCTGCTCGAACTCCCCCAACCACTGGGCATCGACAAAGGCCTTTACAATTCGCCGGATCTCGAACATGCCCTTCTGACCTTTGAGTTGCCGGATAAAGCCCATTTGCGAAATCTTGCCCAGCATGGTGTCCACCTGATCGATCAGCCGACTCTCGTTGGACCCTTCAGGCAAAAAGACCCGAATCAATTCAACTATTTCGTCTCGCGAGAGGATAAACCGGGTCTCGCCGTCACCCCCGCAACGTCGAACTCCGCCATCTTTTTTCTGAGCAGCGCCAGCAGCAGGCTCACGGGAAAGGAGAGTTGCTGGCGTCGTATCAGCCGGGGAACAGGATTTTTTTCTTCCGGGTCCTCCGGCTTGGAGCGCAGAAAAGCATAGCCTTCCGCCTCATCGAGGACGAGATCCAGCCCCAGCACCGAGACATAGTCCCGCACCCTGGCCTGCAGGAGAAGCAGAGCATTCCACACCTCGCCCTTCTCCTGCTGGTACACCACACCGCGTAAAAGGGGCACTACCACCGAGGAGAGGTCCGCTGTCTCTTCTTTAACTCCATCCATTTTATTTCCTTACAAAAATAATGCGAGGCAGCCGCGCTTGCCGGTGGCTGCCGTCCTCTGCCTGCCAGCGAACGGTTTCAATGACGGCTTCATCGATCGTGGCGTCATCTCTCTTGCTCGCCAGCTGCAGGTAGGTCACCAGTTCCGCCAGGCCGTGTTCCAGGGGGTTGGCCACGACCAGTTCCCCCAGACTCACCATGGATCTCTCCTGCAGGGCCCGACGAATATTTCCCGACAGTTTCACGCTGTCCACCACCACCTGGGCGTAGAGCGCCTCCGCGCTCAGCTCGGCCTCGCCCAGCTGCAATTCGATATCGCTGATCTTCGGCTTCACCGGCATCTTGTAGAGCGGTCGCTCAAAGGGGAGCTCTATGGTTGCCGAGCTCTCCTCCAGCTCCATGAAATCCCCTTTAGGCGGATTTTCCCGGATGGCCAGCACCCTGCCCTCGATATCGTGGAGGATATCCATGATCCGCCTGTTTTCCAGCCAGGCCTGATCATCGAGGAACCGGCGAAGCTGTTGGGAAAGCCTGGCAACGGTGCGCTGGGTATGTTCTCCGGCTTCCAGCCAATCGTAATGGATACGGCGCATCCGTTGATCCGGTTGCATTTGGGCAACGGGCGGCAGGCTCAGCACATTTTCAAGCAGTCCGGTCAACTCTTCCTGACGGCTCTGCGACATGAGAAAATCCCAGAACGCCCGAAAACTCTTGCCCTGATCGGAGTCGGCAATGGCATCGCGCTGCCCCAGGATCTCGTCGAGCAGATCGCCCTTAGCGCCATCCCAGAGTGCGATTCGCTCGCGGACATCGCGGTCGAGACTGCGGAAATTATGCTCAACCTCCCGGAAATCGCCGAGCAATTCCCGTGCTACCTGCTGAAATTGCTGAAAACGATCTTTTATCGCGGTATCATCAAAGATGGTGATATCACCCTCCTCGATGCGCTCTATCTCCCTCTCAATTACCTCCCGGCGACGTTTCAAGTCGGCAATACGCGCCTCGGGGTCGGTTTCGCTGCCCTCACTTATCTGGCGCAGTAGTTCAAAAAGGGTCAACAGACGCGATTCCGTGCCCACAAAAGCGCGCTCAACCAGACCGGCAAGCCAGGCAAGCCCCTTTTCAGCGGCGGGAGTAAGATCGAAATGCGGTTCATCAGAGCCTTGAGGATAATATTTGCGCATCCAGCCCTTGGCATTGTCCGCCCAGTCGTTGAGATAAGTCTTGGCAGGTTTGGGATACTTGTCGGCGCCATAGATTTCATGCAGACTAAACAGCTCGTCTTCAAGCGCCTCGACGAGATCGGCCTGGGACATCACCCGGACGTTGGGCTCGATGAAGACCCGACTGAGAAACGACGCCACCAGCGGCGCCTGGGGCGAGCAGAGCAACCGCCAGGCCGGGTGATTTTGTCGGAGCAACTCCAGTGTCTGATGATCGAGTGACGACATATTCTTTAACTTGTTGATTGGGACAATTGCTGCAATTGACCAAGCAAAATACTACAACGGCATGCGGGAAACAAACTCAAAAAGAATTTCACGAGCATTGGCAGATGAGGATGGCCTCGACAGTGCTGCCGTGGCGCTTGATCGTGGCGGGGGAGGAACGGACTGCTAGCCTGCTCCTCTTACCTGGTGAGCATCTAGCCCGGAGGGTTGTTCTGGCTAATACTGTAGATCACTCGTGCGATCGTCTACATACAACAAACTGTAGTTATGATATTTAGTAAGCGTTCACTAGTACCCCAGCTTGGCACGATCGGACCGTCGTGCATAGTTAGGCTATGGCGCAACGGTCTGCTTGCACCAAGCTGGAGCACTGGTGAACGCATACAAAGCATTGGTTTGGGCAACTATGGGCTTGCCCGGTGCCACGGATACGATAATTACACAACTTTCAGAACGATCTTTTCCAAGGAAACAATAAATAATATTTCAATACCCCTCCTATACGCTTTTATCTTACAAGTCTGTGAGGCCTGATTGCGTTAGGAGTAATTTGGTGCACTCTTCATTTACTCCAACCGCTGCAATAATGCCTCTGCCTGTTTTCGTTCTGCAAATTTCCTTTTGTTCGAGAGAGATTTTCGCAACAACTTAACAGCATTATAAAACTCACCTTTGGCCTGGTATATTTTTGCCAAATGATAATAGAATACAGAGACATCGGCATCAATACCTACCGCAAGCTTGATCTCTTCAATAGCTTTGTCATAATTGGCTCGTTTATAATAGATCCAGCCAAGGGTATCATGAGCGTAAGAACTTCTCGGTTGCATTTGGCAGGCCATCACAGCATACCTAAAGGCATCATCAAGATTTCCGCTTTTATCATCGATTAAGAGCCAGGCCAAATTATTCGCTGCCTGGCTGTATGAAGGCCGTATATCTAAAAGGGTCTTGTAGAGTTTTTTCGCATCTGATTTATCGCCTTTTTTTATCAGAAGGATTGCAAGATGCATATAAGCCGACACGGCATCCGGATTTTGAGCCAACAGTTTCTTATATTCGAGAATCGCTTTATCGTCCTGACCAGTCAAATCGTATACGGATGCAAGCATCTGAAGAACATCAACATTGTCGGGGGCAAGATGCTGAGCATGCATAAGCTGCGTTATGGCCTCTTCATTTTTCTTTTGCCGTAAAAGTAGTTTGCTGAAAATAACATAATGCTCGGGATTATCGGGAGCAGCTTTAATTTGTCGAGTAACCCATTTATACGCACCTTGCAAATCATTATTTTCGAGGGCAATATCGACGAGTGCACTCAAAGCAGGAGAATAACCAGGGGTAATTGACAGGATCTTAGTAAAAATGCCCGTTGCTTTCTTGGCATTTTTCTTTTTCATATAAGCAATTCCAAGATAATGCATAACCTCCAGGTCTTTTGGAAAGAGCTTGACCAGAATCGTAAATTTTTCAATGGCCATATCGATATCATCTTGCGCCAAATAACTTGCCCCTATAAGTATTCCGGCTTCTCTGTTGCCGTGATCAAGCAAAAGAGCTTTCTCTGCTTGTTGCCGTGCTTGAACTGGAGAGTTGTCTTGAAGATAGAACCGAGCCTGAAGAATATGGGCCTCAGACTGCCCGGGATTGAACTGAAGAGCATAAGCCAGTGCATGACCGGCAAGCTTCTTTTCACCCTGTTTGAAAAGAGCGACTGCTTTTAAAAAATAAGCCTCGCCCCACTTCGGATCATTAGCAATTAGCTCATTGGTGATAGCGAGGGCATCGGCAATTCGATGTTTCCTCAAGAGCAACTTAGCCTCCACGAGTCTTGCCTTGCTCTGTTGCGGTTCTTTGGCAAAGATGGCATCCAGTTCCTTTTGGGCTTTGTTCAGCCTTCCGGTTGAAAAATAAAGATCCGCCAGCGAAGCATCTATATCCAAGGGTGAATCAACAGCCCCCCTGGCATCTTTCAATAACAATTGAGCATCATGATTCCTGCCGGTATGGCGATAAAAATTGCTTAGCAGTATGTACAAGCGAGCATCTTGAGGTTGCTTTCGAATACCATCCTTCAGGGTTTGTTCTATTTTGTCGAATTTACCCGTTTCCAGATAGAGAGAGGTGAGTCCTTTATAGGTTTCTGCATAATCAGGAAAACGACGTTTCATCTCGAAAAACTGTTTTTCAGCCAAATCATACTGCTGCCTTTTAAGATAATATGTAGCAAGTCGTAAGTGCGTCTCCCTGTCGTTGGAATTCAGCTTAAGAGAATACAAAAGGTCGTCTACCGCTTTTTCCTCCTCTCTCTTGGCCAAATAAACGCCAGCTCGTATTCGATAGAGATGGGCCGCATCAGGTTTTTCACGAATAACCTTGTTGATGAGGTATTCGGCTTCATCAAGCTGCTTTTTCATCAACGCAATGGTTGCCTTGATCGTGAGGGCTTCAGGATTATCGACCTTTTTTTTAAAAACGCGCATCACGTACTTCTCGCTGTCGTCATACTGCCTTGCCAACAACAGCATACCCGCCATTTTGAGATTTGCTTCGTCGTTGTCGGGGTTAAGAGATGTCGCACGAAACATCTCTTTCATCGCCTGAATGCCATTATGTTTTTTCATATAGGCAAGAGAGAGTTGGTAATGCGCATCAGCAAACTTTGGAGCCTCATCGATTGCGTTGCGAAACTCAATAGCAGCGGCTCCGATGTCGCCGATTTGCATATAGTGGAGGCCTTTGTTATAATATAATTTCGCTGCCTCTATACCATGCTTCTTCTCACAAGCTGTTAACATGCAACAGAAGGCGGCAATCAACAAAAGAGAAACACACTTATTCATTGGCTACAACCCCTTAATCTCTGATAGAACAAATACACTGGCCTGGAAATAACACTTTCATCTTATGGCACCTGAGTTTGTTATATTTTGCAAAACGATTTTCCAGATACTGTGCAGTTTAAAAGTAATAGCTAAACGGAGCAAGCAAAATGTCTGCGCCTTTGGGTTTCCATGGCAAATTGAATATATTGCTTCCCAACGCAACCGTTCGCCGGGCAATCTCGAAACTGCCCTATCCGATGCATTGTAAGCGTGCACCAGTGCTCCATCTTGGTGCAGGTAAGCGTAGACTCCGGGCAGACCGCTCGTGCTATAGCCTAACTATGAGCAGTGGTCTGATAGTGCCATGATGGAGTGCTGGTGAACGCTTACCTGCCCAACCAATAAGAAAAGCCGGATGTAACCTTGTCGCATCCGGCCTTTTCTCCATCTATTTTTCTGTTAGTCAGTTCTTTTTCCTTCGCACTCTCATGCCAGCCAACCCGATCAACCCGGCTCCCAACAGCAACATAGTGGCCGGCTCAGGTACAGCACTACCCTTACTAGCAGTTGCTATATCAAATTTAAAATCATTCTTAACATAAAAATGACAATCTGGGTCAAATCCAAGACCTACAACACTATCATTCGCAGCTGCATATGTATTGAGATCGTCTATTTCGTCTGCTGAGAATGTATAAGTTAACGTGGTTGCATAATAACTAATATCACTTCTAGTGTACTTGGTTAGAAGATCTCCATTTCCTTCAAATGCATTAGTTGAGGAATCACCGTCCAAATCCGAATGTACTCCAGGATCAACTTTATCTTCAAGTAACTGAACCCACAGGTCAGATGTGGTTGTTGTCCTATAAATATTGGTAATGGTAATAGTTGCGTCTGTTATCTCAACCTTATTAAGATCAATTCCACTGTCCTTAAGATTAATACCCCATGTATAATCATAATTTCCATTCAAATTCGTTATGCTTTTTTGAAAATTATAGTTCTCAGGACTTACGGCACCATGGGCAAGATCACTCACAGCAAAACTTAAAAGAACACCAGCGACTAACATGAAATTTTTCATAATTTATCCCCCACCAAGAAGAGTTAGCTTGTTTATAGCAGATTTGCTTCCCAGGAAATCCTCGTGCAATAAAACCCCGACCAGAGAACTTCGATAATAGCCGTATTGGTTTTTCGCGTTTAAGGACCACCTTTCCGCGCGGCCGATGATTCGATATTTTTCACCTAAGTTTTCCTGGAATTTCAATTGGTTGCCCAAGCTATTTCGGAACTTCCATCCCCACGGTTCATCATTATATAGACAAACCGTTGGACGTGTCAATGAAAATGAGACTCCATGCGTGGGTTTATCAGTCGCTCCTTCAAATTGGCAGATAATTTCATATCCTGCGGATAAATCGGGTCAGAAGGAACCGCGATGCCCCTGCCACCCACAGCGCCTTGCTTACGTTCCGCACATGCCCCCTCATAAAAACCCATACCTACATGGAACCTCATTTGCGTAGCATGGGAAATGATGCCACGTTTTGATTTGTACAGCTGTTGGGCAGCCAGGTAAGGAATTGCGAACGCCATTTTTCACGCACAAACCTATCACCTATCCCCACAACCACGCCATACCGCCAAATCCCACCAGAAGGCCGATCGCCAGATTGGTCAGCCCGTGAATGATGATGCATACCCATAAGCTTTTGGTTTTTTTGTATATCCAGGTCGTAAAGAGAAAATAGAGTATGGCGGAGAGGTATTCATAGGGATGATGGCCCGCGGTGAAAACAAGGGTTGCTCCGACTACGGAAAACAGACTCAACGGCAAGGTGCATTCTTGGAGGGGCTTGCAATCAAGGGTATCGAGAATCGAGCCGATCATGCCATTCTCCTGCTGCTCACGTCCGGCTTGATAAAACAACGACATCACATAAACCCGGATGAAGAGCTCTTCGAAGATCGCCACCAGGATTACCGAATTGACCATTCTGGTACCGAAGTAGAGCGATGAAATTGTGCCGTAGGCACCCATGCGGTTCAGATCGATAATTCCGGCAGTGCTCAGTAGATAAAACGGTGCGATCCAGCAGACCAAGGCTGCCGGCAGGGCCATCAGCGCTACAAAACCGTTTGAAAGCTTAAGATGACCAAACCGGTAAAACTTGCGATACCACAACAACGTCAGAGCTGTCGCCACAAGTTTGACAACCTGGCCCGCATCGGCCGGGACCACTGCTGCCGGGATACTCGAGATGGCTACATAGACAAAATAGGGGGCAAGAAAAGGGGACGAGCAGATCTTGAAAACGTTGCTCTTGCGACAACAATCGGGCAGAAGTTCCTGAGTTCGGCATAATAATTTTCTGGAAACGACCGTTGCCGGTAAGCTTCCTTTCTTTGGTGTTGGAAAAACCTCTAAGTCGACCCGAATGCCGAAGACCTGGATGGAAAAAAATCGGCTTGCCGCAAATGTCTGACAGGGGGGCGCCGGCGTGCTGACTTCCTGCTTCGGTGCGCGCAATAAAGCTATGCCAACCTTACAGAGGAGTCCAATGCCAGGCATATCGGTGAAGGGATGGTGGAGTGAACGTTCACCAGTGTCCCAGGTGGGCGCATCGCTATCTGCCCACCATTCACTTTGGTGAGTAAGTATAAAAAATCGGTAAACTATACAAGGTAGTGTTCCCCCCAGCCAATACACGTGCATCGCCAGCCCCCATGCTGCCAACCGCAGATTCACCCTAACTCCTATCTGCCTTCTTTTCAACGTTTTTCGGCCACTCATCATTATTACACGGTAGCCTTAACGACGAAGCAACTGTGCACCGGGCTGACCAGGAGTCGCCCAATTCGATGCCCCTGTTACTGCTCGCAAAATCGTATTCATTTAATGTGCGGCATTGTACATAAAATGAACATTGCAATAGCGGATGCCTTTGTGCCCCATAAAATACATCTGTATTATTTATTAATTATCCTGCAGTTACACAACTTCGAGCAATCTGGAACAGTTCCTGCTATCTCTTGGTCAAACTACCTCGGATGTATTTCTTATCCACCAATACAGGAGCTGCATGATGACAACCTTACAAAACAATCAACACGATATTCGCAAAGCACGAGGAAAATTCCTCGCCATGGCGGCCACCTATTGCCTGGGCGTTTTCAACGACAACTATTTCAAGCAGGCAGCCATGCTTCTGGCGGTCGCGGCCGGCATGAGCCGTCTGCAGGGGTGGGCCACCATGCTCTTCGCGCTGCCGTTCATTCTCTTTTCAGCATACGGTGGTTGGTGCGCCGATCGCTTCCCCAAGCGGCGGGTTGTTATTCTGTCCAAGGCCCTGGAACTTGTGGCAATGCTGGCAGGCGGCGCTGGCTTGCTGAGCGGCAACTGGTACCTCATCCTCAGCATGGTATTTCTGATGGGCCTCCAATCCACCTTTTTCAGTCCTGCCTTAAACGGCGCCATTCCCGAACTCTACCCCGTCGACTACGTCCCACAGGCGAACGCTGCTTTGAAGCTGGTCACAACCCTCGCCATCCTGGCAGGGGTAGCCACCGCTGGGATTTCCCTCGATCAACACTGGTTCTCGGCCGACTCGGTTCCTTTCGGGATCATGCTGGTGGCTACCGTAGCGGTCCTGGTCGCCTTCATCGGCTTTTTGGCCAGCTTCGGAGTGGGAAGCCGACCGGCCGCTTCCCCGGACAAAGCGTTTCCCTGGTTCGGGCCCTGGAATTCGGCCCTTGATCTGCTTGACATCTGCCGGGATCGCGAGATGCTTCTGGCCATATTCTCCGACTCGTATTTTTACTTCCTGGCTTCCATCACCCTGCTGAGCGTCAACACCTTCGGGCTCCAGCAACTCGGCTTTTCCCAAACCGCCACCAGCCTGCTTTCCATGTGCATGATGCTTGGGGTCTGCGGGGGCTCCTTTTTGGCGGCCCGCCTGGTAACGATGGACAATTGGTCGGCGCTGCTGGTCCGCTCATCGCTTGGCATGGCGGCAGGATTGTCGCTTGCCGGCGCTACTGTTTGGCTGCCCTCCCTTTTGCGGTTCTGGTGGCTGGCGGCAACGCTGATTGCAACGGGCGTAGCTGGCGGTCTCTTTCTGATTCCGGTGGCCAGCCTGCAGCAGGTAAGGCCTCCGGAGACCGAAAAAGGCCGGGTACTGGCAGCCGCCGGATTCAGTTCCTTTATCGCTATCTTGATTGCCGGCTTGCTGTTTGACCTCTGCATCAGCCATCTCACCCCGGCAACACTGATGACCGGATTGGGACTTTTCGCCGCAGCCATCTCGATTGGCATCCGGCAATTGCGCGCGCCCTCCCCCAAACCGTTTGCTCGTCTGTTCAGCCGAATAATGAAGATGACGCTGTCGCTTCGTTATCATGTTGAAATCAAGGGACTGGATGCAATCGAAGACCGACCGGGCCGCCCCATCCTCTTTCTGCCGAATCACCCTGCGCTGATCGATCCGGTGATCGTCATGTCGGCACTCTACGGCCGTTTCGCACCGCGGCCGCTGGCCGATGAAGATCAACTGAAAGGACCGGTAGTGCGAGCCATCATGAAATATGTGCGACCTATCACCATGCCCGACGTAGGAAAAGTGGGAAGAAGCGGAAAAGAGCGGGTGCGGGCGGCCATCGATGAGGTTGTCGGCTGCCTGGAGCACGGCGAGCACGTCCTGTTTTACCCGGCAGGCCGCCTGAATCGCAGCGCCGCGGAGGATCTTGGCGGCAACTCCGGCGTGGAATTCATTGCCGACAAGGTGCCCGACCTGCGTGTGGTACTGGTCCGAACTATCGGTCTCTGGGGAAGCAGTTTCAGCCGGGCTGCCGGAACCGCGCCGTCGCTTACCGGCGAGCTGCGCCGCCATCTCCTCGCCCTGCTCGCCAACGGCCTCTTTTTTATGCCCCGCCGGAAAGTGACTCTGGAATGTGTCGAGGACGATACGGTTGCCGGCCTGGGAGATCGCTCTCACATCAACCGTTACCTGGAATCTTTCTATAACTGCGAAATCCCGGCCCGCACCCATGTCCCCTACTATCGCTGGCAGGGCAGCCGAGCTCAGGTCTTGCCCGAGCCGGTTCGAACAGCGCCCCGTGGTCGTATCGACGATATCGCTCAGACGACCAAAGAGCTGGTCTATGCGCGGGTCAAAGAAATGGCCGGAGTGGAGGTAAGCGACGATCAACGACTGGCCGCCGACTTGGGACTGGACAGCCTCTCTCTTCTCGAGCTGTGCAGCTGGCTGGAGGGCGAATTCGGGATCACCATTTCCGAAAGCGCTCAACCCGAGAGCGTCGGAGACTGCGTGCTGGCTGCAGGCGGAATGATGACCGGCACCGGCGAGGTACAAGTCGACACGCCCCCCGCAACCTGGCACAGCTCCACCAAACACGAGCTTGTTCTTGCGAGCGAAAAAACGGTTACCGCCTGTTTTCTTCGACAGGCCCGAACCGCTCCTCGCAGAATTATCGCCGCCGATCAAGTGAGTGGCGCGAGAAGCTATCGCGATCTGCTGACCGCCATCTTCGCCTTGCTGCCGGAAGTTGAAAAAATCCCGGGCGAGCGAGTCGGCATCATGCTGCCCGCTTCGGTGAGCAGCCTTATCGCCTATCTTACCGTACTTTTTGCCGGCAAGACGCCGGTCCTGTTCAACTGGACCTCAGGATTCGCCAACATGGCTCACGGCATTGAAGATACGGGGGTGGAATGCATCATTTCGGCACGCGCGCTCTGCAGCAGAGTTGAACAGCAGGGCACCCAACTCACCGACCTCTCGGTTGCCTGGCTCTATCTCGACGAGTTTTTCCCGGGGCTTTCCCGAGGCCGGAAGCTTCTGGCCCTGGCATCCGCCACGCTGTTGCCCGGCCGACTGGCCAGGCGCAAGGCAACGCAGACCGCTGCCGTGCTTTTCACCAGCGGCTCGGAAGCAAAGCCCAAGGCGGTACCGCTCAGCCACGCCAATATCCTTGCCAATCTCGCGGATTTCTCCGGGCTGTTGCGCCTCACAGGCGACAGCCGGCTGCTGGGCATGTTGCCTCCGTTTCACTCCCTCGGTCTGGTCGGCACCATGATCATGCCGCTCTGCCTGGGATTGCCCACGGTCTATCACCCCAACCCCATGGAACCCGCAACCCTGGCGGCGCTCATCGAGGCGTACAAAGTGTCGATGCTGGTCGCCACCCCGACATTTCTCGATGGAATTTTGCAGGTTGCCTCCCGTGATCAACTTTCCCACCTGCGGCTGGTTTTCGCCGGCGCCGAAAAATGCCCGGACCATGTGCTCGCAGGCCTGCGCGCAAGCAATCCCCAGGCCGAGCTCTGCGAGGGGTACGGCATCACAGAATGCTCTCCACTTGTGAGCATCAACACTCCCGGCAGCGCCATACCGGGAACCATCGGCAAGATCCTGCCTTCGATCGAATACGCCATTGTCGACATAGACACCGGAGTCGCGGTAGCAGACGGTAAACAGGGCTTGCTGCTGGTGCGCGGACCCTCGATCTTTGCCGGTTACCTCGGAGACAAGAGCGGTTTGGGATTTTGCGAATTCGAGGGCAAATGCTGGTACCAAACCGGTGATTTCGTCCGCAAGATGGCGGACGGTCACCTGGTTTTCTGTGGTCGGCAAAAACGGTTCGTCAAAATCGGTGGGGAAATGATCTCGCTACCGGCCATCGAGCAGGTACTGCTGCAACGGCTCAATTCCAGCGCGCAAGAAGAGGGTCCGCAGCTGGCGGTGGAGGCGACGGCCGATGACGGCCATCCGGAGCTGGTCCTCTTCACCACCAGTCAACTCAAACGCGACGAGGTGAACGGGCACCTCAGAGCTGCGGGGCTCTCCGGCCTGCACCATATTCGCCGGCTGCACCAGCTTGAAAGCATACCGGTATTGGGCAGCGGCAAAACGGACTACCGTCGCCTCAAGCAACTCCTTGCCGCCTGATGGGTGCCGGGATGGTGTGTTGGTGAATGTTCGCAATAAGAGCCACGAAGAAACCTGTTGCCAAACACGGTTGAAGGAAATACCTTGAAAACCGATAACGCTGTGCCGCAGGCGGATGACGGGCCTTCACCATTTCATCACACCCCTGATCCGCGTCCCACCACCCCGAAACACAAGTGAGCGACCATGGGCATGAAAATCGTTTTCACTCTCACCGGCACCGACCGGATAGGCATCGTCGACGAGATAACCAACAGTCTGCTGGAGCTCGGCGTCAATATCGAGGCCAGCAGAATGGCTCGGTTAGGCGGAGAATTCGCCATCCTGATGTTAATGGAACTCCCCACCGGCAGTAAGGAGGCTCTCGATCGGACGGTAAGCGACCTGTCTCTGCAGGGGTACAAGATTACCACCACCGAGACCAGCCAGACCGCCGCCTTGCCCCGAACGAATTGGCTTCCCTATCACATCGAGGTCGAAGGGGCCGATCACGAGGGCGTCTTTCACCACCTTGTACATATCTTATCGGAGCATGGCATCAGCATCGAGAATGCAGATACCGGAACGACGCGGGCTCCCAACAGCGGTATTCCGCTTTTTTCGATGCGGGCCTTGATTCTGGTCCCGCCCCATGCTGACGAACACGCCTGGCAGCACGCCCTGGAAATGGAGGCGCAAGAACAGCATGTCGATGTTTCGATAGCAGCTGCACCCGCCGCTTGAGCCACCCCCTGCAGGGAATCCAACACTACTCCCGAAGGCCGTCGTTCAAGAAAAAAATCCGCTTGACTTTCCCGATATTTCGCAATAGTTCTGGCAGAAAATATATTCAGGCGCCGAAGTATGCTTAATAGGGAATCCCGTGCGAACCGGGAACGGGCCCGCCGCTGTAATCGGGACGAAAGCCGCAATATGTCACTGTCCGCTCTACGATGGACGGGAAGACGCGGTCGGTAGGATGAACCGAGAGTCAGAAGACCTGCCTGGATAGTATTAGGCAACCTCCGTGGAACGAGGCTGCCACTCTGATCATGTGGATAAAACAGGGAATCCCCAGATCGATTTTTCATCGGTCCGGGGTTTTTTTATCCCCGGCCCTAAGATTAACAGAGAAAACTCGTCAGGAGACAGACATGGAAACCAACATCCGCATTTTCTCTACAGGGGCTCTCACCGCAGACAAACAAAAAAAAGAGCGCAGGGCTTATGGTGCAAAAAGCGCAGGGTGCATGCTTATTGCTTTGCTTCTCTCGGTGATCGTTTGCCAATCAGCGACGGCCATGGGCCATTCGCCTGATAAAAGGGCCGTGGTCCTGGCAGGCTTCGGAACCACCTACCCCACAGCCGTTGCGGCCATCATCGACATACGCAAAAAAGTGCAAAAGGCCTTCCCGAGAGTTACGGTGAAAATCGCCTTTACTTCTAACATAATCCGCGAGATATGGCACAAGCGCCAGCAAGATGCCACCTTTCTCGAAGAAAACAGGGACGTACCCAAAGACATTCTCTACGTCAAAGGACCGCTGGCCACCATCGCCGACCTCCAGGATGCCGGCTACCGCACTGTTATCGTCCAGCCTCTGCACGTCTATGACGGCGAAGAATATACCGATCTTTGCTCCTATATCCGGGGCCTGAACGCCATCACCACCGTCAAGAAAAAATACCAGCCTTTCGAAAAGCTTGCTATTGGCCGACCCGCCCTGGGCAGGCACGGCATCGTTCACGATTATCACAAAGATATGGAGGCGGCGGCAAAGGCATTGGCGCCGGATGTGGCCCTGGCTGAAAAGAACGGCGCGGCCCTGGTCTACGTGGGTCACGGCAACGAATACTACAGCACGGGTGTCTACGCGGAATTTCAAGAAGTGATGCGCCGCCTCTACCCGAAGGCCAGGGTCTTCGTAGGCACGGTGGAAGGATTTCCCTCCAAGGACGATGTCGTCTCGGCGGTAACTTCCGATGGAATTAAAAAGGTTTTACTCAAGCCGCTGATGATCGTCGCCGGTGACCACGCCAATAACGATATGGCCGGAGACGACGCCGACTCGTGGAAGAACACCTTCAAGAGGGCGGGCATCCGCGTGCAGTGCGACATTCACGGACTGGGCGAAAACCCGGCCTGGAATGAACTCTATGTGCAGCACATCGAGGATGTGGCAAAAGATTATCATATCAATCTGTAGGAAGAGATTGCATATCCTCCGGCGGCGGGGGACTGCGGCCGCCGCCGATTTTTCCAAGGTAATGACAACATGAAACACATTGCTCGATTTTTGGCTGCAATCGCCTTGGCCCTGCTCGGCTTCGGTTACCTTTCGCTTGCCGCCTCCGCCACCCCGCCCCCGGCAACAACCACGACGCTGATCGATCAGTCCGGCAACCGGATTGTGGTGAAAAAACCGTTTACCCGAATCATTTCCCTCTACGGCGCCCATACCGAAAATCTTTTCTCGCTGGGCCTCGACAAGGAAGTGATCGGCGTCTCGGAACATGAGGCCTACCCGCCGCAAGCCAGCTCCAAAGAGGTGTTCAGCTATCACGACAATCCCGAAAAGTTCATCGCCGCCAGGCCGGACCTGGTGTTGATCCGCCCCATGATCGCCATGGGCTACGCCAATCTTCTCGCCAAACTGCGGCAGGCCGGCATTACCGTGGTCTCCCTGCAACCCAGAACCGTGCAAGATATCTACAGATATTGGCGCGACCTCGGTCTGCTCACCGGACGCACACAACAAGCAGAAGCGATGATCGGAGAATTCAACCGGAAAATGCAACATATCCGCGATCTGGTGCAGACCATTCCGGCCAAGCAGCGAAAACGAGTCTATTTCGAGGCGATCCACGGCAGGATGAAAACCTTTTCGCCCTCTTCCATCGCCATGTTCGCCCTCAAGACCGCCGGCGGCATCAATGTGGCGGAAGACGCACAGGCCCGGCACGACACCAACATCGCCGCCTACGGTAAAGAGCATATCCTGGCAAAAGCGGGCGGAATCGATGTCTATCTCGCCCAGCGGGGCTTCATGAACCGGGTAACGGTGCGACAGATTCGCGACGAGCCGGGCTTCAAGCTGATCAAGGCTGTGCGCAACGGTCAAATTCATATCGTCGACGAAAAAATCGTTTCCCGCCCTACCTTGAGGCTGCTTGATGGCGTTTATGAAATCGGCAGGTTTCTCTATCCCAGCGTGTTTAACGATGTTTCCTCCTTTGCAAGCATTGCCGCGCTCAGCAGGGCGCAATTCGCCGAGATGTTCGTCAAGATGACCAACATGCCCCTCAAGACTCCGGATTATCGACGCGATATCGCCCAAAAAGCCGAGACCAGCCACAGATACGGCGACTTCACGGACATTGACTACACCGGTAACGACTACAAGTTCATCGAAACCGCCGTTTATCGCGGGATCTTCGCCAAGATGGAAAAAGCCGCTTTTCATCCGAATCGGCCCATCACCAGGCGCGAGGTGGCCTATGCGCTCTTTGTCTATTACGATCTCCCCGAAGTCGCACAACCTGTTGTCATGCAGGACGTCGACCGGTCCAGCCTGTTCTTTGAGCAGATACGTACCGCGGTGGGGCTTGGAATCATGTCGCTCAACCCAGAACACCGTTTTCGGCCTGAGGCGCCGATATCCGGCGGGCAAGCTCTTCGCAGTATCGAAAAAGCGATGCAGACCCGCCGCTGAAGAGAAAAAGGCAAGAGAAACGAGGTTTTTTCTGGTAAACACTAGAGGGTTGCCGCGCCTGAAAGCGAGACACGGACACCTGTCGTCGCCGCTCACCGAACTGGAGCGATCTTCACCAAAGAGTATTCATGATTGAAGTCGAGAACCTTCAGAAAAAATATGGTCGCCGCGAAGCCCTGGCCGGGGTCTCCTTTCAGGTCGAAGACGGGATCATCTTCGGCTATCTCGGCCCCAATGGGGCCGGCAAGACCACGACCATCCGCATCCTTACCGGCCTCACCTTGCGCAACAGCGGTGTCGTCCGCCTGAACGGCTACGACATCACCACCAAACCAATAGAGTGCAAGTCGCAATTCGGCCTGGTCCCCCAGCACACCAACCTCGACGCCGAACTCTCGGTGGAAGAAAACCTGTTGATCCACGGCTACCTCCACCATATGCCAAAAGACGATATCCGGCAGCGGACCGACGAACTCCTCGACTACATGGAGATGAGCGATCGACGCGGAACCCAGGTCAAAGCGCTCTCCGGCGGCTTGAAACGCCGCCTGCTCATCGCCCGAGCCCTGATGCACACCCCCAAGATCCTCTTTCTCGACGAACCGACGGTGGGCCTCGACCCGTCCATTCGCCGCAACATCTGGGGATTTATAAAAAAAATCAAGAGCGATGGCACCACCATCTTCCTCACCACCCATTACATCGAGGAAGCGGAGTTTCTGGCCGAACGGGTCGCCTTCCTCGACAGGGGCAGAATCGTCGCCGAGGACAGCCCCGCCGCCCTGATGGCCTCGCTCGGCCAGTGGGCGGTGGATTATCTCGAGGAGAGTCGATTAAAGACCGCCTTTTTCCAAACCCGGGAAGCGGCGGGTGAATATGTCGGCCGCCAGGCAAGCGAAACCACGGTACGGCGGGTCAACCTCGAAGATGCTTTCATCTCCATTTGCGGGAGGAAAATCGAATGATACGGGGATGGAAGGCTGTCTATCTGCGGGAAATACTCATCATGAAACGGCGACTGAAAAAACAGGTGCCGGCCTGGTCGGTGTCGCCGCTCCTCTACCTGATCGCCTTCGGCTATGCGGTGGGCCGCCACACCATGGTGGGTGGCCACAGTTACCTCCAGTTTCTGCTGCCCGGTCTGGTGGCCATGTCGAGCATGACCCAGTCGTTCGCCATCGCCAGCGAGATCAACATCGCCCGGTTCTACTGGCATATTTTCGACGAGTTTCAGGCCGCGCCGATCAGCAATCTCGCCTATGTGCTAGGCGAAGTATGCGCGGGGATGACCCGGGCGCTCATGGCGAGCGGGGTGATTCTCGGCCTCGGCCTCTGTTTCGGGGTGGTTTTGTCCTGCAACCCTTTGTTCTGGGCCGCCTTTGTCCTGAACAGTTTTGTCTTCGCCTCCCTGGCGGTGGGGCTGGCCATGCACGTGAAGTCCCATGCCGACCAGATGCTGCTCAACAATTTCATCATTACCCCCATGGCATTTCTCGGCGGTACCTTCTTTCCGCTCTCGCAACTGCCGCTCTGGGGACAAAAGCTGTTGGGCATCCTGCCGCTCACCCATGCTTCACACGCTATTCGAGCCGCCGCTTTCAAGGAGCCGACGACGCCCTCTGACTTTATCGTCCTCGCCTGTTTCGGGACTGCGTGTTTTATTTTCGCCCTGCTCTCGGTTAACCAAGCCAAGGCCTGATGGGAGGCAAGTATGAACGGTATCTCCCCGACCACCCTCAAACCGGATTCCGTCCTCCATATTTATTATCTTGAAGGTATCGTACCCAAGGATATCGCGATCGATCATCCCGGATTCCTGGGCAACTGGGAAGAAGACGGTTTTTCATTTCTTTTTTTTCAGGCTCCAGCTCCCGAGGTGGTAGCTGCGATGTGCAAGGGCAGCGATCATCTGAGCCTGCTCGACAGCTATGAGATGACCTATGCGGACTGGCAAGGCGGCGATGTGGGACCGCTTGAGATCGGTCGATTCCTCTTCAACCCGCCCTGGGAAACGGCGGACCCGGATGGTGGGCCACTGACCGTCACCCTCGATGCGGGCGTGGTGTTCGGCAACGGCGCCCACCCCACCACCCGCGACTGCATCGAGGCCATCGAGATCGCCTGTGGCGGCGGCAAGGTGAGCACCATGCTCGACCTCGGCACCGGCACCGGCATCCTGGCCCTGGCCGCTGCCCGGCTGGGTTGCGAAAAGATCGTCGCCATCGATTTCAACCTGCTGGCATGCCGCACCGCCGCCACCAACGTCCGGCTCAACGACCTTCGAAAAAATATCCTGGTGGCAAACGGCAAGGCGGAAGAACTGCTCGCCCGGCCCACCGACCTCCTGGTCGCCAATATTCACTATGCGGTGATGAAGGAGATCGTAAAAAGCGAGGGGTTTCTCCGGCAGAAGTGGTTTGTCCTCTCCGGACTGCTCAACAGCGAGGCGGAAAAAATAAACGAATACCTCAAGTCCCTGCCTGTGCTGGTCCTGAAAAAGTGGCGCCGCGACGGCATCTGGAACACCTTTCTCGGCCTTACCAGGGAGTCGGAGTAAGCTCCACCCCCCTATTCGGGGACAGACCCCTATTTTCCGCAACTTGGCTGCAGTTGTACCGCCCCGGCAATGCGTTGATAAAATCAAATTTTGAAGCGGGAAACCAGTGCTCGCAGTTTTTCTGCAAATTCCGAAAGTTCATCGGCGGAATACTTGATTTGTTCACTGCTGGCTCTGGCATCCACCAGATTGCCTTTCACCTGACCGACATCCTCGGACATCAAGGCGGTTATCTCGCTGCTGCTGGCAATGCTGCCGCTAATCTCTGCGATACCCTGAGATGCCTGTGAGACATTATTGACGATTTCATTGGTGGTCGCCGACTGCTCTTCCACGGCGGTCACGATAGAATAGACCACATCATCGACATCTTGGATAACGGTGGCGATGGACTTGATGTCCTTCACGGTCTCCTCGGTCTGACCCTGGATTTGCTCGATTGCCTCCTTGATTTTGCCGGTGGCCTTGGCGGTCTCCTTGGCCAGTTCCTTGATCTCGTTGGCCACCACCGCAAAACCCTTCCCCGCTTCACCCGCTCTTGCGGCCTCAATGGTGGCGTTTAAAGCGAGCAGGTTGGTTTGCTCGGAAATGTCAGTAATCGTTTCCGTAACGGTTCCGATGGCCAGGGCCGCTTCTCCGAGCTGCACCACACCGGCATGGGATTTTTGCGCACTTCCCACCGCCTCCTGGGTTGTCGCACGCGCCCGGGCGCTGTTTTCCGCTATTTCCTTGATGGTATTGCCCATTTCCTCGGAAGCGGCGGCAATCATATTGAGATTGGCCGTGGACTGCTCCATGGCAACCGAAACCGAGCGTATGGTATCCGATACCTGCTTGGCCCGATCGAACGCACCATCCGCGACGCCCACGGTCATATCCGCGTTGTTTACTATCTCATCCGAGATAAGAGCGAGGTCTGCCGAAGCGTTCGACAGCGCTTCGGATGATTCGATTATGCTTTGCAGCATCTCCTTTGATTTTCCGACCATAGTCCCTAGCGACTCGCTCAATTGGCCGATGGCGTCGTCGGCTAGTGGCGTAAAGGAAACCGTATAATCTCCGCCACCGACCTTGAAACTTTTTGCGGCAAGTTCTTTGAGCGGTTTGTTTATGGTCCTGACAAAGACAAGGGCCACCAGCATGCCCGCGGCGATCACGATCAAACCGACCATCAGATTGTTGCGGAACATTTCGGCATACAGGCCGCCGATTATATCGGCCCTGGTCACGCTGGCATTGACATATACTCCCCAACTTTTGAAATAGCGAACGAACGAATAGCGTTTTTCACCATCAAATTTGTACTCGATCAGGCCGTCCTTAAAATCCTTGAGTTCCGGCACGATCTTAAAAATATTTTTCCCTCTGGAAATCGTAGGATGGAAGAGAATTTCACCGTTATCGCTATAGACGTAAAAATAGCCGTTGCCTATCTTGGTCGAGAGTATCGACTCGGTGATCTCACGAGGCAACATCAGTTTACCTACATAAATGGCGCCGATAATATTACCTTCGGCGTTACGCAGGGGGGAGTACGCA
The DNA here is from genome assembly GCA_963745265.1 of uncultured delta proteobacterium. Classification (GTDB taxonomy): domain Bacteria; phylum Desulfobacterota; class Desulfobulbia; order Desulfobulbales; family Desulfocapsaceae; genus Desulfopila. The sequence continues at coordinate 36,131 of CAVUXQ010000005.1, forward strand.
GTGATGTACCAATCGTTGACGACAAACGCCTTTCCCCGATAGACCTCCCCCTGCAAAATGGTTTTGTATACGATGCTATCCGACGGGATATAGGTCCCCGTGGCGCGATCTCCGTTTTTTTTCCTGATTGTCGTCGAGATGCGCAACAACCTCTCACCCACCAGTTGGAAAATAGTGGCCGTATTGCCGGTGCTCGACTCCACGGTATCCACAACATCGGAGTTACCGGTGATGGTAAAATCTCCCGCCTTCATTTTCGGGATAGCCTCGTTCGTGGCCTCCTTGGTGATCTGATTGACCATCGTCATATCGACCGTATCATGGTGGTCAAGCATGACGGCGCCTTTGGATTTCATCTCCTTTTCAAAATATTCAAGGCCAATATCGAGATCTTTTCTGGTAGTCTTGTCGTAAAGCGACAGCGCATTAAAAACCGCCTGATGCGTGGTTTTTATTGCTCTTATGCCAAGATTCTGCAAACCATTGTCGGCCATCCGAATACCGTTGGCGGCAGTAATCAGAATAGAGACGAAACACAACATCACCACCGCGACAAAGAGTTTGGTGGTGAATTTTATCTTATTGAAATTACCTTTCATCGGGGAAAACTCCTTAACGCCTGGGATCAGGAGCGCCTTACCGCGTCGGATCTCGTTTACGTGAAAAGTTGACCTCTACCTCGCCCCGGGGCGACAGAAGCGTCGGACCTCAAACACTACCGGGCAATGAAACTTCATTGTTTGAACCGGAATAAAGCCGAAATGGCGAACGGCTGGATTGTGCGGTGGGTTACAGCGGCAAAGAGAGAATTTCATCATTGTCTTGGAAATGGGGATACCTTGGTATTTCCGCTGCTTGGATATACAGCCCTACCCTGCATGCGTCTTATATGTGAAATTGTCGGCGGAGCAAATGGAACGAACTGCCAATTCAATGTACCAGGATAGTGTGTCGGTGAACGCGTATTTACATGTCATCCTTATTTTTCAATGCTAGCAGAACGCTCCCTGAGAAACAAACTGAATTCGTTGGCCGTATAGGATATGTGGCACCGCAGCAATAAACGAGATTGTCAGGCGGGTTATTTCACGCGATCGGCGCTGCCGAGAACCGAGGTATTCTTGTGTATGACCATGGCGATGAGTTCCTCCCGCGCGGGACCCAGATATTTTCGGGGATCGAACTCGCCGGGTTGCTCGGCGAACACTTTTCGAATCATCGCGGTCATCGCCAGCCGGCCATCGGAATCGATATTGACCTTGCAGACCGCGGATGCGGCCGCCCGGCGCAACTGCTCTTCGGGGATACCGGCGGTATTTTCCATTTTACCGCCGTACCGGTTGATCATCTCCACATGCTGGGCGGTGACCGATGAGGCTCCGTGCAGCACGATGGGAAAACCCGGCAACCGCTTGGCGACTTCCTCGAGAATATCGAAGCGAAGTGGTGGGACCTCCCGCCCCGGCTGCACCTTGAATTTATAGGCTCCGTGGGACGTGCCGATAGAGATGGCAAGGCTGTCCACCCCGGTCTCATGCAGGAACTCTTCGACCTCTTCCGGCCTGGTGTAGGAGGATTTTTCAGCCACTACCTCATCCTCGATGCCCGCCAACACGCCGAGCTCGGCTTCGACCGTCACCTCTTTTGCGTGGGCATAGTCCACCACCTGTCTGGTCAGGGCCACATTGTCCGCGAAAGCGTGATGGGACGCATCGATCATCACCGAGGAAAAGCCGGAATCGATACACTCCTTGGCCAACTCGAAACTGCTGCCGTGATCGAGGTGCAGGGCAATGGGAATTTCGCGGCCGAAATCCTCCGCCAGATCCACCGCCGCCCTGGCCATATGCGGCAAAAAGGGTGCGCCGATATATTTACGGGCGCTGCCAGAAACCTGCAGAATAACCGGCGAACCGCTCCGGCAGCAGCCGGTGACAATGGCCTGCAGTTGCTCCATATTGTTGAAGTTATAGGCGGGGACGGCATATCCATACTGCATCGCGTTTGCCAGCATCACCTTGGTATTGACCAATCCCAAGTCTGTATAATGGCACGTTTTCATGGTGCTCCTTAAAGTGAACGTTGACGTCTGTTAACGGGAGACGCCCGGATCTGCCATGGACCGAGGCGCACTGGATACACTCTGTATCTTTAAAAGAGATTTGCAAATGGAATCTTGAGCGCGAAACGAGTCCTGCACGCGGAACACCGACCCGGCCGGATCAACACCGGGGGTACAGGGCGGATAGCCGACTCCGATAGCGAGCGTATGCATCCCGATAAGCCGCGACAGCCGCCGGCTCCGGCTCCACGGAACTGGTCTCCTCCAGGGCCACGAACCTCACGCAGAGTTCGGCGAGAGAGGTGGCAGTGCCTTGCTCAAGTTGGTCGCACCAGGCGGCCTGAATGGCGCCGCCCAGGGCGGCCGCTTCGCCTATCCGCGGACAAACCACCCGGGCATCCATGATATCGGCGACCATCTGCCGCCAGAACGGGCTCTTGGAGCCACCGCCGATCAGCCGGATATCGCGACTTTCGATGCCGATTGCGCGAAGCAGATCGAGCCCATAGCGCAGACCGAAGGTCGTCCCTTCGACAACCGACCGACAGAGATTGGCCGGCTGGAAGTTCTCCATGCTCATCCCCAGCAGACTGCCGCTGGCTTCCGGCAGCGCGGGCACCCTCTCTCCGTTGAAGAAGGGGAGCATGGTCAGCCCGCCGGCCCCTATCGGCGCCCGCGACGCCTGTTGCTCGAACCTGTCGAGATCGAGGCCGAACATCTCCCGCACCTTGCCCACAACCCCGGTCAGGTTCATGGTGCAGATCAGTGGAAGCCAACCGTCGCTGGATGAACAGAACGGGGCCACCAGCGGTTGTTGCCGTCGAGGCGGATGGGAACTGCACCCGTACAACGCCCCGGAGGTGCCAAGACTCATGGTGATGATGCCGTCCGCGATATTGCCGGTGCCAATGGCGCCCATCATGTTGTCGCCGCCGCCGCTTGCCACCAGCACGTCATCGGAGAGTCCCAGCATGTCGGCGACCTCTTTTCGCACCTCTCCCACCGGTCTGCGTGCTTCAAGAAGTGGAGGCAGAGCCCGTTCCAGGCTGCCGTCGGGGGCGATGAGCGCCAGCACTTCCGGCACCCAGCGGCGGCTTCGGATATCGAAATAGCCGGTCCCGGAGCTGTCTCCGTATTCGGCGACGATCCGGCCGGTCAGCCAGTAGTTGAGATAGTCGTGGGGCAAGAGGACATGGGCTACGGCGGCGAAATGTTCCGGCTCGTTCTGCTTCAGCCAGAGCAGCTTGGAGAGCGTATAGCCGGTGGCTACCACCAAACCGAGCTTTGCGAGTGATCCCGCTTCGCCGCCCAGGAGTTGCAGCAGCGCATCATTCTGAGGGGCCGTCTCGGTATCGCACCACAGTTTCGCCGGCCGTATAACCCTCCCCGCCCGATCGAGCACCACCAGCCCATGCTGCTGCCCCGAGACTCCGATTGCCCGGATGGCCCGGCTGTCAACACCTGACTGGGCCAGCGCCCTGCGATAACTCTCCTGCAAGGCGGCAACCCACCACTCCGGTAGCTGCTCCCTGCGGCCGCCGGGACCGCTGATCAGTTCGTGCGGCGCATACCCCTCACCCCGAATTTTCGCCTGCTCGGGGTCGAGGATGACCGCCTTGGTTCCCTGGGTGCCGCAATCGATGCCAAGATACATGGTGTTACCTGCCGCCGCTCACATAATGCCGCACGGTCGCTTCCGCCCCTTTCTCCCACAACATTTTCACCCAGGCGGCGAATTGTCCGGCGAACAAGGGGGAATCCGCCGTATCGCCATAGATGTCCTTCATCTCAAGCCAGGCGGCGGGATCGCTTTTGGCTTTTTCGGCCTGACGCCGCAGCCGGTCCCAGTTGGGGTCGTTCGGTTCGATCTCCCGGCCGGAATCGGTGACGCCGTAGCAATAGCGGCACCAGAGCGCCGACTCGAGCGCCAGACCGATCACACTGCCGTCGTTATCGAGGTTGTCGGCGATGGAGGGAATGATGAATTTCGGTTGCCGGTTGGAGCCGTCGAGACAGAGGCGACGAATGGTGTCGCCGATTTTCGGATTGGCGAAGCGACGCTTGATCAAGGCGAAATACTCGTCCAAATCGGTATTGGGCACCGGTGGCACGATGGGGATGATCTCCTCGCGCTCCACCTTTTCGAGAAAGTCGGAGATCAGGTTGTTTTCCATTGCTTCATGGGCGAAATGGATATCCATCAAGCCCGCCGGGTAGGCGATAACGGCATGGCCGCCGTTGAGGATCCTGATCTTCATGTTCTCGTACGGCGTCACATCCGGCACGAACTGCACTCCGACCGCCTCCAGCGCCGGCCGCCCCGCCGGAAAATCGTCTTCGAGCACCCATTGCCGAAAATCCTCGCAAAAGACGGGGGAACCGTCTTCGATGCCGAACTCCTCGGCAGCGATGCGGCGCTCGCGCTCTCCGGTGGCCGGGGTGATCCGGTCCACCATGCCATTTGGGAAGGCGACGTTTTCATCGATCCAGTCGGCGAGTTCGGGATCGGAGAGGCGGGCGAGCCCCACAACCGCGCTACGCGCCACCCGGCCATTGTGCGGCAGGTTGTCGCAGGACATCACGGTAAAGGGGGCAATTCCCCTGGCACGCCGCTGTTTGAGGCCGGCGACAATGAGCCCGAAGACGGTTTTCGGCACATCGGGATTGGCGCCGTCGGCGGCGATGGCCGGCTCCGCCGGATCGAAGATGCCGGTAGCCGGGTTGACGAAATACCCCCCTTCGGTAACGGTGAGCGAGACGATACGGATCGCCGGGTCGGTCATCCGGCCAACGATGGCACTCACATCGCCGGGCGGCAGATAACCGATCATCGGCCCGGTCACCCGCGCTTCGCTCCGGGTCGCCTCCTGCTCCACCACTGTGGTGAGAAAATCCTGCTCGGCCAGCAGATCCCGCATGGCGTGATCGAACTCCATGACCCCGGCGCCGATGATGCCGAAATCGAAATCCCGACCGAGGTTGAACAGATCGTCGAGATAGACCCCCTGATGAGCCCGATGAAAATTGCCGATCCCGAAATGAAGGATGCCAGCCTTTACGATCTGCCGGTTGTAGTGCGGCACCGCCACAGTTTCGCCAATAGTCGCAAGCTCGCTATTGGAAAGTGTAATAGCCATATCTTTAATCCCGAAATTATCAATGAGACTTCTGCACCGCAGTCTGAACGCGCTCAAACGGGGTGCTGCGAGGAACCTGCCGCCAAAATCAGCTGAGTTCTAACCACCATGCTGCACTGTAAACTTTCAGCAGTGCCCCAGCTGAGTGCAAGCAGAATGCCGGGCAATAGTTGGCCCTATGCACGGCAGTCTGATCGTGCTCTGATGGGGTGCTGCGGGGAACCTGCCGTAAAATCAGCCGAGTTCTAATCACAATGCTGCACTGGAAACTTTCAGCAGTGCCCCAGCTGAGTGCAAGCAGAGTGCCGGGCAATAGTAGTCCTATGCACGGCACTCTGATCGTGCTCAGATGGGGTGCTGCTGAAAGTTTACACCATATTTCAGCTTAGCCAGTTGCCTCCATCCACATTATAGGTCTGAGCAACAATATAATCCGCCTCGCCCGTGGCCAGAAACACCGCCATGCCGGTCAGATCCGCCGCCGTGCCCATCCGCCCATACGGCACCTCTTGGCCGACCAGCCGCTTTTTCTCGCCGATGGGCCGGTTTTCGTACCTGGCGAACAGAGCGTCCACCCCGTCCCAGTGCTCGCCGTCCACCACGCCGGGCGCGATGGCGTTGACGTTGATGCCGTGCTTGATGAGGTTGAGCCCTGCGGATTGAGTAAGGCTGATCACCGCCGCCTTGCTGGCGCAGTAGACCGCCACCAGCGGCTCTCCCCGCCGGCCGGCCTGGCTGGCCATGTTGATGATCTTGCCGCCTTTGCCGCGGGCGATCATCGCTTTGGCCACCGCCTGCATCATAAAGAGCGTCCCCGAAACGTTGATGGCAAACAGCCGGTCGTAGCTCTCGCGACTGATCTCCACTATCGGCGCCAAATCAAACAACGCGGCGTTGTTGATAAGGATATCGATGCCGTCCAGCTGCCGCTCCACCTCGGCCACGCAGGCGTCTATCGACCGCTGACTGGTCACATCGAGTTGCACGGCGATGGTGTTGCGACCGATCTCGGTGGCCGTCTTCCGGGCACCCTCCATGTTGATGTCGGCAATAGCGACCCGCGCCCCCTCTTCCACGTACCGCTCGGCAAAGGCTCTGCCGATGCCGCGCGCCGCGCCGGTTATCAGCGCGGTCTTTCCTTCCAGACGTCCCATGTCAGATTGGCTCTCCTTTGCCATCGAATGTGTGCAGTTTGCCCTCCTGCGGAGTCAGCCAGATGCGATCGCCGTGCTGGACAGGAAGTTCACCGTCGGTTCGCACCGTCAGCTGCCCGATACCGTCCACTTCCACATGCAGAAAGGTGTCCGAACCAAGGTGCTCGGGAACATGCACCGTCCCCTGCCAGGCCCCCGCCTCTGTATCGCAGCGCAAATGTTCCGGCCGGACTCCGAGGGTGTGGGCACCGCGTTTTTCCGCCTCGGCGCCACCGATGAAGTTCATTTTCGGGGAGCCGATAAAGCCGGCGACAAACAGATTTTTCGGTGTGTGATAGAGCTCGAGCGGGGAGCCGACCTGTTCGATTCGGCCCCGATTGAGCACCACGATCCGATCCGCCATGGTCATGGCCTCCACCTGGTCGTGGGTGACGTAGATCATGGTGGTCTTGAGTTGATGGTGCAGCTCGCTGATCTCCAGCCGCATGGCTACCCGCAGAGCGGCGTCGAGGTTGGAGAGCGGCTCGTCGAACAAAAAGGCCGCAGGCTCGCGGACGATGGCCCGGCCGATGGCCACCCGCTGGCGTTGACCGCCGGAGAGCTGCCCCGGCCGCCTGCTTAAAAACTTTGTGAGGTTGAGGGTCTTCGCCGCCTCCTGCACCTTGCGATCGATGCTCGCCTTGTCCATCCCCGCCATTTTCAGCGGAAAGGCGATATTGCGATAGACGCTCATGTGCGGATAGAGGGCATAGGTCTGAAAAACCATGGCCAGCCGTCGGCTCGCCGGAGGCTCGTTGGTGGCGTCCCGGCCGTCGATCACGATCCGGCCGGAAGTCACGTCCTCCAGGCCGGCAATGAGCCTGAGCAGGGTGGATTTGCCGCAGCCGGACGGGCCGACGAAGACGATAAACTCGCCCTCTTCGATATCCAGGTTGATATCGGGGATGACGACCGTCTCACCGAAGGCTTTCTGTACATTTTCAAGGCGTATGCTTCCCATGATCGAGTATCTCCTATTTTACCGCGCCGAAGGTCAACCCGCGAACCAGCTGCTTCTGGGAGAACCAGCCCAGCACCAGGATCGGCGCGATGGCAAGCGTGGACGCCGCCGAGAGTTTCGCCCAGAACAGGCCTTCCGGGCTCGAATACGAGGCGATGAAGGCGGTGAGCGGGGCCGCCTTCGCCGCCGTCAGATTGAGGGTCCAGAACGCCTCGTTCCAGGCCAGAATCAGGTTGAGCAGAATGGTCGAGGCGATGCCGGGGATGGCCATCGGGGTGAGGATAAAAAGAATCTCCTTGCCGAGCGAGGCCCCGTCCATCCGCGCCGCTTCCAGGATATCTCCCGGTATCTCACGGAAAATAGGTGTAGAGCATCCAGACGATGATCGGCAGGTTGATGAGCATCATGATCACCGTGAGCCCCAGCCGGGTGTCAAGCAGCCCCCAGTCGCGAAAGAGGAGATAGATCGGCACCAGCACCCCCACCGACGGCAGCATCTTGGTGGAGAGCATCCAGGTCAAGGTGAACCGGGTGCGCTTGCCGGGGACAAAAGCCATCGCCCAGGCCGCCGGGATGCCGACCAGGAGGCCGATGGCAGTGGAGCCAAAGGAGATGATGATCGAGTTCATCATGTGCAGAAAATAATTGGAGCGTACCTGCACATCGATGTAATTGGTCAGTGTCCAGTGGAAGAACAGGAGGCTCGGCGGATTGGAGATCGCTTCGCCTTCCGTCTTGAAACTGGTGATTATGGTCCAGAGGATGGGAAAGAAGATCACAAAACCCACTGCCCAGCCAATGATCGTATACTGTATCTTCCGAGACCTGGAAATCGCGCGTGCCATGGGAGTCTCCTTATCAATCCAGGCTTTTGCCGATGATGCGGATCAGAAAAAATGCCACGATGTTGGCCAGGACCACCGCGATGATGCCTCCTGCCGACGCCCCGCCCACATCGAATTGCAACAGCGCCTGGGCATAGACGAGAAACGGCAGGTTGGTCGACTGGATGCCGGGGCCGCCGTTGGTGGTCACCAGGATTTCGGCAAAAACCGAGAGCAGAAAAATGGTCTCTATCAGGATCACCACCGAGATCGCCCGCGACATATGCGGCAGGGTGATGTGAATAAAACGAGCGAGGGGTCCGGCCCCGTCCATCTCCGCGGCCTCCATCTGTTCCGAGTCCAGCGATTGCAGGGCGGTCAGCAGGATCAGGGTGGCAAACGGCAGCCACTGCCAGGCGACGATCAGGATGATCGAGGTGAGCGGCAGCTGGGCGAACCAGTCGACGGGTTGCAGCCCAATGCTGCGGGCGATCCAGGCGAACAGACCGTAGACCGGATTCATGAACATGTTCTTCCAGACGAGCGCGGAGACGGTGGGCATCACGAAAAAGGGGGCGATGACCATCAACCGCGCAATGCCGCGCCCCCAAAATTCCTGATTGAAGAGCAGCGCCAGCAGGATCCCGCCGATCATGCTGATAACAAGCACCCCTCCCACCAGCAGCAGGGTGTTGAGCAGGGCTTTCCCGAAGGCGGGATCGGTGACGAAAAACCGGTAGTTGAGAGCGCCGGCCCATTTCTCCATCCCGGGCATGAGCAGGTTATACCTGAGAAAAGAGAAATAGAGCGTCATCGCCAGCGGCACAAGCATCCAGGCCAGCAGCATGAGCACCGAAGGCGCAAGCATAAAACGAGCCAGGGAGCGAGTATGAACAGTCGCCATCGCGTTTCTCCGTAAATGGTGCAGGGGAACCTCAAGGCGCGATTCCCATGTGGAGGCCGATTCTCTACTCGGCCTCCACATGGTGTTGGCGGGGCCTATTGTTTCACATAACCCGCTCTCATCATCTCGCGCTCGGTCAGCATCTGAGCGTTTTTCAGGGCTTGCTCAACCGATAACTGGCCGGTGAGCGCCGCGGCGAACTGCTGACCAACGGCGGTGCCGATGCCCTGAAATTCGGGGATTGCCACGAATTGCACACCGACATAGGGGACCGGCTCCACGGTCGGATGGGTCGGATCGGCTGTCTTGATGGATTCCAGCGTCATCTTGGCAAAGGGCAGCTTGGCATATTCCGGGTTCTCATAGAGCGATTTCCGGGTGCCCGGCGGCACGTTGGCCCAGCCGTCCTTGGCAGCCACCAGCTTGAGATAATCTTTAGAGGTCGCCCAGTCGATGAACTCCATGGCGGCTTTTGCATGCTGGGTGGAGGCCGGCACGGCAAGCGACCAGGCCCACAACCAGTTCGACCGCTTGCCAAGCCCCATATCGGGGGCAAGCGCGAAACCCACCTCGTCCGCCACCTTGCTCTCCTTGGGGTTGGTTACAAAGGAGGCCGCTACAGTGGCATCGATCCACATCCCGCACTTGCCGGACTGAAACAGGGCCAGGTTCTCGTTGAAGCCGTTCGAGGAAGCACCTGGAGGGCCGGCGTCCTTCATCAGGTCGACATAAAAGGTGAGGGCTTTTTTCCACTGGGGCGTGTCGAACTGCGGCCGCCATTTCATATCGAACCAACGAGCGCCGAACGAGTTGGCCATGGCGTCGAGGAATGCCATGTTTTCCCCCCAGCCCGCCTTGCCGCGCAGGCAAATGCCATAGACTTCATCCTTTTTATCCGTGATCTTGCGAGCTGCCTTGCCGATGAAGTCCCAGGTGGGGGCATCGGGCATGGTGAGACCGGCCTTTTTGAGCAGATCCTTTCTGTACATCACCATCGAGGACTCGCCGTAGAACGGCGCCGCGTACATTTTGCCTTCATAGGACAAGCCCTTGCGGATAGCCGGCAGGATGTCGTCCACGTCATAGGCCGCAGAAAAATTAAGAGGCAACAACCAGTGCTGTTTAGCCCAGATCGGTACCTCGTAGGTTCCGATGGTCATGATGTCGTACTGCCCGCCCTTCACCGCGATATCCTGGGTGACTTTTTGGCGCAGAATGTTCTCCTCCATGGTCACCCACTGGAGCTTGATATCCGGGTGCGCGGCGGTAAACTCGCTGGACAGCTTCTGCATCCGAATCATATCGCCATTGTTGACGGTGGCGATGGTGAGCGTCTCGGCATGAGCCGTAAGCCCAAGTAATAGCAGCATGCCTGCCGTGGCAAACAACGTTTTGATCCTCATGTCTTCCTCCATAATAAATGTGGCATGATTGTGCGGCCCTCCGGAAACCTGGTTTCTTGGCAACCCCTCTTTCGTCTCTACTTCCCGCCCCTCTTTCCCCCGGATCAACCACCCCGCAATCCTTATGGAGAAAGGCGGCAACGCGAAGATGCGTGCCAGGAAAGGCGGAAAAGCCGTTTCCCAACAACTTTGTCACCCATATTTCTGCAAGGCCATGACGACCGAGAGAAAATTCTCCGGGGTCATGTCTTCGCATCCTTCGGCGGCAATGGCGACGACGCCTCCCCCACCTAGGGCGAGCCCGGTGCGGCACGCCCTGACATGCTCTTCCAACCGCTGCCGGGACCAGCCACCGGAAACCGCAGGCAAGATATTGCCGATACACGTCAATCGACCCTGCCACTGCTTTTTCAGGGCGAAGATCTGCTCCGCCTCCAGGCCCGCTGGATATATGCCGTCGAATCCGAGATCGCAAAACCGTCCCAGCAGCGGAACCAAGGCACCGCCGGAGCGCAGGACAACCGGCTGCCCATATTCGCGGGCCGGCTTTATGAGCTGGCGCATCCTGGGGGCTACCGACTCTTCGAACCGTTCCGCCTCGAGAAAACGGCCGGATGCCCCGCCGAGATCATCGGAGATCATGACACCCAGGAGTTCCGGCCCGAACCGATCACATACCGACTGCAGCACCTGTATCTGACGCAGCACCAGCTGGTCCATTGCCTTTTCCAGCAGTGGCCGGTGCTCGAGGAGATCGTACGCACCCTCCGTCAAACCGGTAAGCTGCAGCGCCTGCATAAAAAATGAGGAAACGCCGGCGATAATCCCGACGCCGCTGCCCTGGGCGGCCCGGAAATACCGCTCCAATTTATTGAGCTGCTCGGCTAGAGGCGGCGCCTCCAAGCGATAGAGATCGGCCTCGGAATGCAGTCGCGGAAGCCGCTGCCGGTCGATATCGCACACAACCGCGTCCAGACCGGTTCGCCGGGCAAATTCGACTTGATCCTCGGGGATTATCGTCCTCGGCCTCGCTCTGCGCCTGCCCCGCAGATACTCTGGCCTGCGCTCCAGGATATATTCATACCAGGCGGAGGGCATGGCCCCGATGCCCAGGGTGGCCAGGTGATCGGTGTGCTGGTGGCGCAAAGCTTGAAACAATCGGTTATCGCTCGGGCAATCGTAACTGGTGCGAGCCACCGAACCTAGCGGGCCGAGAGCGTCACCCGCCGCACTGTTTGTCGTCTCCGGGCGGTTTTCCAAACCTGGTGGGTTCACCAATTGCTCCTGCATTTCCGCAACCTGGGGCAGCGGCAGGCTGAGGCCGCAGGTGCTGTCCTCGGCGAGGCAGCTCCCGCACGAATGACGGATGATCAGCCGGGTGGGCAAAACGACATGGCGCGGCTTGAGGGTTACCTCGGCATCGAGGCGGCTCAACAGGAGCTGGGCAGCGTTGACACCCAGCTCGTACGCCGGCTGATCGGCCACGGTGAAAAAAGGAAACACTTTTGAGATATTGGGCAGATCATCGAAACAAACCAGAGCCATGTCCTGAGGGACCCGAATGCCCGCGGCGGTAAGCGCATCGAGGACCCGCATCATGATCACGTTGTTGGCGGTGAAAATGGCCGTGGGCCGCAAATCCTTTGCCAGCAAATCCTCGGTCAGGCGAACCCGGGACTCGGAGCGAAACTCGCCGTGCCTGATGAGCCGTTCGTCGATCGGCAAACCGGCCTCCGCCAGGGCCAGACGATAGCCGCTCACCCTGTCCTCGGAGGTCGAGGTGTCCTTGGGCCCGGTCACCATGGCGATGCGCTTATGACCCAATGTTATCAGGTGACGCACCAGCGCCCTGGAACCGGAGACGGAATCGCAACGCACCGTGTCCACATCCCAGCCATCGATGCGCCGGTCGATAATTACCGTGGCGATATCGCGTTGCCTCAGCTTAGCGAGATGCTGGGCATCGGAATCGTGGGGGGCGATGATCACCCCGTCCACCCGTTGGCCAAGGACCACATCGAGGTAGCGACTTTGTTTGACGATGTCTTCGTCGGTATTGCAGAGCAGAATCGAATACCCCCGGTTCTGCGCTGCGTCTTCCACGCCGCGGGCCACGGTAGGCCAGAAGATATTGGTGATATCGGGAACGATCAGCGCCAGCGAGCGCGTGCGTTTGGAACGCAGGCTCTGGGCCACCCCGCTCGGGACATATCCCAGGCGGTCAATGGCCTGCATGACCTTTTCGCGGGTGGCCTGACTGACGTTTTCCGCATTGTTGATGACCCGAGAAACGGTGACAGGCGCCACACCGGCCATCTTCGCCACATCGCTGATCGTTGACAAGGTGGTTCCCCCTCCAGTGAAGTCGAACTCCTAAAACCGCGAGAACTTGAAATGGAACGAGTGACACCATACCATTTGATCGATTCCATGGTATCGATTCCATTTTCTCCACTCGTATAGTAGCTGTGTAGGTAGTGTCAAGGGAAAAATCGACGGTAAATTATCGACATCAGAAAAATGACACGAAAACACCATGAAACCGTCCAGCGTTTGTGCTAGTATTTTGCAATGCGTTTTCATGGTATCGTTTCCATTGAATGTATACCACTGAGAAAAATTTGAAGTCGAGGGTTTCCTGGCTTACGCATCTCCAATTGAGTGGTTACAGAACATGAAAGATGCAACCACTCACCAGTTCCCAGGTTGGCCATGCCGTTTGTTTTGACGATGCTGCCGACATTATGCATGTATTCATCTCTGCGGGAGGTCTTCATGGCTATCAACAGCGTCGCGCTCGTGGCCCACGACCACAAAAAGCAGGAATTAATCGACTGGGTCAGCGACAATCTCAATTATTTCGAAAAAATGAATATCTACGCCACCGGTACCACCGGTCGGCTCCTCTCCGATGTTTTCCGCCAGCCGATCACCAAACTCCTCAGCGGCCCCCTGGGAGGCGACCAGCAGTTGGGAGCACGGATCGCCGAAGGGGCCATCGATCTGTTGATCTTTTTCTGGGATCCACTCGAATCCCTCCCCCACGACCCCGATGTCAAGGCCCTGCTGCGAATAGCCGCCCTCTGGGATATCCCCGTGGCCTGCAACCGTGCCTCGGCCGACTATATAATCCGCTCATCCCTCATCGACGCCCCCTACGACCAACCACGTCCGGATTTTTCCGACTATACGAACAGACGCTTGTGAAAACCGGCAGCAAGGGAGGAAGCAACGTATGGAATCGACATTCAAACGGATAGGGATTCTGACCAGCGGCGGTGACGCCCCGGGGATGAATGCCGCCACGCGGGCCGTGGTCCGCTCGGCCATCGACCGCGGACTCGAGGTCCACGGCATCCATGACGGCTACCTGGGACTCTACGAGAATCGTATAGAGCCCCTGCATCGTCGGTCGGTCTCCAATATCATCAATCGAGGGGGAACAATTCTCGGCTCGGCCCGTTTCCCCGAGTTCAAGGAAGAAGCCATCCGACGGCAAGCGGTGAAGAACCTGCAGGCGAGAAAGATCGGCGCGCTGGTGGTCATCGGCGGCGACGGTACCTACCGGGGGGCGAAGGCGCTAACGGAAATGGGCTATCCCTGCATCGGTCTGCCCGGCACTATCGACAACGACGTGAATGGCACCGACTACACCATCGGTTTCTTTACCGCGCTGAATACGGCGCTGGAAGCCATCGACCGCTTGCGGGATACCAGTGACTCGCATCACCGGATCTCCCTGGTGGAGATCATGGGCAGGCATTGCGGCGAACTCACCCTGTGCTCCGGTCTCGGCGGCGGCGCGGAACTCTGCGTGGTGCCGGAACGTCCGTTTTCCGAGCAGGACATCATCGACACCCTCACCCGCCAGATCAAACAGGGGAAGAAAAACGCGATTGTGGCCATCACAGAAAAAGTTACGGATATCAATAGGCTGGCAAAAAAGATAGAAGCGGCGACCGGGTTGGAGACCCGGGTGACCATCCTGGGCCACATCCAGAGAGGCGGCTCGCCGACCGCGTTTGATCGACTGCTGGCGAGCCGAATGGGGAGTTTTGCCGTCGATCTGCTGCTTGCCGGCAAGGGCGGACGCTGTGTCGGTATCCAGCGCGATCGGCTCGTGCATCACGACATCATCGAGGCCATAGAAAATATGCCCCGTCCCTTCAATTCAGCTCTCTTGGAACTCGTCCACCGCCTGGCCTGATCCCGCCTCTCGGCTACGCCGCCGGTAGAATTGGGATCAGGCTGAGAGCACACCCCGAGCAAACGCCACCCACTTTCCGGAGTTGCTTTTTCCGAGAAAAAGCTATTCTTACCTTACCCTCGGGGAATGGCCGCGCCCGGTCTCACGTAATGTCTCATGACCCAGCCGTGACGTCCCTCCGGCATCTGCACGTAATACCAGCTGGGCGCAGTGCCAAGCACCACCAGGTTGTCACCGCCGAAAACCTCGCCGACTACCGAGTAGCCGACCCCTGGTCCGGAGCGGACGTTTAGGGCCGAAGGCCTGACCACCACCACCGAAGTGGTAATGGTAGTGGCCGGTGGCGTCGGTGCCGTCACCACCACATAGCCTCCGCTGTGGTAGGGGCGATAGTAGATACCGTCCACCATATAGTACATCAGGCCACCGATGTTTACCGATACATACCCGATGGGCAGCGTGGAGATAACAGCCCCGAAAGGCAGGCCGATAGCGACGAACCCACCGGTTGTATGCCGGTAGAAACGACCGTGATGGACATAATATGTCTTATGCCCGTGCCGGGCGGAAATATAGCCGTGCGGCACCTTGTAGTCTCTATGGCCGCTGCTGTGCCAGCTCCGATCGTCGTGCCGATACCGGTTGTAATCATTGCGGCCACGGTCCGCCATGGCGAGAGCCGAACTCAAGAGCAAAACCAGGATGGTAAAGCCTACCGAGAGCCATTTCAGTTTTCCCAAGAGTACACGATTTTTCATCATGGGATTCCTCCCGTCGCGAGGATATCGCAACGCATCATAACTTTTTTCTTAGTAAAAATGTTAGCTTACGCACTTTCTCCCCGCTTGTTCCGCCACCCCGATTCATCCTAGCCTATTCATGAGCGCGAAGCAAATTGAATTATGATTGCACCAGCTTGGTCCGGGTTTTCAGATTCCACATCCGCACACCGAATCGCACCAATTCACATGCCGCGTAAACTTCTGCACTCACATACTCTTGAGAAAATCTCCCCTGGCAAACATGGTCAACTCCCAGTGCTCCTTATCGATTGCCTGGCGGAGAATATAGATGTTGTCGTCGTCGCCGAGCAGTTTGCAGTATCGGTAGTTCGGGCCATACCACTGATCGATGATCTCCTTCACCTCTATCCGCCGCTGATTGAGAAAAAAGCGCATCGGCCGTTCCTCACCGCGATATCCCGCATAACATTCAACACTGACCACCAGTTCATCCGAGTTGGTTTGCATAGTCACCTCTTGCGGTTTCCGCCACGTACCCACACCGCGCACAGGTTGCCCCCCGCAGCGTTCCAATCCCTATCACCTTGAAAGAAGATAGAGCAGAATGCCATCCGTGGCCAGTCCGGGAATCAATTGGGGTCTGTCCCCAATTTTTCGAGCCTAAACAAATTTCACGACTCCAGCTCACGAAAAACCACGCAATTCCGACCGCTGTTTTTTGCCTCGTAAACCGCCACATCGGCAGCCGCGAAAAGCCGGCTATACGCGACATGGGTATCGAGCGGCGTTTGGCTCACCCCGATGCTGGTGGTGATATCGATGCCTTCCGGTTTGAGCGCGGCAATCGTCCGACGCAAATTCTGCGCCCGAACGATGGCACTCTTACCATCGCAATGGGGCATGAGAATAATAAACTCCTCCCCGCCGAACCGCACAGGAATGTCGCTGCCACGAAAGGACGTGAGCAGTAAATTCCCCAGCACCTTCAACACCTGATCGCCGACCGCATGGCCATGGGTATCGTTGATTTTTTTAAAATGATCAAGATCAAGGACCATCAACGACACCGGATAATGGTAGCGATACGCCTGGGCGATCACCGTTTCTGCCTGACTGATCAGATAGTGGCGGTTGAACAGGCCGGTCAACTGATCGCGGGTGGCCATCTCCTCCATCTGTATCTTTTGCAACTCAACGGTATCGAACAATTTCTTGTTGTGCAGCAGATTGTTCACCCGTACCCTGAGCTCCTCGAGGAGGATCGGTTTTTCGATGTAGTCGTTGGCGCCGGCCCGGAATAGCTCGATCTTTCGCGAAACATTGTTGATCGCCGAGATGGCCAGAATCGGCACCCGATACATGGTCTCGTTGATCTCACGGATCTCACGGATCAGAACCAAACCGCTCATGGCACCGCTCAATACCAGGTTGGTTATAACCAGGTCGAACTCGGCCGCCCGGGCGATCTCGGCCGCATCCTCGGCGTTGGTGAAATGGACGAACCTCAACCGGGTGTTGCTGAAAAATTTGCAGATTTCCGCCGCCTGTTCCCGATCCTGGTCGATCAGCAGAATATTGCCTTCGAGTTGCGATTGCTGCCGGGCGTGCTCTGCATAGAGTCTGAGGTATGTCTGCAGCATGCCAAGATCGTTCTTGCGAAAGATATCCGTGACCCCGCTATGAAGGCTTTGGACCACCGCATCCTGACTCTCCTTGGAGGTGATCATCAGGATCGGGATGGTCTCGCCAAACTCCAGCCTGCGGATTGCCGACACCAGCTCTATCCCATCCATGTCCGCCAGATAGAATGAGAGGCAAATCAGATCGATGGACACCACCATACAAATTTTGCGCGCCTCTTCTCCCGAAGCGCAAACAAAGACATTGGTGGCATAGGAACTGAAAACGTTTTCCAGGGTCCGCTGGAAGATTTTTGATGGTTCGACAATGAGAATGTTCACGGGCTATACTCGATGGTCACGGCCGATCGCCGATACGATTGCCCCAGGCAAAGCACTACCGACGACCGCAATTAAGCGCTTATGTCTACTATGGCAAGGATATCGTGATTTAACAACCATGCTTAGCGAATTATCCCTACCGACGCCAAGCAAGCTGGCGTCCACCTAAAACTGATTCCATTCTGCGTTTTCCTGCATTTAGTTTCCGTACGGGAACTTTTTACTACTGGAATATTGAGCAACCCCTGCCGCAACAATCACTTGATTCACGGGCTTCCCGTGCCTATTTAATAGCAAATGCCGACTTTTACCAGACACAACCTAACCACCAAGGAGAAATATCATGTCACTCACGCCTTCAACCATGCTTGAACTCGGTACGACAGCGCCGGATTTTTCTCTCGCCACTCCCGATGGAAAACCCTTTTCCCTCGCCGAGCAGCGGATCGACAACGGGTTGCTGGTCATCTTCATGTGCAATCATTGCCCGTATGTAATTCATATACGGCAGCGATTGGTTGAAAAGATACGCGATTACCAGAAACTAGGAATTACCGTTGTCGCCATCAACAGCAACGACTATGAAAAGTATCCGGCCGACAGTCCCGACAAGATGCTCGAAGACGCCTCGACCTATAAATACTCCTTCCCTTATCTTATTGACAGCGACCAGAAGGTCGCCCTGGCGTACCGGGCTGCCTGTACGCCTGATCTGTTTCTCTTCGACGCTGAGCGCAAGCTCGTGTACCGCGGTCAGTTCGACGGGGCCCGACCGGGAAATACCACTCCAGTTACTGGTGCCGATCTGACCCGTGCCGTGGAAGCGCTTTTGGCCGGAAAAGGTATCGCTCCGGAGCAAAGGCCCAGCATGGGCTGCAATATCAAATGGAAGGCGGGAAACGAACCTGACTATTTCGCCAAGGCATAGGGCCGATGGAAGATGGGAGCGCCAAAAGCCCATCTCTGTTTTTCGCCGCCCGGGTTCGCTATTATTCTCCCTTGCATAGGTTCGGCAATGGTGGTATTGCAAGCGGAAACAGCACGCAGAGCACAAACCTACTACTACCCATAATTATGCGCAATATCCCGAAAAGGGCGGTTCATCCGGTTCATGCTGCCTGAACAGTGGTCGTCCCTCTCTGCCGCCACCCGGCGATTGCTGGCTACGCGTTTCTGGCGAAGCATCGGTCAAGGCACGCTGGTGGTGGATCTGGCGCTCTTTCTCCATGCATCGGGATGGCGCGGATCAGAAATCGGTATTGTGCTGGCGGCTGGCGGCCTCGCCGGGGCACTGCTCAATTTACTGGTCGGCGCAACCAGCGATCGATGTCGGCGCAAACCATTCCTCATTGCCTATGAGATCCTGACCTGTGCCTGTGCCCTTGTCTGCATCGTGGCCTCGAAACCGGCCTTGCTCTGTGTTGCGATCATCCTGGGTGGATTTGGCAGGGGAGGCAATGGCGCGGCCGGCCCCTTTGCACCCGCCGAGCAAGCCTGGCTAGCCGAAGCCGTGAAACCAGAGCTCCGAGGCAAGGTCTATAGCCTCAATACGGCCGGCGGTTGTTTCGGCATGACGATCGGGGCTCTGGCGGCCGCCCTGCCACCTTTATTGACACCCTTGCTGGGAAGCGCCGGCTCCTATCGCCCACTGTTCGGCCTGGTGCTCATAGGCAATGCCATAAACATCTTCCTCTTGATGGAAACTCCGGAAATGCACCCTTCATACGCCAGGCAGAGCAAGGAGACCCGAAGATCCCGTCTCGCGCGCAGAGAGGAAAACGGCTTTTTATGGCGTCTTGTGGGGTTGAACGCCTTTAATGGTCTGGCGATCGGCTTAACCAGTCCACTCATGGCCTATTGGTTTGCCCAACGGTTTCATGTCGGACCGTCGGCTATCGGTCCCGTTATGGCGCTCACCTTTATCATCAGCGGATTCGCCTCCCTACTGATCGGTGGCTTGACCGAGCGGATCGGTCTTGTTCGGGCTGTGGTATGGGGGCGTAGCGCAGGAGTCGCTCTGCTGTTCATCCTTCCCCTGATGCCGATGTATTATTTGGCTTCTCTGGTTTTCCTTCTCCGCTCGGCACTCAACCGGGGCACCATAGGGGCCCGCCAGGCACTGGTGATTTCCTCGGTACGCGACGAAAGGCGAGGCTTTGCCGCCAGCCTGAACTCGCTTTCAATGCAACTCCCGCGCTCGCTGGGCCCGGCCGCGGCCGGAGCCCTGATCGAGGCCGGCTGGTTAGCCAGTCCATTCTTTTTCGCTGCTCTTTTGCAAGGGATCTACATCGTATTTTACGGGCGATTGTTCGCCCCTTATGAGCGCCGGATCATCTCGGAAACGGAGCGGAATTGATATGGGAGGGACGATTTTCGAAAGCTGGGTTGCATTAGAGCGCCACTATTGTGATAGCCTATAGCGGAGAAACATCGTAGCAACGATCAACAGCGCGGCTGCTCGGATGACAGGGAGTGACTAAGAGTTCACCTCAAGCGTTGCATTTGGACCATTACAATGGGAACGACAATGAAAATGCTCAGCTTCGGTACTATTTTCATGCGACTGTTTATTTTTCTTCTTGGAGTGTTGCTAGTGCTGCCGGCCTGGGGGGAAGAAAGCCGTATCCTGATCGGCCGCTTCTCGCAGGGAGATCTCACCGGCTGGCAACCCAAGGTCTTTTCCGGCAAAACCCACTATGAACTGCGGTCGATCGATCATCGCCGAGCGCTGTATGCCAAGAGCCATGGCACCGCCTCCGGGCTCTATTTCAAGACCCATGTGGACCTGCACAAAACACCCTATCTGAACTGGTCCTGGCAGGTGGAAAATATCCTGCCAGGCCATGACGAACGCAGCAAAGGCGGCGATGATTACCCGGCACGCCTCTACGTCGTCTTCTCCGGCGGTCTGCTGTTCTGGCGCACACTCGCCATCAACTATGTCTGGTCCAGCAACCAGCCGACCGGCAGCCAGTGGCCCAATGCCTATACGGCCAACGCACGGATGATCGCCGTTCATGCCGGCAAAGCCGATCTCGGCCGCTGGGTCAGGGAAAAGCGAAACGTACTGGCCGATTATCGCCGCCTGTTCGGCGCCGACCCGGGTCCGGTCGACGCCGTAGCGCTGATGACAGACACCGACAACACCCACCTCAAGGCCAGTGCCTGGTATGGGGACATCTGGTTCTCCGACCATTGACCACCGATAAATGCCCGCTGGTATTATCAGTGCAGATTCGGGCACTTGGCTTATGGCCTGGCGATGAAGGATTCCTCAGGCAACCTTAAATCTTCCCACCATCTGGTTGATCTTCTCCGCCAGCCCGGCGAGTTCGTCGGCGCTCGTTCTGGCAAGAGTTGCCCGCGCCGCCTTTGGAGACAGAAATTCAGTCTATGCTGTCTTCAGGAGCAATCCGGAATTATAGCTTAAATGGACAAGAGGCCTGCTGTGCGGAAGTCTCTCACAAGGCCAGGGCCTCTCAAGGCCTTGTTTTTGTCAGGCAAGACCTGCTATGCTACCAGGATACGGCCCCCCATCAGAGCCCGTCACGACGCAAACCAAAGAGCACACAAAGGAGAAAAGATGAAGAAAAACGATGCAGAGCGTCCTTTATCCCCTTGGTGGCGACATGCGGCGATTATCGTCATGATACTGGGTTTTGCGATCCTGACCATCGTCACCGTGCAAACCTATACAAATGCCCCGCCAATCCCCACAAAGGTCGTAGACTCGTCGGGAGCGACACTTTTCACAGGCGATGACATCCGGGCCGGCCAGGAGGTCTTCTTGAAATACGACCTCATGGAACATGGCACGCTCTGGGGACACGGGGCCTATCTCGGCCCGGATTACACCGCGGAATACCTGCACCGGGAGGCAGAACTCTCCCGAGACGCCCTCTCGCAAGCCAAATTCGGCAAGGCTTTTGCCACTATTAGCGCCGAGCAACAGGCTTTGGTCATGCAAGAAGCAAAGAGAAACCTGAAGAAGAACCGCTACGACCCCGCCACTGGGGTCTTGACCTTCAGCACCGGCGAAAAAGCTGCCTTTCAACAACTGATCCCGTATTGGCGCAACTATTTCACCAAAGATGACGCGGCTCCCGGCCTGCCCGCGGCGTTTATCGGGAATACTTCAGAAATAGACAATTTGACCGCCTATTTTTCCTGGGCAACCTGGGCAACCGTGGCCGACCGTCCCGGCAAGGATTATACCTACACCAACAATTGGCCCTACGAGCCTTTGGTCGGCAACACTCCATCGAGCCAGGCCTACGTCTGGACCGCACTCAGTTTTGTCACGCTGCTCTGCGGACTCGGACTCACCCTGCTCATTTTCGGTAAATACCACTTTCTCGGTTGGGCCGGCACAGAGAAGGATTTCCAGCAGATGCCGCCACCTCCCCGTTCGTGGACACTCACTCCCAGCCAGCTGGGTACCGTTAAATATTTTCTCATTGTCGCCTTGCTTTTCCTGTTGCAGGTTCTGGTGGGCGGCGGACTTGCCCACTATCGAATAGAGCCCAACGGCTTCTACGGACTCCATTTCATCCTCAATTTATTCCCGTACAACTTGCTGCGCACCTTCCACCTTCAGTTGGTCATCTTCTGGATTGCCACGGCCTGGGTTGCCGGCGGCCTCTTTCTGGCGCCATGGGTGGGTGAGCATGAACCTCAGGGTCAGGGCCTGGGGGTCAACGTTTTATTCATCGCCCTTCTGGTAGTGGTGCTCGGCAGCCTGGCAGGTGAAATGCTTGGCATCAACGACAAGCTTGGTCCGTTATGGTTCTGGCTGGGCGACCAGGGTTCGGAATACCTCGATCTCGGGCGGTTCTGGCAAATCCTCCTCGCCGCCGGCTTGATTTTCTGGCTTTTCCTGATGTTTCGAGCCCTGCGGCCCGCCATCAAGCGGGAAGGCAAGTCCGATCTTTCCGCGCTTTCTCTCTATGCCGCGTTGGCTATCCCCCTGTTTTATCTCCCTGCTCTTTTTTATGGGCCGAAAACCAATTTCACGGTTATAGACAACTGGCGCTTCTGGATTATCCACCTTTGGGTCGAGGGGTTTTTCGAGCTCTTTGCGACGGTGCTGGTTGCAATCATGTTTCGCTTCATGGGTATCGTCTCTACCCGGACCGCCACCCGCCTCGTCTACCTCGATGCCATCCTCTTTCTGGTCGGCGGCATCGTCGGAACCGGACATCACTGGTATTATACCGGCCAGGGCGTGCTGAACATGGGCCTTGCCGCCTGTTTTTCCGCGCTCGAGGTCGTTCCTCTCACCCTGCTCACCCTCGAAGCCTCGGGATTCATCCAGCTGAGAAAGAGAAACCAGCTGGCGGACGGGGCCGATATCGCCTCAAAACAAAAATGGGCGATCTATTTTCTCATTGCCGTGGGCGTCTGGAACTTCGTCGGCGCGGGAGTCTTCGGTTTCTCATCAATACGCCCATCGTCTCTTACTTTGAGATGGGCACGACCTTGACGGCGAATCACGGTCATGCCGCCATGTTCGGAGTCTTCGGCATGCTGGCGCTCGGGGTGCTGGTTTTCTGCCTGCGGGCCGTGCAAAGCGACGAGGTTTGGGAGAAGACACAGAAATTTGTCAAAATCGGTTACTGGGGCCTCAACATCGGCCTTGCGCTGATGGTGCTGATCGATCTCTTTCCAGCCTGTATTCTCCAGCTTTGGGATGTGCTCAACCACGGCTACTGGCACGCCCGAAGGCTCGCCTTCACTATGAACGGCACTTTCCATACCGTGGAATGGCTCAGGATAATCGGTGACCTCGTCTTCATTTTGTGCGGTGTGCTCCCTATTGTGCTAGCCGCCATCCGCTCCTATCTCAAACACGACCTCAAAGCTGCAGTGGAGTAGCCGCAACCAGATTCATCGGTTCGCGCCGCTTCGACGGTCGCATTCCGGACGGGCGGATTGGTCTGATCGGATAGCTCGGTTAACACTT
This sequence comes from uncultured delta proteobacterium, assembly GCA_963745265.1. Classification (GTDB taxonomy): domain Bacteria; phylum Desulfobacterota; class Desulfobulbia; order Desulfobulbales; family Desulfocapsaceae; genus Desulfopila. Next base: position 59,488 of record CAVUXQ010000005.1, read on the forward strand.
CCATAACCCAGCTGATCGACTGATCCGATCGTTTTTTCTCCTGATCTCTTTCATTACGGCTTGAACGATTTTCAAGACAAGGTCCCCAAAGGTCTTGGATTTGCAGGATTTCGACTGCATTATCCCATCAAGACAAAACACTATTACGATGAAGTCGCGTTTTTTCTGGGCGCCAGCTATTTCCGGGCTGTGGGCCGCGATCAGCACTGGGCCAGGGATTTATTAAAATCCTGATACACTTCGGCTTCATGGAAAGTTACCGTGTACCCGAGGCTCTGCAGGCGAATCAGGCGGACGGCGCCCCGCTGGTTGAAGGGGAGGTGACATACTACGTGGGAGAGATGTCGCTGATCCCCACCAAGGAGCAACCGGGCATGGCGGTATGGCGCGAGGCCCTGTATGCGTTTATGGCCCGCAATGCAGCCCGTTCGGTGGCCTTTTACGATCTGCCCCCTCAGAGTGTAATGGGAGTAGGCATCGAAGTGGAACTGTAGCTCGGAGCTTCTCATGCACCTTTTCAGCATGGGGACCATCGTTGATTTCGCGGTGCCATGCATGCTGGTCAGCTGGGAAAGACACCTTGTCATTTAAGCATGTATAGGTTAGGATGCGTGAGGCATCACAGGGAGATCGTACCTGTATGCGGCAAATTCAGCCAATCGTAAGCGCGTTTACACCCATTACCTTTCGGGAGATCCTCTCAGGAGTGCAGCGATGATGGGTTCACCGGAAAGCAGATTGCGGCCGCAGCGGATTTTCCATTTGCTTGCCCTGGCCATAATCCTTGGAGCAAGCATGTCGACGGCCGGCGCTGAACAGGGCGGGCAGCAACCTTTGCCCCTCTTACATCCGCAGGGCACGCCGTATCACACACCCCTGGCAGGCGAGGGCTTTCGTACCGAGGTCTTCGGGCGTGAAATCAGAGTGGCTCCGCGAAATCGCCGCTCGGTTTCCGCCTTCGACCTGGGCGTGGCCGTCTACGAACCGCCGCCGGAAGACGCGGAATTTTTCCCCATCGGCGCCCTCTACTTCTGGCACCATCCCGACACCGACCACCTGCTACGCGCCGAAATCGCCGTAATCAGCAACGCAATCTTCTGGTCTCACTCCCTGGGACCGGGGCCCTTCGAGTGGGTGCTGACCTTTAACAACTACACCGTGCCGGTAGCTCAGGGAGAACTTGTGGACGGCGAGTCCCTCGACTCCCGAGAGCTGCTCTGGGGCTATGTGCGGCCGGGATTGGGGCTGGGGTATCGTCGGCAAGTGCCCCCCGGCCATGAGGACAACATGTTGGCGGTTGATCTGATTTTCGAGCCGGGCTACCAATTTTTCGATGACGGGGACAAAACTGCCGCCGATTTCGTTGTTCCCGAAAATACCCTCGACCTACGCGGCCACCTGCAGGCGCGCTGGGACGCTATCGAACGTAACCTCCTCGATCTGCCCCACCGCGGACTGGCGGCAGGCGGCGATCTCATCTGGGGATATCGTCCCCAGTGGGAGGATTGGGGGATGGATGGCGCTAACAAGGCCGCCGGCGGCCGCGACTATCTCTCTGCTACAGCGTACGCCATCGCTGCCGGCGGCGTGCCGGGGATAACAAGCGAACGTCACCGCTTGCTCGGTTCGCTCTACGGAGGCATCGGTCACCACCTCGATCGCTTCACCGCGCCTCGCCTCGGCGGCGGCCCCCGCCCCGTGGGGGAGAGATACGGTACTTCCTGGCGACCTGTCTTGCCGGGCCTGGCCATCCAGGAATTCTATCCCGACCACTACCTGTTCGCAGTCGGTGAATACCGCTATGAGCCGATCTTCTTCACCTATCTCAGCCTTGTAGGTTCCGTCGGCTGGCTCGATCGACTGCGGTCGAACGACGGCGAAATCTACCGACGCAACGACTGCTTCACCTCCCTGGGGGCAAGGGTGACCACCGGCTTCTTCTTCAAGAGCCGGCTACAGATCGATTACAACTACAACTTCGCCGCGATCCGCGATGGTAAGTATGGCGGCCATGAAATCGTTCTGCAATTATCCAAGCAGTTCTGATCGAAGCCCTTGCCTTTTTCAATTGTGGGAGAGGACGTTTACGTGGAAAAACCGTCGGCGGTCTCTCCTCTTCGCTTCCTGGCAGTCCACCACCAGCCTTATCGGATTGAGGTGATTATCATGCATATTTATCTCTCTTTAGCGCCACTGGTTGCACTTATCTCCGGCATTCTCATCCTGGTAATGCCACGCCTGCTGAACTATATCGTTGCCATCTACCTGATAGTTATCGGCCTGCTGGAGCTGTTCGGCGGCGGCTTTCACATGCGGTAGCGGCAGAGCTTGGCGACGATAGGTTGAAGGCCGGGCAGCGATGCTTTCTCTTGATATCAATAAATTTCACTTCTGTATCGCACCCTACGTCGACCCGATGTCACCTCCGAGGTAGCCCGGTTTCCCCCAATGTCCTCTATTTTTGCCTCATTTCTCCACTTATAAAAGACCATAGAGGCGAAAAAAGCCCAGGCCATCACTCAAGCAATCCGAGCAGCCCGGAGGTACATCATGAAAACTTTGTATCTGACAATTTTCACTCTGCTGGTCTCACTTACCGCAACCGTCAACACATTTGCAGGTCCAAACAGCGTAAATGGTCTTCTGATCGGGGCGGGAAGCGGTGCTATTGCAGGCCAGGCAATCAAACACGATTCCATGGCTACACTTGTTGGAGCCGCGGTAGGCGGCATTATGGGCTACGCCATCGGGAACGATTTGGATCAGCACGGGTTTGTCGCCCACTATTCCAGACATGGTCACGATTCCATTCGTTTTGGCAAACCATTCGATCATCCGCATGGTTATTACAACCATCCAGGGAATTACTGCAAAAAATCTGTTTTCTACCGTAGAGTGCGGGGATATGAACGCCGCATCGTCACGATAACCTGTGATTCGGGCGCTCTTATTACCGCCATGGGCATTTTCATCATAAGCGCGACCATTATGGACATGACCATCGATGGCGTGATCATCATGAATATCGGGATCGGCATAACAGGTATGACCGCTGGTAACCATGCACCGGGAAAGCAAAAAGTTGCCCATACCAATGCGCTGTAAGCGTCACCAGTGCTCCAGCCAGCTGCAAGCAAGCTGGCTGTCGGGCGATCGCCTATTTAGTTCCCATCCGAGAATTAGGAATTTGGTTCGAGAGCTTCATCTGGGACCTGATGAAAAAAAACCCTTACATCGAAAAAGGGCTCGAACGGGCCGGATTCACTGGGGGATGGCTTGGTGCCCAGGTTGCGGGCAACTGATTTTCATAAATGGGGATTTCATAACTGTATGAGAGCCCCTCACCTTATTGCCATGCCGCAACAGAAAAACCGTAAACGTTCACCGCGTGTTTACACTATTGCCGCACGAGTTTGCTAGCCAATTTGGGAATTCTCTTTCTCGCCCGTTCCGGCAGTATCGACTGCGGTTCCTGGCTGATGAGCCCTGTGACGATTGAGCCGGCGACATAGGCGCCTATGGTTTTGGCAGCCAGCCTCAGTTGCCTGTTCGTGCCATAGACGCATCGACCAATAAGCGCGGGAGCCGCGCACGAAGAAACTATAATTGCTTTTTTTCTGGGAATGCCGGATTTCCGGTATCGCGGCGCCTTCATTCCCCAGGGCCAATAGGCATATGCGACCAGGCGTTCCAGAAAGCGTTTGAAAAGAGCCGTAGTCGTATAAAAATTGGTTGGCGACGCAAGGATATAGCCGTCGGCCGAATCTATCTTTTCAACCAGCGATGCCATTCCATTTTTCAGTACGCATTCCCCCGGTCTCTCCCCGGGTTTTTGCGTACAGGTGCGGCAATTAAGGCAGAATTCTATTGGGTAGTCGCGCAAAGCGATTATCTCGACCTGCGCCCCGATGCTTTCCGCGGCCTGAGCCAAAGCGTTCACGGTTTGATCCGTAATGCCACCCTGCCGATACGACCCGTTGATTGCCAGTATTCTCTTCATGGTTATCACCCTTTATATTAAGCGGTCACCATCTCTTCGCATTGGCGCATAATATCAGTCAGGCCTTTACGAATCTTATGCACGCCATCCCGCCTGTGTCAAGATATGGTCCTACGGGCCGTAACGCCTAAACCCCGTTGCGCCTGGATAGTGTAGTGATTTTGCAAATATCGCTGGTCTCCAATATATTAGAGACTGTTCCGAATTCTACTCAAAACTGTATCCTCCACTGATCATGATATTTTAGATGGTTGGGCTATTTCTACAGGTAAAAAAGAGAAAATCGAGTATAATTGCCGGCAAACGTCCATAGATGAGCAGCTTGGCCGATATTCGGCCAAACCGGCAAACGGGTACTTTTTCGAGCGCGGCTTCTAGTGGACGCCGCATCCGCAGGGTGCCAGAGGCCGTGCTCCGCCCTCTGTCTCGAACCAAGCGATAAGGAATCATTAGAGTGGACAGCGATACGCCATTGCGCCTTGCCATCGTCGACGATGAGGAAATCGTCTGCCGCCGACTCGGCCAGGTCCTGTCGACCGAAGGCTTCGAGGTCGAAACCTTCACGTTGGGCATTCCTTTTCTGAATCGCATGGCGGAACGGCCGTTTGATATCGTTTTCCTCGATATCCGGCTGCCGGATCTTGGTGGTCTGGAAATCCTCTCCCGGCTCAAGGCCATCAGAGGCGAGACCGAGGTTATCATCATCACCGGTTTCCAGAGTGTGGAAACGGCGGTGGAAGCCCTGCATAACGGCGCCTTTCACTATGTCAGCAAGCCGGTCAACCTCTCGGAAATCCGTCGGATGGCACAAGGCGCCACCGAAAAAATATTTCTGAGAAAAGAAAATCAGCGGCTGCGAAACGCCCTCAACGACGCTACCGGTCTGGAAGCCTTGCTTGGCACCAGCCCCGTGGTCCGGCAACTTACGGCCAGGATACAACAAGCCGCCGCCATGGATTGCAACCTCATCATCTCCGGCTGGAGCGGCACCGGCAAGGCGCTGGTTGCCCGGGCGATCCACCGGATGGGCCCGAGAAAGGACCACCCCTTCCTCGCCTTGAGTTGCGGCGGGTTTGCCGACGAGCTGATCGGCAGCGAACTGTTCGGTGATAAGAGCGGAGAGGACGCCGGCGCCGCCAACCGGAAAACAGGTCTATTGGAGGCTGCCTCCGGCGGCACCCTTCTCATCAATGAAATTGAACAGCTCTCACCGGCAATGCAGGAAAGACTCCTGCTAACGCTCGAGAAGCGGCAAATCGTCGGGGCAGCCGCCACCCAGCCGATCGCACTCGATATCCGGGTGATCGCCACCACCAGCAGGGACCTGGAACACGAAGTGGAGACCGGCGCCTTTCACGAGCGACTGTTCGCAATACTCGGCACGCTATCTATCGCCCTGCCGCCGCTGAGTGAGCGCCAGGAGGACATACCGCTTCTCATCCGTTCGTTCATCGAGAAGTACAGCCTCGCCTTCCACAAACAACTCACCGGAATCACGCCCGAGGCGTTGCAGATACTTACAAAGTACAACTATCCCGGAAATGTTCGTGAACTGGAAATCATCATCGAGCGAGCCGTGGCGCACACGGGGGACGAACAGATCGGCACCGGGGATCTGCCAAAGGATTTACAGGCCATCGAGCTCAACGCCTCTGACAATAATGAATTTATCACCCTCGATGAAATGGAACGGGAATATATCCGCAGAGTCCTGCAAAGTACCGAAAACGATATGGAACACACCGCCCGAATCCTCGATATCTCCCAAACAGCCCTCTTGCAAAAGGTAAAGAATCATGGTCTCGATTAGACCATGAAAATCGTTATGCACTACGCTGTTGCAAAAAGTTGTTGCGTAAGACCCCAGTCGATACCCCGCGGTGCAGACACCGCGGAACAGCGGCATGGCCAGGCAAGGGCGGACCGATAATGAGTTCCTTCGCCGTAAACAGTACCAGGAAGATTCTGGTGGTAGACGATGAAGCCATTTCCCGGGAAAACATCATGCATGCCCTGGAAAAGATCGGCTACCAGGTCCTGGGGGCCGAGAGCGGCGAGGCCGCCCTAGCCATACTCGATCGGGAAAAGGTCGACCTGATCCTCACCGACCTGCGCATGCCCAAAGTCGACGGCATGGCCGTCCTCGCAGCGGTGCGCGAGCGATGCCCGGAAGCCGAAACCATTGTGATCACCGGCTATGCCAGCGTCGAGTCGGCCATAGAGGCGATGCGCAAAGGCGCCTATCATTATGTGGCCAAGCCGGTGAACCTCGACGAGTTACGGCACCTGGTCGAAAAGGCCCTCGAGCGGAGTTCGCTGCAAAAAGAGATTACCTCGCTGCGCCAGTGGGCGTCGGAGAGCGAGCGGATGTCTCGGATCATCGGCAGAAGCAGCCGAATCCAGGCCATGCGGGACAAGATCATGCAGGTCGCGCAATTCGATTGCAACGTGCTCATCCTTGGTGAGACCGGCACCGGCAAGGAACTGGTCGCCCGCACCCTGCACGAACTCAGCCCCAGAGCCGACAACCGTTTCGTCGCTTTCAACTGCGGGGTCTTCACCGAAGATCTGATCGCCAGCGAACTCTTCGGCCACGAACAGGGAGCCTTCACCGGCGCCGCCAAGGTGAAAAAAGGGCTACTCGAGATCGCCGAGGGCGGCACCGTTTTTTTTGACGAAATCGGCGAGCTGACCCCGGCGATGCAGGTGAAACTGCTGCGGGTCCTGCAGGAGCACACCCTGATGCGGGTCGGCGGCTCGACTGAAATCCCCGTGGATATCCGGGTGTTAGCCGCCACGAACAAAAACCTCAAACAGGAGGCGGAAGCGGGCCTCTTTCGCCAGGATCTGTTCTTTCGCCTCGATGTGATCACCATCCAGGTGCCGCCCCTGGCCGAACGGAGGGAGGACATCCCCCTCTTGGCCAACCATTTCCTCGCCAAACATACACCGCCGGACCGCACCGTGCCGATCCTCTCGGCGGCCGCCACCGAAATGCTCAAACGCTACGATTATCCCGGCAATATCCGAGAACTCGAAAACATCGTCCACCGCCTCCTCATCATGTGTAACGACAATGTCATCGAGCCCCGCCACCTGCCAACCGACCTCAGCGACGGCAGCGCCGTGGTGACCCGCGAAACCGACGAGCATCACTGGCCGACGCTCGAAGAACAGGAAAAACGATATATCATGGAAGTGCTCGACAAGGTGGAAGGCAACAGGTCGCAGGCCGCCAAGATCCTGGGGATCGATCGGGTGTCGCTGTGGCGCAAGATCAAGCGTTTCGGGCTTGAGGATCCCGAAAATTAGTTCATGGTGGCTGATTCCGGCCCAACAGCATGCTCGAGGATCTCGGCGACTCCGCCGACCAGCACGACCTCGAGCCCCTCGGTTACCTCCGGGGCCAGTGCCGCAAGTTCGTCGCGGTTCGCCAGGGGCAGCAGAACCTTTTCGATGCCCGCCCGTTGCGCCGCCAGCAGTTTCTCGCGGATTCCGCTCACCGCCAGCACTCTGCCGCTCAGGGTCATCTCGCCGGTGAGCGCCACGTTTCCCCGCACCGGCCGATCGGTCAAAAGTGAGAAGAGTGCGGCGAAAATGGCGATGCCCGCCGACGGCCCGTCCTTGGTAATGGCCCCGTACGGCAGGTGTATATGTAGATCGTACTGCCTGAAGAGGGCATGGTCGACCCCGAACTCCTCGGCCCGGCTGCGGATAAGGCTCAAGGCGGCCCGAGCCGACTCCTGCAGCACCTCGCCAAGCGAGCCGGTGAGGATGAGGCTGCCACTGCCCACCATTTTCGCCGTCTCGATGCTGAGAATCTCCCCACCCGCTTCGGACCAGACCAGGCCGGTGGCGATGCCGACCGCGTCTTCTGCCCGAGCCGCCTCCCGATAGTATCTGCACGGCCCGAGAAAAGCGCCCACCGCCTTCGCATCAACCACCAGGGCGCCATCGCCTTTCCCCTCTTCAAGGCAGTGATAGGCGATCTTGCGGCAGACATGCCCCACCTCCCTCTCCAGACTCCGCAGCCCCGACTCCCGGGTGTAGTCCGAGATGATCCGGCAGACCGCATCCTCGGTAAAATGCACATCCGCCCTGCCAAGCCCTGTGGCCTTCAACTGTCGCGGTATCACGAACTGCCGGGCGATCTCGACCTTCTCCTTCAAGGCATATCCTGCGAATTCAACCACCTCCATTCTATCGAGCAACGGTCGGGGCAAGCTGGAAAGGTCGTTGGCGGTAGCAATGAACATAACGCCGGAGAGGTCGAAGGCGACATCGAGATAATGATCCACGAACCTGGCGTTCTGCTCCGCATCGAGCACCTCGAGCAGCACGGAGGCGGGATCGCCGTGGAAATCCTGGCCGATCTTGTCGATCTCATCAAGCATCATCACCGGGTTGTTGACCTCCACCCGATTGATCTCGGTGATGAGCCGTCCCGGCATGGCGCCGACATAAGTGCGCCGATGACCGCGCAACTCCGCCTCGTCGCGCATCCCCGCCAGGCTGATGCGGGCAAACCGCCGCCCCAACGCTTCGGCTATCGATTTGCCGACCGAAGTCTTGCCGGTGCCGGGAGGGCCGGCAAAACAGAGAATCGGCCCCTGCCCCACCTCCAGGGTGAGTTTCTTCTCCAAAACCTCGCGGGCGGTTTTTCTCAGCTCATCGAGGTTGACCGGCTTGCCGAGATAATGGGCAGCGCCTTTTTTCACCGCCTCGACCGCCGAATGGATCGTGGCAAAGCCGGTAACGATGATAACCCGGATATCCGGCCACCGGTTGGTGATATGCGCGAGCAGCGTCATGCCATCCATGCGATCCATTTTCAGGTCGGTCACGACCAGATCGATCTCAACTTTGTCGAGAATCTCCAGGGCACGCAGTCCGTTTTCCGCCAGGTGACATTGGTAGCCGTCCTTCTGCAGCACATGCGCCATGTTTTGCCGGGCGATTTCCTCATCGTCCACCACCAGGACATGGGCCCGCATGCTGCCCCGCAAGGTTCTGGCGGCGAGAAATTCCAGGATGCGCTGTTTGACCTCGGAGAGTCCGGAGTGATGGGCGTCGAGCAGCCTTCTGGCCCGCGCCAGATCGTTGCTCATCACGGACTGGCGGTTCCAGGGCAACCCGATAACGTATTCGACATAATTGACCCCCACGGAATACTCCGCGGCGGCGCTATCGGTTCGCTCGAGCTTGTCTATCTCTTTCGCCACCACGTCCTGAACGCGGCGGGGCAGCTCTGCCTGCTGCACCTTGAGACACAACTCCGCCAGCTGCGGCTGTTCCCTCGGTTCGTTTTCGCCGGCTTCAATTTCCGGCTTGCGTCTTTTTGTGAAGAACATAACGAAGGTTCCTCCTCCGGAATACCGTCAATTCTTTGCCACCGAGGCAAGTTTTCTGGCGCCACGCATCGCAACCGGCTCCACCTCTCTTTGTGCCCCTACTCTTGACGCCGGGAGATCATCGCCTTCATCAACCACCGGAATATACTGGGTAAGAGGGCAATTCCCACATCCCTGACCAGGCAAGTCGACATCATCGTGGATCTGCGCGATCAAGGACGCTACCGCCGTCTTGTTGTCGGCATAGATATGCTGCTTGCCAATTTTGTATATCAGCCCGGTGCGTTCCATAACTTCGATCACCTGACCCTTGAGTCCGCAGATGGCAAAACCGAGCCCGGCGCTGCGCACGCGTTTCACCAGCATTTCCAGCGCTTCCTCGCCGGAAGCGTCCATGTCGTTGATGCCATGGGCGTCAAGCAGGATGTAGCGAAGCTCCGGCTGCTCGTTGCGAAATTTAAACACCTGCTCGTCGAGATAGCTGGCGTTGGCGAAAAACAGCGCCCCGTCGAAACGGACTACAGAAATATGGCGGCACCCCTTCGAGTCGAAAATGTTCCGCGTTCTTCAGCACCTTATCCTCGCTCATCGACAGCCTCGCCACCACAGGCCGCATGGACTTGTAGAGGAAGATAGTCATCGCCAGACCGACTCCGATCTCGATACCGATATCTAAATGCGGGGCGAAGTAGAGCGTCGCCACGAAAGTAGCGATCGAGATCACGCCGTCGTACCACTGGGCCCTCCAGGCGTGGATAAAACCTTTGACGTTGATCAGACCGATAACCGCCACCATGATAATCGCTGCCAGCACCGCCTGGGGAAGATGGTAGAGCAGCGGGGTGAAAAAGAGCAGGGTCACAAAGACCATGAGCGAAGTCACTACTCCGGAGATACCGGTGAGAGCTCCCGCCTGAAAATTCACCGCCGAGCGGGAAAACGAACCGGATACCGCGTAGCTGGACCCAACAGAACCAAAGATATTGGCCAATCCCTGACCGATGAGTTCCTGATTCGGATTGAGCATCTGCCCCGTCTGTCCGGCCATGGCCTTGGCGATGGCGATGGCCTCCATGAAGCCGAGCAGCGAGATGATAACCGCCGTGGGCAGCAGTTTGAAAAAAGTGGTGGCGTCCAGCTCCGGAATCACCAGGGTCGGCACACCTTGCGGGATAGTGCCGACCACGGCGCCGCCACCGGTAAGTTTCAGCGCGTTTTCGCTCAGCGCATCGTTGCCCACCTTCAACCGCCAGATAGTGCCGTCGGTGCTTGCACCGGCCGGAACCTCGCCTTTGGCATAAAACAGGGATTTGCCGTGATCGGTGACCTGGTGAAACTTTACGGCGCGCAGATCATCGCGAACGGCAGCCACCTGTCGTTTATGGTACTCGAGCCGGCTGGCTACAATAGCCATCTCGCTCTTGAGTTTGATCAGCGCCATGGACCTCTCAAGCGCCTCTCCTTCGCTTTCTTTTGCAGTGCCGCGCAGAGACGCCTGAGCCTGATTCGTCTTGGGCAACCCAAACAGTGCGCCGTTGCGGGTGGCATCGAGGCGGGCGGCGAGGGCCGCGCGCTCCTGTCCCAAGGCTTTGACACTTTCGATACCGCTGTTAAAGGCATCGATCCTGTCAGCGAACCCCGACGCGCGGACGGCGGCCATGTCTATCGTGCGATCGTTTTGAAATCCGGTAGCGTAAGAGAGCATCGTCGCAAGCACCACCGCCACCAGCACGTTGGGGATGCGGCGATTGATCTTCCTCAGCACGAGCATCACCGTCACTGCGGCCACGCCGTAGGCAAGGGTCGGCAGATGGGTATAATCGAACGCTGCCCGGGCGACGGCCATCATGGTTTGGTAATGATGTTCGGCGCTATCGACCGAGACCCCGAAAAATTTCGGCAACTGCGAGGTGGCGATGATTATGGCGGCTGCATTGGTAAAACCGTTGACCACCGGATGCGAGAGAAAATTCACCACCAGGCCCAGGCGCAGAACGCCAAGCAGGAACTGGAAGATACCCACGGTGAGGGCCAGGACGATGGAATAGGCGATAAATTGCGCGGAGCCCGCGGTCGCCAGAGATTGCAGCGAAGCCGCCGACATCAGGGACACAACGGCAACGGGGCCGGTTGCCAACTGCCGACTGGAACCGAACAGCGAGGCGACCATCGGCGGCAGAAAGGCGGCGTACAACCCGTAATAGGCGGGCAGACCCGCCAGTTGGGCATAGGCCATCGACTGGGGAATGAGCACGAGCGCGACGGTGACGCCGGCAATCGCATCCGTTCTCAAGGTGCTGACATCGTATTCTTTCAACCACGACAGAAATGGAAAGAACGCCGACAGGCCATTTATGATACGTTTCATGTGGTCATCCCCCGCAATTGCTGTAAACGCTCACAATGTGAAAATATCGTGCAGCGATTAACGCCGACCAAGGAGTCTATCAACAAAAGGCTCCATTGCCGTTTTTCTTGGCCACCAGCACGGGACAGGTGGCGAGTGAGGCCACGCGCTCGATAACGCTCCCGTTGCCCCATAGCATATCGAACACGCTGACATCGCCGGGAGAACCGAGCACGATAAGATGAATTCCCTTCTCTCGCGCGTAGTCGGTAAGGCCTTCCGCCGGCATGCTCCTTCTGAGTTCCGTGATCACCGGAAATCCGCGTTTTTCTCCACGCACCGCATAGTCCTGCAACAGTCTGTATCCCTTCTGCTCGGCCTCTTTTAGGGCTCCGTACCTCAGGGAGCGTTCCATCGATATGTCGATGGCGCTCAAGGCATGCACCTCTATACCGTAACTCGCCGCAACCGCGAGCGCCCGTTCACCCGCCTCCATGCTGGCTGAAGAGTCGTTGATGCCCACCAGAATCCTGCCAAGCCGAAGCTCGGCGATTCCGGGCATGAGCAGGACGTCGCAGGGGCTGCCGACCACGATTTCCGCCGTGATTCTGCCGAGCAACATCCTCCCCACCTGCGTGCGATCAGCGGTGCCGATAAGAAGGATGGAAGCCTTCTCATCTTCGGCCACCGCGATAATTTCCTCCGCGGGCTTGCCGGTTCTGTGGACCGCGCTCAGTTCCAGCCCCAGCGAGGTCGCGTATCTCGAGGCATTTCTGAGTATTTCCCGGAACGGTTCGCCCAACTCACGCTCGCCGTTGTCGAAAAACAATCGATTCATGTTGCCCTCGTAAAGCGGCGTTACGGAAACCAGGACCACTCTCGCCCGCATCGAGGAAGCCAATACCAGAGCCTGCTTGAAAACCGCCTGGCTCTCCGGAGTCGTATCAATAGCTGCCAGTACTGTCTTGACGGTGTGCGTAGCCATAATCCCATTATACTCCTTTTGTGTGCTTGGCATAATCCCACAGCCTCTCTAAGAATTATCTCAGAGTGTGCACTCTCCTGTCGTTTTTGCGGCGACTCGCTTTTCTACGCTCCTCTTTGTCGCCGGCGCGCCCCACGCGTACCGCCGCGGGTCGACTCATTCCGAGTGCAAAACAGATGTTGCCGGCAAATACGGTGTGAACACCGAAAAAGATGAGAGCAGTCACTGCGGGAACAACGCCGTATACACCACCCCTGGTACTGATATCCATGACCATGTCGGCATGATGAAAGAGCACGGTATACAGCAATGCCGACATCGAGCCGAAACAGAGCGTGCGGGTAATGCTGCGTCTTCTCATCCCGGCCCCAGGCTTTGCAAAAGTTGCGGGAAAGGCCCTCGCCTGATGGGAAATTGCCCCCTGAGGGGGAGCCGCCGATTCATAGCGGAGTTTGAACACCGGCACGGGAGTGCCGGAGGTTACTTCCGAAAGCTCGATTCCCTCGTCAAGAAGAACGAATTCAACCCTCTTTGCAATGTGGCAAAGCGTTGCGACGACTTTGTCCAACCTGCCGCTCTCCCGGACATAATCGAACGCGACACCCGCTTGGGTCGCATCGGCGCGAAACTTCGCAGCACTTTGTTCGACCGCCGCCACAAATCGTCTTCGCCGCCGACCGCCATCCCAGAACTGCGGGAGAGTATCCACATAAGCCGCCAGGATCTTCCAGTTCATTCGCTCGGCGACATTGATCGCATAGGTGACAACCTGTTCGGCAATATGCCCCTTACGCGTCACCACCAGGATGATTGACGAATTTGGCCGGTATGGCGTCCCAGTCCAATTAACGAAATCAGCTGACTGTTCATTTGCCGTCCGCCCCTCGTTGCTTGGTGATCTATCTGACATGATGCAGGTTTCCTCTCTCTTGTTAAGGTCGTGTTGTCTTTTATATTCGCAACTTCCATACCATCTTGAGAAATCATAACTATATTGTTTTATTTCGATAGGTTACCTATCATTACCCATTCAAGCGGAGTTCCTCCATATTGCAACATGCAACCGCCGCGTGTTGCTATATGCAGCACGTGTTGCAATTCGCAACTGAGCAGACGCTCCAAGGCATGCGCCGAGTTTTTTTCATACTGGATGCCAGGCGAAACCCTTTTCTTGAAAAGACTCAGGGAGCGGAACCTGCGCTGGAGCGCGCAAACAAGTTGACTTTCCGTTATTTTTTTGCTATCCATTTAGTATCATTCTGATTCATGCGTCTGCGAGGTGTGTTATGGAATATGGATTCTATTTGATGAGTCTGGTCCTTGGCTGCGCTCTGTTTCACCTGATCAGCAGAGCGATAGAACAGTACGCAAGCTGGCGGATTCGCACGGGGAAAAACGCCATCCGGGCGTACCGGCAATCGCCCGAGCGTGATGACTGGTATGTCTTTTTCCGCAGCTCCTCTTTGACAGGCTCTCCCCAGCGACCTCCGGCAGATCGCCGCCCGGAGAACCGCACAGGTGCCTCCAATTCACGGAGACCCCCACAGGGGACGGTCAACAGGAAATCCCGCAGAGCGCAGAGACCTTCCGCGCGCATGGTCGCGTAACAGCCGCATCGGCAGTTACCAGAAGTCGCACCGGCAATTCTGCGCTCGAAATTCTCCTGAGCCAAAGTGTTGCACATTGCATCATGTGTTGCAGGCCACTGCCAGGGGAGAATTTAGCCAGGGGCGATATTTACTTTCCTTTACTTTTCCGCTAGATACTAAGTGTGTGCATCGGTACGCGCTTACCCGCCCCATGCCGCCGACCTCGGAGAACACCGAAAAGTGTTCAAAGGCCGACCGTTGCCGTGCTCACACAACACAAGCAACCAACACTTTCATAGAGTGCTCCCGCAGGAGTGGTGCATTGCCAAAATCCTTACGCCTCAGCCTCGTTGCCAAAATCCAGATCCTCTTGATATTTTACATGCTTGGAATTCTGGTTATCGCCCTTGTCTCCAATAAAGACCTGCGGACCGCGGAAAAAAAGCTCAGCTTCATGGCGCTTGGTTACCGTCTCAACAACATTATTCTAGAGATCAGGCGGTACGAAAAAAACTACCTGCTCTACCATACTCCTGAAGCGCTCGCCGAAAACAACCACTACCTCTCCCAGGCCCTGCAGGTCCTTACCAGCCATTCCCAACAGGCGAGCAGCCTCAAGGTCTTCCAGTTTTTGAGGGAACTCGAGACTCAACTCCGATCCTATAGACAGAGCATGACCCTGCTCACCGGGGTCTTGGCCCCCCATACGAAGAATTATGATCAGGCTGTGGAAAAAATTCGGGAACAGGGCAAGGCGATGACCGAACTCAGCGAACACCTGGTCACCTTCGAGGAAGCGCAGATCCATTTCATACTGCAGGAGCTGAAGCGACAGCTGCTTCTTTGGTCGCTTTTCGCGGCGCTGATCGGGTTCATCGCCCCGTTCTTTTTCTCGATCAAGATTTTCAAGCCCCTGGGCGTCATCAAGAAAATTACCGAGGATATCGCCAAGGGCCGGTTTAAGACCATAGATATTCTCAATACTCGCGATGAAATCCAGCAGGTAATGGAAGCTTTCAATACGATGGTTGCAGAACTCGAACATCGGCAGGATCAACTGGTGCAGTCCAAAAAACTCTCCTCGCTGGGCACACTCACGGCGGGAATCGCCCATCAGCTCAACAACCCTTTGAACAACATCTCCACCTCCTGTCAGATCGCCTCGGAAGAACTCGACGAGGGAAACCGAGAGCTACTCAGGGGAATGCTCAGAAACATCGATCAGGAGACGCTTCGGGCGCGGGACATCGTCAAGGGCTTGCTGGATTTCTCCAGAGCCAGAGAATTCTCGCTACAACTCACCCCGCTACGAGAGGTTGTTCACCGCGCCGTGCAACTGGTCAAGAGCCAGGTGCCGGTCGACATCCTCCTCTCTGTGGACATCCCCGACGACCTGCTGTTGCCGCTCGACAGCCAACGGATGCAGGAAGTGTTTATCAACCTGATCATCAACGCCGCCCAGGCCATCGACCATGAGGGGTCCATCACCATAACGGCCATCGTCAAAAAGAAGGAGAACCAGGCCGTGGTGCACGTACGCGATACCGGCCCTGGCATTCCGTCGGAACATCAGGGCCAGATCTTCGACCCCTTCTATACGACCAAAGAGGACGGCCTCGGAACCGGTCTCGGTCTCTCGATAGTCTACGGTATTGTACAAAAACACCACGGGGAGATCGCGGTTGAGAGCGCTCCGGGCAAGGGAACGTGCTTTCTTATCACACTACCTTTGATTTCCAACTCGTAAGAAAATATCGCTGAAAACGAACGCCAGCTTCACCTGACCGACTCCTATAGCAAGCTCAGACCCCTGCGTTATTGTCAAGAAAGAAGTAAATTATCTGTTGCACCGAGTTCTTTGTGCTGCGCCGGTTAACCTTTTATTAGGCGGGCGATGTTCTATCTCCTGTCCCCTGAATTCCCCAGGAAACAATGAAGCCGGCGATGTTTCCTTCGAAAGTCGGGCAAGAAAGCGGCGAACCGGCGGAATCGAATACTTCATCTCGGCGGAAAGGGGGGCTATCATCCAGCAGGATTGTTCATGGAAGAGAGCGAAGGTGCTGTTTCGGCTTTTCCCTGGAGGGCATAGTTGTCTGCTGATAAAGTATTGCAAATCCCCCAACAAGTAGGAGTCGTAAACGTTCACCGGCACCCCACCTCGGTACGATCAGACCACCCACCCCACCTCACCCCCAGGTCTTACGGATAGCTACCTCCAGATCCTGTTCGAATTCCTCGACCGTATCGTACATGACGTCGGTTCCCAGGGAAAAATGCAGGAGGATGTCGTTTAACTCATGGGAGACATAGGGGTAAATCTTTTTGAGGTTGAACACCCGGTCCTGGGCGATCAGGGCGAGATCGTCTTCCTTGATGGTATCGAATACCGGTTTGCCGAAAGCGGGGTTGATGAGTAGAGCGTTGCGCCGGAAGGCGCCTTGCCCCACAAGAAAGAGCAAAACGTTGCCGAGGCCGAAGAGATCCATGGCGTAGGGGCGCTCGGGCAGATAAAAGTCATAGTCGAAATCGATCCAGCAAAAATGGCCGTCGCTGCGGTTGACGAAGATATGGTCTCGGCGGATGTCGCCGTGCTTGAGTCCATGAGAATGCAGCAGGGCGACTCCACGCACCGTCGCCATAAATCGCCGCAGCAGGCTCGGCAGATGATTTTCGAAATAATCGCGGTGATTCCTCCCCAGGCTGTAGGCCACCCGATCAAGCCTTCTGCCGTCGACCACGTCAAGGATCCGTACCAGGTTGTCGGCCTCGTCCAGCGTCGAATAGCCCTGCATAAAAGTCGGATTGCCGCGGGTCAACTCGATCACCTGTGCCTCTTTTTCGGGGCTGCGGTAACAGGTCACCGCCAATTCGCCGAACCGGATGGTATAATTCTCGTGGAAAACCAGTTTGACGATGCAGCGCTCGCCGCTCACCAGATCATACACCCGGGGCACCCACTGTTTGGGTTGCTCATCCACCCCGAACCGCCCCTCCCTGGTATAGCCGACCACCAGCAGGTAGCGGCCGTCGACATGGATAATATCGCCATAGTCGATATTGGAGAAATCACTGGTGTCCGTGCAGATACGCGGCTTGCGGCGCAGCGACCGTACGGCGGGATGGGCCTTGAGCCGCGGCAGGATATGCGCGGGAAAGCTTTGCCAGTCGACCATGCGGCTCACCCCACGATCCAGGAGGTGAAATCCTTGCTGTGTCTGGCCAGCGCGTTGGAAATCGAACCGAACAGGAACTCCTCGGCTTTGGACACTCCGCGTTTTCCGGCCACCACCGTACCAAATCCACCCTCGGCCCTGACCTCCAGCACTTTCTGACTGATAGTCGTGCCTTGAGCCATACAGACCCTGCGGCTGAGACTGTCTTCCGGGACTCCGGCCGCCACCAGCAGATCCGTGGCTTCGGCCAGCATTTCTTTCGCCTTGTGTTCCCGCTGCTCGCGGTACGTGTCGAGCCTGCCCCCCAGATTATAATAATCCGGCGGAGGCTCCGGATAGACATGCAACAGACAGATCCGCACGCTATCGATCAGCGGAGCGATATTGCCGACATATTGAATCGCCCGTCTCGAAGTTTTGTCTACGTCGATGGCGATCAGTATTTTTTTCCAGTCCTTCATGCGAAATCGCTCTTCTCGTAGAGGTAATGTGCCGAAAAGCCGATATTCATCAAAACTGCTCCATCCCCGGCCTCCACTTCTCCAGCAGTTTCACCAGCTCCACCATGGTCCGATGGGTCGGAACCGGTATCCCGTATTCTTCGGCATAGCGGCACAGAGCGCCGTTCTGGGCCTCGATCTCGGTCGCCCTCTCATTTAAAATATCCTGGAGCATGGAGGAGAGATTGTTGGCGCTCTGCTGGCAGGCATCGAACAACAGTTCGTAAAGATCGGTATACACCAGGTCGATGCCGCAGGCATCCGCCACTGCCCTGCCCTCATCGAGCAAGCGTTTCATCAGGGTGATCGACTCCATCTTGCCGGTGAGGCAGCCGTTGGGCACTTTGAGGATCGAGGAGAGCGGGTTGATGGCGGAAAAGACGATCACTTTGCACCAGAGCCGGCCGATAATGTCCGGCACCACCCGGGTGGAAAGGCCGCTTTGCTCGAAGATATTGCCAATTTTCTGCACCCGTTCGGTGATGCTGCCGTCCAGCTCGCCGATGTAGGTTTTGCCGGCCCGGCCATGCCGCACCTTCGCTCCGCCGAGAGCGGTGCCGCTCATAAACGTGAACCCTGCCAGGATATGCTCCCGGGGCACCACCCGTTCGGCTATCTCGAGATTACCCAGCCCGGTCTGGATACAGAGCATGGGGCAGTCGGCGGTGACCAGATGGGCCACCGACTGGGCCGCGGCCCTGGTGGAGAAGGATTTCACCATCAGCAGCACCAGATCGCTTGAGTCCACCAGTTGGGCATCGGTAATCGCCGTCACCGGCACCGGCGTCACCGTATCGGGATCATCGAGGTCGCTTTTCACCACCCCGATCCCGTAATCACGCATGGCACCGACAACCTCGTTATCGATATCGAGCAGGGTCACCTCGTTTTCACCCTGCACCAGAAAAGAACCAAACAACCTGCCAATCGCCCCGCCGCCGACAATAACAATCTTCATTGGACCTCCCGTTCTCCCTGCTTGGACGTTCACCGGCACTCCATCCCGGCATGATGAGCCTCTCAAACCCAAATCGACGTAACTCCACATCCTGTATTCATATTTTATAGTGGGCACGGGGCAAAATCAAATCCATCCGTCCACTTGACGGCCCCTCAAATTCGTCAGGCGCCACTTTCGCGCTCGCCTCGCCCCACCCCGCCATTTGCTCTTGGCATTTTCCGCGCCAATCATGTAGTCTTGTCAGGTACCTGCCGGAAAACCTTTTCGTATTGAACCGTTAATAAATAGCTATGCCGCCTCTGCCCTCCTTCAAAATGCCGGGACGCAGCCGATGGCGAGCCCTCCTGCGCTCACCCTTGATCGATGTGCTGCAATTTCTGCTGCTGGTCTTGGGGCTCTACTGGCTGGCCGCCCTCAGTGTCGATAAACTGGGCTACAACTGGCAGTGGTACCAGGTGCCCAAATTCATCTACACCTGGACCCGGCACGGTTTCACCGCCGGCCCCCTCCTCCAGGGACTGCAGGTCACCCTGCGCATCTCGGCGGTAAGCCTCTTTCTCTCGCTCGGCATCGGTCTGATTACTGCCATCTTCCGCCTCTCCGCCTCTCCGGTCGCTAGCACTCTGGCACGGATATACCTTGAAATCAGCCGCAACACCCCGCTTCTTATACAGATTTTTTTCATCTATTTCGTGCTCGGCCCGGTGCTCGGCCTCCAGCGAACGCCCTCGGCCATCCTGGCGCTCAGCCTCTTTGAGGGTGCCTATGCCTCGGAGATATTCCGCTCCGGCATCCTCTCGGTGCCACCCGGTCAGTTTGAAGCGGCACTCAGTCTGGGCCATAACACCTATCATATTTACCGGTACATCGTTCTGCCCCAGGCCATCCGCACCGTGCTGCCGCCGCTGGCCAGTCAGATGGTGTCGCTGATCAAGGATTCGGCCCTGGTCAGCACCATCGCCATCTACGACCTGACCATGCAGGCGCAGTCCATCATCGCCGAGACCTATCTGACCTTTGAAATCTGGTTTACGGTGGCGGCGATGTATCTCGTGCTCACCATTTCGCTATCGATGCTCATCAGTTTCATGGAACGGCGACTGCGGCTGCCGTGACCCAGCGGCGGGCCCACTTGCCCGAATTATGACTACATACGGAGGAACTCC
This sequence comes from uncultured delta proteobacterium, assembly GCA_963745265.1. GTDB lineage: Bacteria > Desulfobacterota > Desulfobulbia > Desulfobulbales > Desulfocapsaceae > Desulfopila. The sequence goes on from CAVUXQ010000005.1 coordinate 79,560, forward strand.
AATGAGAAAAACGCTATTATCGGCCCTTATCCTCGGCCTGGCCTTGCTCTTCGGCGCCACCAGCGCACTGGCGGCATCCGTTCAGCAGCAGCTGAGCAGGACAAGCACCATCGAACAGATCCAAAAACGGGGTGTGCTGCGGGTGGGGATGGATATCTTCCAGCCCTGGGCCATGAAAGACAAGGACGGCAAGCTGATCGGTTTCGAGATCGATGTCGCCACCCGACTGGCCCACGACATGGGGGTGAAGGTCGAATTCGTGCCCACCGCCTGGTCGGGTATTATTCCGGCGCTTTTGACCGGCAAATTCGACGTTATCATCGGCGGCATGGGCATCACCGCCAAGCGGGCGTTGAAAGTGAACTTCTCCAATCCTTACGAGTATTCCGGCATGTCGATCGTGGCCAGCAAAAAGCTCGCCGCCGGTTTCAACTCGCTTGAAGACTTCAACAAAAAGGACGTGCAAATCGCCGTCAAGCTCGGCACCACGGCTGCTGCCGCCGCCAAAAAATACTTCCCGAAAGCACAGCTACGGATGTTCGACAACGAAACTCAAACCTACCAGGAGCTGCGCAACGGTAATGTCTACGCGGTGGTCGGTTCCGCTCCGCGTCCGGCCTACGAGGCGGTCGATTATCCCGACTCGCTGTTTATGCCGATGGAGGGAACCTTCACCAAGGAACCCATCGGTTTCGCTATCAGGAAGGGAGATCCGGACACCCTCGCCTATTTCAACAGCTGGATCACCGTGGTCAAGGCGGAGGAATGGCTCAAGGAACGCCACCATTACTGGTTTGATACAAAGGACTGGGAAAACAAGGTAGAATAATGTGCAACCATCCAGCAGTGCACCACATGTGCACGATCGGGCCGGCACCAGCAATCAGAAGCCCAAAGCCGGAGGACGGACGTTAGAGGGCAGCGAGCAGAGGCGAGATAGATAAAAAATGCATCATACAAGACGACAGCTCACTCTGCTCGACTGGCTGGTTCTCACCGCCATTTTCGCCCTGATCGGGTTTATCGGCTATCGGCTGTTCTATTCGCTCAATTACAAGTGGCGCTGGTCGGTTATTCCCACCTATATGGTGCGTTTTGATCGCGTGCATCACCGCTGGGTGGCCAATGTCCTGCTGCAGGGGTTCTTCACCACCATCAAGCTCAGCGTCTGGGGCATGCTGCTGGCGCTTGTCCTGGGCGTGGCCATGGGACTTGCCCGGGTGGCAAGACGGCTTTTCTTCCGGCTGGTCGGCCTTGGTTATGTCGAACTGATCAGGAACACCCCGCCCCTGGTGCTGGTCTTCATCTTCTATTATTTTGTCAGCGACCAACTGATGCCGCTGCTTGGCGTCGAGAACGCGTACCGTGCCGCCGGCCCCGACCTCCAGCACTGGCTGGTGTTTTTTTCCGCCGAACCGGAGCTGATCACCCCCTTTCTCTCCGGGGTGCTCACCATCGGTCTTTTTCAGGGGGCATATATCACTGAAATCGTCCGTGCCGGCATCCAGTCGATCGATGCCGGGCAATGGGAGGCCGCCAGCGCCCAGGGGCTCTCCAGATGGCAACAAATGCGCTGGGTCATCCTGCCCCAGGCGATCAGGACCATGCTGCCGCCGCTTGCCAACGAATTTATCAACACCATCAAGTATTCATCGATCGTCTCCATCATCTCGATTCAGGAACTCACCTTCCAGGGATTGCAGGTGATGTCATCCACCCATGCCACCATCGAAGTCTGGCTGACCATCACCGGGATGTACCTGGTGGTCTGTCTCGGCCTCTCGCTGCTGGTGGCACGGCTTGAAAACCGGTTCGCCGCCGGTCGCAGGTGAGTGCCATGGAACCGACTCTGTCGCCATTTTCCTTAAGAAATATCCGGCTGTTCATCGCCTTTAGGATCGCCTTCAATGCCAGGTTCTATTATCCGGTGTTCACCATCCTCTTTTTGGACTACGGGCTGACCATCGAACAGTTTTCCCTGCTCAACACGGTCTGGGCGGTCTCCATCGTCTGCGCCGAGGTCCCTTCCGGGGCGCTGGCGGACATTTTCGGTCGCAGGACACTGCTGATCGCCACCTCGATCTTCATGGTGAGCGAAATGGCACTCATCGCCTTCGTGCCGCTCGGCAACATCCACCTGATTTTCTGGGCCTTTTTTCTCAACCGGGTGTTCAGCGGCCTGGCGGAGGCCATGGCCAGCGGCGCCGACGAGGCCATCGCCTACGACACCCTCGCCGAAAATAACCTCTCGCACTGCTGGCCGGCGGTCCTCAGCCTGCAGATGCGCCTCAAATCGGTGGCCGGCGTCGTCACCGCCGCTCTCGGCGCCCTGGTCTACGACCCGAACGTGGTCAACCGGCTACTGGCTCATCTGGCGCCCGGCGTTACGCTCACCCAGCAGCAGACCATGCGGTATCCGGTCTACCTTACCCTGATGCTCGCCTTTCTGGCGCTCCTCACTACCATGCTCTTTACCGAGAGCGGCGAGCCTTCCCATCGCAGGGAGGACGGCAAGGGCCTGCTGCGTAACATACTCTCCGCCCTGCGGGTCACCCTGCGGGCGGGAGGCTGGATTTTCACCACCCCTTTCGCGTTTGCCATCATCGCTTGCGGCATGTGTTTCGACCATATCCTCCGCCTCCTGATCACCATGACCAGCGAGTACTTTCGCCTTATCCAGCTGCCGGAGGCCAGCTTCGGCGTCATCACCGCCGGCCTCTCGCTGCTGGGGCTGGTTATCCCGAAACTCTGCGAACGGATGGTGGCGCTCCACAGTCCGCTGCGCAACATGGTCACGGTCTTTGTCGTCGCCATCATCGGCCTCTTCGGTCTCACCGGTTTCTTCCCCTATATCGGGCTAGTGCCGATGGGTCTGCTCTTTACGGCAATCATGATGGTGAGCTTTTTCACCAGTCACTACCTCAACCTGATCGCCGAATCCGCCCAACGCGCCACCATCCTCAGTTTCAAGGGGATGGCCTTCAACCTGGCCTACGGGCTGATCGGCGTGGTGTTCGCCATGCTCATGGGCCACCTGCGCGAGAGCACCTCGGTGCTGCATCCCGAGTGGACCCACCAGTTGGTTGAAAATACGAGCTTTATCACCGCTATCGGTTGGTCGCCCTGGTATCTGCTTGTCGTGTTCGTGGGAATTCTGCCGCTGTTACGCCGTCCACTTGCCGACGCGCGCCCTACGGGAGAAGGAAACTGATTGCCATTTGGCAACCCGGCTGCCGTGTGGTATAGTGAGTGAGATCAGCTCACTCGCCATAATATCCCTTTTTGCCCACACCGCAAAGCAACTCCACGCAGTCGCGACTACTACCAAGGAGCGTACCCATCATGTTGAAACGGTTTTCCATTTCCCTTGAAGAGAGCCTGCTCGACATCTTCGATAAACATATCAGGGCCCGGAGCTACAACAACCGCTCCGAGGCAATCCGGGATCTGATCCGCAAGGCCTTTATCAAAAAGGAGTGGGAGGCCGACAAGCAGGTCATGGGAGTCGTCAGCCTGGTGTACGACCATCACCAGCACAAGTTGCAGGAGAAGGTGACGGAAGTCCAGCACGACTACCATCATCACATCGTTTCCACCACCCATGTGCATATGGACCACAACAACTGCCTGGAAGTGATTATCGTACGAGGAAAGGCCAAAGAGGTCCAGGAACTGGCGGACCGTCTGATTGCCCTGAGAGGAGTACGAGACGGCAATCTGGCTATGAGCAGCACCGGCAAGACACTGCATTGAGGCGCAACCAACGGGTATATCCATCCAACGTATTGTTCCCGATAGCAATCCACCGCGGCATCCCTTGACCTTTTTCACCCCGTGAGAGATACTTACATAGTGTCGGTCCCAATTCTCCGGATTTTCCCGATTCCATTGCCACTGAAGGTGAATCGTGTCTTCCACCGAGAAAGATCTGCCGACCCTGCTTCAGGAAATCGAGGGCTTGCGTGAAACCTTGAAGCAGGTCGGTTTTCAGAACCAGATGATGCTGAACTGGGTAAACGGAGCGGTCATCAACGTCGACCGGGACGGAAAGGTGATCCAGGCCAACAATGCGGCCCTGCAGGCGCTTGGCTGGTCGCTGGAGGAATTTACCGGCCTGCACATGCACGAGACGATCCACCACAGCCAGGAAGACGGCAGCGAGTACCCTTGGGAATTCTGCCCGATGTTCGCCGCCATCGAGGATGGCTCGTCCCACCATGTGGACGGCGAGGTTTTCTGGCAGAAAAACGGCTCGAGCTTCTCGGCCGATTACATCGTCTGCCCCACCCGCAACGAGATGAACGAGATCACCGGCGCGGTAATGATCTTTCGCAATCTCACCGAGATACGGATACAGGAAGCAAAACGCATCCATAGTCTGAAATTGGAATCGATCGGCGAACTCTCCGCGGGAATCGCCCACGAAATCAATACCCCGATCCAGTTCATCGGCAACAACGTCGCTTTCCTTAAAGAGAGCTTCGAGGACATGTTGCAGCTGATGGAGGCCTACTCCAGGTTGCGCCAGGCGGTGCAGCCCGACGACGGCATTCGGGATCTGCTCGAGAAGGTCGATCGGTTGGCCGAGGAGACCGACGTGGAATATCTCATCGAGGAAGCCCCCAACGCCTTCGCCCAGACCCAGGACGGGGTCGACAGGGTCACCAACCTGGTGCTCGGCCTCAAAGGGTTCGCCCATTCCAATGAAGGGGAAGCCAAACGCCCCTGCGACCTCAACGAAATCATCAACAACTCGCTCATCGTCTGCCGAAACGCTTACAAGTATGTGGCGGAACTGGAAACCGAGTTGACGGAATTGCCCGCCGTACCGGCTATGGCCGGGGATATCGGCCAGGTTCTGGTCAACCTGATCGTCAATGCCGCCCACGCCATCGAGGATAAACGCGACGATGGTGATCCCCTGGGCAAGATCACCATCAGGAGCTACCATGACGACGGCAACGCCTTTATCTCGGTCACGGACACCGGTTCCGGCATACCGGAACGGCTCAAGGAACGCATCTTCGATCCCTTCTTCACCACCAAGGAGGTCGGCAAGGGCTCGGGACAGGGCCTCGCCATTTCCCGCACCCTCATTCACGACCGTCACGGCGGCGAACTCAGTCTCACCTCCACGGTGGGAAAGGGGACGACCTTTATCATCAGCCTGCCACTCGGTAACAGCTCCGAATAACCACTCGCACTGAGGATCACAACAGCTTGGCCCCCAGCGGCACCTCTTTTTCCGGAACGCAGAGAACCACTCGCCCCTCCTGGTCGTAAAAGCCGGTGGTCAAACACTCCGACATGAAGGGGCCGATCTGTTTTTTGGGAAAATTCACCACCCCCACCACCTGCCTGCCCACCAGATCATCGATGGCGTAATGTTCAGTAATCTGGGCGCTCGATTTCAGGACACCGATCTCCTTTCCAAAATCGATACGCAGCTTATAGGCCGGTTTTCTGGCTTCGGCAAATACCTCCGCCTCGATGATCCTGCCCACCCGCAGTTCAACCTTGGTAAAATCATCCCACGTTATCTGTTGCATAGAGAGCACTCCTTACACATGTTCATTCCACAGCATTTTACCCTTCCGCTGAGCATTTGAACAGCCCCCTCACCAACCCCCGTCCCCACAGGGAGGCCTCCTGATGGGTTCGCCTCTTGAGCGCAGCCATTTCCAGCTTTTTGGCTTGACCGGCGCCAGATCCGCCTGACAAACTACCACCCTCACCCTGCTATGTTTTCGTACACTCCGTGTGCAAGAATCGTAACCGCACTCCCTCCGACACAAGCATACCTATCATAATTGCCTGATATTTCAAGATTATAAGCAGTGGCATACAATATGCAAGAAGGACGACTTGACACAGATTGAGGACTCCACCCTCAGCATCATGTATTCCTTGAGATAACGAATTTTTATGTACGCTCTGGGCAGATTCCGGGAGTGGAGATTCCCATCCTGCCCCGTTCTCGTTCCGTTTCTGAGGTTTTTTGCAATGCATACTACAAAGTTGATGAAAAGTATTACCCCCCAATTGTTTCCAGCAATTAAAATCGGCGCCGTGTTGCTGCCCGCCGGTGCTCTGGTAGCCAGTTATTTTGCCGAACGACGCATGGATGAACTCCAATGGGCAATCCACACCTCTTTGGGTCTTCACCTGCTTTTCGGTGTCGGCTTATGCATCATGGTGGCAACCATCTTTTTTTATATCTGGCTGACCTCTGGAGCACTGCGATACCGTCCCGTTCCAGGGGCGGAAGATGGGCAACTTCCGACGCTTACTGTGGTTGTCCCCGCTTATAACGAGGGAGAGCTGGTGCTCGACACCTTGCGCAGTCTCGTCGACAGCGACTACCCTCCGGATAAACTGCAGATCATAGCCGTGGACGACGGCAGTCGTGATAATACCTGGGACTATATTCAGGAGGCGGTAAACGAACACCCTGATCGCATCACCGCCCTGAGACAACCGCGAAATTCCGGCAAACGGCAGGCCCTTTACCAGGGATTTAAAAGAGCAACCGGGGACATACTGATAACCGTGGACAGCGATTCAATTGTCGCCCCGGATACCCTGCGCAACATGGCAAGCCCGTTTATCGACGACGACGATTGCGGAGCGGTCGCCGGCAACGTCCGGGTATGGAACCGTGAGCACCAGATCATCCCGAAAATGCTGGACGTGGGTTTCGTTTTCAGTTTCGAATTCATCCGCAGCGCCCAAAGCTATTTCCGCACGGTAATCTGCACCCCCGGTGCGCTCTCCGCCTACCGCCGGCAGCTGGTAATGACGGTACTCGATGAATGGTTGAACCAGAAGTTTTTCGGCAGGGAAGCCAGAATAGGCGAAGACAGGGCGCTTACCAACCTTATCCTGCGGCAGGGAAAAAGCGTTCTCTTCCAAAGCAACGCCGTGGTGTACACCAATGTACCGGTGGTTTACGGCAATCTTTGCAAAATGCTGATTCGCTGGGGACGGAGCAACGTCAGGGAAAACCTGAAAATGGCGCGATATGTCTTCACCGATTTCCGCGGCAACAACAAGACAAGCGCCCGAATCCTGCTTGTAATGCAGTGCCTGCGGTGTTTTCCGGCGCCCATATGGTTAGCGCTGATGATCTGGATGGTTCTCTCCTTTCCCCTCCAGGCACTATTGAGTTCGCTGGGCGGCATCGCGATCTGGTCCACCATCTCGGCCTTCATCTACGCCCGACGCTACAGTTTTTCGGAATCGCTCTGGGCCTATGCCTACTCCATTTTTTACATGGCCTCGCTCTCCTGGATCACCTCGTATAGCCTGTTCACCATGCACCGGTCGGGCTGGCTGACCCGCACCCTTGATCCTCAAACCGCATCCAAGGGCCGAAAGGTCGACGACAGGCTTCTCACGGCCCCGGCTCTCGAAAGTGCGATCCGCGTCGTCAATATCCGATAGTTCGCACTCATTTCAGCTCAGAGGCGGCCCCCAGGGCCGCCTTTTTTTTTGCAGGCGAGCGGTGTTTGAGCCACTGCTGCAGCTGCTCCATATAGAGATAGAATACCGGCGTCACATAGAGGGTTAAGGTCTGGGAAAAGAGCAGGCCGCCGACCACCGCCAGCCCCAGGGGCCGGCGGGATTCCGCCCCCGCGCCCATCCCCATGGCGATGGGCAGGCCGGCCATCAGGGCAGCCATGGTGGTCATCATGATCGGCCGGAACCGGATAATGCAGGCTTCGTGAATGGCCGCCTGAGGGCTTTTGCCCTTCTGCTGGGCGACCACGGCGAAGTCGACCATCATGATGCCGTTCTTCTTGACCAAACCAATCAACATGATAATGCCGACAAAGGCGTAGAGCGAGAGATCGGTTTGAAAGATCAGCAGGGTGAGCAGAGCCCCGAACCCGGCAAAAGGCAGCGCCGTGAGGATGGTCAGCGGGTGAATGAAGCTCTCGTAGAGAATACCGAGCACGATATAGATGACCATGATGGCCAGGCCGAGCAGCCAGCCCATGCTCGACTGGGACTCTTGAAACTGCTGGGCGTTGCCCTGGAAACAATGCATGCACCCCCGTCGGCAGCACCGTATCGGCCAGATTCTCCAGGCCCCTGAGCGCGTCGCCCAACGAGACGCCTTGACGGACGTTGAAAGAAAGCGTCACCGAAGGCAACTGGCCGGTGTGGTTGATGGACAGCGGCCCGACTCCCTCATGCAGGCTGGCCACCGAAGTTAGCGGTACCAGTTTTCCCTGGCTGGAGCGCATATAGAGCATATTGAGCACCGAGGCATCGGTCCGATACTTCGGCTGGAATTCCAGGATCACGTTGTACTGGTCGGTGGCACCGAAATGGTGGAGACGATGCGATCGCCATAGGCGCTGTAGAGGGTATCTTCGACATCGAGCGGCGAGATCCCCAGGAGCAGCGCCCGCTCTCGATCGATAGCAACATTGAGTTCCGGATTCTCCAGCTGGAGATCACTGGAAACATCCAGGAGATCCGGCTGCTTGGCCATGGCTCGCTCCAGTATTTTTCGACGCTGCATACAGCTGGTCGAGGTCCAGTCCCTGAAGAGTGATCTGGTAGAGGCTGCGGCTTCTGCGGCCGCCGACATTGATCGGCGGCCGGTTGACCGGCATCGCCCTGATGCCGGGAATCGAATTGAGTTTGGGCCGCAGTTCATGCGATGACCTGTTCGGCGTTCAGTGTCCGCTCCCCGCAGGGGTTTAAGGACAACGAACATAAAGGCATCGTCGCTCACATCCATCAGAAAACGGGCGACATTGGGGTCTTTTTGCAGAATCGCCGCCAGCTTCATGCCGTGCTCCAGCAGCGAGGGATAGGAAATATTCTGGGCGGTTTCCGTCGGCACCAGAATCATGTCGCTATCTTCCGAAGGGATAAAGCCCTTGGGAACCACCTGGAAGAGATAGACCGTGGCCCCCAGCATCGCCAGGGAAAGGATCAGGGCGGAGAGGCGATGGTGAAGAACGAAGCGCAGGCTCCGATCGTAGAGTTGAACCAGCGTCTGATACATGGCTTCGGTGGCCTGGTAGACCCTGCCATGACGGATGCGATGGCGTTCGCGAAGAAAACGGCTGCCAAGCATGGGGGTGAGCGTGAGGCTGATCACGCAGCTGACCAGCACCGCCACCCCGATGGTCACGGAGAATTCCCGGAACAGCCTCCCCATGATCCCGCCCAGGAAAAAGAGAGGAATGAAGATGGCCACCAACGACAGGGTCATCGGAGATGATGGTGAACCCCACCTCCCTGGCACCGTCCATGGCCGCTTGCATTCGGCCCTTGCCCATCTCCAGGTGACGGACGATATTCTCCAGCATGACGATGGAGTCGTCGACCACGAATCCGACCGAGAGCGTCAACCCCATAAGCGAGATGTTATCCAGGCTGTAGCCGAGCAGATACATCACCCCGAAGGTTCCGACTATCGACATCGGCAGGGACATGCTGGGAATGATGGTGGCGGAGAGATTGCGGATAAAGAGGAAAATGACCATCACCACCAGCACCAGGGTGAACAGCAGGGTAAACTGGATATCGTCAATGGAAGCCTTGATCGGCAGGCTGCCGTCATGCAGGATCTGCATCTTCGCGGCTGCCGGCAGGTTTTCCGAGAGCGAGGGCAGATTGGCTTTCACCGCCCGCGCCACTTCCAGGGTATTGGTCCCCGGCTGTTTATACACCGCCAGGAAAATGGACTGGGCCTTGGAGGTGGGCGTGAAGAACCAGGCGGAATCCTTGTCGTCCTCCACGCTGTCGATGACCTTGGCGATATCAGAGAGACGGATCGGCCGACCGTTGCGCACCGCCACGACGATATTGCGATACTCGCTCGCCTCGTCGAGCTGGCCGTTGGCCTGCAGGGTCAGGGTGCGCGTCGAGCTGCTCAGCTGGCCCATGGGCTGTTGGCGTTCTGGGCATTGACGGCAGCCGCGACCTCGTTCACATCGAGGTCAAGGGACTTCATATCCTCGGGATCGAGCTGGATGCGGACCGCATATTTCTGGCTGCCGCGCACCTGGACTTGCGCCACCCCGAGGATGGTGGAGAGGCGCTGACTCATGGTCTGGCCGTAATGGTCCAGCACCGACAGAGGCAGGGTCGGGCTGCTCAGCGAGATATAGAGAATCGGATAATCAGCCGGGTTCGACTTACGAAACGAGGGCGGGGACGGCATGCCGTCCGGCAGCCTGCGGGCGGCATGGGCGAAGGCGGCCTGAACGTCCTGGGCGGCGGAATCGATATTGCGCTCCAGGGAGAACTGGAGGGTGATCCTGGTGGAGCCTGTGGTGCTCTACCGAACTCATCGAGTCGATTCCGGCGATGGTGGAAAACTCCTTCTCCAGAACGGTGGCAACCGAGGAAGCCATGGTGTCCGGGCTGGCTCCGGGCATGGAAGCGCTCACGTAAATCGTCGGGAAAGTCGACATCGGGCAGATCACTCACCGGCAGCTGTTTATAGCCGATCAGCCCAAAGAGCAGGATGGTGAGCATGGTCAGCACGGTCATCACCGGCCGACGGATAAAGAGATCGGATATGGAGATCATGGCATGGCCTACGAATTGATGTTCAACACGCCGGTGGGACTGTGCAGGATCCGCGGAACCGGCGGCATCTCGACCGGGGCGTTCTTGAACTCGGGTGCCGTTGGTGAGCTGAAACTGGCCGTCGGTTACCACCCGTTCTCCGGCCCGGATGCCGCTCTCGATCACCGTCTCGCCATCGATCACCGTGCCGGTGGTGACCAGCCGGTCGGTTACGCTGGAGTCTTCACCCACCACGAAGACATGCGCTCCCGTCTGGGTGATTTGAATGGCATCGGTGGGCACCACCACACTGTTGTGCCGAATAGTCAGCACCAACTGCACATCGACGAATTGACCCGGCCAAAGCAACTGGTCGGTATTGGCGAAGACCGCCTTGAGCAGGATGGTGCCGGTGGCGGTGTTGACCGTATTGTCGACAAAGGAGAAGGTGCCCGCAAGGGGCTTGGCGCCGTATCCGTTGATCAGCACCTTGAGCGTCCCCTTCTTGCGGTATTGCTGGATTTTCCGCAGGTTTTTGCCGGGAACCGAGAATGCCACCTTGATCGGACTAATCTGGTTGATGGTCACCATGGCGGTATCGGCGTTGGCCTTGATCAGGTTGCCCCTATCGCTCATTAACTCGCCGGCAAGGCCGTCGATGGGAGAATCGATGGTGCAGAACTGCAGCTGCAGCCGGGCGTTCTCGACCGCCGCCTCGTCGGCTTTAATAGTTGCGGCGAGGGTGGCGACCTTGGTGGCGGCCTGATCCGCCTGCTCCGTTGACACGTAGCCCTTGCTGGCGGCGTGGGTGTAACGCTCGAGTTCACGTCGAGCGTTGGTCAGCTCTGCCTTATCCCGCGCCAGCGCCCCTTGGGCCTGGTCGAGCAGCGCGGTAAACGGGCGGGGATCGATGGTAAAGAGCGGATCGCCTTGTTTCACCTCGTCCCCTTCCTTGAAGTGGATGGTCTGCAGCACGCCGGTGACCTGGGATTTTATTGCCACCGTCGCGTAGGGTTCGACAGTGCCGATGGCGCGAAGCTCCACCGGCACGTCTCGATTCTCACTTCTGCCGATGGTTACCGGCACCGCTCTTTTTTTGACACTTGCGCGCTGCTTGCCTTGCGCACCCGAGTCACCCGAGCAACCAGAGAGCGACACCATCAGAACAAGGAGAAAGACGCTCGCCGGGATGCTGCGAAGCGATCTGAAATTGCTGCATATCAAAGGTAAGCAAATCATTTTTTATGTGTCTCATTGGGATTTTCTCGGTCACCTGGAGAGGGGATATCCGAGGAATTGGCAGTGATGTGCTCCCTTCCCGCGTTCCTCCAGCCTCCGCCCAGGGCCTTGAAGAGCGATACCATGTCCAGGTCGAGCTGTTGCCCGCTCTGGATCAGTTTGTCCTGGGAGAGGTAGAGCGCCTGTTCGCTCTGCAGGACGTTAAGGAAATCGACCAGGCCGGCGCTATAGAGCCCCTTGGCTATGGTCACCGCCCGTTTGCCGGAGGTTACCGCCTCGCCAAGGGTTTCCCTGGCCTGCTGCTCATGGGAGAAGGCCACCAGGGCGTCCTCCACCTCGCCGAGGGCTGCCAGCACGGTTTTTTGATAGGCAGCAAGGGCTTCGTCACGCTGGGCCTTTCTGATTTCAATCCCCGCCCGGATCTTGCCCTGATCAAAGAGCGAGAGCTGCACGGTGGGCCCGACCGTCCAGTACCGGCTGCCAGCGCTGACCAGTTCGCTGAGGCTGTTGCTCTGAAGGCCGAAGAGGGCCGAGAGGGAAAATTTGGGAAACAGATCGGCGGTGGCCACCCCGATGCCTGCGGTGGCAGCTGCCAGCCTGCGTTCGGCGGCACGGATATCGGGCCGCTGTCGGAGCAGATCGGAGGGCAAATTCACCGGCAGCCGCACCGGTACCGGCGGCACCGGCTTCTCGGCGCGCAGCTCGGAAGCGAGCGCTTCCGGCGTCAGATCGAGGAGAATCGCCAGCTGGTGCATCGACTGACGAACCGAGGTCTGCAGGCCGGGCACCTGGGCCCGGGTCAGGGCCAGCTGGGTCTGGGCCTGCACCAGGTCGAGTTCGCTGCCCAGCCCCATCCGAAACCGGCCCCGAGCCAGATCGACGGTTTTTTCCTGCAGGCCGATATTGTCTCTCGCGGCGGCAAGCCGCATCTGGCCGCCGCGCAGCTCGACATAGTTGCGGACCACCTCGGCTTCAAGCGAGATCAACACATCGCGCCTGTCATCCCGGGAAGCGGCCAGCGCGGCATCGGCCGCTTCGGTCGCCCGCCGCACTCCGCCGAAGATATCGAGTTCCCAACCAGAATCAAAGCCAACCTCGAAAAGATCCTTGGAGCCACTCGATGAAGAGGTATTCTCACTCTTGCGGCTGTGAGTGGAGGAAAGCGAACCGGAAAGCGAGCCGGTGGCGGCCGCGATCACTCGCTGCGCCCGTGCCTCGCGGATACGGGCCTCGGCGGCACGTAGATCCTGGTTGGAGGCGGCGGCGCGACGCACGAGAGAGTCGAGGAGCGAATCGCCGAAAAGCGCCCACCAGGAGCGCAGATCCCTGCCGGCGGCTGGTTCGACATGTGATGCCGGCTCTGCCCATTGCGCCGGCATTGCCATGTGCGGAGGACGGTAGTCAGGACCGACCGGGCTGCAGGCAGCCAGGGCCGCCAGCGAAGCCACCGCGACGATAAGGATCGTGATTCTACGACAGCTAGGCTTTGTCATATTGCGAAGCTTCCCGGACGGGGTCGATTCCGCGGAGGCCCAAATGGAAAATGGTGAAGATAAGTACGGCGAACATGTCGATTTGGACGGCGTGGCACGTGGTGCCAGGCAGTCCTAGCAGCCAGGCGACATCCCGCCGGGTCCCGCTCCCTCTTCAAGGAGGGCCCACAACGCCAGGAGATACCCCCGGGAGCCGAAACCGCAGATCTGACCGACACAGACCGGGGCAATGACCGAGACATGCCGAAATGATTCCCTCTTGTGTATGTTGGAGATATGCACCTCTGCCGTGGCAACCTCAGCAGAGGAAATGGCATCCCGCAAGGCGATGGAATAGTGGGTATAAGCGCCGGCATTAAGAATGATACCGTCCACTCGGCCTCGGCACTGTTGAATGAAGGTGACCAGGTCGCCTTCGGAATTCGACTGGAAAAACTCGACATCCACCTGCAGCTTCCGGGCTTCCTCGGCAACATCAGCGTTGATGTCTTCCATCGTCTTGCCGCCATATATACCCACTTCGCGTTTTCCCAACATATTCAAATTAGGTCCGTGGACTACCGCTACATGTTTTGGCACCCTACTGTTCCTCCTGAACTTTGCTGATGATCAAAAACGCTGAAAAACAATGAGCTGGCTTGAACGTTCACTCTAGGAGCCTGTCGGATTATGCCCTTTTTCCCCATATCTTCGTTAAACTCGAAAAAATTATCCTCGGAATATTCAATATATGCCTCCGGTAATTTTTTCAAGTTTGCCTCGATCTGAGCAAAAATGACTATAATCCGACAGCCTCCTAGGAGCCCCAGATTGGCGCAGGTGAGTGAAGATGGAGCTATAAAGAACGTTTTCAGTTCATTGGGTTAGCCGATGTTGCTTAGAGCAGGCGAACGGTTGCACTCGAAACGATTCACCTATCGCGATCCTGTATCACGGCTAACCAGCCGCGATTTTGCAGGATACCACGCAGCCGAGTAATCGAGCAACCTTCTTCTTCTCCCGGCGCTGTCTTGCGCAAGATGCAGTTGCGAACATCGAATTTCTTTGCGGCGATACGAGGCGCCGTTCACGTCCGATTTATCATTCGTCGCTCCTCTTCAGCCGCGCGGCATGGGTATGAGCGTCAACCAGAGGATAAAGGTAATCGCCGAGAACAACGTACTGGCCGAAATGGCCGCAACCGCGAAATCGGAATCGCTGTGCATCTCCATGGTCATCACATAGGCGATGGTAGCCGTCGGCGAGCAGAGCAGAATCAGAGCCGGTAGATACTGGGCGACGCCGATGTGAAATAGGGTGAACAGTAGCACGCCGCAAGCCGGCAAAACGATCAGTTTCAGGCTCACGGCCCCCAAGGTCGGGCGCAATTGCCGGCGCACCATCTTCAGCGACAGGGAGGCGCCAATGAGCAGCAAAGCCATGGGCGGCGCCAGTCCGGCAAGGATATCGATGATTCTTCTCACCACGCTCGGGATGGGAATGCCAAAGGCTGAGACCACGATACCGGCCATTGCGCCGATGATCACCGGATTGCCGAGCAGTTTGGCAACCACCGATCCTGGTCGGGACAGTCGTTTGCCGTCGCTGTCGTGCACCTGCAGTTCCACGATCGACAGCAGGTTCTGCAGCACCATCACGAAGCCGCAAAGAATCCCTGCGGCGGCAAATCCATGCCCTCCGAGATAATAGTAAGCTGTAGGCAGACCGATATAACCGAGGTTGCCGTGTCCAGAGCTTTGGATGAAGGCGCCGGCCCGACCGGGAGACATGCTCAGGACGCGGGAGAGCGCAAAGGCGAGCCCATACACCGCCAACACGCAGAGCAGGGTCAAAGACAGCACTCGGGCGTCGAACTGCTTGTGGAACGGAGCCTTGGAGATAGCGCCGAAGACCAGGGCCGGAATCGACAGATAGTAGACCAACCGATTGGCGGGTCCGAGAAACTCTGGGGTGATAAACCCATTTTTACGCGCCCCCCATCCCAGAATAATGATAAAAAAGATTGGGATGATGGTAGTGATGACGTCCATGACGGCTCCAGTCCGATCGGCTTCAGTCTTGCACACAAAAAACCCGGAAGCCGCTGCCAGCAAGAGCTTCCGGGTTCCCCCCGCTCTGCGCCTGGAAGGCAACGAAAGCGGGGTGATTATCGGACGGTGCGTCCGGTTGTTTGTTGCGATGTTTTTTTAAGGAAGGCTATCAGATCTCCCTTGGATTGCACAGATGTTCAGCATCAGCCGATACACTGCCACACGAGTCGCAGGTATACTGCATCGTTGGCCGCTTGTCCTCGCAGACCTGAGTCGAGGGAGCCCCGCAGAACTTATTCTCTTGTTCTTCCCTACTTGGCTTGCAGAGACTGCTCGCGTCCTCCGCGACTACACCACAATTCTGACATGTATAGCTCATAGCGCTTCTCCTTTGCTACGAATTGACATCTGCACCGGTGGATGCCACCGGATGAACGTGGAGGCAACCGCTCTGGAAGTGTCTACCCTGAAATGAGAAAAATGCTCTCCCAGTGGACTGCCTACCTAATGCATCGGGTAAAACCTTAAGGAGAAGCTAAGCGGCAGTCCTCGGATTGTCAATACAAGGCGGCTGTAGTTGCTCTTTAACCGGGCCACCGAACCGCCCTTTATTTGTTGCACTTAATTGATGTTGCCAACGTGGGCGACAGCCTCATGGGGCTGCACCACGGGGTGCATATCGACGTTTTGCTGCGGCACGAAGACCGTGTTTCGCCTCTTCATGGACCGGGTCAACCAGCCGGAGCGGTGCATGGTAAACAGGCTGTAGGAAGTGATCCACGAAAGGGTGGCAAGGTAGAAAATGGCGTAGGCATAGGCCCATAACGCTTCGACCAACCTGTATCGGCGGGCGTAGATCAAGGCCGACAGTGATCCCCATATGGCAATGCCGCCGAGAGCGCTGAGTACCGTCTGCAGGGGATAGGTGACAACCGAACAGAGCATCAGCACGTACCAAACCGGTGCCGGAAAACAGCGCAAAAACTGCAGGAGCAGCAAGACTCGGGCGCTCTTTCGATGATGACTGCGAAATTCGGTGAAAACATAACTCGACATTTTCAGGTTTTCGCGAACATTGCTGCGCCCCCAGCGAATGAGCATCTTGCAAAGATTGCGATACGCCACCGGCACATTGGTTAGAACCACGGCATTACTTTGAAAGAGAACGCTTTTACCCTGTTTCAGGATGAGATTGGTAAGTGCGCGGTCTTCGCCAATTCTCGCCTCTTGTCCAAAAAATTTCTGCCGCAACCACTCGTTGAGCACCTCCATCACCAGGTCTCGTCGATACGCCGCCAGAGCTCCTGGTGTACAAAGCACCGTCCGATAAAAACTCTGCGCAGAGCGAATGAACTCGAAGCTGAAGACGAAACCGACATCGAGCATTTTCGGAATAAGATGATATTGCCGATTCCACACTCTGACATTTCCGGCCACAGCGCCGCAATCGTCATCGCCGACGAACGGACTGGCCAGATTGCGCAGGGTATCGGGACGCACGATGGAATCACTGTCGACCGTCACCAGCACCGTACCGGTGGCCCTGGTAAAGCCTTCATAGAGCGCCCGGCGCTTGCCTCCATTCTTAAGGAGGCGGATGGCGGTGATTCGTCCAGGGTTTGCTCTTTCTGCTGCCTCTATCCATTGCCAGGTATCATCCTGACTGCCATCGTCCACGGCTATGACCTGCAGCTTTTCCCGCGGATAATCGCTGCCGACCAGGCTGGAGAGAGTCTCGAGGACGAGCCGCCCTTCATTATAAGCCGGCACTACCACCGTCAGGCTGGGCAAGGCCGCGTCCGCAACCCCGGAAACCGGCCGATACCGCAACGCCGCCACGGCCAGCCAGACGTATATGGAGATGGTAATCGGCATCATGAGTGAGCCTGCCGAGAGCGCTATGCGCAACAATGGTGAATCACGCACCATGTCAGGCACTTCTTCAAGCGGCAGATCGGCCAGATACAGGGCCAACAGCCCCGTAACCGGAAGCAGAACAGCGCCGTATTTCACCACGGCGAGATAGTTTTCTCTCGTTAGCAGCGTGTGGAGCTTCATGCCTTGCATTTGCAAAACTCCTGTAAAAAATAAGTTATAGATGTTGAAGAGGGGTCTAGAGGGAAATCCAAGCCTTGGTGGGCTGAGGGGAAAATCTCGTGTCCGTAAGGGAAAAGGGGGAGGTGCCGGAAGTCGCTTTTGACATCGACCGTCCAATAGGGGAGCGGATGCTGTCATAGGCAGGTTGCAAGCTGGGGGGAAATGTATCCGTTTCCTAGAGGCAAGGCAAGATATTTTCTTCGTCTGGCAAATTGATTTTTAGAAGAAAATATCACCACCCGTTTTCGTGCCGCATCGGCTCGCCTCTGCCGGATTCATCAGCGATGCCCGACCCGCGATTTGCTATTTTTTACTTTCATGCTGAGTTGCACTCCTTGCAGTTTTATCGATGTAAGCAGAAGAATCTGATAATCGAACTGTAAAGCCATCCTCGCATAAGAAAGATTTCAAATCCCATAGATTCATCGAGGGCTGGCAGACGATTGCAAATCATCTGTTTTGGCGTAACCGTTCACCGGGATAGCGAAATACTGGCCATATCAATGAACCGTAAGCGCTCACCAGTGCTCCAGCTTGGTGCAGGTAAGCGTAGACTCCGAGCAAACCTTCGGCGCTAGGAGCCTGTCGGATTATGCCCTTTTTCCCCATATCTTCGTTAAACTCGAAAAAATTATCCTCGGAATATTCAGTATATGCCTCCGGTAATTTTTTCGAGTTTGCCTCGGTCTGAGCAAAAATGCCTATAACCCGACAGGCTCCTAGAGCCTAACTATGCGCGACGGTCTGATCGTACCAAGACGGGGTGCTGGTGAACGCTTACGTTTTGGCCAACCTTCCGCCACTCTGCGAACACCATGAACGTAGCGATTTAACACAAAATTCCCGTCACTTAGTAGACACCAGGATACGGTGAGATCAAAGAGAAAAAAAGGCCCAAAAAAAAGGGCCGAATCCTTTTATTACCAAGGAATCAGCCCTTATGTCAAATGGTGCCGAAGACGAGAGTCGAACTCGTACGGGCGTGGCCCACTACCCCCTCAAGATAGCGTGTCTACCAATTCCACCACTTCGGCACACAAGATGTAATTTTTTACTTTTATTGCGCTTTTTTAGTCTCCTGCGCGGGAGCAACACTTTTTGCCGCCGGTTGGCTTTGCTTTTTAGCCGCAACCGGCTTCGCCTTCTCGGCCTTAACGGGCTGCTCGACCTTGACATTGCTCATCACCGAACTGGTGGTCCTCTGCGTCGAGAGGTAGGCAAGACTCACCGAGGTCAGCATGAAAATTATGGCGGCGGCGGTCGTTACCTTGTTCAGCAGCGGCAGCGGCCCCTCCGAGCCGAACAGCGACTGGCTGGACCCACCGAAGGTAGCACCGATATCCGCCCCTTTGCCATGCTGCAGCAACACTATGCCTACCAGGAACAGGCTGACAACAATATGGGCGATGATAAGCAGGGTTTCCATTCGGTTCTTCTTTACGTTACAGCTTTATTGAAAATTGATAATGCGTCCAAACGACTCGGCATCCAGCGCCGCGCCGCCGACCAGCGCACCATCGATATCGGGCTGCGCCATCAGCTCGTCAACGTTGGCTGGTTTGACCGAGCCACCATACAATATTCTCATGGGCTCAGCAATGTTTTTTTCGAACAAATTGGCAATCAGTTCGCGGATGAATGCGTGGACCTCCTGGGCCTGCTCTTTGCTCGCCGTTTTGCCGGTACCGATGGCCCAGACCGGTTCGTAGGCAATAACGATTTCAGAAGCCTGGTCAGTTTTTACGCCTTGAAGACCCTGGCGAGTCTGCCTTTCCAGCACGGTAAAAGTCTGTTCTGTCTCACGCTCTCCGATTGTCTCACCGATACAGAGGATCGGCATCAAACCAAATGCCAGAGGCTCCGTGTGACCTCTTGTTGATGAGCTCATCAGATTCCCCGAAAATCTGTCGGCGCTCGGAATGGCCGACGATGGCCGCTTCGCCGCCCGCATCTTTGATCATAGTGGGCGAAATCTCGCCGGTAAAAGCCCCTTTTTCCTCCCAGCAGACGTTCTGAGCGCCGAGGAGGATAGAGTCTGTCACCCAAGGTCTTTTTCACTGCACTTAGCGCGGTGAACGGCGGCGCGAGCAACACCTCCCGGTCGTCTGAACTCACCACAGGTCGCGGTAACCTCTGCGGCTAGTCGGCATGCCTCGGCAATGGTGGTATGCATCTTCCAGTTGCCGGCAATGAGTGCTTTTCTTTGCATTATTTTTCTCCCTGGCAGGTTCAGCCGAGCGCCTCCACGCCCGGCAGGGTTTTCCCTTCCATCAGCTGCAGAAACGCCCCACCGCCGGTCGACATATAGGAGATATGCTTGGACTTCTCCGGATTTCTTCACGGCCGCATTGGAGTCGCCGCCACCGGTGATGCTCAGCGCGTGCGAGGTGGCCACGGCCTGGCACATGGCCATGGTTCCTCTGGCGAACGGATCCATCTCAAAGGCGCCCATAGGGCCGTTCCAGACAATTGTCCTGGCATCGGCAAGGGCCTCTTGAAACAAGATGGTCGTGGCCGGCCCTATGTCAAGGGCCATCCAGGTATCGGGAATGTCCCTGAAGGTCACATTCTTGGTAACCGCGTTCGCACTGAAAGAATCGGCCACCACGAAATCCACCGGCAGATAGAGCTTCACCCCTTTTTCTTCAGCCAATTCCAGGAACTTCCTGGCGGTATCCAGCAGATCGTCCTCTACCTTAGAGGCGCCGACATGCACGCCCATGCTTTTGAGAAAGGTATTGGCCATGGCACCACCGATAATCATGCTGTCCACCTTGCCCAGCATATTCTCCAGCGCGCCGAGTTTGGAAGAGACCTTAGCTCCGCCGACCAGGGCCACCAGCGGGCGGACAGGTTCGTCCATGGATTTGTGGAAATACTCCATCTCCGTCTGCAGAAGAAAACCCGCTGCCTTCTCCGGCACCTTTTCGGCCACCCCGACAACAGAGGCATGGGCCCGGTGCGAGACCGCGAAGGCATCATTGACGTAGACCTCGGCCAGTCGGGCAAGCTTTTCCGCAAAGTCAGCATCACCCTCGGTCTCTCCTTTGTGAAATCGCAGGTTTTCCAGCAATACCACCTCACCGCTCTGCATGCCGTTTACCAGCTGTTCGACTTCACTGCCGATGCAGTCCGGCGCCAGGGTGACTTTGCGGCCAAGCAGGGTCTCGAGGTGCGCCGCCACGGGGGCCAGGCTGTATTTCTCCACCCTCTCACCGCCGGGCCGCCCCATATGGGAGCAGAGAATCAACTTGCCCTCAGCCTTGAGGATGTATTCCATGGTGGGCACCGCCATCCGCATCCGGATATCATCGGTTATCTGCATGTGCTCATCCATGGGGACGTTGAAATCAACCCGGACAAGCACCTTTTTCCCAGCCAGTTTGAGATCGTCTAGTGATTGCATACGCTTTCCTCCCCTCGTTGCCGCTTCCACGAGAGAGCAATTCTTTTCTTAAAAATCAGACCATCGTCCGTGGGATTGTGGTAGTAGCCGGGACGAGTGCCGATGCCGTGGAATCCGTACTTGCGATAGAGGCTCAGAGCCGATTCGTTTCGAGAACGAACTTCGAGAAACAGCTCCTGCGTGCCCTGCTCAGCCAGGGCTGCCTCCAGATGCATCAGGAGCATCCCGGCGACCCCTCGCCGTCTGAAATTCGGCCCAACCGCTATCTTCAGGATTTCCGCTTCCGGACCGATCCGACGGGCGCAGCACCAGCCGAGGACGGCCGGTTCCCCGGTCTCCTCGACCACCAACTGTATCGCCCCGGGCTGAGCGAGTTCCGCCGCTATCTGGTCAAGCGACCACGGTGAGTAACTGTTCTGCTCGATCGTCGCGATTGCCCCCAGGTCCTTGCCCTCCATCGCCCGGACGTGCATGAATGAATTACAGCATCTTCTCTGCGACCTGCACCGTCAAATCCCCAAGCATATTGGTATAGCTGCCGAGTTCATTGTCATACCAGCCGTACACCACCGCCTGGGTCACCGGCACGTTGAGAATGGGGTCGGCGCCGGGGGTGAGGCAATCCGCCTTGGCCTTCTCCAGGTTCACCTGGATATTGGCGGTGCGGGTATGGGTTTCCGTCGCCTCGATGACCGCGGCCGCACTCGGGGTTCCAAGAATATCCGAGGAAACATTCTGCTGCTCCGAGAACTCGAGGTAGGGGGTAGTCTCGGCGAATTCCCGGTAAATATCGTTGATGTCCTTGCGCTTGGTCGGCGCGTCCATGTCGTCCTGCAGATTGAGCACCAGGACGATAAGCGATCCGCTGGAGGTCGGAATACGCACGGATTCCGCCATGAACCCGATCGATTCCATCTCCGGAATCACCAGCGCCAGGGCTTTAGCCGCTCCGGTGGTGGTAAGGATGATGTTGTTGAGGATCGAC
Source organism: uncultured delta proteobacterium (assembly GCA_963745265.1). Taxonomy (GTDB): domain Bacteria; phylum Desulfobacterota; class Desulfobulbia; order Desulfobulbales; family Desulfocapsaceae; genus Desulfopila. The sequence goes on from CAVUXQ010000005.1 coordinate 101,346, forward strand.
CGGTTTTTCCTCAGATCCGTAGCTCCCGAACCAGGCAGTCTATCGAGCACCTGCTGGCTGCCGGTGGCGGCGTGAACGGTTACCATGGAAGCACTGAGTATGCGATCCGCCCCCAGTCGCTCCATCAGCGGTTTGATCATGTAGGAGAGGCAGGTGGTGGTGCAGGAGGCCGCCGAAATGACCGAGTGTTTTTCCGGATCATACATCTCGTCGTTGATGCCCATCACCGTGGTTATGGCATCATCGGGCATATCCAGCCCCTTGGCCTTGATCTTGAACGGCGCGGACAGTACAACCTTCTCCGCCCCGGCCTGCAGGTGGCCGCGCAGGGCGCCGCGACCCTCACTGGCATCCGCGGTCGGATCTTTGAACACGCCGGTGGTATCAACCACCAGCTTGACCTTGTTTTCACGCCAGGCGATATTTTTCGGATCTCGGGCTTCGCGGAGAATGCAGACCGGCACGCCGTTTATCAGCATGGTGCCCTTGTCCTCGTCGAGTTCCTGAATAACACGCCCGGACCTGTGGCCATGGAGGTACGTGCTCAACCGCCCGTATGTCGAATCGCGCTCGATGGCAGCTGCCAGATCAGCAAGTCCTCCACCGACCTCACGGCCGATGTTCATAACGAGACCAGAAAAATGTTTTCTTGAAACATGATGCCACAACGAGAGTTTTCCGATACGTCCCAGACCGTTGATACCTAATTGCATGGCAATGCATCTCCTTTTTTTATAAAGTGTCCTTGATGTTCGAGCGCTTCCCGAGCGCGGTCTCGCAACCGCCGCCGGGCAAATTTCGCGTCACGTCAGGCGTTGACTATCTGTCGCACTGATACGCTTCTTCAATTTTACTTAATAAAAAATCAGTACGATTACCACATTCTGATGCAAAAATCATGTATTTTCAACCTTCCCTGACAACTGCTACACTTCTTCAACGATACAAGCGATTTCTCGCCGATGTCAAGCTCGATGACGGCTCGGATCTTACCGTTCACTGCCCCAACACCGGCTCCATGCTTTCCTGCTCGCAGCCGGGCAGCCGGGTGGCGATTTCCCGCTCCGAAAATCCCAATCGCAAATATCCGCATACGCTTGAAATGGTCATGGACAGCGGGGTTTGGGTCGGGGTCAACACCGCCCGCACCAACGCGCTGGTCGCCGAAGCGGTTCAGGAGGGGCGAATAGCCGAATTCAGGAGGGTTGAATCGATCCGTCGGGAAGTCAAGGTTTCTCAGTCCAGCCGACTCGACCTCAAGATCAACCACGATGGAACCAGCACGTACGTGGAAATTAAAAACTGTTCGCTTGCCTCCGGTGGTCTTGCCATGTTTCCCGATGCCGTCACCGCCCGGGGTACCAAGCATCTCGAGGAACTTGCCGCTCTGGCAGCGGCAGGGCAAAACAGTTGTATCTTCTTTCTGGTTCAGCGAATGGATGCAACCCGCTTCGCCCCAGCCGACAGCATCGACCCGCTCTACGGCCGCACGCTCAGGGAAGTGGCAAAACGCGGCGTTTCGGTGCTGGTTTACCAGGCCGCCGTATCACCGGAAAAGATCGAAGTGGTCAGCTCGCTTCCCTGCTCGCTGTGAAAACGGTTTTACAGGGCGGAGTATCGGACGGTGCCGGCAACCACGGTGAGCATCGCTTTGCCCTGCAAATCCCATCCGATAAAGGGTGAGTTTCTGCTCTTGGAACGGCTCGTTTCTGCGGAGAAAACGAACTGCGCTTCGGGATCAATCACTGTGATATCGGCAACTTCACCTTGGGCAAGACTCCCTCCGGAGACCCCGAGGATACGAGCCGGCGCCCCACTCATCAATTCCACCAGGCGACTGGCGCTGATAATCCCCTCGCGCACCAGGGCGAGGCTGAGCGGCAGGGAAGTCTCCAAGCCGACGATGCCATTGGCCGCATGGCTGAACTCCACCTGCTTTTCGAGCACCGAATGCGGCGCGTGATCTGTGGCAATGGCGTCCAGAGTGCCGTCCTGTAGAGCCCGGCGAATCGCCTGCCGGTCTTTTTCCGTACGTAGAGGCGGGTTCATCTTCGCATGGGTGTCATATCCCACAACCGCTTCTTCGGTGAGGGTGAAGTAGTGCGGCGCCGTCTCCGCCGTTACCCGTACCCCACGCTTTTTGGCTTGGGCGATCACTTCGAGCGAAGCCTCGGTGCTCACATGAGCGATATGCAGTCTATCGCCTGTCAGTTCCGCCAATGCTACGTCTCGATAAACCATGACCGCCTCGGCGGCTGCCGGAATCCCTCGCAACCCCAGGCGAGTGGAGGTTACGCCCTCGTTCATGCAGCCGTTGCGGCTCAAGCTCGGATCCTCGGAATGCGAAACTACCACGAGATCATGGCTACCGGCATATTCCAGAGCCCGTCGCATCAGCTGACTGTTGGTGACCGGCAAGCCGTCATCGGTAACGGCGACAACTCCCGCCTGTTTCATCTCACCGAATTCCGCCAGGGTTTCTCCCTTGCTTCCTTTGCTGATCGCCCCCACCGGATAGACCCTGGCAAGACACTCCTGTGCCTTTTCGCAGATGAAACGCGTCACGGTACCGCTGTCGTTGACCGGCGCGGTGTTCGGCATGCAGGCCACCGCGGTGAAGCCGCCGGCAGCGGCCGCGCGGGTTCCGGTCTCGATGGTTTCCTTGTATTCCTGGCCTGGCTCTCGAAGGTGCACATGCATGTCGATCAGCCCCGGAACCAGCCATTTTCCAGGCAGGTCGAACACCTGCGCATCAGCCGGTGGTTCGGTCTCCGTCGCTACGATCCTGCCGTCCCTTACCCAGAGATCGCCGACCCCGTCCCTGCCCGTAGCCGGGTCGATGATCCGTGCCTGTCGGAAAACAATGGTCCCACTCATATCATTCCCCCTGCCCGTAGTCGCCCTTGTCACCACCCAGCACCAGATAGAGCAACGCCATGCGTACCGCCACCCCGTTGGTTACCTGGTCGAGAATAACCGATCGCTTGCCGTCCGCCACATCCGGACTCATCTCCACGCCGCGATTAATCGGCCCCGGATGCATGATCAGCACATCGTCGCGCGCAAGTTCGAGCAACGCGTTGTTGATTCCGTAAAAGGTGGCATATTCGCGAAGACTGGGGATGAGCGGATCCTGTTGCCGTTCCTGCTGGATGCGCAGAGCCATGACAACATCCGCCCCCTCCACCGCGTCTCGTATGTCACCGCAGACCCGGGCGCCGAGTTGCTCGATCCCGGCCGGGATATACGTTGCCGGTCCGGCGAGATACACCCGGGCGCCCAGCTTGTTGAAGCCGATGATATCGGAGCCCGCCACCCGACTGTGGGCGATGTCGCCGATTATGGCGATCTTGAGGCCGGCCAGCGACCCCCTATGTTCCTGGATGGTCATGATATCGAGCAGCCCCTGACTGGGATGCTCGTGGGTACCGTCGCCCGCATTGATGATAGAGGCTTTCACGTGGCGCGCCAGCAGCTGCGGCGCCCCTGAGCAGGAGTGGCGGACGATGATAATATCCGGGTTCATCGCTTCGAGATTCCTGGCCGTATCTATCAGTGTTTCACCTTTGGTGGCGGAACTCGTGGCCGCCGATACGTTGAAGGTGTCGGCGCTCATCCGCTTGGCGGCGATCTCAAAAGAGACCCGGGTGCGCGTTGACGGCTCGAAAAAGAAATTGACCACGGTTTTGCCACGCAGGGTCGGCACCTTCTTGATCGGCCGCGTCGAAATCTCCTTAAAGGAGCGGGCGGTGGCGACAACATACTGAATATCTTCGGCGGTAAGCTGCTCCAGCCCGAGAATATGCCTGTGTCTGAATCTGTACTCTGCCTGCAATGGCGTTACCTGTTGGCTCTCAATGAATGATTTTGCCGATGCGGCTCCAGCGAATGGACTCAAGCCTGCTCAGGGAGAAAAACGGTGTGTCGGGATCCCAGGACCAGTACAGAATGAAAGCCTTGCCGAGAACATCCTGCTCCTTGACAAACCCCCAGAACCTGCTGTCGTAGCTGTTGTCCCGATTGTCGCCCATCACAAAAAGGCTGCCTTTGGGTACCGTTACCGGCCCGTAATCGATCATAGGGCTCTGCAGAAGCGGTTTGGAGAAAAAGGCGTGGGGGTCGGCTACCTGCTTTCCGTTAATATACACTTTTTTGTCTCGTATCGTCACGGTGTCCCCCGGTGTTCCGACAACTCGTTTGATAAAATCCGTCGAGCGGTCCTTGGGAAATCGAAAAACTACCACATCGCCCCTTGTCGGCTCCTCCCAGGGGATGAGCGTGGTGCCGGTAAAGGGCAATTTCACACCGTAAATGAATTTATTTACCAGCAAATGATCGCCGATTTTGAGGGTCGGCAACATTGATCCGGAAGGAATTTTGAAAGCCTGAACTACGAACGTGCGTATAAACAGGGCCAGAAGCAGTGCGATAATTATCGCTTCAGCCCACTCCCTGAATAGGGATCTCTCCTGTCGTTGGGTATTCAATCTCGCGCCTCTTGAGGTTCTTGAAAAGCTGGAAATGAACAATAACTTGGACATGGCAAGGCTACATTATCTCTGGTTGAATTACAAGTCGCATTGCATTGCCCCCTGGAGAAATCTTTTTTCCAGCATTATTTCAATAAAATCAACATAGATACACCATATACTGCGCTACCCCCCACGCCAAATTCAATATATTGTGGAAATGCCTATTTCACCGGCATCGCTACCTACCCGCAATTCCGGGAAATAAGGAAAAAAATACAGTGCGCTTTCCCCAGTTCCGCTTGACAATCCGGTCTAATTGTGTCCTTAATAATAGTTATACGTGGGAACTCTACAGCTTACCCATCATTGCCGGTATCCTGGAAATTGGGTCCACTAATGTCAGTGTGAACCGGCTGATTGAGACACCTGCGATTGCCCGATGGCCATAAGCGATAAGTATCAGATTGGCGGATATGTGTCGGGAAAAGTTCCGAAAATGCATGTGCTCTCCAGGAAAACGCGAAGGGGAGGTTCAATATCTTTTCACCGACGGGTTTTGGTTCCTCCGCAACTGACAAATGGTAAGCAGCCCAGCTGAACGATAAGCTCAAATTGAGGCCACTTGCTATGCATTCGAAAACAAACCGGTTTTATAACTCAAAATGAATCTGCCTTTTCTGTCCACAGACAATTTGGTTGTAGGTGTAGACATAGGGTCCCATGCTGTCAAGGTATGTCAACTCAAACTCAGTGACAAGGGCTACTCTGTGATTGCGATTGGCAGTGCGGTGCTGCCGGAAGGGGCGGTCGATGACGGCACGCTGATCGAACCCGAGGTGGTAGGCAAAGCCATCGCCGAACTTTTTGACAATTTGAAAATCAAACAGAAGAAAGTCGGAATTTCGATCTCCGGGTATTCCGTTATCGTCAAAAAGGTTAACCTTTTAGCCATGGATGACGATAAATTGGAAGAACACATCATGACCGAGGCCGAGCAATACATCCCCTTCGATATGGAGGATGTCTATCTCGACTTTCAAAATCTCAAGACCAATACCGAAGGCAATGACCGTACCGATGTGATGCTGGTGGCGGCTAAAAAAGAGGTCGTCGATGATTACCTCGCCATGCTGGAAGAAACCGGCCTCCAACCAGTACTGGTGGATGTCGATGGCTTCGCGCTGGAAAATTCCTTCGAGCAAAACTATCCGGTCAGAGAAAACATCGCCCTGGTGGATATCGGAGCCTCGAAAATGAACATCAATATCCTCTCCCATGGCTTTTCAGTCATGGCCCGAGATATCGTTGTCGGCAGCAGGCAACTCACCGAACAGATTCAGTCCGTGCTGGACATTGATTTCGAGGAAGCCGAAGCCATCAAACTCGGACATACACCTGCTGGAGAGAACCAGCGGCAGGTGGAAGAAATTTTCTCCTCGACGTGTACCCAGTGGGTTCTGGAGATAAAAAAAGCCATTGATCTCTACCAGGCGAATCATTCCAATGAACCTCTGGCAAAACTCGTACTGAGTGGAGGAGGGTCAAAGGTGAAAGGGTTGAGGGAGTTTCTCACAAGCGAGACCGGACTGGATGTCGTGCTATTGAACCCCTTTACCAGCATGACATTCAACGAGAAAAAAATCGATCCCGAATATCTCAACAGTGTTGGACCTGAAATGGCGATCGCCACCGGTATCGCCATCAGGCCATCGGTAATCTAAGGGCCCGTTGGCTCGTTTATGGAATTGATATGCTAAGAATCAATCTTCTTCCTATACGGCAACTGAAAAAACGGGCTAAAGCGCGCAATCAGTTGATCGGTGTGCTTGCAGGCTTTGTCGCCCTGCTTCTGCTCCTGGCATTTGTCGGCTATCTGCAATCACAGAAGATTTCCAATCTCCAAAGTTCCATCACCCAGCTCAACAATGAGAAAAGCAGTTATAGTACCACGTTGGCGCAGATACGCAAGATGGAGCAGACTAAAAAGGAACTTGAGAGAAAAACCGATGTTATCAATAATTTAAAAGCAAAATCATCGATCACGGTGCGAGTGCTTGATGCAGTCGCGAATATCATCGACAATGATCGGATGTGGTTGCTGACCCTGAGCCAGAGCGGCGCCTCGCTGCAACTTAAAGGCATGGCTCTCGATAACCAGACCATTGCCGAGTTTATGGATAACCTGAAAGCCTCTCCAATTTTTCAGGATGTCGACCTTACGAACTCTTCATTACAAAATTATGCCGGCCAGGACCTGAAAAGCTTCTCTCTTCATTGTTCCATTGCAGTGCCGCAGGCCAAACCGACAACAGGAAAGAAAACGAAAAAGGCATGAGTATAAAGAGTTATGTGCCTTCTGCGCGAGATGAGTAAACGTTCACCAGCACCCCATCTTGGCACGATCTAGCTGGCGTGCATAGATTAGCTATAGCCCGTCAGCCAGCTTGCGCCAACCTGGGGCACTGCTGAACGATTACCGAGATAATGGGTTGGGCATTTCTGGACAAAATGAAAAGAAGAAGCCACCCTGAACGTAATGGCATTTTTTAACCACGCGGATCAAGTTGAAAAAAGTAGAATGATCTAGCGAAGATATATCCAGATAGAAGCATAATAACCTGAAATATACGCATGAATACTAAGAACGCCGCACTCACCAACTTTCTGGACACAAAGTACATTCCTCTTGAACCGAAGTTCAAGATTATTTTGGCGGTTCTAACCTTCGTTTTGCCGATCATCGCTTTCTATTTTATCTATCTCAGCCCAAGCATGAACCAGGCCAACCAGCTTGCATCAACAAAAGCATCGCTTGAAAAAGAACTTCTAAAGGTGAAAAAAACAGCGTCCAACCTCGATAAATTAAAAGCAGAACTCGCTGAGGCTCAACACGAATTCGACGAAAAATCCATTTTGCTGCCCAAAGAGAGGGAAATACCCCAACTTCTGCGCGATATTTCAAGCGAAGGACGCACCTCTGGCCTTGATTTCCTGCAGTTCAAGCCTTTGCCAAGCAAACCAAATGATTTCTATGATGAGATCCCGGTTGATATCAATGTACGGGGACCATACCACAATGTCGGCTATTTCCTTGATCAAGTCAGTAAACTCAATAGGATCGTCACCGTTTCAAATATCAGAATGTCGTCACCCAAGTTGGAGAGCGGGGAGATTCTTCTCAATTCAAAATGCCAGTTGGTCACATACCAATTTACCAATAAACCGCTTTCAAAACCTAAGAAACGATAACCAACTTGAAAAAATTTAAATATGAAAAATTCAGGTCCTTTGTTTCACATTCTTGACCGACTCAGCGGTTTTCTTTTCTATAGCGCATTTTTGTTGGTAGTGTTGTTGCCACCTCACCCATCGCGAGCCGCGACCGCCGACAATCAAGATATGGCATCTTCTGCCGCCACTAGGCAACAGGCCAAAACCGAAGAAAAGCCGTTTGAATATGTTATCGGCAACAGAAAAGACCCCTTCATGCCGTTTATCTCCAAAAAAGCCGTAACCAAGGGGGTCGACATGAATGAGATCGTGGAACCATCTGGGAATCTCACCGGCATGCAACTTTTCGAGCCGGGTCAGCTCACCTTGGTTGCCTTGGTCAAAGCTGGAAGTAAGGATCTCGCAATGGTCCAGGATAACACCGGCAAGGGATATGTTATTACCATAGGAACGAAAATCGGTCGGTTCGGGGTGGTGAAGGATATCACCTCCAACCAGGTTGTTATCGAAGAGACTAAGCAAACCCGCGCCGGCAGACAAATTGTCACTCACACCGCGATGGTTCTCAAGAAAGAGGGAGAAAATTAAAAAATGTACGACAGGTCAGCGCTTTCACAACTCGCCGTTTTCTCTATTCTGTCGATCATCATTGCCTTGTGCGGCACAACACGCAGCGCCGGCGCGGCGACCACCGCAATCTCGGGCCCGACATACCGCATCTCGGCACTGAAAACCCAGATGAAACAGAATACCCTCACTATCACCATTGTCGGAGACACGGTGCCTGCCTTTACCGTATCGGAGAAATATACTCCGTTTCGTGCGGTAATCGATATCGCCGGCGGCACTCTGGCGAAAACAATCAACCAATCTGCGCCGCTCATTCCCAAGAATCCGATCGCCACGATGTCTGTCGCCTCGCCCGACAAAAAAGCGCCCGATATCCTCCAACTCGAGGTGGCCATCGCCGACACGCATGATTACAAAGTCAAGCGAGAGGGGAACAATATATCCGTTGTGATTTCGCCGGCTTCCAAAAACAGCCAGATGCCGACCCAAGCCAACACGGATGCGGCTACGCCTTCGATCACCGACTACAAGGTAACATCTACTCCCCAGACAACCACTATCCTGTTAGCGTCCACCCAACCGATCAAGGATTACAAGGTGGCGACCATCGGCGGCAACGGCAGCAAGCCGGCCAGAATGTTCATCGATATCGCCAACGTTTCCATCGCCGAGTTGGTCCCGGAAAAGACCATTGGTACCGCCCTTGCCAAAATCAGGGCCGCGCGCCGCGGCAACGGCGCCCGATTTGTTTTCGATTCGGCCTCCTCCAAGCTCTTCAAATACGATGTGTCTTCCACTCCAGCGGGGATCAAGGTGGTCGTTCATGAAAACGGCTCACCTGCGGTAGCCACGAACGCAAAAGGGAAACAACCATCCTCCGCTCCTGCAACTCCAGATGCGGTATCGGACAACACCCTAAATAAACTCATAGAATCATCCAGTTCCCTCCTCTCCAAAAAACAACCCGCAACCGGCGCCGAGGGATCGGCCAGCAAGAAGATCTCCACGATGCAGGACACTTTCGCTTTTGCCGGCTATTCCGCAAAGCGTATCAGCGTAGACTTTTACAAAATTGATATTCATAACGTCTTCAGGCTGCTGAAGAAAATCACCGGGCGCAATTTCATCGTCGATGAAAAAGTTCATGGCACCCTCACCCTTGATCTCACCGATGTTCCATGGGACTTTGCCCTTGACATCATCCTCAACCTAGCAGACCTGGACAAGGAAGAGCGGTATAACACCATAGTCATCTATCCCAAGGACAAGAAGTTCACCTGGCCTCAGCATGCCACTGACAATCTCTCGTTTAAAGCGGACCAGAAGGTCGTGGAACAGGAGGCGCTGGTTATCCAGCAAGCTGCGAACCAGCCCAAAGAGATCCTGCAGGCGAAATCACTCATGCGTGATGCAAAATCTGCCGAACAAAAAGAAAATTTTGAACAGGCAGTCGATCTTTACACGCAGGCAGCAGATCTCTGGCGGACCAACAGCTGGCTACGCAATCACCTTGCCACCCTCTATCTTGTCGACCTGCGCATGAATGCCAAGGCATTGTTCTTTGCCAAGCAGGGCCTGAAAATCAACCCAAAAGATACCAGAGCCGCGCTGCTCGCTGCCATGGCCGCCGCCAACATGCAGGAAAAACGCGAGGCATCGGAGTATTTCGCCCAGGCGATAAGCGGCAACCCACCGATGAAAGAGGCGCTGTACAGCTTCGCCTCCTTCAATGAGAACAACCATCAACTTTCCGGCGCGATGAAGCTGCTCGACAAATACGAAGAACTTTACGGTGCCTCCATGAACAGTATGCTCGCCAAAGCCCGTATATTTGACAAAATGAACAAGCACGCAAAGGCTGTTGCCGAATACAAAGCCTTGATGGCATCTGGGTTCCAACTGCGGCCCGACCTGAAAAAGTATATACAGGGCCGGATTGCTGCTGCTCAGAAATAATTTGATTGCTACACATTCTCAACAAATTCATCCGGCCAACAAACGCCGGGAGACAGCTTCAAGAGGTTTTTTATGCGTCCCTTAAAAAACATACTTACTTTCGGCAGCCTCTTTGTCCTCATCCTGAGTTACACCGGTTGCAGCCAGTCTCCGAGCACGGGAGCGGGAGATATGTCTTCGGCAGCCGCGGCAAAACAGGTTCGGGCCAAGAAGGCCGAACCGCTGACGCTTCCAGTCGAATACCAGTCGCCTTCGTTTATGGTCGGCAAGGAGAGTCAGAAGGAGCAACAAGAGGAGGAAGCGACCACGGCCATGAAAGTGGGCGCGTCGATCCGTTCGACCCATGGTCCTCAGCCCCTCTGGGACATCATGAAGCGACTGGCCGCCTTGAAACAGATGAATGTCTCCTGGGCAAGTGATGTGGATCAGAACTCGCTGGTTGACGTAGACATCAGCGCCAATGAGGATTATTTCACCGCCATCGACAACCTGCTCCGCCAGGTGGATTACTACCATGAGGTGCAGGGCAACACCATCGTAGTAAAATATAAGGAGACCCGGCGGTTTCACATTGCCATGCCGTTCACCAAACAGAATTACAAAACTGGTACGGGCGGCAATGTACTTGGCGGTGATACATCAACGAGCAATGTCGACGGCACCATCGAACTCAAAAGCGCAGCAATTCATTCGACGTCTGGGCGAACATCCAGAAAAACATGGATGCTATAATCAACACCTGGAACACAAAAGCCACTACACCCTCCCCAGAGCAAGCCTCGACTGCCGGAAAAGCATCCTGCCTCCGCCGAAAAATGCGGAAACAGCAGGCAAACAAGAAAGGCAGCGAATCGCAAGTCATAACACGGCAAATTTCTTCCGGCGGCAGTATGTACATCATCGACAAGCCCGTGGGCATGGTCACCGTAACTGCGCCCCGACCTCTTCTTGACCGACTTTCGCGATACTTCTCGGCACTCAAAACCGAACTTTACAAACAGATTTCCATCGAAGCTAAAATTATTGAAGTCAAGCTGAAGAACGACTCCAGTATCGGTATCAATTGGACAAAAGTTCTGACAAGACTTCTCATTGGCCGGTACATGTGACTTTCGGAGACAACGGGCAAATCTACCCATATGTTTATGCCAATGAGAAAGGCTTAACCTCAGATAAGGTTTACAGTTCGGATAACAGCAGTTACACCCACCTAACGGATCCTGGACGGTTTATATCCAAAATCACGCTAGATTCCGCCAATTTTAATATTTTCCTCAATGCATTGAAACAACAAGGCACGACCAAGGTCCTGTCCAACCCAAAAATCAGCGTGATGAACGGCCAGCCCGCCATGATTTCAGTGGGCAAAAACGTTACCTACATCAGTAAAATCGACTCGCAAACCGATGCCACCACTGGCATAATTACCTATACGACACCACTGAACGAGTCATGTCGGGTATCGGCATGGCATTAACAGCCACCGTACTCGAAAATAAAGATATAATAATGAATCTGGTGCCGGTGACATCCGAACTTACGGAACCGATAAAATATCTGCTCTGTCGGAGACAAAGGTGGTCAAGTCGGTCTGCCGGTTGTCAACGTACGCGAGATGAACACCACCGTCAAAGTCAAAAGCGGCGAAATGCTGGTTATCGGTGGCCTCATCAGCAGCACGAACGATACCCAAGGCGAGTTCGCACCGATACTCGGAGATATTCCGATACTTCGCTATCTCTTTGGTCATGAGGACAAAACACAAGAGAAGACTGAGCTTATCATTCTTCTCAAGCCACGGATTATCTAATTCCGGCTGTCATAAATTCTTATCATTTTATTCGAAGCAGGGAGATAAACATGGAGAGGCTGAAATATTTATTCATAGCAATCCTGGCATTGACGGTGACCGGTTGTGGACAAACCGTGGTCGAGACCCTGAAGGTTCCGGAAACTCCCGGGTATAACGCACCAGGCTCTGGCAGGACAGCCGTGATCCTGCCTTTTGCCGATTACTCGAACGGCAACAATATCGCCTCCGCCAATCGTCGGAACCTTGAGGTCACCGAAGCACTGACCGACCGATTAGTGGCGAACGGCTTTACGCTGCCGGTGCAGGAGGACGTGTTTCAATACCTGGTCACCCAGAAAATAATCGCTCTCATGCCCTATGAGCAGACGACCTCTTCCTCGCTGAAATATGAACTCAACGGCGACTGGTCACCGCAGGTAAAGGAGGCGCTTAGCCACTATCTCGACCAAGAGAACATGGAACTGCAGAGCGGAGCTGCCAGTAGCCCCGGTACACATGGACTCACAACAACTACCGTCACCAGAATCGGCCGCCACTTTCATGCCGATTATGTCGTACGCGGACGAATCCTCGAGTACAAAACCCGGCAGGATGCCGGCTGGGAGCCCTGGAAAAAGGGATTGTTGCCGTTTATCAATAACGGCGCCAACCGTATCCTGTTCGGTTTCGCCAGCTCCGACAACTATGATGAATTCAACAACGAGCTGACCGGAGCCGCCATCGGTGCCCGTATCGGCCACGAGTCTGCGCATTGGCCCTGGGGTAGCGATAGTGAGATTCTTGGCATAAGCGGCGGCGACGATGCCAACGCCATACTCTGGGGGGCGGTTGGCTACGGTCTTGGCAAAAAGACCTACCACAGCGGTCGAGTCGATCAGGCGGTTGTCCAGTTGCGCATCTGGGTTCAGGAGGCAGCAACCGGCAACGTGGTCTGGACCAACAGGGTGCGAGTACTGGTCTCCCCCGAATCCTTTCTCGCCGACAGCCAGTACGACACGCTCTTTAACAAGGCCATTAAAAAAGGAGTTACCGAACTGGTCAATAACTTCGTGACCTATGGTTTGTAATCGGACAACTCACTAAGCCTCCGAGAGCGGTCCATCTTATCGCGCACATCAACAAAAAGGGGCTGATGCGTTTCTCGCATCAGCCCCTTTTTATATTCCCCTTCAACCGCTGACTACAAAAGCCGTCGTTCAGGCCCCAGCGTGTGTGGCCAAAACACCCGCGACATCGCTTTTAGCGCATGCGAACCGACTTAGTTTTCGTAACCTAACCGTTCACCGGGTCAACCAAAGACTGGCCAAACCAAGGACTGTAAATGTTTACCAGTGCCCCAGGTTGGCGCAAGCTGGCTGACGGGCTATAGCCTATCTATGCACGCCAGCCAGATCGCGCCAAGATGGGGTGCTGGTGAACGTTTACTAGTTTTCTGCTTCTTTCTTGGCCTTGGCCCCCTGATAAAGGGCCATAAAGTTGACCGGTTCCATCAAAAACGGAGAAAATCCCCCATCCACGGTTATCTGGGAGACAACCTGACGGGTAAACGGGAAAAGCAGGGTCGGACAATCCACACCGAGGACCATCTCCAGATGCTCTTGAGGGATATTTTTCAATAGGAAAATGGCGGAATGCTCGATCTCCAGGATGAAAAGGGTCTTTTCATCATCCTTGCTCGACACTTTGGCGTAAACCTGCAGGGTAACCTCGTAGTTGTCGTCGTTTACCTGGGTGTGGTTCAAGTTCAGATTGAGCTCGACTTTCGGTTCGGTTTTCTGCTGTGTAATGTACACCTCGGGCGCGTTGGGATTTTCAAAGGAGAGGTCCTTGATATACATTTTCTGCATGCGAAATTCCGGACGCGGAGCGCTTTGTTTTTTTTCTTTATTCTCAGCCATTATGTTCCTTGTTCTCCATTTTCTCTGTTTAAAGGGATGTACATGCTTTAGCCTGCATTGATCGCAAACCTCCGGTAACCCGTGTCCACCAGCATACCATCTGCTGTCGATCCGGCAAGCTTTTCAACATTTTTTCACGAACTCGGGTTTTATGAGCACTCAACCACCTGGTGGCTCCTACCAGTCAGAACTTCTTTAAGGTACTGGCCGGTATAGGACTGAGATACCTCGGAAATCTGTTCCGGCGTGCCGCATGCCACAATCATTCCACCATCGTCTCCACCTTCCGGGCCGATATCGATAATCCAATCCGCGGTTTTGACCACATCGAGATTGTGCTCGATCACCACTACGGTATTCCCTTGCTCCACCAAGCGGCCGAGGACGGTGAGCAGATGCTGGATATCGGCGGGGTGCAGACCGGTGGTCGGCTCGTCGAGGATATACAACGTCTTGCCGCTGCTGCGACCAGACAGTTCCCTGGCGAGCTTCACCCGTTGCGCCTCGCCCCCGGAAAGCGTGACCGAGGACTGGCCAAGCTTGATATAGGAAAGCCCGACGTCATAGAGGGTCTGCAGCCTGCTTTTAATCGGCGGAATGTTCTGGAAGAACTCCAAGGCCTCCTCCACCGTCATGTTGAGCACTTCGTGGATATTTTTATCCCGATAGAGAATATCGAGTGTTTCCAGATTGTAGCGGCGGCCCTGGCAGGTATCGCAGACCACATAGATATCCGGGAGAAAGTGCATGGCGATCTTGTTGACCCCTTCACCGTCGCAAGCCTCGCACCGCCCTCCCTTGATATTGAAGCTGAACCGTCCCGGCTTGTAGCCACGGGACCTGGATTCCGGAAGTCGTGCAAAGAGTTCACGAATGGGAGTGAAGACCCCGGCGTAGGTTGCCGGGTTGGACCGAGGCGTCCTGCCGATGGGACTCTGATCGATATCGATTATCTTATCGATATGCTGGAGACCGCTCAATGTGCCGCCTTCGCTCTGGCAGCTGTTCTTTTTCTGGGAAACCCCTTTTTTCGCCAGCTTGTACAGGGTTTCGATCACTAGGGAACTCTTTCCCGAACCCGATACACCGGTCACACAGGTCATCACTCCCAGCGGAAAGTCGACAGCGATATTCTTGAGATTATTGACCGAGCCGTTTTGCACGGTCAGCTTTTTCCTCTTGTTCGGCACGCTCTTGCGGCACTCCGGGACTTCGATCCTCATGCGGTCGGAGAGATATGCGCCGGTGAGCGATTTTTCACTGGCCAGCAACCCTTCGACGGAACCACTGTAGACAACCTCACCACCATGTACGCCGGCGCCGAGCCCCATGTCCAGCACATGATCGGCGGCCAGGATGGTATCCGTGTCGTGCTCCACGACAATAACGCTGTTTCCCAGATCCCGCAGTTCGATCAGGGTATTGATCAGCTTTTGGTTATCGCGCTGGTGCAGGCCGATGCTCGGCTCGTCGAGGATATAGAGCACCCCGGCCAGCCGCGAACCGATCTGAGAAGCCAGGCGAATGCGCTGGGCCTCACCGCCGGATAAGGTGCCGGCCCGGCGCTCAAGCGAGAGATAGCCGAGCCCGACATCCTCGAGAAACGAGAGCCGATCGACAATCTCTTTAAGAATCGGCTCACCTATCTGCCGTTCCCGTGCGGAAAAGGGCAGAAGGGGTAACTCGCCCAGCAGCTTCGCTATGGAAAAACAGGTGAGATCGTGGATGGACCAGGCCCCGACCTTGACCGCCAACGCCTCGGGTTTCAGCCTGGCCCCCGAACAGGCGTCGCAGGTCTGCTCTGTCATGAATTTTGCCAGTTCTTCCCGAATCATGGGCGACTGCGTTTCATGAAAACGCCGGTCCAGCTGTGGAATGACGCCTTCAAAGCTCTTCTCGGCGGTCATCGCCCTGCGCCCTTTACGATAATGAAAGTGGATATCCTCATTGCCGGAACCATAGAGCACGACGTTTTGCTGCGAGGGTTTAAGGTCGGCAAACGGGGTGTTGAGCGAAAAGCGGAAGTGCGCGGCGACCGCGGCCAGTAGTTGCCCAGTGTAGGTGGTTTCCGAGCGCCAGCCCCAAGGGGCGATGGCGCCGCCGCTGATGCTCTTGGTGGGATCGGGAACTACCAAACCCGGGTCAAAGAACTGCTTCACCCCAAGTCCGCCGCATTCCGGGCAGGCTCCCTGCGGATTATTGAAGGAAAAGAGCTGAGTGGAGGGTTGCGGCATGGAAATGCCGCAGGCGTGGCAAGCGGCGTGTTCGCTAAAGAGCCGCTCGGTGCCCTCGTCGGGAAAGTTGGCCAGCAGAAACCCTTCCGTTAGCTTCACCGCCGTACTGATCGAGTCGGAGAGGCGCCGGCGAATCGACGGTTTGATCACCAGCCTGTCGATCACCACTTCTATGGTGTGCCGCTGATTTTTTTCCAGCGACACGACCTCATCGGCATGGTAAATCTCGCCGTCTACCCGCACCCGCACAAATCCTTCTTTGCGGATGCGTACCAGAATCTGTTCATGCCGCCCTTTGCGATCGGTCACCAGCGGCGCCAGCAAAATCACTTTTGTCCCTTCAGACAGAGCCAACAGGGAGCCCGCCATATCTTCCACCGACTGGGCATGAATCTCATTGCCGCAGCTCGGGCAGTGGGGCCTGCCGCAACGGGCGAACAAAAGGCGCAGGTAATCGTAAATTTCCGTTACCGTCCCCACGGTGGACCTGGGGTTTTTGCTGGTGGTCTTCTGCTCGATGGAGACAGCAGGCGACAAGCCCTCCAGAGAATCGACGTCGGGTTTGTCCATCTGGCCGAGAAACTGGCGCGCATAGGTGGAGAGCGACTCCACATAGCGACGCTGGCCTTCAGCGTAAAGGGTATCGAAGGCCAGCGTGGATTTTCCCGACCCGGAAAGCCCGGTGAAAACGACCAGCCGATTGCGCGGCAAATCAACGCTGATATTCTTGAGATTATGCATGCGCGCGCCGCGTATGCTGAGTGTTTTCGGTTCCATGAACGGCCGATGAAGGTAGAGGGGAGTGGTAAGGGAATCAGCGGGAGGCAGCGGCGAAAAACAGATACGAATGATCGACCTTGATGCATCGATCCATAATCACCAGCAATCCATTTTCCTCGGCCAGGGCCTTGGCCTCGTGGTTGACGATTCCCAGCTGTAGCCAGACCGCTTTGGCTTTGATCGCGACAGCGGCCTCGACTACCGGATACACTTTGTCCGAACGGCGAAACACATCGACGATATCAATCGGATCAGGTATATCCTGCAGACTGTGGTAACAGGGTAAGCCAAGCAAGGTGTCATGGCCTGGATTGACCGGATAAATCGTATAGCCCACGCTCATCAGGTAGCGAGCAACCATATTGCTGGGCCGATGTTCCTTGGGAGAGAGCCCCACCACGGCGATAGTTTTCGCCCTCCTCAACAACTCCCTGGAGACGGCATAATCCGTAATATTTTGCATCGCACACTCGAAATACACTTGCAGCCGGCTCAGCCGACAAGAATATTCATATGGAATAAAAGATATTTACCATTGCAGCTGGCCATGGTAGCCTAGGTGGATATAATTATGACCCCATAGACAAAAGTCAAGAGAGCAATTATACTTGGCGGGGATTTGAACCCCCGCTCCCGCGGTGCTGCCGGCGCGCCACCCCAGGCGGCTCATCCCCACGTGAGGCGCAAGCTTCCAAACGTCGTCAACAAACCGACACCCGCAATTTTTACGCGCAAAAACGGCACCCTCAAGACGCATAAACGGCGGTGCCCGGCGATTTCCCATTGTATTGGGCAAGGACCAGGAATATACGACGGGTTCTACTGCACGAACCATTTTACCATCAAGGCAGGACGTACGAGGCAGACAATGAATTTTCAGGATATAATCTTACAACTCGATACCTATTGGGCAGCTCGTGGCTGTGTCATCCAGCAACCGTACGACATGGAGGTCGGAGCGGGGACCTTCCATCCGGCGACCCTGCTCCGCTCCCTGGGTCCCGAACCCTGGAGGGCTGCCTACCCCCAGCCGTCCCGCCGCCCCACCGATGGCCGCTATGGCGACAATCCCAATCGGTTGCAGCACTACTACCAGTACCAGGTTGTGCTCAAGCCCTCTCCGCTCGACGTTCAGGAACTCTACCTCGGCAGCCTGGAACGTTTCGGCCTCAACCTGCTCGAACATGATATCCGTTTCGTCGAGGACGACTGGGAGTCACCGACCCTTGGTGCTTCCGGACTCGGCTGGGAGGTATGGCTCGACGGCATGGAGATCACCCAGTTTACCTATTTCCAGCAAGCGGGCTCCATCGACCTCCACCCCACCACCGTGGAGATCACCTACGGCCTGGAACGCATCGCCATGTACCTCCAAGGTGTCGAGAGCGTATACGATATCGCCTGGAACGACGAGGTCACCTATGGGGAGCTGTATCACCAGGCGGAGGTCGAGTTCTCCACCTTCAACTTCGAGGAGGCCAATGTAGCTAAACTCATCGTCTTTTTCGACAGTTTCGAGGAAGAAGCCCTCAAGCTCGTCGAAAAGGGACTGATCCGTCCCGCTTACGACTACTGCCTCAAATGCTCCCATACGTTCAACCTGCTCGACGCCCGTAAGGCGATCAGTGTTGCGGAGCGCACCAGATACATCGGCCGCATCCGCAATATCGCCAGAAAAGTAGCGGAAAGCTATGTCAAACAGCGCGAGGAAATGGGCCATCCTCTGCTCAAAAACAAGGTGGCCTAGCTGGAGTATCTCCGCGTCGTTGCCCCTTTTAGCCTTCCCTGGCCACATGCCAGGCAATCAGCCTGGCATGAAAAAAAATACCCCATCTTTTATATGGCTTATGCACCAGGCCATGCTAACAGCTTGACACCATGTGCTTTTATTTCTCTTGATCAGACCCATGATCGCCAGGTATCGTACTGTGTATTTTGCTTGGATCGCCTCCGGCCTGGCGTGGCCCCCACCCGTTCGGTTGCATCACCCCATAAGAGATGAAAAACACGGGATACTACGAGTGCACAACTCGAACCAGAGCAGATTTCGGTAGAGGTAAGGGATTGGCGGCAGAGGAGATCAGGAAAAATCAGAATGGGGTGCGGGAGCCAAGTGGCGGAAGTGCATGGGAATCGAACCCACCTGACAGGCTATTAACCCGCCACACCGGATTTGAAGTCCGGGAGGGCCACCAGTGCCCTTTCCACTTCCGTTTCGGCGCGCAACCGGAGGGCATAGTAATATCTATTGACCTCGAAAACAAGTTTTTATTATAGTGGTAACTTTCGCGTAATTTTGCAGCAAACCGTGTAATCCTGCCGGCCACAGCTGATTAGGCAGGAGAGAATTCCAACCAACCTCAGGTGTATTTACAAACATGCAGTGCGAACGACTCATTAAGCTGGCAAAATCCTGGTACATTCACGTGCGGGAGGAGACTATGGCACCGGCCCGCATGATCTCCTTTATGGAACAACATGTAGAAGACTGTGCCGTTTGCCAGAAAGACCCTGATATCCATGATGAAATCGTAAAGATCACGGAAATCATCCTGCCCGAGTCCAAAATCCCCAAGGCCGTTCGTATGCAGAACGAGATGGGCGACGAAGAAGAAGACAACGACGACGAAGAAGAAGACGACGAGAGCGAAGAGGAAGATACCGACGACGAGGATGTTTACGACGACGAGGACGAGGACTTCGTGCAGGAGCCGGACCTCGTCGATGACGACGAATAGTTGTTGCTGAAAAATACAGCGCCCGGAAAAAGCGATTCTTCCGGGCGTATATTTGCTTGTCGGGTTGTGCTGTTTTAGAGGTGCAGGCAATGCCCGGAAAGTTTGAGGCGCTCTTGTTGGCTACGTTACTTCTGCGGCGTGGAAAGGTCCTCCACCTGCCATTGCTGCAACTTTCGCCCGATAAAAGCGGTAATCCTTTCCTGCTCTTCAGCGCCCTTGCCGGTGACATGGAAGGGCTCTCCGAAGGCGAACTGCACCGGTATAGTCCTGTCTATCTCGCCAAAATCCTTAATATATTTCCCATTCTGCAGCGCATCCGTCTTCAGTGCCAGAGGAACTATGGGCACCTGTGCTTTTTTTGCCAACTTGACCCCAATGGAGCTCATCTGTTTCGGATCGAAGCTGTGCGAACGAGTGGACTGGGGGAAAACGATCACGGAAATACCGTTGCTGAGCCGCTTTTCCCCTTCCTCCAGGACTACCTTCAGATCCTGACGCGGGTTGGTGCGGCTTATGGCCACCGGATCGCATGATCGCATCACGTGTTTGAATACTGGGTATTCCAGCAAGCTCTGCTTGACTACAAAGGTCATCGGTCGAAAGGGCAGAACAATCACCGGCAGGAGCAGAGTTTCGATAAAGCTCATATGATTACCGATAATTACGCAGGGGCCTTCAATTTCACGGACGTGCTCAATCCCGGAAATCTGCACCCGTACACCGATATCCTCCAGGTAGCCGAGCACCTCGCCGCTGCTGTCCGACCATTCCGCAGCGCCGTACTCGCCGCGACGGGCCATGGCGCTGCAACGAAAGACGATGCTGATAAATCGCGTGTAAAAGTGCAGTGACGGCAGATAGCGCGCCACTAGCGAGAGTTTACGCGGCGTGGTCGCGTACTGGTTGTCGATAAAGCAAAGCTGGTTCATGTCAGGTGATCCCGCTCCATGGAGATAGTGTTGAAGTAAGGAGGATATCTCGTATTCCCGATCGTTGAAACTAGCATGATCAAAGCCCACTGTGCAAGCACGATCTCCGCTCCCTTGTTTGCTCCACGCAAAAGGGATTGCGCACTTGCACTTTTTTTCGCTGCACCGCATCCGCTACCGGGCGATAGAAAAGTCGTGAATCACCTATCGCCACATCGGCCGGTTGCCAGCTCAAAGTGATGAAGCCCTCTGTACACGCTATGAAAGGCCGTATCCTCATTATCGAAGACGACCGCGCGACCAGTGACATGCTGCGCGCAGGCCTTGCCCGCCGCGGGTACGTCACCAGCTGTCACTTGCGGGCGAGGGATGGTATCAACGCCATCAACCTCACCCAGCCGGATGTCCTGCTGACTGCCATCAAACTGCCCGATTTCAGTGGCATTCAGGTTTGCCATGAAGTCATTTCCGGATGGCCCGAGATTCCGGTGATCATGATGACCGCCTTCGGCTCCATGGAATACGCCATCGAGGCAATGCGGGCCGGGGCCTACGATTTTATCACCAAGCCCCTCGATCTCGATGTACTCTCGCTGGCTCTTGAACGCGCCGTTAACCATCGCAGCCTCCAGCAACAGGTCAAGGTGCTCAGTCGGGCCTGCCGCGAACCCCGATCGTTTTCCGATCTTCAGGGCGAGAGCCCGGTGATGCGCGAGCTTTTCTCTCGGTTGATGCGCATAGCCGAGACCGATGCCTCGGTGCTGGTAACCGGGGAGAGCGGCGCCGGCAAGGAACTGGCGGCCCGGGCTTTGCACGCCTATAGCCGCAGGAGTAAGTCGCCGTTTGTGGCTATCAACTGCTCGGCACTCCCGGAAAACCTGCTGGAAAGCGAGTTGTTCGGGCATGTTAAAGGCGCCTTTACCGACGCCAGGTACGACCGCAAAGGGTTATTCCTCGAGGCAGACGGCGGCACTCTCTTTCTCGACGAAGTCGGCGATCTGCCGCTGCGGTTGCAACCCAAGCTGCTGCGTGTACTTGAAGAGAGAAAACTCAGGCCGGTTGGCGGCAATGAGGAGCACCATTTTGAGGTGCGCCTCATCAGTGCCACCAACAACGAGATCGAAGCCGAGGTGGCCGCCGGCCGCTTCCGTGAAGACCTCTTTTACCGGCTCAACGTCATTAATGTTCATATCCCGCCCCTACGCGCCCGCGGCACCGACATCCTGCTGCTCGCCAGCCAATTTATCGAGGAGTATGCCCGTAAAAATGGCAAGAAAGTGACCGGTCTGACCGAGGCGGCCGCCAAACGCATTCTCACCTACGACTGGCCCGGCAACGTCCGCGAATTGCGCAATGCCATGGAACACGCGGTGGCCATGACCCAGTTTGAAAAGATAGTTCCCGAGGATCTGCCCGAGAAAATCAAACACCGCGACCGGAACAGATTGCTCTTCCCGGCCCCGGATACAGAAGAGCTCCTTTCCCTGGCCGAAATGAGCCGGCGATACATCTCCTATGTGCTCGATATAGCCAAAGGCAATCAGAGCGTTGCGGCGCAACTCCTGAAAATCGACCGCAAGACACTGTACCGCAAACTCCGGGAGGATCGGCAGCAGCCATAAGGGGCACGTGAGGCGCAATGCCCCATGTGTACCATTTTACCCCAACCCCACTCTCATTGCCCATAAACATAGTCCTTTTCCCGCATTACCGTACTATTTAATGCCTGCCGTGCATTCCTCTCCATGCCTGAGGGATGTCGACCGGCGCCCCATTGGGGCAAAATACCCCACACCACTCGCCAATATCGGCCTCACCACCCCCATTCAGCTCGATTCGTAAAATTTTTTCGTCGAGTTATCGGCACTTATAGCTTTCCGCACACTATGCCGCAATCTGGCCTGAAATATGCTGATTCAGAGCGCTGTACCACGAAACGTTAAACCACGCAGGACAGAAAGGCCCCCTCCAGATCCTTCCGGTTGTCATAGCCCACCGCTGCCCTCCGTCACCACCCGGATCTGTTTATGAATCTGTTTTTTTTCGCTTTACTTGGTATTGTCACCGGCGGGGCTCTGACTCTGTTTATGTATCGACGACCGGTGCTCGGTGGATATATCCATAGCATCAGCACCGCCGCCGGTTGCCTGCTTGGTCTTTTCGCCCTTTATAGCGCCCGAGCCGACCTCGGCGCTCTCTCCTGGTCCCTTCCCTGGCTGCACACCTTCATCCTCAGCTTCCGGTTCGATAACCTGAGCGCGTTTTTCCTGCTGCCTGTCTTTTGTGTCTGTCCGCTGGCGGTACTCTACGCTTTTCATTACTTTGACAGAGACAAATCGTCTCTGCGCATCGCGGTCAATAGCTTTTTCACCAGCCTGCTGATCGTCTCCATGGCCCTGGTGAGCGTTGCCGGCAACATCCTCACTTTCGCCCTGTGCTGGGAGGTGATGTCGATCTCCTCCTATTTTCTGGTTCTGCACGACTTTCACAAGCCAACCACCCGAAAAGCTGGGTATCTCTACTTCGTCTTCGCCCAGGGCGGCGCCTTGCTGATTTTTTCCGCTTTTGGCCTGATGTGCAGCCAAAGCGGCAGCCTCGCCCTGGCCCTGCCCGTCCACACTCCGGAGACCATCAAGCTGGCGATCTTTCTGCTCGCCCTGGTCGGGTTCGGCTCAAAGGCAGGCGTCTACCCCTTCCACATCTGGCTGCCCAAGGCCCATCCCGCCGCTCCCAGCCATATCTCGGCAATCATGTCGGCAGTGATGATCAAGATGGGCATTTACGGAATTCTCAGAGTCTACTGCATACTCGGACCCACCTCCGCCCTCTTCGGTCAACTGACCCTGGCATTTGGCATCGCTTCCGGAATCCTCGGCGTTCTCTACGCGCTGGGCAAGAATGATCTCAAAAAACTGTTGGCCTATTCCAGTGTGGAAAACATCGGCATCGTCCTAATGGGCGTCGGACTCGGCATGATCGGCACGGCGGCGCACAACCCCGCCATGGCGGCCTTCGGCTTTACCGGAGCCCTGCTGCACGTGCTCAACCATTCGATCTTCAAATCGCTGCTATTTCTCGGGGCAGGCGCGGTTATAAAGCAAAACGGTAAAAGCCGTATCGACATGCTCGGCGGGGTGTTGAAACGGATGCCGGTTGTCGGGAAGACCTTTCTCCTTGGTTCCGTAGCCATATCAGGACTACCGCCTTTAAACGGCTTTATAAGTGAATTTCTTCTTTATGTCGCCGCGTTTGAAGGGTTGAAGCTAGACCATTCCAGCCTGCTGCTCGCCATTGCCGCCATTTTCGCTCTCGCCATTATCGGCGGCCTCGCCTCCGCGTGCTTTACCAAGGTAGTCGGCATCGTCTTTCTCGGAGAACCCCGCAGCGACCTGCCCGCCCCCGGCAGAAAGCCGGGAGCAGCTATGCTCGTACCCATGGTGGGGCTGGCCACGGCATGTGTTGCGATCGGCCTCTTTCCGGAACCATTTGTTGCTTTGGCCAGCTGGGGCTGCAGGGCGATTGCGGGCTTCCCCGCAACTGCGGCGGCTCTTACCGAACCGTTCGCCACCCATCTTGCCTTTGCCGCGAGACTATTCCTCGGCGTGCTGATTTTCCTGGCCCTGGCCAGAAAACTGTTGTATCGCGGCAAGGTTCTCGCCCAGGGTCCCACCTGGGGCTGCGGCTTTTCCAGACCGACCAGCCGTATTCAGTATACCGGACCATCTTATGCCCGCAGTGCGATTTCGTTCTTTCGCCCTTTCGCCCTGGTAAAGGAAACAGCCGTAACCCTGCGGGGCATCTTTGCCGAGGAGCCGGTTTTCCACCAGAGGGTTGATGATATCGCCGAGGTCGGCCTGGCCCGTGGCTTTGTCCGTCCGCTGCTCGCCCTGCTCAGAAAACTGCGCTGGATACAGCACGGCAACATTCAGCTCTATATCGGATATATCATCGGCATTGTCCTGATACTTGCATGTATCACACTCATTTGATTGCCCGCTTACACCCCGGTTATCCACCGTGTGTTGATTTATGATTACATCACTTTTTTTCCTTTTATTCGCATTGTTTGGCGCCCCACTGTTTCCCGGCATCATTTTAAAGGTCAAGGCCTTTTTCGGCGGCAGGAAGGGTCCGCCGCTGGCGATAAAATACTTCACCCTGATCAAGTTGCTGAAAAAGGGTTCTGTCTACAGCACCAGCACCAGCTTCGTCTTCCGGCTTGGCCCGCTGGTCAGCTGCGCCTCGGCGGTTATGGCCCTGCTCTTTTTTCCCATCGGTTGGACGGCGCCGCTTGTTTGCTTCGCCGGAGACGTAATCGTGCTCTTCTACGTCCTGGGGCTCGGACGCTTTTTCACCATCGCCGCGGCTCTCGACACCGCCTCGCCGTTCCAAGGCATGGGTGCGGCCCGTGAGGCATTTTTCGGCACTCTGGCAGAGGTCACGATCTTTGCCGTGCTCATCCTGTTCTACCGGATCAGCGGCAGCCTCAGCCTTGCCGATTACTTCATATCGCCTGCGCCGATCTCCCTGACCGGCCCGCAAGGCGCGCTGCTGATACTGGTGATCATCGCTCTGTTCATGGTGCTGCTCACCGAGAACTCCCGGGTGCCGGTCGACGATCCGGCAACCCACCTCGAGCTGACCATGATCCACGAGGTGATGATCCTCGACCACAGCGGCCCTGACCTTGCCTTTATTGAACTCGCCTCGTTTTACAAGCTGTTCTTTTACGCGGCTTTCATCGCCCAGCTGCTCTGTCCGCCGCTTGAAGGCGGCGTGGCACGCTGCGCGGCGTTTCTTGTGCTGCTTTCGCTCGTATATCTCGCGGTCGGTATCACCGAGTCGATTACGGCCCGTTTCCGGATGAACCTGGTGCCCAAGTTCATCCTCACCTCCTCGGCCCTGGTCGCCTTTGCGGCCATTCTCACCATGGGATTTATCAAATGATACACGCTGCTGATCTGATCATGGCGGTCATACTGCTCTCCGTACTGCTCTCGCTCGCTTCCAGCCGGCTCGTGGCGCTGATAAAGATCATGGCGCTGCAGGGGATCATGGTCTCGGCGCTGCCTGTCCTGCTCCACCAGGGCGAAGGGGCAACCGTTGCAGGACTGGTGTTCTTTCCGCTCATGATGCTTGCAAAAGGCTTTTTTATTCCCTGGCTGCTCTATCTCGCCCTGCGTCGCATCGCCATCCGCATCGAGATAGAACCCATTGTCGGCTACCATGCCTCGCTACTCACCGGGCTGGTCATCATCCTGCTCTCGGTGTTTGTCACCGGCAGGCTCCACCTCTCGCTGCCAGGCGGTCACGACCTGTTGCTCACCACCGCCATCACCACTGTCGCCGCGGGATGCTTCTTGATGATGAGCCGCCGCAAGGCCATAACCCAGGTCATAGGGTACCTGATGCTGGAAAACGGCATCTACCTGGTGGGGACCGCGCTTACCAGGCCGTCCCAGACTCCCTATGTTGTAGAGTTCGGCGTGCTGCTCGACGTGCTGGTGGCGGTAATGATCATGGGCATCATTCTCCACAATATCAATCATGCCTTCGATGACGTCGACACCTCGCTGCTTAGGCGTTTAAGGGACTAAAACCATGCTCGAACTCATCTTTCTCCTGCCGTTCTGCCTGGGGCTTGCAACGCTTGTTCTGCCGGTCGGCTTCGGCCGCCGCACCCTTCCAGCCGTGGCGGCGGGGCACCTGCTGCTCACACTGCTTGCGTGGGGCGGGTTGCTGGCCCCTGCCTACGACGGCTTTTTTTGCGCCACCCCCATCGGCATGTTGGTGCTGCTCGTCACTTCCTTTATCTTTCTCCTGATCTCCGTTTACGCCCTGAGTTCACTGAAAGAAAAACGGATGGCCAAGGAAATCACCTACCTTGGTTGCATGCAGATGTTTCTCGGCACCATGAGCATGGTGGCCCTGGCGGACCAGCCCATTGTGCTCTGGATCGCCATCGAGGCGACGACCCTGGTCAGCGCCCCGCTTATTTTCATTCACCGCTCCAAGGAGGCGCTCGAGGCGACCTGGAAATATGTGCTGATTTGTTCGGTGGGCATCGCCCTGGCGCTTCTGGGCTGCTTTTTCATCACCCTCTCGGTCGATACCGCCGCCTTGAAGGTGCCGCTCACCTTCACTGCGCTCAACCAGGTAGCCGGGCGGCTCGATCCCTTGTGGCTGAAGACCGGTTTTATCTTCATCGTTGTCGGTTTCGGCACCAAGATGGGCCTTGCGCCCATGCACACCTGGCTGCCTGACGCCCACAGCCAGGCTCCGAGTCCGGCCTCGGCACTGCTCTCCGGGGCCCTGCTCAACTGCGCGTTCATCGGCATCTACAAGACGCACGCGCTGCTGTATCTCGCCGGGCTTGGAGCCTTTTCCGGCACAATCCTCATCGGCTTCGGACTCGCCTCCATGTTGGTGGCCGGCATTTTTATTACTCGCCAAGCCGATTATAAACGTCTGCTCGCCTACTCCAGCATCGAGAACATGGGCGTAATTGCTTTCGGTGTGGGTATCGGCGGTTTCGCCCTCTACGGCGCTATCCTCCACCTGATTCACCACTCGCTGCTCAAGTCTTCGCTGTTTCTCTCAGCCGGGAACATCCTGCAGACCTTCAAAACCAAGCTGGCGGCCGGGATAGAAGGCATGATCCATACCCTACCCGGAACCTTTCTCTCCTTTTTCGCCGGCTTTATCGGGATCTCCGGCCTGCCGCCTTTCGGTATCTTTATCAGCGAACTGCTGATTCTCATCGGCGCCTTCCGCCAAGGGCACATCGCCGCAGCCGCAACATTTATCTTTTGCCTGCTGCTGGTGCTCTCGGGCGCTGCCGCTGTCGTCTCCGATATGTCATTTACACCAGGAGAGGTTCGAGTGAAAAAGCGGGAAAGGTTTTTACAACTCCTGCCCCCCTATGTGCTGCTGCTCACTTCGGTGGTGCTCTCGATCTGGATGCCCGGCACGCTGCGACACACTATTGCCCACATTATTCAACTTTTAGGTGGTACGATCCATGGCTGACACCCTCACCATCGACAATGGCGTACCGGTTTCTCGCCAGGCGATCCCCGAGCTTGCCTTCGCGCGTTTTGCCGAGACGCTCTCGGAACGGATAGGAAAGCACGGCTTTGTCGTCCACTTCTTCGCCTGGAAAGAACGGCAGAACAACAAACTACTTGCGGTGTTCCGCGACAAGGGGTTGCACGTCCTCGCCACAAGCGTGGGTGCAGAATATCCCTCACTTACCCGGTCCTGCAGTGAAAAGTTCCATCTATTCGAACGCGAGATCGCCGAACAGTACGGGATCGAACCCTTGGGGCATCCCAGCCTGAAGATGGTCCGCTACCACCCCAATTACGCGGGGGGAAAGGACCTGTTCGGCAACGACTACAGCCATGATATCCCAGGAAATTACCCCTATTTTCGGGTTCGGGGCGAGGCGGTGCACGAGGTGGCGGTGGGACCGGTCCACGCCGGCATCATCGAACCCGGCCACTTCCGTTTCCAGTGTATCGGCGAAGAGGTGCTTTCTCTTGAAATCCAGCTTGGTTACCAGCACCGAGGGGTGGAGAAAATGCTGACCGCCGTGCCCCAGGCCAGGTTGCCGATCATCTGCGAAGCCATTGCCGGCGATACTGCCATCGGACACAATCTCTGTTGCTGTCAGGCACTGGAGGCCCTTGCAGGACGGGAGGTCCCGCGTAGTGCCCGGATTGTCCGCACCATCGCCATGGAACTGGAACGGATCGCCAACCATCTTGGAGATCTGGGCGCGCTGAGCGGCGATGTCGCCTTCGGCCCGCCCGCAGCCTATTTTGGACGGCTACGTGGCGAGTTTCTCAACCTGCTGCTAGTGCTCTGCGGCAATCGCTTCGGCAAGAGTCTGGTTCGCCCCGGCGGCATCAGCCAGCCTGTGGGCAAGGAACAACGCGAGCTCATCATGGCAAAGATCGTCGAGACGGAACCTGAAATCGCCAGTGTCTGCGACCTGCTCTTTAGCGCCCATACGGTGCTGGCCCGTTTCGAAACGACCGGTACTGTCGAGCGGGAGACTGCCGCGACCCTCGGCCTGGTCGGTTGCTGCGCCCGGGCCTCGGGCCTGAGCTACGATGCCCGTATTGCCCTGCCTACAGAGGCATACGACGACCTGCCGCCGGAGAGGATCTCCATGACCGCTGGTGATGTCCTCAGCCGAGCCATGGTGCGTCGCGAGGAGATCTTCCAATCGCTGGCGATGATCAAGGAGCTGCTGCGCATGTTGGGTGACGCATCTCCCAGTGCTTGGAAGGGTCAGGATACTCTTGCTCCCGACTCCCTGGTAGTCACCGTTAACGAAGGCTGGCGTGGCGAATTATCGCACTGTGTGCTCACAGATGAAACGGGAAAGATCTCCCGCTACAAGGTGAAGGATCCCTCTTTCCACAATTGGACCGGCCTGGCCATGGCGCTCAGGAACCAGGAAATCTCCGATTTCCCCCTCTGCAATAAAAGTTTCAACCTTTCGTATTGCGGCTTCGACCTGTAGGATCGAGCGCTTTCAAGACATTGATTCGGGCAACAGGAACAGCATTCAACAGGTATAACCCATGTGGAAAATCATAAAGAACAGACTGGAACAAGGCTACAGAACCAGCGGCTACCCCACGGAGCCGATCAGTCTGTACAAGCGGTTTCGGGGGCTACCCGAGATCAACCCATCCTGCGAATTGAATATTGCCGAAGAAATGGCGGCCCAATGCCCCCAGCAGGCCATCGATGCCGATAACCTGGCCATCGATCTGGGCAAATGCACCTTCTGCGGCCAGTGTGAACGTGCTTCCGGCGGCGCCTTCGTTCGCTTCACCCAGAAATTTGAAATGGCAACGGCCAGCCGTGAGGCGTTAGTGCTGCGCGATGCCCTGCCTGAGCTCGCCGACCACACTAAACGCCACTTCAAGAAGCTGTTCGGCAGGTCCCTGCAACTCCGCCAGGTCTCAGCCGGCGGCTGCAACGCCTGCGAGGCCGACACCAACGTCCTCACCACCCCGTTTTTCGACCTCTCCCGATTCGGTATCGATTTCGTCGCCTCGCCCCGCCATGCCGACGGGATCCATGTGACCGGCCCCGTCACCAGGAACATGCGATCGGCCCTGCTCGCCACCTATGAGGCAATCCCTGCCCCGAAGGTGGTCATAGCCAGCGGCGCCTGCGCCATCTCCGGCGGCCCCTTTTACGGCAGCGAGGAGATCATCGGCGCCCTCGACAGCCTGCTGCCGGTCGATCTCTATATCCCCGGCTGTCCACCGCATCCCCTTACCACCCTGCACGCCCTGCTCGCCTTTTTCAAGACCGGATTCCCTGACTGTTAGCCCGACGGGTTGGGAAAACGGGGACAGACCCCTATTTGGCTTCGCGAAGCAAAATAGGGGTCTGTCCCCGTTTTCCTCCCCGTTTTAGCTCAGTACAAAAAAAGGGGTCTGTTACGATACTCCGTAACAGACCCAATATGTAAAAGCCTCTAAAAGGCCAGTGAAATTCTGGTGGCGATGCAGGGAATCGAACCCCGGACACTGCGGATATGAGCCGCATGCTCTAACCATCTGAGCTACATCGCCGTGCAGCAAGGTCAGAATAAATACATTATCCGCAAGCGACTGTCAATAGCTTTTTTTTCGAACAAACGGCAATGATAAAAGGCTTCTATTGAAGCCTTTTATCATTTTCAAAAAAACTTGTGGACGGACCTTCTCCGAGGTCCGTCCTGGCAACTCGACGGCTTACATCATGCCGCCCATGCCGCCCATACCACCCATGCCGCCCATACCGCCAGGCATTGGCGGAGCAGCATCTTTATCTTCGGGTTTCTCTGCGATCACGCACTCGGTGGTCAACAGCATGCCGGAAACCGAAGCGGCGTTTTGCAGCGCGGTACGGGTAACCTTGGCCGGATCAATGACACCTGCCTGGATGAGGTCTTCGTACTGCTCGGTCGCGGCGTTGAAGCCGTTGGCACCCTCGAGACCTTTGACGTGCTCGACGATGACGGAACCTTCACGACCGGCGTTGGAAGAAATCTGGCGGACCGGCTCTTCGAGAGCGCGCAGCAGGATGTTTTTGCCAAGATTTTGCTCACCGGGAAGCTCCAGAGCGGCAAGAGCTTTGAGGCAACGAATGTAGGCGATACCACCACCGGGAACGACGCCTTCCTCAACAGCCGCGCGGGTAGCGTTGAGGGCATCCTCGACGCGAGCCTTCTTCTCTTTCATCTCGATCTCGGTGGCTGCACCGACATTGATTACCGCTACACCGCCGATCAGCTTGGCCAGACGCTCCTGGAGTTTCTCGCGATCGTAATCGGAGGTGGTGTCCTCGATCTGGTTACGAATCTGCTTGACGCGGGCCTCCAGTTTCTCGGCAGCGCCGGCGCCGTCGACGATGGTGGTGTTGTCTTTATCGATGGTGACGCGCTTGGCAGTACCGAGATCGTTGACAGTGACATTCTCCAGCTTGATGCCGAGATCTTCGCTGATGACCTGGCCACCGGTGAGAATAGCGATATCCTCGAGCATGGCCTTGCGGCGATCGCCAAAGCCCGGAGCTTTGACAGCGGCGACATTGAGGGTGCCACGCAGCTTGTTGACCACCAGGGTGGCCAGCGCTTCGCCGTCGACGTCTTCCGCGATGATCAGCAGAGGCTTGCCCATCTTGGCAACCGACTCGAGGACCGGCAGCAGGTCTTTCATGTTGGAGACTTTTTTCTCCACCAACAGGAGGTAGGGATCCTCCAGGGAAACCTCCATGCGATCCGGGTCGGTGACGAAATACGGAGAGAGATAGCCGCGGTCGAACTGCATACCTTCGACAACATCCAGGGTGGTCTCCATGGACTTGGCTTCCTCGACGGTGATAACGCCTTCCTTGCCGACCTTGTCCATGGCCTCGGCAATGATGTTGCCGATGGTCTCGTCGCTGTTGGCGGAGATGGTGCCGACCTGGGCGATTTCTTTCTGCTCTTTGGTCGGATTGGCGATTTTAGCCAGCTCGGCGACGACAACCTCGACACCTTTGTCGATACCGCGCTTGATCTCCATGGGGTTTCCGCCTGCAGCAACCAGTTTGGCACCTTCGGTGTAGATGGCCTGGGCCAGGACGGTGGCGGTGGTGGTGCCGTCACCGGCTACATCGGAGGTCTTGGAGGCGACCTCCTTGACCATCTGAGCGCCCATATTTTCAAACTTGTCCTTAAGTTCGATTTCCTTGGCAACGGTAACACCGTCCTTGGTGATGGTCGGGGCGCCGAAGGATTTTTCGATCAGCACATTGCGGCCTTTCGGACCGAGAGTGACCTTGACCGCGTCGGCGAGGGTGTTGACACCTGTGAGAATCGACTCGCGGGCTTTAACTCCGTATTTTATATCTTTTCCAGCCATTAGATAATTCTCCCTTAATCAATTTATACCCGTGGCAAAACGGGCAGAAAGAAGTAGATTCGAAATTGGTCTTACTCGATGATTCCGAGGATATCGTCCTCACGCATGATAAGGTAGTCTTCGCCGTCCAACTTCACATCGGTACCACCGTATTTGGAAAAGAGCACACGGTCACCCTCTTTTACCTGCAGCGCAACTCGGTCACCTTTGTCATTGAGCTTACCGGGACCAACCGCCATAACCTTGCCCTCGGCAGGTTTTTCCTTGGCGCTGTCAGGAATGATAATGCCGCCAGCCGTGGTCTCTTCCTCTTCCAGTCGCTTGACCAAAAGACGATCATTCAATGGACGAATCTTCATTACTTCCTCCTACTTTATTTATAAGTTGATTTTCGAACGGGCCCACTCAATGAATGCAAATGGTCCCCTATTCGTTATTTTTCGCCCGATTTTCGGGCGGCTATCATAAACTGGCCAAAACTATAGTCGCGTATCTTTAAAAATCAAGGTCGCCTGGGCAAAAAAAAATGCCCGCCTGAAAGGCGGGCACCCCTACACACAGAAATCAACGAAA
Organism: uncultured delta proteobacterium; assembly: GCA_963745265.1. GTDB lineage: Bacteria > Desulfobacterota > Desulfobulbia > Desulfobulbales > Desulfocapsaceae > Desulfopila. Next base: position 133,957 of record CAVUXQ010000005.1, read on the forward strand.
CATTGGATATTTATTCACATTTTGACCCTCTTCACCCTACCCTGACGATCCACTTGAAGGGGTCTTCGGCCCGGCCGGCCTGGATGGCTTGCAGCTCATCATAGAGCCGTCTGGACAACTCGCCGATTTCACCGTTATTTACCGAATAAACCTGCTCTTTGTAGAAGAACTCGCCGATGGGTGAGATAACCGCGGCGGTGCCGGTGCCGAAGGCCTCCTGCAGGCTCCCATCCTTGCATGCCGCCAGCACCTCGTCGATGGTGATTCGCCTCTCGACGGCGGGTAGGCCCCATTTCTCCGCAAGCTTGAGGACGGAATCGCGGGTAATGCCACCGAGGATCGAGCCTTCTAGCGGCGGAGTGATGAGCTGATCGCTTATCCTAAAGAAGATATTGCTGGTCCCAACCTCCTCGACATATTTATGCTCGCAGGCATCCAACCACAGGACCTGGGTATAACCGGCTTTCTTGGCCACCTGGGAGGTGAATAGCGAGGCGGCGTAGTTGCCGGCGGTTTTCACATTGCCGACTCCGCCCTTTACCGCCCGGACATGCTCATCGCTGACGAAGATTTTGGTTGGATTGAACCCCTCGGAGTAATAGGCGCCGACCGGACTCAGGATAATGAAAAAATAATACACATCCGAGGGACGCACTCCGAGAAACGGCTCCACACCCATCATGGTCGGCCGGATATAGAGAGTGGCCCCCTCTGTCGTCGGTATCCAGTCTTTTTCCAGATAAACAAGCGCCTTCAGCGCTTTTATCACCTTGTCCACCGGAAGGCGCGGCATGCACATGCGAACCGCGGACTTGTTCATCCGCTCGAAGTTATCCTGGGGGCGAAACAGGTAGATCTGATCGTTCTCTCCCCGGTAGGCCTTCAGGCCCTCGAATATTGCCTGACCGTAGTGAAACACCACGGAAGCGGGATCCAGCTCGAAATTAGCATAAGGACAGATCTTGGCATCATGCCAGCCCTGCTGGCGATCCCAGGTCATCAGGAACATATGATCCGTAAAGTGTTTCCCGAATCCCAGCTTGTCCTGCGCCGGTTTTTCCTTCAGTTGATTTTCCGACGTCTTTTCCAGTGTCACTTCAAGGTCTTCCCACATTGTGCCAATCTCCTCGCCATTGCTTGACAAACACGTCCGTATGGTATGATATTCGATGGCTCAACACCTAGTGCAGTACACGGCCTTGAGCCTCCGAAAAAATATTTACTTTTAGTGCAATGCAGACATCAAACGCCCGCGGCAAGCGTCTAGAATACCTCAGGCATCTGATCAATTGCAACAGTAATCCATAGATTTATAAAGACAGTGGCAAAATCGACACTCCGGCTTCTTCCGCCGGTCGACCGCGAACCCGCGATAGAACAACTATGAACGAACCCAACACTCCCGAAGAACTCACCGAATCCCCACCGAGCCCGATGCGGATCAGATATTTTTTGCTGGTCTTCTTTATCTCCATTTTCTTTCTGGGGAAGGTTCTCTGGCCGTTCTGGTCGATTCTGGTGCTGTCGTTTCTGCTCACCAACCTCTTTCGGCCAATCTACCTCTTTTTCAACCGTGCACTCCCTGCCAATCTGTCGTCGGTTCTCACCTGCCTGCTCATCATCGCCATCGTCTTCATCCCACTGACGCTCTTCATCGGTTCGCTGGCCAACGAGGCGCTCAGCCTCTATAACTGGGGGCGCAACAGCCAGGTGGGGCTGAAACTCCAGCACTTTCTCCAGGCGAACCAACTGGCCGTTCAATTGCAGACGTATCTCGCCGAACTCGGTTTTCACTTCAAACCGACCCTGGTGATCGACTCTCTCACCTATCTGGCCAAAATGGGCGGTTTGATGCTGTATAATCAGGCCAGCGCCTGGGCCGCCAATATCATGCAGTTCGTCTTTCTCTTTTGCATGATGATTCTGGTGATCTTCTTTCTTCTGATCGACCAGCCGAGGCTGCTCGAGTATATCATTCGCCTCTCTCCGCTGCCGGACGACGAGGATCGGTTATTGCTTTGCAAATTTGAAGAAATCGCCAATGCGATCTTGAAAGGGAATGGAATCTGCGGACTGATTCAGGGGATTCTCGGCGGGGCGATGTTCTCCATCCTGGGACTCAACTCCCCCTTGCTCTGGGGGTGCACCATGGCGATTCTCGCCTTTCTGCCGATTTTCGGCATAGGCTTGGTGATGATTCCGGCCGCCATCATCCTGGCGGTGGGCGACCGGGTCGGTGCGGGAATCTTTTTATTCGTCTATTATCTGGTGCTCTCCTTTTCCATGGAGTATCTGGCCAAACCAAAGCTGGTGGGCAGCCAGGTGCGGATGCATACCCTCCTGGTATTTCTTTCTATTATCGGCGGGTTAAGCGTATATGGGGTGTTGGGCATCTTTTACGGGCCGCTTGTAGTTACCGCCTTTCTGACCCTCTCCGACATCTATTTAAAGAAATACGACCGATATATCCAGCACATGTAAGGAGCGAACCTCAGGCTCCGGGTTTTCACTGCTCGCTTTTGGGCAAAACCACCACAAAACGGGCCCCACCGGCCGGCGATGAGGTCACGGTTATCTCCCCCTGATAGTGCTCGACGATCCGCTTGACGCTGTAGAGGCCGACACCGGTTCCGTTCTTGCTTCCCGGAGCCTGGTAATACTCTTCGAATATCTTCGTGCGATAGGGCTCAGCCACCCCTCGGCCGTCGTCGTCAACGATGAGTTCCACCTGTTCATCCGATCCCGTGATCCGGATATCAATGGTGGACTCGGCATATTTGCAAGCGTTGCCGATGAGGTTTTCAAATAGCGAGCGGACCTTACCGATGTCTCCGGCGTAAAGCAGCTGACCGCTACTCTTGAACTCTTCTGCCTGCTGGTTGTTGACCCGCAAGCTGATGTGGTGGTCCCCCAGTCCGGGCTGGCAGCTCTTGCTCACCGAAGAGAGCAACTCCTCTATATCGAAGGGTTCTCTGTCAAAGCTGTACGACAGCTGTTTTGCCCTGAGGTTCTGGGAGGTCTCTTCGATGGCGAAAGAGAGTTTCATGGTTGATTCGTGAATGGCCCGGGCATATTCGTGAATTCTCTCTTCAGTGAGCCTTTTTTTGTTCATCAACAGTCTGGAAAAACCGATGATCGGCACCAGCGGCCCCTTCAGGTCGTGGATGAGCACGGAAATAAAGCGCTCTCTTTGATCGTTGATCTCGCCGGTCCGCCATTCGATCAATTCCTCCAGATGGTAGCGGTATTTCTCGAGTTCCTCCTCGCTGGCCTGGAGCTTTTCCACCATCTGGTTGATATGGGTGATCAACAGACCGATTTCATCCTCCTGATGCATCTCGATCCGGGTTGAAAGATCTCCTCTGGCGATGCGGTCGACCTTGCCGATGATTTCATGCAAGGGACCGACGATGCCCGCTGAGATGGCCGCCACCAGAAAGAGCGCCGCGCCGATCGCCAGCACATTGACCATGGCCATAACGATCCTGGTTCGATGATAATCCCTCAGCGCCTTGGCCATCGAATCCTCCGCCAGGCTGCTTTCGAGCTGCACCAAAGCGCCGAGACTATCCAACCAGCCCCATTGCTGATTTCTGACCGAACCGGCCAGCAAGGCCATTGCTTGCGACAAATCTCCCGACGCCCCGGTCGTGAGAACCTGCTGCCAAAGGCGAAAGGTGGCACTCCCGTCGCGGATCACTTCCGAGAGGATGCTTCGCTCCTTGGCGCTGAGATTCTGGGCAGTCATTTGCCGGAGGAGTTTTGCGTACCTACCCGCTCCCTCATCGAACCGTTGCCGCTCTCGCTGCCTGCCGGTCTGGTCGGCGACCAGCAGGAAGTTGCGCACCAGCACACCGCAATGCCTTGCGGCAAAGCGCATTTCCTGGGCTTGCCGCTGGCGCTGGTAGTGGATCCCGACAATCTCGTTCAAGCTATCCCTGATGCTGTTGAGCCCCCTTACTTCGACTACCGCCAGCATCAGCATCATCGCCAGGATGACGCCGGCCACAATACTGATCCGAGTTGCTATCTTATACTTTTGAAGGAGCATGTGAGCAGTACATTCAACTCCTTTGGATTACTCGGGACGTTCCTGTCCTTCTTGCGGCTAAGCCTAGGAGCCTGTCGGATTATAGGCATTTTTGCTCAGATCGAGGCAAACTCGAAAAAATTACCGGAGGCATATACTGAATATTCCAAGGATAATTTTTTCGAGTTTAACGAAGATATGGGGAAAAAGGGCATAATCCGACAGGCTCCTAGAGGCCGTTCAGTTTCTTGACTCCCGATACCGGCAGTGCGATACTGAACCTATATCACACAAACAACCCAACTTTCCAGCGAGGTCGTTATGAATTTTCTCAAACAGCTCGGCCTGGACACCCACAGTTCCCCCGTATCGTCCGGTCGCGAGTGGTCGAAGTCCACAAACGCCGACGAACTGACAGCCGTCTCACCGGTGGACGGCACCGACTACCTGAGAATCCCCAAAGCCACCGGCAGTCAGTTCGACTATCTCATCGAAACCGCCCGCAAGGGATTCGCTTTCTGGCGCGGGGTGCCAGCCCCGAAGCGAGGCGAGATCGTGCGCCAGATCGGCCGCCACGTTCGCCGGGACAAGGAAGCGCTGGGGCGGCTTATTACCTATGAAACCGGCAAATCACTCCAGGAAGGGCTGGGCGAGGTGCAGGAGATGATCGACATCTGCGATTTCGCCGTGGGCCAGTCCCGCATGCTCTACGGCATGACCACGGTCTCGGAACGACCGGGACACCGCCTCTACGACCAGTACCACCCGCTTGGCATAGTCGGTATCATCACCGCATTCAACTTCCCGCTGGCGGTCTGGTCCTGGAATGCCATGCTGGCCGCGGTCTGCGGAGATGTCACCATCTGGAAACCTTCCTCCAAGGCACCGGCCACCGCCATCGCCATGCAGCGCATTCTCGGCGAGGTTGTCAAAGAGAACAATCTCCCCGAAGGGGTTTTTTCTCTGCTGATCGGGGATCGCAACGAGGTCGGCGAGCGTCTCCTCACCGAAGGGGCCGTCCCGCTGATCTCGTTTACCGGCTCCGTGGCCTCCGGCAGGCATGCCGCCCAGGTGGTCGCCGGCAGGCTGGGCAAAACGATTCTCGAACTCGGGGGCAACAACGCCATCATCCTCACAGAGCATGCCGATCTCAAGCTCGCGGTGCCGGCCGTGGTCTTCGGCGCGGTGGGCACCGCCGGCCAGCGCTGCACCACCACCCGGCGGCTGATCATCCACGAATCTCTCTATAATGAGGTAGCACAGCGGCTGCTCACCGCCTACAAAAGCTTGAAAGTGGGCAACCCGCTTGAGGAGGGCAATCATGTCGGCCCGCTGATCGACCGACAGGGCGTTGAGAGATATCTGGCGGCGATAGAGGCTATCAAGAGCCAGGGCGGCGACATCCTCATCGGCGGCCGGCAACTCTCCGGTGCCGACTACGCTTCGGGCTGCTATGTGGAACCGACACTTGCCGCCGTCAAGCCGACCACAGCCATCGTTCAAGAGGAAACCTTTGCGCCCATTTTGTATCTGATTCGCTATTCCGGTGGTGTGGAAGAAGCGATATCACTGCAAAACAGCGTCAGGCAGGGACTGTCCTCGGCGATCTTCACCACCGACCTGCGGGAGGCCGAGACATTTCTGGCCGCCGCTGGCTCGGATTGCGGCATCGCCAACGTCAATATCGGAACATCGGGCGCAGAGATCGGAGGCGCCTTCGGCGGCGAGAAGGAGACGGGCGGCGGTCGGGAATCGGGTTCCGACGCCTGGAAGAGCTATATGCGCAGACAGACCGTCACCTGCAACTACAGCAGCGAGATGCCCTTGGCGCAAGGGATCAATTTCGGTGTTGGCTAGCCCGGCAATGGTCAAATGGCGAAATCGATGGGGATGACATCCCAGTAGAGAACACTGTCGCCTCCCCAGGTGACGGCCCGCACCTTGGTATCCTGGGAAACCACGATCCCCAGCACGGTGTTGAGTTTTTTACAGAGATAATAGAGGGAGCGGTGCCGGGTGCCGACGCTCTCGATGCGTTCGATGCGCCGGCTCATGCCTTCGGGATCCAGCGCTTTGGCGACGTGTTCGCCCATCTCGAAATTCCCCTGAATAATTCCACCAAAACCAATCAGTTCCGGGGCTTCGGTGGTCACCACCGCCCCGTCCACACCGGTCAATCGGGCGACGAAACGGGCAAATTTGAAGATCTGTTCATCGAGCTGGGAGAGCCGCTTTCCCTGCAGGGCGACGTAGTCCTTCCAGCCCGCCACGTAGTCCGGCCCGTAGAGTCTGCCGCAAATCGTGGCGAGTGCCTGCATGATCTCCAGGATCAGGGTCTTCAGCTGCAGGCTGGAGCCGGCTTCGGCGAATCGGTATTTAATGGAGATATAGGGGTTGTCGCGGGAGACGATATTTTCCATGCCCGCGGGCAGCGAAATCAAGGTGCCGCCGTGCCCCGACCGGCGTATGGTGCTGATCACGTGCTTGAAAAATTCCAGGTAGAGCCTGCCGACAAAATCCGGCTCTATCTTTGCCCACTCGTTCTTGACCTGCAGCGGATTCTGGGCGTGGAGCGACGCCAGCTGGGTCTGGACATTGGCGAAACGGCTGTTCATCCACTGCGACTGAAAGACGTTGGTCGAAGGGGAGATGATCTTGCCGCCGGTGAGTTGGACCAGCAGGTCCAGGCCGTAAAAAAGGGTCAGGCGACCCGGCCCGACCACATGCACCCCGAGAACTTTCGGCAGCGGCGCCGCCTGCTTGCTGCCGCCGTGAATCACCTGCCGCCAGCGGGAGCCGGTGTGCGTCAGCCCCCAGATCTGCAACCCCTCGGTCTCCCGGAAGCGAACCCCGATCAGGGAATTGTTGAAATCGATCGATGGCGCCAGCTTGAGAAGTTCGTAGGTGTTGAAGGGGCGAGGCTCGGTGAATTTCAGGGTGAATACTCCCTGCAGCAATCCATCCTCGGGTGACCCGTAGGCTTCCGGTTCCGCCAGCTGCAGCCGGAAACTGATATCCCGATCTTCTTCCCGCATCTGGCTGACCTGATAGCAGGTGGAAATCAGCTCTTCGAGCACTGAGATTTCGGGCAGCGACGGCGGCAGAGCCGCGGCTTCCGAGTCTTCGACGGGAAGCTGGTGCCATTTTTCCTTGAGCTTGACAACCAGGTCTTGAGGATAACTGTGAACCATTCTCTTCTAAAGTGCTGTTCTCCGCGACCGCATCGATTCCCGGCAGTTATTACCAGGATAGATTCATATTGGTGAAACGGATGCCTGCATGACATTCTCCGGCAACACCGAAGCATCTCTTGCCTTCAAGGATACGACACATTTGTCAAATATGGAATATACTTTTAAAAAAAATCATAACCGTTTACCGACACCGCACTTTGGCAAAACCTACTCCGGAGGCTTGCCCGATCCGTTGCGCTTCACCTCTCTGCCGATAAAAAGAATAGCAGGCGGCGGTCGCCCTTGTAGGAAGCACTTTCGATGGTTAGCTTCAAAATGAGAGTTGTTATCAACCACCATGGCATCCGCGTTTTATTGCCAATGACACAGCATATTCCCAACATGACACTGAATTCCCTGTGCTTTGACAACACATTTGTCGACAAGTTACCCGCGGACCCACGCACCGACGACAGCCGCCGTCAGGTCCGCGGCGCCTGCTATTCACTGGTTAAACCCACCAAGGTCACCAGTCCCCGACTTGTCGCCTACTCCCCGGAAGTGGCCCAACTGCTCGACCTCGATGAAACGTCCTGCTCAAGCGCGCTCTTCACCGAGGTCTTCGCCGGCAACGCCCTGCTGCCTGGCATGGCGCCTTTTGCCATGTGCTATGGCGGTCACCAGTTCGGCAACTGGGCGGGACAACTCGGCGACGGTCGGGCAATCAATCTCGGCGAGGTCGTCAACCGGGATCGGCAACGCTGGGTACTCCAGCTCAAAGGCGCAGGCCCAACGCCCTACTCCCGGCGAGCCGACGGGCTGGCGGTGCTCCGCTCCTCGATCAGGGAATTCCTGATCAGTGAAGCGATGCACCACCTCGGCATCCCGACCACCCGGGCACTCAGCCTGATCACCACCGGGGAGCCGGTAGAGCGCGACATGTTCTATGACGGTCACCCCAAGGACGAACCGGGAGCGGTGGTCTGCCGGGTCTCGCCCTCGTTTCTACGTTTCGGCAATTTCGAGCTCTTCGCCTCCCGTGGCGACAACGATCTGTTGCGACAACTGGTCGACTACACCATCACCATCGACTTTCCCCATCTGGGCGAGCCCTCACGCGAGGTCTACCTGCAATGGTTCGAAGAGATATGCCGACGGACCGCCGAGCTGATCGTCCACTGGATGCGAGTCGGCTTCGTTCACGGGGTGATGAACACCGACAATATGTCCACCCTCGGCCTCACCATCGATTACGGCCCCTATGGCTGGATCGAGGACTATAACCCGCAATGGACCCCCAACACCACCGACGCCCATGGCCGGCGCTATGCCTTCGGCAACCAGCCGGCGGTCGCCTTCTGGAATCTGGCCCAGCTCGCCAACGCCATCTTCCCTTTGATAGAAGACGCCAAACCGCTGCAGGATGCCCTCGATCAATGGGTATCGGCAGGAATTCCTGCACCGCTGGCGCCTGATGATGGCAAGCAAACTCGGCCTCTCGGAATATATGCCAAGCGATGAGGACCTCTTTCACGACCTGCTGGACCTCCTGCTCATGACGGAGACCGACATGACGATTTTTTTCCGGCAACTTGCCAAGCTGGAAGCGGCAGATTGCAGCGCGAACAGGGCAACACCACCGGATCAGTTGCTGCCGGCGTATTACCGCCAAGAGCAACTGAGCGATGAGTACCTGCAACATCTCAACCGCTGGCTGGGCAACTATTGCCGGCGAAAGGCGTCCGACCCCGTCGAGCCAATGGCGCAGCACGAACTGATGAATGCCACCAACCCCAAATACGTATTGCGCAACTACCTGGCCCAACAGGCGATCGAGAAAGCGGAAGCGGGCGACTTCGCGCTCATTCATGAACTGCTCGACCTGCTTCGACACCCCTACGACGAACAACCCGAAAGAGAAGAGTTCTTCGCACGCCGACCGGAATGGGCCCGGCACAAACCGGGTTCGTCCATGCTCTCCTGAAGCTCATAGGCAACCGGCGCAGGGTGCGCCGGCTACAGCAGCAAAACCGCCGAAAGTGAGAAAAAGGAAAGCAGGGTAGAGAGCACAATCGCCGAGGAGGCCAATTCCGTATCGCTGTTGAGTTGGGAAGAGAGCACGTAAATGGCGGTTGAGGTCGGCAGCGCGAAAAAAATCATTCCCACCTTGAAGCCAAGACCCTGAATGCCAACCAACGAATAGACCAGATAGGCAAGCGCGGGCAGAATAACCAGCTTGCAGGCCGCCGCCACCAGCGATAACGGCAGATGGCGCCGCACCCCGGAAAAGGAGAGGGCTCCGCCGATGGAAAGCAGGGCAAGCGGCAGGGTGACCATGGAAAGCAGCCGCAGGCCGTTATCCAGAAATACCGGAAAGCTCCCGATCAGCCGGGAATAGGCGATTCCGGCAAGACAACCCAGGATAAGCGGATTCGCAGCCAGGGCGCGAAGCAACATCCGCAATCGCTGTCGTGCCCCGAGATCCTGGCCGGAGAACCAGATCAATGTCGAGACGGCAAAGAGGTTGATGAGCGGAATCGCCAGACTGATGAGTATGCCGAAGAGTGCCACGCCCCGTTCGCCCAGGCTGTTCAGGATAACGGCGACCCCGATATAAGTATTGAATCGATAACAGCTCTGGGAAAACGAGCCCGCTTGAAATTCTCCGATCTTCCCCCCCACGATCACCAGGGTGCTGAAGCAGAACATGGCGATGATCACCAGCAGGGTCACCAGACAGAAGGTCCAGTCGATGCCCGACTGGAAAGACGCGCCGCCGATCTTCCAGAACAGCATGATCGGAAAGAAGATATAGTAGACCAACCGGTCGGACTGACGGAGAAAAGCGGCATCGGTGAGGCCGCACCGCTTGAGCAGCACCCCGAGAAAGACCAGAAGGAATACCGGGAAGAGCGAGTTGAGAATAATCACCGCTCGCCCCGGCGGAAAAGCTCCGCGACCGCATCCACCTCAGTCTTCCTCCGGCAGTCGCAGCACCGTGGTATTCTTCAGCGTGTCGAGCACGAAGGAAGTGCGGATATTCTGGATGCCGGGAATGCCCGTCAACTTGTTGTTGATAAAGGCGGTATAACTCGGCATATCCTTGGCCGCGACCTTGAGCAGAAAGTCGACATCCCCAGTGAGCTGAAAGCACTCCAGCACCTCTTCGAGGGCGGTCAAACGCAGTTTGACGTCGGTGAGAGAGGTAATCTGGCTCATGCTCACCGAAAGGATAATGATGGCCAGGAGGCCGAAGCCGGCTTTCTCCCGATCAATCAAGGCGGCGTAACGTTGGATCATGCCGGAGGCCTCGAGCCGTTTGACCCGTTCCAACATGGCGGGCGGCGAGATGCCGATTTCCGCCGCCAGCTTCGAATTGGTGATACGCCCGTTCGCCTGCAGTATATTGAGTATCCTTCTATCCGTCCTGTCCATCACTTTACCCTTTGAAATACTTGCCCATCAGCCGGTTTCAGCCGACAGGGGACCAGGGCTTCCTTACAAAAAATTAATCATCAGTTGACACCTGCCTAATAAAATAATATAAAGATGACCCTGGCGTTTATTTTTCGTAAGCGCTCACCAGCACTCCATCTTGGCACGATCAGACCGTCGTGCATAGTTAGGCTATAGCGCAACGGTCTGCTTGCACCAAGCTGGAGCACTGGTGAACGTTTACAACGCATTGGTTTGGGCAACTTTAAGCTCGCCCGGTGAACGGTTACTATTTTTCGCCAGCAAAGAAAACTTTTGCTGGCGAAAATGTATTGTCTCGGCTGACATGCCGGGTCGCCCGGCACGGCATCGTGCCGCAGGTTCCGCCTCGTGCTCATGGGCGGGGGCCTGTTTGCTTGTGTTTTTGATATCGTAGCGCTCTTCTTCCTCATACAACCGCTGCTCTCCGCTCCCGAAAAGCGGCCCTGGCGACATGGCCGCGTTGGCATCCGCCTGCCACCGGGCGCATCTCCTTGGGCAGTCCGGTTACTCTCCTCTCTTATCGCCTACAATCAGCCTGGTGAACAGCCCCCGCCCATGAGCACCACTTCACAGGCAATGCCGGCGGAACGGACATGACTGTAGCACACATCACTACGGCTTACGAGAAATGCGAGCTGAGCAGGAGCAACACCCCGTTAAAACACGACCAGACCAGCACCAGGACCGTGACGACAATGCACAGCATGCCAAGCAGGGTATGACCTATCCGTTCCGGCCGCCGCTCCCGATACCCGAGCAAAGCGGCGAGCGCAAATCCGGAGGCCATGCCTCCGCCATGGGCCCAGTTGTTGATGCCGGGCACCAGGAAGCCGAACAGCACGATACCTATCGCCCAGATGCCGATCTGGGTGAAAGATGGCTTTGCCATAGGTGCCACCGCGATTCCAGCCATAGTAGAGCAAGGCGCCGATCAAACCGCAGATGGAGGCTGAGGCGCCGATCGTCAGTCCCACTCCTGCCAGTGCCGAAAGAAAAAAGCCCGCCACCCCGGCCAGAATGTAAATGGCAATCGTTCTGTTGTTGCCGTATATGTCAATCACCAGCGGCTCGAGCTGGTAGAGCGCGATCATGTTGAAGGCGATATGCACCAGGCCGCCGTGGAGAAAACTGGCGGCAATGAGCGACCACCAGTGCCCGGACTGAAACAGCGGGATGGTGCCGGTGGCGCCCAACACCCAGAGACTTCTGGTAGTTGGAGCCAGGAAGCTGAACGGATTGCCGACGAAGGAAGACGTAGAGGGATCGATCAACAGCGAAAAGACAAACATGGCGATGTTGACCACGAGCAGGATTTCGAGAATCGACTTGTCCCCCTTGATCCCCCGGGTCAGCAGATTGTCTTTCCAGAACGAGCCCGGATGCTTTAGCCCGCAGTACGGGCAGGCGGAATCCGACCGGCTGACCAGTCGCCGACAATTGGGACACAGGAGTGAGTTTTTCTTGTTTTTCGTTGCCATTCGCTTTTTTATCCCCAACCTTGCATGAACCTGCTGCAGCATATATTTCGACAGGCTCCTAGCCGTCATCGCTTCATCTCGCCGAAATTCCTCAACAGACGTTCTTTCGGAGGGCCTGCCCGTACCGATTCGTCCGCACGCGCCATGATTGTCGGACTCCGACCAATATCACCGGAACAACATAATGAGATTTCTCTGATATTCAAGGACTACCGTATAAGACTCGGCAAAAGAAGTTGATGCCCGTTCAACCTTTGTTCCGCATGTGTTCGATCTCAAGAACGGTTACCGGCCAAAAGAAATCCCGCGGCCGCAAATTTTTTCTTTAAAAACCTGCGGCGGCATCTTTACTTTTCCCTCCCGGTGCTAATAATTTCCTGCAACCGGCCGCGTGTCGGCCAAAAACTAATCCTGAAAAATTCATCACTTTGGAGACACCTTACAGATGAAAATACTTGTCGGATACAGGGGAACGGACGTCGGCAGAGACCTGCTGAAACTGGCCGTCAAACATGCCAAGGCCTTCAATGGAGAAATCCTGGTTGTCACCTCGCTGATTGGCGGAGAGAAGACCAAAAATCAGGATATCGTTGAAGCCGAGAAGGTACTGAAGGCGGCAAAAGCCTTTCTGACAAGTCAGGGCGACATTCCCTGCGAGACCTCTCTGCTGGTTCGAGGCAGCACCCCTGGCGAGGATATCGTCGATTATGCCCGGGAGAAAGAGGTGGACGAGATCATCATCGGGGTCAAAAGCCGCTCCAAGGTGGGGAAACTCATCTTCGGTTCAACCGCCCAATTTGTCATATTGAAGGCGGAGTGCCCGGTTCTCTCCGTGAAGTAACGATACGATTGCACCTGCGACGACCCTGTAACCGTTCACCGGGTCAACCAAAGACTGGCCAAACCGATGCCTGTAAACGCTTATGCGACCCGGCGTTTCAAAAGAAGCTCCGGGCAAAACCAGTGAGTGTTCATCCAACGTGGTTGCCCGGATGTTTTCTATAGAACTCACTGGATTCTCCGCCAATATAGATCGCTTCCAGATACGAAAACTTGCGGGGTAATTGCGAGGGTCCGCCGCGCGCCACCAGAAAATCCGCAGGTCCGCCTATGCCGATGGAGCCCATATTTTTGAGTCCCAGCAAACGGGCTCCCATCTGGGTGGCACACCGGACCGCTTCGGCTAGAGAATAGCCTGCCTTCATCAGCAGTTTCATCTCTTCTACCACGGATTCGCCGTGGAGCACCCCCGGACTGCCGGCATCGGTGCCCAGGGCGACCGGGACCCCCAGCTCACGAGCGAGCGCCAGCTGTTTGAGCTGGTGCTCGAGATTTTTGCGCGCCACCGCCGCCCCTTTATGATCCCCCTGCTCGGTCAAAAGTTCGGCGTACGCCTTCATGGTGCAGGCGGTCGGCACCCAGAAGGCCTGGCGATCCGCCAACCTCTGCAGATTTTCCCGGCCCATGAAAAAGCCGTGTTCGATCGAGTGACAGCCTGCCTCGAGAGCATCCCGCACCGGTTCCTCGCCATTGGCGTGCACCATGACGTCGAGGCCAAGCCGCGCCGCCGCCTCGACAAACCCCCGGATCTCATCGCGCGAAAACTGGGACGGCGTCTGTCTGCCGAAGGTTTTGAGACTGTTGAGGCCGGAATTGACCAACTTCACCTGATTCACCGCTCCCCCATCTTCCGCCAGTGCCTGGGCCAGACTCTTGCCGGCCGCGGGCGATCTGCCGATCAATGCGCCGTAGCGCCCCCGACAGTGCCAGGCCCTGCCGCTGGTCGATACCCGCACCGGGAAGCGTCCCTCTTTTTCACGTGCCTGCAGGTAGCGTCCGACGCAATCGTTACGGTCCCCGCCGTCGCGCACCGCCAGAACCCCGTGACCGAGATGATGATCGAGATGCCGGGCTATCACCCGGTCGAGTTCATCGCAACCGGCTCTCAACTGGTGTTCGCGACTTCGAAGATCTACCGTTCCCGACATCGTCAAATGCACGTGGCTGTCGATAAAGGCCGGCGCCAGGGTGGCAAAAGAGAGATCGGTCACCAGCCGCGAATCGGGGGCGTCTCCCGCCACAAACCGGTCGATGGCTCCGATCAGCCCGTCGCGAACGGTGAGCAGTACCTGTTTACGGATCGGCCCGCCAGTGCCGTCAATCAACCAGCCGGCGTGAATATAGCTTGACTCCGTCATGGACGTTCTCCTTTACTGTAGTGATAAAAGGTAGCGGAATCGGGCGGGACGCCGGGAGGACGCCCCCCCCTTATGCCCCCCAACCACTCCTGAATTGTACACTACCACACCAATCGATTTTTTCGGAGGCCGCAAACCATGAGCAAACCCTACACCAAGGCCCACTTCGACTTTGCCCACCTCCCCTGGCTCACCAGCCCTCGTCGGCAGTTGGAACTCGAAGGCGTGGCCCTGGGCCTGATCAGGATACCGCCGGGTGAAGGTTACACCTTTACCCACCGCCATCGCAAACAGGAGGAGGTATATATCGTGGTCGAGGGCAGCGGGACCATGCTGGCGCAAAATGAACTCCTCGACCTGGTCCCGGGAGACATCATCCGGGTGGCAGCAGAAAGCAGCCGGGCCCTCAAAGCCGGAGATGACGGGGTATTCGTTATCTGCGCCGGGGCGGTGCCAATGGGATATCCCCAAAACCCCGGCTCCCGCTACATGATCGACGACGGCATTCCCGACTACAACGATATCCCGCCCTGGTACCGGGGCCGGGAGGATATCGTCGCCAGAAACAACAAACTCAAGGAACGTATGGAGGCTGCGCGGCGTAAAAGGGAGGCAAAAAGCTAGCACCGCGCCTTAGAAAAGTAACCGATGCCGGATGTGCTTTGGCGCGTGCGCAGCCAGCGAGGCCAGCACGAAACCGGCCAGAACGGTTGCAGGCGGCGAGAGTAAACCGTGCAACCCGACCCCGATCAAAAGACATTTGAGAAAAGTGGCCACCCCGGCCGTTTCTCGGTGGAGCTGCCGGTGCCGCATTCCTTCGGCGCCATACAAAACCAGGCCGCTCAGCACAGCAAGATAAAGATACAAGCCCGGCGGTCGACCCGGCCGCTCTAACAGAAAAGCGGCCAGAAAAACCGCCGCTCCCACCTGGTGCATCGCCCTGACGGCAATGGAGAAATAGAGCACCCAGAGCGGTCGGTCGCACACCCGCCCCATGGCAAAGTTTCTTCGGTCAGTTTTCTCGTGTGTCGTGCTCATATGGATTTTCCCGATTGTATGCGATTGATTCATTGGCAGCCTTTCTCGACATAAGAAAGTAGATTACTAAATTGTAATGTTGCGGTAAAGGCAAGCAGAAAGCGGGGCTGCGCCGGCATGAAACTTGTTTCACCATGGAACCACTTGACATTTTTTCACCGGCTTTTATCATTTCAGCGTTTGGATCTCTTGCTGGAAACCTCGTGCTGGCAGCAAACAGCGCGTTTCTTATTGCATGAGCTTCAACATACTCTCTTCTGCGTTTGACAGCGGACCGACTCGTCCGGAAGGGTCCCTCTGCGTCGTTCACAGCATTTGAGTCAGTGTCTTCCCGGAAGGAAGAGTGGATCGGTCACAACCCAATGCACCTTCTCGGGTTAGAGAGTGTCCGTCCAATAATGAGATATTTCGGAGTCTGCACTTCCCTGTTCTGAATCGAGGAGCGCTGGGTAAGTTAACCGGAGGCATACTCCCGAATATCTCGGAGCCTCGTGCCTCGCTTACCGGAGGAGTACATTTTCCAATGCAACGATGAGTCAGGAGGAAACAGCCATTTCTGGATGGACACCAGATACCTACGGTACCTTCGTATCCCTGGCAGGACCTCCCCAACAGCCTCCAGAGGCCATGCCGCGCTCTCTGCAATAACGCCTCCTGTTCGTTTCGGTTCGATAGTTTTCGGACAAACAGACGACATCTCACTTTCCACCATTTCAAATAGGTATGGAGTCGGGAACAATGATCAATGTTACCAATCTTACACGAACCTATGGAGATTTCACCGCGGTAGACGACGTTTCGTTCGATATCGCCCCGGGTGAAATCGTTGGCCTCCTGGGCCACAACGGGGCCGGAAAGACCACCATCATGAAGATGATGACCGGTTACCTCGAACCCACCAGCGGCACAATCACCATCGACGATCTGGACATCGCCGGCGACCGGCAACGCATCCAGCGCAAAATCGGCTACCTGCCGGAAAACTGTCCGGTCTATCCGGAAATGACCGTGGTCGGCTACCTCGACTACGCCGCCGCCCTGCACGGCGTGCCGGAACGCGACCGGAGCAAGCTGATCACCGAGGCCATCGACCGAACGGACCTGCGGGAGAAGGCGATCAAGCCGATCGCCACCCTCTCGCGCGGCTATCGGCAGCGCACGGGGGTCGCCCAGGCGATCCTGCACAAACCGGACATCCTCATCCTCGACGAGCCCACCAACGGCCTCGACCCCACCCAGATCCAGCAGATGCGAAGCCTGATCACCGAACTGGCCAGCCACTCGACGGTCATCATCTCGACCCACATCCTCCAGGAAGTTCAGGCAGTCTGCAATCGAGCGATCATCATCAAAGACGGCAGAAAAGTTCTCGACTCCCGGCTCGATGCCCTGCAGGCCAACAACCGACTGCTAGTCAGCACCGGCGGTGCGGGCGAGGCTGCCGCCGCCTTCTTCGGCGGGCTTCCAGGTGTCGTCTCGGCGATCCCCGCGACGGCCCTCCCGCAGGAAAACGGCGCCGCCAACTGGCAACTCGAGCTCACCGAAGGCGGGGATCATCGGCAGACGGCAGCCGCTGTTGCCGGCGCCGTCCATGAACAGGGGTGGCAACTTTACGGGCTGCGTTTTGAGACCCGGAACCTGGAAACCGTCTTTTCCGAGATCGGCGCATAAGAGGAGGAAGCAACAGTATGAAAACTCTATTTCGGATAGCAAAGAAAGAGTTCGGATCGTTTTTCAGTTCTCCGGTCGCTTTCATCTTCTTCGGCGCCTTTCTGGCGGTGACCCTTTTTATCTTTTTCTGGGTCGAGACCTTTTTCGCCCGCAACATCACCGAGCTGCGGGCACTCTTTGCGTGGATGCCCATCCTCCTCATCTTCCTCACCGCGGCGATCACCATGCGGATGTGGGCCGAGGAACACCGGGCGGGCACCCTGGAATTCCTGCTCACCTCTCCGGTTCGTCCCGTTGAGCTGGTGCTGGGGAAATTTACGGCCTGCATGGGGCTGATCGTGGTCTCGCTGCTCTTGACCCTGCCACTGCCCATCACCGTCAGCTTCCTCGGCCCCCTTGACTGGGGGCCCGTGTTCGGCGGCTACCTGGCGACCCTGTTTCTGGCGGCAGCCTATATCTCCATCGGGCTCTATGTCAGTGTGAAATCCGAGAACCAGATCGTCAGCCTCATAGTCACCACCCTGATCTGCGGCCTGCTCTATCTGATCGGTTCCGACACGCTGGTCTCCTTTTTCGGCAACCGCGGCTCGGAACTGCTGCAGATGCTGGGTTCAGGGTCGAGGTTCCAGTCGATTACCCGCGGGGTTATCGACCTGCGCGATCTCTATTACTATCTGTGTATCGTCGGCATTTTTCTCTCACTCAACGTCTACGGGCTGGAACGGATCCGCTGGGCCGGCAATAAAACAAACGCCCGGCATCGCACCTGGCGGATCGTCTGCGCGCTGTTGGTGGCCAACTTTTTCGCCGCCAACTTCTGGCTGGCCCCCATCGGCATCTTCCGCATCGATCTCACCCAGGGCCACATCTATTCGATCTCGGATACCACCCGCGGTTATCTGCGTCAGCTCAAGGAACCGCTGCTGATCCGCGGCTATTTCTCACAACAGACCCACCCGCTGCTCGCGCCATTGGTGCCGCAACTCAAGGATCTGCTCAAGGAATACGCCGTAGCAGGCGGTTCCAAGGTGCATGTGGAATTCGTCGACCCCGAGCAAAACCCCAAAATGGAACAGGAAGCCGGTCAGAAATACGGCATCAAACCCATCCCGTTCCAGACCGCCAGCAAATACCAGACCTCGGTAACCAACTCGTACTTCAATATCCTCATCAAATACGGCGATCAGTACCAGACCCTGGGCTTTCGCGACCTGATCGAGGTGAAAGTGCTTGGCGATCGGGATATGGATGTCGATTTGCGTAACCCGGAATACGATATCACCCGAGCCATCAAAAAAGTGCTCTACAGTTACCAGGCCGGCGGCAACCTCTTTTCGAACATTCAAAAGCCTGTCAGCTTTACCGGCTATATTTCCGCAGACAACAGGCTTCCCAAACAATTGGTCAAACTCAAAGGTGAGCTCACCTCCATCCTGGCCGACCTGAAAAAAGAGGGCGGCGGCCGCTTCAACAGCACCATCGAAGACCCTGACACCAACGGTGGCCTTGTCGCCGCGAAAATCAAGAAGGAATACGGCTTCCAGCCCATGGCCGCAAGCCTCTTCGACCAGAACACCTTCTGGTTCTATATGACCATGAAAAGCGGCGACCAATTCGTCAACGTCCCCCTGCCCGAGGACCTGAGCAAGGCGAGCCTTACACGGGCGATCAACAGCGGTCTGAAGCGTTTTGCCGCCGGTTTCACCAAGACCATCGCCCTCTCCACGCCGATGGCCACCCCACCGATGCCGCAATATGGGCTTCCGGCCAGCGGGTTGCAGTTCAACGCCCTGAAACAGGTGCTCAAGCAGGAACATATCGTCACCACCGCCGATCTCAACAAAGGCTACGTGCCCACCAACGCCGACCTGCTGATGGTGGTGGCGCCTAAATCGTTTGACCGGAAGCAGCTCTATGCCATGGATCAGTTCCTGATGCAGGGCGGCACGGTGATCCTGGCCACCTCGCCCTATGAAGTCGCCATGCAGCAAAGCCTTACGATCGACAAGCACACCTCGGGCCTCGAAGACTGGCTGAAGTTCAATGGCGTCGACATTGGCGACTCCATGGTGCTCGACCCGCAGAACACCGCCTTTCCGGTGCCGGTGGAACGCAACATCGGCGGCTACACCATCCGGGAGACCCACATGGTCAAATATCCCTACTTCGTCGATATCCGGCCCAACGGCATGAACCAATCCAGCGGCATGCTGACCGGTTTGAACCAGGTCACCATGAACTGGGCTTCGCCCATTACCATCGACGCCAAGAAGGAGGCAGGGCGCAAGGTAATCAGGCTGCTGCAGAGTTCCGCCAACAGCTGGACCTCGCCCAGCACCGTTATTCAGCCTGATTTCAAGATGTACAGCGATCTCGGCTTCCCGGTCGGCTCCAACCAGGGCCGGAAACTGCTGGGCGTCGATATCGAGGGCCGGTTCACCTCCTATTTTGCCGGCAAGCCTTCACCGCTGCTGGCGGGCGTGAAAACCGACAAGAATAACGGCGCCGCCACGGGCAAGGACCAAAAGAAGGAGAAAAACGAAAACCAGGTGATTACCCGGCAGCTCGACAAATCGCCGGATACCGCCCGGCTCATCGTTTTCGCCTCCAACAGTTTCTTAAGCGATACGCTGCTGAAGATCGGTTCCGCGGTGAATCGCACCAGTTACATCAATCCGGTGCAGATGATGTCCAACGCCGCCGATTGGTCGCTTGAAGACCGCGGGCTGCTGGCTATTCGCGGCCGGGGTCACTATTCCAGAACCCTCTATCCGATGACCAAAAACACGGAACTCTTCTGGGAATATCTCAACTACGGTTTGGCGTTTCTGGGTCTGGCTCTTATCTGGGTCCTGAAAACCATCTTCAGCAAAAAGGCGCAACGACGTGACCTGGCCCTCATCGAGCAGAACTTAGGGAGGATATAACCATGCGGAAAATAATAGTTGCGGCATCCGTCCTGCTGCTTGTTCAGATCGGCCTGGCGGTGGCGCTCAATATCGGCAGCTCGCCGTACCGGGCCGTTGCCCCGAACACCCCGTTTCTTACCATGGATCCCGGTGCGGTCGACTCCATCACCATAACCGGCGGGGACGGTAAGAGCGTGGTAATCAAAAAGGAAAAATCGGGTTGGGTCCTGCCCGCCGCCTATAACGCTCCGGCAAACAGCGACCAGGTGAGTGGCCTGCTGAAAAAACTGGCAAATATCAAGGAGGGACTGGCGGTGGCCATCACTCCTGATGCGGCCAAACGATTCAAGACCGCCAACGACGGCTTTGAACGTCACCTGGTCGTCAAACAAGGGGATACCATCACCGCCGACCTCTTCCTCGGCACTCCGGACGGGATCCATAACATCCATGCCCGAAAAAAAGGCGATAAGGCGGTTTACAGTATCGGCCTGGCCAGCTACGACGTGGATACCTCCCCGAGCAAATGGCTCGACCGGAACATGGCTGCCCTGGATGCGAAAAAGCTTACCGAGCTCGATTTCTCGGACTTTACACTAACCAATAAAGAGAAGAGCTGGCAGCTCGCAGGTCTTCCCAAAACGGAAACCGATAGTGAAGAGGCCGGCAACCTGATCGGCAAAGTGTGTAATCTCAAGGTCCAGGCAGTTCTCGATCCGAAAGAGGTTTCCGGCCTGTTCAAGGCCAAACCGGCTTTCGGCTTTACTGTCAAGCTCAAGGACGGCAAACACATCGAGTACGCCTTCAACAAACCTGACAACAAAAAAGACAACTACTACGTGATGAAACTCTCCAACCGCGACTTCTACTTCAAGGTGTACAACTGGCAGGTGGAAAACCTGCAAAAGTTCACCCTGGCCAAGTTGCGCAACAGCGCCGTGGCGAAGAGCAAAAGCGCGGATACGAAAAAGAAGGCTCAGCAATAACTCCAGTCGAGCTTAAAAAAATAGCGGCGCCATCTCTCAAGATGGCGCCGTTTTGTACTCTCCGCCCCCTCTCTATCCCGTCGCACCTTAGAAAAAAACGGAGATCGCCTTTCACTCTTCGGATAACCCGAGCCGGCGTGCCACTTCGCGGAGCAGGAGCGCCATCATCTCGGCTTCCGGCGCCCGGATCCCGGTCCAGTCTCCGTTTCGGCGAAATCGCTCCACCTCGGGTCGCCAGTACTCGTTGTATTCGACATCGGCGGCGAGAACCATTTTGGCCACGTTATCCGTCTCCGCATTACCGGTCTCGAGATAAGTGGCCAGGGTGTCCAGCAACCGCCGGAGTGTATCACTCTCGGTCATGGTCGTTTACTGGTGGTGCTGTTTGTCCGCATGCTCAAAGAGGGGCAGGAATTTGCCGTACCCGTCCTTTTCCAGATCGGCAACCGGAATGAAGCGTAACGCCGCTGAATTGATGCAGAACCGCAATCCGGTGGGCGGGGGACCGTCGTCGAAGACATGTCCCAGATGCGAATTGCCCTTTTTGCTGCGCACCTCGGTCCGCACCGTAAAGAAACCGCGATCCTCCTTCTCGACGATATTGTCCTTTACCAGCGGGCGGGTAAAACTCGGCCAGCCGGTTCCCGATTTGAATTTGTCAAGCGAGCTGAAGAGCGGCTCGCCGGAGACGATATCCACATAAATGCCCGCCCGCTTGTTGTTCCAGTAGAGGTTTTCAAAAGGCGGCTCGGTGCCGCTTTCCTGAGTAACCTTGTACTGCAGCGGGGTCAATTTTTCCTTCAGATCGGTGGTGCCCATCGACTTGCCTCCGGGATCTTTGTCCATAAAAGCGTGTTGCTTGCGATCCTTGCCCCAGACCTTGTCAAGAAACTGATCACGACCCGACCGGGAACGATAGAACCAGTAGCGGAGGGGATTTTTCTTGTAATAATCCTGATGGTATTCCTCGGCGCGATAAAAGGGCGGCGCCGGTTCGATAGGGGTCACGATCGGTTTGTCGAAGACGCCGCTCTTTGCCAGAGCCTGCTTTGAGGCCTCGGCCAGCTGCTGCTGCTCCTTGTTGTAATAGAAGATCGCCGTGGTGTAGGCATGACCGCGGTCGACGAACTGGCCGCCGGCATCGGTCGGGTTGACCTGGTGCCAATAGACGTTGAGCAGCTTTTGATAGCTGATCTTTTTCGGGTCATAGGTTACCTGCACCACCTCGATATGGCCTCCCCGCACATAATCATGATAGGTCGGATTCTTGGTGGTGCCACCGGCATATCCGTCAACGACCGAGGTAACCCCTTTGAGATCCTCGAACGGTTCGGTCATGCACCAGAAACAGCCGCCTGCAAACATCGCCTTCTCGAGTGTTCCTGAGCTGTCCATAGCTTTAATTTGTTGAGCTGCATTCACATCGGTCTTCATGGCCACAACCGTGCCCACCGTACCGACTACACAGAGAACAAGTATTAATAATAAGGTCTTCATTACATTCCTCCAATATTTCATTGCGGAAGAAAAGCCTCCAGGGTCTTTAGAGTCATCCTTGCCCGGCTCCGGCCCGAATGGTTATGGCATTCGGGCCGGAGCCGTTATGGTCGCCCGACAGCGCCTTGCGGCGGCGGGATCGTACCGACATAGGTGCCGGCTCGCTTTAAGCTGTCTTCGATTTTTCTGACGCTGGTTGTCCCGGGGTCGTACACCACCCTGTTGACCTCATGCCAACCTTGCCAGCCTTTTTCGACCTTGACGATTCCCGGCTGCCCTTCCAGGGCGGCTTGCCCGACATCGTATCAGCCGACGATAAAGGTTGCCCCGCGCAGTCCCGAAACAGGCGGCGCCGCCATCAGATTCGCGGTGGAAACCAGCCCGAAGGTAAAAAACATCACCACAATTCCAAGCCACTTCATTGCGCACCTCCATCTATCATCACTCGCTGCAAGCCGAAGAAAACCTCAGGTTCGTTCCAACCAGACTATAACCATCCCCTTTCTATTCAGGGCGGCCGCAGTCGGCTTGCCTGCAGTGTTTTGCTCCTTCCCGCAGCCGATTACATGTGGTCGTCCATATCGCTTTTCATCGGTTTCATGTCGTCCGACTTCATCGAGTCGCCGGAAGCAGAATTCATCGAATCGGACTTTTTCTTCATCGAACTTTCCATGGTTGTGCCGGTGGAACTCCCCATATCATCCGACATGGTATCGTTCATCTTCTCCGGCATCGCTTTCTTCATGCCGTTCTTCTGTGTCTGCATCGACTGCCCCATCTGCTCCGATCCCATGTTCGTCGACATGCTGTGGTCGGAAGAACAGGCCGCCAGGGAACCCAGAAAGAGGGCCATGACTACTACCGCCATCATGCTGATTCGTTTTGTGTTTTTCATGAGTTTTTCCTCCAGGTTTGTTTTGCCTTAAGCAGTGCCCCGAATGAGCGCCGTCATGATCGTGCGCGCTGCGGGCTGCGCCGGTTTTTTTTTGGAGGCGTTGCTTGCTGCCTCTTACCAGCAAAGATAGACAGCCGCTGTAAAGGAGGAACAAAGGGAAGGTAAAGGTTCTGTAAAGATAATAGCGCGCTGGAAGAAAAATCCCGGTAAAAGCGTGCCGGCGAGGATGAAGATCGGTTTTATGCTGGTCAATCCCCCCGGTCGTTCGGTATTATAGGGGATTTCACTGTGCAGTAATAAAAATCACTTTAAAAACAAGGAGGAGGAACATTCCTCTTATGGAAGATATCACTTCGCGCAAGCGATCGCTTATTGTCGTGGCCGCACTGCTGGCGCTTTTTCTCGGGGCCATGGATGCCCTGGTGGTGAGCGCGGCGATGCCGACCATCGTCGCCGATCTCGGTCGCCTTACCCTGTACGGCTGGGTCTATTCCGCCTATTTTCTTGCCCGGGCCGTCACCCTGCCTGTGTTCGGCAAACTCTCCGACCTCTTTTCGGTGCGGCGCATCTTCCTCTTTTCCATCACCGTCTTCCTTTTGGCCTCACTCGCCGCGGGCGCCGCTCCATCGATGTTCGTGCTGGTGGGCGCCAGGGCCTTCCAGGGTGTTGGCGCCGGGGGCATTTTCGCCCTGGTCTATATCGTACTCTCGGATATCTCCCCCGCCGGCGAGCGCGGCAAGACCCTCTCGCTGGCAAGCTCGGTGTGGGGCGTCTCCAGCATCATCGGCCCCACCCTGGGCGGCTTTATCGTCACTTATGTTTCCTGGCGCTGGATATTTTTCATGAATGTGCCCCTTGCCCTGCTCTCGCTGCTTCTCATCGCCCGTTTTCTTCACGACGAGCCGAAGTCAGCCAAACGGATGAAGCTTGATTTCGCCGGGGTGGCCTGCCTCTCGATTTTCATCCTCGCCTTTCTCACCGTTTTTATCGTTGGCGGTCGGGACTATAGCTGGCTTTCCCCCGAGATGTTCTTTCTCTATACGCTCTCGGCGGTATTCGCCGTGCTTTTCATCGTGGTCGAAAAGCGGGCCGCCGATCCGGTTCTCGATCTACGCTTCTTTTCCCGACCGGTCTTCGCCCTCGGCAACGGGGCGGCTTTTTGCAGCAGCTTTGCGATCTTCTCGCTCTTTGCCTATGCTCCCTTTTTTATCGAAGGCGCTTTGGGTAAAACGCCGCTGCAGGTTGGGATTACCATGCTCTCGCTCAGCCTCGGCTGGTCGTCCGGGTCGCTCTTGCTCGGCCGCTTTGTCGACGGCCCCGCCGGCAGGTGGACGGCAACGGCCGGCGGCTTGATGCTGGTGGCAAGCGGCGCGCTCACCGTGTTCTTTTCACCCGCGACCTCACTCGTCAGCTGTTTTTTCGCCTTTTTGCTGGCCGGTTTCGGCATGGGTTTTGTGACCCTCTCCACCCTGCTTCTGGTCCAGGCCGACCTCTCCAACGCCAATCTGGGGGTTTCCACCTCTTTTCACCAGTTTTCCCGAACGCTCGGCGGCACCATCGGTGTGGGTGTCTGCGGCGGCATCGTTACTACCCGGCTGCTTACCGACCTCAAAGCCTCCGCCGCTATCCTGCCGCCTCATGTCATGGAAATGCTGCAAAAGAGCACGGAAAACCTCTTCCGGCCGGAATTTCGAGCAATGCTCACCGCGCAGGCCGGATCGACAATCGATGCCGCGGTGGCCAATGCCATGCTGGCGGTATTTGCGATCACCCTGGGCTCGGCCCTGCTCTGCCTGGTATGCGGACTCTTTCTTACCGGCAAAGCGCCGGCACGCAGTGGCAATGCGTAAATTCTTATGAGTACGGAGCCTTCCATCGTTATAAGCTATTGGACAGAGCATTCCATTCAATAGTAAAGGTTCGTCATTAGTACTTCACATACCCTGATCACAAACACAAGCGTTCACCAGGTTTTGGAGCGATGTACCCGGAGCCGCGCGGAACCGCCGATGAACGTTTGCCAATGAATGAAGGCTCGCAGGGCCAATGCAAGGAGTTGATGATGAGCGAAGATTACAGTTCCATGTGGAAGGAAATGGGGCTTGACCTCAAAGCCCATGACGCGTTGTTGGGAGTGCTCGGGCAGGCCTATGGCGATATCTACCTGGCCCAGAAGAACCGTCCGAAGTCCATGGCATATTTCGATTTTGTCATGAGCGAGGTCCACGGACTTCGCATCAGGGAACTCCTCGACGAGAAAGCGGCCGGACGCAAGATTATCGGCTCGTATTGCGTTTTCGTTCCCGAAGAGATTGCCTTGGCCGCAAACGCGACACTGATCGGACTCTGTTCGGGAGCCGAATTCGCCACGGAAGAAGTTGAAAAGATCCTGCCGCGCAACACCTGCGCCCTGATAAAATCATCGTTCGGCTTCAAGCTGGGCAAGGTGTGCCCGTACCTGGAAAGCGCCGATATGGTGGTCGGCGAAAACACCTGTGACGGTAAGAAAAAGGCATACGAATCATTGGCCGACCTGGTGGAAAATCTCTATGTCATGGATTTGCCGCAGGTGAAATCCGAGAAAGGGAAAGAGCTTCTCAAGGCGGAGTATTTGCGATTCAAAGAAGCGGTTGAACAACTGACCGGTGTCGAAGTAACCGCAGAGTCGCTGAAACAGGCTATTGCAGTGGTAAATGCCAAGAGACGGGCGATACACCGGCTTTCCCGACTTCGAAAAGCCGATCCTGCCCCGATTTCCGGTCTTGACGCCCTGCTCGCCAACCAGGTCTTCTTTTACGACAATCCCGCCCGGTTCACCGAGTCCGTCAATACCATCTGCGACGAGCTTGAACAGCGTATCGAAGAAAAACTAGGAGCCACCCCGGCCGGGACGCCGCGCATCCTGGTTTCCGGATGCCCCCAGGCCGTTCCCAACTGGAAGCTGCCGGCGATCGTCGAGAGCAGTGGCGCGGTCATCGTCGGAGAAGAATCCTGCGTGGGGGAACGCGGAACCCGCAATCTGACCGATAACTCCGGTGCGACGGTGGACGAGATGATGAACGCCATAGTCGAGCGGTATTTTCAGGTCGACTGCGCGATTTTCACTCCAAATACCCAGCGGCTGGATCATATCATGGAGATGGCCGCGGAGTACCGGGCCGACGGCGTCATCCATTACGGCCTGCAGTTCTGCCAGCCCTATCTGATGGAGGCGATACCGGTGGAAAAAGCGCTCGAGGACAAAGGCATCCCCTGTCTGCGCATCGAAACAGACTACTCCATGGAAGACATGGGGCAGCTCAAGACGCGGGTCGAGGCTTTTGTCGAGCAACTCAAGTAGTGAAAAACATCATGACTCGTTTTGCAGGGATTGATATCGGCTCGCGTTCCATCGAACTTGTGACTGTCGACCTTGCCGGGGAGATCGTCTCCCGCAGGCAGGCCGACACCGGTTTCGATCCGCTGGCCCAGGCCGGGCGGTTGATCGATGAGGCGCGATTCGACCTGGTCATCGCCACCGGCTACGGCCGCAACCTCGTGGAGGTTGCCTACGACATGCCGACCGTAACCGAGATCAAGGCCCATGCCACCGGCGCGTGGGCCTTGTTTCCCGGCGTTGCGGGGATTCTCGATATAGGTGGCCAGGACAGCAAGGCGATCTCGCTTTTCGACGATGGCAGGGTCAAAAAATTCGAGATGAACGACCGTTGTGCCGCCGGTACCGGCAAGTTTCTGGAGATTATGTCAGAGCGTCTGGGATTTGGGATCGGCGAGTTCGGCGATCAGGCACTTCGCGCGGAAAATACCATAACTATCTCCAGCATGTGCACGGTGTTCGCGGAGTCCGAGGTCACCTCCCTGATCGCCAAGGGCCAGGACAGACGGGAGATAGCCCGGGGGCTGCACGACAGCGTCGTGCGACGGGCCGCAACGATGGTGAGCAGAATCATCGCCGAAGGCGACATCGTCTTCTCGGGCGGGGTTGCAAACAACCCCTGCATGGTTTCCCTGCTCTCGGAAAAACTTGGCCGTAAAATACTGGTTCCCGAGCAACCTCAGTTTATCGGGGCTCTGGGTGCGGCACTTCTAGCCCGAAAGAGGGCAAAGATATAAGAAACCCTCCACAGAGACCCCCTATTTTAACGGGGTTGCCCTCAATCGTCAGGCGGCCTTGGGCAGCCTGGCGAGGATGGCATCGGCATCCGGATGGTCGGCCGCATCGGCCGCCGTATGGCGAAAGACAATATGGCCACCGGTATCGATAATAACAACACCCGGCAGTTGGCGAATATCTCCAATGGGCCGGCCCACACTGTAGCCCTGCCCCAGAGCCGCCATCGCCTTGCCAAGGAGAACGGGCGAAAAGAGTGATGCGAGCGAACATTTTTCCAGTCCGTAGGCTGCATAGAGGCTGCCCTTCGGATCGGCGATCAGCGGGAAGGGCAGATCCTGTCTGCGCACAAACTCCGCCGAATCGTGCGCCGTACCCATACCGACCAGGACAATCCCTGCTCCCGCCTTGAGAAAGTCGTCTTTTCGGCTGCGCAACTGCGCTGCCTGCTGTCGGCAGAATGCTCAGCCGAGATGCCGCAAAAACACCAGCACCAGCGGCTGTTTTTGCCAAAATGCGCTGAGAAGTTGACGGCTTCCATCGGCCAGGGTCACCTCCGCATCCCTGGCTCTTTCTGTAGTCTGTTCCATTTTCCCCCCCCGCTCCATGCGGCATGCTGCTGCCGACCGTAACCCATTACGGTCGGCAGCGTTTGTCGCGGTTGTAGACACAGTATATATGGTGAACCGCCCAGGCAATCCCGCAAGTATCGGATTCCTTCGGAGCAGATACCTTTACCGCATTGCGGACTCGGCCGCATCTTCAATGATATCTGGTAAGCGGTGATCGATATGCAATATGATTCAACAACTAGGAGCCTTACCCACCCTACGCTATCCTGCCGAGAATCTCGCCGAGGATGTGAATGGACCGGCTGAGCTGCTCGTCCGAGAGATAGGGGGCTGGACCCAGACGGAGCGTCGTGTCACGGAAGTCCGTGTGCACCCCACGCTCCCCGAAGGAGCCGGCAGATCTCCGCTGTCCAGGGAGAATGCAATACGAGAAATCCCCCGATGGCATCGAGGGACACGGTTCGATCGCGGCTAATCAGCCACGGATCGGCATCGAGAGCATCGAATGCGTCGGCCAGAATCCCGATCTGATGTTGGCTTACGCGGCGCAGAAATTCCGGGGTGAGCCCATGACTCTCGAAAAAATCAAAGACCTCGGCCGCCCGGTAATGACTCGTTGGATCATAGGTGGCGCCGGCAAAGCGGGCAGGCCCTTTGCCGTACTGCAGCCGGGCCTTGCGTGAAACACCTTCAAGGGCATCAAACTCGCTGAACCATCCCGTCACTACCGGGCGCAACTCGCAATGCCGAGGAAATCGCAGAAAGGCGTTGCCTTCCCCGAGCTGGCAGTACTTATAGCCGCCACCGACCACGAAAACGTCTTCGAGCCCTTCGTTTTTAATGGAAAAGGGCACGACATTGAGGGCATGGTAGGCATCGATCAACAATTGCGCGCCAACCCTCCGGCAGGCACCGAGGACCTCCCCCAAGGCGGGAACAATTTGCGCGTTCTTATAAAAAACCGCGGAAACCATGACTGCCGCGGTGCGGTCGTCGACAGCCGCGCAGAGCTTCTCGGCTACAAGCGAGGCCTCCATGCTGGGCACTTTGACCACCTCCAGCCCCGCTTCGACCAGACGGTCGAGCTGCCGCCGCAGACTGTGAAACTCACCATCGGTGGTCACAATGCGCGGTCGCTTGTCCAGAGGCAAGGCGGAGAGAAAGCGCACCACCAGCTCATGGGTATTGGCGCCAAGCGCGATATAGCCATCAGTATCACCCAGCAGCCCCGCGAATCCCCGCCGCACCCGCTCGGCACGCGCAAAGGCGTGCTCCCATTTGGCGTCGAGATACTCGGCGGCATCCTGCCAGGCCCGCAGCTGGCCCTCCAGCCCGCAATCCGGCCAGGCCTGGTGCGAATGGCCGGTGAGCAGCAGCCGCTCGGCAACGTGAAACCGACTGTAACTTGGGCTCAGCGCGTTCGGGCTGGCAGAGAGGGACTCAAGAGTGATCATCGTTTCCGCATCTCTCCCCGGATGGCCCACAGATCCGGAAACGATTGGGTAAAGAGCGTGGACTGCAGATAGGCGACCCCTTCCGAGCCACCCGTGCCCGGTTTGGTGCCAATCATGCGTTCGACCATCTTGACGTGCCGATAGCGCCACTCCTGAAAGGCTTCATCCAGGTCAAGCAACCGTTCAAAGAGGTAGACATGGGCCGGTGCTTCGGCATAGATATCGAGCAGCACGCGCTGCAGCTCGGGCGATGGGACGAGCGGTTGGGTCACGTCGCGATGCAGGGCACTTTCGGGAATCGCGACGCCGTTTTTGAAAAGGCCTCTTAGCAACCCGTCCCATAGCGTGGGATTACGGTAGCGCTTCTCCAGCCGTTCCCTGGCGGCCGACGGTTCGGGCAAGTGCGCAAAGACATGACGCCTTTTGTGACCGAGCACAAATTCGAGTTCCCGAAATTGTATCGATTGAAAACCGCTTGCCGTCTCCAAACTGTCCCGAAAAGCGAGGAAATCGCCCGGCAGCATGGTCTCGAGAACCTCGAACTGGGCGGTCAGCACCCGAAACACCGTACGAACACGCCGTATGGGGAATGTCGCCTGCGCACAATCTCCGGCTTCGAGAAAAGTCTGCAATTGATCGAGTTCATGCAGGATTTCCTTGAACCAAAGTTCGTAGGTCTGGTGAATGATGATAAAGAGCATCTCATCATGGGCCAACTCCGGCGACAACGGCCGTTGCAGGGAGAGGAGCTCATCGAGGGCGAGATAGCTGGAATACGTAAGCGTCATGTCAGCCTTTATTATGCGAATTAAGAAGAGAAGTGGGCTACGACAATAACCTGTCTCAGAGACGGTGGAGCAGTTTTTGCTGTCAGCAATATCAGCGTGTCATCTCTGCCCCTTATGTCTCCTTATAGCCCAACAACCTGTTAATGCCAAGCCGGGGCTCTGCTGAACGTTTACCCGCCAAAACCGGCGGACTGGCAAACAGTTTGCCACCAGCCGTCTGCCGGAGCAGAAGCGATCCCGTACGGTCAATGAACTGTGTCTACAGGTGAATTGCCTACAGGAGAGAGGACAATTCTCATACATAAAAAAGGGCTTGCCCTGATTTTCACTGGTTTCCTAACCGGAAAACGTGCTACATTAATATGATAATACCATCTACGGAGAAGAGAATATGGGGAAAAATTTTTCAACCATTGTGCTTTTTCATGATGGAAGTGCGACTCCCGCTGTCAGGGAAGTGGCTGTTGCTCCGCATCGCTGGCGGTCTTATCTGAATACAACCTCAATACGTATCATGCTGGCAGGCGGGTTTCCCCGACTCTCTCCCAACCTGCCTTTCCCTCTTTCTCCCACCCTGCAGATAAACCAGGATTTAACGACCCGATGCAACGCTGATTTACGGGAACTCGCTGAAGCGGAGTTGGAACGAGACAGTACCATCAATTGCCCCAGTCTGTTTGTCGATGCCGATCCGAGGGTCTGTGTGCTCAGCGAGTCGGCTCATGCTCTTGAACGCTTTCTTGAGACCTATGGCGGAATATTGGAGATCGAGCCCATCTTGATAAAGGGTAGTCATCCCGATTTTTCCGAGGCGGTCGAGGCTTCAATAGTGGCGGACGCAAAGGGGTATCGGGTGCATTTCACCGTTCGTGTCCCGATAGAAAAGCAGCTATGCACCTATTGCGGAGAGTGCGGCAGCGCTTGTCCCGAGGCGTGTCTGTCAGAAAGGCTTTTAATCGATTACTCAAGATGTACACTCTGCCGGAAATGCGAACAAGTCTGCCCGGTCCAGGCAATAGATATATCTGCCGTTGAAAGCAGAAGCCTCGACATACCTGCTGTCGTGGTCTTGAACGGTGCATCGGTTGATCTACCCCAGGAAGACGCGGGTATTTTTACCGAAAAGAGCTTGCCCGAGCTCTTCGCAACCGTATCCGCGGTCGAGATCCAGGACGTGATTGGCTGCGACAATCAGATCTGCCAGTATGCGGGCCGACTGGGCATCGGTTGCAGACGTTGCCTTGATATCTGTCCCCACTCCGCTATAACGCTCGGAACCGATGGAGTTACCGTGAATGCGCGTGCATGCCGGGAATGCGGGGCCTGCGTCTCCGTGTGTCCTACCGGGGCCTTGCAGTATGAGCGATTTACCGATCGGGCTTTTTATAGATATTTTCACAAGGTCCGGCTTTCGCCGGGGTCTACAGTGATTATTGGCAGTGAGGAGGCCTTGCAAGGTTTCTGGTGGAGAACCGGCACTCAGCAGCGAGCCGATTATCTGTTTTTTCTCGAACATCCAAACATAAACGCCATAAACGGCATGCAGCTGTTGCTGCTTTTCGCCCGTGGTGCTAGACGCATTGTTTTGATTGAGGATGCATCTCCTGGCTTTGATGTCGATTTGAGGCCAAGAGAGGCCGACATGGTAAATTCCTTGCTCAAGAGCCTGTTCGGACTCCCCGATACTGTGGTTTTCTGTAACCGGAATGAGGTGCAAAATTACCTGGAAACCGAAATCACCCATCCTTTGACCACCCTGTTTGCAGACCCGGTTTACAACGGCAGACGTCCGGCCCTGACGGCAATCCTTGAGCATCTGGTCCTGAGCAGCGGCAGGCAAATCCAATTGGAGCAACAGAGTATGCCCTGGTTCGCCGTTCTCGAGTGTGACACGGACCGTTGCAGTCAGTGTCTTGCCTGCCTCAATGAATGTAAGACGGTTGCACTTGCAGCCGAACAGTCCACTCTTGCCCTGTTGCATACACCTGTCCGCTGCGTTGCCTGCGGTATTTGTGTGCAGGTGTGTCCCGAAGATGCTCTGCGGATTGCTCCCGACTACTCTCTGGATGAAAATTTTTTTCATTGCAGCGAACTGGCGAGAGGAGAGGCCATGGTCTGCGTGGAGTGCGGTAAGGCTTTCGGGACGAAAAAGAGCTATGAGCGGGTAGCGGCAATCCTGGCACGGAGGGGAAAAGACGAACACGGCTACCTCGAGTATTGCGATACCTGCAGGATCGCAAAGATTTTTATCGGAAACTGATTATGACCGAACTCGAAGACAGGGATCTGAACCGGGTCAGACTGAGATTGCTTGATATGTGTAAATCGTTTTTTGATACCGAACCGGATGCGGAACGATTCGCCCGCTGGCGGGGGCTCTTTACCGCGCTTATCAGAGAACCGGTGGAGCCGACCCTGGATCGGACGATACGAGATCTCTTCGATGTATTGAACAAAATATCACTTGCCGGCATTCAGTCAGAATATTACAGGCTTTTTGTCGATCCATTCAGTGATTCGCAGGTGCCGATGACGGCCTCGGAACATCGAGAGGGGCGCACGTATGGCCGGGCCTTGGCGGAGTTTCGTAGTTTTCTTCTGGACGCTGGAATCCGGAAAACTGAAGTCGTTTCAGAGGCGGAGGATTCCCTGGTTGTGATGCTCGATGTCTTGGCCCGTTTGGTCGAGAGCGAGCAGGAAGCATTTGAGGAGGCGAGGCGACGCCAGGCCGAACTCCTCGACAAATATCTGGAGCCGTTGATCGAACAATTTTCGGCTACCATTGCCGGAACTGCCGATATTCGGTTTTATCCCGCTTGCACACGTTTCCTGAAGGGCTATTTACAGCTTGAAAAAGGCCTGTCGGCGGGTGTCTAGGAGTCTGGCCGGTAGATGGCGAACGACCACTTCGTTGATAAAGGAGGCTAGAGGATGGAAAAACAACAGGATTCAAAGCGTTCCTTCTTGAAGCACATCCTGGCAGGAACATGCGCTATCGCAGGTACTGCGGCGATAACCCGCTCAGCGGGAGCCGACCCAGCCAAACGAGCCGTGGAAAAGAACCATGATCTGTACCATGAGACCTCGGCATTCAATAAATACTACAAGAGCCTACGCGCATAACGCCGGATGCAATTTCCCCTTTGATACGTCGAATTACAACGCATTTTCAGTGATGCACTTCACAAGGAGGGAAGATCATGGCCGAATCGAAGATACGAAGATCGACGGAAGCGGGTTCTGTCACGACCCATCGTCGGGTGAGCAGAAACCCGAGACTTGCCAGACGATCGTTTCTCAAACTGTCTGCAGCGACAGCGGCTCTGACCGGGGCGGCCATGACCGTCAAGATGACTGCAAGAGCAGCGACCTCCGGAGAAAAAAAGACGCCCTATCCCGATTCCAAAATGGTTCGGACCATCTGCAGTTATTGCGCTGTCGGATGCGGCATAGAGGCAGAGGTCTCAAATGGCGTCTGGGTGAGGCAGGAAATAGCCCAGGACCATCCTGTTTCCCGAGGCAGTCACTGCTGCAAGGGGGCCGGAGCCATCGACATGGTAACCAGCCCCAAGAGGCTGAAAAATCCGATGAAGCGAGTAAACGGCAAGTGGACCACCCTGACATGGGAACAGGCGATCAAGGAAATCGGCGACAAGCTACTGGCTATCCGAGAAAAAGACGGCCCGGATGCCCTGCATTTTAACGGCAGCGCCAAAGTGTCCAACGAGATGGCCTATCAGCAGCGCAAATTCGCGGCTTTCTGGGGGTCGAACAATGTCGACCATCAGGCCAGAATCTGCCACTCCACCACGGTTGCCGGCGTCGCCAACACCTGGGGTTACGGGGCAATGACCAACAGCCTCAATGATATGCGGCATGCCAAAAGCATGATCTTCATCGGGTCCAACGCCCCGGAGGCACATCCGATCTCCATGCAGCACATCCTGCATGCCAAGGAAAAGAACAATGCACCGATTATCGTTGTCGATCCGCGCAGGACCAAACTTGCGGCCAAGGCAACCGATTACGTCCGCATCCGTCCCGGGACGGATGTGGCCTTCATGATGGGGCTGATAAATGTCATCATCGAGAAAGGGTGGGAGGACAAGGAATTCATCCGCACCCGTGTCGCCGGCTATCCGGAAATGGTGGAGGTGGCAAAAAAATACACCCCTGAAGTGGTAGAGACCATTACCGGCATTCCTGCCGCGGAAACGCTCCGCATCGCCAAACTCCTGGCAGATAACCGGCCCGGCAGCCTCACCTGGTGTATGGGCGGCACCCAGCATTCCGTGGGAAGCTCGATAACCAGGAGTTTCTGCATCCTGCAGCTTATCCTCGGCAACATGGGCAAATCCGGCGGCGGGGCCAATATCTTCCGTGGCCATGACAACGTGCAGGGCGCAACCGACATGTGCGTGCTCTCCCACAGTCTTCCCGCCTATTACGGACTCGCCGACGGCTCCTGGAAGCACTGGTGCCGGGTATGGGACGTGGACTATGAATGGATCGTCGGCCGCTTTAAAGAAAAGGACTGGATGAACAAGAACGGCTTCACCCTGGCACGCTGGTATGAAGGTGTGCTCCAGGAGGAGAAGATCCATCAGTACACCCCGATAAAAGCATTGATCCAATGGGGCTGCGGCTCCAACAACAACTCTATGTATGACCGTGTTGTCAAGGCCTACAATAAGCTGGACCTTGTAGTCGTTATCGATCCCTTCCCGACCATGGTTGCCGCCACATGCACAACCGACAACGTCTATCTCCTGCCGAGTTCGAGCCAGTACGAAACCTCCGGCAGTGTCACCTCGACATCCAGGCAAATACAATGGCGCGATAAGGTGGTCGATCCGGTCCACAACAGCAAGGATGATTATCAGATCATGGAAATGCTGGTGAACAAGCTGGGCTTTGCCGACAAATTCTATAAAAACATCAAGAAGGTGCCGGAGGACATCACGCTGGAGCTGGGCAGAGGCTCGCTGACCATCGGTTACAACGGTCAGACGCCGGAGCGGATCAAGAAGCACATGGCCAACTGGCATACCTTCGATATCGGTACGCTGCAGGCAAACGGCGGCCCCTGTGACGGAGATTACTACGGCATGCCGTGGCCGTGCTGGACCACGGAACATCCAGGGACCCCGATTCTCTATGATATCTCCAAACCGGTAGCCAAGGGAGGGCTGCCGTTCAGGAACCGTTTCGGCCTCGAGAAGACATACGATTCCAGCGGCAGAACGGAAAACCAGCTTGCAGCCCCGGGAGTGTACAATCCGGGCAGCGAGGTAAAGGGCGGGTATCCCGAATTCAGTAACATCGTTCCGGGGACAAACTGGAAAACCGATCTTTCCCAGAAGACGATTAAAGCCGCCATCGCCCGCGGCATGGCGCCTTTTGGAAATGCCCGCGCCCGCTGTGTGGTCTGGAACTTCCCGGACCAGGTCCCCATTCATCGCGAGCCGCTTCACACCCCTCGTCCCGACCTGCTCCCCGAGTATGCGACCTATAAGGATGTGCCTAACCATTACCGGGTCGATACCCGATTTGCCAGCGAACAGAAGTCGGAGCTGGTGAAGCAATTCCCCTATGTGTTGACTACGGGCAGGATGGTCGAGCATATGGGCGCAGGTGCCGAGACCCGCAGCAACAAATATCTCGCCGAACTGCAACCGGAGATGTATGTCGAGATCAACCCCAGGCTTGCCAACAACCTGGGCGTCCGGAATGGACAGATGATCTGGATCGAATCGCCGGAGGGCGGCAAAATCAAGGTCAAGGCATTCTTTACCGAGAGAGTGGACGACAAGACACTCTTCCTTCCTTTCCATTTCGCCGGCGTGCTGCTGGGGCAATCACTTGCCGAGAAGTATCCGGAAGGCACCGTCCCTTATGCCCTTGGCGAGCCGGGGAACGTCGCTACCAACTATGGTTATGACATCGTCACCCAGATGCAATCGACCAAAGACGGTCTGTGCAAAATAAGCAAGGCCTGATAGGAGGATATGACAATGGCAAGGATGAAATTTTTATGTGATGTCGATCGCTGTATCGATTGCAACGGATGTGTCGTCGCCTGTAAAGAAGGAAATCATGTCCCCGTGGGTGTCAATCGTCGGCGCGTAGTGACCTTGGATCAAGGCAAACCGGGAGAGAGATCGATTTCCATTTCCTGCATGCACTGCGCGGATCCTCCGTGCATGGCGGTCTGTCCGGTGGATGCCATTTATCAACGCGATGACGGTATCGTGCTGGTCAACAAGAAGATCTGCATAGGCTGCGGCTACTGTTTTATGGCGTGCCCCTTCGGAGCACCCCAGTTTCCGAAAGGACAGGTATTCGGCGCGCGCGGCGCGATGGATAAGTGCACGTTCTGTGCAGGAGGGCCTGAAGAAAACTTCAGCGAGGAAGAAAGGCGGCTTTACGGTCAGAACAGGATTGCCGAAGGCAAGGTTCCGCTCTGCGCCGGAATGTGCGCCACCAAGGCCCTGATGGCCGGTGATGCCGATGTGGTGGCAGACATTTATCGAGAGCGCGTTTTCCAGAGGGGCTCTGGGATAGAGGCTTGGGGCTGGGATAAGGCCTATAACAGAAAATGACCCTGCTCCGGATTGTGCCCAGTCTCTCCGGCCCTTGCGAGTCAAGGGCCGGGGGCTTCCTTTCTTTGAGGAGAAAAATCATGCGGCGAGTCGTATTATCGGGATTTTTGTTCCAGATTGTGTCGCTATTTCACGGGAGTGCCTTTGCGGCTGCGCCATCCTCACATGCCCCTGGTCTGCTCTCGAAGTATTTTAATCAATTGATAGTACTCGTCTCAGGACACTGGCCAGATTACGGACAGGTTTTCACCCACCTGCAGGCGCACCTGTTCGGTCGTATCTTTTTGGCGGTACTTGTTCTCGTGCCGGCCGCCTATCTCCTTCATCTGCTCATCATCGGAGCCAAAAAATTCTCCCATGACGCTCCGGAGGTCCTTTATTTTCGTATCGGGGTGCGGCTTATTCATCTTGTTGCCGCAGTGTCTTTTTCCCTGATTGTACTCACCGGCCTGATGATGGTATTCGGGCGTTTTTTGGGAGGCGGACTGCCGGTCCGGATCGGACGTTATATCCATATCTATGCGGCAATTGTCTTTAGCGTCGATGCACTATTGTTGTTTGTCATGTGGGTCAAGGACATGCTCCCGAGAGCTCATGACATCGCCTGGGTGCTGATGATGGGAGGGTATTTAAGCAAAGAGAAGAAACCGGTTCCGTCGGGCAAATTCAACGCCGGGCAGAAAGCCTGGTTCTGGTCGGCCACGGTGGGTGGCGGTGTGATGGCCTATACGGGATATTACCTTCATACCTTTGGAGAGGTCAGGGATACGCTTCGTATCTATGTGATCATCCACAATTTTCTGGCAGCCTTTATGATCGCCTTTTTTCTAACGCACCTCTATATGTCGATTTTTGCGGTCAAGGGGTCTTTAAGGAGTATGTTGACCGGCTATAAACCCAAAGAGGAGGTGGATATCATGCACAGCCTTTATCGGTATGAGTAGGTTGCTGGTGAACAGAGGTTTTTTCTTTCACCGTTTTTCTTTCACCGTAAGTGTTCACCCCACCCAGTATACCGCTGTTCTGGAAGAAGTAGCGGTTTCTGCTTTTCCCTGGAAGGCATAGTTGTCTGCTGATAAAGCATGGCACATCTCCGTAAACGTCCACCAGCACCCCATCTTGGCACGATCATGCTGGTTAAGGGAAAAAAGAAGACCCCTCTGTCTGCGCAGGCGTTTTTTTCCGTGGCGTTTCCTTGCTGTGGATCGCTTCTATCCCATACACATATTTCACCCACCTGGCTCCCACGTGATCTTGGGCAACCACCCGCAGAGGAAATCCGTGTTCTTTCGGCAGGGTTTGATCGTTGACCGCATAAGCCAGAAAAACCTTGTTCTTTTGTATCTCATCCACTGCAAATCGCGCAGTCTTGCGGTATGTGGCCGGAGGTCCTTTGATATCGATATGGGTCGCCTTCGGGGAAATGCCACGTTGCACAAGAATATCCCATAGCGAAAACCCCTGCCAAAGAGCCACATAGGCAAAGGTGCCTGGACAGATGAGCAGTGCCTTGCTCACAAAGCGTGGACGGCTCATGAGTTCTGCATACGAGAATTTGCCAGGCTGTTGCACCAAACCCTCCAGCTCGAGATGCCAGGTATCCATGTCGATATTGGGCTCATCGATGCCGCTGACCCCGAATTTTTTTATTGGAGTGAGAGGGAGGTTGCGAATATCGAGGTCTGCAGGATTTTCGTAGAGCATGTTGGCAAGATCGGCATCAGGGGCGAGCAGCCGGCGCACTCGAGCCACTGCTGTCATCATCCACGTGTCCAAGAAGAGGAAAGAGGCAATGAAGCCGATAAGCCGGCGGAGAAAACGCCTTCGCCCAAGAGCTGTTTCAGGTTTGTTTCCTCCCGGTACTTGCATGATAGAGGTCCTTGTTTGTGCGGGGAAAGCATTGGGCGTATCCCTATCTCTTATCATAAACAGGAAAGGGTTTTAGTGCCAACGAGTTCACGTAGCCGAGGTAAAAAGCCTGCAGCGCATAAATGCCAATTCAGTATATCCGCACACCCTTATAATCACTCATCCGCCACACAAATTGTTGCAGTACCAGCGCCGCCTCACCAGTTTACCTTATACAAATTTTGTCCCTTGACTTGCTTATACTTAAGTATAAAATAATACTTAAGTATAAATAAACAAGGGAGGCAAAATGGCGACTAAAGGATTACGACAAAAAAAGAATTTTCTTGTAAAACAGGCACTATACCGGGCAGCCATGGAGCTCTTTCAGACCAAAGGTTTTACCGAAACCTCGGTTGATGAGATAACCGAAAGGGCCGGGTTCAGTCGTGCCACTTTTTTCAATCACTTCGGGACAAAGCAGGGCGTTCTACGGCTTTACGGGCAAAGACTTCAGTCTCTTGTTGAAAACCTTCTCGATCAAGCCGATCCATCCATTTCCCCCTTGGAGTTAATCCGGCAGATGATTTCGGTAATGGTGCGTGAGGCCGAGGAGACATATTGAAGAGGTAAGAATCGTCTGCACCTATAGCATGCTTGACCCCGAATATATGTCCAATCCTACCCCGGCTCGCAAACGGCTGTTTGAGATACTCACCGAACTTGTGATCAAGGCACAACAGGAAGGGCAAATCCGCCGCGACCTTACTGCCAAGGAGTTGGCCATGCATATCTTTTTCCTCTACCAGGGGGTTGTGCTGGCCTTTTTAGCAAATATCGACAGCAGTGGATCTCTGCTCCAATCCGTTTGGCAGTTTATTCTCAAGGGGGTGAACAGTGAACATCCTGCAACTTGATGTCAACACGCATTGGGACAATGACGAGATCGGGGGCAAATGTTCAAGCCTTATCCAATTGATACAATTGGGAATGAATGTTCCAGACACTCTTGTCCTTACGACCTCGGCCTATGCGGAGCAAGCAATACGATGCGGCCTTCACGAGAAAATATTTCCTCTCATTCAAGCACAGGAGTGGGCACAAGTGGAGCAAAGCGCTTTCGACATTCTCACACACTGCCCAATGGATAGAGATTTGGCGACCATGCTGCTGGACCGGTATTCCAAAATGAAAAACTCGGTCGTGGCAGTTCGCTCTTCGGCAACCTGCGAGGACCAGGAAGGAGCATCATCAGCTGGTCAATATGAAACCTTTCTTAACATCAGCAAGGCAGGCGAATTACTCCAGGCCGTTTGTAAGTGTTGGGCTTCACTTTGGAGCCGCAGGGCCCTTGTCTATCGCCAACGACGGGCCGTGGACCAGTTCTCGGTAAGAATGGCCGTAATCGTCCAGGAAATGATTCCTGCCGATGCTGCCGGCGTTCTCTTCACACAAGATCCTTTGCTGGTCGGCGAAAATAACATGCGCATCGAGATAGTACCAGGTCTGGGCGATGCGCTTGTTTCAGGGGATATTACCGGTGATGTCTACCGGGTTGACAGAATCTCTCTCACCAAAACCAAGGGGAGACGCGACTCGAAACTCCTAACGCCAAAATTGCTGCAGGACCTGTGCGGCATGGCTCTTCGCATCGAGAAGTATTTCGCCATGCCTCAGGATATCGAGTTTGCTGTAAAGCAAGACACCCTTTACTTCCTCCAGTCCCGTCCCATGACGGCGCTGATGAAAACCTCCGCAGATCCCATCGAGCAGCTTGGCAAGCCTTCGTTCCTTGACAAAATGATCAAGCCATTTGTCGATGAGCGATATGTGGTCGCTCCCCGGCCTTTGGACAACCTTGTTGTCAAACGTTTGCTCGGTGGGCACATCTATTCCATCAAGGAGACCGGAGCGGTTATCAGGGAGAAGGATGAAGAGATGGTCATGGGCCAGCTTTGGCGCCAGGCATACCGGATGCCGCCCATTCATCGGTTATG
Source organism: uncultured delta proteobacterium (assembly GCA_963745265.1). Taxonomy (GTDB): domain Bacteria; phylum Desulfobacterota; class Desulfobulbia; order Desulfobulbales; family Desulfocapsaceae; genus Desulfopila. Next base: position 174,681 of record CAVUXQ010000005.1, read on the forward strand.
GTACATGTATTTCCATGGCATTCCTCTTGTTTTTCGGCAGCTGCAAACAGACTGGCTCAGCTGGTGGGAGAACGGCCCCAGTGGGGAACTGCAAGCCGTTTCAGAATTGCTGGATCTTACTACCATGGAAGATGCAGAACTGTTTAGTCATGCAGACACCATCCTGACAATCTGGGAAAAGCTTCTCAACAAACGATTGAGTGCTGCCGGCGGCATCCATGCCGAATCATTGCTGAGGCTTCTGGTAGGTGTGGCGGTAGGGAAAACGAGGCGGGACGAAGTAATGTCGAACCTTATGGCCGGTATCGAGACACCGACCATCTCCCTCAACGAAGATCTTTGGCAGCTTTCACGCTTGGCTCGCCAAAACTCTGAAATTCATTCCGCCGTTCGCAACGAAGCTCCCCATCTTCTGCAAGAAACGATAGAAGGTCGAGATTTTCTGAAAACCTTCAAGACGTTCATAGATAAACATGGACATCGGGAAGGCTCATGCTGGTACCTGACAAGCCCCACCTGGCGACATGACCAGAAACAAGTCTGGCGTCTGCTTGCAAGTCTTGTAGATGCCGAGGAACGAACCGGAAATCCAAAACACGCACATGCTCGTCATCAGGCAGCCCTTTCACTTGTAGAGAAACGGTTGCGATATATCCCAGGCCTGCGGGGAGTTTTTAATTGGTTGTGGCATCATCTGTACCGGTTGAATGCGTTCAGGGAAAAAAGCCATTATGATATAACCAGACCGCTTGATGCACTCCAGGAGATTTCCTACGAATGGGCACGTAGATTTTTCGAGCGTGGCATTCTGGAACGGGAAGACGACATCGCTTACCTCACCTATGAAGAAATTCGGGAGTGGCTCTGCTCCCGGCCTTCAGCAAAGGAAACTGTACATGAGTTGCTGGCACGTCGACGCGCCACGTATCGGTTGGTGAATGCAACCTGGCAGACGGAAAGGGCAGGAATCTTTGCCAAGGGAAAGGTTCTCAAGGGCATCTCAGCCAGTCCTGGCATCATCCGTGGCAATGTCAGAATCATCCGCGGGGAGCACGATTTCGGCAAGCTCCTTGCCGGAGAGGTGTTGGTCTGTTCATACACGAACCCGGCCTGGACACCGCTTTTTGCCACGGCAATTGCGGTAGTTACCGAAACGGGCGGGCTTGCATCGCATGCGGCCATTGTGGCCCGAGAATACGGAATACCGGCAGTCATGGGTATTTCCGGAATAACCCGAACCCTGAAAACTGGCCAAAAAGTAGAGGTCGACGGAAATCGAGGAATCGTATCTCAATTTTGACAATGAATGAATAATAAAAATAAGGATGCCCCCAACATGCCCCGTCACCACCCTTCCGTTTACTGCTACGCAGCCCATGCAAACGCAACCAGTAAACGTTCACCAGCACATTGGTTTGGGCAACGTTTGGCTTACCCGGGCGAACGGTTACCGCAACCACGCTCATTCAAAGCCCGAACAGATGCGGCATGAACACCATTGACGATCAAAACCATCATCTGGAGAAAGATGAACGGCAGAACCCCCCTGTAGATATCAAGAGTGCTCACCTCCGGAGGAGCTACACCTTTGAGGTAAAAGAGCGAAAAACCAAAGGGCGGGGTTAAAAAAGAGGACTGCAGGTTCATCGCAATCAGGATAGCGAACCACATCGGATCAATGCCGATTTTATGGGCGGTAGGCAGCAGAATCGGCACGACAATGTAGGATATCTCAATAAAATCAATAAAGAATCCAAGCAGAAAGATAGCCAGCATGACAAGAAAGATAAATCCCCATTTCTCGCCCGGCAGGCCCATCATGAATTGTTCAACAATAAGATCGGCACCGGTATAGATAAAGACCATGGAAAAAGCCGTTGCTCCGATCAGGATGGCAAACACCATGGCGGTCACCTTCACCGTCTCCTGGCAGGATTCGATCACGACCTTCCAGGTCAGCTTTCTGTACATGGCGGCCAGGACCATGGCGCCAAGGGCACCCACGGAGGCGGACTCCGTCGGTGTGGCGATACCTGCGAAAATGGATCCGAGGACGATCACAATCAGGGTGAGCGGCGGCAGAATCGCCTTCAAGGCCCGAAGGACCGACCCTTTTTTTTCCTCTTTCGGAATAATGATCGCAGGCGCGACATCTTTCTTCAGGTAGGAAATGACGGCGATATAGACGATATAGCAAGCGACCAGTATAAATCCTGGAACAAAGGCCGCCTGAAAGAGATCACCCACCGGCAACTGGAAGACATCTCCCAACACAATAAGGACGATGGATGGAGGAATAATCTGCCCGAGTGTCCCGGCGGCACATATGGTTCCGGTCGACAGCTGTTTGGAATATCCGTATTTGAGCATAACAGGCAGGCAGATGACCCCCATGGCCACCACCGAAGCCCCGACCACGCCGGTTGACGCGGCAAGCAGGGCGCCGACAAGGACGGTACTGATGGCAAGCCCGCCGCGAACCTTGCCGAAGAGGATGCCCATCGACTCCAGCAGGCGTTCAGCCAACTGTGATTTCTGCAGAATGATTCCCATCAGGATAAAGAGCGGGATAGCCATCAGGATGGTATTGGTCATGATGGAAAAGATCCGAAACGGCATCAGCGAAAACATGCTGAAAAACTCGTGCGCCACATCGACCAGGGCCGGATTGGGCATCAACTTACATAGGCTGCAATGGCACCGAAAAAGAGGGCCACAGCACCGAAGGTGAAGGCTACGGGATAGCCGACAAGCAGAAGCACAAGGGCTGCAGCGAACATGATTAGGCCAGTCATTTTTTCTCCCTGAGTCAGTCTGATGTTTTGCAGGACATAGCCCACTGCACTCAACAAGAGGAAGCCCATGGAAAGCGGAATCATCCCCTTGATGACCCAGCGATACGGGCAGACCGCCCGGGTCATCGGAAATCTCATGGGAGATAAAGGAGTCGTGGACGAAACCATACGAGCCGGTGAGAATGAGCAGGGCCAGGGGCATCAGGAAAAGCAGGGTGCCGGTGATATTGATTATGGATTTGGTCCGCTGACTCATACGGTCATAGATGAAATCGACCCGCACATGGGCCTCGTGCTTCAACGCATATCCGACGCCAAAGAGAATCATGACGGAGAAGAGATGCCATTCCATCTCCTGCATGCCGACGGAACTGTTATGAAAGACATAGCGCATCATAACATCAAAGGAGACATTGAGGGTCATCAGCAGCAGGACAAGGGCCAGAAAATAGCCGACGCCATCGACGATGCGGCCAATGACCTTTTCGATTTTTTCTAACATTGGCGATGCTCCGAGAAAAAGTATAAGCCGCCCCGCTCGGATGGACAGGGCGGCTCCTGATCGTTTACCTCATAGAAAAACGGTGCGAACTTATTCACCCACTTCCTGCAAGGTCTTGATGTAATCATATTCGGATATTTCCGTATATACTCGTGCTTTTTTCATGTAGGCCCTCTGCGAATCCAACACCTCCTTGAAGCTTGCATCCTTGGCGGCATACTCGTCCAGAATTTCGTCGGTGGCCTTTTTCATCGCCTTTAAGACCGGCAGGGGGAAAGTTTTGACCTGGATTTTCGGATAGTCCTGTCTTCATCTTCTGCCAGGCATCGACACTGGCGGCAAAATTATCGGTGAACATATCCGCGGCTGCGGCCTTCATCGCCGTGACCAGCATGGCCTTATATTCCGTGAGGAAGCTTTTCGAAGGCCTTTTTGTTGACCAGGTACTGCAGCTCGGTGGCGGGCTCATGCCAGCCGGTGTAATAGTACGGAGCGATCTTGTGGAAGCCCATTTTGATATCCATGCCGGGTCCAACCCATTCCAGGGCATCGATGGTGCCACGATCCAGGGAGGTGTAAAGTTCTCCGGCAGGAATATTGGTCACATTGACGCCCAGTTTGGCCATAACTTCGCCTGCAAGGCCGGGAATCCGCATCTTGAGGCCTTTGAGGTCATCCAGTGATTTTATCTCTTTCTGGAACCAGCCGCCCATCTGCTCGCCGGTGTTGCCGCCCGGAAAACTTAATACACCGAATTTATCGTAGTTCTTCTCCATCAGTTGCCATGCCGCCGCCATAGTAAAACCAGGCATTTTGTTCTTCGACATTCATCCCGAAGGGTACGGTGGTGAAGAAGACCAGGGTCATGTCTTTGCCCTTCCAGTAGTAGGATGCGGAATGGCCCATCTCGAACTGGCCTCCTTTTACCATATCGAGGACTCCGAAGGCGGCCTTGGTCTTTTCCGATCCTTCGATTCGGATGGTGAATTTGCCGCCGCTCATATCGTTGACCATTTTGGCCATTTTTTCGACGGTGGTGGCAAATGGGGTCAGGGTCGAAGGCCAGCTCATGGCCAGTTTCCAGTGGACTCTGGGAGCCGCCATGGCCGACGAGGCCAGAAAAACGAGGGCGAAGAGCACAGCGAAGCTACGGGCAATCCTTTTCATAATCTCCTCCTTGAAGGTTATTGATTCCGCCTCTCCCCCTTGTCGAGAGGCGGGTGCAGCATAACAACGTATTTATCCACCTTAAAAAAATGGCGAAATCCCATGAATTGCTAAGCGTCTTGAAAAAATACGACTTCTGACATCGTTTTCTTGCCGGCTGCTCGACATGCATCGCTAACCGATTGTAATTGGATTCTTTCCTGGATGCAACAATAAGGAAGAAAGTGATAGGACGTGAGAGGAAGTGAAAAAGTGATGGGGCTTGCTTGCTGAACAGTTGCACTCAACTCTTGAGCGGCAGCGTAAAATAAACGTGGGTCATGCCGTCGCAACTCTCGGCGCCGACATGGCCGCCGTGGGCCTCGATCAGCTCCTTGGTGATGGCCAGGCCGATGCCGGCGCCGCCGCCCTCCCTGGAGCGGGAGCGGTCTGCGCGGAAAAACCTCTCGAAAATATAGGGAAGGTCGTCGGCGGCGATGGTGACGCCGGTGTTGCCGAAATCGATCTTGACTTCTTCGGCGCTTGGCTCGATGGCGATCTCCACCCTCCCCCCTGTCGGCGTATATTTCCAGCAGTTGGCCAGCAGGTTCTGCATGGCCTGCAGCAGCTTGTCGCGATCTACGCTTACGATAGGCTCACCCTCAACGATGCGAGTGGTAACCGAAATATCTTTCTTCTGGAAATTGAGCTGATGCAGTTGAACCATTTGGGCGACGAGTTCCGAGAGGTGGATGTCCTCGCGTTTGAGAAAGGCCTTGGCGGCATCGGCCCGGGCCAGCTGCTGGAGGTTCTCCACCAGATGCACCAGGCGCATACTCTCCTGCTGCAGCATCGCCAAAGTCTCGGTGGTGGGGGGAATGACCCCGTCGGTCAGGGCCTCGAGGTAGCCCCGGAGGTTGGTGAGCGGAGTACGCAGCTCGTGGGCGACATCAGCCACCATGGTCTTGCGCAGCGACTCGATCTTCTCCAGGCTGTCCGCCATCCGGTTGAAGGAGAGGCCAAGCTGGCCCACCTCATCGCCGCTGGTTACCTCGACCCTCAGCGAATAGGTGCCCGCCGCCACCTCCCGGGTGATGTCGGTCATCTGCAGGAGCGGCCGAAGCACTCTTCTGGTGAGCAGATAGCTGAGGATGAAGGCCACGCCCAGGGCGGCCAGGCTGGCCCAGATCAGATAGTGGTGGATGGAGGTGAGAAACATGTGGTGGATATGACTGGGCGAGACATCGTAGATCTTCATCAGCGCCATGAAATACTGGGCGGCGAGCTTATCCACCGCCAACCAGACCACCAGGAAAATCACCCCGATCACCGGCAGGATGTTGATCAGCAGCAGTTTCCAAAGCAGGCCGAACTTCATGGTCTCACCCCTCCCCCGGCTCGGCGAACCGGTAACCGAAACCCCGCACGGTGAGGATCAGTCGCGGGCTGGCCGGGTCGTCCTCGATCTTTTGCCGGAGTTTACCGATATGCACGTCGATCACCCGGTCGACTACCGTCTCGCCGTGCTCGTAAAATCGGTCGAGGAGTTCGTTTCTCGAAAAAACCCGGCCGGGCGAAGCCATGAGGGTAAAGAGCAGCTTGTATTCCGAGGTGGTCAGGTTGATCGGTTTCCCTTCCAGTGTGACCTTGTATTTCACCGGATCGAGGGCGAGCGGGCCGTGAACGAGGGTTCGTGGCTCGGGTTGCCGCGAACGCGACTGCACCCGGCGCAGGATCGCCTTTACCCGTTCCACCAGCTCCCGGGGGCTGAACGGTTTGACCACATAGTCGTCGGCTCCGAGCGAGAGACCCATGACCCGGTCGATCTCCTCCTCGCGGGCGGTCAGCATCAGGATCGGCACATCCGAAGTCTTGCGCAATCGCCGGCAGATCTCCCAGCCGTCCACCTTGGGGAGCATCACATCCAGAATGACAAAACCCGGATTTTGCCGGCGCGCCAGCCGCAACGCCTCTTCTCCGTCGTAGGCGGTCAGGATGGAAAATCCTTCCCGCTGCAGATAGGTGGCCACGAGCGACGAGGTATTCGGATCGTCTTCGACGATAAGGATGGGGCTTTCCAGTATGGGCACGGACTCCTCTTTATTCGTGGTATTGGTAGTACTGCGCAAAAGGCATGCGCTTATCAGAGTAGCGATGGGCAGACCAAGCCGATGCACGGTGAACGTTTGCGGATCGTTTACAATCAGATTACGTTAATTCAATGATAAGCGTTATCAAAAAATACCATTAAAAGAATATTCATCAGCACCTTGAGGAGCAATGAGGCTTGAAATCATATATCTTTTTCATATGTTATTTCAATTTATTAACAGTGAGACACCAAAAAAATGCCGCTGCCGGCAATGCCCGTCTCCATTTCTTGACATTGCGGTTTTGATCGTATAGCCTAACTCTGATGCAACGTCCTCAATCACTCAAGGACAACGTGAACTTGCACCATCTTGTAGGATATTTTCCGGCTTTTCCATGTGGAATGGCAAGACCGGTGTCGAGCAGTCCGGCGCACCCCTGGCCAGGATATTTTTCGCTTGGAACGCAGAGTCAGAGAAACATCTATCCCCTGGGACGATTCGCCGTAAATTAGCGTATCGCTGTATTTTATCGATTGAGACTTCAATGCAACCACCGTCAGAATACTATTCCCTGGTAATCTACACCGTTGTAACTCTGCTGCTGATCGGCGTGCTCCTTCTTGCAGCCTGGTGGCTGGGTGAAAAGACCACCTACCCCAACAAAGGAATACCCTACGAATCCGGGGTTATCCCCACCGGCAGCGCCCGGCTCAATCTCTATATTCCTTTTTACCTGATCGCCATATTTTTATCGTCTTCGACGTGGAGACCTCCTTCATCTTCACCTGGGCCGCGGTCTGGAGGCAACTGGGGATCGGCGGTTTGCTCCATATCACCTTCTTTATCGTGGCGCTGCTGCTGGGACTGGTCTGGCTATGGCTGAAGGGAGGTCTCGAGTGGGGCCCTTCCAGGATGCGAAAGGGCACCTATGAAAACTGATATTCCCGACAACATCCTGCTGGCACGTCTCGATGACATGATCAACTGGAGCCGGTCCTATTCGCTCTGGCCCATGTTCTGGGGGCTTTCCTGCTGCTTTGTCGAGATGATGACCTCGTTTACCTCACGGCTCGACATCGCACGTTTTGGCGCCGAGGTGCTGCGCGGCTCACCGCGCGAAGTCCGACCTGATGGTGACATCCGGGACCATCTTCAAAAAGATGGCCCCGTCGATCCTGCGCCTCTACGAGCAGATGCCCGAGCCCCAATGGGTGATTTCCATGGGCAGCTGCTCCAACTCCGGCGGCATGTACGATGTGTACAGCGTGGTGCAGGGCATCAACCAGATCCTGCCGGTGGACGTCTATATCCCCGGTTGCCCGCCGCGGCCCGAGGCGTTTCTCCAGGGCCTGATGCTGCTCCAGGAAAAGATACGAAAAGAAGAACACCCCGCCCGACCGGTACTCCACCTGCCGGGCGGCTGCCAGGGAACCACGGGGCCGGTGCTGGTCGACGGAGTCACCAAGTCGCGCGATAACCGTGGCCCCGGCATGAACGGCATCCCCAAACGCGGCACCTCCGTGCACCATCCGCGCTACTGGATGCCCCGCGCCGACCAGCAGTGGCGCCCGCCGGCGCATCGCCACGATTACCCCGATTTCGGCCTCGCCGGCGAACTCGAAGCCGCCTTCGGCGCCCGGGTAACGCTGGATGGCGCCGCCACCGACATGCTCACCTACCGCGCGCCGGCGGAGCTAGTTCCCAAGATACTGTCTTTTTTGAAAAATCGCCGGACCAATCCGTTCCGGCGCATCGAGGATATCGTCGCCGTCGACGAGTCGTGCCGGCGCGAACCCGACAAGTATCCGGACTTCACTCTCAATTATCACCTGCTCTGCTTCGACACTCCGGGTTACGTGCGGATCAAGACCGAGCTGACCGGCGAGTATCCCGAAGTGCCAAGCGTTACCAAGGTATTCCCGGCGGCCAACTGGTACGAGCGGGAAGTGTTCGACATGCACGGCCTGCGCTTCGCCGGCCACCCCAAGCTGCGGCGCATCCTCCTGCCGCCGGACTGGGAAGGGCACCCCCTGCGCAAGGATTTCCCCTTCCGGGCAACCGAGATGGCCCCCTACACCACCGAGGACGCACGCCGCCACCAGGCCCTGCCGGCCGCCGATTACTTCGAGCGGCTCGACGAAGAGACCATGGTCATCAACCTCGGTCCACAGCACCCCGGCGCCCACGGTATCATCCGGTTCATGCTCAAGTTAAAAGGTGAAGAGATCGTCGATATGGACACCGAGATCGGCTATCACCACCGGGGGGCCGAGAAGATCGGTGAGCGCCAGCACTGGAACCAGTTCATCCCCTACACCGACCGCATCGACTACCTGGGCGGGGTGGGGAACAACATGGCCTATGTGACCAGCGTCGAGCAGCTCTGCAACATCGAGGTGCCCGAGCGGGCCAACACCATCCGGGTGATGCTGACCGAGCTGTTTCGTATCGCCAGCCATCTGGTCTGGTTCGGCACCTTCGTCGCCGACCTGGGCGCCATGTCGCCGGTGTTCTACATGTTCACCGACCGTGAGAAGATTTTCGATATCATCGAGATGATTACCGGCGGCCGCATGCACCCGGCCTGGTTCCGAATCGGCGGGGTCACCGAGGACCTGCCCGAGGGCTGGGAAGAACCGGTGCGGCACTTCCTCGACTATATGCCGGGCCGGCTGAAAGAATATGACGACCTCTTGAAGGCCAACCCCATCTTCACCGCCCGCACCAAGGAGGTGGGAGCGATCACCCTCGCCGACGCCATGGAGTGGGGGGTGAGCGGCCCCAACCTGCGGGCCTGCGGCATTGATTGGGATCTGCGCAAGAAGATGCCCTATGGCGGCTACGAGGCTTTCGACTTCGACGTCGCCACCGCCGAAGGCGGGGATTGCTGGGCGCGCTACCTGGTGCGCAGAGAAGAAATCCGCCAGTCGCTCAGGATCGTCCGGCAATGTCTTGAGAATATGCCGGGCGGACGCTGGATCAGCAAGGAGTGCCGCTACGTGCTGCAGCAAAAACCCGATGCCCTCAAGGACATCGAGTCGCTGATCCACCATTTCGTCAACACCACCCGGGGCATGACGCCGCCACGGGGCGAAAACTACCACGCCACCGAGGCCCCGAAAGGTGAAAACGGCTATTTCGTGGTCTCCGACGGTTTGAACATCCCCTACCGGATGCGGATCAGGACCCCCAGTTTCCCGCATATCCAGGCCTTGCCGGTGATGTGCAAAGGCTGGCTGGTGGCGGATTTTCTGGCCATCGTCGGCTCGATCGATTTTGTCCTGGCGGATATCGACAGGTGAGAAGGTAAAAAAGACATGATCCCGGACGAACTGAAAACATCCCTCGCACAGCGCGTCGAATCCGCCGTCACCCCGCGAGAGGCCGCGGTATCGGTCATGAAGGCGATTCAGCGTCACTACGGCTGGCTGACCGACGAGGGTGTGGAGGAGGCAGGGGAACTGCTGGGGCTTTCGCCATTGCAGGTCGAGGAGCTGGCCACCTTCTATGAGATGATCTACCGCCGGCCGGTGGGAAAACGGGTGGTCCACGTCTGCGACTCCATCTCCTGCTGGGCCATGGGTGGAGAGACCCTGCTGGAGCAACTCGCGGGCCGTCTCGGCATCGCGGTGGGGGAAACCACCGACGACGGCATCTTCACCCTGCTGCCCTGCTGCTGCCTGGGTAACTGCGGCGAATCGCCGACCATGATGGTGGGCGACAACCTCTACGGCGATCTGACGCTGGAAAAAGCGGTGGCAATCCTGGAGCTGGAAAAACAATCGTTTGCCGGGGCAGAAGCCCCCAAGGATTGATAGCGGCATGGAACAAGTGCTCTTTAAACATAACAAGCCCGGTCGTTGCATTACCTTCGACGAGTACCGCGACGAAGGGGGCATTGCGGCGCTGACCAAGGGGCTCAAAGAGATGTCGCCCGAGCAGGTGCAGCAGGCGGTGCTCGACTCGGGTCTTCGGGGTCGGGGCGGCGCCGGCTTTCCCACCGGTAAAAAGTGGTCGTTCGTGCCCCGCGACCTACCCGGACCGCGCTGGCTGATCTGCAACTGCGACGAGATGGAGCCGGGCACCTACAAGGACCGGGTGCTGCTGGAGGCCAACCCCTACCTGCTGCTCGAAGGCATCGTCCTGGCATCGTATGCCATCGGCGTGCGCCACGCCTTTATCTTTATCCGGCGCGGCTACGAGCAGGCGGCAGCCAATCTGCGCCGGGGTATCAGCGAATTTCAAGCGGCCGGGTTTCTCGGCGAGAATATCCTCGGCAGCGACTTTTCCTGCGAGATCGATGTCCATGTTTCGGCCGGACGCTACATTTGCGGCGAAGAGACGGCGCTGATGAACGCCCTGGAAGGCATCCGGGCCAACCCGCGATCCAAGCCGCCGTTTCCCGCGGTCAAGGGACTCTGGGGCGGGCCGACGGTGGTCAATAACGCCGAAAGCCTCTCCAATATCCCCTCAATTATCGTTAATGGCCCGAAATGGTTCAAAGGAACTGGCGCGCACACCGGAGGCAGCCGGGATGAAACTCTTCTGCATCAGTGGTCATGTCGCCAACCGCGGCTGCTTCGAGCTGCCGCTGGGCACGCCTCTTGGCGAGATCATCGAGCAGAACTGCGGCGGCATGCGGCCTGGCAGCAGCTTCAAGGCCTGCCTGCCCGGCGGGGCGTCCACGCCCTTTTTCACCCCGGAGCACTGGGATATCCCGATGGATTTCGACCCGGTGGCCAAGGCCGGCTCCCGGCTCGGCACCGGCGGCATCGTCGTCTTCGACCAGGATACCTGCATGGTGGCCACCACCTTGAACCTGATCCGTTTCTACGCCCGGGAGTCCTGCGGCTGGTGCACACCGTGCCGGGAAGGCCTCCCGTACGTCATCCATATCCTGGAGTCGATCGAGGCCGGCCGCGGCAGCGAGGAGCACATCGCTATCCTGCAAGATCATACCAAATTGCTGTTCAACGCCTTCTGTGCCCTGGCCCCGGGGGCCATGGGACCCGTGCAAGGGCTGCTCACCCATTTCATGGATGAGCTGCAGGATCACATCACGAAGGGAGATGTCCCCTTCGATAACACAACGAGATATATTTTATGGATAGTAAATAGGTTACACGAAAAACCTGGAAGGAAAGAAGACATTCAGCAGTGCTCCATATGTGACAAGCAGGCTGGCGGGCTAGAGTGGGGTCTCTGCACGGCAGCATGATCGTCCGCAGATGGAGTGCTGATGAATGTTCGCGATTATGCCAAAACTTATTATCGATGATATAGCCGTTGAAGTGGCGGAGGGTGTTACGGTGCTGGAAGCGGCTCAGAGCGTGGGCATCCCCATCCCGCATTTCTGCTACCATCCGGCACTGGGCAAAGCGGGCGCCTGCAGGGTTTGCGCCGTGAAAATGCTGGACGGCCCGGTCAAGGGCATCCAGATGTCCTGCATGCTGCCGGCCCAGGACGGCATGGTGGTCTCCACCACCGATCACGAAGCGGTGGCCATGCGGCGACAGGTCATCGAGTGGCTGATGATCAACCACCCGCACGACTGCCCGGTCTGTGACGAGGGCGGCGAATGCCAGCTGCAGGATTTCACCATCGCCGGCGGCCATGGCCTCAGGCGCTATACCGGCAAGAAACGCACCCACGTCAATCAATACCTGGGGCCGAAGATCGCCCACGAGATGAACCGCTGCATCCAGTGCTACCGCTGCGTTCGCTTCTACCAGGAGTTTGCCGGCGGCACGGATTTCGGGGTAATGGGCAGCGCCGGTCGCGTCTATTTCGGTCGCTTGCCGAAGGCGGAAACTGGAATCGCCCTTTTCCGGCAACATTCTCGATCTCTGCCCCACCGGAGTCTTCACCGACAAGACCGCCCGGTTCCGGGCCCGTTACTGGGATTATGACATGGCCCCCTCGGTCTGTCCCCACTGTTCGCTCGGCTGCAACACCATCCCCGCCGCCCGCTACCGCGAACTGCTCAAGACCGTGGCCCGACAGCAACGACACGGTCAACGGCTGGTTTATCTGCGATCGCGGCAGGTTCGCCAACAGCGCCGTCAACGACCCGGCGCGTCCCAGACATCCTCTAGCGGACGGCCGGAAGGTCGAGTGGGACGATGCGCTGGAGAAACTGCTCCACTCCATCCGCGAGTTCCAGCAAGCGCACGGCCCCAGGTCTCTGGCTATCGTCGGCTCCTCCCGCCTTTCGATGGAGGCGGCAACCCTGCTGCACCGACTCTATACCAGCGTCGCTGCCGGTTCGCTGTGCTATTTCGTTGATGCACGGGAAGCGGACCGGGCCACATGCGCCACCACGCACCTGACCGCTACCTCTACCGCCTCCATGGCCGACGTGCAGAAGGCGGATCTGATCGCCATACTCGACTGCGACTTGCTCGCGCAGGGGCCGATGATGGCCCTGGCAATCCGGCAGGCCTGGCGCCAGGGCGCCACGGTCTACCTGGTGAGGAAGAAAGGGGCACCAAGCGAGGATCCCGGCAAACTGCCCTTTCCCTGGCAAAGTGCCGCCAGTCTCTCGGCCGTCCCTCTTGAGAAGGCCAAACAACCGGTCATCGTCTGCGACGGGAGCAAGGCCGCGGCAAAAGAGCTGCCCCGCGCCGTAAAACAGCAGGCCAAGCTCGCCTTTCTCCTCGGCGGCCCCAACGGATTCGGCGCCGCGCTGCTCGCCGCAGAACACGGGATCACCAGTCTTTCGGGAGAGATTGCCAAGGATAGGGTACGAGGAATTATCGCGGTGGAAGCCGATATCCCCGCCGGCCTCCTCCAGGAAGTCTCCTGTATCGCCGCCCTCGACTGGCGCGCCACCGAGGCAGTCGCGGCGGCCCGGATCGTTCTGCCGACCACCGCCTGGGTGGAAATGGATGGCACCTACGTGAACAACGAGGGCCGGGCGCAACGCTTTAAAAAGGTGATGAACCCGGGCCTGCCGATCAAAGGGCTCGACCCGGCACTACACCCGCCCCGGCATCATACCGACACAATTCCCGGCGGCGACCTCAGGCCAGCCTGGAAGATCGTACAAGATATCATTGAGAGGCTGGGGGCGGAAAAGGATACCGAGCCGCTCTCGGGAAAATGGGAAAAGTTAAGAGAGATTGACGCGGAGAGCGACGGCCTGCGCGTTTTCTCGAAATAAGGCTATGCAAACTCAACCCACAACACACGATCCGATTTCGATTCTATGAGCTACGACGCGATCGACATAGCCCTCTCGATGATCAAGATCTTCCTGGTCTTCCTGGTGGTCTTGTCTCTCGCCGCCTGGCTGGTGCTCATCGAGCGCAAGCTGCTCGGCAGGATTCAGGAACGCTACGGACCGAACCGGGCCGGACCCTTCGGGCTGCTGCAGCCGATCGCGGACGGCATCAAGATGCTCACCAAAGAGGATTTCATTCCCACCGCCGCGGACAAGTGGCTGTTCTACCTGGCCCCTGCTGCTGCCGCGATCCCGGCGATCATGATCGTCTCACTCATCCCCTTCGGGGCGCCCTTCACCCTTTTCGGGCATAAGGTGGGAATGCAGGTGGTGGATCTCAACGTGGGACTGCTGCTCTTTTTCGCTTTTTCCTCCATCTCGGTTTACGGCGTTACCTTGGGCGGCTGGGCTTCCAACTCCAAGTATTCGCTGCTGGGAGCTATTCGCGGGCTGGCACAGATGATTTCCTACGAGATTCCCATGGGACTCTCACTGGTGCCGGTGGTGATGCTGGCCGGTTCGTTCCAGCTCTCGAAAATCGTCGATGCCCAAGCGTCCTGCTGGTTTGTCGTCTATCAGCCACTTGCCTTTATCATTTTTCTTATCAGCATCCTCGCCGAGGTCAAAAGGATCCCCTTCGACATCCCGGAGGCGGAAGGCGAACTGGTGGCTGGGTTTCACACCGAGTATTCCGGCATGCGCTTCGGCCTGTTTTTCGTCGGCGAGTATATCAATATCATTGTGTTGGGCGGCCTGGCGGCCACCTTTTTCTTCGGCGGCTGGCATGGGCCGCTGCTGCCATCGGTTGTTTGGTTTTTACTAAAGGTGCTGTTCTTCGCGGTTTTTGTCATCTGGGTGCGCGGAACCCTGCCGAGGCTGCGCTACGATCAGCTGATGCATTTCGGCTGGAAGGTGCTGACTCCGCTGGCGTTGCTCAATATACTAGCCACAGCCTGGCTTTTATTTTTATAAACGCCCGGCAGCACGCCAGCTGTGCACGATCTGGCTGGCGTGCATAGGGAAAACTATAGCCCGTCAGCCAGCTTGCACACATCTGGCGCACTGCCGAACGTTTATGGGCAACATGGTTTATGGATGCCGGGCTTGTGAATATGGCTCTCTTTTTATTGAGCAGATTAGCAATGAGATACATTTGATATGTCCCTGATAAAAGACATAAAAGCCCTTCTGGCCGGGATGTGGATGACCGGAAGCAAGGTCTTTCGCCGTCCGGTGACTACCCAGTATCCGGAAGAAAAGCGGATTCCGCCTCCCCGGTTCCGGGCGCGGATCGTCTTGACCCGTGACCCGGACGGAGGCGAGCGCTGCGTGGCCTGTTACCTTTGCTCGGCGGCCTGTCCTGTGGATTGCATCTCCATGCAGTCGGCGGAGCGCGAGGACGGCAGGCGTTATGCCTCCTGGTTCCGGATCAATTTTTCCCGCTGCATCTTCTGCGGGCTCTGCGCCGAGGCCTGTCCGACCATGGCGATTCAGATGACCCCGGATTACGAAATCTGCAACCGCGACATCATGAACCTGCTCTACGAGAAGGAAGATCTGCTCATCGACGGCTGCGGCAAGTCGCCGGACTATAACTTTTATCACCACGCCGGCATCGGGGTGACCCAACCCCGCGGCGAGGGCCTCGAAGAAAAGCCGACGGTGGATGTGCGCGATCTGATGCCCTAGCGATCTGTCGGATTATAGAAAAGTATTCTCAGCTCAAGGAAATCACGAGGAAAACAAAACACCCGAAACGGCATGGAACAGACCCTTTTTTACATCCTGGCGGCAGTATCGGTGATCGCCACACTTTTTGCCATCAGCGAGAAACATCCGGTGCATGCCATCGTCTTTCTGGTGACCTCCTTCTTCTCGCTGGCGGTGATATTCTATCTGCTGGCGGCGCCGCTTATCGCCGTCTTCGAGGTGATCATCTACGCCGGCGCCATCATGGTGCTGTTTCTCTTCGTTATCATGATGCTCGATCTGGGCAGCCCGGCAGACGCAAAGCGTCCGCCCCTGCGCCACTGCCTGCCGGCCCTGGTGCTGGCGGGTATCGTTCTGATTTGCCTTACGCTGCTCATCGGCAACCGCCTCGGCGCGGGCGCCGCTACCGAACATCTGGTGAGCGTCAAAGAGTTCGCCGCCACCCTCTTCGGTCACTACGGGGTAGCCATCGAGATCATCTCCATGCAGCTGCTCTTTGCCCTGGTCGGCGGTCTGTACTTAGGGAGGAGGCGTAAATCATGATCGTGCCACTGACCACCGTGCTCACCCTGGCGGCTATCCTCTTTGCGTCTGGGCCTGATTTGTGTGCTGATCTGGCGAAGCAACGTCATCATGATGCTGATCGGCATCGAAATCATGCTCAACGCCGCCATGCTGGTCTTCGTGGCCGGCTCCAACGCCTGGGGCGTGGCCGACGGGCAGGTCTTCGCCCTGATGATCATGGCGATGACCTCCACCGAGGTCTCACTGGCCCTGGCTATGGTGGTCTATCTGCACAGACGGAAAAAAACGGTGAATGTCGACGAATTCAGGGAGCTCAAAGATTGAAAACATCCATTGAACTCATCCTTCTGCTGCCCCTTCTGGGGGCGGTCATCAACATCCTCGCGGGGCGAAGGATTCCACGCCGGTCTGCGGAAATCATAGCCTGTGCGGTGGTAGTGGGAAGCTTTTTTGCCACGCTCATCACTGCCATACTCTACCACGGAGCCACGGTGGTGAATATCGGCTCGTGGATTACGCTCTTCAATCTCTCTTTACCCATCACCGTCTATCTCGATCCCCTGTCGCTGTCGCTCTGCCTGATGATCACCTTCGTCTGCAGCTTGATTCACATCTACTCGATCGGCTACATGGACGGAGGATCCGGGCTACGCCCGCTATTTCGCCCTGCTCAACCTTTTCGTCTGGGCGATGCTGGTGCTGGTGCTGGCGGAAAACATGGTGCTCCTCTACCTGGGATGGGAAGGCGTGGGGTTTTGCTCCTACGCGCTCATCGGCTTCTGGTTCAAGGATGAAAAGAACGCCACCGCAGGGCGCAAGGCGTTTATCGTCACCCGCATCGGCGATGTCGGCCTGGGGATCGCCATCGTCTGGATGTTCAAGCTCTTTGCCACCCTCTCCATCACCCAGCTCAATCTCTCGGGCCACCTGATTACTCTGGGGACCATCACCGGCCTGGGCTTGCTGCTGCTGATCGGAGCCATGGGCAAATCGGCCCAGGCGCCGCTGATGGTCTGGCTGCCCGATGCCATGGCCGGCCCCACCCCGGTTTCGGCCCAGATTCACGCCGCGACCATGGTCACCGCCGGTGTCTACCTGCTGATGCGAATGTTTCCGCTTATCGGCGCCAGCGCCGTAGTTTGCGGGGCCATTGCCGCCGCCGGCGCCTTCACCGCCTTCTACGGAGCCTCGTGTGCCACCGCCGAGCGCGACATCAAACGGATTCTAGCCTATTCCACCATCAGCCAGATCGGCTATATGATGCTCGCTGTGGGTAGCGGCGCCATCACCGCCGCCACTTTCCACCTCCTCATGCATGCCTTCTTCAAGGCCCTGCTCTTCTTAGGCGCCGGCTGCATCATCACCGCCATGCACCACGAGCAGGACATCTTCCGCATGGGGGGGCTCAAAGAGCCGCTGCCGATTGTCTTCTGGACCTTCTGGCCGCCTCGCTGTGTCTGGCCGGCGTACCTCCCACCGGAGGTTTTTTCAGTAAAGACAGCATCATGGCAGCTGTATGGGAGAAAGGGGGGGCGTTTTACGGCCTGCTCTACCTGGTGGGAATGGTCACTGTTTTTCTCACCGTCGTCTATACCTTCAGGATGCTGTTCCTGGTGTTCGGGGACCGCGAAACTCAGGCTCAGGCTCGAAGCAAGCCGCTCACCGCCACGCTCATGCCCCTGCCCGAGGTAATGCGCAAGACGCTTATCCCCCTGGCCGTACTGGCCTTTTTCGGCGGCGCCTTCAACGTTCCCGGATATCTCGGCCACGGCTTGCTCGGCTCCTTCCTCTCATCCCTGAACAGAGCGCCCGAACTGTCCCGGCTGGACCGAATTCGGACTGCAACTGATAGCCGTCGCCTTCGTAGCCGCGGGTATCCTTTTCGCCTGGTGGCGCTATGGATCGAGGCAGCGAAGTGCCTATATCGCCCGAGCCGAACGGCCGGCCACGGGCCTGACCGCCTTCCTGCAGGCGGGCTGGTATTTCGATGCCTTATACGACGTGCTTTTTGTCCGTCCATTCACGCGCCTGGCATCCTTTTTCTGGCAGCGAATCGATGAGGGCGTTATCGACGACTCCCTCGACCGCATGGCCGGCGGCTTCGGACGCACCGGCCAGCTGCTGGGCAGGTGGGGCGCCGGCCGGGTATCGGTCTATATGCTCTGCATCGCCAGCGGCGCCGCGCTGATGATTGCCTGGTTCACCTGGGAGGTTCTATGACATCGCCGCCCATCCTGACATATATCATCCTGCTGCCGCTCGCGGCCTCATTCTGCCTGCTGGCCCTGATAAAGCAGGAAACGGCCGCCAGGGTCGTGGCGCTCGGCGCCGCCGTTGTGGAACTCCTCCTCACCTGTTGGGCCTGGTGGGTTCTCCGGCGGTCATCCGGCGGGCGCGCCGGCCGGTTTTTTCCTTTATGAGGATTTCGCCTGGATCCACTCCCTGGGCATCCGCTTCACCCTGGGAATGGACGGTATCAGCCTGCTGATGGTGGTGATGACGGCGCTCTTGACGGTCATCGCCATGCTCGCCTCCTGGCGCACCGTTTCCGAGCGGGTGGCCCTGCATATCATGCTGCTCCTGGTGCTGGAGAGCAGCATCCTCGGCGTCTTCCTCGCCCTCGATCTCTTTTTGTTCTACCTCTTCTGGGAGGCGATGCTGATCCCGATGTTTTTCCTGATCGGCATCTGGGGGCATGGCCGCAAGATCTATTCGGCGATCAAATTTTTTATATTCACCCTGGCGGGTTCGCTGCTGATGCTGCTGGCCGTCATCGGCATCTATCTGATCCACGGCAGGGAGAGCGGCACCTATACTTTCGGCCTCAGCGCCCTGCTCGGCACCCACATCGATCCGTCGGTCGGCATCTGGCTCTACGGCGCCTTTTTGCTCGGGTTCGCCATTAAATTCCCGCTGGTGCCGGTCCATACCTGGCTGCCCGACGCCCATACCGATGCCCCCACGGCGGGCTCCATCGATCTGGCCGGGCTGTTGCTGAAGACCGGAGCCTACGGACTGATCCGCTTCGGCTATCCGCTCTTTCCCGAGGCGGCCAGACCCTTACGCCATTGCTGATCACCATGGCGATAGCCGGCATCCTCTACACCGCCTGGATCGCCTTTGCCCAGAAAGATATGAAGAGGCTGGTCGCCTACTCCAGCATCGGCCACATGGGATTCGTGGCTCTGGGCATCGCCGCCTGGACGCCGCTTGCACTCGGCGGCTCCGTTGTGCTGATGGTCTGTCATGGCGTCACCACCTCGGCGCTCTTTGCCATGGTCGGCATGCTCTGGCACGCGACCCATACCCGGGAGATCGGCGCCTACGGCGGATTGTGGGACAAGATGCCAGTGCTCTCCTGCTTCTTTTTGCTCTTTGCCATGGCTTCGGCCGGCCTGCCGGGTCTGAACAACTTCATCGGTGAGTTCCTGATCCTGACCGGTTCCTACCAGGTGACGCAGATAGCGACAATTCTGGCCTTTCTCGGCCTGATCCTGTCGCTGATCTATACTGTGCGCCTGGTGCAGCGAACTACTGTTTCGGGAAGAACGACAGTCCCTGCAGCTTAGCTGACCTCACTTCCCGAGAGATCCTGCTTCTGACGATTCTGGCATTGGGTGTGCTTTTCATCGGTCTTCATCCCGGACCGCTGCTCGATATGCTGGCAATGCCGGTGGATATTTTGACGGGAGGCACGCCGTGACCCTGGCCGATATCCGGATAGCCCTACCCCTGCTGATTCTTGCGATCGGGGCATTGCTGACCCTGATCGGCGGTGCTGCTGGCGCGCAACAAGACGGCGGCGACTCATTATCGCCTTCATCGCCGCAATCGCGGCAGGGATCTGGGCGTTGCGGAACCCGGCTGTCACTACTCGCTCCGACTCTGGGCTTTCGGCCGGTGGCTTGGCGCATCTTTTCAGGCTATTCTTGCCTTTATGTCCGCCGCGGTACTGGTGCTTCCAAGTGGCTATGGCGCTCAGGCGCCGCATCCCTGGCGAAGAATATCCAGCTACTATCCTCTTTGCCGCCTTTGGCATGGTGGCGCTGGCCTGGCCACCAACCTGCTGATCATCTTCCTCGGCCTCGAGGCCATGACCTTCGGCTTTTATATTCTGGCGGCCATCGATCGCGAAGCGCGAGGTTTCCGGCGAGGCCGGGCTGAAGTACCTGCTGATGGGAGCACTCAGCGCCGCCTTCCTGGCCTTCGGTATCGCTCTGCTCTACTGCGTGGCCGGGACGCTCGATATCAGCCGGGTCATGCAGCACACTCTTGGCGGCGACAGCTTCAGCCCGATCGCCTTGGCTGGATGGGGTGTCTGCTCATCGGCGTTGTCTTTAAACTCTCCCTGGTGCCGGCCCATCTCTGGACTCCGGATATCTATGAGGCGGCCCCGGCGCCCGTCGTCGCCTTTCTCTCGGGTGGCTCGAAAGCGGCTTCGATTCTGCTGTCTGCTCCTGCTGCTGCCCCACGCCGGTGACCTCATCCGGCTGCGGATCCCTCTTTTTGGCATAGCGCTGCTCTCCATGGTGGTGGGTAATCTGGCGGCCTTGCGGCAAAACCGGGTGCGCCGGATGCTGGCCTATTCTTCCATCGCCCAGATGGGCTACGTGGTGGTGGCGTTGATAAGTTCGAAGGGCGGGGGCTTTCAGGCCGCCGCTTTTTATGCCATTGCCTACGCAGTGATGAGTCTGGCCGCCTTCGGCGCCATCGCCGTGCTGGAGGCCAGCGGCTGCGGCGCCACCCTTGACGACTATCGCGGCCGCGGCTTTGCCCACCCCGTCACCGCCGGGGTTCTGGCGGTGGCCTTGTTTTCCCTGGCAGGCATTCCGCCCACCGTCGGTTTTACCGGCAAATTTTTAATCTTCGCTTCGGCGCTTCGCGCCGGTGAATATACCCTGGCCATTGTCGGCATCCTCACCGCCACCGTGTCGATCTATTATTACCTGCGGATCGTCACCGCGCTTTACCTGCAGCGGTACGAATATCGGGGAGCAGCGGCGCGGGCGTGCTCGAAGGCGCGGTGCTGATGATTTCCGCCGCCGTCATCGTCCTCTTGGGGATTTTCCCGGCACAGCTCCTGGATTTTCTGCAGGCGCAGTTTATGTAACCCTAGGCTCCCAGGAGCCTGTCGGATTATAGGCATTTTTTCTCAGATCGAGGCAAACTCGAAAAAATTACCGGAGGCATATACTGAATATCCCGAGGATAATTTTTTCGAGTTTAACGAAGATATGGGGAAAAAGGGCATAATCCGACAGGCTCCCAGGCGATTTTCTTCTGTCGGGTGACGATTGCGCTACGAATTTCTTGACGTTTTACACACCTTTATCATACCATATACCTTCAGACGGGCAGCGGAGGGCCCGTCCTCCCATGTACGACCTGATGGCGACCGCGCCGACAAGCGCAAAAGCCCGCAACGGTGAAGCCCGAGATATAGAGGTAGGCTATGGATATAACCCAACACGGCGGATATTCCCGGATCAAGCTGTTCATGGCGCTGTCCCGGACCCCGCACGGTCTGCTCGACATGTGTACGCCGCTGCTTGCCGCCCTGCTTTGGCTTGGACACTCCCCTGAGCCGCAGGTCATCCTGGAAGGCATGATCGCCGCTTTCGCCGGCTACACCGCGGTCTATGCCTTGAACGACATCGTGGATTACCGGCACGACAAAGAGAAAATCAGCCAGGCGGGGTTTCGCCACAACGCCGACTATCTCGACGCCGCCTATTATCGCCACCCCCTGGCCCAGGGCTTTTTGAGCATGCCGGAAGCAATCGCCTGGGCAGGTGGCTGGATGCTGGTCTCCCTGCTCTTTGCCTACCTGCTCAATCCGGTCTGCGCCCTCATCCTGGTGGGCGGCTGCGTCCTCGAGGTGATCTATTGCCGGCTGTTGCAGATCACCCACCTGCGCACCCTGGTGAGCGGAATCGTCAAAACTCTGGGCGGGCTGGCGGCCATCTTCGCGGTGGACGCCACCCCCAACGTCTCGCTGTTGCTCCTGCTTTTCCTATGGCTCTTCTTCTGGGAGATCGGTGGGCAGAACGTGCCGGCCGACTGGCACGATATCCAGGAAGATACCCTGCTCAAGGCCCGTACCGTGCCCGTAACCCTCGGCCCGAGGACGGCAAGCACCATCGTGATGGCCACACTTGCCATCAGCGTCGCTCTCAGCGCCATCCTCTTCCGGAAGGCGCCACTGCACTTCCCCTTGCCACTCTACCTGGCAGCCGTTATCCTGGGCGTTTACCTGCTCATCATCCCGGCCCTGCATCTTTTCAGGACACGGGACCGGGAAGAGGCGGCGGTGTTGTTCAACCGCGCCAGTTTATATCCCGGCATTCTGCTTGTTATCGTGCTGTCGGCCTTGAGCTTGCAATTTTTTTGAAGCGGCATCCGCACACAACAACTCAAACTCCAAAGGGCAACACCACCATGAAGCACACTCCCGATCCACCCGCATGCCGTGAAAAGCGGCGCCACGGTTGGACTCGCCTGCTGCGGACGATTGCGATATCCGGCATGCTTCTGCTGCAGAGCGGATGCAGCCAGATGGTCCTGTTCGATCCCAAGGGACCGGTCGGCAGCACCGAAAAGTTCGTCATCCTCGCCGCCTTCGGCCTTATGCTGATCGTGGTCATCCCGGTGCTCATCATGGTCGCCTGGTTCCCCTGGAAATTTAGGGCTTCCAACACCAAAGCGAAATACACGCCCAAATGGAATTTTTCCGCCACCATCGAAGCGGTCGTCTGGATAGTGCCGGCAATCATCGTCACCTTCCTCGCCATGCTGGCGTGGAAGACCACCTACCATCTCGACCCCTACAAACCCATCGCCTCAGCCGCCAAACCGCTTACCATCGAGGCGGTCGCCCTGGACTGGAAATGGCTGTTCATCTATCCCGACCAGAACATCGCCACCGTCAACCAGGTGGTTTTCCCGGCAAACGTGCCGCTGAGCTTCAAACTCACCTCTGATACGGTAATGACCTCGTTTTTCATCCCCCAGCTGGGCAGTCAAATCTATGCCATGACCGGCATGCAGACCCAACTGCACCTGCTGGCGAACCAGCCCGGGACCTATGACGGCCAGAACCAGCAGCTGAGCGGCGAAGGGTATGCCTGGATGAGCTTCAAGGCGAAGGCGGTTACTCCGGAGCAATTTGCGGCCTGGGTGCAAAAAGCCAAACAATCGCCGAAAAAACTCGACCTTGCCGGCTACCGAGAGCTTGCCAAACCGACCAACGGCTATCCCGTGACCCTGTACTCAACGGTCCGGCCGGATCTCTTCAGCTCTATTATCCACCAATACAAAACCTACATGACCCCAAAAACCGCCGACGCCGGACACGGAACATCCGCTTCCATGGCCGTGAAAACAGCCGCCCAGGAGGAACATTGACATGCTTGGAAAACTGAGCCTTGCCGCAATTCCCTACCACGATCCCATCGTGATGGGAGCGGTGATCGGATCGATCCTGCTCGGTCTCGTTATCCTGGGTCTGATCACCTACTATCGGAAGTGGAGCTATCTCTGGAGCGAGTGGTTCACCAGCGTCGATCACAAACGGATAGGCGTCATGTACATCATTCTGGCACTGGTCATGCTGCTGCGCGGACTCTCCGACGCCATCATGATGCGCTCCCAGCAGGCCATGGCCCTGGGAATGTCCCACGGCTATCTGCCGCCGGATCATTTCAACCAGATTTTCAGCGCTCACGGCACCATCATGATCCTGTTCGTGGCCATGCCCTTTCTGGCCGGGCTGCTCAATATCGTGGTGCCGCCGCAGATCGGCGCCCGCGACGTGGCCTTTCCCTATCTCAACTCGGTGAGTTTCTGGCTGACCGTGGCTGGCACCCTGCTGGTCATGGTGTCGCTTGGCGTCGGCGATTTCTCCAAAGCGGGATGGTCGGGCTATCCGCCTCTCTCAGAGCTCAAATTCAGCCCGGACACCGGCGTCGACTATTGGATATGGGCGTTGCAGATCTCCGGGCTCGGCTCGCTGCTGACCAGCATCAACTTCATCGTCACCATCATCAGGATGCGGGCTCCCGGCATGACGCTGATGCGGATGCCGATCTTCACCTGGAACGCCCTGTGCACCAGCCTGCTCATTCTCTTTTCCTTCCCGGTACTGACCGCCGCCCTGGCCATGCTCTCGCTTGACCGCTATCTGGGCATGAACTTTTTCACCAACGACCTGGGCGGCAATACCATGATGTTCGTCAACCTGTTCTGGGTCTGGGGCCATCCCGAAGTCTATATCGTCATCCTGCCGGCGTTCGGGATCTATTCCGAAGTGGTGGCCACCTTCTCGAAGAAGAGGCTGTTCGGCTATACCTCCATGGTAATGGGCCACCTTCGCCATCACCATCCTCTCCTTTGCCGTCTGGGTGCATCACTTCTTCACCATGGGCTCCGGCCCCGACGTCAATCTCTTTTTCGGCATCGCCACCATGATCATCGCCGTACCCACCGGGGTGAAGATTTTCAACTGGCTGTTCACCATGTATCGCGGCCGGGTGCGGATCACCACGCCGATGATGTGGACCCTGGGGTTCATCACCACCTTCGTCTTCGGCGGCATGACGGGGGTGCTGCTGGCCTCGCCGGCGGCCAACTACGTACTGCACAACAGCCTGTTTTTAATCGCCCATTTTCACAACACCCTGATCCCCGGCGTCTTGTTCGGCTACCTCGCCGGCTATGCCTACTGGTTTCCCAAGTTCATCGGTTTTCCCTTGAATGAAAAATGGGGCAAACGCGCCTTCTGGGGGTGGCTGATCGGTTTCTACCTGGCCTTTGTTCCCTTGTATGTCCTCGGTTTCATGGGCATGCCCCGCCGCATGCAGCACTACGACAACCCGGCCTGGCAGCCCTGGCTGATCATCGCCGCCGTGGGAACCGCGGTGATCCTGTTCGGCATCACCTGTCAGGTTATTCAGCTGATCGTGAGCATCAAAGAGCGCGAGGCTACCCGTGATCTGACCGGCGACCCCTGGGACGGCCGCACCCTGGAATGGTCGATGAGCTCACCGCCGCCTGTCTACAATTTCGCCATAATCCCCACAGTGCATGATCTCGATGCCTTCACGGATATGAAAGAGAAGAAGCACCGCCTACCAGCGACCAGAGCAATATGAGGACATCCATATGCCCAAAAACACGTCCTGGGGCTGGTCAACGGCGTATTGGCCTTCGTGTTCGGCTTCGCCATGATCTGGCATATCTGGTGGCTGGTGATCGCCAGCGGCCTGGCCATGCTGGGAGCCCTTATCATCCGTGCCTCCGACGACGATATCCATTACATCATCCCTGCCGCCGAAGTCGAGGCCATGGAAAACGAACGCTATCGGCGATTGGCACTGGCAACCGACTGACCCAGCCAAGAGATGTGACTGAAGAGGTTCACAGATTATTCAGGAGAAAGAACTCATGACAAGCGAAGCAACAAGCCTTGACGCCGCTTCAGCCCATGCCATTGTAGAAGAGGAGGCCATCGGCAGCCAGTCGTTTGGCTTCTGGCTCTACCTCATGTCGGATCTGGTGATCTTTGCCGCCATTTTCGCTACCTATGCCGTCCTGGCCCACAGTTATGCCGGCGGGCCTACCGCCAAGGACATCTTCGACCTCCCCTACACCTTCGGGGAGACCATGTTCCTGCTGGTTTCAGCAGCGCCACCTGCGGCATGGCGATGCTTGCCGCCCATCAGAGAAAACGCGACAAGGTGCTGATGTGGCTTGCCGTCACCTTCTTTGCTCGGCCTCGGTTTCATCACCATGGAGGTTCATGAGTTCCACGCCATGATCCTTTCCGGCCATGGCCCCGACCGCAGCGGCTTTCTCTCGGCCTTTTTCACCCTGGTAGGCACCCACGGCCTGCATGTCACCTCCGGCCTTATCTGGATGGCGGTGATGATGGGTCAGATAATGACCAAGGGGTTGACCATGCCGGTGCGGTCACGGCTGATGCGCCTGAGCATGTTCTGGCATTTTCTGGATATCGTCTGGGTGGCGGTATTTACCATTGTTTACCTGATGGGGGTTCTGTAGATGACACACGCATCCATCGACATACCGGAGCCGGCCAGGGAAGCCTCAAATCATACGTGATCGGTTTTATTCTCTCCGATCGTCCTGACGGCTATCGCCTTTGGCGCGGTGATGGGCGGCACGCTTCCCACCGGCCGTGCTCACAACATTTTCGCCGCCGCCATCGCCCAGATCCTGGTGCACCTGCATTACTTCCTCCATCTCGATTTCTCTTCGGAGGCGCGCTGGAATCTGCTGGCGCTGATCTTTGCGGTGTTGATTATGGTCCTCTTCGTCGTCGGTTCGCTCTGGATCATGCACAACCTCAATTACCGCATGATGTGACGAAACCATGTAGACAAAAAGGTCGAGAATCTCCGCACATCATAAAAAAGAAAAGCGGCTCCGAACCATTCCAGAGCCGCTTTTTCTCCTCCACTCTTACAGGGCCTGATAGTACTTTCGGAGAGGTACCTTAGCTCACTGTCATCGTCACCGATCCCGGTTCCCAGCACCGCATGGGATAGGCGCCTCCTCTCCGCCTACTCCGTACCAGGTACTCGCTTTCCGGATAAACCATTTTTTCCGTATATCTGGAAAAAGTGTACCGCCTCGGATTGCCTGATCATCTGACACAACTTCATTAATCTCCGTGTATTTCAAGGTGCTACTTAGTGGCAGAAAGCAAATGCTTATTGGCATATATTTTGCCTAGCATTCAGAAGTGGTTGTTGCCCTTTTGGCCAACAGCCATTTCAGTTGGCTTGAATGGAGGTGACTTTGAATTCAGCCAAAACCACGTCCTTGACCAGGCGATACCATTTACGCCACTTCTGCAACCGGAGGCTCTACTCCTGACCTTGCATTAACCTTGGCAACAACCCGAGCATCAGGGGAGCAAAGCGTTCATTTCTTATATCGTGCTTCCGTCAGGGATCCTTACGGAGCTGGAAGCAGAGCATTCGATGTTTGATCGAGACTCGTCGGGTTGACATTCTACCAAGAGTCACCAGATTGTCAAAATTTCTACGACACATTTCTAGGGAGTGTTGTCAGCCACATTAATTAACAAAATACCGGCACTTTTGGGTCTGATTATTCAACCGGTGGATTTAACCTAAAGGTACCTTAAATAGGCTACCAGGCATTCGCTCATGAGATATTCGTTGCCCTCTTTATGCCTCAAAAAACCTACCTTTGGGGCGCAGCCCCAATCGCACGAATGCAATGAGTGCCATCGTCAGAGGTGATTTAATCCGTAAATTCCTGCCGAAATGCCGTATTTTAATGTTCCGAAAGTATGGTGGAATAAAGAGCACGACAACAGGGAGGTACGTATGAAACGAATAGCATTGTGGTTGATGGTTATTGGAATGACGGCGTGGACCGGCCAGGCCCTGGCAACAACATTCAACGAAACGGGTGATGCTGGTCGACCGCCCAGACCTTGCCCAGCGGCACAACGGATGTATTAGGCGCACTCACGGCAACGTCAACACCTTTGACGCCGACCTGTTCCAATTCAGCTGGGGTGGTGGAAGTTTTATCGCGGATACGAGCGGGACCGATGAGTTTGGAAACACTACGGACATCAGTTGTTTCTGTTCAACTCGGCCGGGCAAGGCGTTCAGGCGAATGACGATGCTTTTACTGCCACCCTCTATTCCCACCTGGAGCTGCTGAATCTTCCCCCCCTGGGGACTTACTACATCGGCATTTCCATCTATGATTACGACCCCAGAGACGCCTCGAATAACCTGATCTTTCAGAGCACTCCGTCCAATGTCCTCTAGGCTCCGCTGGACCCGAACGCCACCTTGGATCATTGGGACGAACAAGCCAACGCGCTCATTCCAAAGGATATGCCCATTTTCGTGCAGAACGAACGTGACCAGATAAGCGTCCAGGCATCCGGATTTAGTGATGTGCGTCAGCTCGATGCAAACACTGAATTTAAGGATGTTGCACTGAGCAAAACTGCCGGCTAGCATGGTAGCGGCGAGGTTATGGCTTCTCCTGTTGGTGAACTGCTCGGTGAGGTTTGCGATGTGGTGTTCAAGCATCCAAATGAATAAAAAGTGTATCTGGCTGGTGACACTCTTTGGAATGAATACGTGCAGACTGCGCTCACGCACTATAAGCCGATGGTGATCATCATAACTCCCAATGCTCCGGTACCCGAGCCTTCGACCATTTTTCTGCTGCTGGCGGGTCTTGCCGGGTTGGAATATATCAGGCGAAGGAAGGGTTTGAACCATAGGCGATAATCAATACTTTTTTCAGCGCCCCCGGCTCCTTGGGGCCGGGTTTTGTTTGGGGGGGAAATTAAGGTCCGTCTTGCCTTATGGGTGTTTTTTCTCATTTATACCATGGATCAAATCTGTTCCAGAATTCCTTGTTGCAACTTCGATCGGGAAGTCGCATCATGAGGACCGACTATTAAGTGATATCTATGGAAGCAGACTTGCAGTTGTGCCCTCGATATCCACCATTTTCTCCAATTTCAGCGCAAACTTCCGCTTTCACGTATCCGGTCGACAGGTTCCTGTCCATTTTGGAGAACGTCCCCAATGTGGCCTTCGACTTGGCGCTCAAGGACCGATGTAAGGACTTAAAGGTCGCAACGATCGACAAAACAATGACCGGTTCTATAAATGCAGGATCAACGCTGACCCTGCATTCGTTGTATTCAGGACTGAATGGTAAACTTATTTCCTTTTTCTTCTCAGACGCGGAGCCAACAATCCGGTTAAACCTGTGCCAACAAGCAGCATGGTTGACGGTTCAGGAACCGGATTCACTGGATTCACTGGATAGACTCGTACGTTATCGAGAGCGGGACCGTATGCAGTCTTAACCATACTACGAAATTGGAGAGTTGTAGTGGTATCTCTAGCTATGAAACTATAAATATGTTCTTCCCATCCCATGTCGGCAATTGGATGGTATTCAAGCACAGGACCAGTCGTAAAAGCATATCCCCGAGCAGCCCCATACCATCCCACAGTTACACTCATCATTTTGGGATCGGGGGCACTTGGTGGACCTTCTGGATTGCCTGCCAAATCAAAGAGTACGACATAAGGTTGACCTTCAACCGTATCGAACGATTGACTTATGGCTCCAGGGCCCCATCCACTTAAATCCAGGCTGTATTGTCCATCCGATGCTTCCCAGTAATTATCATGAACATAATCAATGTTACCGGAATCGATAGTCCAACCAGTAATTACGTGAGAGCTAACTCCAGATGTGGCTGTATTACGGCTACCATAGACGTCTCCAGAAAAGCTTTCACTCAGCATTTCAAAACTACCATTTTGAAATGGGATTGCATTTGCCGTACCAGCAAGCCCCCACGCTACAAAAACAAATGTTAACGCCATAACATAAGTAGTTTTTTTCATCTTTCCCTCCTTATCCGGACTAGCCGGAAAAAAAGATAATCTTAACTAATTAGACGGCATTTCATTTTGTCGCAGTTTTGAAAATAACCAAGAAATTTATGCAAAGTTCATTATGCAAGCAATAAATAAATCTTTTAATTGCAGTTCGATCATCTCCTATAAATCTGGCTCTTGTGTTTTTGCCGCACAACAACCTTATCCCTCATAGAACCTCAACCCCAAACCATGCACCCCAAACGGAACAGATGTCCCATTTGGGGCTTTGCATCACCAATTTGAGCACATCTCTCATTCTGTTTTTCCTTTCAACCGATGGAGGTATATACACATACAAACATTGTCGCTAGCTCGGGAGTGTTAGCTAATTGGTGCCTCGTGACCTAGTGTCCATCCAGAAACGAGGATTTTTCTTTTAAATCGAGACGATATCGAACTTTTACTGCAGGCATATATGTGATATTCCGAGGATAATATTTTGATATCAACGAAGAATTAGGATGAAAAGGCCGTTTCTGGATGGACACGAACCAGGTAAGCTTACCATCAAGCTCGACGATACAATTCCAGAACACCTTTTCTTCGGCAATCAGGTCTTAAGGCTGCAAAAGTCACTCCCGTTTGCTCATCCGCGGCTGGCAATTATGCAACTATCTAAAATTATATTAAAAAATATGAATTCGCACTATAAATCGTTTGGAGGAGGGATATATTTTTTCCGGGTAGCAGAATTTTTCTTCCAGATTTCCGAACATTTTATACAGAGGCTCCGAGATATTAAATATAAGCCTCCGGCAATTTTTTCGAGTTCGCCTCAATTTGAGAAATTGTCAGGTGAACTGGGTACGACCGTCCTTATACACTGGCCTCATCTAAATGGTGGCAATTCCGGGTCAGACGATGAGCAAAGGAGTAACACCCCCATGCAGTCGCGGCTCTTGGGGCTGAGCATGTTATGGCACTTCCTGGATATCGTCTGGGTGGCGGCATTTACCATAGGTAACCTGACAGGGGTCCTGTAAAGGACACACCCAGCCATGGAAAATACCGGAGCAAGCCGGGGAAACCTCAAATCACGTTAACAAACCTCTTTGCCGGAGAGAAAAGGAAACTAAACGTTATTCTTCGCCCTTAACCGCAGCCCCAAGGATCCCGAAGCGAGACTCCTTGTAGCCGTCAACCAGGCGCAGGCCCACGGCCTCGAGTTCTGCCCGGTACTGGGGACCGTAGAACCGGTTCTCGCGGGGGTGGTCGAGAATTCTGATGAACAGCGGGTTGGCATAGAGCGGGGGGTAGATTTCCTCGAAATAGAAGACGCCGCCCTGCCGCAGGACGCGGGCGATCTCGGCGACTCCCTGCTGCCAGTTTTCGAGATGATGGATGATGCCGTAATTGAAGACGGCGTCGAAGGCGGCGTCGGGATAGGGGAGCTTTGGGCGTCGCCGGCGAGCAGATGCAGGCGGACGTCCTTCCACCTTCTGCTTTTTCTTTTTGCGGCCCGCAGCATGGCGACATCGATGTCCAGGGCATGGATATCGGACGGGGCAAAGGAGCTGTTGATGATCTGGGCGCCGACGCCGCAACCACAGCCGATCTCCAAACAGTTGCCGCCGGGTGCAAGCCTGTCGATACTTTGAAGAAGCGGGCCTCCTGCACCTGCACGAATTTGCGCACGGGGCTGTTGACCCAAAGACGCTCCAGATAACTGACCTTCATTTTTTGTCTCTGCCTCCCAACTGCTTACGATCGAAACCTTGATGCGATCTCGTTACATTATCAGATGATTAGTTCTTGGTTCCCTGGAATATCTTGGATATGCCGAAGGTGAGTTTGCGGATCTTGAGATCGCTAAACCCCGCCGCCTCGATCTCGTCGACAAACTGTTTGTCGCGCGGAAAGCTCTCCACCGACTCGGCCAGATAGCTGTAGGCATAATCGGTGCGCGAGATGAGGTTGCCAATCGGCGGCAGGATATGGTCGAAATAGAACCGATATAACCGGTAGAGGAGCGGCTGGTCCGGATAGGAAAATTCCATGACAAAGAGCCTGCCCCCGGTTTAAGCACGCGGTAAAATTCTGCCAGGGCCTGCCAGCGCTCCTCGATATTGCGGATGCCAAACGAAATGGTCACCGCATCGACCGACTCGCTCTGGATCGGCAGCCAGCGGCCGTCGCCCACGGTAAGCCCGATACGGTCCGCCATGCCCCGGGCAGCGATTTTCTTCTTTCCCACCCCCAGCATGGCCGGCGAAAAATCGACGCCAACCACTCGCACCTTCGGGAACCTCTGCTGATGGAAAGGGCGATCTCGGCGGTGCCGACGGCCACATCGAGCACCGTCCCGCCCTTATCCATCGCCAGCAGATCCGCCAGCACCTTGCGCCAGTGCACATCTCGCCGCAGAGAAAGGAAACTATTCTGAAAATCGTACCCTCCGGCGATGGTTTCAAACATGTTTTTTACTGCCGTATCTTTCATTTCGTTTTCGCTCGTGTAATCGTTTCGGTTACCCACTCGATCTCTCGAATGAGGCAATCGGTCACCGAACCGCCCCGCAACGCCGGCGGCGGAATGGTCCAGGGATAGGTTTCCACCTCGAGTATCGGCTGAGTGGGAAACAGGGGCAGAACCTCCTCGAGGAAGAAGCGGGTGCTGTCGCACTCCGCGGTGGTGTCGGTATAGACCGGCACATGAAAATGAACGCGCCACTCCTCGACATCAGGGGGAGCGGCACCGATTGCCCGGTCGAGATCATCGTAGCGCAGCAGCTCGCCGTCTTTTTTCTGACCGACTGTCTGGTGCAGGTAACAGGATTCGTGAAACCGGGCAAGACGCTCGATCCGCGGGTCCATCAACCTGAGCGCCGAAGAGACCTGAACATGGCCTATGCGGATGCCGTTATCGTCAAGAAGCCTCAAAGAATCGCTCGGGTTTTCGTACTGCAGGGCCTGATGACAACAGTCGTAGCAGACTGCCAGATGCGCCTGCTGTCGAGACGTAAAGGCCAAACCGGCAAAGAGTTCCACCACTTCCCGAGTCGTTTCCACCACACATCCTGGCTCCGGCTCCATGGAGAGCAGGATCTCCTTGCCCGTCTCCTGAGCCAGTGCGTCGAGATAATCGAGAGCGGCCTGGAGATTTCTTTTCACGACCGGAATATCATCGTCGGTTATACAGGGACGAAATCCGACCGGCACCGTGGAGATGGAGCCACTCCTCCCCTCCGGCAGCCACAGGCTGAGCAGTTCCGCCAGTTTTTTCGTGTAATCGAGCCGCTCGACAAAGCGCCAGTCGGGAAGATAGACCGACTCCTTCACCGGGGTGTAATGAAACGTGCCATAGGGAAAACCGTTGATGCTGGCAATATAAAATCCTTCGTCGCTGCACCAACGGTGGAAGGCCAGTGCCTCTTCGCGGGTGATCTGCTAGCGACGCCCGGCCGAGAGGCGCAGGCCGATGGGAAGGGGGCGTCCGGTGAGACCCGCCGCTTTACCACCGGGGCATGGAGTGCGGCGGCAAGGGTTTGCGCCCAGCTCTCGCCCGGATGAATATTGGTGCAATAGGTGATCGCCGGTAACACCGGCTTAGCCGGTCCGGCTTTTTTTCCGCCAGCAAGCGAGGCGATATCCATCGCCTGAGAGGTATCGGAAAAACGGACCACAACTATTCTCCAGCTGTAGATACATGGTTGCCGACCGGGGCCGCCACCCGTGCCAATCCGCCGCTAAAGGACTGTAGTTCTTCGACGCAGCGTTGCATCAGCGGGATATCGATATGGTCGACTTCGCGCTTGCTGCCGATGCCGGTGAGCAGGGTTATCGCCAGTTTCCCGCCAAGATGCTCCCGAAAATCATCAAGGGCCGTGCCCACATCGAGATCGTCCAGCACCGGATGACCAAGGGGCAGCCCCAACTCACCAAGCAGGGTGAGAATCCGTTGCAGCGCATGATCATCGATCATCCCCTGGCGCCGAGAGTAGATGCTGTCAGGAGCCATGCCGATAGCCACCCCTTCGCCGTGTTTGAGTTCGCCCCCGGTCATCTCTTCGAGCTTGTGGGCGGACCAGTGGCCAAAATCCAGAGGCCTGGCCGATCCCAGTTCGAACGGGTCTCCACCGGAGCCGATATGTTGCATGTGCAGTGCGGCGCAGCGATGAATCAGCTCTTCGAGCGGCGGCGCGGAAAAAGCGGCTAGGGCCGCCCGCTGCTCGTAGAGAAAATCGAAAAACGCGGGGTCCTTGATCAGCGCCACCTTGACCGCTTCCGCCATTCCGGAGCGCAACTCGCGCGGGGGCAAGGTGTCAAGAAAGGCAAAATCATTGATAACGGCGAAGTGGCGCGAAGGTGCCGATAAAATTCTTGCGCCCCACACCATTGATGCCGTTCTTCACCCCGATACCGGCATCATTCTGCGCAAGAACCGTAGTCGGCATGCGAACAAGACGCAATCCCCGGTGCGCGATGGCCGCGGCATAACCGACGGCATCCAGCACGGCGCCGCCGCCGATGGCCAGCACATACGAATGCCGAAAGAATGATGCCGGGCGACACGCTCCATGAGCGTGTCGACAATCTTCGGCTCGGCCTTGCAACGCTCACCGCCCTCGGCAACCACTATCTCGTCGCAGAGCCACATAACCTCCCGATGCATCTCGGCATAGCGCTCGATCTGCCCGGGCAGGTCAGGATTTGCGGCAAGCAGGCCTGAATCGACGACGCAGAGCACCTTGTTACGGCCACCTCCCGCCTTTGCGAAGACCGACTCCAGAAGCGGATCTTTTGCCTCGAATACATGGCGACTGAAGAAGACAGGATAGGCAAATTGGACGCTGAACAGCTGCTCGAGCGTCTGCATGGAAAGCTCTCGAATCATAATTGTATATATTGCAAAGCGATACGTTACGCTCAGGCGACAACCCGAACCGTCGGAAATTCAGGGATATGCCAGGATCCCGTGGGGCTACAGCCTATCTCGTACCCAGAAGGGGTGTTGATAAACGATTACGTCATGATAGGACTAGATCCCCTTGTATTCAAGCAAAAAGATAGCGGGCAGATCATCAACCGCCGGATTGACGAGCGAGGATATGCTCCGGACGACACGAGCCGTGCTCAGGTGGGCACGCGAAATTCTGCTTCTGCCATGGCTCCCCGACCGTACGGCCACCGCCACCATCCAGCCAAAAAGTAACATCGTTACTCAAGTCCACCACCTTCTCCCTTGCTTTCGTTTTCCGCAATCCGAAAAATACACTTACCGATGTACCTATACAAGGGGAAATTCCCCTTGCCTTGGAGATCAATTACCAAGTATTTTCGACACAGAGAAAGGGGGCATCACACCCACGCCCTGTCCACACGTTCCCCATGCCAATTCGACTTACACCTCATGCAACCAATGATAACAGTTTTCTTTTAACGGGAAGTGTGCTACCCTCTCAGTAGCTATCAAGCCCTGCGAACACCTGTTGGATGTTTTCGTCGATCCCTCTTCTCTTTAGTCTTTTGTCTTTTGTCTTCTGACCTCAGCTTTAGGTGACGCCCATGGTTGAAATCATGCACAGCAATATCCTGGAACTTTTCGAACTGCGCGAACACGCCCTGGCTGGAGGCGGCGAGAAGCGCGTCGACCTCCAGCACCAGCGCGGCAAGCTGACGGCGCGCGAGCGCATCGACCTGCTGCTCGACGAAGGGACCTTCCAGGAAATAGATATCCTCAAGGTCGGACGCGGCGCCTCGACCACGGGTGAGGAGACCTATCCCGGCGACGGGGTCATCACCGGTCACGGCAAAATCGACGGTCGTGAAGTCTTCGTTTTCAGCCAGGACTTCACGGTTATCGGCGGCTCCCTGGGCGAAGGCCACTCCCAGAAGATCTGTAAGATCATGGACCTGGCCAGCCAGGGTCGGCTCGCCGGTGATCGGCTCGAACGACCGGCGGCGGCCGCATCCAGGAAGGGGTGGATGCCCTGGCCGCCTACGGAGAGATCTTTCACCGCAACGTCC
>CAVUXQ010000006.1:0-27194 GCA_963745265.1 uncultured delta proteobacterium
TAGTCTCAACTACCGCATGATGTGACGAAACCATGTAGACAAAAAGGTCGAGAATCTCCGCACATCATAAAAAAGAAAAGCGGCTCCGAACCATTCCAGAGCCGCTTTTTCTCCTCCACTCTTACAGGGCCTGATAGTACTTTCGGAGAGGTACCTTAGCTCACTGTCATCGTCACCGATCCCGGTTCCCAGCACCGCATGGGATAGGCACCTGCCTCTCCGCCTACTCCGTACCAGGTACTCGCTTTCCGGATAAACCATTTTTTCCGTATATCTGGAAAAAGTGTACCGCCTCGGATTGCCTGATCATCTGACACAACTTCATTAATCTCCGTGTATTTCAAGGTGCTACTTAGTGGCAGAAAGCAAATGCTTATTGGCATATATTTTGCCTAGCATTCAGAAGTGGTTGTTGCCCTTTTGGCCAACAGCCATTTCAGTTGGCTTGAATGGAGGTGACTTTGAATTCAGCCAAAACCACGTCCTTGACCAGGCGATACCGTTCACGCTTTTGTTAAACCGGAAGCTATCCTTTCCTGACCTTGCATTAACCTTGGCAACAACCCGAGCATCAGGGGAGCAAAGCGTTCATTTCTTATATCGTGCTTCCGTCAGGGATCCTTACGGAGCTGGAAGCAGAGCATTCGATGTTTGATCGGGACTGGTGCGGGTTGACATTCTATCCATAGAGTCACCAGATTGTCAAAATTTCTACGACACATTTCTAGGGGAGTGTTGTCAGCCACATTAATTAACAAAATACCGGCACTTTTGGGTCTGATTATTCAACCGGTGGATTTAACCTAAAGGTACCTTAAATAGGCTACCAGGCATTCGCTCATGAGATATTCGTTGCCCTCTTTATGCCTCAAAAAACCTACCTTTGGGGCGCAGCCCCAATCGCACGAATGCAATGAGTGCCATCGTCAGAGGTGATTTAATCCGTAAATTCCTGCCGAAATGCCGTATTTTAATGTTCCGAAAGTATGGTGGAATAAAGAGCACGACAACAGGGAGGTACGTATGAAACGAATAGCATTGTGGTTGATGGTTATTGGAATGACGGCGTGGACCGGCCAGGCCCTGGCAACAACATTCAACGAAACGGGTGATGCTGGTCGACCGCCCAGACCTTGCCCAGCGGCACAACGGATGTATTAGGCGCACTCACGGCAACGTCAACACCTTTGACGCCGACCTGTTCCAATTCAGCTGGGGTGGTGGAAGTTTTATCGCGGATACGAGCGGGACCGATGAGTTTGGAAACACTACGGACATCAGTTGTTTCTGTTCAACTCGGCCGGGCAAGGCGTTCAGGCGAATGACGATGCTTTTACTGCCACCCTCTATTCCCACCTGGAGCTGCTGAATCTTCCCCCCCTGGGGACTTACTACATCGGCATTTCCATCTATGATTACGACCCCAGAGACGCCTCGAATAACCTGATCTTTCAGAGCACTCCGTCCAATGTCCTCTAGGCTCCGCTGGACCCGAACGCCACCTTGGATCATTGGGACGAACAAGCCAACGCGCTCATTCCAAAGGATATGCCCATTTTCGTGCAGAACGAACGTGACCAGATAAGCGTCCAGGCATCCGGATTTAGTGATGTGCGTCAGCTCGATGCAAACACTGAATTTAAGGATGTTGCACTGAGCAAAACTGCCGGCTAGCATGGTAGCGGCGAGGTTATGGCTTCTCCTGTTGGTGAACTGCTCGGTGAGGTTTGCGATGTGGTGTTCAAGCATCCAAATGAATAAAAAGTGTATCTGGCTGGTGACACTCTTTGGAATGAATACGTGCAGACTGCGCTCACGCACTATAAGCCGATGGTGATCATCATAACTCCCAATGCTCCGGTACCCGAGCCTTCGACCATTTTTCTGCTGCTGGCGGGTCTTGCCGGGTTGGAATATATCAGGCGAAGGAAGGGTTTGAACCATAGGCGATAATCAATACTTTTTTCAGCGCCCCCGGCTCCTTGGGGCCGGGTTTTGTTTGGGGGGGAAATTAAGGTCCGTCTTGCCTTATGGGTGTTTTTTCTCATTTATACCATGGATCAAATCTGTTCCAGAATTCCTTGTTGCAACTTCGATCGGGAAGTCGCATCATGAGGACCGACTATTAAGTGATATCTATGGAAGCAGACTTGCAGTTGTGCCCTCGATATCCACCATTTTCTCCAATTTCAGCGCAAACTTCCGCTTTCACGTATCCGGTCGACAGGTTCCTGTCCATTTTGGAGAACGTCCCCAATGTGGCCTTCGACTTGGCGCTCAAGGACCGATGTAAGGACTTAAAGGTCGCAACGATCGACAAAACAATGACCGGTTCTATAAATGCAGGATCAACGCTGACCCTGCATTCGTTGTATTCAGGACTGAATGGTAAACTTATTTCCTTTTTCTTCTCAGACGCGGAGCCAACAATCCGGTTAAACCTGTGCCAACAAGCAGCATGGTTGACGGTTCAGGAACCGGATTCACTGGATTCACTGGATAGACTCGTACGTTATCGAGAGCGGGACCGTATGCAGTCTTAACCATACTACGAAATTGGAGAGTTGTAGTGGTATCTCTAGCTATGAAACTATAAATATGTTCTTCCCATCCCATGTCGGCAATTGGATGGTATTCAAGCACAGGACCAGTCGTAAAAGCATATCCCCGAGCAGCCCCATACCATCCCACAGTTACACTCATCATTTTGGGATCGGGGGCACTTGGTGGACCTTCTGGATTGCCTGCCAAATCAAAGAGTACGACATAAGGTTGACCTTCAACCGTATCGAACGATTGACTTATGGCTCCAGGGCCCCATCCACTTAAATCCAGGCTGTATTGTCCATCCGATGCTTCCCAGTAATTATCATGAACATAATCAATGTTACCGGAATCGATAGTCCAACCAGTAATTACGTGAGAGCTAACTCCAGATGTGGCTGTATTACGGCTACCATAGACGTCTCCAGAAAAGCTTTCACTCAGCATTTCAAAACTACCATTTTGAAATGGGATTGCATTTGCCGTACCAGCAAGCCCCCACGCTACAAAAACAAATGTTAACGCCATAACATAAGTAGTTTTTTTCATCTTTCCCTCCTTATCCGGACTAGCCGGAAAAAAAGATAATCTTAACTAATTAGACGGCATTTCATTTTGTCGCAGTTTTGAAAATAACCAAGAAATTTATGCAAAGTTCATTATGCAAGCAATAAATAAATCTTTTAATTGCAGTTCGATCATCTCCTATAAATCTGGCTCTTGTGTTTTTGCCGCACAACAACCTTATCCCTCATAGAACCTCAACCCCAAACCATGCACCCCAAACGGAACAGATGTCCCATTTGGGGCTTTGCATCACCAATTTGAGCACATCTCTCATTCTGTTTTTCCTTTCAACCGATGGAGGTATATACACATACAAACATTGTCGCTAGCTCGGGAGTGTTAGCTAATTGGTGCCTCGTGACCTAGTGTCCATCCAGAAACGAGGATTTTTCTTTTAAATCGAGACGATATCGAACTTTTACTGCAGGCATATATGTGATATTCCGAGGATAATATTTTGATATCAACGAAGAATTAGGATGAAAAGGCCGTTTCTGGATGGACACGAACCAGGTAAGCTTACCATCAAGCTCGACGATACAATTCCAGAACACCTTTTCTTCGGCAATCAGGTCTCTAAGGCTGCAAAAGTCACTCCCGTTTGCTCATCCGCGGC
Organism: uncultured delta proteobacterium; assembly: GCA_963745265.1. GTDB lineage: Bacteria > Desulfobacterota > Desulfobulbia > Desulfobulbales > Desulfocapsaceae > Desulfopila. The sequence goes on from CAVUXQ010000006.1 coordinate 3,728, forward strand.
TGGCAATTATGCAACTATCTAAAATTATATTAAAAAATATGAATTCGCACTATAAATCGTTTGGAGGAGGGATATATTTTTTCCGGGTAGCAGAATTTTTTCTTCCAGATTTCCGAACATTTTATACAGAGGCTCCGAGATATTAAATATAAGCCTCCGGCAATTTTTTCAGAGTTCGCCTCAATTTGAGAAATTGTCAGGTGAATGGGTACGACCGTCCTTATACACTGGCCTCATCTAAGTTGCTGGTCGCAATTCCGGGTCAGACGATGAGCAAAGGAGTAACACCCCCATGCAGTCGCGGCTCTTGGGGCTGAGCATGTTATGGCACTTCCTGGATATCGTCTGGGCTGTGGCATTTACCATAGGTAACCTGACAGGGGTCCTGTAAAGGACACACCCAGCCATGGAAAATACCGGAGCAAGCCGGGGAAACCTCAAATCACGTTAACAAACCTCTTTGCCGGAGAGAAAAGGAAACTAAACGTTATTCTTCGCCCTTGACCGCCGCCCCCAAAATCCCGAAGCGCGACTCCTTGTAACCGTCGAGCAGGTGCAGGCCCACGGCGGCGAGTTCCTCCCGGTACTGGGGGCCGTAGAACCGGTTCTCCCGGGGATGATCGAGAATCCGGATAAAGAGAGGGTTGGCATACAGCGGGGGGTAGATTTCCTCGAAATAGAAGACGCCGCCCTGCCGGAGGACGCGGGCGATTTCGGCGACTCCCTGCTGCCAGTTTTCGAGGTGATGGATGATGCCGTAATTGAAGACGGCATCGAAGATGGCGTCTGGGTAGGGCAGCTTCTGGGCATCGCCCGCGAGCAGATGCAGGCGGACGTCCTTCCACTTCCTGCTTTTTCTTCTTGCGGCGCGTAGCATGGCAACATCGATGTCGAGGGCATGGATATCGGACGGGGCAAAGGAGTTGTGAATAATCCGGGCGCCGACCCCGCAACCACAGCCGATCTCCAGACAGTTCCGCCGGGTGCGAGCCTGTCGATACTCCTGAAAAAGCGGGCCTCCTGCACCTGCACGAATTTGCGCACGGGGCTGTTGACCCAAAGACGCTCCAGAAAACTCACCTTCATTTTTTGCCTTGCCTCCCAACCTGCTTACGATCGAAACCATGATGCGATCTCGCTAAATTATTCAAAATGTTTAGTCTCTTGGTGCCCTGGAATATCCTGGATATGCCGAAAGTGAGTTTGCGGATCTTGAGATCGCTAAACCCCGCCGCCTCGATCTCGCCGACAAACTGTTTGTCCCGCGGAAAGCTCTCCACCGACTCGGCCAGATAGCTGTAGGCATAATCGGTGCGCGAAATGAGGTTGCCAATCGGCGGCAGGATATGGTCGAAATAGAACCGATAGAGCCGGTAGAGCAGCGGCTGGTCCGGATAGGAAAATTCCATGACAAAGAGCCTGCCCCCCGGTTTAAGTACGCGGTAAAATTCCTCCAGGGCCTGCCAACGCTCCTCGATATTGCGGATGCCAAACGAGATAGTCACCGCGTCGACCGAATCGCTCTTGATCGGCAGCCAGCGGCCGTCGCCCACGGTAAGCCCGATACGGTCCGCCATGCCCCGGGCAGCGATTTTCTTCTTTCCCACCCCCAGCATGGCCGGCGAAAAATCGACGCCAACTACCCGCACCTTCGGGAACCTCTTGCTGATGGAAAGGGCGATCTCGGCGGTGCCGACGGCCACATCGAGCACCGTCCCGCCCTTATCCATCGCCAGCAGATCCGCCAGCACCTTGCGCCAGTGCACATCTCGCCGCAGAGAAAGGAAACTATTCTGAAAATCGTACCCTCCGGCGATGGTTTCAAACATGTTTTTTACGGCCGTATCTTTCATTTCGTTTTCGCTCGTGTAATCGTTTCGGTTACCCACTCGATCTCTCGAATGAGGCAATCGGTCACCGAACCGCCCCGCAGCTCCGGCGGCAGAATGGTCCAGGTATAGGTTTCCACCTCGAGTATCGGCTGAGTGGGAAACAGGGGCAGAACCTCCTCGAGGAAGAAGCGGGTGCTGTCGCACTCCGCGGTGGTGTCGGTATAGACCGGCACATGAAAATGAACGCGCCACTCCTCGACATCAGGGGGAGCGGCACCGATTGCCCGGTCGAGATCATCGTAGCGCAGCAGCTCGCCGTCTTTTTTCCGACCGACTGTCTGGTGCAGGTAACAGGATTCGTGAAACCGGGCAAGACGCTCGATCCGCGGGTCCATCAACCTGAGCGCCGAAGAAACCTGAACATGGCCTATGCGGATGCCGTTATCGTCAAGAAGCCTCAAAGAATCGCTCGGGTTTTCGTACTGCAGGGCCTGATGACAACAGTCGTAGCAGACTGCCAGATGCGCCTGCTGTCGAGACGTAAAGGCCAAACCGGCAAAGAGTTCCACCACTTCCCGAGTCGTTTCCACCACACATCCTGGCTCCGGCTCCATGGAGAGCAGGATCTCCTTGCCCGTCTCCTGAGCCAGCGCGTCGAGATAATCGAGAGCGGCCTGGAGATTTCTTTTCACGACCGGAATATCATCGTCGGTTATACAGGGACGAAATCCGACCGGCACCGTGGAGATGGAGCCACTCCTCCCCTCCGGCAGCCACAGGCTGAGCAGTTCCGCCAGTTTTTTCGTGTAATCGAGCCGCTCGACAAAGCGCCAGTCGGGAAGATAGACCGACTCCTTCACCGGGGTGTAATGAAACGTGCCATAGGGAAAACCGTTGATGCTGGCAATATAAAATCCTTCGTCGCTGCACCAACGGTGGAAGGCCAGTGCCTCTTCGCGGGTGATCTCTAGCGACGCCCGGCCCGAGAGGCGCAGGCCGATGGGAAGGGGGCGTCCGGTGAGACCCGCCGCTTTACCACCGGGGCATGGAGTTTTACGGCGGCAAGGGTTTGCGCCCAGCTCTCGCCCGGATGAATATTGGTGCAATAGGTGATCGCCGGTAGCACCGGCTTCGCCTGTCCGGCTTTTTTTCCGCCAGCAAGCGAGGCGATATCCATCGCCTGAGAGGTATCGGAAAAACGGACCACAACTATTCTCCAGCTGTAGATACATGGTTGCCGACCGGGGCCGCCACCCGTGCCAATCCGCCGCTAAAGGACTGCAATTCTTCGACGCAGCGTTGCATCAGCGGGATATCGATATGGTCGACTTCGCGCTTGCTGCCGATGCCGGTGAGCAGGGTTATCGCCAGTTTCCCGCCAAGATGCTCCCGAAAATCATCAAGGGCCGTGCCCACATCGAGATCGTCCAGCACCGGATGACCAAGGGGCAGCCCCAACTCACCAAGCAGGGTGAGAATCCGTTGCAGCGCATGATCATCGATCATCCCCTGGCGCCGAGAGTAGATGCTGTCAAGAGCCATGCCGATAGCCACCCCTTCGCCGTGTTTGAGTTCGCCCCCGGTCATCTCTTCGAGCTTGTGGGCGGACCAGTGGCCAAAATCCAGAGGCCTGGCCGATCCCAGTTCGAACGGGTCTCCACCGGAGCCGATATGTTGCATGTGCAGTGCGGCGCAGCGATGAATCAGCTCTTCGAGCGGCGGCGCGGAAAAAGCGGCTAGGGCCGCCCGCTGCTCGTAGAGAAAATCGAAAAACGCGGGGTCCTTGATCAGCGCCACCTTGACCGCTTCCGCCATTCCGGAGCGCAACTCGCGCGGGGGCAAGGTGTCAAGAAAGGCAAAATCATTGATAACGGCGAAGGGTGGCGCGAAGGTGCCGATAAAATTCTTGCGCCCCACACCATTGATGCCGTTCTTCACCCCGATACCGGCATCATTCTGCGCAAGAACCGTAGTCGGCATGCGAACAAGGCGCAATCCCCGGTGCGCGATGGCCGCGGCATAACCGACGGCATCCAGCACGGCGCCGCCGCCGATGGCCAGCACATACGAATGCCGACAGAGATGATGCCGGGCGACACGCTCCATGAGCGTGTCGACAATCTTCGGCTCGGCCTTGCAACGCTCACCGCCCTCGGCAACCACTATCTCGTCGCAGAGCCACATAACCTCCCGATGCATCTCGGCATAGCGCTCGATCTGCCCGGGCAGGTCCGGATTTGCGGCAAGCAGGCCTGAATCGACGACGCAGAGCACCTTGTTACGGCCACCTCCCGCCTTTGCGAAGACCGACTCCAGAAGCGGATCTTTTGCCTCGAATACATGGCGACTGAAGAAGACAGGATAGGCAAATTGGACGCTGAACCGCTGCTCGAGCGTCTGCATGGAAAGCTCTCGAATCATAATTGTATATATTGCAAAGCGATACGTTACGCTCAGGCGACAACCCGAACCGTCGGAAATTCAGGGATATGCCAGGATCCCGTGGGGCTACAGCCTATCTCGTACCCAGAAGGGGTGTTGATAAACGATTACGTCATGATAGGACTAGATCCCCTTGTATTCAAGCAAAAAGATAGCGAGCAGATCCTCAACCGCCGGATTGACGAGCGAGGATATGCTCCGGGCGACACGAGCCGTGCTCAGGTGAGCACGCGAAGTTCTGCTTCTGCCATGGCTCCCCGACCGTACGGCCACCGCCACCATCCAGCCAAAAAGTAACATCGTTACTCAAATCCACCACCTTCTCCCTTGCTTTCGTTTTCCGCAATCCGAAAAATACACTTACCGATGTACCTATACAAGGGGAAATTCCCCTTGTCTTGGAGATCAATTACCAAGTATTTTCGACACAGAGAAAGGGGGCATCACACCCACGCCCTGTCCACACGCTCCCCATGTCAATTCGACTTACACCTAATGCAACCAATGATAACAGTTTTATTTTGACGGGAAGTGTGCTACCCTCTCAGTAGCTATCAAGCCCTGCGAACACCTGTTAGATGTTTTCGTCGACCCCTCTTCTCTTTAGTCTTTAGTCTTTTGTCTTCTGACCTCAGCTTTAGGTGACGCCCATGGTTGAAATCATGCACAGCAATATCCTGGAACTTTTCGAACTGCGCGAACACGCCCTGGCTGGAGGCGGCGAGAAGCGCGTCGACCTCCAGCACCAGCGCGGCAAGCTGACGGCGCGCGAGCGCATCGACCTGCTGCTCGACGAAGGGACCTTCCAGGAAATAGATATCCTCAAGGTCGGACGCGGCGCCTCGACCACGGGTGAGGAGACCTATCCCGGCGACGGGGTCATCACCGGTCACGGCAAAATCGACGGTCGTGAAGTCTTCGTTTTCAGCCAGGACTTCACGGTTATCGGCGGCTCCCTGGGCGAAGGCCACTCCCAGAAGATCTGTAAGATCATGGACCTGGCCAGCCAGGTCGGCTCGCCGGTGATCGGCCTCAACGATTCCGGCGGCGCCCGCATCCAGGAAGGGGTGGATGCCCTGGCCGCCTACGGAGAGATCTTTCACCGCAACGTCCAGGCCAGCGGGGTTATCCCGCAGATCTCCTGCATCATGGGGCCCTGCGCCGGTGGTGCGGTATACAGTCCGTCGATGACCGATTTCGTCTTCATGGTCGAGCGCAGCTCCCACATGTTCGTCACCGGCCCCAATGTGGTCAAGACCGTCATCCACAAGGATATCAGCAGCGAGGAGCTTGGCGGCGCCCAGGTCCACGCGCAAAAAAGCGGCGTGGCCCAGTTCGTTTACCCCAACGACATCCTCTGTCTGCGGGCCGTCCGCCAGTTGATCAACTACCTGCCTTCCAACAACCGGCAGAAGGCGCCGCACCTCGACCTCAACGACCCTCCGGAACGCATCGACCCCACCCTGGACTATCTGGTGCCGCCCAACCCCAACCAGAGCTACGACATGAACGTGCTGATTCATTCCATTCTGGACGGGGCGGAATTCCTGGAGATCCACTCCCACTTCGCGCGCAACATCATCTGCGGTTTCGGCCGCCTCGGCGGACAGGCCATAGGCCTGGTGGCCAACCAGCCGGCGGTGCTGGCTGGAGCGCTCGACAACAACGCCTCGTTCAAGGCGGCCCGGTTCGTGCGGTTCTGTGACGCCTTCAATATCCCGCTGGTCTGCCTGGTGGACGTGCCCGGCTTCATGCCCGGCCCCGAGCAGGAACATGGTGGTATCATCCGCCACGGCGCCAAGCTGCTCTACGCGTTTTCCGAGGCGACGGTGCCGCGCATCACGGTAATCGTCAGAAAGGCCTACGGCGGCGCCTATGTGGTGATGAATTCCAAACATATCCACTGCGATATCAACTACGCCTGGCCCACCGCCGAGATCGCGGTAATGGGAGCCCGCGGTGCCACGGAGGTGATCCATCGCCGGGAAATCAACCAGGCCGCCGACCCGGGCGCGGTGTTGAACGAAAAGATGGAGGAGTACCGCAAGCATTTCATGAACCCGTTCGTGGCCGCCAAAAGGGGCTATATCGACGACGTCATCTTCCCCCGCGACACCCGCCACCGGCTCATCCGCACCCTGCAGTTTCTGGAGAGCAAAAAGAGCGGCCGTCCGGATCGCAAACACGGCAACATTCCCCTGTGAGGCTTTTGTATGTTCGATAAAATTCTGATCGCCAATCGCGGCGAAATCGCGGTCCGCATTATCCGGACCTGCAAGGCCATGGGCATCACCACGGTGGCGGTCTATTCCGAGCCCGATTTCCGCTCCATTCACGTCATCCATGCCGACGAGGCGGTGCTGCTGGGTGGGGCCCGCCCCATCGAGTCGTACCTCGATATCGGCAAGATCATCGAAGCGGCGCAACGCACCGGCTGCCAGGCCATCCATCCCGGTTACGGTTTTCTCTCGGAAAACCCGCAGTTCGCCGAGAAAGTGGCCGCCGCCGGCATGACCTTTATCGGCCCACCCGCCGAGGTAATCGCCGCCATGGGCGATAAGATAGCCGCCAAAAAACTCGCGCTTGCCGCCGGCGTGCCGACGGTGCCCGGCCAGAGCGAACCGGTGGTCACGCTCGAGCAAGCCGCGGCCGCCGCGACAACGGTGGGTTATCCGGTGTTGCTTAAACCGGCGGCAGGTGGCGGCGGCAAAGGCATGCGCACCGTCGAGGGGGAAGAGGAGATGGGTTCGGCGCTTACGCTCTGCCAGCAGGAAAGTCGCAAATCTTTTGGCGACGACCGGATCTTCGTCGAGCGCTTTGTGCGCAGACCGCGACATATCGAAATACAGGTTATGGCGGACGGCCACGGCAACGTCATCCATCTGGGGGAGCGCGAGTGCTCGATTCAACGCCGCTACCAGAAGATCATCGAAGAGTCGCCATCCTGCGCCCTCACCCCCGAGCTGCGCGAAACCATGGGAAATTGCGCCCGAGAGCTGGCGCGGAAGGCCGGCTACGTCAACGCCGGCACCGTGGAATTCATCCTCGATGAGGACGGCAGTTTCTATTTTCTGGAAATGAACACCCGACTGCAGGTGGAGCACCCGGTCACCGAGCTGGTCAACGGGCTCGATCTCGTCGAGCTGCAGATACGGGTCGCCGCGGGCGAGAAGCTGCCGATAAGCCAGGAGCAGGTACAACTCCAAGGTTGGGCCATCGAGGTGCGGATCTGCGCCGAGGATTCCGAGCGGGGTTTCGTCCCCTCGGTCGGTCTGATCACCCGCTATGCCGCGCCGCGAGGCAAAAAGGTGCGGGTCGATTCCGGAGTCGATGCCGGCAGCACCATCGGCGTCTATTACGACCCGATGCTGGCCAAGGTCATTACCTGGGGAGGCACCCGGGAAGAGGCCCGCCTGCGGATGGTCCAAGCCCTGAACGGCTATCATATCGAAGGGATCCACACCAACGTCGATTTCGCCAATCGGGTGTTGACCCATCCGGAGTTTATCGCCGGCAGGCTCTCGACCGATTTTATCCCGACCTATCTGCTCGACCCCGCGACGCAACTGGAACCGCCGCGGAAAGTACTGCACGCCATGACCACCGCCGCCACCCTCATCTATCACCTGCGCGAGAATCTGGTCCAGTATTCCCTGCTGCCCTTGAAATCGCGGGTCGGCTCTTCGGCCGCGCAAAAAAAACACTATGAATACGTGGCCAAATGCCAGAAAAACGTCTTCAAAATCGGCCTGTTGAATAATGGCTCCGAACAGCGATGGCGGGTTGCGGTGGACGGCAAGGAATACCAGGTGAGCATCCCGCCGATGGAATATTACCGGCGCCGACTCAAACTCAACATCAACGGGGAAGAAGACTTCTTCCGCCTCAAGTACCAGGGTAATTTCATCGAGGTCGCCCACTGCGGCATCTGCGCCACATTCGAGATCTACAACCCCAGGGAATGGGAGCTGGCCCGTTACATGCCGCCGGCGTTATCGAAAAAAACAGAGAATATCCTGGACTGCCCGATGCCGGGGCTGGTGGTGGAAGTCAAGGTCGCAAGCGGCGAGAGGGTCTACCGCGGCCAGGAGCTGGTGATTCTCGAATCGATGAAGATGGAGACCGCCGTTTCCGCCCCCAACGACGGTGTGGTGGCCTCGATCGACGTCGAGCCGGGAGACGCGGTGGAAACGGGCACGGTGCTCGTTCACTTTAAAAAAGATTGAGCGCTGCCCGCAACCGTTCACCAACACCCCATTTTGACACGATCTGGCCAACTATTCCAGCTTCCCGCCCCCACAAAAAAAACGGCAGGAAACTTCCTATGAAGTAACCTGCCGTTTATTGGCTTTCTGGTGGGCGATCCCAGATTTGAACTGGGGACTTCCACCGTGTGAAGATGGCACTCTGACCAACTGAGTTAATCGCCCTGAGGAGCACAGTTTAAATCTCTTGCCCATAAGAAATCAAGTGTTTTTTCGCTTTCTTGTGATTGCACCATTGTTCCCGCAGTCTTTCATGGCAGGATATGGAGAAGGCGTGACGCCGAGCCGGAAAAATTTCTTCCTTTCTTCACAAACTTATCTCGCACCACTTCCGCCCTGCCCGATCAAGAGGTGTGCAGGAGGAGCTCAAATGGCAAAGTGCCGGCAACCACCTGCCAACCTTTTAAATTAAATTAGATTAAACGGCCTGGCAATTTTTCCAATCGCACCTATTGTTGTGTGATTTGTAACGAAACCGGCTATTGCTGCCGTAGTTGATAACGGATAGCGGTCAAGAGGCTCGAAACCTCAACGCCTTTCCCAAATTCCCATAACAACGCCGCCCCTTGAGGGGAGCGGCAATACCATGAGCTAGCCATGCAGATACTGCAACTCTCGTTTGTACGTTTTCTCGACAGGATGCCCTACTTCGGCATTCTGTTCGTCCTGCTCCTGCTGGGAGTTCTGCTGTTTAAGATAACCCTGCGTTACACCCGCGCTGATGGCGGAGGCTTCGATTTCAACGAGGAACTCACCTCGCGCGACAACCCAGCCTTCGGCATCTATTTCGCCGGCTATATCGTCGGCCTGGCCATCGCCCTGGCGGGCACGGCCTCCGGGCTTGGCGACCAGCCGGTATCCGCCGCGCTGCTCGGCATTGTCGTCAACTCGGCCCTGGCCATCGTCTTGATGCGCCTCGGCACCATCGTAAACGACCGATTCATCCTCTATCGATTCGATGATAAAAAGGAAATCATCGAGGACCGCAATGCGGGCACCGCTTTCGTCTACATAGGCAGTTTCATCGCCACCGGCCTGATGATCAACGGCATTCTTACCGGAGAGAGCCAGTCCTTGCTTTTCATGGTGCGCGATATCGTGGTCTACTGGCTGGCCGGCCAGCTAATCCTGATCCTTGGCGGGCGCGTCTTCCAGCTCATCTCCCACTACGACGTGCTGGCGGCGATCGAGGAGGACAATGTCGCGGCGGGTATCTGTTTCGGATTCTTCCTCGCTGCCGAAGGCGGAGTCGCCAGGATGGCCCTGGCCGGCGCCTCGAGTGACATCGTAAGCGAACTGATAACGGTGGGCGTATACGCAACGCTGGGGACAGTGCTGCTTTGCGCCGGCCGTTTCGCCGCGGACCGGATCCTTTTGCCCGCATCGCCACTGGATCACGAAATCGCTGGAGACGGCAATACGGGAGCTGCCGCTGTCGTCGCCGCGGCATTTGCCGCCATCGCCATACTGCTGGCATTTTAGGAGCTGTAAGAATGCATTGTATAACAAGAAGATCAACCGGTTTAACTCTATTCGTCCTCGTGGTAATGCTGCTCGGTATCGCTCTGTCTTCCAGCCCGAGCTTCGCCCGAGGCTTCCGCGGCGGATCCCGATCATTTGGTGGAGGCAGCAGGTTCAGCATGCCCTCGCGAAGCGGCTCCTCCCTCTTTTCGAAAAGCTTTTCCTGGGGCGGTAGAAATCGCGCTTCCGGCCTGCGCACCTCCGGCAGGCGCGGCGCCACGGCTGCTGGGCGCACCTCGCCCTTTTCTTTTGGAAGCTCCGCCAGATCGAGATTGAGCAAGGCGGACAGCGCACTTTTTGAAAAGGCCAGGAGCCGGGGCACGGTCTTTCGCAACAGAAGCGAGGCGCTGAAAGCCTTCAAGCAACAAAATGGAGGTAAATACACCACTCGGTTCGCTTCCAAGCCAGCCAGCAGGCCCTCATACATCCCCCGGTACTACACCGGCCCCAACGGCTCGAGGTATTCCGTGGAGTACCGACCCAAACTCGGCGGCTACGGCTACTACAATCCATCGCTGGGCCGCTGGATGCTCTATAGCGTCATGGGAGACGCCCTCATGACACAAGCGCTCATGCGCAACAGCGGCTATTACTACGGTCCGCATCCCGCTTCCTATCGCGGCGGCTGGGGGATCCTATCGTCGCTTGGCACCCTGGTTTTCTTCGGTTTTGTTGGGGTTGCGGCATGGCGGCTACTCACTATCAGAAGATCTTGCTAGGAATTTTAGGAGAAAAGAAAATGAGCGATGTAACGAATCTGGAGTTCTGGCGGGACGTACGACCAAATGACGTGGTGGTATTGAGCGACGCCCAGGCCCTGGTGGAAGCGATCAGACAAGGACTGGATGGCGACGGCGGCCTCAATTACGAGGTAAAACGCATCCTTCGCATACAGGAGCAGAACGAGCTGGGCGAATGGCAGCTCTTCCGCCTTGAAGGCGCGGACGAGGTATGGCTCATGGTCAAGGCAAGCGGCGGCCAGCTCGATCTCCGCGTCTATTTCGAGGTGCCGGAATTTCCCGACGGCAACCGCGCCGACCTGATCACCGCCGAAATGTACTGGCTGTTCGAAGATCCCGGTCCCGACTGGGACTCGCGGTACAACGACCTGCGTTTTGCCGCCAACATCACCATCGACCAGGCGGCGGACGACAGTAACCCGCCGACGACAACCGGCTACCAGCAAAAGCCGTTCGGCGCCCAGTACGGCGGCTATACCGAGCAGCCGCAACCGCCCGGTGCCGACACCCTCCCGGCGACCGTCGTCGAGTACACCTCCAATGACTCCACGGATAATCCCGAGCTGCTCCTGCTCGAGCTGGGCGGCAAGGACGACCCGGAAGGGGGCTATATCTCGATGCTGCTGGGCTGCCCGATCGATCCATCCGAAGTCAAGGTTTTCAAGCAGTAACATGACAAATCACTCTAACAGGAACATACGCCATGGAAACGAATTTCGATAAAGTGAAACGATTTCTTCTTGACATGGGAATCGAGATTATCAAGGAAAACAAAGAGGAAGAGCTGGTGGTGGCGGAGAACCCCGAACTGGGCATCCATCATCTGGTGGTTGACTGCGAAGATCCCATCCTGATCATGGAACAGCCGATCATGCCGGTGCCCCAGGATTCCGCAACCTGTTTCGCCGAACTCCTGAAAATGAATCGGTACCTGATCCATGGCGCCTTCGTGCTGGATCCCGAAAGCAACATGATCCTCTGGCGCGATACGCTGCAGCTCGCCAATCTCGACCGCAACGAACTCGAAGGTTCGATCAAGGCCCTGGAATTGGCGATGGCCGAATACGGAAATGATCTTTTACGCCTCGGTAAAAGTTGAACCTTCACAAGACAGCAGTTTGGACAATATGTGATTTACCCGATGAGGGGTATCGATAACCCAGTATGGGAGATAAATTATGAGCATTTTTACACGACTCTTTAAAATAGGACAGGCCGAGGCCAATGCCGCCATCGATAAACTCGAAGACCCCATCCGCATGACGGAACAGGGCATTCGCGATCTGAAAAACAACCTGCAGGAAGCAATCAAGAGTCTGGGAGAAGTTCGCGCCCTGGTGATCCGCCTTCAGCGCCAGAAGAGTGAGTGCGAGGCTGAGGCACAGACGTGCGAGAAAAAAGCGATGGCGCTACTCAGCGCGGCGGAAAAAGGGGAGATAGACCAGGCACAAGCCGAGCAACTGGCCACCAGGATGCTTGAAAAGAAGAAAACCGCCGATGCCGGCGCCGCCCGTTTCCTGGCCGATTACACCGCACAGAAAAGCATGGCCGAACGGCTCCAGGCCCAGGTGGACGATCTCGAGCAGAAGATCAAGACCTTCGAGAACGAACTGGTCACGCTGAAGGCCCGGGCCAAGACGGCGAGTTCCATGAAGAAGATCAATAAACAGCTTGCCGGCGTGGACCCTTCCGGCACCATCGCCATGCTGGAGAGAATGAAACAACGGGTCGACGAGGATGAATCCACCGCCCAGGCCTTTGGCGAGATTGCCGATCGCCCTTCCGAGATGGACAAAGTGGACCGGCTGCTGGCGGAAAAATCGACGACCGCGCCGAGCGAAGACCTCTTGGCGCTCAAGAAAAAAATGGGCTTACTCGAGTAGATCGCAGCAGCCGCACACCCCACCAGTTCACTTCTTCTCCCCGGCCCTCTCGCGTTGCGTGAGGGCCGCTTTAACTTCAAACTCTCTTGCACTCCCCCCGTGGCAATCTCTCTCCCAAGCCCACCATCTATGCACGCCAGCCTGATCGTGCATAGATGGGGTGCTGGTGAACCGTGCGGGAATATGGTATGCAACGCTCGGCACGACGCTTAGTGCTGTCACCATGTTCCTGCTCGGACATCTACTGGGAAAAAACTTGCTCAGTAAATTTTCCGGTGGCGCCATTTTCCTTAATCAATCTGATCGCTGGTGTTTCAGCAATTTCCTTGCGAGATTTTTTTCTGGGTACCTTGATAGGGGTTATCCCAGGAATTGCCGGGATAACCCTTGTGGCTGAGCGGCTGACGGAATCTCTGCGTCAGCCCGATATGTCGAGTTTTGCAGTGCTGTTTGTGGTGATTGCTGCGTTAGGGGCAGGACTGGTGGGATTTCGAAAATGGCTGAAGTATAGATATATGCGTAATAAAGAGAACGGGTTCTGATGGAGCATAGAATCGCTACCTATAATATTCATCGTTGGAGAGGGAAAGGGGAGACCAGTCAGGAAAATAGAGATGGGCTGACTTGTCTTAGCAGATTGTTCTCCGCTCTCCTGCCTGTCCTCTTCAATCTGAATCCCTCCTTCAACCCCGCAACCTCTTTACCGCAGCCACTATAACTTCCAGGGCCCGATCTATTTCCTCTGCCGTGGTGTATCTTCCCGTGGTGAATCGCAAAGTACCCTTGGCCCAGGGCTCCGGTACCTGCATGGCCCTGAGTACATGCGAGATGTCCACATGGTCCGCGTGGCAGGCCGCACCGGCGGAAGCGGCCACGTCAAGGCCGATCTCCTCGAGAATGCGGTTAGCCTCAAGGTCTTTAAAGGAGACGCTGCAGGTATTGGGCAGCCGAAGCTGCCGGTGCCCATTGAAGCGCACTTCGTCCAGCGCCGCCGCCAAGCCATCCTCAAGCCGATCGCGCATCTTGCGCATCTGTTCAGCATGCCGCGCCAGTTCAGTTTCCGCTATTTCACAGGCTTTGCCCAGGCCGACAATCTCCAGCACATTTTCCGTCCCGGCCCGGCGGCCGCTCTCCTGTCCCGCTCCGTGGCAAAATATTTTTGTTTCCACCCCATCCCGGATATAGAGCGCTCCGATCCCCTTCGGGGCATAGATTTTATGCCCGGCAAGACTGAGAAGATCGACATCCAGATCATGGACCAGCGTAGGGATCTTGCCCACAGACTGGGCGGCATCCGTATGCATAAGAATTCCATGACGGTGGGCAATTGCGGCGATCTCGGCGATGGGTTGAATGGTGCCTACCTCGTTGTTGGCATGCATTATGGATATCATGATGGTATCCGGCCGGATGGCGGCCGCCACATCCGAGACATTGATCAGTCCGTCGGTATCAACCGGAAGAATGGTGACGGCAAAACCGTGGCTTTCCATGAAGCGGCATACTTCCAGGATGGCCGGATGCTCGATGGCGGAGGTTATAAGATGGGTTCCTTTGGCGTAACGGCCGCCACCTATGCTTTTCAGGGCATGGTTGTTGGACTCCGTGCCTCCACTGGTAAACAGCACCTCAGAGGGCGTGCAGCCCAGGATGCCCGCAACCTGCGACCGCGCAGCCATCACAGCTTTTTTAGGGGCTATGCCATACCAGTGACCACTGGAGGGGTTACCGAATTCCGTTTCCAGAAAGGGCAGCATGGCTTCGATCACTTCCGGGGCGTGGGGGGTGGTTCCATTGTAATCAAGATAAATGGGCCGCGTCATAGTAGTCAACTCCTTGAAGAACTTGGAAATCAGAGGGCGATGCTCAACTAAAGCTTTCCTGCCTCCGGGTGAGGATTTTCGCCGTCTTGTGATAATATTCCTTTTCTTCGGCGGTAAGACGTTCGTAACATTCCAACCACGCACTTTATCATCAGATACCTCAAAAGGCTATGATTTGAAAGGCAACAAAAAGGGTCAGGTCTCAACTTTTGCTGCGAACTTCCTGCCCTGGAGTGACCCGCTGCAAGTTCAGAGTACAGGCCGCACTGCATAAGCATCCTGTCATACTCTCAACGCAGAGCTGGCAACCATGGCAAGCGTAGTGGACACTTACTGGTTATACTATTTATAAGTTAAGGGAGAATCCACAATACCCATTGAAACCGACCCACACATCAAAGCTGCATCACTACAAGATCGTGCACCGGGACCTGAAACCGGAAAACATCCTGATGGACGGGGATATCCCGAAGATCGGCGATTTCGGTCTTGGCGCGCTCCTATCAGATGAAAGCGGTAACCGGCTCCCTGGCGATGCTCGGCACCCTGGCCTATATGTCGCCGGAGCAGTGTTCGGATTTCAAAAAAACTCATGGGAAACGACGGCAGTCGGATGCTGCTGGCCAGCGATCCGGCAACCTCCTCTTCCACTCGCCTTTTTATATGGATAGCCGAAAGGTAAGCAACTTTCTTTTCGTCGAGTTCCTCAACAATTTAAAGGACAAGCTGGCGGTACAAGGCGGAGTCGTCCGGCTTGGAAAAACGATGGTTATCTCTATCGGCGACGGCTCCGCGCCGGAAGACAGGATCATGTACCGGCACGGCATGTACCATCTGAAAAATCAGGAAGACGGCGATCAACCGGTTTTGCGGGTCACTTTCCACGGGGCTCATCTCTATGCGGCCACATATCAAAGAGATCTGCTGACTCCAGACCAGTGGCGGTTCGCCTACAACTATTTTCTTGAACATCCGGTCGACGGGCAGCAGGCGGATTCGCAATCCTCACCAGAAACCGAGACGCATGTGATGATGCATTCCACCGCCCCGACGCCGGCAGCCGGCCCCGTCGTGCTGGACCATATGGGGCTGCGCATCAAGGAGTGGGTCCGCATCCCACATCCGCCGGCCGTCGACAAAAACGGAACGGTCGGGGCCATGGCCAAACCGGGTGTTATCGACGCAACGGACCTCACGGGCAACAAGCAGCCACTGAAACGCTACCCCTGGGAAGCCTTCGGCGACGTCGGCTTTCGGACCATGGTGCCCGTCATCGAAAAACAGCAGGGCTCTAAGTAGCCCTGCCAAGCGCACAGAGCCTCTGGCACTATCAACACGCGCTGGGAGAATACAGAGAGATACCGCATGAAGAACGCAACGCTGGAAGCCTTCGGAGGGAGTCGTCGGGGACACGGCAGGGGGAAAAACGATGATCGATTTCTCGTGATGGCCCTGCCTGAAGACCGTTATCTAGTAGCTGTTTCAGACGGCATGGGCGGACATCCCGGCGGCGACGTAGCCGCCGAAATCGTCACCGAATGCTTGCGAGCCGTGGACATCGGCGGCGATATGCAGCCCCACCCGTTGCGCGCCGCCCTCCTGCAGGCCGATGCGCTGATCACCGACCGGGTCATGGCATCCCCCGACCTAAGCGGCATGGGAGCCACCGCCACTGCCGTGCTGGTCGCAAACGATCGAGCCTGCTGGGCTCATGTCGGTGACAGCCGACTCTATCTCCTGCGTCAGGGGCGCATGCGGCAGATCTCCCGAGATCACTCCTATGTTCAAACCTTGGTCGATCGAGGCGAGCTCACCCGGGGAGAAGCCGACACCCATCCGCATTCCCATGTCCTGGACAAATGCGTGGGATGTCTTGACAGCGACGTGGATACCGGCGCCTTCGAAATGTATCCCGAGGACATTCTGCTTCTTTGTACCGACGGCCTGTACCGCACCCTGAGCGAGCCCCGCATGGCAGCCCTGCTGTCCACCGCCGACGGCCTTGACCACCGCGTCGCAACGCTGCTCGCCGCCGCTGTGGAGGCAGGCAACGCCGATGATGCCACCCTTGTCGCTGCAGGCAGCGCCAACCTGGGCTAGTTACCGTCCCGCAACCCGTTGGCAACCTTGTCAATGTTCGATTGTATCTCTTGAATCTGGGCTTCGAGTCTGGACACCAGCTCAACTCTTGCTTTGCAGGTTTCTCTTCCTGACAGTATTGCTCGGCGCACTGCTTTCCACCTCGCTTGCCTGGTCGGCGGTTCGGGAATATCGACTCATCGTCGCCGGCCAGAATATCACCATCCGGGGGAAAACCAGCCGGGGTATCACCATTAACGGGGGCATTCCCGGCCCGACCCTTTTCTTTCACAAGGGTGACATCGCCCGCATCGAGGTCGTCAACCGGTTGCCGGTCCCCACCACCATCCACTGGCATGGCATCCTCGTGCCCCCGAGAATGGATGGCGTGCCCTACATCTCCCAGGCTCCGATCCCGCCGGGGGCGACCAAGGTTTACCAGTTCCCCATCCGGCAGACAGGCACCTACTGGTATCATTCCCATGCCGAGTTGCAGGAGCAGAGCGGCTTGTACGGTGCGATCGTTATCAAGGACAAGCCGAAGGAGGCCGACCAGGATCAGGTGGTGCTGCTCTCCGACTGGACCACGGATTCACCCCACGAGGTCATGCGCACCCTCAAACGCGGAAGTGAATGGTATTCGCTGCAGAAAGGTACGGCGCAGTCCATTTACGGCGCCGCCCTGGCGGGCCACCGCTCATGACGGTTCTGGTTGCACCTCCACCTGGATCGGCTCCGGCAAAAACATTACGCCAGCGACATCCCCCTGCCAAATCTCTACCTGCCCATGCAGGACAAAAGCACCGGCTCGATCTTCGCCTTGACCCCCGCCGGCAGCATCGGCATGGACTTCTCACCGGCGCGGACGTGATTTCACAGGGAACGGATCCGACAGAGGTTCGCGGTATCGTCGGCCTGAACTACCTGCTGCCGCTCAATATCGAATCGACCGCCTGGCTCGATACCGACGGCGGGGCGCGGTTTCTCCTGGCCAAGGATTTCGACTTGACACCGCGGCTCGGGCTCCATGGCAAGGTCGAGTACGATACCCATGAAGAATGGCAGGAGGATGTGGTCTTCTCCTACATCGTCGCCAAGAACTTTTCCATCCTGGCCGGCTACCATTCCGATTATGGTTTCGGGGCGGGAATCGAGATACGGTTCTGATCCCACCGGAGTTACCTTTTTTAGAAAGCGACAATAGCCGGACCACTGAGGGCATGTGCCGGCAAGGTAGCCGCTGTTTCAACCCACCCGATCGATTTTTGGGTCCCTCTCCTCGCCCGATGTGCCCCAAAAGCAGGCGGAGTCTTTCTCCGAAGACGCCGGTTGCCAAGAGTCCCAAACACAAAACCGGCGAGCTTGCCCAGATCCCGGGCAAGGGCTCGCCGGTTTTCGCAGACTTTTGGTCCTCCTTATGAAAAAGGCCGGACTTCACGCTGCAAAAGGGCTTTTATTCAGCCTCCCGGTTTCAGTCGGGATTGGGGCCGTTATGGCAGCTCCAGCAGGTGATTCTGGTGCCGGCGGCGAAGGTCCGGTTATTCAGAACCCTGGTGGTCTTAACCTCGGCAAGGGGAGAACCACTGCTGGTGGAACCGTGGCAGTAGAAGCATTCGCTCTTCGTCTCGGTCCGAAAGGTGCTGTCGCTGTGGTGAGCTCTTACCCAGGACTGACCGACAGGGTGCATCCCGTGGGGACCGCCATTCACGGTGCTTGGCACGGTGGTATGGCAGACCGTGCACTCGCGGATCTCCGCCGCATACCCTTGGGCCTTGATGGCGCGCAGGTAGTCGTTCCTCTCGTTGCCGCTAGTGCTGGGTGTATCGGTAAACTCGGCATGGGTCGAGTTGTGGCAGGCCTCGCACTGCACGCCGCCGTGGCCGGTGCTGTAACGATACAGGGTCGTGCCCGGCTCGGGGGTGTCAGGGTTGGAGGCGAAACGGGTATCGGACCAGGTCTTGAAGCTGCCGTCGGCATTAATGCCCACGGTCTCCCGGGTGCCGTCGTGATGGCAAGACTGACATTTCGGCATATCGAACCAACCGCTGCGCGCCTGGTTGCCCACAGTCTTCATCGATCCGTGGCACGACTGGCATTCCATGATGTGGTTGCCCGAGGCGTCCACCGGATTGCCCATTGCGCCGCGCAGACACTCTGTCTTTTTACCAGGATGACAGTTGTAGCAGGCGGAGCGGGTGCCAATGCTGTCCAAGGGCTGGGTGCTGCCCGGCAGGCTGACAGATGAGTGCTCGGTGTGCATGGCCGTGGTCAGATTGGAAACACCAGGCTCGCCGTTAATGCCCCAAACCGACAGGGCGTTGCTGTTGTGGCAGCTATCGCACAACACCGGGGTGCCGCCGGCAGCAGCACTTTCCAGGCCGTTTCCGTAGCCTTTTTTGTTAAGCAAAGTGGCGTAATTGGGGGCACTGCTGTTTTTCTCGTCGTGCAGCCGCAGCACATTCATCCGCCAATCCTTTTCAGAACCTGGCGCCAGGTTCACCCAGCCGGCCGTGGGTTCGGCTGCCGGGCTGCCGGTGTCGCTGGCATGACAGGTGCCGCAGCTGATTTCGTTGGATATCGGCAACACGGTGTCGCTGCTGGCGACCACTTGGCCGTTGCTGTCGAGGGCGCTGACCTTGACCATCGGGAAATAGTTGGTGTTCTGGTTGTCGTCGATGGACGTGGCCGGAATACCGGTGGCTTCGAACCACTTATAGGTAGCATTCCAGTTCAACTGCACCGGAGAGGTGGAAGCCATGGGGAAGCCGGTCAGACCGACATCCGGGGCCAGAGAGACCCCGAATAGAGGCTGGATATAATCCCAGAAGTTGGTCTTGTTCTGACTGGTAGTGTTGATTGAACCGGTGGGATCGGCCGTAGCTTCATAAATCAAGGTGTAGCCAGAGTTGACCAGCTTGCCGTTCACCACCAGCTGGGCGTTCAAGTCGTTGAACGGCGGCAGCAAGGTGAAGACGGAGAAATCGGAGTCCGCGCAGTGCATGCCCAGGTCATTCCAGGCAAACAGCTGGGTGCCCTGGGTGGTGGTGCCTCCCGTTGAGCCACCTGTCGAGCCGCCCGTTGAACCGCCTGTCGAACCACCTGTCGAGCCATCGTCCGCCGAGCCGTCGCCCGTCGAGCCGCCCACGGTATAGCTCACCGAGGAGTTGGCCTGGTTGCCGGCCTTGTCTCTGGCCGTCACGGAAAAAGCAGAGGTACCGGTTGTGTTGGTATCGATGGCAGTACCGCTCGCGACGGTTCCCGTACAGGCGGCAACGCCTGAAGTCGCATCGGTGCAGTTGTAATCGGCAGTAACCGTCTGCCCCTTACTGTAGTTGGCGCCACTGCCTGGCGTTTGGATCGACGCGCGGGGCGGAGTCGAATCACGCTTGATATTCACAGTACTTACACTGGTGCCGCCTGAACTCGTGGCGCTGCAAACGAAGCTGGTACCCGAGGTGTCATGGCTGACTGTGACCGATTCACAGCCGGAAGTTGAACGGATCCTTGAATCAGGATCGGATACCTGCCAACTCACCGTGACATTGCTGGTGTACCAGCCGTTGTCCCCTTTGGTACCGATCACTTTCGGTACAATGATCGGTGGGCTGGTGTCCCTGGTGCCCCTGGTGTGCGATTCATCTCCGCTGTAATGACGGCTTCTCTCTGCGTGCACGCGCCCCGGTGCGAGTGATACTACGGCTAGGCATAGTACCGAAATAACCACATACTTTTTCATACTGCGCTCCTTTTTTCATGATTCTATGGACAGGCAATCCTGGGGAGGATTTCATGTATGCAATATGTATATGAAATGAATGCAATTATGAATTAATGGCGATGGGTCTGACATTTTGGAGCGGGTTAGAGGAAACCATGAAAGCACATTCATTCGTGTCTGCCCAGTACTGAAATATCCGAGATTCGATCGGGGCCGCCAAAGACTAATCCACATCATATCAGGCAAATATAGCTAAATATCGTCGTTGACTGTACCGGGAGCCAATAATCAAGTGAACATGTTGATCTGGCAGTCGGCGGCTTCCTGCAGGAATTGCTCGGCGGTCATCACTGTGACCTCGTCGAGCAGATCCTCTTTTTTAATCTTCATCATCTGCAGGGTCATCATACAGGCGACAAGCTTCACCCCTTCGAGCGTGCAGAGTTCAAGCATGGTTGGAATATCGGGAATATTTGCTTCTTCCACCTGCTTGCGCATCATCGAGGAGGCCATCTGCGGCATTCCGGGGATAGCGCCCAGAGGGCCCTGTGGGTAGAATTTGAGTTTTTCGGCACCTCCTTTCTTGATCACTTCCAGTCCGAAGAAGGTGAAAAAAACCGTGGCCTCATGACCAAGTCTGACGCTGTTCAAGGCAAGGACCAACGCCGGATAGGCGCCGTCGAGGGTTCCCCGGGAACAGATGAACTGGTATCTCTTTTTCGAATTCTCAGACATGGCATACCTCTAAATAGTTCACAGTGTTAACATATTGCTCAAAAAAAAACTAGGTGAGCATTTCCCGAACGGCTTCCATGGATCGCTTCAGCCGGAACAGGTCATTGAGGAGAACGGCGCGTTGCTCCGGGGAGAAGTAATCAAGGACCTTGCTATGCAACTGATGGCGAAAGGACGAAATTTCGACCACCAACTTCTCTCCCGCAGGTGTCAATTTGAGCAGTTTAACCCGGGAATCCAGAGGATCATCGGTACGTTCAACCAACTCTCGGCGCAAGAGACCGTCAACAATCTTGGTAACCCTGCTCTTTGCAACGTTCATTCTGCCGGCTAATGCTTTTGCCGTCAGATACCTTTCGTTCTGAAATTGCAACAGGCAACGCAATTCCGCCTCGGGAAGTTCGAAACGTTCGCTCTGATACTGCATTCGCTCCTGACAGCACTGGAAAAGCGAATCGATCAGCCCCTGAAATTCGAGAACCTCGCGTCCCGGGATATCTACTCTCTTCTCATCGTTCATAGCGTGAACCATATCGAAACAGGTTGAATCCGTCAACAGGTTTTTTGTAAGTAGGGTCAGGTCTCAACTCTTGACATTTTACGCCTTTTTGATAAGCTTTGACAGAGTTCATATAATCGAAGAGGAGACAATGGCACGACCGTTAAGAATCGAATATCCCGGCGCGTTTTACCATGTCACGTCACGGGGCAACGAACAGAAGAATGTATTCAAGAGTCAAAAGGATCGTGAGAAGTTTTTGGCATATCTGGAATCCGCAGTAACGCGCTACAGGGCTGTAATTCATGCGTATTGCCTGATGAGCAACCATTATCACTTGCTCCTGGAGACGCCTGATGCGAACCTTTCCCAGATAATGAGACATATAAACGGGGCCTACACGACCTATTTCAATATCAAGCACAAACGTGCCGGTCACCTGTTCCAGGGGAGATACAAGGCCATACTTGTCGAAGCCGATGCATACGCAGCAGAACTATCCCGTTACATCCACTTGAATCCGGTAAGGGCGGGGATGATCTCTGGGCCCGAGGAATACCAATGGTCCAGCTATCGTTGCTACATAGGCCTCAACAAAGCGCCCGAGTGGCTGAAAGAGGATTTTATTCTCGGATATTTCGGTGGGAATGCACCGGAAGCGAGAGACAGCTATCGAAAATTTGCCGAATCCCTTCTCGATAGCGATTATGACAGCCCGCTAAAGGAAGCGACAGCCTCGACGATATTGGGGTGCCAGAAGTTCATCGATGAAGTATCGGAACGGAATCTGGGAAGAACGCAAGACGCGCGGAACGTCCCAGCCGTGAAAGAATTGGCGTTTCATCCCTCCTTTGAAGAAATCAGAAGAAGAATCAAGGAAGAGCCAGTCGATGAGAAGCTAATGAGAAATATAAGCATCTATTGCTGCCAGAAGTTCAGCGGAGCAAAGCTCAAGGAAATAGGGGGGCATTTTGGGATAAGTGACGCGGCGGTTTCCCAGGCAAGCCGAAGATTATCTTTGAAAGCCGAAAAAGACCAAACGCTAAAGAAATTGATCAGGCGGCTGGAGACGGAACTGGCGAATGTCAGAAGTTGAGACCTGACCCCAGATCCTAGCTCGTCTTGACATTCCAAAATTATGTAATTACATTGTATGCACTTTGAAAAGGAGGTGGCTTATGAGGGCACGTGTAATCAAAATTGGCAATTCCCAGGGATTGCGTATTCCAAAGCCTATTCTCGAACAAACTGGGATAATGGACGATGTTGAAATAGAAGTTGAGAAAAATCAGATCATTATCCGTCCAGTAAAAAATGTACGGGAAGGATGGGACAAGGCCTTTAAAATAATGCGGGAAAAAGGCGATGATACGCCCCTAATCGATGAAATTGATGTTTCAAACTCATGGGACGAGAAAGAATGGCAGTGGTAGTAAAACGCTTTGACGTTTACCTGATAAGTCTCGATCCGACAGTTGGGTCTGAAATTCAGAAGACCAGACCTTGTTTGGTTATCTCACCGGACGAAATGAACAAGTATATTCGAACCGTCATAATTGCACCCATGACCTCTACCAGCAAAGATTATCCAACGAGAGTTCCATGCACTTTCAGAAAGAAAAATGGTCATATCGTGTTGGACCAGATTCGAACAATAGATAAAGAACGCTTGATTAGAAAGCTTGGAACGATTGATTCAAAGGCTCAGTTGGAAGTCGTTTCAGTGTTGCAGAGGATGTTCGCATTCTAAACAACGCCCATCAACGGCGTGCTGTCAGACTCGCTTCGCTCGCTGCGGACGCCGATTGTTGGTTAACATCCTGCAATACTGACAGATAGAAAATGGCGAAAAAGACCAAGCGCTAAAGAAATTGATCAGGCGGCTGGTGACGGAACTGGCGAATGTCAGAAGTTGAGACCTGACCCCAGA
>CAVUXQ010000007.1:0-108924 GCA_963745265.1 uncultured delta proteobacterium
CATCGGAATGGTCAAGAGACATCCACCACGATCCAAACCAGGTACACTGCGGCCTGACCCGGAGCGTCGCGGCTGGCGTCCGACCGTTGATTTTTCTCGTCTTTGGTGAAATCGCGCGATATTTTCCCCCGCGAGACCATGTTCCTCAAGGCCCCGGCTTGAGCAGCTTCGCCGACATCATCGGCGATAGCGTGCATCAGAGCGACGATACCGGAAATGGTAACGGCGCCGGCTAGAGTAAAGGCAAACTCCCGGAAAAAGCGAGCCGGTCAGCCCCCTCCCGCAGACCCGATCGGGGCGTAAACCGCCGCCAGGGTAACGGTCATGGCGACGATAGGCCCTACCAGCTCGCGGCCCCGAGGAGAGCTGCCGTAACGGTTTTTCTCCCAGGCCGATATGCCGTTCGACATTCTCCACCACCACAATGGCATCATCGACCACAGACCAAGCGAGAGAACCACCGCCAGCGAGGTTGAGCAGGTTGACCGTAAAACCAAAGACCTGCGTCAAAGACGGCGCCGATCAACAACAGGGGAATGGCCACCACCGGAATCAAGACAGAGCGGAAAGACCCAAGGAACAGGAAGATGACTGATCACCACAATGAGCAGGGTGTCTCCAAGAGTTTTCAGTACCTCATGGATGGCATTGACAATGTAATTGGTAGCATCGTAGGCGACCCGGGCGGAAAGCCCCGAGGGCAGCTCTTTTTTTATCGACTGCATCTCGTCAGTCACCCGTCTGATCACATCCACCGAGTTTGGCATTGGCGGCTCGGGCAACGGCCAGACGCCGATAAATACCGCGGTCTGCCCGGAGAAATGCCACTTCGCTGTCATAATCCTCGGCGCCGAGCGCCAGCCTGGGCGATATCCCCACCGGATGATAGCGCCGCCCTGCTGCCGAACCGCCAGTTGCTTGAAATCCTCCACGGTGCGCAGGTTGGTATTGGCGGTGAGATTGACCTGGATCAGCGCCCCCTTGGTCCGCCCCAGGGCGGAAAGATAGTTGCCGGCGGCCAGCGCCCGCCGAACTTGAACCGGACTGATATTGTAGGCAGCCATACGTTCGGGCTGCAGCCAGATGCGCATGGCGAAGGTCCGTGCCCCGAGGATCTCGGCCCGCTGGACCCCGGCCAGTGCAGACAGGCGTGGCTGCACCACCCGCACCAGGTAGTCGGTGATCTCGTTCTGGCGCAGGACGCTAGAGGTAAAGCTCAGATACGCCGAGGCGAACTTGCTGTCGGCGGAGACGATATCGATGGTCGGCACTTCGGCTTCAGGCGGCAGGTCGTTGCGCACCTGGTCGACCTTGGAACTGATTTCCGCCAGGGCCTTGGTGGCATCATAATTGAGCTTGAGGCGGACGTTGATGGTGGAAAGCCCCAGCTTGCTCTCCGATTCGATATAATCGATGCCGTCGGCGGCGGCGATCGCCCGTTCCAGCGGAGTGGTGACAAATCCACGCACCAGTTCGGCGCTGGCGCCCACATAAACCGTGGTGACGGTGACGGTGGCATTTTCACTGCGCGGATACTGACGGACATTGAGCGAACGAATTGCCTGCAGCCCGGCGATCACGATCACCAGATTGAGCACCAGGGCGAGAACCGGCCGGCGGATAAAGAGGTCGGTAAAGCGCATCGCTTGTTCCCTTTAGACGTGGAGGTTCTCAACTTCGAACGAGATGGCTAGTTATTCTCCGGCGTTGGACGCAGGCTAAAATCGGGCTGCAGCGTGTTATCGATCAGCACCGACTGGCCGTTGCGCAGCTTAAAAACACCGGTACTGACAATTGCCTGCCCCTTTTCCAGCCCCTTGGTCACCGCTATAAAATCCCCTTGTTTCGCTCCCAGCCGCACAAACTGCTGACGAAGAACTTTGCCTGTTTTGCCTGTTTTTTCGTCCTTTTTCTCCTCGACGACAAAAACGGAATCGCTGTACGGTGCATAGAGGACAGCCGTGGCCGGGATGGCCAGCACACGCTGCAGCGTCGGCAGAACCACGGAAACCTGAACGAACATGCCGGGCCGAAGATCTTCGGCGGTATTAGCCACGGTCGCCTGCACGCTGATGTTGCGGGTGGCGGGGTCGACATCGGGGTTGATGGTGGTGATTTGGCCCTCGACCACCTCACCCGGCAGAGCATCGGTGGCAACACGTACCGGCAGTCCCGGACGCACATTGCCGAGTTGCTGCTGCGGCAACTGAAAATTGACGTACATCGGACGCAGTGACTGCAGGGAGACAATCTTGTCGCCCTCCTTGAGATATTGGCCCAAATTGACCAGTCGAATGCCGAGCCTCCCGGCGAAGGGGGCTTGCACGCTTTTCTTGTCGATGGCTGCACGGATATTGTCGGCCTGCGCCTCGGCCTGCCGGTACGAGGCCACGGCCGCGTCATGTTCGGACTTGGGAATCACTTTTTGCGCCAGCAGCCGATCGGCGCGTTCGAGGTTTTTCTTGGCCAGAACCACGCCGGCTTCGGCGCCGGGCAACTGGGCCCGCTCCGAGCTGATGTCCTGCTGCACCAGCAGGTCTCCGGTCGTAACCCGGGAACCGGGTTCGAAAGCGATACGCACCACCTTGCCCGGCAACTCGGCGCTCACGGTTACCCCCTGCACGGCTACCAGAGAACCGACGGCGGTGAGCAGTGATTCCCAGCTTTCCTGTTGGACCTGAGAGGCTGTAACCTTCACCGGCGGTGGCACGAAGTGGGCGCCCTGATCGATCATTTTGCGAATCTGCAGGACCTTGATCCCGGCGATAGCCCCCACCACAATGAGCAGGCCCACAATGACAAGGAATATTTTCTTCATAGGTACACGAAAACCCTTTCAAGTGAAAAATCCGGGGCAGTCATCAACACAGTGACCAGGGGGACTCCTGCTCAAATGTCGTCACCGGCTTTTTGATAAACCGCAACGGCAGCCCAAGTTCATCAGCTCTAACACTTTATTGTATTCATTGCCATCGGCAAGTCAATTAAGGCGTTCGGCCATACCTATATGACTGCACAGGCACCGTTCACCGGGCGGCATAACGCTGGCCGAACCGTTGAATGGCAACCTAAACAGCATTCCAGCCTGGCAGAAGCTGACACCCGTGCCATAGCCGCCTTAGGCCACGGTGGGTATTTGTGAACGTTTCCGTTGCATTGGCGCCATGCAATGCCCTCGAATCGATAGCGGATTCCATACAGGACCAGCGAACCGAACCTTTTTGCTCCAGTCCGGCCAGAAATTTTTTGCTTCCACGTCCACGATCTGGCCGCGGCCCACGCACAGACCCTTCTGCGCTTCGCCGCCAGGGGAAAAAGTGATTTTTACATTTTTAGGAACCAGGATCGGAACTTCGGTACAAGAGATCTGCAACGGCAGTGGAGAGGATCGGCGGCAAAAGGTGCCGGTACTCGACAGTCCCAGGCGTCAGGATGATCCACCTGGAACTGCTTTTCGCGACAGTAGCGTGCTGCATCTTCAGCAATATTCAGGGCTGAGAAGACAGCCCTGAACTGAGCGAGGAAAAGATAGGCCGCTCCCGATGATAGCGCCTCAAGCGAGGGCCGGTCGATACTCCGCAACCGGCAACACCGCCCAGGTTTCCTGCTCCCGCAGGTCGAGTACTTTATCGTGATAGGCCAGGATGCTGGGGCGATGACCTACGCTGATGTACTGGATACCCAGCTCCTGAAGCTTGCGGTAGAGGTTCCCCTCATTCTCCACATCCAAAGCACTGGTAGCCTCATCGAGCACCGCAAAGCGCGGACGGTTGATAAGCAACCGGGCAAAGGCCAACCGCTGCTGCTCCCCGAGCGAGAGGACATCCGCCCAATCCAGATCCACATCGAGTCCGCCGACCCGATCAACCAGATCCGGCAGATGCGCCTGCACCAGGACCTCTTGCAGCTTCTGGTCCGCGACCTCCCTCTCCAGCCGCGGGTAGAGGAGCTGGGAGCGCAGGGTGCCAAGGAGCATATAAGGTTTTTGCGGCAAGAAGAAGATATCGGCCAGGCGCGGACGTCTCACCACCCCCTCTCCTTGCGTCCAGAGGCCGGCAATGGCCCGAAGCAGCGAACTCTTGCCAACACCGCTCTGGCCGACGATCACCAGATTTTCCCCCTGCTTGAGCTCAAGGCTCAGATCCCGGATCAGGGTCCGGGTCCGGTTCGGGGTGAGGAGAGTCATGTCCGCGAGTCCAAAGCCTTCAGCCTCTTCGGACTCGATGCCGCGCACCGGCGCCCTCTCCGGCTCGATCGCCTCGGAAAAGACGGAAAGACGCTGGATGCCGGCGGCAAAGCCGGTAATCTGTTCGATCTGGGAGACGATGAGCGACAGCGCGCCATACACCTGGGTGAAGGCGAAGTTGGCCTGGATCATATCGCCATACTGAATCTTGCCGCTGAAATACTGCGGAAACAGGACCAGAAAAGGCAAGACCACCGGCAGATAGCTGTAAGCCGTGGTAAAAAACGACAGGTTCCGCTGCCAGCCGATCAACAGGCTGAAGTTTCTCAGCACGTTCTTGAATCTGGTCGAAATATGAGCGATCTCCGAATCTTCTCCCTGGTAGAAGGCGATCGATTCTGTATTGTCGCGGACATGGACCAGGGAATACCTGAAATCCGCCTCGTACCGCAATTGGTTGTAGTTGAGCTTGACCAATCGCCGACCAATCAGCACGGTGAAAACGGTACCGACCAGGGAGTAGCCGAGCACCACCGCCACCAGCAGCACCGATTTCGACCAGAGAATACCGGTAAAGGAGACCAGATCCATCATGGAACCGAGGATAATCAGCAAAAAGGCCAGGGACGTGCGGGTGAAGGAGCGAATGTCCTCCATGATCCGCTGATCGGGGTTGTCTATCTCGGCATTGGCCTCCACTTCATAATAATTGCGATTCTTGAAGTAATTGCCGACAAAGCTGTTGGTCATCCATTCCCGCCAGTGCATGCCGAGATAATCCCGCACATAACTG
The DNA here is from genome assembly GCA_963745265.1 of uncultured delta proteobacterium. Taxonomy (GTDB): domain Bacteria; phylum Desulfobacterota; class Desulfobulbia; order Desulfobulbales; family Desulfocapsaceae; genus Desulfopila. The sequence continues at coordinate 4,980 of CAVUXQ010000007.1, forward strand.
TAAAAGGCGACGATAGGAATGCCGATCAGAAAGCCGCAAAAGTAGACGGCAACGAAGAAATAGGCCGAGGATTCGTTTTTTTTGACAAGCGCATTGGTGAAATAGTTGCCGATATAGCTGAACGCCACATTAATGCCGGTGACAGAGAGGGAGAGTAAGAGGACGATGGCCAGCAGCAGCCATGCCCACTTTCGCCTCCAGAGTTGACGACCGAAAATCAAGAAGATCACTGAGGGCACGATCAAAAGCGCGCCCAGAATCGCTATTGCCCTGGAATGATAGACCAAATGGACTATCCCCACCAGTCCCTGGGCGAGTTTAGCGGTGAGTTTCGGATCAAAAATGTTGCCAAGTACAATGCAACCGGAGACGATCAGAAAGAGTAGTCCGAACAAAAAGACCAGCAGCATGACCATCAGCAGCAGGGTAATCCAGCCGCCAAAACGACGGTGCGGAAAAAAATAGGGCTGGGCGATTTTTACAAATTGCCTCCACAGGGATTCTTCTTTTGCGGCTTTCTCATCCATTGCTGTCGAGTCCTTATTCTTACTCCACTGTCTTACAGGCAGGCCGTCATTGCCACAATCACCTACTCAATGCACGCCAAAGCCGGCACTCGTTCCTCATCCTGCGGCTTCACCGCGCCGTGCATTCTGCAGCTCAGGTTTCCGACTAGCATCATTTACTAAAAAAACCTCGTGCCTGGAAAACACGGAATAGAAGGCAGTTGTGAGATCATAAAAAGCAGAAAGCCCATCCTGAGCCCCCTCTCTTCAATTGCAAGACAGGAAACCGGACGGGCTCTAATGAAGTGCCGAGCTTGCACTCTATGTGCATGGTGTCAAGGCACTATGAAATCGATGGTGGAGCTGATCGGGATCGAACCGACGACCTATGCGTTGCGAACGCATCGCTCTCCCAGCTGAGCTACAGCCCCGGGTGGTCGCCGAGTTCGGCTGTGGAAATTGGCGCCCGGATGCAACATGAACACCCGGGCGTCAGCCGGATACGGCAACAAAAAAAATCCTAGCCGGAACATTCGATTCTGGCAAGGGATTTTCCACCGGCGGCCGGAAAATCGGAAAACCGGCCGAGCTGCCGCAACAGCCACGGGAAGGGAAGGCTCCTGGCTTAGAGAATCTCGACGGTCTGGCGGGCGATGGCCAGCTCCTCGTTGGTGGGGATGCCCCAGATCTGCACCCGGCTTTCCGCGGTGCTCAGCAGCAGCGGCGCTTTTACCCGCTGGTCATTCACCTTACGATCGATGAGGATACCGAACGGTTCCAGTCCGGCGACGCTTCTTTCGCGGACGATGGCGTCGTTTTCGCCAATGCCGGCGGTAAAGACGATGGCGTCTACATGACCGAGCGCCGCCATATAGGCGCCGATGTATTTGCGGTTACGGTAGGTCTGTACGTCGAGGGCGAGCTTCGCCCGCTCATCGCCCTTTTCGATCGCCGCATGAATATCGCGCATGTCGTTAAGGCCGCAGAGACCTTTGAGACCCGACTCCTTGTTGAGCATCTGGTCGATGTCATCGATGTCCATGCCGCAATTGCGGGCGAGAAAAGCGTAAATCGCCGGATCCACATCGCCGCTGCGGGTGCCCATCACCAGGCCTTCTAGCGGAGTCAACCCCAGGGTGGTATCGATGGATTTGCCCTTCTCCACGGCGGTCATGGAGCAGCCGTTGCCGAGATGGACGGTGATGAGGTTGAGTTCGGAAAGCGGCCGACCCATCATCCGGGCGCATTCGCCGGCAACGAACTGGTGAGAAGTGCCGTGGAAACCGTAACGGCGCACCCGGTGCTTCTGGTAGAGTTCGTACGGCAGCGCGTAATGATAGGCATAGGGCGGAATCGTCTGGTGGAACGCGGTATCGAAGACCGCCACCTGCGGCGCCTCCGGGAACAGCTCCCGGGCCACCTTGATGCCGTCGAGGTTGGCGGGATTATGCAGCGGAGCCAGGGGAATGGTCTTTTCGATCACCGCGATCACCGCATCGCTGATCACCGTCGGCTGCTGGAACTGCTCACCGCCATGAACCACCCGGTGGCCAACAGCACCGATTTCCGCCTGATCGCGTATCACGCCCGACTCCCGGTCACACAACAGATCGACCGCCTTGCGCATACCCTGGCGGTGGTTGGGCACCGGTTCTTTGATTTCGATCACCCGCCGATCCTCGCTGTCCGGCCTGAGCGTACATTTAATCAACCCTTCCGGTTCCGCGATGCGCTCGACAAGCCCGGAGGCCAGGACCGCCTCATCCTCCATATCAAGAAGCTGGAATTTGATCGACGAGCTTCCCGAATTAATGACTAGAACTTTCACGCTTCTCCCTCTTTTTCAGCTTGTGCCTGAATGGCGGTGATGGCGACGGTATTGACGATATCGTCCACGGTGCAGCCCCGGGACAAGTCGTTCACCGGCTTATTGAGGCCCTGCAGGATCGGACCGATGGCCACCGCACCCGCTGATCGCTGCACCGCCTTGTAGGTATTGTTGCCGGTATTGAGATCGGGAAAGGTAAAAACCGTGGCCCGACCCGCCACTTTGGAACCCGGCATTTTGGTGGCGGCAACCTCCATATCGATGGCGGCATCGTACTGCAGGGGCCCTTCGAGGAGGAGGTCCAGACCACGTTCGGTGATAAGATCCTTGGCGATGGCGGTCGCCTCGATGATCCGCTCCACATCCTCTCCCTTGCCGGAGCTGCCGGTGGAATAGCTGAGCATCGCCACCCGTGGCTCGATGCCGAAGATCCTCGCGGTTTCCGCCGAACTCAGTGCAATCTCCGCCAGCTGGCGCGCTGTGGGATTGGGATTGACCGCGCAGTCACCGTAAACCAGAACCCGGTCGCGCAGGCACATGAAAAACACCGAAGAGACCACGGAGATGCCCGGTTTGGTTTTAATGAACTCGAACGCCGGACGGATGGTGTGGGCGGTGGTGTTTTCCGCTCCCGAGACCATGCCGTCCGCCAGCCCCTTGTGGACCATCATGGTGCCGAAATACGTCGGGTCGGACATCCGATCGCGGGCGAATTCCTCGATGACGCCTTTGTGCTTGCGCAACTCCATATATTCCGAGACAAAATCGCCGAACAGGTTGGATTTTTCCGGATCGATGATCTCCACCCATTTCAGGTCGAGCCCGCAGCCCATGGCTCGCATGCGGACCTCTTCCTCGTTGCCGAGCAGCACGAGGTTGGCCACCCCGCGGCGCAAAAGGATGTCGGAAGCACGCAATATCCGGTCGCAGGTGCCTTCGGGTAGCACGATCCGCTGGGTTTTCCTGGCCGCCTTTTCCATCAGGGCAAACTCGAACATTTTCGGCGACACCCGCGTCGGGACGGTGGAAACCACCCGCCGACCCAGTTCCTTGGTATCGACGTTTTTGGAAAACTCGCCGATGGCGGAGGCAATCCGTCTGGCGTCATGGGGTTCGATATAGCCGTAGAGCTCTGACAATCTCTCTATGGTCTGGTAGGTGTGGCCTCCGGTCGTCAGGATCGGCACCGGCACCTTGAGGTTGAGACCCTGCAGAAGTCTGAGAACATTTTCCGACGGCAGCAGGTTGCCGGTCAGCACGATACCCGAGATGTCCGCGTAGCTCCCGGAGAGCCGCGAAGCGATGGAGGCGAGAATGATATCGCACCGGTCCCCAGGAACGATCACCAGGGTACCCGGTTTGATATAGTCTAGGAAATTGCCGATCTGCATGGCCGCCACCACGAAATTTTCCACCAGGGTGGTCAGCCCTTCCCGGCCATACAGGGCGCGGGCCCCAAGCCATCGTTTGACGTCACCGACCGTGGGATTGGACAGCTCCCGGTTTTCCGGGATAACGTAGATGGGCAGTTTCGAGTCACCGTTACCCCGCACCCTCACCCGGCTGAAATCCTCAACACTCACATCGGCCGCCGCCCGGTTGACGATACAGGCCATGATATCGACTCCCCGCTCCACCAGGGCATCGACATTGAGCTGGGTCAAACGGACCAGTTCCTCGATGTCCTTTTTGCGGCCGGAGGAAATCAGCAGAACCGGGGCGCCAAGGTTGGCGGCGATATCGACATTGATATTCGACTCGAAGGCAATATCCTTGCCGCGAAAATCAGTGCCGTCGCAGAGCACGAAATCAAAACTCGATTTCAAGTAGTTATACTTGTTTAAAATGGTATCATGGAGCAGGGCCTCCTGACCGGAGTTGATCAACTCCTGGGCCTCCTGCAGCGTTGTGCCGAAGGTGTCCTCATAATTGATATCGAGATCGAAATGCTCGAGCACCAGATTGATCACCGGATCTTCCCAACCGGCCTCCGGTTCACTGATCACCGGTCGAAAAAATGCCACCTTATCGATCGATTTCAGCAGCATCTGCATCATACCCAGGACAACGGCGGATTTGCCGCTACGCTCTTCAGTCGCTGTAATAAATAAATTTGTAGACATGGATAATTCGTTACCTTTCATCGGGTCGGCGTAGCCAACACCGAACTGAGATCACTGAACTGCAAACGCTTGCCGAAGCTCCGCATTGCCATAAACAGGCTGCTGATTGCATGCCAAAATCCGCAGCATGCACGACTATCCCATCGCCCCCCCAAAAGGTCACAAGAAAGGAGTGAAGAAGCGTTTACCGATAAATCTGCTCAATATGAAACACACCTCTGACCGGCTGCCATATTGCCGGTCACGTCATCCCGGGGTTATCCGAGGTTCTTTGGCAGACCAGATTACCATAGTTCACCCGCCCCGCCAAGCCTTTCGCGCACTAACAAGAAGTTTGTATTATCTCAATGAAATGACAATACATATTTATCAATACTTCTTCCTTCTCTTGTAATAGTAGAAAGAACACAATTTGGTAGTACCAATTTCGACCTAATGGTCTGACCAGGATTTCCATCGCAACCATAAGGGGAGAGGAGCTGAAAGCCGTCGGTGCCCAACACCATATGCATTCTGCAGCAATATGCGACGCATAAACTGCTTCCGGCGCCCACTGTGGCCCCGCTTTGACCGATATTTCGCCTTGCCGGCAAGCGCTTGCCGAGACCAACACTTGCGCGGCCCGACCAGCTGCTTATTATTTTTGAGGATTGCTACAGCTCACCCCGTCATGTATCAGGGAGACCCGCATGAACATCAATGTCCTCGGCGCGCCGTTGGAAATCTGCAGTCTTGATCCTCTCACCGGCTATACCCGCGAAGGAAGCTGCTCCGGCCAGGAAGACGATTTCGGCCGTCATGTTATCTGCACCCGAGTTACCGAAGAGTTTCTCGCCTTCTCGAAAAAACAGGGCAATGACCTCTCCACCCCCATGCCGCTGGCCAACTTTCCCGGCTTGAAGCCAGGGGATCGCTGGTGCGTCTGCGCGTCGCGCTGGCAGGATGCCCTGGAGCATGGCTGCGCCCCGCCGGTCATTCTCGCCGCCACCCACAGCTCGGCGCTCGAAGTGGTAAGCCTCGAGAATCTTCTCACCTATTCATACCATGACGGCCAATGCTGAGCCGCCGTGCTGCTCTCAACTCCGCCGAGAAACGTCCTGGTCACGGCCCATAGGCCAAAGCAGCAGGACCGCCCTTGATAGCGATGGCAGCAAGGCTTTTTCCGGTTTTCGGATCAATCGCAAGGACCTTGTTTTGCGGTCCAATCGATACCCAAAGAGCGTCTTTTCCGGAATACAGGCCGGTGATTTTACCGTCGACCGTATATGAGAGAGAAATTTTTCCAGAAGCCACGTCAAAGCCGGAAATTGTTCCTCCCTGGCCAACCAGCCAGAGCATGGTGTCACCGGCGGCAACAAACCGCATATTCTGCGTCAGTTCGATCTTGGTGGTTGCGTTGTTAGCCGGATCGATCTCCAGCAGTTCTTTAAAGGTCGGATTGAGCACCCACACCTTCCCTCCCACCACCGCGACCGAGGAGGGATTTCCCGTCACTTTGATGGAAGCTGCGGTTTTGACGGTGCGCGGATCGACTCTGGTTACCAGGAAATCGACACTCGGAACCCATACCCCCTTGGCTCCGTAGGCCAACGAGGTGAGCAGACTGTTGGTAACATGAAGCGTCGCATTGAGCTTGGCGGAAGCGGGATCGATCACGCTCAGCAACCCCTCGTTGGGGCTGATAGCCCATACCGACCCGCCGCCGGTCACAATCGAGGTGGGAGTTGAACCAATATTTACCGAAGAAACAACTTTCAGGGAAGCCGGATCGATCTTTATTACCCTGTCGTTGGCATAGTCGCAGACCCATATCGCCCCTTCGCCGGCGGCAATGCCTCTCGGCGCCCCATCAATAGCCACATTACCGATCAGCTTCCGAGCCGCTGGATCGATTTTATAGAGCCTGCTGTCCATCAACGAACTGTTGACCACCCAGATCGCCTTGCCGATCGGCTTTGAGACGGACGGTGTTTTCTCGGCGGGCTGGACAGCGGAGTGTCCCGAGGTTTTCGTTGCGGTTTTGGGCTTCTTCTCTCCAGCCTGGCGACAAGCGCCTAAAATAAGTGCAACAAGCAACGAAAGCACCGCAAACCATATGGGAAAACAACTGGTAAAACGCATTCTCCTTTCGACATCTTCTCTCATATCCAATCCTCCACTTCATAAAGAGCCCCCACCCGAGTCCAGGCACATTCGGAGTCGGATTCGATCAATGTTTCCACGACATTTCAATGCTATCCCAATCATGCCTCCGTGACAATTGCTTTCCGCTCGACCTATCGCCAAAGCCTCTCTGCAGACGCGCCCAGTATTGCTACGGCAACGGAGACTTCAGAGAGAGCCCCCCTCGTGACGTGGCATGCCAAAGGAAATGATCATGGAACTCGACGAGGCCCAATTCATCGAGGGGCACTTTGTCCGCGAAGTTTTGGTCGACAAGGATCACCACTGCTTGATAATGCAGCACATTGATAATTATTTCGGCCAAGTTAATGTCGACAAACCCTGCCTCCGATTTTCTGAGCTTCCCATCGTTCCCCGTTATTGTCATTCTTTGTCATTTTTTCCCTGACAATCGCGTTAGTGATAATTATTATTACTGGACGCTGATTCAACGCTTGGCGGATCAAGCCTGCGGGAAATCTGGCATCTTTTTAATTAAATATACAAATACAAGGAGATCCAAATACACTTTAGCATCACGGCCAACCCGGCATCACGTACGCTTTCGTTAGGCTTTTTCTTATCAATTGAAGTTCTTGCTCTTGCCGCTACAGGGAAACAGGAGGGGAATGTGATAGCTTTACGCTACAAACGGGGGATAATCCACATGATCAGAAAAATCGTTTTTGTAACAATGGCGGCAGCAGGATTTTTTTTAGTTGCTCTCCAAGCCCAGGCGGTACCTATACTTCAGGTCGGAGCACCGGGAGGACCGGGCGAGGGCACCTATGCCGATTACCAGAGCTCACTCTCCAACCCGACAGAAGCTGATACCGCCGTAACATCCGGCTCCACCCTCTATGTAGCCGGTGTCTCTGGCAGTCTTCTCTCACTCGGGGGCATCTACGACCAGGGGGGAGCCAGCCAGATCGACTGGAACGATGTCAATTCAAAATACAGCGCTTTTGACGGCCATGGCGCTGTGTTGGTCGCCACGGTCGAACAAGGCACCAACGTGAGCGGTCTTTTGACTGTCGATGGTCTCTCGCCGTTTCTGACCAGCGACACCCTGTATTTCCCAACAATCATGACCCACTCAAAAATGCCACCCACATGTATTTCGACATTGGCTCTTTTGCCACCGGTGGTCCGAACTATGTGCCGATTCCTGATTTTTCCGATGAAAGTGTCGGCACCAAATATGGCGAAATCAAGGATTTGAATCTTGCTATAGACTCCTCTTTCAACAGCTGGATACACTTCGATGTAGTCGCTTTAGCCATCGACCAGAAAAAACAAGGCACAATCACCGGTACCATCGATAAAAATCCTGCGTCCCACGACGTCACCTGGAAAGGAATGCAACCAGTACCGGAGCCCTCCTCCATGGTACTGTGGGGCACCGGCCTGCTGGTGCTTGCCACCCTGAAAAGGAGATTTTCATCAACCACATCCGAGCCGCAACGACAGGGGTAATCAGAGACAGTGAGGACTCAGGCGGCGCGCCGATCGAGCGGAGGAAGCGGAAAGAGTGGCTTGTCGGGCGGATCTACTGGAGCTGTTCGCTTTCCAGCCGGCGAGGGTTCGCTGTGATCGAGGAAGATCCCCACCTTCACCAACGCCTCTTGCAGAGCCTGGTTTATCGGTTGCCGTCTGGTTCCCAAAGCGGGATGCAAGGCTGTTACCCGCAATCCGGCGTCGGCAAAGAGCGGCATGGCGGACGCTGCCTCAGATGGCAGGACCGATGCGGCCTCGGCGCCGGTCATGGGTTTCATGATCCGGCACATGGCCAGCTGTTTTATACCCCGACGATCTCTGTTGCCGGCGAAACCGAACAATCGGCAGACGACGGTTCGGTGCCGATACTGGGTGCAGCCCCAGCGTCCTTCCCGTGTCCAGTCAGGCCGATAGAGAAGGCATTGACGCTTCTCGCCCCTTTTTTCCAATCGTTTGAGAATCAATTCCGCCTGGTTGAGGCGGAAAAGCTCAAACGCCAGGGGAATGCATTCCAGTACTGTCGCCTCCACCTTCTCGGAGGCGCAACACCTCCCGCAACCCGGCGGGCAGGCGAGCCCGGTTATTTCCGCAAAACGCTTGACCGCCAGATCGAGTTCCGCATACACCAGCAAGACCTGGGCTTCCAGTTCACGGAGCATAGATAATTATTCAATGAAAATAAGGGGAAGAGTACCGAGGAATTTCGGTTACCCGGCAGATTTCACTCTTTCGGTCTAGGAGCCTGTCGGATTATAGGCATTTTTGCTCAGATCGAGGCAAACTCGAAAAAATTACCGGAGGCATATACCTAATATTCCGAGGATAATTTTTTCGAGTTTAACGAAGATATGGGGAAAAAGGGCATAATCCGACAGGCTCCCAGGTAAGAAATACAGGACGCGCGATTATAAGGGATTATACGCCTGAAGTCACGCAAAACAAGAGGGGGCTCACACCGTGACTCCCTGCCGGGATTCGTGGTCGGGGCGAGGGGCATTCTAACGACATATTTGATCGAGATCGCCGCCCTATGGTATTCTCCAAATAGAATTGGCCCGGGGGACTTTCAGCTTCCGTGGTGAACCGTTGCCCGGGATAGTGCACAGGCAAACCCGTTCACCGGGCAAGCCCAAAGTTGCCCAAACCAATGCATTGTACGCATTCACCAGTGCTCAAGATCCCCGGATGCCCCACATAGGGAGGCAATATGAAAGTTAAAGACATTATGGAGCCTTTACGCAATTGGTTGACTCCGGAGATGTCGGTTCTGGAGGCCATTCAAACCATGCGGCAGACAAAGCGTGGGCACGGCCTGTCCGTCAATGGCATCGTGGTGCTCGACCATGATATGAAGCTTGCGGGAATCGTCTCCACCAAGGATATCCTCCGGATGCTCATCCCCTCCTACCTCTACCTTGAAGACACCCTGGATGCTTCAACCTGGGAGGGGCTGCGCGCCGACCGTACCGAAAAGGCACGCTCGGTGACGGTCAGCGAGATTATGACCGAGGATGTCAGGGTAATTTCCTACAACGAGTCGATCACCCGTTGCGCGGACATGATGCTGGTGGAACAGCTGCGCCGTCTGCCGGTACTGGGTCCCGACGGCCGGATCATGGGTGTGGTGTATCTCAGGGATGTGTACAACGCCATGACCAACCTGCTCTGTGATGCCGAAACATCGCCCCCGACCCGGTAACGCCGAGCAGCGGCCGACCCGATCCCCATCACTATTGCCTGGACATTTCCACAATTTCCTGATGCCGGAAGCAGCCGGTTTCATGATCGTTTACCATGCCGACGGCCTGCATGAACGAATAGATTATGACCGGACCGACAAAGTTCATCCCCCGCTTTTTCAGATCTTTTGAAAGCCGCGTAGAGAGATCGGTCGAAGCGGGCACCTCAGAGGCATGGCTATATCCGTTGTCAATCGGTCGCCCACCGACCCAGTCCCAGATATAGCTGTCAAGGCTGCCGAATTCCTCGGCAATGCGAAGAGCCGCGCGGCTGTTTTTAATTATGCTCTCAATCTTCAGCCGATTCCGTACTATGCCTGGATCTGCCAGCAGTTCCTCCACCTTCCTCGGGCCGTATTCCGCCACTTTGCGGATCTCAAACCCATCGAACGCCCTGCTAAAGTTCTCGCGTTTTTTGAGAATCGACAGCCAGGACAGGCCAGCCTGCATCCCTTCCAGCGACAACATTTCGAAAAGCAACCTGTCATCATGTACCGGCACCCCCCACTGGTTGTCGTGATACTCGATATAGAGCGCCGAGTCCCGGGGGCACCAGAAGCACCGATTCTTTTCCATCGCATTCATATTCCGTCTGCCCCCCTAGAAGTTCCTACAGTTCCTACCTCTCCCCCGACCGTCCGAGCCGAGCACAGACTCCGACTGCCAACGCGAAAACGATGTCCGTGGAAAGATGTTCGGTAACCGTCTTATCATAGAGGATTTTTGCTTCGGCCGGGAAGTCTTCGTCTCCCCGCCAATAGAGCACCGCCACCGGAATCCGGGGTGTTATCATGAAGGAACAGGCTACATCCGCCAAGGCAAGCGGTCTGCCGCCGAGTTGCTCGAACCTTTTTACCAAGCAATCGGTATCGTTAACAAATCTGTCCGTAACAAGCTGGGTGGGGATGGCATGGGGACCACGAAAAAAGGTGGCACCACCAACGATATCCTTTTCTGATATCCATTCGCCGGCACTCTCGACCTCTTTTGCCTTGAGTAGATAATATACAAGAAAGAGATCAAAAAAGGCCGGCAACCGGTGGCCATGCCCCAACCGGCATTCGACTGCAGCACGACCAGGAGAGACCCGATACTCCCGTCCCCACACAGAGAGCGCGTAGGATTTCTCCGCCGCATCGTAGGTACACAATGCCCGTTTGCAGACGTCTTCGGGAGCCTGGCGCGCCAGATCCTCAAAATATCTCGTATCGACAAGTTCCGTCATCTCTCCTCCCGTGTTGAAGTGCGAAGAAAACGGCTTACCCCTCAATGCCTTCACTAGGAGGCGCTTGGGGGCCACACTACCAAGGCCATGCGATTTTCTCCGCCGGCTGACAGGGGAAAGTGTAACACAGGCTGCCTCCGCACGCATGTTCTTTCCTTGACCGCCATTTTTAGTTAATTTCCATCCGAAAACCAGGGATTTGGCTCGGAGGAACTAGTTAGCCCGCATTTGCTGCGAGCCAGTCGGTGGCCTCCTGTTCGAAGGCGTCGGCCTGGGCCGATTTGCCCGCGGCCTGCAATGCTCGATGGTAAATTACGACGAATACCGGCAGAAAAGGATAGGCCCGGCGATACCTCCGGTCGCGGAACCGCAGAAAAACGTAATCAAGATAGACAAGCGCTTCACCGGGCCGCCCCAGGTCGAGCAATTGACTCCCTAATTTGAAATTGGCGAAGATGTGCTCCGGCTCCAGGGCCAGCCAACGCTCCAGGATGGCGAGATTGCGTTCCGCTTTGCCGCCGAGGTTCTCATCGAGGTACCCGAAATGAAGCAGGTGAAAATCAAGCGTTGACAACCTCAGCCTCGGCCAGGCGGTAAACAGCGTCCCCGAAACGCACTCATGGACCGGATTGGTGAAGCGAATGCGGGGATCGTTGCGAAACAAGCGCAGGACCGGGTTGGGCTTGACCTCCCCGCCGCTATAGAGATTGTCCTGATAGATGAGATAGGCAGGCGCGGCGGTATCGTCCATTGCCGCCTTCAGCACTTCGAGGGCGCCGTCGGTCTGCAGCACCTCGTCGGTGTCGACGCTCAAGATCCAGCGAAAGCGGGCTTTGCTCAGCGCGAAATTTCGAGCCAGGGAAAAGTCGTCGACCCAGGTGAAAGAGAAAATCCTGCAGCCGGCCTGGCGAGCGATACCAATGGTGGCGTCGGAGCTTCCGGTGTCCACCATCACCATTTCATCGGCAACCGCACCCAACGCCGTCAGCACCTGGTTCAAATACTTTTCGGCGTTGCAGGCGATCATAACCGCGGAAAGCCCCTCTCCTAAATATCCGCTCATCCTGCCGCTCCTTTTGGCCAGGAACCTACCACCTCCCGTCACACCGAGGGTTTGATATTCTGGTTGACATGGAACACATTTGTCGGGTCATATTTGTTTTTGAGCACCGCCAGACGATCGTAATTATCGCCATAGGCCGCTTTAACCTGGTCCAACCCTTCATCCATAATCATGTTGACATAACCTCCACCGGCGGAGTGGGGGTGCAGCGCCCGCCAGTAGTCGCCTGCCCAGTCTGAGATCCTTTTGTCATTCGCCGGGTCCGAATCGATGCCCATGATCACCTCGGCAAAGGCCGCCTTGCGGTATCGAAAAGCGGTCTGCTTTGCCCCGACCCGCCGCACCGCCCCGTTTATGGGGTAGAGGTGCATGGTCGATAGCGGCGTCGGCATCTCCGTACCATACTTCAGGTGCAGGTCGATCAACCGATCGCTGAGATCGTTAAAGAAATCGGTTTTCCAATGCCACCTCAGCCCGGGCGGCAGCAGCAGATCAAAGAGACTCTGCAGCAATGGCCACGGCATCGGCCCGGTAAAGTCGATCGCCGGCGATCCGAGTTTGCGCGAAATGGCCGCGAACCGTTTCTCCGCCTGATCGATCGAGCCGGTGTCGCACCATACAACCATACACATCTTCTTGAAATGAAACTCTTCGGGAAAAGGGGGCTCCGGCGGAACACTCAAAAAAGCGAACCAGCCATTGATCTCTTCCGGCGCCTGAAAAATGTAATCGCGCCAGCGTGCCAGCAGCCGCGCCCCATCCTCCATTGGCCACAACATCGGCCCTCCGTAGACGTTGCGGACGGGATGCAGCTGGTAGCAAAACGAGGTGACCACCCCGAAATTGCCGCCCCCGCCCCGCACCGCCCAGAACAGATCGGGGTTCTCGTCCGGGTTGGCGTGCACGAAGCTTGCGTCCGCCAACACCACGTCCACTCCGAGCAGATTGTCGATGGTCAACCCGAATTGGCGGCTCAGATAACCGATGCCGCCGCCAAGCGTCAGCCCGCCCACACCGGTGGTCGAGATGAAACCGCCGGGCGTCGCCAACCCGAAGGGATGGGTGGCATGATCGACATCTCCCCAGGTGCAGCCCCCTTCCACACGGACGGTGCGGCTGAGCGGATTCACCCGGATACCTTTCATGCGCTGCAGGTCGATAACCAGGCCATCATCCACGCTGCCAAGACCGGGACCGCTGTGTCCGCCGCCGCGTATGGCAATGGGGAGCCCGGACTGGCGACCGAAACCGACCGCGGCGATAACATCGGCCACATCGACACACCTGGCGATAAACTCCGGTCGCCGGTCGATTATGGCATTGTACACCTTCCGGGCCGCTTCATACTGCTCGTCGTCGCGTCCGATCAACTCCCCACGCAGTTTTTCCCTGAATTTATTCAACAGCGTTTCAGAAACCATAGTGCCCCCCAGGTGATATCGCCCCTTATTATTTTGTAAACACCTTCGCGCCCCCCTTACCGGGGCCACCGCCGACCGCAGAATAGTCCAAAATACACCTTAAGAAAGCTCGCCGAAGGATCAACCACAAACCCTTGGCCAACACCAGATTTTGTCAGGCAACAAGTTGACAACGGCTTGTATTTTAGGTATTAATTATTAATATTTCGAAATTGTTAGAATCACCCCTTGCTAAAACCCAAGCTGACCAAGTAGTATCATTCGCGGTAATTTCCCAGGTTCACGCGCAGCGCGTGCATTCAAGTGTATTCGATTTGCATTGTTTTCAATAAGAAGGACCCCCATTTTCAACAGGAGCAAATATTTGCGATGATTCTCCACTACACCCAGAGGTGGCTCGACCAAGCCGCCAGGTTGACCGCCGTTGTTCAGCATTCGATCCAGGCGGTTACCGGGACGTTTCGGGACTCCCGATTTCTCTACCACGCCGGCGGCAAACTGCGACGTTTCATTCTGGCCCATTTTCATAAAACATATGTCGAGCACCAACACGCCGCCCGGGAGGGAGCATGCCGCCAGTGCGGAACCTGCTGCAATCTGCTGATCACCTGCCCCAGGCTCACCAAACAGTCGAACTGCCTGGCATACGGCACCTGCCGACCGGAGGTGTGCAAAATCTTCCCCATCGATCAGCGAGACATAGAAGAAATTGGCGTCTGCGGCGGTGAGTGCGGCTTTCATTTCTCCTCCGATGCCCTGCCGACCCGACCCTGGTGGGCATTCCAGCTCGGCGGCAAACAACCTGCCGACACGAGGACTGGCGACGAAGGATAACCCCGCCGTTGTCTCCCTCCTTTTCAGGAGCCTTTCGGGCCAGAACTCCTAGGAGCCTGTCGGATTATGCCCTTTTTCCCCATATCTTCGTTAGACTCGAAAAAATTATCCTCGGAATATTCAGTATATGCCTCCGGTAATTTTTTCGAGTTCGCCTCGATCTGAGAAAAAATGCCTATAATCCGACAGGCTCCTAGAGCCTCTTTGCGCTCGACAGCCTTTTCATGCCACGACAGGGTGCCGGTAAACGTTTGCCAGCCGGCTGCCTCCCAGAATTTCTCGATATTTCCCTCACTCTTTTCTTGTCGTTTTTGATACACTTCCCCTTGTAAACGTCTACCAGGCAGATTAATCACCGGCTCGATCGATGAGCTGTGAACGCTTACGGCAAACACAGGGGGAGCATGATGAGCTTTCGAGTAAAAAATAATATCCACTGGGTAGGAAAGATAGACTGGGAGCTGCGTAAGTTCCATGGCGACGAATACTCCGCTCACCGAGGATCTTCGTACAACTCCTATCTGGTCAAGGAAGAAAAGGTGGCGCTGCTCGATACGGTCTGGAGACCGTATGCCAGGGAATATGTGGAAAATCTACGGAAGGTTATCGATCTGCGGCAGATTGACTATGTCATCGCCTGCCACGGGGAAAACGATCACAGCGGCGGTCTACCCGAACTCCTACGGCATATCCCCGACGTGCCCGTTTATTGCTCGAGCAACAGCGTAAAATCCCTCAAGGGCCTCTATCATCAGGACTGGAACTTCCAGGTTGTCAAATCCGGAGACAGGCTCAGCCTCGGCTCCAAGGAGCTCATTTTCATCGAGGCCCCCATGCTCCACTGGCCGGACAGCCTCTTCGCCTATCTGAGCGGAGACGAAGTATTGTTCAGCAACGATGCCTTCGGCCAGCACTACGCCTCGGAATTCATGTTCAACGACCTGGTCGATCAAGACGAACTGTTTAGCGAATGTATCAAATATTACGCCAATATCCTGACACCGTTCAGCCCCATGGTGACACGCAAGATCAAGGAGATCCTTGGTCTGAACCTGCCGCTGGACATGATTCTCACAAGTCACGGGGTCATCTGGCGCGACAACCCGAGTCAAATTGTCGAAAAATACCTGCAGTGGGCGGACAATTACCAGCAAGACCAGATTACCATCCTCTACGACACCATGTGGAACAGCACCCGGGTCATGGCGGAACAGATAGCCGCCGGCATGAGGGAGGCCGACAGCGAGGTATGCGTAAAACTCTTTAACCTGGCAAAAACCGATAAAAACGACGCGGTAACCGAGGTTTTCAAATCCAAAGCCATCCTGGTGGGATCGTCCACCATCAACAATGCTATCCTGAGCTCGGTAGCCGGCATGCTCGAAGAGATCCAGGGGCTCAAATTCAAGCAGAAGAAAGCGGCGGCCTTCGGCAGCTATGGCTGGAGCGGCGAATGCACCAAAATTATATCCCGACGCCTGGCCGATTCCGGGTTTGCGGTGGTCGACGAAGGGCTGCGCATGCTCTGGGCCCCGGACGATCGCGGCATGGAAGCCTGTCGTGAATATGGCCGAAACTTCATCTCCAAGCTCACCATCTGAGTCTCCCGCCATCGTCCTGGCCATAGTCGAACCAGCGAGCGCGCCCGCAGAACACCGCGGGCGGGCACAATGAAGAGGTCCCCGACTCCTCCATTGTCTCCCAGCAAATATACATATGACACAATGCATATTTTTCTTGCAATTAAACCTTATATTCCAGAACGTTAACGAAATTTTGCAGCGAAATAAGAGCACAAAAACATTGTGTTCTATGTATTATCGTGCTATAGGTATTCACATCAGTCGGCTATGCGCTGCGGAGCGAGGCTGGCATTCTGGATGAACGGTTACTAAAACGGAGGACCATGAACGAAACGGGAAGCAACCCGGTGATGAATAGACACTGTCGCGACGTGCTGATTGCCATGCGCAAAATCATGCGGGCCATCGATATTCATTCCCGCGCACTCGCCAGGGACTACGGCATCACCATGCCGCAGCTCATCCTTCTTCAGGAGGTGGCTTCCTGCAATGGAATTTCGGTAACCGAGCTGGGGAAGAGCATCAGTTTGAGCCAGGCAACGGTGACGGACATCGTTGCCCGACTCGAGAAAAAAGGGTTGGTGGTAAAACGAAAAAGCGGCGTCGACAAACGGTGCGTAGAGCTTTTCGAGACGGACGCCTGCAACGAGTTGTTGCGTAAGGCGCCGCCGCCGTTGCAGGAAAAATTCATTCGGAGATTTTCACGCCTCGAAGAATGGGAACAATTGATGATCCTCAGCTCCCTGCGCCGGGTCGTTGACATCATGGCTGCGGGTGATGACGGGTCAATTTCACCGGTACTCGCCGCCGGGCCCATCGCTCAGGACGGAGAGGAAATCGGTAAGATTTTCCCGTAGAATCAGAATCGATCGAGTTCCTACTGCTTTTGAGGCGATTCACGTTTCGCCAATTGCAACAATAGGCTCTTGCCTCACTTCCGTAACGTTTTCTTGTCGCACCAAGCAAGCTCAGGCTTCACCTGAGCGAGGCGGGCTGATGCGCTCGCTATCAAGCAGCTCCGCACCGGCAGAGAGCCTGTGCGAACCTTCCATGCCATAATGAACGTAATTCTATAAGATTGCATGCAAACTAATCCTGCCCTAACACATGCCATGTAACATAATCGTGTAGACGCAGCACCTGCTCCGTAAACGCTCCCCGCAGCACCGGCTTTACGCACCCTGATCATCACCTGTAACCACAAGAAAGTGAAAATCGCGCCCCGATACGAAAGTTGCTCGTTGCGGAGCCGTTTATCACGATACGATACCCTATGAAAACAAGAGAACCCATCATAAGCGATAGCCCGGCTCTCTACTCACTGGTCGAGCGATGCAAACCGCTGGACCTCAACTCCCGCTATGCCTATATGTTGATAGCGTCACATTTTCGCTCGACCAGTATCGTCGCCGAGGAGGACGGCAGGATTGTCGGCCTTATCTCGGGCTATCGGATACCGGAAACACCGAATATCCTTTTCGTATGGCAGGTCGCCGTGGCAGCCCACATGCGAGGGCGCGGCGTAGCCATCCACCTGCTGACCGATCTGCTCAAACGGCCTTCGCTTGCGGATATCGAATTTATCGATACCACGGTCACCCCCTCCAACACTGCATCGGACCGTTTATTCCACCGCCTTGGCGCCTTGCTTGGCACCCGGGTGGAAATCCAGACCTGTTTTACCGGCGAACATTTCGGCGGCGACGATCACGAAGAGGAACTGCTCTACCGTATCGGCCCCTTGCAGATCACAATCAGCTGAACCGCACTTTGAGTAATCACTATAGCCGGGACTTGGCCGCACTCCGTGGATTCCCGGTGAATGGAAACCAGACAATATCAGAAAAGAGGTGATAGAGTGAGAGTATTTGAAAACCACGAATCCGAAGTACGAGGATATATCCGCTCATTCCCGACTATTTTCGAAACAGCCAAGGGAGCCGTGCTCACAGACGAGAGCGGCGAAGAGTATATCGATTTTTTCGCCGGGGCCGGAACCCTGAACTACGGCCATAACAACGAACATATCACCCAAGCGTTGATTGACTACCTGCAAAAAGACGGCATCGTTCACGGCCTGGATATGGCGACCACCGCCAAGAAAAACTTTATCCAGGCCTTCCAGTCTCATATCTTGAAACCGAGAAACCTGGACTACACCATGCAGTTTACCGGGCCCACTGGCACAAACGCGGTGGAGACAGCGTTGAAACTCGCCCGCCTGGTCAAAGGGCGAAGCAACGTGGTCGCCTTCACCAACGGTTACCACGGCCTCACCCAGGGCGCCCTCTCGGTGACGGGCAACAACGAATACCGCGACGAAAGCTATATCAGCCGGATGAACGCGGCCTTCATGCCGTTCGACGGCTATCTCGGCGACGCCGACACCATCGACTATCTCCACAAGTTTCTCAGTGACAACAGCAGCGGTCTCGACACGCCGGCAGCTATCATCGTCGAAACCATCCAGGGCGAGGGCGGAATCAACATTGCCTCGAAAGAATGGCTGCAGGGGCTTGAGCATCTCTGTCGCGAATTCGATATCCTGCTGATAATAGATGACATCCAGGTAGGCAACGGCCGTACCGGTGATTTTTTCAGTTTTGAATTCGCCGGTATCAACCCGATATGGTCACGGTGTCCAAATCGCTCGGCGGCGGTCTGCCGATGGCCATGCTGCTGATCAAGCCCGAACTCGATCAGTGGAAGCCCGGCGAACACACCGGCACCTTCCGGGGCAACAATCTGGCCTTTATCGCCGCCACCATCGCCATCGAACAATACTGGACGAGCGACGATCTGTGCAACGCCGTGCACTACAAGGAGAAAATTATTCGGGAGAAGCTGCAGAGCATCGCCGGAAAACACCAGGACTACGATATTGACATCCGGGGACGTGGCATGGTCTACGGTTTCGAAGTGAAAAATGATTATTCTATTGCCGGCGAGATCTCCGCCAAGGCCTTCGAACACCACCTGGTCATCGAAACCGCCGGTTCCGCAGACCAGGTAGTCAAGTTTCTGCCACCGCTGCTCATTGACGAACAGACCCTCACGGAAGGACTCGACCGATTCGAACAGGCCGTGGAGGATGTTTTCAAAGAGAAGAAAGAACGTTTAAATTCGGAGTATTAATTACATGATTGTACGCGACATCAACGATATCATCGGTACCGATAGAGAAGTGCACGCCAATGAGGGACAGTGGGTCAGCCGGCGGATGCTGCTGCACAGAGACGGCATGGGATTTTCGTTCCACGAGACCATCATCCGCAAGGGAACCAAGACCCACATCCATTACCAAAACCATCTGGAGGCGGTTTACTGCGTTGCCGGCGACGGCGAAATCGAAGACCTCGCCACCGGCGAGCGCCACCGACTCCGCGACGGCATCATGTACGCCTTGAACGAGAACGACAACCACAACCTCTACGGCGGCAGCGAGGACATGCGCCTGATCTGCGTGTTCAATCCACCCATTGTCGGCACGGAGAACCATGACAGCGACGGCGTCTACCCCCTGGTGACAGGAGAGTAGACATGGGGGCGAAGACAGAAAAATCGCCAGCACCGCAACCAACTCCGGCGACAAAAGAGAAGGGAGGCGTCAGCGACGTCATGCAACGCAAATCGCGAAAACTCGGGATGAAACGAAAAATCGTCTGCAAGTTTGGCGGCAGCTCGGTGGAAAACAGCGTTCAGATCAAAAAAGTCAAAAACATCATCAGCGACAACAAGAACAGGAAGTACGTGGTGGTATCGGCACCGGGCCGGGACGAGGGGTTGGGCATAAAAATCACCGATCACCTGCTCAATATCGCCGATGGCGGCAGCCACCTCGAATCCGACAAGGTGAGCCTGCAGACCAGCCAGACTGCCGTTCTCGACAAGTTCCGCTCGATCATGAACGATCTCGGCGTCTCGGAAAATGGGCTGCTGGGCGATCTGGAAAAGGATTTCGCCACCCCCTTGGATGGCGAGAAGAGGATCGCCTTTCTTGCCTCGCGGGGAGAATACTATAACGCTCGTATTATTGCTGAATATTTCAATAAATGTGGGCTAGCAACGCAACTGACCCTGCCTGAAAAGGCGGGTTTTATGGTCAGTGACGATTTCCTCAACGCCAAGGTCCTGCCCGAGAGCTATGACAATCTGCATAAATTAAAAGGCATCGATGCCATATGCCTGATGCCGGGGTACTACGGGGTCACCAAGCAAGGCGACATCGCCGTGCTCTCCCGAGGTGGCTCCGACCTGACCGGCGGTGAGCTGGCCTATTCAGTGGAGGCTGGCCTCTACGAAAACTGGAGCGACGTGGACGGTGTCTACGAGGTCGATCCCCGCATCGTCAAGGAGAGCGACGTGATCAGTCGTCTGACCTTCAAGGAGATCCGCCTTCTCTCCTCGAAGGGGTTCAACGTTTTCCATTTCGATGCCATGAACAAATGCAGGCGGGCCAATATACCGATCAACATTCGTAACACCAACCGTCCATCCGCAAACGGAACCATGATATTAAACGAGCGGGTTCCCGAAGAGGACGTGGTCGGCATCGCCAAACTCGACAACATGGCCTACATCTACCTGGAAAAGGAGGGGCTTGGGGAAATGATCGGGTTTACCGAAGAACTCCTTGGCATATTCAACAAATACGGAATCAACACCTATCACTACCCCACCGACAAGGACGATATCGCCGTTCTCCTCAAAAAGGAGGATCTCGCAGGCAGCATCAACAATTTGCATGAAGATATCGAGGCGCGGCTGGCGCCGGATACCTTCGAGGTGGTGTATGATGTCGCCATCCTCAGCATGGTGGGAATCGGCATGAAATACAACTCATCGGTCATTGCCGACGCAGTCTGGGCCTTGAAGGAAAATCACATCGATATCGAAATGCTCGACCATGGCCCGGCAAAGATTTCTTTCCATATCGGCGTGGCCCGGCAGCATGTCGATGTCGCCCTCGAGCTGCTCTACAACAAGCTTATTGTCAAGAATTAGCATGATTTTTTGAAAAACCAGACGGGGGATCGATCCCTCCATTTCAGCCTGGCAAAAATGCGAGTCGGATCGATGGCAAATCGCTGTCTATTTTTACATGCCTCCCGCTGATAAAAACTGCTATAATTCGTAAGCACTTCCGGATCATCGGCGAGGGCGGCGCTTTGCCGCCCCGTGTTCAAAGTACAACGATCGAGGCTGACCACGGTGGGAGGACCGCTCGACGTATGCCAGGGAGATATCAAAAGAGAAAAAGCGTACTAGTACCTTCGGCACTCTGTCTGATCGCAGCCATGTTGCTTCTTCTGGCGCCCGATGCCCGGGCACGGACGGTGCGGTTGCCCATGTCCATCGACATGCCGCTGCTCACCTCTCTGATTGCCAAGCAGGCCTTCCGCCAGCCCGGATCGCGGGCCCTATTGACGGCCAACGACGGCTGTAACGAAATTTGGCTCAATGCCCCACAGCTGAGCATGGATCGCGGCCTGCTCCGCGTTCAGACCATGGTGGATATCCACGCGGGGACACCGATTGCCGGCAAGTGCTTCGCCCCTATGCGCTGGCAGGGAGCGGTAGTCCTGTGGCAACTCCCTGTGCTCGATGCGCAGTGGCGGCTTCATTTTCAGATCAAGGATTCGACCTTGCTCGATACGGCCGGCAAACCGGCCACGGTCGCCAATCTTATCTGGGATCTGGTCAAAGATCGAATACATAGCTATCTCGGCGGCATCACCATCGACTTTGCCCCACCGGTGCAGGATCTCAAAGAGTTCCTGTTAACGCAAACCGGCAATTCTCCCTCCGATGAGGCCAGGCAACTACTTGCCAGCATGCGACCGGAACAACCGAAAGTGACCCGGCAGGGGTTACAATTCGATATCCTCGCCGATACCCCGATCCAGGAGGAGCAGCCTTCGGGCGGCGCCGGCAATGCGCCGATGGCCAGCCCCGAAGCCAGGGATCGCCTGATCGCCCTGTGGCAGAGTTCGGACGCCCTGCTGGTCCAGCTCGTAGAAGAGCTGGGTGGCAAACCACTCACCGAGCAAGACCAACAGCTGCTTCTCGATACCATGCTTACCAGCCGGTACGCCTTCAACGACGCCCTGAACGAGAACAGGCTCTCCACCGCCTTTGTACGTCATCAGTTCATCGGGGCCTGGAACAGACTTAAACCGCTGTTCCGCCACCAGTTGACCACGGGCCCCGAGAACAATCCTCTGGGCTACCTGAGCTTTTTCACCGCCGCCGATGCCCTGACCTCCCTCGATCGCATCGGACCCTCCATCGGCATCGAGATCAGTCGCGCGGGTTTCGACCGCATGGCCCGGATGCTTGGTAACCTGCCGTTGAATGAAGGAGGGGCCGTCGATCCGCTGCTGCGACGGGTGTTGGGGCTTGGCGTTCCCCTGGCAATTCCCACGGAGAACGATTCTTCTGGGCCACAACCAGAAAACAAGCAGCAAACAAGCCCACCGCCTCCACAGGACAAGTCCGACCAACCGGGCAACGCACCGACCAAAACCGGGACATGGAACCTACGCTCTCCCCGGCACTGGCTGGGCCGGCAACTCTCCGCCCTTGTTTTCCCCTCAAGAGCCCATGCCGCCAAAGGCCCTTCGATGGATGAGGTGCGGCGCTGGATGCCGGATACCACGCCCGCGGCCAAGTTGCTGCCGCGTATCAATCAACTCCTGATCGCAGCGGCTTCATCGCAACAAAAGCGACTCCGGCCATCGAACGGCGGCGATACGGGTTGGTTTCAAAGGGTAATTCGGGCCACGGCCTGGCAAGAGAGCTGCCTCAATCAGTTTGTGGTCAGCCACGGCAAGATCACCTACCTGCTCTCCTACAACCACACCTCGGTCGGCCTGATGCAAGTCAACGAAAAAGTGTGGCGCGGTCTCTACGATGTACAGGCGCTCCGCTGGAATATCCGCTATAACGGCATGGCCGGAGCCGAAATCCTCGCGCTCTACCTCAATCGTTATCTGGCAAAAGAAAACTCCGCAAAAAGGCGAGCCACATCGGCAAACCACCGCTACCTCGCAACCTGGCTCTACACCCTCTATAACGGCGGACCCGCCCAACTGAAGAAATTTCCCGCCAGGCAGAAGAGAGGCAAACTCTATAAGAGCGAAAAACTGTTTCAGGCCAAGTACGACAAAGCGGCCGGGAAGAACTGGTTGGCTGCGGTCGACTGCCTGAAGAGCCACTAATCCAGCTGCACGCCGGGCGCGAGCAACCCTTCCGGATCGAACCCTCTGCGAACGGTTTGCATCGCCGCCAACTCCGTTTCGGTATATTGCAGCGCCAGCAGGTCCTTTTTCAGCCGGCCAATTCCATGATCCGCGGATACCACGCCATGCATGACCGTTACCTGCTGCGCCCAACGCACAATCAACTGCCTGGCCTGATCGAGTTCCACAAGATCGTTGGGCAGCAGATCTACATGCACCAGATTGGTGCCGATATGGCTGAAAATGACACTGCCGATGCCGCTCTTCCTGAGATCGCGTCGCAACATGACAAACAGCTGAACCAGCAGGGCATCGGGAACCGCCATATCGGCGGAAACCTTGTGCAGGCCCGGGTGCTCGCTGCGGCGCCGGGCGATAATCCGACTCACCGCTTCCGGAACCAGATGCCTGAAAAGCAAACGATCGGCAAACTCCGCGCCATCCGAGGCGGCCCAGGCGCCCTCAGCGGCAATACCGGCCTGCGCCAGCATCGCTTTCAGCGCTGCATCCACTTTTGCGGTTTGCTCCGGTGTTCCGGAAGCCTCAAGGTAGACGGCACAACCGTTCCAGTCGGGCGGTTCCGGCTCAGGGGAATCGCCACCACTCTTGCTCTCCTTCTGCACCGCGAGAAGGCAATTCTGGTCAAAATATTCGGTGGCGTCAAAGGCAACGCTGGCGGACGTTCGGGCCAGTTGCGCCAGCCTTAAAGCCCTCTCTTCCTCGGCAACGGCCACCAGCACACCGACAACGGATGGCGGCTTCGGAACCAGCCGGAGCTCTACCTCGACCACGATGCCAAGCGTGCCCTCGCTGCCGATGAAGAGATCAATCAGATCCATCTCGTCTTTGAGCGGGTAGTCGAGCATTGCCTTGGTCGCCGGCAATGGCATATCGGAAACCATAATCTGACGAAGCGAACCATCTTGATTTTGCAGCAAAAAGCGGCTGTGAACGGCCTTTACCGCACCGCGGCGCACTTCGATCAGCCGACCATCGGGCAGCACAACAGTGAGCGCCCGTACCCAATCCCGGATTTCACCATAACGTAAACTGCGCGATCCGGCGGCGTTGGTGGACACAATTCTGCCGATTCGGGCGGAGCTATCGGCGGGACTCACAGGAAACCACAGTTGCCGCTCGCGGCCCCCTTCTATCTTGCTGATGAGGTCACACTCCTCGGCGGTGCAGGCAACGCAACGCGACGATAAGTCCTTGCTTTCCAGCAATTCCTGCAGGGCAGCGACCGTACAGCCGGATTCCACCCGAATATAGTAGTCTTCCCCATCCCGGCCAAGCCCCAGCAGCCGGTTCATCTCCACCAGACTGATAACCGCCGTACCGCCTAAAGGCACGGCCCCGCCGGAAATGCTGGTAGGGCCGGCGGAAAGCAGCTCGGAATCCCGACGCTCCTGCATGTCGCGAAGCACCCAGGCTGCCTGGGCCCTATTTTCCGGCAAATACATGGCGGCGACCCGATCTGCCCGAAGCCTGCTCTCATCTCCCAGCAACTCATGGTAGTGTTCGGAAATAAGGGTCGGATCATCGATCCGTCGACATTTCTCCAACCTACCGGTAACAGGTCGGATATGGTTCATAGCGCACCCTCCCTCCCACCATAGTTCATCTTTTCGACCACACGTCTGCTTGGATGGCAAAGGTGCCGGCCGCCCGGGCGATTTAAAAGGCAGGGAAACAACTCGGCAGATGGTGCAGCCCTTTGATCGACCGCTCCATCAATTGAAAAACGCCGCCGAGCCAGCTTGCAAATTGACCACTTCCTCCCCACCGGTTACAATCCGGTAGGGTTGGTGTCAACACTTTAAAAACAATCACAAGATATTACCCTCCCTGGAGAAAATTATATGAGCCTACAGGAAAAGATCAAGAGTGAACTCAAGCTCGCCTTAAAAGCAAAGGACAGCGCCCGCACCGGAGCCGTCCGCATTCTCATCGGTGAATTTCAGCGCCAGCCGGAAAAAGATCTGAGCGATGATCAGGTCATCGGTATCATAAAAAAACTCATCAAATCGGAACGCGAACTTCTGGCCGCTTCAGGCGGTGAGGAGTCTGAGTATATCACCATCCTCGAGGGCTACCTGCCCAGGCAGGCAGGCGAGGATGAAATCAAGGCATGGATTACGGAAAATATCGATTTTTCGCAATATGGCAATAAAATGCAAGCCATGCGCGAAATCATGGCCCATTTCGGCAGCAGCGCCGATGGCAACATGGTGAAGAAAGTCCTCCAGCAGATGGACTGAACCAGGCCGCCGCGCTCTGCGGCCCTGCCTGGATTCCGCTCACTGAAAAAACATTCCGGCCGGCTACTTCGTGCCGGCTGGAGTGTCAGCCATTCTCACAAACCGTCTCACCCTTCCGACCGTTCATCACCTTATAGGCACAGAACTCGCCACACATGGTGCAGGCGCCGTGGGCGTCGGCCGCTTTCGCCGTCTCCTGCCGCCGACGGCGAGCCAACGCAGGGTCGAGCGAGAGTTCGAACTGCCTCTCCCAGTCCAGCGCCTTGCGGGCTCGGGACATTGCTTCGTCCCACTCTCGTGCCCCAGGAATATTTTTCACGATATCGGCCGCATGTCCTGCCAGCCTGGTGGCCATGACCCCGGCATGCACGTCTTCGACAGTGGGCAGACACAGGTGTTCGCTGGGAGTTACGTAACAGAGGAAATCGGCGCCGGCGCTGGCGGCGATAGCCCCGCCGATGGCACTGGTGATATGATCGTAACCAGGCGCCACATCGGTGACCAACGGCCCCAGAACATAAAACGGAGCGCCGTGGCAGAGTCGCTTCTGCAGCTGGATGTTGGTCTGGATCTGGTCAAGGGGCACATGCCCCGGTCCTTCAATCATCACCTGCACACCGTAATCCCAAGCCCGTTGTGTCAGCTCACCCAACACCATCAACTCGTGAATCTGGGCCCGATCGGTGGCATCTTCGAGGCAACCGGGCCGAAAACCGTCCCCCAGCGAGAGGGTCGCATCATACGACTTGACCAGTTCGAGCAGTCGATCAAAATGTTCATAGAGGGGATTTTCCGCCCGGTTATGCTCCATCCAGGCACAGGTGAACGAGCCGCCGCGGGAGACCACCTCCATGATCCGGCCCTCGCGATCCATCTTTTCCAGGGTCGCCCGGGTCACGCCACAGTGCACGGTGATAAAATCCACCCCGTCGTCGAGATGCTTTTCTATGCCGGAGAAAATGTCATCGACCGTCATTTCGACAATGGCCTTGCCTTTTTTGACCACGGTGTCGCAGGCGGCCTGATAGAGCGGCACCGAGCCGATACAGATATCGGTCTCGGCGATGATCGCCGCCCTGATCTCGTCGATGGGCCCGCCGGTGGAAAGATCCATCAGGGCATCGGCGCCTGCCGCCATCGCTGCCCTGGCCTTCTCGAGTTCCTTGTCGATGCTGGTATCGTCCTTGCTCGTACCGATATTTGCATTGACCCTGGTGCGGATCCCCTTGCCCACCGCCAGTGGCTTGCCGCCGCCATGGCGGTTGTTGTGACAGACAATCGCCGTCCCAGCGGCAATCCGCTCCCGCAGGAGCTCGACGGCAATACCAGCTTCCTCGGCGGCGACTTGCATGATTTCCGTAATCTGCCCGTCACGGGCTGCTTCCATCAGGGTTTTCTCCATGAAATTCTCCCAAAAAAAGTAACCATTCACCGAAGTGCTGAAATACCAGCCACACCAATGAACGTTTACCCAAAAAAAAAGGACCGTGGGAAACGGTCCTGGCGCGGCGCGTTGCCGCGCCGTCTCGCAGTCCGTTCCCTCCGCCGGTATGAACCGGATCAGGTTCAAAGGGTCGTTCCGGTCAGCCGGAACTCTCAGTCCGAGGACGCCCCCAGGTCTCTATTTCGGAAAACTGTCGTATAACCGGCGAATTTCGCTCGTGCCAATGGAACTCGAACTGATAACTCTCAGCGGAGAAAAAACGCACACTACGACAGACTCCTACATATATGAAAGGTACCCCCTTCTCACCCCTACGTCAAGCCCCGGACACAAGGCCTCTACCTTGGCTTTCGGCATACGCTCCCGTGAGGTAATGCGGCAAGCATCAAGAGAAATTCGTAAACGGTTGCAGAAATTGTGGTGTTCACTTCAGGCCGTGACGGTGGACAGCAGGGAGGGCGGTGCAGCAGCTACCGCATTCTGCGGACCATCCCCAGGTGTTGCGCCTCCTGCAGAAACCGGGAGACGCAGCACCCTGCCTGCGCGAAATATGGCAGGAGGAGATGAAGTTGAGAGCACCAGGTCTACCGAGTTCCCGTCCTGACTATGTACCCCACCTGTACGGCAGGCGGGAGCTCGGCATACCTGGTTATGGAACATCGCGCGAAACCTGTAGCGACCACGCCTCGCGCACCATGGATAAAGCAAATTGCATACCATACTCTACATAAGGACCGATCGAAAGCCGGTGCAAAGGTGTGAGCATTACTAATCTCCCGATATGCCACGATCTCTTCCTTCCCCGTCTTTTCCCTGCCCCGATCTGGCACTTCGCCGCCCACCCCATTCCGGTAAGCCGGACCCCACCTTGCCGTCCGAAAAACTGGACGAGAAAAAAGCATCCGCACTTCGAATTCCTGTATTCGCCCCCCGGACCACAGACATCCGGGGACGCGATAGAATTACGGAGAACCAGTTCGATACCAAGCGCGATTTCCTCCTGATCCCAAAAAACAGCTCTTCGGATCGCGCCGTTAAGAAAAATCCGTTTTTTCAGACAGGTCTTGCGCGCTCTGGTCGACCGGTCTCGAAAACGAATTGGCCGCAAAGATTCAAACGTGGTATCGTTTGGTGAGAAACTCAGGCTAGCGAATTGATTTGGGCAGCGGCAAACCCGCTTACCCACTACGCTCAGGAGGAGGATGACATGGCCCTGCCGAAAGACATGTACCAATGCCAGATCAAAAGATGCGGGTATATCTATCAACCCGATATCGGGGAACCGAAAACCGATACACCGCCAGGAACCGCTTTTCACGACCTGCCCAGGACCTGGTCCTGTCCGTACTGTCAGTCGCCCAAAAACAGTTTTCGGCCGTTGGCCGGTCCCGGATCCGTCCTGGTGGACGGCCCCTGACTGAAGAAAAGACGAAACCATCGTGCCCCCGGGCGGACACGATGGTTCCGGCATGAGACTCAACAAACAATCTCAAAAAAGTCTCCCGCCTTTTCAAACGCCAGGTGTTCCGGCTGTCAAAGCTTCGGGCCACCGCCTCTCGGCAACTTCATCGGTGGAGTAATCGGGCAGAATGATCGGCGCCACGGCCGGGTTTTCAATACCTGCTTCGGCAAGCTCACTTTCGATACTTCGCCACATGTGGTCAAGGGAGAGGTCTTTCAAAGTCCACACCGCCCTGCAACATACTCGCGCCGCTCTCTTGCCGGCACGACGACCGAAGGTAAGGATGTCCTGCAGGCTGTTGCCCATCAATCGGTTTTCACCGTGTACGCCGCCGATCACTTCGCCCGCTGCGAAAAAGCCGGGCAGGCCGTTTCGGTGTACGCCGTTGATATTGATGCCGCCGTTCTGGTAGTGCAGCGTCGGATAGACCAGCATCGGCTCCTTGCTGATGTCGATGCCGTGCCGCTGAACTGGATGAATTTGGCAGGCAGCTCTTTTTTCACCGATCCCGGCCCATGTAACTCCTCGATCATCGGCGAATCGAGCCACAGCCCGACGCGCCCGGTCGGGGTCATGATGCCCTTGCCCTTTTCCATGGCTTCTTTGATCAGTTCGGCGGATTCGACATCGCGAGGCTCGAGCGGAAAACAGAATTGCTCGCCGTCGATGTTGAGTACGTGAGCGCCGAGCCCTCGAACTTTCTCGGTGATCAAGCAGCCCGACATTCTGTTCGGGGTAGGCAACGCCGGTGGGGTGATACTGGGTGGAGTGCAGCGTATTTGTTGCCCACACCCGCCCGGTAGGCCATGACCACACCGTCCATGGTGGCGCCGTAATGGTTGGTGGTGGCAAATCCTTTGATATGCAGCCTGCCGAAACCGCCGGTGGCCATCACCACCGCCTTGGCCTTGACGACGGAAAATTCCTTGGTTTCCAAGTTGTAGAGGATGGCGCCGGCGCATTTGCCTTCCTCGTCGAGCAACAATTCGACCGCCGGGCAGAACTCCAGCACCGTGATCATGATCGCTGTCGGTTTCGGGCTTCATCGCTGACCACGCGCATGATCTCGGCGCCGGTCATATCACCCGCGAAGAGTGCAGCCGTTTACGCGCTGCCGCCGAAATGGCGCACAACCAGTACGGCCGTCGTCGTACTTGTTGAACATCATGCCCAGTTTTTCCAGCCAGGCAATGGAAAGCGGTGCATCGTGGGCCAGGGCCGCCACCAGATCGCGGTTGGTTGGTGAAATGGCCGCCGCCGATGGTATCGATATAGTGATAGTAAAGGCGAGTCGCACTCCTGGCTGGCCGCCTGGATGCCGCCTTCGGCCATAATGGTGTTGGAGTCGCCATGGCGCAACTTGGTGGCGATGATCACTTTGGCGCCGCCGTCGGCCGCCAGCAGTCGCCGCCGAGGTGCCGGCGCCGCCGCCGCCGATCACCAGCACGTCGGTCTCGATAATCGACTGTTCCCAGATTCACCTGATCGGGTCGGAATAATGGCCTTGGACTCCAACAGATCGAGCGACGATATCCTGCAGAATTCGGCCCTTGTTGGGTCCGACGTGTACTGCGCGTTTGCCATCGGTTTGATAGTCGGGATGAAATTTATTTAGCACTCTTCGCGCTCGTCCAGGCTCAAGGCAGGATAATTTTCGCCTCTGCGGGCCATCTCCACCCGTTGCGGCCGGGTGGCCTCGACTTTCTTGATCAGTTCCTTCATTTCAGTTGTATAGGCCATGATAAGCTCCTTCTGCGCCGTGGAAGATCGAGGTTGCTGGCGACTGTCGCGCAACATTCAATTATAGATAATGGGTATCTTGCGGCTTCCACTGACGCTGGAGGGGCCATATCCGGCTCGCGTTCCCGCTCGGTATACAGCTTTTCGAGTGTCTTCCTGATCCATTGGGTGAAGGTCGAAAGAATCCCGTCATATTTGCCGGACTGGATCTCCGCCACCCGGCTTTTCAGGTGCTCAGCCTGGGGTTGGACGAAACGGGCGATACATGCGTCGGGCCAGCTGAGCCGATATGGTACTGGGGAATCTCGCCCATGCAGCGGCTGGCGCACAAGGCCGCACTGGATACAGTCAAAGGAGATTTGGCGCGCCGCCTTGTCGATATTTCCCTGCTTCATGGCGGAAATATACCCCAGTACATCGACATCCATGGGACAGGCCTTGGTGCACTTGTTACAGGCGACACAACGGAACAATTCCGGGTATAGGGCGCATAAATCGCCTCTGCCGGGCGTTCAATGGTCCAATATCGTATGCGGCGCGGTTGGCAGGATAAAAAGGGATCTGGGCGAGGAACATATCGGGCTCCACCACCGTTTGGCAGGCCAGGCCGAAATGGAGTTTATAGTCACCGGCCTTGCGGTAAACAGTAGGGCAGGCGCCGCAGATGCCGCCGCGGCAGCCGGCGCCGCGAATGAAATTGAATCCGGCATACTCCATGGCCTTCATAATGGTCAGGGTTTCCGGCACGTCATAACGTCTTGCCCATCACATAGACAGGAATCGTTTGTGCCCCTTCGGGTAAAATGGCCCGATCCCCGTGGCCACTTTGGGGACTTGCTTTTTTACTGCATCAGCCATGTGTTTATCTCCTTATAAATATTGCCAGGGGGATGATCCTCGCCTGGCGTAACATTTTCCTGGAGATAATAAACCGCTATTGGGTACCATCTAGCTGTTTGTCAGCGGTCTCTTCCTCTCATCAGGCCGGAACTTTGACTTTTTGCTGCAACAGCGCTGCGACATTCGGGTCGTTGAGATCCAGGCGGGCTTCTTGGGCAGGCAGACCCAAGGCAATGGCCAACAATTGGGTGAAATAAGAGGTCGGTAGAGGGGCCTTTTCCTGAATTTTAGCTTGCTGCTGCAAACCATCCTGTTTTTTTCCCAGGTTGTACTCGCACAACGGACAGCTGGCCGCCAGAAGATCGGCGCCGGCTGATCGGGCCGCATTGACAATCACTGCGGCCGCATCACCCGCTGCATCAGGATTGCCCAGTACTTGATAGGAGCCGCAGCAAAATGCGGCCGCATTAAAAGGCATCGCAGTCGCGCCCAGAGCCTCGATGAGTTCGCTCATCAATTTGAAGCTGCCGGCCGGTTCAATGCCGACATCGGCTCGGACGTTGAAGGGTGCATCCATAGTAAGGCGCTACTTTCAGACCGGAAAGTGGGTGGGTCACCTTTTGGCGCAGCCCATCCCAACCGATCTCGTCGCGTAAAAAGTTGAGAAAATGGATCACTTCAATATCGCCGAAGTAATCAATCTCTTCGTCCATGAATCGGTTAATGGTATCGCTCTTCTCTTCATCGCTTTGCATCAAGCTGGTTCGCCCGGGCCAGGGTGTTGTAGCACATCGAGCAGAGGGTGACGACCTTGTCGCCGCCCTGCTCTTTGACCCGGATCAGGTTGCGAACCGGCGCCACTTTGTGAATGAGGTCGTCTTCGGCAAGGGAGTAAACTGCGCCACAGCAGTTCCAGCGATCAATTTCCTCCATGTCGACACCGAGCGCTTTCATCGAAGCCACCGCGGCTTTTTCAAGGTTTTTGGCCTTGGATTTCAGCGTACATCCTGGGTAGTATTTGATTTTCATAAGCTTCCTCAACTGGTCAATTTTCTAAAACCGGCCACCATGGCGATGGGGGGCAGTTCTTCAATGATCTCGGCCGACATCTGAGACGGTTCGATATAGTTCTTGCCTGTGCGCAGCGTCTGCTGACGCAGCGCCTCCATCACCTTGGCGATATCGATCCCCCTTGGGCATTTGACGGTACAGGCGTGACATGACGCACACTTCCAATACGAATTGATGTCGGCCAGTTTATCCCGCAGGCCGAACTGAGCCAGGTGCATCACCTTGCGGGGGGTGAAATCCATCTCCGCGGCCATGGGACACATGCCGGTGCATGTGGCACACTGCATGCAGAGCTTGATGTTCACTCCGCTCAGCTCTCTGAGCTTATTGATCGACTCCGCAGAAGGAGTTCCTGCATTCATCTTCAAAGTCATTTTCTTTCCCTTTCCGGAAACAGTGAACAGGTGCCTGTCCGGCCGGAGCGTTTCCTGGCAGACACGAATCAGCCTCGTAGTCAGGTTTCTATAGATTCCCGAGAAATCCCAACGAGCAGCAAGAGACGGACAATTCAAACCAATAACCTTTCGAATACTATTCTTACCAAATAGAGTAACACTTTTCAACAACCTTTTTTTCATGTTATTTCAATGTTATATACCATTTTACTGAATGATCACTCATTAATGTGAGAATATGGTTTATTTCATAACGCTTTACATGCCGGTGAGATTGCTCTATAGTGCCGTAATTTCATAGCCATGGCCTGCGGCCTTGCGTGATCTGCGCGGCTGCCACCAGCAACCTCAGCTTTTCACCTATCGCCATGAATGCCCGAATCAGCTCGCCCGCCTGGGACGGTATTGAACGCAGGTCTCCCACCAGTTGCCGACGAAAGACTCCCGATCGCCGATCCAATCACGAACGGCGGCATGATCCCCGGGAGCGATCGACTCCTAAAAAACGTTCACTCTTCGCCTGGCTCCGCACCTTAACCGGCGCCAGATCAGGCGTGGATCGCCGCAAAGGGATTGAACGCAGAAAAGGTGAGCGTCGGCGCGAAACCGCCGCTCTGGTGACCCAGGAAGAGCTCGAACTGCTCCTCCAATAGCTGCCAAATACTCCCGGAACTCTGGCAAGTAGTACGCAACGGCATGACGAAAAAGCAACGCCCGCATCTGGAGCCAGATGCGGGCGTTGCTTTTTTTGATTACAAATGGGGTTGCGTGCAGGGAAGGCGCCGGAACCTAGGAGCCTACGCCATCACTTCGCGTTGTGCCCCCCTCCAGGATTGTCGCAGTCGGCACCGACCGTACATGTCTCATCGGGTACCGTCGATTGCAGAAAGGGCATACCGCTTTCGCTCTTTCCGGACACCCCCCCGCGAGGTTGCGGAATTTCTTTTGCAACGGGCCGGCAGTTCCCCTCAAGATATTGCCGTATTTGCCGCTCCCCGGTCAACACTTCCATCTTCTCCTCACCTTTGACATACAGCGTGGGAATCGTCTCTATCCCCAGATTCCGTAAAAAGGAGCGGTTGACCTCGGCCGAATATCCCGGCGACCTGACTAGCCCGGGAATCGTTACCTTGCCCACGGTATCGACTGGATTGAAGGTGAGATCACAACTGAACCGGTTGTCGATGGATGCAAGCACCTCCTCGCAATGGCTGCAGTCCGAGGAAAAGAAGAGATAGAGGCGTCTGGATGCCTCGGGATGCGCCAGCCTTCCGTAGGCACCGCCTTCTAAAACCGGACCCATCCGCTTGCGCACCGGCACAAAGGTCAAACCGGCAAAAACAACGAATACCGCCGTCCAAACAGCGACCCCACCTATAATCTGATACACCCCCACAAGCAGGTTCAGCGCCACTATTAAAGCAAACACAACCAGACAATAGGAGCAGAGCGCCCCGGCTACGAAGAATTGATAGCCCACCAACACACCTTCGGCGGCTATGCCGGCGAGCAGCAGGATCCGGGCGGTAATAAGCCAGATACGAACACCGCTTCTCCCTCTGTACAGACACCAGAAGAGCGCTAGAAAGTAGAGGCTGCCAACCAGGTTCACCACCACCGGCGGCACAGTCGTCAGCGCATCGACAATTTCACAGCCCTCATTCAAGCAGATGGGATTTCCGCGAACCACGAGCAAAACGGCCTGAACCGCGGCAAGCAAACAGCCGGCAAGAGCGAGGAGCATCGCTACCTTGACGGCCGGAGGCGGCTGCTCATACAGTCTTTTTGGTTGATACACCATATCAAAGATCGTTTCTCATAAATGTGTTCAGTAGATGCAGCAGACTCCGGTGCTGGTCACCTTTATTTTCGTCCGCCACCGTTGCCGTTACCATTGCCGCCACTGTTCCCATTGCCATGACCTCCGCCATGACCGCTGTTACCGTGGCCGCTGTTCCCGTGGCCGGAACTGGGCGAGGAGCTGTTACCTACGCCATGGGAAGCGCCACCGCCGGAACCCCCGTGGCCGCCGCCCTGATTTGCTGCGCCGCCGACACTGGCGCCATGCCCCAGACCCAGTCCCTGCGAAGCCGCATCCGATCTCCCGTTGCTCACCCCATGCTCCTTGCTCTGACCGGTATTCAAATCCACGGCAGTGGCCTCTTGCACTTCAGTGCCGGCCTCTACTTGACCGTCCGGTATTTCCGTGTCGACAGTGGTGCCTTTCTTACCGGCATGTCCCAGCCCAAGTGTTCCCGGATGCACTCCCAACTCATGGGCAATTTGCCCCCAGCCCATACCGGATTGACGCATACTCGAAATCTGCTGCTTCGCTACGCCCGTGACTTCGGCCACCGTATCAGCCAAGGCACTTTCGGCGCCCTGCAACGCCGCTTCGGCCTCAGCGATCTGCGCCTGGTCACCGGAGGCCTGAGCCTCCTCGAGGGCTGTCTCCGCGTCATGAACCGCCTGACTGGCCGCGGCCACTTCCGGGTTCGCTTGAGAGGCCACGGCGGCGGCCAGGTTGGAAGCGTGCATAGCCTGGGCCGGATTTTGATAGCCGGAAGTACCCTGGGTGGGAGTTGTCTCATCCGTGTCACCCGATGCATCGGCCGCAAATCCATTCCCGGTGGATAACAGCAGAGCAAAGACCACTGCCGCGCTACAGATCACAAACATCTTCCTTTTCATGCGTACACCTCTAAAATCTACAATACCATTGCCTACCGATGCGCCAGCCAATTTGTAACCGTTCACCGGGGTAACGAAATGCTGGCCATACCACTGAGCTGTAAGCGCTCATCAGTGCTCCAGCCTGGGGCAGGTAAGCGCGGACTCCGAGCCGACCTTCGGTGCTACTAACTATGCGCGACGCTCTGATCGTGCCAGGATGGGGTGCTGGGGAACGTTTACGCCAATTTTCCCAATCCTCTAAATTATCGACTGGTGATGAAGAAATCAACAGACTCGTTAATAACCCACCTTTTTCCGCGTTTACGCTGGGGCACACCAAACCAACTGAGCCGCATACGCTTTTTGCTCAACTCCGGGTACAGGTCGGCCAGATACTTGCCGATGGCAAACGCCCGTTTTTTGGCTAACTCTCTATCATTTTTTTGGTAGACGACAACCTGGAGAATCCCCTTACTCCCCTTTGCGGCAACCCTTCCTATCAGCTCAATCGATGGTTCGGAACTTTTCTCCAGTTCCGCGGAAAACGGCGCAAAACCGATCTTTTCGACGGTGACCGTCCGGGACCCAAGAGGATAATTACGATAGGAGAAATCCTTGAGTTGGTTGAGATGCAGCGTAGCTTTTCTTGCCAGTGCGCCGTCGGGATATACCTCAAGATACAGGTGCCATGCCACGCGCTCCTCTGGCGTCCGCTTGAGTTCGGCGAGAGCCAGGGCGCGACAATAGAGTACCGATGGACTCTCGGGCCAGATTTTCAGGACCCGTGCATAAAAAGCCAGGGCCTTGCTATAGCGCTTCCGCCTCAAGTAAGAATGCCCGAGATAGGTCAGCGCCAAGAGGTGGCGTGGCTCTATCGCCAGCGCCTTTTCATATTGCTTCCGTTCGCTGATGCGGTGTTTGAGCTGCCCATAAGCCAGTCCTGTCCAGAAATGATAGTCAGCGTTGCCTCGATCGAGCCGGCTGGCCTTGCGGAGGTACGGAAGTGCCACTCTTGCCTTGCCGTCCCGCAATAACAATCGGCCATAATAGTAGTTCGCCATCGGACTATCGGGCTGCGCCCCAACCTCGCGACGGAACTCGTCTACACCCGCATCCGGCTCCTTGACCCGCAAATAATGTTCTCCCTCGATGGAGTACTTGACCCTGTTGCCCACCGTCTCCAGGTTGCATCCTCCGAGCAAGAACACCACCGACAATGCCAGGACAACCAGCCAATAACCGTACCAACGGCAACCCATCTCAACACCTTCCCCTCCACTCCTTGCATGCTTATGAGTCATCGTCGCTCCGCAATGTTGATCCACCTTATGGGCCCTATCACCTTCCTCGATTTTTTTAATTCCTTTTTCCAATACAGCACCGCTCACGCCGGCTCACTGTGCAAACCAGCCCGGTTTCAACCGCATCATAACGTTATGATTGTATATCCTTACGTAAGTTCAGCGCAAGAAAAGAGTTGGGTGCTAATGATCGTTTGCGGAGCGCTCAACGGCGGTGATTCGCGAAACGAGAGTGGCAAACACACCTTGCACAGGGATTTTCGAAGGTATTACCTCATGCACTTCTGCATAATATTCTTCCCTCCTTGCTGTTTAGAGCCTATAATGACTCAAGAGAACATACCGATATTATAAGATAACGGTCTGTATCACCCGGTGAGCAAGTGTCGAGGAGGCTCGATTCTTCCTGCCACCGGAATGAGCACGGTTATGGTAAACGTTCACCAGCAGCCTATCTAGGCTCTATCGGGCTCTCGCGCGGAGAAAGGCTACGACTCAACGGTAGCCGCTCATGCCGAGCTGGAACCCTGGTATACGTTTACAGCTCATCGGTCTAGGAGCCTAGGCAGCGTTTTTGCACCCCGGTGAGCGGTTGCCGGTTATCGATATCTCACTTAATTCCCAAGGAGAAGAGCTATGAAGGAAATCACCAAGATAGTTGTCCCGGTAGACCTCGACAAACATACCCAGAAGTTGGTGGATTTTGCCATTTACATCGGCAAGCGCCTCAGCGCGCACATCAGCTTCGTCCATATCACCGAATTTTACACCACCGGCGACATGATGCTCGGCAGCCCCTCGCTTGAAGGTATCAACAAGGAACGCGCCGAGCGCGCAAAGGTCCTGATGGAAAACCTGGTGGAGGATAACAAAGAGAAATACGCCGATATCAGCAGCGATGTCTTTGATGGAGATATCGTCGACACGATAGTCAAATATGCCGCCGACGAACAGGCCGGACTCTTGATTATCGGCACTCACGGCGCCAAGGGACTGGAGAAAATTCTGCTCGGCTCCGTTGCCGAACGGGTCCTCAAACGGGTCCATTGCCCGACCCTCACCATCAATCCCTATAAGTAGATCAACAAACCGCCCCGCCATTGCACCCAAAGTGGCCACAACGGCGGGGCGGCAATTCCTTTGACGCGCCGCCTCCGGGGCGGGGAACCACCGAAACGGAGCAGGCGGTCGTTTGCCGCAATACAGCGACCTCAAAAGGTGAGGCGTAATTCGATTGCGTGCAGGTTCAAGCTGGGATTGGTGTCGTAAATCGAGCCGTTCGACTCGTGGTGGAAACGGTACCCGACACTAAAGGAAGGGGTAAACCAGTAACTGAGACCCGCCTGGAACAAAAAGTAGAGCGGTCCGCCGAAATCGTTGTCGCCAAAATGCTCTTTCGATTGCAGGCCTGCTCCAAACCCGGCAGTCATTGAGAATTGGCGGCTTGGCGAGAACAACAACAGGTCGACCGCACCGGCAACCTTACCGCCTGTATCACCGGCCCCATGCAGCACACCGGCGCTCAGATCAACGTCCGATCCCAATCGCCAGCCATCACGAAAATTCTTCACCCAGGGAAGACTAAAAGCCCCGAACACCTCGTATTGCTGAAAATCTTCTCCGCTGAAAGTGGCTCCCACGCGAACGCCGTAATCGGGTCTGCCGGCAGCTGCCGCTTCCGCGTGACTGGGGATGACCGTTGACAAGAAAACCATTGCAACGCAGAAGACCGCAGGCCGCAAAACATTCATCCTTCCCTCCCTTAGTATCGTGAACTATTAGAATATCTCTTCTTCAGCTAGCATCTCTCGTCTCCACCGCTTTTGTCAAGATCTTCTTTTCGCTCAAGATGCACCATGCCGCCATCTCTATCCACGCCCCAGACGGAGCGCGGCAGAGATGGTCTCGGACAATGCCGTGCATATTTCCACGGAGACAATATCGGGTATGGCCGCGGCACCCACCTTACCAGTGCAGGACGTAATAGCGCAGCAAGACGTAGAGCATGGAGATGAAAACGGTCACGATCATAATGGGCAGGCCGTAAGCCATAAACCGCAAGAAACTGATTTTGTGCCCGGCCTTATCCGACATGCCGACAATTATGACGT
Source organism: uncultured delta proteobacterium (assembly GCA_963745265.1). GTDB lineage: Bacteria > Desulfobacterota > Desulfobulbia > Desulfobulbales > Desulfocapsaceae > Desulfopila. Next base: position 43,501 of record CAVUXQ010000007.1, read on the forward strand.
TTGCTGAAGCGCCTATGGCGGTGCCGTTACCACCCAGACAGGCACCCAGAGCCAGGGACCACCAAACCGGCAACAGGCCGGAGTGGTGCAGGAGAGCGACCCCAGAGAGATGTGGCCAGGATTCTTTTGCCATATCCACGATCAAGGGGTTCATCGTTGCCACATAGGGGATATTGTCTACCACTGCGGAGGCAAAAGCGCTAAACCACATAACCAGCATGGAGGTGCTCATCATATTGCCGTGGGTGATGGCCAGAACCTCCTTGGACAGTTCCTTGATGACCCCGACCTTCACCAGGCCGCCAACCATCACGAAGAGGCCGATAAAAAAGAAAATCACCGGCCATTCCACCTCGGCAAGCACCTTGTGGGGCGTTTTGGTTTTTGAGAGCAACAAGAGCAGGCCGGCCCCGAAAAGCGCCACAGTCGCCGGCTCGTAATGGAGCTGTCCGTGCATGATAAATCCCAAAAGCACCACCGCCAGCACAAAAAGGGATTTTTTCAGCATGATCGGGTCTTTTATCGCACCGTTCTCATCCATCTTCATTATTCGCTCTTTCAACTCATCCCGAGTCTGCAAGCGTTTCTTAAACACCAATTTTACGATAATCAGAAAGACGATCATGATGATTATTACCGCCGGCGTCAGGTGGTAAAGAAAATCGACGAAGCTCAGCTTGGCCTTGGAGCCGATCATGATATTGGGAGGATCACCTATCAAAGTGGCGGTGCCGCCTATATTGGAGGCCAGAGCTTCCACGATGAGAAAGGGAATGGGGTCGACCTGCAGAGCCTCGGCGATCAAAAGTGTAACCGGGGCCAGGAGCAGAACGGTGGTGACGTTGTCGAGCAGGGCGGAAAGAACTGCCGTGACAATCGCGAAAATCGTCAGAATCCTGATAGGTTCACCCCGTCCAGCCTTGGCGCTTCGAATGGCGACGTATTCGAACATACCGGTCGGGCGCATTAAATTAATGATGAGCATCATGCCGACAAGCAAAAAGATAACGTTCCAATCAACCCCAAACTCCTCGAGATGAAATGCGTCGGTCTGGGTCACAACCTTGAGGACCAGCATCAGGGAGGCGCCGAATATCGCCACGATGGTCTTGTCGATTTTTTCCGAGATAATGGTTCCCAGAGCAATGACGAAAATCCCTGTTGCCATCCAGAAAGTGAAATTCATTGTGATATGTTCCATGGTTACAGTCAGCTCCCTCTTTACTTGTCAAATGTACCTAGCAGTTTGGCAATGCAACTATACAGATCACGGATATGCACTATGCCCATGACCCGACCCGATTTGTCAACCACCGGCAAGCGTTGGATTTGATGTTCAATCATTTGATCGGCACAAACCATCAGGGAATCCTCGGGGTGAACAGTCACAACCTCGGAGGACATCACCTCGGCGACCTTCAAGTCGTGGGCTTTTTCCACTTCCTCCTCCAGCATTCCTTCCCAGGTGAATCCTTCCAGGTTGTGATCCAGATCGAAATAGCGGGGGATCACCGCCCGAATCACGTCCTTTATGGATAAAACACCGATAAGCCTGAGTCCGTTTTCCAGGACAACCATTCCGTTGACCGAGGCGTTCGCCTCTCCCCACTTCGTTTCCTGAATCTTACAAACAGCTTCAGGAAGCGTCATATCCGGCCGCAACCAATTGTCTGTCACTGGCTCCATGATTTCCTTTGCTTGCATTCAACCACCTCATTTAATTATAGAAGTTAAGTAAATACATTCACCGCGCCGACCAAACGTGGTCAAAACCAGCAAGCCGCAGATGACCAGCGCACTGCTTTGGGTGACAAGCAAGCAAGCCGAACGACACGCACGTGGACTCCGACGAGGTCTCCCACCTTGCTTGGTTTTCATCCATCCGAATATGATCGCGCCCAACTGGGCTGCCGGTGAACTCGAACAAAAATGTATTTTACGGCGAACGTTCATAAACCCATAAACCGCAGTCGATCATATGCTTCCCCTTGCCCCGAAAACGTTGATTTTTTCGCCAAGCCTAAGATAACATATTGCAAACAGTTACCTTTTGCGAGGACACCGTCATATCATGTCGCTCCGATACAGGCGAAAGCTTTTCTAAGACATCGGGGCTGAAGCCTTAAAAAAGGTATGGCTGTTTCCTTGCGAAAACAACGAAAAATTAGGGGATTCCAAACATTCCACCAGGTCAAGCAAGGACGGTGCCAACCCGCCGTCAACCCAGATTACAAATCCCTTCGCCGGAAGACCACTGGCCCTTCCAGGAAAAGGAAAATCCTCACAACAGGTCGGCAGAATTATCCTAAGCAAAAATCATGCCTTAGATGTGACACAACAGGAATTTGCCTGGCGACAAGGAATGCAATCACCTTGCCGCCAGGCAGAGGAGGGGGAGGAAGAGAAAGGAAGAGGCTAAGAATTTGTCGGATTAGGGCAACCTTTTGGGCAAAGAGTGGCCATAATCCGCCACACTCTTAAAAACCAGACAGATAGGGTTTCATCTTCTCCATTTTTTTCGGACCGATTCCCTTGACCTTCAGCAGGTCGTCCGCACTCTTGATGCGGCCATTCGCTTTCCGGAAGGCGATAATGGCCGCTGCGGTGCTCGGGCCAACCCCGGGCAGGGTTTCTAGAGCCGTCTGATCGGCTGTATTGATGTCGACTTTCGTCGACATCTGCATTTTAGCAGCGGAGGTTGCCTTGGACGTTTTGCCGGCGGCAGCGGCGGGCAGCGCGGTGAAACCGGTTACAAAAGTAAAGAGCACAGCAAGCAACAGAGCTATTTTTTTCATTACACATCTCCTTTTATTGTATTGTAGCGATTGAATTGGATGGGATTCGTGGCGCATGCAGACTAACCACCCCTCCCGGGAGCCTATCAGATTATAGCACCTTTTTCTCATATCGAGGAAAACACGAAAGAAATTACCTGAAAAATAGAATTACCATTCCGCAGATACATTCCCCATGCCACCGAATCTATGGAAAAAAGGGAATAATCCGACTGGATCCCGGTAGCATCATTCCCGGCCGGGGAATACGACAACACAGACAAGAGAGGCCGCACAGAGAAAACGCCGCTGACATAAATATCCACCCCATTGTCAAACAATGCCGGCAAACCACGGACAACCAGCCGCGGTCCACGAAAGAAACGGCAGGACGGCGATTTGTTCCGAGCAACCGTCCCTTGCCTGTGTTGCCATCCACCCTACTAGTCGGGGCTGACTTTTTTCCTACCCTTTGGAGAGTGTCGAAACTTTTTTTGCCGGCTGGCAAAAAAAACATGGAAGGACCCGCGACCGCAGTGCTGACCGAGCCGCATTTTGAAGGGAGAAAGGAGTGAGAAAAGAAAAAAGGACGGCCAAGAGCCCGCTGCCGCAGCGGTCATCTCGGTCCGTCCTCATTTATCGTAGAAAATTCCGTCTTAATAGATGGATTTCATGGCCCCCATGTAGGAACGCAGTTCCTCGCCCACAGCCTCGACGGTCGTATAGCGAATGCCTTCATTGACCCGGATGAGTTCGATATTGTCGACGCCGGTATCTTTGAGATCGAGCCCTTTGCCGATGACGTCCGTGTCGATTTTGGCCATGAAATCGGCCAGCAGCGGCTTGGCGGCGTTGGCAAAGAGATAGTTGCCGTATTCGGCGGTATCGGAGATGACTACGTTCATCTCATAGAGCTTCTTCCTGGCAACGGTGTTGGCGATCAGCGGAACCTCGTGAAGCGACTCATAGTACGCGGATTCCTCCTTGATGCCCGCCGACACCATGACATCAAACGCCAGCTCGACACCGGCTTTGACCATCGCCACCATCAGGATGCCTTTGTCAAAATATTCCTGCTCGGCGATCTCGACATCGGCATTCTCGGTCTTCTCAAAGGCCGATTCCCGTGACTCTTGCGCGCCAGCGCAGCAGATCGGCGTCGCCATTGGCCCAGTCCTTCATCATGGTGGCAGAAAAATGGCCGGACATGATGTCGTCCATATGTTTCTCAAACAGCGGCTGCATAATGGCTTTCAGCTCTTCTGAGAGCTGATAGGCCTTGATCTTTGCGGGATTGGAGAGTCGATCCATCATGTTGGTGATGCCGCCATGCTTTAAAGCCTCTGTTACCACTTCCCAGCCGAACTGCACCAACTTGGTGGCATAGCCCGAATCTATCCCTTTTTCGACCATCTTATCAAACATCAGCAGCGATCCCATCTGCAGCACGCCGCAGAGGATGGTCTGCTCGCCCATGAGGTCAGACTTGACTTCGGCGACAAAAGAAGATTGGAGCACACCGGCCCGATCACCGCCAGTGCCGCAGCAGTAGGCCTTGGCCAGCTCCCAGCCCTCGCCCTTGGGATCGTTTTCTCCGTGGACCGCAATCAGGGTCGGCACCCCGAAGCCGCGCTTGTATTCTTCACGCACCTCGGTACCCGGCGCTTTGGGTGCGACCATGATAACGGTGAGATCGTCTCTGATCTTCATGCCTTCCTCAACGATATTGAACCCGTGGGAATAGGAAAGACAGGCACCTTGTTTCATCAGCGGCATAACGGCGGAAATCACCGGAGTGTGCTGTTTGTCGGGGGTGAGGTTGATAACCAGGTCGGCGGTCGGGATCTTCTCCTCGTAGGAGCCCACAGAAAAACCATTTTCCGTGGCGTTTTTCCAGGACTGGCGCTTCTCGGTGATGGCGCTCTCACGCAGCGCATAGGAAACGTCGAGACCGCTATCGCGAAGGTTGAGCCCCTGATTGAGGCCCTGTGCGCCGCAGCCGACGATCACGATTTTTTTCCCCTTCAGGGCTTCGACGCCATCGAACTCCGAGGCATCCATGAAACGGCACTGACTCAACTCCTCGATCTGCCGACGCAGCGGCAGCGTATTGAAATAATTTTCACCCATGGTTTTATCTCCCTGTAAGTGCATTTTTACTTGCTGGTGTCCATTCAGAAATGAGATGTGTTGTTCTCAGTCGATGTCTTGGTATATTGACAATCGACTGTTGCGTCAAGTGATTTATTCGTGATACAGTATTGCACAATGTGCAACAATCAACAACAACAGGAGCACCAGCATCCCTGCCCGCAACCGACACAGCCTGCATCCGCATGAACATCAGAGAACTCCAACTCTTCAGGCACCTCGCCACGACCCTGCATTTCGGCCGCACCAGCCAGCTCTGCAATATTACCCCATCCGGTCTCACCCGCACCATGCAGCGGCTTGAGGGTGAACTCGGCAAACCGCTCTTTGACCGCAACAATCGATCCGTAAAACTGACGCCGGCCGGCCTGATTTTTAAAGACTATGCCGAGGAAACCATTCAACGGTGGACAGAGTTGAAGAGCCGCCTGGAAGGAGATGACGTTCTTCGCGGCAACCTCTCGCTCTACTGCTCGGTAACCGCCATTCTCTCCATCCTCCCTTGCATCTTCAGCCATTTCCGCACCGTCCATCCGGAGGTCTCGATTCATCTGGAGACCGGAGACGCCGCACGCTCTCTGTTCAAGGTCCAGAGCGGCGAAGCGGATATCTCCATCGCGGCACTACCGGACCGAAAGCCCGCAGGACTCGACTTTTTCGAACTGATCCAGACGCCGCTCATTTTCATCGCCCCCGCCCACCATTCTACCTCCGTGGTGTACCGCGATGGAAGCATAGACTGGACCAGAACACCGGTTATCATGGCCGAACAGGGTCTGAGTAGAGAGAGGGTCAACCGCTGGTTCGCGGACAAAGATATCCTCCCGAACATTTACTCCCAGGTGGCCGGCAACGAGGCGATCATCGCCATGGTCGGCATGGGATGCGGCATTGGAGTGGTTCCTTTTCTGGTACTGGAAAAGAGTCTGCTCAAAGACCAGGTCCAGCTCCTCGATGTGCGCCCGCAGCTGCGACCCTTTTCCGTAGGCCTTTGCACAGCCGCCAGAAACCGCTTGAGTCCGACCGTAGCGGCATTCTGGGACATCGCCACCTCGGAAGCCGAGACAATTGGGCGTACCTCACCACGGGCAATGACCACGGGTTGATGACGATTGCCGAGATGTGCTTACCGTTGATTGCATCGATGAACATATGGCCGACTCGATGAAATCTTACTTTTTTTACAACTCTAATGGATAAGAATGAAAGAAATACGAACACTGCTGGTTACCAACGACGACGGAGTCCACAGTCCGGGTCTGAAAGCACTTCGGGAAGCGGTGGCACACCTTGGCAGGGTCGTCGTGGTGGCACCGGACCGGGACAATTCAGCGGTGTCCCACTCGTTGACCATGAACCGGCCCCTGCAGGTGCACCGGCTTGACGAAGACCTCTATTCGGTCGATGGCACACCCACCGACTGCGTAATCATCGCCCTGGGGAAACTGCTCGACCCCCGTCCCGATCTGCTGGTATCCGGAATCAACGCCGGTCCCAACATCGGTGACGATATCACGTATTCGGGAACGGTATCGGCGGCCATGGAGGGAACCATGTACAATATTCCCTCGCTGGCCGTATCTCTTGCGGGAGAGCCGCCGCACGACTTTACCACCGCGGCGGCGATGGCGGGAAAACTGGCCGCCAAGATGCTGAGCAAGGCGCTGCCAGCCAATACCCTGATCAACCTCAACGTTCCCGCGGGGCCAGCCTGCAAGGGCATCCGGGTCACCCGCCAGGGCCGAAAACTCTGGGAAAACGCCCTTCAGGAGACCCGGGATCCCTGGGGACGCGTTCGTTATTGGATAGGAGGCGGCACACAGGTACGCGATTCGGGTGAGGACACCGATGTCCGGGCGATCCGGGACGGCTATGCGTCCATAACCCCCATCCATCTCGACCTCACCAACCATTCGGGGCTTGCCTGTCTGGAAAAAGAGTGGCACTTGGAGGATCTGACCGCAGCGAATTGCACGGACAAATAGATACGGCAGCCCCCATTTTCAGAAAGAAAAGTCAATGGGACAAAATCAGCCCGTCCCTGGGGGGCTGTCTTTTCCTGGCCGCTATGCGCGGGTTCATCACCCGTCGCAGTTACTTACAATTTGGTAATTCAATTGCAGTCGTGAACACCACATCGTGGCTTATGCGTAGGTATCGATGTGCCCCTGTTTGCCCGAGTTCGCCTTCGGCACAGGCCGTTGTGTCTCCGCCTTCTGAGCCTGGGGGTTCGCTGATTTTTCAAGGGATTTCGACATGATTTCCTGACCGATTCCGGCCTTGTTCAATTCCATGGCCCTACCGGCGGTACTGGTCGCACTGACATCCATTTGCTTTTTCCTTGCTTGAGTTTGCCTATGTATTGATTGCGTATGCTATCCATGTTGCAAATGGTGTTCCATCTTCCATGGCACTGCCAGAACTAAATAGAGTATCAGGCCACAGGTAAGGCCGGGCGGCATGGACGACGCCATCTGCGCGTGTACCATTCCGCCCGGCCCAGTTGAGACAGGGTAATCGGTTGCCCTATTCCTTGCTGATGCATTCGACAGGACAGGAGGCAATCGCCTCATCGACGCATTCCTCATCAGGATTGGAGCCTTCAATCACAAAGGCCTTTGCTTCGTCATCGTTGAAACCGAACACCTGAGGACAGGTGCTCACACACGCTTCGCAGCCAATGCATTCGTCTTGATCGATTTTCACTTCAGCCATGATATATACTCCTTTTTTTGATGTACTTGTTCAGCCGCCAGCCCAAAACCGCGTGGCTTTCTTGCTTCAGATCGGCGGCGCGATGGTTACCAGGATCCGCATATCCGTTTCAGCCCGCACCCCGTGAGGTTCGCGAATCTCGGAAACGAGGATATCACCTTCTCCGGCCGGTATCGCCGCCTCTCCCTCTCCAAGGAAAAAACCTTGCCCTCCAGCACCTGGATGGAGAGTTCACCATCGAGATCATGGGAATGCACCGGAAAGGTGGCGCCGGCCGCCAGGTTGAAATTTATGATTTTGAAAAACTCCGAATTTTCCACCAGAAAGAATCGCTTCATGCCGTCGGGCGTAAATTCTCTGGTTTCGCTAAGCTTTACGATCCTCATGATACTCTCCTTGATAATTGCCGGCGGCAACAGTTTGGTTTGCCTCCGTCTGTTCCCTCCGACGGTCGTTTTCAACCGTCGGAGGATTTTTTTGCTTGCCTTGGGCGGATTTTCATCCACCTCTTCATTCTATCATCTGCGACCACAGCCTTACGCTTCCTGTGGCTTGGAACCATATTGTATCACTTCGCCGCGCGCATCCTTCTCGTAGGACCAGCCGCCGACCAGGCCGGCCACAAACCAGGCCAGCATGAAGACACCTGCCAGGAAGACCGTATCACCGAGGATCCGACCCAACGCAGGCTCTGCAGTACCGGCAATTGCAGAAAATCGGCGCTGCGGGCATACCAGAGACCGTGCTCTATGCTGGCCCAGGTCTGGGCCAGGCCGATGGGCAGCAGGCTCATGACGATCATCAGCGCCAGACCGATATTCATCGACCAGAAGGAGGCGCGAGGTGCTTGTCATTCCAGACCCCTTCAGGATAGAGTCGGCGCAGCACCAGCAGCACCAGCCCCAGCGAGAGCAGGCCGTAGACCCCGAAGAGGGCGGCGTGAGCGTGCACCGGCGTGGTGTTGAGTCCCTGCATATAGTACAGAGCGATCGGCGGATTGATGAGGAAACCGAAGACACCGGCGCCGACCAGGTTCCAGAAGGCCACGCCCATGAAAAACCGCACCGGCCAGCGGTATTTTTCCATCCAGGAGACCAGTTTCGAGCTCCGATAGGTTTCCCAGGCCTCATAGCCGATGAGCGCCAGGGGCACCACCTCAAGGGCGGAAAAGCTGGCGCCGATGGCGGTGATGGAGATCGGCGTGCCGCTGAAGTAGAGGTGATGAAAGGTGCCGGGAATCCCGCCGAACAGATAGATGGCCGAGGAGAAAAGCACCGCCCGAGTGGCGCTCTCCGCTTTCACCAGGCCGAGCTGGGTGAAAATAAATGCCAGGGCGACGGTGGCGAACACCTCGAAGAAGCCTTCAACCCAGAGATGGACCACCCACCAGCGCCAGTATTCCATGATGGTCAGATGGGTGCGGGCGCTGTAGAAGAACCCTGCGCCGTAGAACAGGCCGATGGCGGTTGCCGAGGCCGGCAAACAGCAGCACCAGTTGCCGGCGGTGACCCGTTTTTTCAGCGCCGGCCATAGACCGCGCAGCATCAGCACCAGCCAGAGCACCAGGCCGACAAAGAGCAGAATCTGCCAGAACCTGCCGAGATCGATATATTCATAGCCCTGGTGGCCGAACCAGAAGCCGGGTTGAGTCCCAGTTTCTGCTCGATGGAGAGCCATTCACCGGCAAGCGAGCCGACCACCACCAGCAGCAGGGCGCCAAAGAGGACATTCACCCCCAGTTTCTGCAACCGGGTTCCCTGCCGCCGATGGCCGGTGCCAGAAAGAGACCGGCAGCCAGAAAGGCCGTGGCGATCCAGAAGACAGCCAGCTGGATATGCCAGGTGCGATCACCGAATAGGGCAGGTATTCGGACAGCGGAATGCCGAAAAACGACTCTCCCTCCACCGTGTAGTGGGCAGTAAGGGCTCCGAGCAGCACCTGAACCACAAAGAGGGCGATGACGGTAGGACAATATTTTCCGGCCGCCCGCATGGAGGGAGTGACCTCCATGCTATCCAGAGGATCCGAGGCTGCCGGAACAGGCAATTCTTCCTCGCGATCGCGTGAATACCTTATACCAGACCAGGGCGCCGATTCCGGCGAGCAGTGCCGACCACCGAGATGAGCGACCAGATCAGGTTGGTCGGCGTGGGTTGGTTATCGATCAGCGGTTCATGGGGCCAGTTGTTGGTATAGCTGATGGCGGTGCCGGGCCGATCCGTCGAGGCGGCCCAGGAGGTCCAGAAAAGAATGCGGTCAAGGCCTGCCGCCGACCCGATCGGGAATGGCGTCATGTCTGCAGGGCATAGGCCTCCCGCAGTCCGGCAAGAGAAGAATCACCACCAAACAGTGCCTAATAGTGCTCCGCTGTCTGGGCCATGGCCTCGGCGCGATCCGCGTGATACCGTCATGACGCCGCTCTTGCGGTCGTACGTGTTGGTCCGCATGGCGATCTTTAACTGTGTCTTGACCGCCGCCTGATCGACGGGGTCCAAGATCGCATAGCGGTATGGTAATAGTTCGCGGCTGAGGATATCCTGCAGGGCGATCGCCTCGCGGTGCAGCCAATCCGCCGACCAGTCGGGAGCCTGATAGGCGCCGTGGCCCCAGATCGAGCCCACCTGCTGGCCGCCGATGGACTGCCACACCTGCTGACCGCGAAGGATGTCATCCTTGGTCATCAGGACCTTGCCGGTGGTCGTTTTCACCAGTCGGGGGATGGGCGGCACCTGGTGGTACAGCTCCCGGCCGAACCAGCCGAGAATGAACATGGTGGAAAAGATTACGGCTCCCAACAGGAGCCAGAGGCGTTTGGTGTTCTGCATACTGTCCTCCTCTGCAATGGGTGAAACGTTTCCGCGTTTAAATCCGTTTACCCTGGAGGAAGCAAGGGACATGCCACACTTTTATAGACGATATTTCAGCAGCTTGCCATTTTTGTTGCAAAAATAACAACAGCACGCCGTTGTCTATTGTATAACAACGTTATTATATTGACAACATGGATACCCTGAATACCCTGGCGGCCATCTCCGCCGATCTCACCGCCACTTTGCGGGCCGAAGACCGCTATATCCGACTGCTCGCCGCCCTCCACCGGGCCATTCCGTACGACGCGGCAACCCTGCTGCGGGTCGACGGCGAAGTCCTCACCGTTCTCGCCGCCCGGGGTCTTACGCCCGACGCCCTGGGCAGAGAGTACCGACGCAGCATCCATCCCCGCCTGGATATCATCTGCGGCAGCCGTCAACCGGTCATTTTCTCTAAAGACAGCCCCCTGCCCGACCCCTTCGACGGACTGCTCGAAGGCGCTCCCGAAGCGCTGCACCACATCCATGCCTGCTTGGGCTGTCCGCTCCATGTCGGCGACCGACTGGCCGGAGTCCTCTGCGCCGACGCTCTGGATCCCGGCGCATTCGATAAGCTTCCGTTCGAGTTTCTGGGAGCCGTCGGCTCCATGGCGGCAGCCCAGCTGCATACCGCCGACCTGCTCTCGGCCCTGGAAGACAAGGCAGAGCGTCAGGGCCAGATCGCCAGCGATCTCATGCGCGGCAACCAGAGGGACGAGGAGCGGGAACTGATTGGCAACAGCCCGGAGCTAAAGCGGCTGCGCCGGGAGGTGGAATTGGTCGGCCGATCCGATTTCACCTCCCTGGTCCACGGCGAAACCGGGGTCGGCAAAGAGCTGGTGGCCCGAGCGCTGCACCGCCATTCCGAGCGGCGCCACACCCCCATGCTTTACCTCAACTGCGCGGCCCTGCCAGCAAGCCTCGCCGAGAGCGAACTGTTCGGCCATCAAAAGGGTGCCTTCACCGGCGCCACTGAGAATCGCACCGGCAAATTCGAGCTAGCCGACGGCGGCACGCTTTTTCTCGATGAGATCGGCGAGTTGCCCCTGGATATACAGGCCAAGCTGCTCCGGGCCATTCAAGAAGGAGAAGTGCAGAAGATAGGCTCGTCCAAGCCCATCCGGGTGGACGTGCGACTGATCGCCGCCACTAACCGCAATCTCGAAGATGAGGTGGCGGCGGGACGATTTCGGGCCGACCTCTACCACCGGCTCAACGTCTATCCCGTCCGAGTGGCGCCGCTGCGCGAGCACAAAGAAGATATCGGCCTGTTGGCCGGATTCTTCTGCGAGCGGATGCAGCAGCGACTGGGGATCGGCGGGGTGCGAATCGCCGCCGAGACCCTGGAGCTGCTCCACGGCTACGACTGGCCGGGAAACGTCCGGGAGCTCGAGAATCTCCTCTCCCGTGCCGTTCTCAAGGCCTCAGCAGGCGCTGGCCGCAAAGAACTTGTCCTGTTGCAGCCCGGCGACTTTCCCGCCGATCTCGGGCAAATCGCCGTTGCGCCCTCGACAGTACCGACAGAACGTATCGCCTCCACCGCCCCCTCGCTGCCCTTGCGCGAAGCGGTGCGGCAGCTGCAGATCCAAAGCATCAGGGAGGCGCTGGCGGCAAACGGGAACAGCTGGGCGGCCGCTGCCCGCCAGCTCGGCATGCACCGCTCCAACCTGCACAACCTTGCCACCCGACTGGGTTTACGGAATTGATCCGCCGATCTGCCCCCAGGTGAGGTTGAATTTAGCCAGATACTTGCGGAGCCGATCGGCATCGTTGGTGTTCTTCTTTTTCAGCCGTGATATCTGAAACAGCTCGCGGCCGGCCTCGGACATGGTAACGGCATTCCTGCAAACCCTAAGTACCTCGGCAAGCTGCAGAGCATCGAACAGATCGAGATCTGCCGCGGCTTGCGAGCCGAGCACCTCCTCGACGAGGGCGAGCGGTTCCTCCGCTCGCCCTGCCCGCCAGCGTTCTGCAAGCAGAGCTATCTCCTCGCGCACCTCCTGCCGGGTGATCCTTCCCCCTGAGGCCAGGGTGGCCATCCGGGTGACGGCACCGCGCAGATCACGGAAATTGCCCGACCAGAAAGCGCCGGGTGAGGTGGCGAACCGTAAAAAGGCCTTGCGAGCTTCGCTGTTTATACTGACCCTGCTGCCGCTGCGCCTGCTGAATCGATCCAACTCGAAGTCGAAATTGGGTTCGATATCCTCCCGGCGATCGCGCAGGCCGGGCAGCCTGAAAGTCCAGAGGTTGATACGGGCAAGCAGGTCGTCGCGGAAGCGCCTCTCCCCGCAGGCAATGGAGAGATCCCGGTTGGTGCCGCAGATGAGTTGAAAATCGCTCCTGCTTTCACGATCGGCGCCCACCGGCAGAAAGCGCTTTTCCTCGATGGCCCGCAGCAGCATGGCCTGCTCATCAACCCCGAGTTCGCCCACTTCATCAAGGAACAGTACGCCTCCGTCGGCTGCCCGAAGCAGACCAGGCCTGTCGAAGGTCGCACCGGTATAGGCCCCCCTGACGTGGCCGAAGAGACTCGACATGGCGCTGTCTCCCCTGAGGGTAGCGCAGTTGACCTCGACGAACTCCCCTGTAACCCGCCGCCGGCTCTTCTTCAGCTCGTAGATCCTGTTAGCCAGCTGGGATTTGCCAGCGCCGGTGGGCCCGGTGAGCAGGATCGGCTCCACGGATCGGGCCGCCACCTTTTCCACCTGCTCAATGAGCTGATTAAAGGCGGGGTTCCTGGTTTCGATACCCGACTTGAGAAAGCAAATGTCATCTCGCCACTCCTGCTGGAACCGGCCGGCAATGCGATCGTAGCGGGAGAGATCGAGATCGATCACGGCATAACTGCCCATCGGCCGGCTGGTCCGCCCCCGACCCGGCCCGGTTTGGATCAGTCGGGCCGGGAAGTAGCGGGCCTCGGTGAGTAAAAACAGACAAATCTGGGCAACATGGGTGCCAGTGGAGATATGCACCAGGTAGTCGTCTTCCTGATTGAAATCATAGCCCAGGGAAAAATCATGCAGGACCCCGAACACCTCCTCGAAATCCCAGGGATTATCGAAATGAACCTGATGGGTGACAATCTCGGTCTCCGGCGAAACCCGGCGGATATCCCGGCAGGTGCGCCCCAGGAGCGGGCCGAACTCCTTCTGATAGAGCAGATCGAACCGGTCCACCAGGAAGTCCTCGTGCTGGCAGAGGGATACCGAAGGCCGCCAGCGCTCCCAACGATCGGCGCCGCGACCGACATTGTCCAGGGTGGAGCCCAGCAGGCCGATGACAACGGTTTTACTCATGGGTGAATACCTTCTCTTGTTTTCCCTCCCGTCGGCCGCATGCGGCGCCGCCGGAGGTTGAGTTGCGATATTTTTATATATTATTCGAATATATTCTAGTTTCTTTTGGTATCGTCAGGAAGATTCCCCCACCCCGCAACCGAGATAATGGTAAATATCAACGCATATTCAATATGTTACCTTTTTGCCGATACGATTTTCTCATCATGGCACATATCATGCTTTTAAGACACCACAATGATGATGACTTTCGGGTCGACGCCGGCGTATCCTGGCGGCAACGCCCCGGACTTTGTTACAATCTGGAAGACGATGGGCAATCAATCGCGACATGGTTTTCAGGACAATGGGGTCCGGAAAAACGGTGGAAATCGAGCCCATGCAGCCCATCGTCTTCCTTTTCTCTTTATAAAAACACTATTATGAAACAGGTTATCTCAACGGAAAACAGACCGATCAAGCTCTGGCTCGACGATATGGAAAGCGGGGCACTCAGCCAGGCGCGAAACCTCGCCAATCTGCCATTCACCTACCGACACGTTGCCATCATGCCGGATGCCCACCAGGGATACGGTATGCCGATCGGCGGCGTGCTGGCCACCGAGCAGGCCGTCATACCCAACGCGGTGGGTGTGGATATCGGCTGCGGAATGTGCGCGGTGAAAACCAGCATCACCGAAATCGACACCGAACACCTGAAGGCGATCCTCGGTTCGGCCAAAAAAGGACGCGGCATCAGAGGCACGATCCCTTTGGGTTTCAACCACCAGAAAACCGCCCAGAGCGAGGAACTCATGCCGTCCACGCAGAAGGTGGAGCAGCTGAAGGATTCGCGGGTGATGCGTCTCTTCGCTGCGGGTCGTAAGCAAATCGGGACCCTGGGCGGTGGTAACCATTTCATCGAAATTCAGCGGGGCGACGACGGCTTCATCTGGCTGATGATCCACTCCGGCAGCCGCAATATCGGGCTGCAAATCGCCCGGCATTACAATCAGCTGGCGATTAAGCTCAACCGTCGTTGGCGTTCCGCGGTACCTTCAGGGTGGGAATTGGCCTTTTTGCCGCTCGACTGTGGCGAAGGGTGGGACTATCTGGCGGAGATGCAGTACTGCGTCGAGTTCGCCCTGGCCAATCGCCAGCTGATGATGGAACGGGTCAAGGAGGCGGTCTTGGACGTACTGCCGGATACCGATTTCGACCCGGCGATCAATATCGCCCATAACTATGCCGCTATCGAGCATCACTTCGGCAGCGATGTGGTTGTGCATCGCAAAGGCGCCACCAGGGCCACAACCGGAGAATACGGCATTATTCCCGGCTCCCAGGGGAGCCGGAGCTATATCGTCATCGGCAAGGGCAATCCGGAAAGTTTTGCCTCCTGCAGCCACGGCGCCGGACGACGGATGGGGCGCAAGGAGGCCCAGCGCAAACTCAGCCTTGCCTCAGAGCAGCAACGGCTCGACGAAATGGGGGTGCTGCACGCCCTGCGCTCCGCCCGCGGCCTCGACGAGGCGCCCAGCGCCTATAAAGACATCGACAGGGTCATGGCCAATCAGCGGGATCTGGTCGATATCGCGGTGGAGTTGCGTCCCCTGGCAGTAGTGAAAGGATAAATGGAGAAGGAGTAAGAAAAAAATGATTACCATCGACGGCTCGGCCGGAGAGGGCGGCGGACAGGTGCTGCGCACCGCGCTGGGCCTCTCCCTTCTAACCGGCCAGGGTTTCCGTATTGACAATATCCGGGGCAAACGCAAGAAGCCCGGCCTGATGCGCCAACACCTCACCGCCGTGAAGGCGGCCTGTGAAATAGGCGGTGCCGAGTGCGACGGCGCAACCCTCGGCTCACGCGAAATCAGCTTTCGTCCGCGCTCGGTCCAAGCCGGCCGCTACCACTGGGCCATCGGCACCGCCGGCAGCTGCACCCTGGTGCTGCAGACGGTGTTGCCGGCGCTGCTGCTGGCCGACGGCCCCTCCGAGCTGCTGCTGGAAGGCGGCACCCACAATCCCATGGCGCCGCCTTTCGACTTTCTGGAGACAACCTTTCTGCCCCTGATCAACCGCCTGGGCCCAAGGGTTGAGGTCGAACTCATCCGGCCCGGTTATTTCCCCGCCGGCGGCGGCAAGCTCCGGGTGCGGATTACTCCCGCACCCAGACTCGCCCCGCTCGAGTTGATCGAACGCGGCGAAATTGCGGCCGTAACCGCGGTGGCGGTCTGTGCCGAACTCCCCGGTCACATCTGCCGAAGAGAACTCGAGGTTTGCCGGCGCAAACTAGGTCTCGGGGAGGAGGACACCCAAATCGTGCAGCTGGGTAGCCACGGGCCGGGAAACGTCCTCGCGGTCTTCGTTCGCTCTGCGCTTCTTACCGAAACCTTTACCGGTTTTGGCGAAAAACGTCTCAGCGCCGAAAAGGTGGCGGGCCGGGTCGTCGGCCAGGTGAACGCCTACCTCGAAAGCGGGGCCCCGGTCGGTGAACTGCTTGCTGACCAGCTCCTCATCCCCCTGGCGCTGACCGGAAAGGGCCGTTTTCATACCGGCAAGCCCAGCCTCCACACCACGACGAATATCAAGGTTATCCGCACCATGCTCGATATTGGCATCGAGGCAAAACAACTCGACGGGAAACGCTGGGAAATCAGCACCCCATGATCTTCATCCGGGCGTCAAATAGCGTACCTACTTGCTGTTATCCAATCCCCGGCATATACGCTCTAATTGCTCCTAGGAGTCTGTCGGATTATAGGCATTTTTGCTCAGATCGAGGCAAACTCGAAAAAATTACCGGAGGCATATACCGAATATTCCGAGGATAATTTTTTCGCGTTTAACGAAGATATGGGGAAAAAGGGCATAATCCGACAGGCTCCTAGCCTCGCCACTGTAAGTCTGGCGAACCTCTTCCAAATAAATAAGGCTCACGTTTTCAGTCCGTTACCATTTGACATAGCTCTTCTTATTTGTTAGCATCTTGCCTAAGAGTTTGCCGGATCATGTCGTTTCAGTTGTCACAAGGCGCGTCTACCGTGCCAAATCGCACTGCTACCGCTTGAGGTTGTGGTGAAAAAACTCATCCCATAACGCTGTGTCTCCTGCTACCGCAACGAAAAGGTTCCTCGACCGAACGTTCGTGCAAACCAGGAGCGCACAAAGGAGAGCTATCATCATGCCGAAATCTATCCGTATTACCCTTTGGATTATGGTCCTGGCCCTGTGCCTGACCCCGCTAAACGATGCCAACGCCGCAACGCCGCACGAGAAGGCGATGCAACAGGAGATCGATGCGCTGAAGATCCGCGTCGAAAAGCTGGAAAATCTGCTGCAGCAGGCCCTCCAAAACAAGATCGAAACAGCTCAGGCGGGACAAAAGCAACAAGCGCCCCAGCAAGTAGCTGCAGCCGACAAGAAAGAGGCACAGAAAGAAGCGGAAGAAGAAAAATCACCACCGGAGGGGATTACCGTGGGTGGCGCGGTGCGATTTCAATACAGTTACGAACGCTATAACGAGGGCAACCGGGAACGCGGCGGCGACCTCGACTTCGATATCTTTCGCATCGACCTCAACGGCAAGGTCAAAGACATCACTTTGTCCGCCCAGTGGCGGTGGTACCAGTATATGAACGCCGTCCACCATGCCTGGTTTGGATATGATTTCAACGCGAGCAACTCTGTCAAACTGGGCATCACAAAAGTGCCATTCGGGATCTTGCCCTTCGACTCCCATAGCTTCTTTTTCAGCTCCAACTTTTATCTGGGGTTGGAGGACGACTACGATGCGGGGGTGAACTATCATTTCAAGCAAGGGCCGTGGGATCTCCGGCTGGCCTATTATCAGAACGACGAACTGGGCGGAGTCGATGGCTACGTCGACAACCGTTCCAATCGCTATTCCTATGATATCGTAGGGTATCGGGTAGCCGGCGAAGGAATCTACGCCGACCCCAGCAAACAACTCGGCGAACACGCCACGTTAAACGGCCGGATGGCGTACACCTTCGGGCCGGGAGATCCCTGGAATATCGAACTCGGACTCTCCGGCCGCTACGGCCAACTGGTTGACAGCGACTCCAACGCCGGCGATTACAACGCCTACGCAGCGCACCTGGTAGCCAACTACGGCCGCTGGAATCTGCAACTGGAGGCAGCCAGCTACGAGTACAACGTCGATGCCGGAGCCGACCTGATGGTGGTGGGTGCCTATGCTTTTTATGACACCATCCCCGCCAAGGCCGATACCTATACCGCCAACCTGGCCTACTCGCTGCCCGTCGACTGGGGCCCGATCTCCAAGCTGACCTTCTACAACGATTACTCGCTGGTTACCAATAAATCGGCCGATCTCCCGGATACCTGGATGAACGATACCGGCATCCTCATAACCGCCGGCGACGTCTACACCTATGTCGATTTCGTTACCGCGCGCAACCAGCCGTTCATCGGCGGCAGCATGGCCGGCGATTCCGATAGCACGGAACATCGCGTGAACATCAACTTCGGTTACTACTTTTAAGCGGTATTGCCTCGCTGAGCTTGGTGCCGCCACCTGGAGAACACGGATCGGACAAACCTGATCGCCTCCGTTTGAAATGATGACCTCTTAGGAGTATAGTGCGAAGATTGTGACCGTCTTGTCTTGCACCACCTGAGAGGTTTTCATGAAAATCCGCTGCATCATCGCCGACGACGAGCAACCGGCTCGTGACGAGCTGCGCTACCTCCTCTCCCGCCACGAGGATATCGAGATTGCGGGAGAGGCGGATTCAACCGGCAAGGCCATCGCCCTGATCCGCCGCACCTTCCCCGACCTGGTCTTTCTCGACATCCAGATGCCCGGCCGCAACGGCTTTGAAGTCATCGCCGAACTTGCCGAACTGCCCAAACTCCCCCACTTCGTTTTTGCCACCGCCTATGATAATTATGCGGTTCAGGCATTTGAAGCCAGCGCAGTGGATTACATCTTGAAACCGATCTCCGACGCTCGCCTGGCCCAGACCCTGGAGCGGGTACGCAAACTCGCCTCAACCTCGAAAGACCCCGGCGAGCGTTTCGACCTCAGGCTGCAGGAGCTGCTCACCCGGATGACGCCGGCCAAGGAGGTGGTCCGGGTGCCGGTGGAAAAAAACGGCAGAATCAAACTGCTGATGCCGGCGGAAATCGTCTACTGTTCCTGCGAGGACAATCGCATCCTGGTCCACACCCAAACCTCCTCCCTGCCGCTACACGGCATTACCACCCTCGACCGACTGGCCGACCACCTGGCCGGCGGCTCCTTTTTCCGAGCGCATCGTTCGGTGCTGGTCAATCTCGACTGCATCCGCGAATTCAGCCCCTGGTTCAACGGCAAATACAACCTGATCATGAACGATGCCGGGCGAAGCGAACTCTCGGTGAGCCGTAGCCGGGTCAAGGCGTTCAAACACCGTTTAGGAATCTGATCCCCGATGTCGATTACCCTGCTGGCTACCCTGCTGCTCAAACATGTCGCCCTGCTGGTTGCGGGAGCGTTCGTCCTGCTTACCATCTCACCGGTCCAGGAGCTCAACTTCAACCGGGGATCGCTTTCCAACCGGCTTTTTCTCATCGTCTTTTTCGGGTTGTTCGGCATCCTCGGCACCTACAGCGGCAACGCCATCTTTCAATCGATCGCCAACCTGCGCGCCATGGCGGTGATCACCGCCGGCCTGTTCGGCGGACCGCTGGTCGGCTTCGGCGCCGGCCTCATCGCCGGAGGCCATCGCTTTTTCATCGATCCCTGGGGGTTCAGCGCCTTCCCCTGCGCGCTCGCCACCGTGATCGAAGGGGTGATGGCCGGTCTTTTCAGCCATTTCTACAAGGAAAAGAGCATGCAATGGCACATCGCCATGTTGCTCGCCATGCTCGGCGAGGCCATGCATATGGGGCTGGTGCTGCTCATCTCACGTCCGTTCGATCAGGCACTCAATCTGGTCAAGGTCATCGCCCTGCCCATGATCGTCGGCAACGCCCTGGGAGCCGCCCTGTTCCTGCACCTCATCAAGATTCTCTATGAATACCGGGAGCGCAAGGATTCGACCCAGACCCAGAGGATCTTCGCCATCGCCGGTCAGACCGTGCGCCATCTCCGTGACGGGCTGAGCGGCGACACCGCCCGGGCCACCGCCACCATCATCTACCAGCGGCTGCCGGTGGCCGCCGTGGCCATCACCGATACCAGCCATGTGCTGGCCCATGTCGGCCAGGGCGACGACCACCATCTGCCCGGCAGGCCGCTGCTCACCGAGGCCACCCGCAAGGTTCTCGCCACCGGCACGCCGATCTTCCATAAGACCCGCTCACTCATCGGCTGCAACCATGCCAACTGCCCCTTTACCTCCGCCATCATCGTGCCCCTGAAAAAGGGACAGCGCATTGTCGGCACCCTCAAACTGTACGGATCCCGAAGCACGGTGCTCAATCGCATCCAGTTCGAAATCGCCAAAGGCCTCACCGACCTCTTTTCCATTCAGCTCGAACTCGAGGATATCCAGGTCAAGGATCGGCTACTTGCCCATGCCGAGATCAAGCATCTGCAGGCCCAGATCAATCCCCACTTCCTGTTCAACTCG
The DNA here is from genome assembly GCA_963745265.1 of uncultured delta proteobacterium. GTDB lineage: Bacteria > Desulfobacterota > Desulfobulbia > Desulfobulbales > Desulfocapsaceae > Desulfopila. Next base: position 63,867 of record CAVUXQ010000007.1, read on the forward strand.
CTCAACACCATCGCCTCGTTCTGCCGGACAGCCCCGGAAAAAGCCCGGGAGCTGATTCTCGATCTCTCCTTTTACATGCGCAAAAACCTCGATTCCAGCCGGGGGTTCGTGCGCCTGGCCGATGAACTCGCCCAGATCAACTCGTACCTCGCCATCGAAAAGGCGCGCTTCGGGGAGCGCATCCAGGTCAACATCGACGTGGAGCCTGATCTGGAGGAGTGGCCGATCCCCTCGCTGATCATCCAGCCGCTGGTGGAAAACGCCATCAAACACGGCATCCGGGGCCGGGAAGACGGCGGCAACGGTACAGTTACACTGCGAATCTACAAAAATCTCGATGTGCTCGAAGTAAGCGTCGAAGACGACGGCCAGGGCATCCCCGAGCGGATTCTCGCCGTGCTCGGCAACCGGGAACGTCTGACCCCGGCCACCCCGGGAGTCGGTCTGCGCAACTCCAGCCACCGACTGGAACAGATCTACGGCCCCGAATTCGCCATGGAGATAAACAGCTCCCCGACCACCGGCACCAGCATCTCCTTTCGTCTGCCCTACCTGCGGGAATTCACCTCGGCAGACGGCGCGGCAAGCAAACCCGAGAAGATGGAGACGGTATAAGAGTATGCCGCAAGATAACGAAAATCCAATTCGTATATAGCAGTTGTCGTCGCCATTGCCGCCCACCCCGCGATGCGCCAGTGCATTTCAGCCCCCCGCCACTACCACTGAGCAGCACAAATCGACCGTTCACCTCCAATCTGTTGTTGTTCCGTCCTTTCCTGGATACCTTGCTCCCTATCACACACCGGTCAGCGGCAGACCGTCTCTCAATTCAGCTCTGGAGGATGAACTATGCTCTTGTTCTTTGCCTGCGTGGGTCTTCTGATCCTCGGTTATTTCACCTACGGTGTCTTTGTCGAAAAGGTCTTCGGCATCGATCCCAACCGGAAAACACCCTGTATGACCATGGCGGACGGCGTCGACTATATCTCCATGCCAACCTGGAAGGTCTTTTTTATCCAGCTCTTGGACATTGCCGGTCTCGGACCGATCTTCGGCCCTATCCTCGGCGCCCTCTACGGCCCCTCCGCCCTGCTCTGGATCGTCATCGGTTCGATCTTCGGCGGTGGCGTCCACGACTATTTCAGCGGCATGCTCTCGATCCGCAACAAGGGTGAATCGATTCCCGAGGTGGTGGGCGATCTGATGGGCATGCCGGCCCGCCAGGCGATGCGCATCTTCTCGGTGATCCTGCTGCTCTTGGTCGGCGTGGTCTTCATCCTCGGACCGGCCAAGCTGCTGAGCAACCTCACCGGCGTCAACGTCCAAATCCTGGTCGGGGCAATCTTCCTCTACTATTTCGCCGCCACCGTGCTGCCCGTTGACAAGATTATCGGCCGGCTCTACCCGATCTTCGGCGCCCTGCTGCTGTTCATGACCTTTGGCATCATGGGAGGACTGCTCTATCACGGGTATTCGATCCTGCCCAACCACGCCTTTTTCACCAACACCCATCCGGGACACAAGCCGCTCTGGCCGCTGCTCTTCATCACCCTGTCCTGTGGTGCGGTGAGCGGTTTCCATTCCACCCAGTCGCCGCTTATGGCCCGCTGCCTGCGTAGCGAAGCTCACGGCCGGCCGGTTTTCTACGGCTCGATGATCGTCGAAGGCATTATCGCCCTCATCTGGGCCACCGTCGGCATGTCCTTCTATCACGGCGCCGGCTCGCTGAGCCATATCATTTCCACCGGCACTCCGGCGGCCGTGGTCAACCAGGCCTGCAACACCCTGCTCGGCCCCCTTGGCGGTTTCCTGGCCATCCTGGGCGTAGTGATCCTGCCGATTTCCAGCGGCGACACCGCCTTTCGCTCCACCCGGTTGATCCTCGCCGAAACCTTCAAGATGGATCAATCCAAGACCGCCAAGCGGCTGCTGATCGCCCTGCCGCTCTTTGCCGTCGCCTTTCTGATCACTCAGGTCAATTTTACGGTCATCTGGCGCTATTTCGGCTGGTCGAACCAGATGCTCTCCATGCTGGTGCTCTGGACCGGAGCCATCTATTTGGTCCAAAAAGGCAAGCTGCATTGGATCTGCACCGTGCCGGCGACCTTTATGACCGCCGTGGACGCAGCCTTTATTTTGCAAGCCAAGATCGGCTTTAATCTGCCGGCGACGGTCTCCAACCTGGCCGGCATCGTCATCGCCGTAGCGCTTCTCGGCTTCTTCCTCGTCTCGGTAAAACCGAGCGAGTCGACCGCCGAGGAGGCGGAGCTCGAACAGGCGCTCTAATCGCTTGACCCTCCCGCCGGATGCGACGGCCAGCCGCCCCGTCGCATCCGGTTCTGCCACGCCTGTGCGATTGCGGCCCTCGTTTTCCATTCCCCCCTGTAAACACGCTCCTCCCGCCGGCTTCGCCGTTTTCGTATTTCGGGTAAAATGCAGGCACTGTGCTTGCTTTCAATCCGAAGTTCTGCGAGAATGAAAAAAGCGTGCCTGACCGGTTGTTTGCCCAAATTGCCAGAGGGAGAGGCTGACCATGAGAGTATCGTTTTTCGCCACCTGCCTTGCCGACACTATCTACCCCGCCATCGCCATCGACACGGTGCGGCTGCTGGAACGGCTGGGGTGCGAGGTCGTCTTCAACCCACGGCAGACCTGTTGCGGCCAGCCGCTCGCCAATGCCGGCTATCAGCAGCGGGCGAAAAAGAGCATGCGTCTGCTCATCGAGACGCTGCTCGCAGACGATGCCGACTTTGTGGTGACGCCCAGCGGCTCCTGCGCCCTCCAGGTCCATGAGTACCCGAAATTCTTTCAAGACGACGTCGATCTTCAGCCCAAAGCCGCAGCTCTTGCGGCAAAGACCAAAGAACTCACCCAGTTTATCGTCGAAGTACTGGGAGTCACCAGGGTAGAATCGCGCCTCGACGGCACCGGTGTCTACCACCCTTCGTGTCATATGACCCGATTGCTGGGAGTCAAGGAGCCCCCGCTCGCGCTGCTGGCAAACGTCGACGGTCTGCAGCTGCTCCCCTTCAAAGGTCAAGACAAGTGCTGTGGTTTCGGCGGCACGTTCTCGGTAAAGTTGGCCGATTTGAGCGGCGCCATGGTGGCGGAGAAGATCGACAACATCATTGCCACCGGAGCCGAATACCTGATCGGCAGCGACGCCGGCTGCCTGATGAACATGGAGGGCCGGCTGAAAAAGATCGGCCATCCGATGAAAGTTCTCCATGTCGCCGAGGTTCTTATGAGCAGCTGAAACAGGGGCAACGCTTTTCGCGCCTCATTTTTCTTTTGGTGAAAAACCATGAGCATACAAACCAGTAAGCTCCCCCTGCATCCAAGAATCCGGGCCGAACTCGACAACGCCTTCATGCGCCGGGCCATTGCCACGGCCCAGGATCTGCTCAATCAGAAACGGGTGGAGGTATTCGAGGAACTGGGGCATTACCAGGAGTGGCGGGAACAGGCCTCGGAAATACGCGGTCACGTCCTGGCAAACCTCGATTACTACCTCGCCACATTTACGAAAAACGCCGAAAAAGCAGGCGCCCACATCTCCTTTGCCACCGACGGCAACGAGGCGACGAGCCGGGCACTTGCCATCTGCCGGGGCAAAAATGCGACCAAGGTGGTCAAATCGAAATCGATGGTCACCGAGGAGGTGGGACTCAATGAGGCCTTGGAAGAGGCTGGGCTTGAGGTGATCGAAACCGACCTCGGTGAATATCTGCTGCAGATCGACGACCGAGACAAACCCTCGCATATCGTGGTGCCCGCCCTGCACAAAAACCGGGAACGAATCCGGCAGGTGCTCGCCGAACGAAAGAGATACAAAGGCGACTCCAATCCGGAGAATATGACCGCATTCGTACGCGGCCTTATCAGGCGGGATTTTCTCGAAGCGGAGGTGGCGATCACCGGCTGCAATTTCGGGATTGCCGATTCCGGCACCTGTACTCTCGTCACCAATGAGGGCAATGGTCGCTTCATGACCACCCTGCCCAAAACCCAGATCGTTTTTCTCGGCATGGAGCGGTTGGTACCGTCTTTTACCGAATTGGACATCATGCTGAGCCTGCTCGTCCGCAGCGCCGTGGGGGCAAAGCTCACCTCCTATGTCAGTCTCTTTACCGGCCCCCGGGGAAAAGGCGACGTGGATGGCCCAGAGGAACTACACATCATCATCGTCGACAACGGCCGCTCGCGGGTGCTGGCCTCGCCATTTAAAGAGGTGCTCAAATGCATTCGCTGCGGCACCTGTATGCTGGAATGCCCAGCCTACCGGCATGTCGGAGGCCATGGCTATGGCGCACTCTATCCCGGCCCCTTGGGCGCCGCCCTGGTGCCGATCCTGGCCGGATACGAAACCTATAAGGACATCACCAAAATCTGCTCGCTTTGCGGCGCCTGCAATGCAGTCTGCCCGGTCAAAATCCCCCTCTATGAGTTTATCTACGAACATCGGCGGATCATCGCCGACGAAAAGAAACTGGAAGGCGCAGCGGAAGGATTGGCAATGACCGCCTATGGCGCCATAATCGGTCATAGCGGCATCTACGATCTGGTCACCCGCTTGGGGCGCCTGGTCAATATCGCCCCGAATATCGGCCCGCTGGGACAGTGGTGCAAGGCCCGGCAACGCCCCCGGCTGGCTGGTGAGCGATTCCGGGACTGGTACAAGAAAAATAAAGGGGGAAGCAAGCGATGAGCACAAGCCGTACAACATTTCTTCGCGATGTGTCGGCATGTCTCGGTCGTGATACCGTGCCGGAGAAACCGACTGCTCCCGTTTCCGAGGGGCGCATCCAGCACGCCTACCTGCGCGACGCCACGGCTGGAGAACTGCGTGAGGTGTTCTGCCAGAATGCCAGGAAGGCCGGCACCGCGATCTACGAGTGTGGTCCGACCGACCTCAATGACACTATCATTGCCGCCATCGCGGAACTGGGAGCCGGGCCGATTCTGCTCGCGGACCAGCCGCTCTTTGCCGAGCACCAAACCGCCGACGCTCTGCGGGCGATCCATGAGGAAGTTCGCTTCTGGGATTGCGAGAAAAGCCGGGAGAGCAACATCGAATACGCCGAAACCGCGGCAGTCGGTATCGCCACGGCGGAGTTGGCCCTGGCTGAAACCGGCACGGTCATGGTGCCGAGTCACGGGGGGTGTGGGCGATCCGTCACCCTCTTGCCCAGCACCACCGTCTATGTCATCCATCAAAAAGACATCCGGCCCCGCCTGACCCAGGCCATGGCTCATCTCCAGGACCAACTGGCCACTGGATTACCTTCCTCGATCAATTTCGTCTCCGGCGCAAGCTCCACCTCGGATATAGAACTCGTTCGGGTTCAGGGCGTGCATGGACCGGTCCGGATTGCTTATATCATTGTTCTGGATGAGCACGCTGAGTAGGCTCTCAGGCCGAGGGCAGGTGCAGCTCCTTTTGCAGTTCCCGCACCAGGTCGTGCTTGCCCATGGTTTTTTGCAGCGGGTAGGCGGGAATGAAAACGATTTTCTTGCCAAAAGCAGAGGGATTTTTCAGGTTGAACCAGACCAGTCGGGGGCTGAGCAGAGATGTGCCGTCCACCGAACATATCTCTGAAAGGGGGATCTCCTCGCTCCGAAGAAAATTGGATACGATCAGTGTCTCTTTTCCCATGCGCACCTTTTTGATCTCGCCGGTGGCAAAATAGATAAAGCCGGCAAAGACAATCCAGACACCGAAGAACTGGAGCCACCTGGGATCGGACTGCCCGGCCAGAAGAATCTGGCGGGTTCCATACCCATATCCACAGATCCAGGTGAGGAGTATGATATATTTGAAAAAAAAGGTCGATGAGGAGGAAAGTTCCTTCATGAGCGGTCCGTTAATATGTGTTTCATTGCCGGCATGCCGCTCGTCCTCCCGGGTGTAGCCGGCTGTCTTTCAACACCTTCGGGAACCTGCGCTTACTTGCGGCCATCAACAGTCATGGCCGATAAAAACGACCATGACTGTCGCAAGGTTATGCAATCCGTTACCAAAAAATGAATGGACGGTTTTCCAGAAGTCCTTTCTGCGCTCAGGTGCCAAAAAAGTAGTGCGGCAGCCAAGTGGTGATTTCCGGGACCAAAGCCAGGATGATTAGCCCAACCACCTGCAGCCCGACAAAGGGGATGATGCCCTTATAGACGTGGGTCATCTTGTAATCTTCCGGCGCCACTCCTTTGAAGTAGAAGAGAGCATAGCCGAAGGGTGGGGTCAAAAACGAGGTCTGCAGGTTGACGCAGAGCAGCATCGAGAACCACAGGGGATCGAAGTTGAGTTGCATGGCGATCGGCATGAAAATCGGCACCGTCACCAGGAGAATCGCAGCCCAGTCGATGAACATGCCCATGATGAAGATGATCACGTTCATGATGATCAGCACCAGCCAGCGGTTCATTCCCGAACCTACCAGCAGGTCGGCGACCACGTCGCCACCGCCCATGGACATGAAGACGGTGGAGAAGAATTTGCCGCCGATAAAGAGCATCATCACCATCGAGGTGGTCTTCATGGTCGAATAGGAGGCTTCTTTCATCACTTGCCAGCTGAACTTGCGGTTGAGGATCGCCAGAATCAGGGCGCCGAGCGCGCCCAGGGCCGCCGCCTCGGTCGGAGTGGCGATGCCGGCCAGGATGGTGCCCATTACCGCCAGAATCAAGGCCATCGGCGGCACCAGCGATTTCAGGGTCATGCCCAGCTTCTGGGCCGCGGTATATTTTGATGCCTCTTCCCTGGAAATCGGCGGGCCGAGTTTGGGATTGATGTTGCATCGTATCCAGATATAAATAAAATACAACGTGGCCAACATGATGCCGGGGAGGATAGCGGCTGCGAACAAATTGCCGACCGAGGTCTCTTTCATACCAGTCAGACCACCGTAGACCACCAGCATGATGCTCGGCGGGATCAGGATGCCCAGCGTACCCGCAGCACAGATGATGCCGGCAGACATCTCTTTCTGGTAACCTTTTTTCATCAGGGCCGGCGTCGCCAGCAGGCCCATGGCAACCACCGAAGCGCCGATGATGCCGGTGGTCGCCGCGAACACGGTGCAGACCACGACAACCGCCAGCCCGAGACCACCTTTGAGCCCCCCGAGAACCACGTAAAGCGAGTCGAAGAGCTCATCGGACACCTTCGAGCGATCGAGCAACTGGGCCATAAGGATGAACAGGGGGATGGCCACCAGCACGTAGTTGTTCATCAACCCCCAGGTATTGTTGGCAAACATGGTAAACAACGGTGCGATGTTCCAGCCGTTGTCGATGAGGCCAAACAACGTGGCCACCGCTGCCAGGGTGTAAGCCAGCGGATGGCCGAGTATAATAGCAACTATGAGAGTGACAAACATAGCCACTGTCATGAATTCCGGGCTCATGATTATCGCTCCTCTTTAGCAAAAACTCTATGCAGATCCTTGATCAGGTTGGAAACACCCTGCAGCAGCAGAAACAGAAAACACAGCGCCATGATGATCTTGTACGGGTAGATCGCCGGCGCCCAACTCGTCGAGTTATGTTCGAGCATCACGGTGGAATCCCAGGCGAATTTTCCCGTATAGATGGTCAGACATGTCATCACCGGTAAAAAGAGTACCATATTGGTCAGAGCGTTTATCGCCGCCTGCACCTTTTTCGGGGCCTGGGCGGTGAAAATGTCGACCCGCACGTGACCGTCATGCACGTCAGTATAGGCAAGACCGAACATATAGTGCATGCCGTAGATAAAGGCCGTCGCCTCGAAAGTCCAGATGGCCGGCGCATCGAACCCGTAACGCAAGATGACCTCGTACACCACCACCCCGAGCAGAGGCAGACACAGCATCGAGGTGATTTGACCCTGTTTGTTGTTAAACCAGTCAATGCCCTTGGCAATTTTTAGGAACATCACTTCATCCTTTTTCATCGACTCAAATTTTCATCTTTCAATCGCCTAATCAGGCGACCCCCTCCAACCGTAGGTGGAGAGGGCCGCGTTTCAGGTCGCCATCAGACGATGGGTAACTGCGTGGCGCCGGAATTTCCGGACAGCCTATTGGTAAATCCGACCGGAAATATAGGTCTCATACGACCAGGGAGCGACACCGCCACGAGCTTTACGCCATGGCTCGAATTCCTTCTTGAATGCATCCTGGCTGTCGAGAACCTTTTTGACATCGGGATACTTCTTTTTCAGGGTGTCGAGGTAGGCGTGGGTGGTTTTGCGGAACTGGATGAGGGTGTCCTTGTCCATCTGCACGATCTCGACTTTCTTCGCCATCATGTTGAGGGCTTCCGAGTCCAGAGAATTGATCCAGTTCACCGACCACAGCTGGGTTTCCTTGGCGGCGGTCTTGACGATCCATTTCAGATCCTCGGGCAGCTTGTCCCAGGCATCCTTGTTAAAGAAGATAGCGCACTGGCTACCCGGCTGGTGCACGCCAGGCTCGATGACGTATTTGGTGATATCATCAAAACCCATGGGCCAATCCATGGCCGGCGCGGAAAACTCGGCGGCATCGATAACGCCGCGATCAAGTGAGAGGTAGACCTCGCCACCGGGCAGAGGGGAAACCGATGCGCCCAGATTGTTGAGGATATCCATGTACCAGCCAACGGTACGTACGCGCAGACCTTTGAAATCGCTCATTTTGGTGGCGCGCTTGTTGGAGAAAAGCCCCATATCCTGGCCGGACTGACCGCAGGGGAAAGCCACCAGGTTGTAACGACCATAGAGTTCTTGCATCATTGCCAGGCCGCCGCGCTCATAGAGCCAGATGTTGTATCCTTCAGGATCCAGACCGAAAGGCACGTCGCCAAAAGGAACAAACGCCTCGTTCTTGCCCTTCCAATATCCCGGCCAGTCATGACCGACCTGGGCAACACCTTTGGAAACCGCATCAAAGGTCTGCATGGCCGGTACCAGCTCGCCGGCGGAGAATGGTTTGATATCGAGACGGCCGGCCGAAGCCAGACGGACGGTATCGGCGAAATGGACGGCGATATCATAGAACAGCAGTCCCTTGGACCACGGCATCACCATCTTCCAGCGGAATTTTTTAGTCGAGGGTTTAAACGTTACTCTTTTGGCCATATCATGGCGTTTGTCGACACCGAACTTCTCGCGTTTTGCCGCATCGGCGGTGCACACGGTCAAGCTCACCGCCAAACATGCCGCGAGAGCACCTGCAAATAGCTTCTTCATACATCTCCTCCTTGCTGATGAGTGATTGGCTGTTGAGGCCGCAGGCCACAACAGGCCGGGATTTCATACAACCGAAAAGCCCCTTCGGCTGTAGTGGTTGATGTCCATCCGCAAAAAGAAGATTTCGCCTGAAACCAACATGACGACAAAAAGAGCCTCGGTACTTTGCCGAGGCCTGGCGAACCGGATCTTTATCGTCACGACAAGTCAGGAGACATCCCCCTCCCATGGATAGACACCTGAATTCGAAAAGGGAACAGTTGACCGCTGCACCCTCACCACCGATACACCCAATACAGGATTTGTGCCAAATTGCTAATTAACCGTTTTTATAAACAAAAAACCGGCATGCCGGCAATTTTTGAAAACCAGGTTTCTAAAATTTCTCCATTATGTCCTAAATATCGGATTCTCTGGAGAGGCACCTGAGAGGGGACGGTGGGTAGAACCAACGGCTAACCCGGATTCCTCACGAACCGGCGAAAGGGTCGGAGCGTCTTCGCCGGTCCCAACCAACACGTGGTGAGAAATCCTGGTCAACCGCTCTCGTTACCATTTTTTCTCTTTTATATCGATAAGAAAGAGAAAAAATTCGTAGTTTTTATTCCTTATGTTTTTTTTTGCGCAGCACGGCCAAAGGGCAACGACACCGCACTCTCCCGCCGCTGTCCGGAAAATCGGACAGGGCCGGGCAACCTGGTTTACGATTCGGGTCTGCAGTACATTGGGGGTGGGTGGTTGTTGAAGAATCGGAGTGCACCCAACAACTGGCGCACTCACGAAAAACACTGCCATGTACGGTGGAAATCACGCCTCGGTTACGCGACAGCCGCGATCACGGGAGAGGATGATTATTGAGCTATCAGGGAGTTCACTCGTCCTTTTTTTCGGACACCGTCATTGAGTCGTCAATGCGGAACCGCCAATAAGCCCCGGGAAATGAACAGCTGCGGCACCTCATCGCAATACAGTTGTATATAAGTATGATCCGGTTCAGAGGCAATGAAGGCAGGGGAACAAGAGTCGCCCAATCAGTTCGGAGCAGGCGGCTTGCCCTCCTCTCGCTCTTCACCGGCGGGCCCCAAAGTACCGACCGCCGGCAGAAAAGCCTGGAATACCCTGCCATACATCTCCCAGATGGTTATAAAGAGCGCCGCGATGATCGGACCGATGATAATGCCAAGCAAGCCGAACATGGCGATCCCGCCCAACGTGCCGAAGAGCACGAACAGGTCGTGCATTTCGGTATCCTTGCCGACCAGCCGCGGGCGAAGGACATTATCGAGGTTGCCGGCTATCGCCCCGCAGAGAACCGCAAGGATGACAACCCCGAAGATTTTTCCCTGCAGGACGAGAATGACCAGAGCCGGACCCCAGACAATGGCGGTGCCGAATGCCGGAATTATCGAGGTCATAGCCATCACGCTGCCCCAGAATACCGGCCCCTTGATACCCGCCAGAGCAAAGGCCAACCCGCAGAGAATTCCATGCAGGATGCCGATGATGAGGGTGCCTTTGATCGTCGCCCGGGCAACCGAGGTGAACCGGTGCAGCAGCAGCTGTTCCGACTCGTCCTCGAGCGGCAGGAAATAGAGGATCCGCGTCAGCAGCACATCTCCTATCGTCAGGAAATAATACATGATGTAGAGCATGATAATCGAGCCGAACAACGCATCGATGGTCAGCCTGGTCACCGAGGAGAGCGAGTTGATTAAAAAGGAGGAGAGGATTCCGACCAGCTCGCCCGCTTTGCGGATGATCACATCCCGGTAGGGCAGCACCTGGTCGTAATAGGGGATTTTCTGCAGGTAATGGGTAATAGTGGTTGGCTCGGCGAGAAAGGAGTGGACCCAAGGGGTGACCGACTGGCCGACGTTGATGGCCTGGGCGACCACCACCCCGACCAGCAGGGAGAGCGGCACCAGCACCAGCAGTACGATGGCCAGGATAACCAGCGCCGAGGCCAGGTTCTGTCGTCCGCCAACCCGCTCCGTAAGCCAGCGGTGAGCCGGCATGGCCATGGCGGAGAAGAGGCCCGCCATGAAAAGCGGCATGAGAAACTGGTGGATCATGCTGAGAAAGACGGCGGAAATCAACCCCACCATGCCGAGCAACACGGTTTTGTGTACACTTTCCGGCTTCATCCCCTGGCCCCCTTCCCCGTTCTCTTTTCGTTGCTACTATCCGCTTAGCCGATCGCGGCTATCTCCTGCTGCATGGTTTCGATCACTCGAATCGGATCGGCGGCCTTGGTAATCGGCCGGCCCACCACCACATAATCGGCACCGCTGCCGATCGCCCTACCGGCGGTCACGACCCGCTTCTGATCGTCCATATTTTCCTCCACGTTGGCACCGGGCCGGATACCGGGGGTGACTATCAGTAGGCTCTCTCCGAGCTCGCGGCGCATCCTGCCCGCCTCGAGTCCCGAGGAAACCACCCCGTCGCACCCCAGCTCGAGCGCCCGTTTGGCCCGATAGAAGACCAAATCCTCGATGCTGCCGGTCATGCCCATGGCCCGCATGTCCTCTTCCCCGAAACTGGTGAGGACGGTCACGGCGAGCAGCTGCATATCGCCCCGTGCCTCGATGGCCGCGCGGATGATCGGATCGTTGCCGTGGATGGTGGCAAAGCTGACCCCACGGCTGTTGACCTGGGACACCGCCAATTTCACGGTTTCGGGAATGTCGAAGAATTTGAGGTCGAGCATCACCTTGTGGCCGCGATCGACCAGCCAGTCCACCATGGTGAACCAGCTGGCCATAAAGAGTTGCAGGCCGACTTTGAAGAAACCGACATGCGATTCGCATTTTCTTACCATCGCCTTGGCGGCTTCGGGATCATCCACATCGAGGGCGACGATGATCCGTTCGTTTAGAGGAATTGTTTTCTCACTCATTTTCCATTCATCCTTGCTCAGGTGCATACATTTTTAGTAAGCGCTCAATGACAGCTTTTTGATCTCATTACCAGTTGCCGGGGCCTTGCGCAAGCAGTGGCAGTATTCTGCGGCAGCGCTCCTCCGCCCGCGCTGACACGCCGATCCCATCAAGCAACTGCAGAATCTGGGTTATCCTCTGCCGCTCCCGCGGCCCCAGGTCACCCCCTGCAAGCAGTCTCCGGCCCTTTTCCTGAAGCTTGAGCCAGTTACCCGCAGCCTTTTTTGGCAGACGGCAGGCCTCGGCGACATGGACGAGCCATACCGTCGCCTCCGATACCTCCTCCCGCTTGTGTGCCTCGGCAGCCGTTTGAACGGATTTTTTATCCCTCACGGTATCAGCGCTTCCCTCAACCTCCTGCCGGGACATCTCCTGCCGCCTGCCAACGGCGGGTGCGGGTGCGGGTGCGGATTTGGCCGCCATGGGCTCTTGCGTCCGGTTTTGCCGCGCTGTCCTGACGGGGGGCGATGCCGACAATGCCCCCTTCTGTTGCGTTGGGCGAACGTCCGCGTTCCGGCTCGGCAATTCGTGTCTCTGGACATTTACAAACATGAGAACGGAAGCGGCTATGGCAAATGCCGTGCCGAACCATGCAAAATTACGAACTATTTTTTGAGATCTCGACCGCTCGGGAGGCCGATCCATCGCAGCCAGGCTGAAACAGATCCCCACCCACGCCTCATAACATTGCCGGCACGTGGCAAAGTGTGCCATCGCCTGCTCACGCTCCGTCTTGGAGCAGAGGCCCGCCGCCACATCCGCCAGCTGCTCCGGCTCGAGACAGGGGCCTGCCTCCGCTTCGTTCTCCTCGGCGGCCAAGGCAAGATGCGCGGTCAGCTTATCACCCTTTTTTTTATCTGCAAAATTCTTAATTTCCGCCATGCTCTCTACCTAGCTCAATCGATGGTGATTCTCACTGTGGATTTCTCTTGCCGTCTCGCCCAGAGGACGGCCAGCCGGTGCGCTTTTGGCGACCGTTTTTTTGCCGCTCCCTTATTCACGCAACAGGATCAGCAGCTCTCGATCCAGCCCGACCCGTTCGAATTCTCCCCGCAGCCGCGCCAGCAGGCGACGCAGCCGGCCATGGGCCTGATACCGATTATACCCAAGCATCTTTCCGGCGTGGCTGACGCTGAGTCCGTCCTGGTAGCAGAGCTGCAGCAACAGTTTTTCTTCGGGTTTAAGGCTGATACGGAGCCGACACAGCGCTTCCAGGTTGCGTTCCACTGTTTTTTCGGGGACCTCGGTCAACACCTCAAAAAGGGCCCGAAACAGCTCGCGGCGCTGCTTCTCCTCCAAACCGCGATCTTCACTCTCCTCACCACGGAAAACCGGATCGGCAGTTGCCTCTCGATCTTCATAGGCCACCTCCAGCCCCTGATGGCTACCGCAGTCGATCACCCGCTGTCGCACCACCCAGGCCGCGTCTTCGATCCGATTCGCCTCCGCTCGGGGCCGGTGCTGCTGCACGGCGGCCACCGCCGCCGCAATCTCCAAGCGCTGCAGACAGAGCAAATCATAGAGCCGCGACCAGATGCCGCCGAGGTTGCGGATCCAGGCCGGCGGCCGGCGACGCCCATAGCGCTTGCGGGCAAAATCTTCCAGCAAGCGCCAGACCACCACCGTGAGAAAGGAGGTGAATGAGGATGCCCGCCGATACTCGTGCAGCCTCCGCCAGTCATTCTCCCGCAGCCTGTCCAGTACCGCCAGGGCAGCCTCCTCGGCCAACGGCCGATCGCCGAACCTCCGTCTGGCCAACCGATCGATCAGCTCCCAGTGGGCGAGGGCCTTCTCCTTCACGTCTTCAGTCACCTTGTTCCTTCGGAAGTCAGCGAGGCGCATCTTTCATTGTAGACGCCTCCTCCCTCTTTCTCCACAGAAAATAAGCAAACGTTCACCAGCACACAGGAAAACGTTCATAAATTTTTTGCGACACATCTCACGAACCCATCCGTCATTTCCCGAAGAGCACTCACCTTACCAACTAGCAAAAGGAGGCTTCCATGCTACACAAACACCGACTGACCCGAACGCTAACCCTTACCGCCGCCCTGACCATGCTCTTCGGCTGTGGCGGCCCGCCCCCCTCGGCCCCGAACAACACGAGCGCAACCGTTGCGGAAACCGCGGGGCCGCCCCCAAGCACCCGGCAAAAATCGATACCGCAACCGCTCCGGATGCAAAACGATGCAGTGTCCACGCAGGCACTATCCGCCGGCAGAACCGTAGTGGCCAAAAAGGCCGCCTCGCCACTCGGCACCGTGGTGGCCCGGGAACAGGCCGCATACCCCACGCAGCCCAGCTGGAACCGGGAGTCGTACGCGGCGATCGGCGACAACGGTTTCATCAACGCCGAAAACGATTCGCTCTCCACCTTTTCCATCGATGTCGACACTGCCTCCTACGCCAATATCCGCAGGTTTCTCCAAGGCGGCAGTCTGCCCCCGGTGGGCGCCGTGCGGATCGAAGAGATGGTCAACTATTTCCACTACAACTATCCGGAGCCCGCTTCCGGCCCCTTCTCGCTTGCAGGCGAACTCGGTCCCTGCCCCTGGCAGCCGGCCCATCGGCTGGTCCGCATCGGCCTCAAGGCCAAAAGCATGAAGTCAGGCGCGATGCCCCCTTCCAACCTGGTTTTTTTGATCGACGTCTCCGGCTCCATGAATCAGCCCAACAAGCTGCCGCTCCTGAAAAAATCGATGCGAATGCTGGTGAGCGGCATGAAGGGCGGCGACCGGGTGGCCATCGTCGCCTATGCCGGCAGCGACCGGGTGGTCCTGCCCCCCACCCCCGGAGACCATGAAAAAGCAATCGATCAGGCCATCGACGCCCTCACGGCTGGAGGATCGACCTACGCCTCCGGCGGGATTCAAACCGCCTACCGGTTGGCTGCCCGGAGTTACATGCCCGGCGGCAACAACCGGGTGATCCTCGCCTCCGACGGCGACTTCAATGTCGGCGTCACCAGCCGCGGCGAGCTGAAAAAGTTGATCACCGAAAAGCGCAAGAGCGGCATCTACCTCACGGTGCTCGGTTTCGGCATGGGCAACTATCACGACGATACCATGGAGACTCTGGCCGATGCCGGCAACGGGGACTATGCCTACATCGATTCGCTGCTCGAGGCCCAAAAAGTGCTGTTGCGAGAGCGGGCCGGCACCCTCTTCACCCTGGCCAGAGACGTCAAACTGCAGGTGGAGTTCAATCCAGCCGTGGTCGGCGCCTATCGACTGCTCGGGTATGCAAACCGGATGCTCGCCGACGAGGACTTCGCAAACGATAAAAAGGATGCCGGCGAAATCGGTCTCGGCCATACGGTCACCGCTCTCTACGAACTCATCCCGGCGGGCGCGGGCGATATCCCCGCGGTACCTCACTTGAAATACCGAAAAGCCCAAAGGCCTGCCGGTCCCACCGAGGAGGTCCTGACCGTCAAACTCCGCTATACACCAATCCACGACAAAAATGCCCGGGTCATAACCACGAGCCTGCAAAATTCCGACCGAAGCCTGGGGCAGACCAGCGATGATTTCCGTTTCTCCGCCGCCGTCGCCGGTTTCGGCATGCTGCTCTCCGATTCGGCCTACAAGGAGAAGACCACCTATCCCCTGCTCCTCGAGCTCTCGCGCAACAGTCGCGGCCGGGACGAGCACGGGTACCGGGCCGAGTTCGTCCGGCTGGTGGAAACAGCCGACCTGCTCCGGCGCTGACTCGTGAATCACCACAAGCGGATGGCGGCACCATGACTGGAAAATCCGCTGTACCAAAGCGGAGATACCGTCGCAATCACCCTTTACAAAGCCACTGTTTGTCGATAGGCTGAAGAAGAGACTGCCGCCATTTCCTCCCTGGGGCGGTCTCTTCTGCCAGAGGCCTCGAACCTCCCGGTGGCCGTTTTCTCTCTGTCTGTCCGTCCGTCCCGTGTGGACAAACGGAGGCCCGACTTTCAAGGCACGAACAAGGAGAATTCCCCATGACAGTAAAAATATTCATAAAACGAAAAGTGACTTCAAGCAACGTCATAGAACTCACGGTGCTGCTCAAAAAACTCAGGGCGCTCACTCTGAGCCAACCGGGGTATATCTACGGCGAGACACTCAAACGCCTCGACCGCAGCGACGAGTGTATGGTGATCAGCACCTGGCGCTCACGCGATGACTGGGACGCCTGGTTCCATAACGAGCAACGGGCAAGCATCCAGAAAGAAATCGACCGGCTGCTCGGCGAGGACACCAAATACGCAATATATGAAGTATAGTAATCGGTTACGGCATATTAGCATTGCCGTGAATTCCACAAGTCTGGTGAATGGTTACGAAGTGTAAGAGGTCGGCAAGCGAATGGTTATCGCAGGCGTAAAGCTCATGATCGTCGGCATGACGACCGTCTTCCTGTTCCTCATCCTGATGATCCTCGTCATCCAGCTGGTTTCCCGGCTGACCAGGGGAGCGACCTCCAGGGAACTCGAGACCATCAAGCTCGAACGGGAACTGCTGGCCAGAAGCAGAAGGGAGAAGAGCGGCGCCTCGGATAGAGACGATGACATCGCCGTAATTTCAGCCGCGGTTGCCGCCTATGAAGCGGAGCACTTTGCCAGGAGCCGGATACACGACCAAAAATAGACGAGGAGAACGCAGTGGCCAAGAAAGTCATTCAATTCATGGACACCTCTTTCCGAGACGGTTTTCAGTCCGTGTTCGGCGCTCGCGTACTTACCGATGACTTTTTGCCGGCGGTAAAGGCCTCCGTGGAAGCCGGTATCACCCATCTCGAAGCCGGTGGCGGCGCCCGGTTCCAGAGTCTGTTCTTCTACTGCGGCGAATCCGCTTTCGACATGATGGATCGCTTTCGCGCCGAGGTCGGCCCGGATGCGAACCTGCAAACCTTGGCTCGCGGCATCAACGTGGTGGCGCTCAGCCAGTGCCCGCGCGATATCATCGACCTGCACGCCAAGACGTTTAAGAAACACGGCATCACTACCATCCGAAATTTCGATGCGCTTAAACGATGTGCGCAATCTGGAATATTCAGGCGAGCGCATCGCCCACTACGGTCTCAACCATCAGATTGTGATCTCGATGATGGAGCTGCCGCCGGGCTGCAGCGGCGCCCACGACCCCGAATTCTATATAAACCGGCTCGAACAGATCCTGGCGGCGGATATTCCCTTTCACTCCATCTGTTTCAAAGACGCCTCCGGCACCTCCAATCCGAGAAAGGTATTCGACACCTTGAAAGCGGCGAGAAAGCGGGTCTCCGCCGACACCATCCTCTGGTTCCACACCCATGACACCGCGGGCCTGGGCATCTCGCAGAACCTGGCGGCCATCGAGGGCGGCGCCGACGGCGTCGACCTGGCCAAAATACCGGTCAGCGGCGGCACCTGCCAGCCGGATATCCTCTCCATGATGCAAGCGCTGAAAGGAACCGACTACACCCTCGATCTCGATTACGAAAAAATCCTCACCGCCACCGACGCCTTCGAGGAGGCGATGAAAGACTACTTCTTCCCGCCCGAGGCGAAGATGGTCTCGCCCACCGTCACCCTCTCGCCGATGCCCGGCGGGGCGCTCACCGCCAACACCATGATGATGCGCGACACCGGCACCCTGCATCTCTACAAGGATGTCATCCGGGAGATGTCGGATGTGGTGCGCCGAGGCGGCTTCGGCACCTCGGTGACCCCGGTTTCCCAGTTCTACTTCCAGCAGGCCTACCTCAACGTCACCCAGGGCAAGTGGAAGAAGATCAACCCCAATTACGGCAACATGGTACTCGGTTATTTCGGCCGCACCCCGGTTCCGGCCGACCCCGAGATCGTCAAACTGGCCTCGGAGCAGCTCGGCAAACCGGTCTTCACCGACAACCCCCTGGACATCCTCGAACCAGGCATTCCCAAGGCGACCGCAATCCTTGAGGAAAACAACCTGCCGGTTACCGATGAGAACCTCTTTATCATCGCCAGCTGCGAGTCGAAGGGGCTCGACTTTCTGCTCGGCAAGGCCAAGGTCAATGTTCGCAAGGTGACAAACGATGCGCCGGCAAAAAAAGAATCGGCCCCCAGAAGCGAACCGGCCGCACCGGCGCCGACGGGTCCACGGCATTACACCATCACTGTCAACGACCGCCCCTATGATGTCACGGTTACGGAAACCGGCGCCGTTCAGGCCGCACCGTCCACACCCGCCGCCACCGCGCCTCCAGCCGCACCCGAACCGGCAGGCGACGGCACCGACGTGGAGGCTCCGACACCAGGCAATATTCTGAAGATTCTGGTTCATGTCGGCCAGACTGTCACCAGGAATCAGGCGCTTGTAGTAATGGAGGCCATGAAAATGGAATCGGAAATCAAATCCCCGGTAGCCGGCAGGGTGACGGAGCTGCATGTCGCCGTGGGTGATACCGTCCAAACCGGCGATCCGCTGATGACCATTGTATAAGCCGTGATCTCCGCTCTCGTCTTCTCAACATGCCGCCCTCCGGCGAACCGCGGCCACGTCTCCGGGGATCGATTCGGCGGCGGGAGCGAGCCGGATTTCCGGCATCCGTTTTGTTATCGAGGCCGACCAAGGTGGATCGACCATACCGGTTCATCCGTGAAAAACACAATGAAAATCCATAGCTTGCTGTTTCTGACTCTCACTCTCGCCTTCCTCTTGAAAGCACCCTGGGTCCAGGCTGCCGATAGCCAAAAGACCGTAGATATCATCGCACCGGCTGCGGCCCAAGTCATCCGGATCGACAAGCAGCCGGGGGATACGGTTTACAGCGGCGACCAACTCGTCACCCTGAAAGAAGACGACGGCACGATCATCGAACTGCGGGCAGGTGTCGCCGGCAAGGTGGTGAGCATTTCCGCGACGTCTTATCAGCGGGTTACGAAAAACAGTATCCTGGGGACCATCGCCCCGGCAGCCATCGTCGCCGACATCCCCCATGTGGAGGCGGAAAAATCGTTGCCATCGCTTACCCGACTGGCGGTCAACCTGTTCAAGACCACCGGCGCCTACGGGGTCCTCGAAGCCCAGCGGGACAAAGACTGGACGGTGGGCATCGGCCGGGTGCTGATGATCGTAGTCGGCCTGGTGCTGCTCTATCTCGGGATCTTCAAGGGGTTCGAGCCACTGCTGCTGATCCCCATCGGCTATCGGCGCCATCCTCTCCAACATTCCGCTTGCCGGCATTGCCGAGCCGGGCGGTATCCTCGATTATGTTTACCATGTGGGGATTACCACCGGCGTCTTTCCGTTGGTGATCTTTATGGGAGTCGGGGCATTGACCGACTTCGGGCCGATGATCGCCAATCCCCGTACCATCCTGCTCGGCGGCGCCGCGCAGTTCGGCATTTTCACCACCCTGCTCGGCGCCCTGATGCTGACCAAGCTGATACCGGGCATCCACTTCTCGCTGCCCGATGCCGCCTCCATAGGCATCATCGGCGGGGCCGACGGCCCGACCGCCATCTTTCTCTCCAGCCGCTGTCGCCGCGGTTGCTGGGCTCCATAGCCATCGCCGCCTACTCGTACATGGCGCTTGTGCCCATCATCCAGCCGCCGATCATGAAATGGCTGACCACCAAGGAGGAACGCCAGATCAGGATGGTGCAGCTCCGCCATGTCTCCAAATTGGAGAAAATCTTCCTGCCGGTGACGGTGCTCGCCATTTGCGCGATCCTGCTGCCCTCCGCCGCGCCGCTGATCGGCATGTTCATGCTCGGCAACCTGGCCAAGGAGTGCGGGGTCATCGACCGGATGTCCGACACCATCAAGAACGCCCTGATGTATACGGTGACCATCTTTCTCGGTCTCGGGGTCGGCAGCAAGCTCTCGGCCGACAAGTTCCTCAACATCGAGACCCTGGGCATCCTGGTGCTCGGCATGATCGCCTTTGGTATCGGCACCGCAAGTGGCGTCCTGCTGGCCAAGCTGATGAACAAGGTTATCAAAGAACCCGATCAACCCGCTGATCGGCGCCGCCGGGGTCTCGGCGGTGCCGATGTCGGCCCGGGTGGTCAACAAGGTGGGGCTCGAGGACAACCCCCAAAACCACCTGCTGATGCACGCCATGGGACCGAACGTTTCCGGTGTCATCGGGTCGGCCGTAGCCGCCGGGGTGTTGCTCGCTTTGCTCTGATCACCGTATCGAGTGCGGCCTGCCGAGGATCGATACCGGCTTTTACCCTTCGCCTTGCAGGTAGCCAGCCAGTCGAATTTGCAGGGGTAATGGTGAGTTCTTCTCTCTTCCCGAAAGAAAAATCCACATCCCAATTGTTACCTTTTCCGCAAATACCCCTTACATTTTTTACTGAAAACTGATAAAGCATTGCCACCTGACTCCCCTCGCCTTTCGCGGTGAAGCTCGGGTGCCGGTCGCGGACCTACCCGGTTACGAAAACAAGGACACGTAAGCACATGAAGACTGTAGTTATCTGTTCAGGCGGACTGGATTCCGTCACCCTCGCCCACCAGGTGGCGGCCGAGCGGGAGCTGATCGCGCTCCTCACCTTTGATTACGGCCAGCGCCACAAAAAAGAAATCTCCTACGCCAGACGCTGCGCCGCACGACTCGGCTGCGAGCATCTCGAGGTCGACATTGCCGCCGTTGGCGCCATGCTGAGCGGCTCCGCGCTGACCGATGACCTCGCGGTCCCGGACGGTCACTATGCCCAGGAGAACATGAAAGTGACGGTGGTGCCCAATCGCAACGCCATCATGCTGAGCATCGCCTTCGGGGTCGCCGCCGCCCGCGGCGCCCAGGCAGTGGCGGCGGCGGTACACGGCGGCGACCATTTCATCTATCCCGATTGCCGCCCCGACTTCATCGAGGCCTTCCAGGCCATGCAGGACCGGGCCCTGGACGGCCTGGCCCGTATCGAACTCTTTACCCCATATGCAAACCGCACCAAGGCGGATATCGTCTCCATCGGCCAAAGTTTCGGCGTACCGTTCGCCGAGACCTGGTCCTGCTACAAAGGCGGAGAGCGACACTGCGGCCGCTGCGGGACCTGCGTCGAGCGCCTCGAGGCCTTTCATCTTGCCGGGGTGAACGACCCGACCACCTATGCGGATGCCACCTTCTGGCAAAAAGCGGTGGCCGGCGCTGGCAGAGTCGAGGGAGTAGACAAGTAAATGTATACCATAACAAAAGAATTTCATTTTAGCGCCTCCCACCAACTGACCAGCCTGCCGCTAGACCATCCCTGCGCCCGTATGCACGGCCACAACTACGCGGTCGTGGTGGAACTGGCCGCCGAAGAGCTGAACCGTCATGGATTCGTTCGCGATTACCGGGAACTGAAGGCCTTCAAGATCTATCTCGATGACGAGATCGATCATCGCCATCTCAATGAGGTATTCGACTGCGAGGCTGTAACCGCCGAATATCTGGCCAGACATTTTTACCAGTGGTGCAAGGCGCGCTGGCCGGAAGTGAGCGCGGTGCGGGTGAGCGAAACCTCGAAGACCTGGGCCCAATACCGGCCCACCGCGACCGGGAATTGAAAATGGAATTTTCGCCGACCAAGCAGAAAGCCGAAAGCGATGCGCGGCGTAGCGAGGAGGCGACCATCCAGGTCAGCGAGATCTTCGGCCCCACCATCCAGGGAGAAGGCGAACTGATCGGTCTGCCCACTGTGTTCGTGCGCACCGGCGGCTGCGATTTCCACTGCAGTTGGTGCGACACCCTGTACGCCGTGGAACAGCGCTACCGCGAGCAATGGACGGCGATGACGGCCGAGGAAGTCCTTGACAGGGTCCGGCAACTCTCCGGCGGCCGGCCGCTCATGGTTTCGCTCTCCGGCGGTAATCCCGCCTTGCAACCCCTGGCGAACCTGATCGCCCTCGGCAAGGCAGCCGGCTACTCCTTTGCCCTCGAGACCCAGGGCAGCATGGTCAAGCCGTGGTTCAGCGAGCTGGATCTTCTTATCATCAGTCCCAAACCTCCGTCGAGTGGCATGGCCACCGATCTTGCCAAGTTGCGGAGCTGCCTGGCGGCCGCCGGCACCGCCCGCTCGATTTTCAAGTTCGTCGTTTTCGACGATGCCGACTATCGCTTTGCCTGCAACGTGGCCGCGAAATTTCCGGAGGTGCCTGTTTATCTACAGCCCGGCAATGACAGGCCGGCAAAAAAAGCTAATGAGCAGAACGCCGACCCCGAAGCGCTTACCCACAGGCTGCGATGGCTGGTTGAGCGGGTGGTGGAAGACGGCTGGTACCAGGCAAGGGTCCTTCCCCAACTGCATGTGCTTCTATGGGGCAACCGGCGCGGTGTGTAAACGTAAACGTCCTCCAGCACCCCATCTTGGTCCGATCGGGATGGCGTGCATAGTTAGGGCTATTGCCCGCCATCCCGATCGAACCAACCTGGGGCACTGGAGAACGTTTACGGTCCTCTGGTTTGGCTTGCATTTAGCTGACCTGGTGAATGGTTCGTTGTAAGGAAAAAAGCAACAACTTGTGAGACATATCATGACAGCGGAGACAATCTACAACAACCTAACTCAGCTTGGGAGCACATCAGGGTTGCCGGCCAGCCCGGATCAGGCGGTGCTGGAACGGGTGTCCAACCCGCAGAAGGGCATCTCCTACCTGGTGCGCTTCACCGCCCCGGAATTCACCTCGCTGTGCCCCATCACCGGCCAGCCCGATTTCGCCCATCTGGTGATAGACTATGTGCCGGGCGACTGGCTGGTCGAGAGCAAGTCGCTCAAGTTATACCTGGGCTCCTTCCGTAACCATGGGGCTTTCCATGAGGATTGCACGATCGGCATCGCTCCGCCGATTGATCGAATTCCTTGCACCGCAGTGGCTGCGGATCGGCGGCTACTGGTATCCGCGGGGCGGCATGCCAATCGACGTCTTCTACCAGACAGGCGAAATCCCGCAAGGTCTCTGGGTCCCGGAGCAGGGGGTGGCGCCATACAGAGGCCGTGGCTGAGCCGAGGCCCCCCGCACCGGTGCAGGGTAAACCGCTACTTCCCCTCCAGCGCCTCGCGGCGGCAACGGTTGGCCAGATTGTGGGCATGTCGGGTCGGTTCCGGTTGCCTGTAGCGTGGCGCACATTTTAGGGTCAGATCGGCCGCGGCGGCCACATCCACCTTATGGCCGGGAGAGACAAAGAGGGGCCGCACCCCCTGGCGGGTGGTCAGCACCGTGCCCACCTCGACGCCGCCCAACACGAGCGGCGTCCGGTCCCCCCGCAACGTACCGACTTCCGCATGCTCGCCGCACAGTCGGCTCTTGGCACAACCCACGGTCGGCAAATCGATCCAGAGGCCAAGATGACTGGCCAGTCCCAACCCCCTGGGATGAGCGATCCCCTGCCCATCCACCAGCACCGCATCCGGTATGGTCCGAAGCCGGCGAAAGGCCGCCAGCACTACCGGCAACTCACGAAACGACAATAATCCGGGAACATAAGGAAATGGCTGCCGGAGATGGGCGGTGGCCTCATCGAGCACCGTCCAGTCGCCCAGACGAAGCACCACCACCGCTGCGAAAAACTCCTGACCGTGCCGCTGGTACGAGACATCGACACCGGCCACGGTGGCAACCTCATTCGGCAGCAGGTTTTCCACCCTGACCCGCTCGGCCAGGCTGCGCTGCACGGCGACCGCCTCCTGAAAGGAGACATCCCATGAATGCAGTTCGGGAAATTGCATAAGACAATGTCGCGGAAAAAAAAAGAAAAGAATCCTGTAGAAAATGATACTTTCAATCGGCTTGAAATCATAGGAAAACAGGATGGCCGCGATACATTTTCGTAAAATCTCTTCTTGAAAACGAAACTTCGAGGACTTACCACTTACTTCATCGGCCTTCAAGTGAGCCTATGGGCGAAAACCGGCCGGCAAACGTTCACCAGGACCCCACTTTGGAGCAACCAGCCCATTGTGGCAGAAGGCGCGAAGGCGGCATACCGGGAACTGGAACGAATGTTTGCGGTACATCAGCTGGACGGCATTCGGCCGCTTCAGCGAACAACTACAAGCAAAACCAAGCGTGCCATGAGGGCCCAGTTATACACCGGCACATCCAAAAGAGAGCGGATAACTCCGCCGCACACATTCGCCCTGCCTTGCCTTGGTCACAAAAATCATGAGAAACACCTATGAAATTCACCAATCGGCGTGATAAAGTTCAGCTGAGCACGTTTCCCGGTGGGGTGCCGATGAACGTTACGCTATGAGCAACCACCCCGTATTCACTGTTGAGGAGGTACAGCGGTATGAGTATACCTGGAAAAGACAAAGCCCAATGGGCCGATATCGTCACCGGCAAAAAGACCTATGATCTAAAATTCCTGGCCGCCAAGATTCTGCTCGGCCGAGTGGTCCGGTCGGTGAGCGCAGACCCAAAGCCGCAAAACGTCCGCGGGGCTGTCGATCAGCTGCATGCACTCTATGAAAAAAACGCAGCCAGCCCATCGGTGCAGGCAGACATGAAAACCATTTTCGGATAGGAGGAGTCATGCAGCAAGATATATTAACAACCGCAGAGGTCGAAAAACGCATTTCAGAAGGACGCACCCTGCTGCTTGCCGGGGAGGAAGAACTCCTTCGCCAATTACCGAAAGGCAAGTGGATTGGTGGTACCATCCCCTATTTCATCACGCCCAGCGAAGGCGGCATGCTGAGCCAGGATAAAATTTTCGCCACCGACATCTCAGCCCATGCCGATTCCGCGGAAATCAAAGCGTACGATCAGAACGCACTGGGCAGCGTCTATACCGATGCAGGCGATAGTGGATTCAGTTTCATTATCATCCCGGGCATGAGTTCCGCCCACTCCGCTTTCGCACTCAATGCCCCGAATTACAAAGACTTCGGCAGTCAGCCCCTGATAGGCTGGATCTCCGGAGTCCTCCTCGACAACCTGGGCAAAATCACCCCCAAAGTTTTTGACGGATCGAGCGGCGGCATCTACGAGCAGGAGGCTGTGGTCATGCATGTGACCCTGCCCAAGGGCAAGACGGTCGACGTCGGTATCGTCAACATTTTCGAGCAGGGCGGGGGAGACACCCTAACCTTCTCGGCAGACGGCTTTTCCACCACCGAGGTCATGGTCAATGGCGTCAAGGAAAATTTCGCCGACTATATCACCCGCAACAAGCTCGACACCAAACTGCCACTTGTGGCCGATTACTACGGCGCCATGATCAACATCAGCTTCCAGGATGTCCAGGAAGGCGGCGAGGTGAAATTCTACGCCCCGGTATTTTCCGGAATACGCTACAAACACGCCAAGCCGGTAAGTAAATATGCGGAGGAATTTGACACTCAGCTCCATAAGAACGACCTGGTGGGTGCGCAGGTTGCCTTTTCCTGCAACTGCATCCTCAACTATCTCTACTCCGGACTCGAAGGGCACAAGACCGATCCGTTTGTCGGCCCCATCACCTTCGGCGAGATAGCCTACCAGCTGCTGAACCAGACCCTGGTCTATCTGGTGGTTCAAGACGCCTGAAAACGGCAAAACTTCACCAGTATCCCATCCGGGCACAATCAGGCCAAGAAGGGGGCGGCAGCCCGTCACCGCCCCCTTCAACCTGAAACCAAATGCGGGGCACCAGCAGGCGCTCCGCTCCAGCATACCGCCGTATTCGCCGCTTTGCCTGGCGACAAGCCAAAGAGGCAAAAACATATTCCCCGGCGAAAATTCCCGTTATGCCGAACAAAGACCGGTGTTTCGCCCCAAGAGGGCGATCACGGGCTTTTAGCGAAACGCAAAGCCACCTCTTGAATCCAGCGGCCCCTGTGTTTAGCGTTTTCACTGCGAGTGAAGAGCACGTAGAAAAGACAGCCTATGAGTAAACGGTAGGCGTCATCGCCAGAGGTCGCACTCCCACACCCATCATGGAGGCAAGGATATGTCAGTTCCGGCTGAGATTATCAAGATCTCCGACACCATCTGGGAACTCTCCCCCTCATATAAAAAGGGCATGCTGGTTCCCGCCCGGATTTTCGCTACGGAACACCTGCTGTCGGAAATGGACGAAGGGGTCTTCGAACAGGTTACCAACGTCGCCACCCTCCCCGGTATCTTGAAGTACGCTTACTGCATGCCGGATGGCCATTGGGGATACGGATTTCCCATTGGAGGTGTTGCCGCCATGGATGTGGAAAACGGTGTCATCTCTCCGGGAGGCATCGGCTTCGATGTCAACTGCGGCATGCGGCTGGTCGCCACCACGCTGGAATATGAGGAAATCAAACCACATCTCCACGAATTGGTGGATCGCCTGTTCAAACGGGTGCCGACCGGTGTCGGCTGTAGAGGATTCATCCGCCTCTCCCATGATGAATTCCGCGAGGTCGTCGAGCAGGGGGCGCGCTGGTGCATCGACAAAGGGTACGGCCGGCCGGAAGACCTCGCCCGCACCGAAGAGGGCGGCTGCATCGCCGGCGCCGACGCCGCCAAGGTCAGCGACCGGGCGGTGGAACGCGGCTACCGGCAGATCGGCACCCTTGGTTCGGGCAACCATTACCTGGAAATCCAGGTGGTGCGGCCTGAAAACGTCTTTCAACCCGAACTGGCGAGGGCCTTCGGCATCGACAGGCCCAATCAGGTGGCGGTGATGTTTCACTGCGGCAGCCGCGGCTTCGGCCATCAGGTGGCCACCGACTACCTGCGTCTGTTTCTCGAGGTCATGGGCAAGAAGTACGGCATCCACACTCCGGACCGCGAGCTGGCCTGCGCGCCCTTCCGCTCTCCCGAGGGGCAGGATTACTTTGCCGCCATGAAATGCGCCATGAACATGTCGTTTGCCAACCGCCAGGTGATTCTCCACCGCATCCGCGAGGTCTTCAGCGATGTGCTGAAAAAGGATCCCGATGATCTGGGCTTAACGCAAGTCTACGACGTGGCCCACAATACCGCCAAGCTTGAGCGGCATGAAGTGGATGGCGAGGAACGCGAAGTCCTGGTCCATCGCAAGGGCGCCACCCGCGCTTTCGCCGCCGGCATGCCGGACCTCTCCGGCATCCTGCGGGAGACCGGCCAGCCGGTGATCATCGGCGGCAGCATGGAGACCGGTTCCTACCTGCTGACCGGGGTGCCGGGGGGTGCCGCCACCTTTTTCAGCACCGCCCACGGCAGCGGCCGAACCATGAGCCGCCGCAAGGCCAAAAAGCTCTACCGCGGCAAACAGCTGCAGGCCGAGCTTGAAAAGCGCGGTATCTACGTGCGCTGCGCTTCCTGGGCCGGGTTGGCGGAAGAGGCCGGCGCGGCGTACAAGGACATCGATGAAGTCGTTCGGGCGGCGGCCCTGGCGGAAATCAGCAGGCCGGTCTGTCGTTTTACCCCCGTAGGCAATATCAAAGGCTAGGAGGCGCGCCATGGCATACCGCTATTTCGACGAGGCCTTTCCCGCCGATATCGGTTTCACCGCCGGCGGTCGATCAGCCGAAGAGATGATTCTCTCCGCCGGCGACGCCACCATGAATGTGATGGTGGCCGATCTGGACAGTATCGCCGGCCGGGTGGAAAAACGGTTTACCATCCGGGCCTCCTCTCTTGAAATGGCGCTCTTCGATCTCCTCGGCGAGTTGATTTTTTATAAAGACGCAGAAGAGTTGCTCCTTCGACTCGTGGCAGTCGATATCGACGATCAGCAAGAGAGCACCGTTGTCTCGGCGATGGCCCGAGGAGAGCACATTAACCCCATGAAACACCAGCTGCTGGTGGACGTCAAGGCGGTCACCATGCACCGCTTTGAGGTTGTCCACACTCCGGATGGATGGCAGGCGACCGTGGTTCTGGACGTCTGAGCTTCTCGGCGCCCAGGCCTTGCCCGCCGGCAACTTCCGCACAAACGTTGTTCCCCCGCATCATCCCCGCCTTCACCCCGCCATGCATCGCATCCCCTGTGGTTGACGATGGGATGGTATCACAATAATCCGTTCCCATTCCCACTTTTTCACATTCGTGTTTGGAATCCTGGCAAAAATGGAGTAAAAATACCATCTGTAGGATAGGTTTATTTTCTCCAGATAATGAGTAGCCCCTGCTTTGGCGTCGGTACCTGGCAAACATTACCACTACGGATTGCCGGCAGGGATAGAGCCAGGATGACCGTACGTCTTTCGACAAAATTCATGATCGGCATGGGCTTGATCGTCTTTCTGGCCGTGGGCAGCATGTCGTTATGGTTCTACGAATATGTCAAGAAGGTCTACGTCCAGCAGACCTTCCAAAAGACTGATCTCGTATTCGGTCATGTCGACGCCACCATGAAATATATCAAAGACGAGCTGCGCCCCAAGATGTTCCATATCCTGCCCAAGGACCAGTTCGTGCTCGAGGCGATGTCCACATCTTTTGTCAACAAGGGGGTGATGAGCAGATTTCTCCAGCTCTTTCCGAACTATATATACAGGAGGGTGGCGCTCAACCCGATGGATCCCGGGAATCGGGCCGATGATTTCGAAAGGAGATATATAGAAAAATTCGCCCTCCATCCCGATAGCGATCTCGACTGGAAAGGCTTGGTGTCGCGAGGCGACCGGGAGTTTTTCATCCACCTCAAAGGGGTGGTCATGGAAAGGGAGTGCACCATCTGCCACGGCAACCCGTCCGACTCGCCGAAATCCCTTCTCGCCCGATATGGCTCGGAAAACGGTCATAACTGGCCGGAAGGCAAGGTGGTCGGCCTGGTCTCCATGGCAATACCGATGGACACCACCTTCGCCAGTATACGCCAGGTCGCCTTCTCGGTCTTTTGCGCGGGTCTTATCGGCGTGGCCCTGCTCACCCTGTTTCTCTATTATTTTTACTGCGTGGTGACCCAGCGTCCCCTGCAAAAGGCCAGCGATTTTTTCAAATCCATCGTCCGGGGCGAGAAAGGACTCGAAGACCGTTTCGAAGTGCGGGGCCGCGACGAAATATCCGAGCTCGCCGGTTCCTTCAACGCCATGATCGAACACCTCAGGCAATCCCAGGCAGACCTGGTACGGTCCGAACTCAAGTATCGGCGGATATTCGAAGGATCCAAGGATGCCATTATCGTTGCCGATGCAACTGGTCGGATTCAAGATATCAACCACTCAGGCCTTGAACTGCTCGGGCTCGGCAGCATCCGGCAGGCGGCGGAGGGGCCACGACTGGCTGATCTCTTTTCTTCTACGACCGACCGCGACGATTTTTTTGCCATGCTGGCGCGCGATGGCTTTGCCAAAGACTTTGAAACCTCGCTGCTGCGACAAACCGGCAACGAGGCCCATGTTCTCATCACCGCCATCCACAGTGCGGCAGATGAAGAGCACGACGCGGGGTATGAGTGCTACATAAAGGATATCACCGAGAGGAAACAGATCGAGATGCACATGCGACAGGCGGACAAGCTGGCCTCCATCGGCCAGCTCGCCGCCGGCGTGGCCCATGAAATCAACAACCCACTCAGTATCGTCCTGGGGTATACCAGGCTTTTGAAAACCGGAGGGACCGGTAACCCGCAATTTTTCGAAGATCTCGATACCATTTCAAACAACGCCGAGTTGTGCAAAAAAATCGTCGAGGATCTGCTCAAGTTCGCACGCCAGAGCAAAACGCGGCCATCCGAAGCCGACCTCCACGAGACCATCGAGTCGGTGCTCAAGGTCGTCGATACCAATTATTCCGACAGCGGTGTCGAAATATCAAGAGATTACGATGCGACTCTCGGCATGGTATGGCTCGATGTCGGCAAGATGCAGCAGGTTTTCATGAACGTCATCATAAATAGCCTTCAGGCCATGGGGAATACGGGAATGCTCACCATTGTCACTCGCCGGGATGCGGATGCCTCCGGCTTTTCTGTCAGCTTCGCCGACACCGGCAGCGGCATCGCCCCAGCAATCCGGGAGAGGATTTTCGACCCGTTCTTCACCACCAAGGAGCCCGGGGAAGGCACCGGGCTGGGGCTTACGGTGAGTTTCGGGATTGTCGAGGAACATGGCGGCCGGATCTCTTTTCAATCAGAGCCTGGAAAGGGGGCGCTTTGCAGCATCTGGTTGCCACTGAGCCATCGAGCAAAAAAGGGGTGGAGATAATGCGACAGGCAATACTCATCGTGGACGACATGGCCGATATGCTGAAGTTTCTCACCCGGCTCATCGGCGGTACTTTTTCCGTGGACATTCATACGGCCGGCAGCGCCAGGCAGGCTCTGGAGATCGCGGAAAAAAACACCATCGGTGTCGTGTTGGCCGATATTCGGATGCCGAAAATCGGTGGGATTGAATTGCTCAAGAAGATCAAGGAGCAAAACGCGCAGAGCGTGGTCATCATGATGACCGCCTATGCCAGCATTGAAACCGCGGTGGAAACGCTGAAATGCGGCGCCTACGACTATGTCACCAAGCCCTTTGATGAGGAAAAGCTCATCACCACCATAACCAACGCCCTCGCCCATAACGAGCTGCTGGTTAGAAACACCGACCTCGAACAGCGCATTCGAGACCAGGAGATCCTGGAAGGCTTTATCGGCCGCTCCCGAACCGTGCAAATGCTCTGCGAGACCATCCAAAGGGTGGCCGGCACCGACGCCACTGTTCTGATCACCGGCGAGACAGGTACCGGCAAGGATCTCGCCGCCAAGATGATCCACAATCTCAGCCCGCGCGCCGGACATCGCTTTGTGGCCGTAAACTGCCCGGCGATTCCGGAAAACATCCTGGAGAGCGAACTGTTCGGAGTTCGCCGGGGAGCTTTTACCGGTGCGACCCACGACCGGGAAGGTCTGTTTGAAACGGCGGAGGGTGGAACACTTTTTCTCGATGAAATCGGAGACCTCTCTCCAACCCTGCAGGCAAAGCTCCTCCGGGTGCTGCAGGAGAAAGAGATCCGTCCCCTGGGTGATAACGACAACAAGAAGGTGGATGTGCGGATCATCGCCGCAACCAACCAGGACCTGGAAAGGAAATTGACCCTCGGCGAGTTCCGGGAGGATCTCTATTATCGCCTCAACGTGGTTTCCATCCGCACACCATCGCTTCGGGAAATCCCGGAAGACATCGTCCTGATAGCCAACCATCTCCTTGCCGACGGCTGCAGGGAACTCGGCGCGAAGCCGAAGCGTTTTTCCGATAGCGCCTTGCGCCTTTTGGCCGCCAGGAAGTGGAGCGGCAATGTCAGGGAACTGCAGAATGAAGTGAAACGCGCCATCATCTTCTCCGAGTCCGCGATCATCGAACCCGCTGATTTTGCACCCGACCGCCAACTTCCACCCTGCCTCGATAAGAACGACTCCGTCTCGCTGGAGGTCCATTATCGAGACGCCAAAAAGAAAGTGCTCGCGGATTTTGACATCCGTTACCTCCGCCACCTGCTCGACCGGTGTCACGGCAACGTGACCCGAGCCGCCCAAAACGCCGGCCTGGAACGGCAATCCCTGCAGTATCTGATGCGAAAGTACGAGATTGATTCCCAACAATTCCGCGCCACCGCAGAATAGTTTTGGCAGTGCAAAAGAAATTTTGCACCCCGGAGTTCGCCATCTGAGAGCACCATTTTCCATCCCCCCGATTTCGCTGGCCTTTTCATCTTGCAAACGATGGCACGGCGTTTGCTTTCCTCTTCGATATCAAGATGTTGCAACATCCACATTATTCCACAATGAGGAGGAGAGATATGGAAAAGGAAACCGCTTTGAAATCAAGCAAAGAGGTACAGGAACCTTCCGCGGCCAAGCCCATGGGCTGGAAGGAACTCTATCTCAAAGAGGACTGGTGGGCCATCTGGCTCGGTCTGGGTATCGTGGTCGTCGCTTACCTCTTCTTCGCCAACGGCTCCAGCATCAAATGGATTGCGGTGGCGCCGGCGAAGTGGTCGACATTTTCCGAGCTGACCAACCATTTTACCAGTCATATCGGCCAGTATCTCGCTCAATTCCTGATGTGGAGCGTGATCTTCTCCATCAGCCTGATCGCCCTGGGATTCCGATTCGGCGAGTTTTTCCCTTCGTTTATCTTTATCTATGCCTGTTCCATCGTCATTTTCATGATCGGCGCCTGGGACCAGGCCCACCATTACAACCTCGAGCCGCCGCTGGTGGCGCTGGTGCTGGGGATGGTGATCTCAAACGTGATCGGCCTGCCCAAGTGGATGGACGCGGGGTTTCGGGTTGAATACTACATCAAGACCGGTATCGTCCTGCTCGGCGCGACCCTGCCCTTTACCCTCATCATCTGGGCCGGCCCGGTGGCCATCGTTCAGGCCTCCATCGTTTCCATCACCACCTTCTGCGTCATTTATTTCGTGGGCAAGAAATTCGGCCTCGACCGCAGGCTCTGCGCCACCCTCGGCGCCGGCGGCGCCGTATGCGGCGTATCCGGCTCCATCGCCATCGCCGGCGCGGTCGGCGCGAAGAAAGAACACGCCCCCATCGCCATCACCATGGTCATTCTCTGGGCCATCGTCATGATCTTTTTCCTGCCGCTGGTCTCCAGGTTCCTGCACCTCTCCACCGGCGTGGCCGGCGCCTGGATCGGCACCTCGGAATTTGCCGACGCGGCCGGATTCGCCGCCGCTCAGGCCTACGGCAACCTGGCCGGTTCCGTTCACGGCATTTCCGGCAGCGCCGATTCCGCGGTCTGGGGCTTCACCCTGATGAAGGTGGTCGGCCGGGATATCTGGATCGGCATCTGGGCCTTTGTGATGGCGCTTATAGCAACCACCAAATGGGAAGTCAAAGAGGGCAGCAAACCGCAGGTCGCCGAAATCTGGTGGCGTTTTCCCAAGTTTGTTATCGGCTTCGCCCTGGCTTCCATCCTGATGACCATTATCGCCAGCAACTATTCGTTCGCCGATTACAACTCCGTCGTCAAGCCCATGCTGGTCGGCCCCGTCAAGGCTCTCAGAACCTGGGCCTTCATCTTCTGTTTCTTCAGCATCGGCCTCACCACCCGTTTCCGGGAACTGGCAAGCACGGGTTCCAAGCCGTTCTGGGCCTTTTCCTGTGGCGTGGTTATCAACGTGGTGCTCGGATTTATCCTCTCAGCGGTGGTATTCGCCAGCTATTGGACAAACCTGGCCCACTAATCGGTTTATAGAAACATGGTGTGTATAACGAGCCGGCGGCGAAAAGCCGTCGGCGGGAGGATATCGTGAGAGCACGAAAAAACGGGGAGAAATGCCTCACCTGCAGACATTTCCATAACGACCCAGCATACCTGGAGAATATCTACAAGGGGATGACCAGTCTGAGTTCCGCCCACGGTTCGGTACGCTGCGAGGACGGCATCTGCGATAAAAACGATCTGTACCTCGCAGCTCATCGCTGGTGCGAAGGGTTCGAACCGCGCTGATCGAGCGAATACCTTCACCAGCCCTCCATCCGGGCACTATAGCCTGATCGTGCCAAGTTGGGGTGCTGGTGAACACTTACCTCAATAACAGGGGACCTGGACCCTGCGCACCATGGGGTAGGGAAAGGTGACCCAGACCGTGCCGCCGTAGGAGCTACGCTGCCACTCGCCGCTCACCTTGCGCTCCTGATAACAGACGGGAGGTTGATAGACGGTGACCGGCGGGGGGGCGGCATACGGTTGGTAGGGCGTTACATACACGGGCTGGGGAGGCGGCGGAGATAAGGCGCTCACCAGCAGCCCACCGAGAACCGCCCCAACGATCAGACCACCCACGACATCGGCGCCATGATCATGACCGTGGTGATAATGGTGGCCGTAATACCGCGAATAATGATGCGAGTAGCCTCGCGCCACAGATGGGCTGACGCTGGAGAAGAACAGGAAAACAGCGATAAAGAAAAGTGAGGATGCTTTTATCATATCTCGTCCCTCCTTTTTGACTTTAAAGAGGTTAGAGTCAGATATTTTCTTCTGATTCTTTTGTAATTATACACTTTCCTTGCCGGACTGTGAAGCCCCCCATCGCCCCTTCGCGCTGCCCGACATGTTCCATAAGGCAGTGCCCGCCCACCATAGTGCTGGGATATATCGGGCGATCATGCCGACGCAACCGGCAACAGGATGGATACCGTAGTTCCGAAACCTTCTTTTGAGTCCAAAATCAGGGCACCTTCATGTTTTTTCATAATCGAATAGCTGATGGAAAGCCCCAGCCCGAGCCCTTTTTTGGCGCCACGCTGCCTGGTTGAAAAATAGGGATCGAATATTCGGGGCAGGATCTCTTCAGGGATGCCTGTTCCGGTATCCTTCACTGCGATGCGCACATACCTACCCGGCTTTTCAACCACGCCACCCTGCACCTCGGCCGACTCCTTCTCTAAAACCACTTCGGTTACCGCTATGTCGATATTTCCGCCGGCCACCATCGCCTCTTTGGCATTGGTGATGACATTGTTCATCACGATGGTGAACAAACTGGCATCGAGCCGCACTGGCAGCGCCCCGCAAAGAACCCGCAAGTCAACGGAGCATTGCGTCTGTTGATCCAAGCCACAGACGACATCTTCGAGCACCGTCTTGATATCGTGCTTTTCCAGGCTCAATGACTCTCCGTGGGTGAAGACCAGCAGCCGCCGGGTGAGTTTTGCCGTCTTCTGAGCCGCCTCCTCGGCGGACTGCAGCAAGGAGTACAACTCGGAAGATACATCGATCCCCTTTTTCAGCATCAGAAGATTGCCCAGGATAATAAGCAGGAGATTGTTGTAATCATGAACGATCCCACCGGCGAATAGCCCGGTTGCCTCGAGCTTTCTTGCCGTCAACAACTCCTCCTCAATCCGTTTCCTCCGGGTGATGTCCCGGTAAATCGTCATCTTGGAAATGGTGCCGTCCTGATGGTAAACAGGCGAATTGGTGACAATGTAAACGCGTCGGTCCCTGGGGCTGGTTACCTCGATCTCGGTGATCTCCCCTTCCCTCACCCTGGCGAATGTGCACCATGCGCAGGGTTGCTCCAGATTGTGCAAGGCTTCATGACATTTTTTGCCGGTGGCGTCAAAACCGATCTGCTCGATCATCTTCGGGTTCATATAGGAGATCCGGTTGTCAGGAGCGCAGATATAAACCGCATCGCTCATCGACTCCATCATCGAGCGGTATTTTTCCTTACTCTCCCAGAGTTCGAGCTGAATTCGTTTGCGTTCCGTAACATCAAGCATCAGGCCGACAAGGCCGGCAACCTCGCCGGACGAGGAGTTGTAGGTCGCCTTGTAAAAGAGAAAGTCACGGAAAACGCCGTCGGCGCATCGCACCTTGGTTTCGTAGAATTGCGTACCAGGGTTGTGCAGAAGATCCTGATCTTGCCGGTGATAGACATCCGCCATCGTTTTAGGAATCACCTCGGGCAGGTCGTAGAGAGTGCGGCCGATGATTCGCTCCGGGGGAATGCCAAGGATTTGTTCGGAAAACGAAGCGTTACACCCAAGATAGACGCCATGGCGATTTTTATAGAAAACCGGGTTGGGAACGGTATTGAAAAGGGTTTCGACAAACCGAAGCTGATCGATGAGTTCCTTTCTCGTCCTGACATGATTCTCATCGAGAACGCGCCCCCTGGAAGCGGGAGCGGAGGAGGGCCCGGAGTGCTTTTCGGCCGATCGTTTCTCGGCCAGCTGTTTTTCCAGTTCCAGAATCCGAGCCTGTAACTCCTTGTAGGTAGGTTTTCTTTTCATTTCCACTCCTAGGGACCAGCCAGTCCAATCATGCATGCCCGAAGGGGGTGGCAACGGATTTCCGGTGGTGTCCCACGCCTGAGGTATCCGGCTGGAAACCGAATCCGGCAAATTTCGCTGAACGCATCATAGATATAGCCGATATCAATATGCATTGATAACAGTTCCATCATGACCTACTCTATTTCTATCATAGAATGCGAAGAAAAGACACCACCAGGCCCGGAGCCCCCATGCAGCCTTCCGCTCTTGCGTTTTTCCACCCCCTTATCCACCAATGGTTTGCCGAGCGAATCGGCACGCCCACCGACGTCCAGCAGCAGTCCTGGCCGGCCATCCGCAAGGGGGAGCACGTGCTGCTTACCGCCCCCACCGGCAGTGGCAAGACCCTGGCCGCGTTTTTGTGGGCAATCAACCAGTTGGCCTGCGGCGCCTGGCCGTGCGGACAGGTGCGGGTGCTTTATGTTTCGCCCATGAAGGCGCTCAACACCGACGTTCGCCGCAACCTCGAGCGCCCACTTGCCGAGATTAAGCGCTCTTTCCATGAGGCGAACCAAGCATTCCCTGAAATACGCCTGCTTACCCGTAGCGGCGACACCCCGGCGGACCAACGACGAAGGATGTACCAGCGACCTCCAGAGATCCTGATCACCACCCCGGAAAGCCTCAACATTTTAGTCACCTCCGGGAGCGGCCGGGCCCTCTTCTCGGGGCTTGCAGTCGTCATCCTCGATGAGATCCACGCGGTGCTGCCGCAAAAGCGCGGCACTCACCTGATCACCGCGGTGGAGCGGCTGGTGCTGCTCTCCGGCGAATTCCAGCGCATCGCCCTCTCGGCCACGGTGCGACCGCTTTCGACGGTGGCCGATTTTGTCGGCGGATCCACACTACACGCAGACGGCCATTACGAAGCTCGACCGGTGACGATTATCCGCTCGAAAGCGCCGAAACGGTTGCACCTCGGCGTCACCATGCCCCCGCAGGCCCGGGAGGAACTGGTCGACGGCAGCTGGTGGCCGGCGATGATCGCCAGCTTCAAAGAGATCATCCGCACCCACACCGCCACCCTCTTTTTTGCCAATTCCAGGCGGTTGGCCGAGAAGGTGACCCGGCTGATCAACGAGGACGAAGCTGAAGATCTCGCCTATTCGCACCATGGCTCACTCTCCAAGGAGATCCGGCTGGCCGTGGAAACCAGGCTCAAAGCCGGGGAGCTGAAGGCCATCGTCGCCACCAGCTCGCTGGAGTTGGGCATCGATATCGGCCGGCTCGACCGGGTGGTGCTCCTCGAGCCACCCACCTCGGTGGCCGGCGCCATCCAGCGCATCGGTCGCGCCGGACACGCGGTGGGGCAAGCAAGCGAAGGCGTGCTCTGTCCCCTCCACGGCAAGGATTTCCTGGTAGGAGCGGTGCTGGCGCAGGCGGTTCGCGAGCATGATATCGAAGAGGTCAAACCGGTTGAGGGGCCGCTCGATATCCTGGCCCAGATCATCCTGGCCATGGTGGTCGCCGAAAAATGGGATATCGATCGGCTCTTTGGCGTCATCAGAACAAGTTATCCCTATCGCCATCTGCCACGCCGCCAGTTCGACCTGGTGCTGGCGATGCTCGCCGGGCGCTACGGCGAGGCCCGTATTCGGGAGTTGCGCGGCAGGGTGCTGATCGATACCCTGGACAACACTGTGGAAGCGAGAGCAGGCTCCTCCTATCTCATCTACACCGGCGGCGGCACCATTCCCGACCGGGGAACCTATGCGATGCGCCACCAGCAGACCGGGGCCCGGCTGGGAGAACTCGACGAGGAGTTCGTCTGGGAACGCCGTCTCGGCGAGACCTTCAGCCTCGGCGCCCAGCTGTGGCGAATACAAAAAATCACCCATAACGACGTGGAGGTCGTCCCTGTCACCGGCAGCCGCAACATTATCCCCTTCTGGAAGGGCGAACCCCTTACCCGCGACTTTCACCTTGCCCAGAGAATCGGCCGGTTCCTCGAAGAGTGCGACGAGCAGCTGGAGGAACCGGCAACCCTCAACCGCTTCATGGCAGATTACTGCCTCGACCAACCGGCGGCGGAATACCTCCGGGATTACCTGCACCTGCAGCGCGAGATAACCGGCACCCCGCTCCCTCACCGCCACCACCTGGTCCTCGAGCACTTCGATGATCCGCTCAACACCGCCGACAGCAAACAGGTGATTCTTCACACTCTCTGGGGCAATCGGATCAACCTCCCCTATTCGCTGGCTCTCTCCGCCGCCTGGCGGGAGAAGCACAACTCTCCTCTGGAGGTGTTCGCCGACAACGACTGCATCCTCTTGATGCTGCCCCACGCCATCGACGCCGACGAACTCCTCGGCCTGGTCACTTCCGACAACCTCGAGCGGCTGCTGCGGCTCAAGCTTGAAGAATCCGGATATTTCGGTGCCCGATTCCGGGAAAACGCCGGCAGGGCCCTGCTACTGCCCAGGATCTCCGTTAAAAAGCGAATGCCGCTGTGGCTCAACCGGCTGCGAGCCAAAAAGCTGCTGGAACGGGTAATGCCCTATGACGACTTTCCCATACTGCTCGAGACCTGGCGGGAATGCCTTCAGGATGATTTCGACCTCCCCCATCTGAAAATGCTCCTCGACGAACTGGAGGCAGGTGTCACCGGGATTTCCGAGGCCACCACCCATTCCCCTTCGCCATTTGCCGACAGCGTGGTCTGGCGCCAGACCAATAAGCTGATGTACGAGGACGATACCCCCAGAGGCGGCGTGCATTCGTCGCTTAGCGACGAACTGATCAGGGAGCTGGTTTTCACTTCCCACCTGCGCCCCAGAATCGCGCCCGAAGTGATCGCGCTGCTGCTCGGCAAACTCCACCGCACCCAGGAAGGGTACGCCCCCCTCGATGCCAAAGATCTTATCGATTGCCTTGAGGAACGGCTACTGGTGCCGCGAAGAGGAGTGGCGGCAACTGCTTTACGCCACCTGCCGGGACAGCGGCCAGCAGGAGGAAGCGCTGTGCGCGGCAGCCTGCAAACGACTGGTCTTTGTCGAGCTGCCCGGGACCACCACCCGATTTGTCGCCGCCATCGCCAAGCTGCCATTTATCAGCCGCTGCCTGGGAGTGACGCGGGAGGAATTGACAGTCAAACCGCTCACCGCCGGGGCGGACCTGGAAAACCTGCTTGCTCGCGCCTATACACTGGAGCACAACACGGAGGATGAGGCGAGTGGTCTTTCGCTCTTTCTCGCCAACTGGTTGACGGCTTACGGGCCGCTGCCTCTGTCGACGCTGAACAACCTCTTCGGCATCCACGCCCCGGTCTTTGACGCCGCGATAGCCGAACTGGAGGGAGAAGAACAGGTGGTGCTCGACACCTTCACCGCCGGCGTCAGGGAGCCTGAAATCTGCCGGACCGAAAACCTGGAGATTCTGCTGAGGATGATGCGCCGGGCACGCCAACCGGCTTTCACTCCCCTTGCCTGCGAGAAGCTGCCGCTCTTTCTCGCCACTCTCCAGGGCCTCACCAGAAGCGGCGAAGCAGGCGATGACCTCCAGCACAGTCTCGACAGCCTCTTTGGCTATCCCGCCCCCTGCGCCGCCTGGGAGGAGTATATCCTCCCGGCCCGGGTCAAACCGTTTTTTACGGCCCAGCTCGATAGCCTCCTGCAGTCGACCGGCCTGGTCTGGTTCGGCTGCGGGAATCGAAAGACCTCCTTTTGCTTTCGCGAGGATCTGGAACTGTTCATGGGAGAGAAAAGCGCAACGGCAGAAACCCGTAGCCAGCTGGCCCGGTTCTTCCCCGATCCCAAAGGCAGATATTGCTTTTTCGACATCGCTCAGGCCAGCGGGCTGGATAGCGCCGCCCTCACCGAACACCTCTGGCCGCTGGTCTGGCGGGGCTGGGTCAGCAACGACTCCTATGCGGTGCTGCGCAAGGGCATCGAGCACAACTTCAAGCCGTTGCCGGTGGGCGGTGACGGTACCAATTCGCGGTCGCGGCGCCGGGGATTTTCCCGCTGGCAGGCGTCGCGACCGCTCTCCGGAGCGTTTTCGCTGCTGGCACCGCCGGCGCCCGATAGCGAGGAGCATGAAGACGCGCTCGACAGCCAGGAACTGGCCAAAGATCGGGTCCGGCAACTGCTGCTGCGTTACGGCATCCTGTTCCGGGAGCTTCTCGGCAAAGAACTGCCCGAACTGCAGTGGAAAAACATCTACCGAACCTTGAGGCTCATGGACCTCTCCGGCGAGCTCCTCTCCGGCTATTTTTTTGAAGATATCGCCGGCCCCCAGTTTCTCTCACCGGCCGCCTACCGCATGCTGCGCCGCTTGCCGGACGACGAGGAGATCTTCTGGCTCAACGCCTGCGACCCCGCCTCCCTCTGCGGCCTTGGGCCCGAACCGCTACGCCGGCAACTGCCGCGCCGCATCGCCACCACTTTCCTGGTCTACCACGGCACACGGCTTCGTGCGGTGCTGCATAAAAACGGCCGGGAGCTGGAGATCCGAGTCGACCCGAATCATCCCCGACTTGGCGATTACCTTCAAGTCTGCCGCGACCTGCTCACCCGGGAGTTCCAACCACTGAAAATCATCGCTGTGGAAACAATCAACGGTGTAGCTGCTAATCGCTCGACGTATCGAGAAAGACTCATGGCTCTTGGGTTTATGGCATCACATAAGGGATTGGAATTGAGAAAAATCTTTCGATGAGTAGGTTCTTATTAAGGGTGAGATTTCTGGGTTGTCTGCCAGGCAGGCCAACAGCAAAGGGTGCCTCACTTTCTTTTATTGACTATAGCTTACGATGCATTGGATTTAGCGATTTCTGACTTTCTCGTTGAACAGTTACAAAATATAGTGGCCCTAGGTCTACGCTAAGGAGCCTATAAAATTGACTTGGAATCTCAAAAGGTTATGGTCCGGAGAATATGACACGCTTAAGGCGATTCGCCATCGGCCTCCTCAAAAGCAAGGGGGTACGCAATGTGGCGCAAAAAATGCGCCAACTCAGCTTTTCACCGCGAATGGTTTTCGATTACCTGAGGATATCTGGCAATACCCACTGTTCTTCCTCGGTTTGAGGTTTAGAATAAATTTACCGTGCTATTATGGCCCCTTGTTGTGGTCCCTTATGCATGAAAATAATATTTTTGTCTTTTCCACCAAACTCCCATTATAATAGTGGCTATCGTCCAGCATATAATGATTAAAATACTTGCAATCAACTTGTCAGGATTGGTGAATTTTATCGATGCATTAAGCGCATAACTTATTGATTCAACATAATTAATACCTAGGAAGTACCAGCCAAACTTCCAAGTTATTGATTTTTTCATATGGATGCCATGCCATCCAAAAAAACAAAGGAAAAAGTTCAATGCCGAAATTATTTTGCCAATATACTGATAAGGAAAATTATTTCGCACCGAAAAAATCGATACAAAGGAAAAGATAGCAAAAAAGCCAATTACATATTTCAATTTTCTCATAATAATTGAATAGCATCAATAAAACGCATCACCAATAATAAGTTCCGCCTGCTCCCACAAATTCTCCCGCGCCAATTCCAAATCCTTTAGGAGCCACATTCGTATCTGCTGAGAACCCATTAGGCCCAACAGATCCATTAATACTTCCTGAAAGTTCACCAGATGGATCACTGATGCTGATAGATCCATGTGCTTCTTTTAAATTACCACTTGCATCGAATCCTACTTTATCACTTAAGGCACCAATTCCTCCTTTTGCTTTCCATCCAAGATCTAATCCATTTGCATGACATCCTGAATCATTCTGATCAATATCAGCATAAAATCCAACACCTTCTCCTGTATATGCTCCAAAATTCCATTGGCCACTATTGTGACCAACAGTTATTAATGCATCTATACCAAAACCGATTCCAAATGTGAATTGCCACAGTCCATAAGGATCAACAAAATTAACCGGATCATTTTCAACATCAATCCGGTTGAGCACTTCCAGCCCAAAGCGACTTTCCCAGTCAGTAAAGCATCTTACCAGCTTTTTTATTTAACCGCAAATAGGTTCTTTTTCAAAGATTTTGCAAAAATCGTAACCATAGTTGAGGCAGTTAAAAAGAAAAATATTAGCAGACAGAAGGTGTGGTTTTTCGGGGGAGCCCCCGCGCAGCAGGGGGCGGACGGGTGGGTAAAGCAGCGGTGGAGGTGCCTGGCGGGTGTAGGGTATTGTGCCTTTCCGCCACTTAACATAAGGACTTATGTTAAGCGGACAAGGGGCCAGGCTGGCGGCTCGCTTGCGCTTTTTGCAAGCGGGGTGACAGACTTGCACGTCTCATAATGGATCCATTATGCGACGTGCCGCCGGGAGCGGAGTGGCGGAAGGTGCAATGCCCGGAACTCGACAGGCTGCCGGAGCTGCTGCTTTGCCCGGGCGGGCGGGGGTTCTAGTTCCAATGGGCCGCAGGCCCCACTGATCCAAGTCTTTGTCTTTATTCTTTTTCCTTTTCTCTGGGATGACAACGTCTATGCACCTCCTTGAGATCGCCGATGGTAACCCGGGTGTAGACCTGGGTGGATTCCAGGGACTCATGACCAAGCAGCTCCTGCACCGCCCGGATATCCGCCTTGTTCCTGAGCATCGCCGTGGCGCAGCTATGTCGGAAGGTATGGGGCGAGATATTTTTCTTTATCTTGGCCTTCTTGGCGTATTTCTTGACCATCTCCCAGACCATGTTTTTGGAGAGTCGGTTGCCGCGAGTCGAGAGAAAGAGCGCGTTGTTGTACGGATCCTTGATCAGCTCCGGACGGACAGATTTGATGTAGTTTTCCAGATATCGGCAAGCGATTCTGCCCAGAGGGACAATGCGGTCTTTCCTCCCCTTGCCCTGGTCGATCCGCAGAAAGCCGTCATGGTAGTCAACATCGACAAGGTTCAGATTATTCAACTCCTGCTTGCGGATGCCGGTGGTATACAGCACTTCCATGATGGCCCGGTCACGATAACCGAGGGCACAGGTGGTGTCCGGGGTATTGATTATCCTCCTGGCTTCTGTATTCGTCAGTATTCCACGGGGAAGTTGCTTCGGCACCTTGGCATAGGGGATGTCAAGCGAAGGATCACGGGCGATATAATCACGCTCCTTGAGGAAGCGCAGAAAGCCTTTCACCCCAGAGAGCATGGAGTTCTGATAGCTCACGCTATTGGGCCTTCCACGCTTATTGATGGTCTGGTACAGCTCCGTCTGGTAATCGAGGATGATTCCTTTGCTGATCGCGTCTGTCCCTGTAATGCCACGGCTCTGCAGATAGCTGAAGAACTTATCCAGCATAAAGGCCCTGGCCTCGATGGTTCGCTTAGCCAGGTTGCGAACCTGCAGCGATTGGATGTATCCATCTCTCAGAGAAACGAAGTTATCTTGATACATATTTCTCTCTTATCCGCTTTATCTTTGGCTTTGCAGCACCGGGCTTTACCTTGTCCTTCTCCCGTGGATGGCTTTTGGTATGAGCCTTTTTCAGATCAAGCCCCAGGGCTCTGATATACTCCTGGGTGGTCACAAGACAGACATGGCCCAGCATCTTCTGCACCGCGAGGATATCAGCCCCGTTTTTCACCAGCTCCGTTGCAAAGGTGTGTCGGAAGGTATGGGCGGTGACCTTCTTCCTGATCCCTGCCTCACGGGCATAGGTGCGAACCAGGATAGACACCACCTGCTTGCAGATCGGCTTGCCGTAGCGATCGACTATCAGACTACGTATCCGCGGGTTCTTCTTGGTGCAGCGGGGCCGCACCTTGGTGATGTATTCCCGCAGGAAGCGGACGGCATGCTTGCCCATGGGCACCACCCGGTCTTTTCGGCCCTTCCCTTGGTTGATCCTGAGCATGCCGCCCTGCAGATCCGCATCATAGATGGTGAGGCTGCACAGCTCGTTCAGCCTGATGCCGGTGGAATAAAACAGCTCCAGGACTGTCCGGTCCCGGATGCCGGTGAGCGTCCCGAGGTTCGGTTGCTCAAGGATTTTTTGTACTTCCTGTACCGACAAGACCGCTCTCGGCAAGGTCTTTTCCTTCTTCGGCTCCCGGATCCCCGCCATGGGGTTGATGAAGATATAATTGCTGGTTTCCAGGAACTCGAAGAACCGCTTCAAGGCTCGGACCTTAACGATGACCGTGCCGGTGGCGTATGGTTTGCCTTCGTCGTCCCGGTACTCAAAGAGGCCTGCCACATAGGCTTCCATATCGGATGCGGTCACCGCCTTGATATCCTTGTACAGCCCGGCCAGAAAAAGCCGGACATGATCGCAATAACTGTTGATGGTGGCCGGGGTTCTGTTCAACACCGTCAGATGTTCCTTGAACCCGAAGAACATCTCAAAGGTTCCCATTGTCTTCCTCCTTTTATGGTTATGCCGCGATGTTTTATGTGAGTGTGGTATATATCTTTTCCCGGATTCACCACCAAGTTGGCCGGTTTTCCCTCGCAAAGCCTTTGCTGAATAAGGGTTGCGCGACTTACCATTGCCCTCCAAGTGGCCTCCAACCGGCCTCCAAGTACCCTCTAAGTAGCCTCCAGGTTGCTCAGTTTCATCAGGGATCCCGAGCTGATCAGCTTTTTCTTTTAACTGCGTAACTCGAGTCAAGCCGATTACAAAGGGTTTGCCGTCCTCACCGCCGCCGGTGTAGAGCAGTTCATACACATACTCTTTGCCTTTCCTGCCGGCCATTGAGTAGATGTATTCCAGCTCTTCCAGCTGCCTGATATGGGTCTTGAC
Source organism: uncultured delta proteobacterium (assembly GCA_963745265.1). Lineage (GTDB taxonomy): Bacteria > Desulfobacterota > Desulfobulbia > Desulfobulbales > Desulfocapsaceae > Desulfopila. The sequence continues at coordinate 108,335 of CAVUXQ010000007.1, forward strand.
CTGGAAGTCGCTCCAGCCGGAGTATTCCCGGATTTCACGCCTGGTGAAGCTTTCTGTATTCCTCTATCGCTCTTCGGCCTGTCTGTTCGGTCATTTCCCGGATAAGGGTGAGCAGCTTTCTTGATGGCGGCGAGAGTTCGTCAAGTGACCGGCCCAGAACTTCGGCGGCCAACCGGTTGGCATGGTCGATATCAGAAAGCGTCACGTTGATATATCAACTATCTTGCCGCAGTAATCGACACGGTGTCTCTTTCGCTGATACTGGAAAGACAGGCAATCGCCTGGATCAGGCCCAGGTATTTGGTGTTGTTCTTCTGGCCGAGCGATCTGCTGGTAAAAGTCAGCAGCTCGGCATAGGGGTCGACCAGACTTTCAGGGCCTGCAGGAGCCGGCCCGCGTTCTGGTGTTTGTGGATGACGTCTGCTCCGAAGCTTTGCAATAAAGCTGGTAAGCGTTTGGGCTTTACGTTGCCGGGCAAGGATCTTCTCGGTCATTTCCGGGACTCTGTCGATGGAGATGAACAAAAAGCCGGCTGGCGGTCTCGCCGTCGATCTCCGCCTGGGTGGTGGTGACGAAGACCATCAGCGGCC
>CAVUXQ010000008.1:0-84497 GCA_963745265.1 uncultured delta proteobacterium
GGCTTCTTACAAATTTCCTTCAGAATCGGGTTTGAGGAAAAAAGGATTTTGGTACTCGGAATGAAAGTGGAAAAAAGGGAGGGGGGAGGGCACATGCCGTGGCCGGTAGGTAACCGACCCGGCATGTTAAGGGCGAAAAAGGGCAGGATGGTCAGTGGTTGGCGGCCTGCAGGCCGATAAAGGCAGCGCCTATGGCATTGCCCACTTCGCAGTGGTCGGGAAACCTGACGGTGGTCCGCAACCTTTCGGCCACCGCCGGCAGCAGACAGCGGGCGGCGGCGCCGATGCCGATCAGGGGGATCTTCAGCGAAAAATCAACCCTGAGGACGGGGTGAGCGTGGCGTTCGCTCAAGAATCCGGTCAGCGACTTCCCCCAAAAGTGTTGGATGACATAATCGATTATCAGGGTCTCGATCATCTCTTCGGCTATCGAGGACCAGCCGGCTCAATTCTTCGCCGCTTATCCCTCTGGCGGACCCGAGGAGCGTTGCCCCCCGGCAGGCCACATCGGAATCGCCGATATCGATTCGGCCGAGCACGTGCAGGGCGTCGGTTGGGGTGAATCCACACTCGAAAACATGCTGGCTGTGTGCCAGGCGTTCGAGGTGCTTTTCGAGAGTGATTCCGGCAAGCCCGGTCTGTCGCGCAGTTGCGCCTCAGTGGCGCCATGCATGCTCTGCAGGCAGTCGATTACCTCATCGCCCTCCGGCAGGGCATTGTCCGGGTGGCAGCGGATCAGTTTGGATCGCTCTCCGGTTCCCAGCCAGCTCTCCACCTCGGGAAGCTCGCCAGCCATGGCCAGGGGGACACCCGGTTCGGCCCCAGTGCAAGATTGCCTTTGTCATCCAGCCTGGCATGACTGTCGCCGCCGATGCCACCAGTGAACATGTCCACCGCCTCGACATGGGTGCGCCAGTCGCCGATCCGGCAGCCTTCGGCGGCGAGGATGGGTTTGCCGTCGCGGACCATGGCGATATCGGTTGTGGTGCCGCCGACATCGATGACCAGCGCGTCGTCATTAGTCTGTCGGGCGCCGAAATGAGCGGTGCAGGCAGGCCCGCTGGCCACGGTGGTTCCGGCGTATTCGATGGCGCTGGCCGAGTTGATGGTTGCGCCGTTGCCGCTGACGATGAGCATCGGGCAGCTCAGGTTGAGTTCAGCCATGGCCTCGCGGACGCCGTCATATATATTCTTCCATGATGGGCATCAGCTTGGCGTGCAGTCCGGCCGTCGCCGCCCGTTCGCGCATGCCTGCGAGATTGCTGGCGCGATGCGAACAAAAAACGGGTTCGGGATCGATAATGCGGATGGCCTTGCCGCCACCAGCTCATGCGCCGGGTCTTGATGGACATCGCCGAACAGACCCATAGGCATCCACTTCGGTCTTGAGCCGTTCCACGATCTCCACCAGGTATTCGAGGTCGAGTGGCTGCTCCTCTTCGCCGGTGATGGTATGACCGCCCTTGAGGTAGATGACCGCCGTCACCGGCAGCTTGAAATGGCGGACGTATCCGATGACGAGCAGCGCCACTCGGGCGCCCTTGTTTTCCACCACGCTGTTTGTGGCCAGGGTGGAGGAGACCACCAGTGATTCGATCTGATCCACCGAGACCTTCGACTGGTCCAACAGCGAGGCAAGCGCTCGGCCGGTGCCGATCGCCAGCTTGCGGTGGGTCGTCGGCTCCTTGGCGGCGGCGACGATCTTTTCCGTCGCCTCTTCCATCAAGACGGCATCGGTATAGGTGCCGCCGGTATCGATTCCGATTATGTATTTCTTCATATCCGCTTGTATGGTTTGGTCGAGGAGGTTCTTTCCACATCCCCTTATTGAACAGGCGCTCCTGTTCGCACTTTATCCAGGGTGCATCGAAGACCATATACAGTAAACCATGCGGCTTGGCCAGCCTTTGGTCACCCCAAAAAAAGCAGACAAAGGCGCCATCGCCATGGCGGCTGCACCTCAGGTTGAGCGGAACTAGCCGGAATTTTGTTTAATGTGTTCGGGGTTTCGGTTACTCTATTCGGGCTAATCCGTCCCGAGCAGTGGGACGGGCAATCTTTCCTTCAACCCAAAGCTAGCATATGAGTTTTTTGGATGTAGCCGGTAAGCGGTTTGTTGTTTTCGGTCTGGCCAATAAGAAGTCGGTAGCTTGCGCCATTGCCAAAACCCTGGTGGCGGAAGGCGCGGAAGTCATTCACGTGGTTCGCAGCCAAGAGCGTAAGGTTACCACCGAAAAACTTTTTCCGGGCGCCCATGTCTTTACCTGCGATGTGGAGGAGGAAGCCAATATCGTCCGGGTGCGAGACGAAATAGCCGGACTGCTGCACAGCCAAGGCGATTCCAGCCTCGCCGGCATTGTTCATTCCATTGCCTTTGCAAACTATTCCGAGGGAATGAAGCCGTTTCACGAAACTCCCAAAAGAGACTTCCTCCAGGCTGTTGATATCTCCTGCTTCTCTTTTATAAGTATAGCTAATCATTTTAAGGAACTGCTCGCAGAAGACGCCTCAGTGGTGACGATTTCCATCTCCACAACCCGCATGGCCGCAGAGAATTATGGGTATATGGCCCCGATCAAGGCGGCGCTCGACTCCTCGCTCTGTTTTCTCGCCAAGAGTTTTTCCGCATTTTCCCGGGTACGATTCAACGCCGTGGCGCCGGGCCTATTGAAAACCTCGGCATCGGCAGGTATCCCCGGTTATGTGGATAGCTATCTCTATGCCGAAAAGGCCATCCCCAGAAAGTCCGCGCTGACCACCAAGGAAGCCGCCAACACTGCCGCTTTTCTCCTCTCACCGCGCTCTTCCGGCATTAATGCCCAGACCATCGTCGTCGATGCCGGCATGGCGATCAACTATTTCGACAAGGAAATTATCCGTGGAGCCGTTGGCGGTTGATAATTTCGTAGCTCTGCTATCAAGGATTGAGGCAAAATAGTGGTGCGATCCTTGCCACCCTTGCCATCGCGTACAAAGATAAGCTGTTGATCGAAATCTCTATCTTTAATCCGTAGTCGACAACTTTTTCCTTTATGGCAAGATATGTGGGAAAATCTCTTACATTTTGCTGAGTAAATGGGTTTGATTGCACCTTGCCCGAAGGCACAACTTGGCTGCGAAGCAGAAACTCCCCAAAAGGAGCCCCATCGAACTTGTTGTTTTCTTGCATTTTCAATCACTTTAACTCATTAATTTGCATTTATAGACGAAGCCGTATAACAAGGGATATTTCGCAAAAAACCGCAGGTGGTCGCCTCAAGATCGTGAATTTAGATGCAGTATGTTGATAGGAAAATAACAGCGTTTGCATGTTATACGGCTGCGGCACTAACAGCACTATTTCGCAAAAAGCCGCACTAGTGCAGCCTAACGAATTGCACTTGCAGTGACTGCTTTCATCGGATACTATGCATGAATATTCTTACATTTCTATGACATAGGTGTACGTTGTTGAATATGTAGTAGAAATTTAGCAAGTGATCACAGCCGTGAGGGCGCCATCGGTGCCATAGCGGCTAGGATCAAAATCTGGCGATGTTCCGCAAAAAGCTGCAGCGGTCTATTATACGCTGGCCAAATAAAAAGAATAAAACAACAATGATTTGCCCTCTATGCAGAAAAACTGTTGATTCATTTCATAAACGGAGTCATACGTTGCCTGAATGGATGTATAAGGATTGTTATGATCAAAGACACAATAAATAAAAGGCCAACAAAACGTTCCAATGGAAGCCGCAAACGGCGCGGCTTCCATTGAACTTTACGTTAGCGGAGAAAATAGGATGAAATGAAGAGGAAAAATAAAAATCGATTTAAAATGAAAAGAAAGAATATCAAAACGGCAAACATATCAAAAATGTTTGGCAAGTATGCAGAAGATTACGTTTTGATGGGTAATCATATCGATGAAGTGAGAAATTACGCGCAATTTGCATGTATAGCTTGGAATTTATCTTTATATTCAGATGAAGAAAGGAAGAAAAAAGCAAAAATCATCGTTGATGAATATGAAAAAAATAATCCTGAAACAATCAAGTCAGAACTGCTCATGCATGATTTAGAGTTATTGATTACCAAAAAGCTGGAATTATATCCTAAAGTAAATATGATGATTACGAAAATAAGCATAGAAGAATCAGCGGACAATTATCATATTTCAACTGAATCTTCCGAATTTAGCGTTATAGGTAAATAAGGTATTCGGAAATTATATATAATTTAGCTAACAAAAGGCTGTACCCGGTACCCGCAAATGGCTGGGGTCCGGTGAGCAGTGCGTTAGCCTAAAGAATGAAAAATAAAGGAATATCAGACTCAATATTGAGTTATATCAGCAGTAGAAACAATGATATTAATGGACATTGGGGAATCGGTGTTCTCTGTAAATATTGCATTGATAGCAAACGAAAAAAGTGTGGAGTGATTTTATCAAAAGAGAAATTAGCAAATATTCCTTCATTGCAGGTTTCGAGTTTTGTTATTAACGATGGTTTGAAAACTCTACAACGCATTATAAAAAATAAGCGTATTGAGAAAATACAAATATCTTTTGAATTTAACAAATTAATGAACAGGGATTTTGGGGCTGTAAATTGGTACCAATGCAATATCTTAGTGTTAGTTTTTGGAAATGGCGGTTTTGGATTCTCAAATAAAAAAGTGGAATGTTGGCCGCATAATCCCTCACTTGAAAGAAGAAGAAATATTGGCTAACTATCTGTTTGTAGGGGCGCAAACAACCGCGCACCTCACAACAGCACATTATCCGGCCTTTCCCGCGCTAACTGAGGGGTTTTATGGGCTATGCTTCAAAGGTACTCGAAATGAACATTCCATACCAAATACAATTTGATAAAATCCCATGGAAATCACTGGCGATAGGTGTTAGGTTAATTTTCGCGGGTTATACGTTAAACCTCCAGGGTGAATTTCCCCTTCTAATTATCTGATATAATTTCAGCAACATACTATTAATACTGGACAACCTCTCTCCGACCCGGTACAATCCTCAAAATTGTATCCATTACGAGAGGGGCATGTTGAACTTATCACAAGTAGCCGTCCGGCCAGTATTACCTTCAGAAGAAGCTGCATTCCAGGGATTGATGCAACAATATCATTACCTTGGGTATTTACCAAAAATCGGCAACACCATCTGGTACGTGGCCACCATCAACAATGATTGGCTTGGCCTTCTCAGCTTTTCCGCTGCAGCCCTGAAATGTAGCGCCCGTGATCGCTGGATCGGTTGGGGGCACCGTCTGCAGTACGACCGGCTCAACCTGGTGGCCAACAACTCGCGCTTCCTGATACTACCCAACTGCCACTTCAAAAATCTTGCCACCAAGATTCTCTCTCTCTGCCGGAAAAGAATCCAGAGAGACTGGCAAGAGCATTTCGGCTTCCCGTTATTGATACTGGAAACCTTTGTCGATCCCTCTCGTTTTGTCGGTACTATCTATCACGCAGCGAACTGGAAACTAGTCGGTAAAACCAGGGGATATCAACGTGTCCGTGGTGGTTACAGCAGTAAGCCTCACTCCTCGAAACTTGTCTTCGTCCAACCCCTGCAGCGCAATGCCCGACTGGTGTTATCCGGTTCCCCATTACCTCAACAGTATGTGACAGGAACACCACGAATGAAACTTACAGCCGAACAAATGCGCTCTCTGCCTGATTTCTTTAAATCCATTCATGATCCTCGCCGCGCCCAGGGGCGCCGCCACCGTGTTCATGTTGTACTTGCCATCGCCGCCGGGGCGGTTCTCTGCGGCATGCGCGGCTATAAAGCAATTTCCGATTGGGCTCAGGCGTTATCTCCTACAGCTCGTGCCAGATTTGGCTGCTACTTCAGCCACAGAAAAAACAGTGTTCCCAGCGAAAGCACTATACGTAACGTCATGATCCGAGTAGACCCCGTAGAGGTGGATCGCGCGCTTCAACAGTGGAACGCCCAATACGGCGCAATCGATGAAAGCCTGGCCATCGACGGTAAAACCATGCGTAATGCCATTGACGAGAATGGAAGACAAATCCATATTATGGGCGTCGTCGGGCACCAGAGCAAGCAAAGCTACACCCAAAAAAAGTCGGCACGCTACCCGTAAAAGGACGCGATAAAGAAAAACAAACAAACGAAATCAAAATCGCCATCCCCCTCCTCGACTCTCTGGATATCCGCGGCAAAACCATCACTGCCGACGCCCTATTGACCCAGCGCGACATCGCTGACTACATCGTCAGCCGAAGAAAAGCGCATTACCATTTCACTGCCAAGAACAACCAGAGGAAGCTTTTCGAAGAAATCTCTTCATTTTTCGAAAATACCTATTGGGAACCTGACCATACAACCCAGGACAAGCCTGATCACGGCCGCGAAGAAACCAGGAAAATCTGGGTTACCACAGAACTCAATGAACATCTGAACTTTCCGCATGTTGGTCAAGCTTTCAAGGTTGAACGAATCATTCGTGACCGAAAAACTGGTGAGCAAACCGTGGTTGGCGCATACGGCATTACAAGCAAAACTCCTCAATTGGCCACTGCCGAACAGGTCTTGCAAGATAATCGTCAGCACTGGACTATCGAAAACAGCTGCCACTACATCCTTGACTGGACTTTTGATGAGGATCGCAGCAGAATCTCAAAAGGTTATGGTCCGGAGAATATGACACGCTTAAGACGATTCGCCATCGGCCTCCTCAAAAGCAAGGGGGTACGCAATGTAGCGCAAAAAATGCGCCAACTCAGCTTTTCACCGCGAATGGTTTTCGATTACCTGAGGATATCTGGCAATACCCACTGTTCTTCCTCGGTTTGAGGTTTAGAATAAATTTACCGTGGTTAAACCTCTACGAGGTTGATAAAAATTTAAAAAGGCCAAAATGAACAATAAAAACATACCATTTCAAACAATCGATTGGACTCAAATCCCTAAAACTAAACATAAAGGTGAAGCTGGAGTTGCATATTGGCAAACTCTTCAATTTGATGGTCTACGAATAAGAATTGTCGAATATTCAGCAGGATATGTTGCAGATCATTGGTGCGAAAAAGGTCACATAGTACATTGCCTAGAGGGTGAAGTTGTTAATGAACAAAAAGATGGTGTGAGTTCAATTTTAACTCCAGGTATGTCCTATGTGGTTTCAGATGAATTAAGCTCGCATCGCTCAATTACACAAAAGGGCGTGAAATTAATAATTATTGACGGAGATTTCTTGAAATTAAAAAGCTGAAATTTTATAAATTAAGCGTATATCTAGGCGTTCCACCGGGAGTCTTTTCCGCTGCGCTCCAAAGTTTCCGGTGAACTTGTTGTTGAGCGCCCTAGAGTGCTGTTTGTATGGATTGAAATGTCATATGCACGCATAGTTTTCCTGACATCGCTAGCCATGATTGCATTTGCAGGCAATTCGCTTCTATGCCGTGTGGCTCTAATGCACACCAGCATTGACGCAGCGAGTTTCACGGCAATCCGACTGATCTCCGGTGCGATTATGCTTTGGCTAGTAGTGCAAGTAAGAAGTGGGACTCATATCGGCCGGGGCAACTGGATATCAGCATTTGCCTTGTTTACTTATGCTGCTGGCTTTTCCTTTGCCTATGTGAGCTTGCCCACGGCAACAGGAGCGCTGTTACTTTTTGGCGCTGTTCAGGCGACGATGATCGGATATGGAATTTGGGCGGGAGAACGCCTTCTCAAACTGCAACTCCTTGGCCTTCTACTTGCTTTCGGGGGAATTGTCGGCCTATTGCTGCCAGGTCTTACGGCACCACCACTATCTGGTTCCATATTAATGTTGGTCGCTGGGGTTGCATGGGGCATCTACTCCTTGCGCGGAAAAGGTTTGGGTGATCCTACTAAGGTAACGGCTGGTAATTTTCTGCGTGCTGTCCCTTTCGTGACAGTATTGAGCGTATTAATGTTGAAGGGTATCTCTCTGGATACCGTCGGATTTTGGTACGCAGTTTCCTCGGGGGCACTGGCTTCCGGCTTAGGGTACGCCATTTGGTACGCAGCATTACCTGCGCTTAAAGCCACGAATGCTGCAATAGTGCAGCTCAGCGTACCGGTTATTGCCGCCTTGGGCGGTATTATATTTCTCAGTGAGCCTATAACTTTACGATTGGCATTGGCCTCCGTCGCTATTCTCGGTGGAATCGCCCTGGTCATTATGGAGAAACAACGTGTTAATGGCACCCAACAAGTCGTTCAAACAGACCGCCCGTAGGCGGTCTGCCGCTGAAACTCTGGGTTAAATTCACATAACACAAATTAACAAGAATGATACCTGAAGAACAAAGACATAAAATTCTTCAGCGATTAAGAAATGCTGAAGATGAACATGATGTTAAAATATTATACGCATGTGAATCTGGAAGTAGGGCATGGGGGTTTGCTTCAGAGGATTCAGACTTTGATGTTCGATTTATATATATCCATAACACCAATTGGTACCTCTCTTTTGATATTGAATATCAACGTGATGTAATTGAGTATAAAATTGTCGATGAAATTGATTGTGGAGGATGGGATTTAAAAAAAGCACTTTACTTGTTCACCAGAACAAACGGAGCATTAATAGAATGGCTCAATAGCCCAATCCGATATCTTGAAAAAGGTAACCTTGCAAATAACCTTAGAGAGCTTGCACCAAAAGCAATGAACAGCATTTCCCTTAAGTATCATTATAGCCATATGGCTCGAGGTAACGCTAAGGAATATTTATTTAAAGATAAAGTGAAACTAAAAAAATATTTTTACGTTCTTCGCCCCTTGTTTGCACTCAGGCATATTGAAAATTATAACACCCCGCCACCTGTGGAGTTCAAAAAATTGCTAAATACTGTTGCTCCTAAAGAAATAATTCCAGAAGTTAATCGATTACTAGATATAAAACGAAATTCACCAGAATTAGGCATAGGAAAATCCATACCAATAATTAATGAATTCATAGCAACAGAACTTGAACAACATGCAAAAGTATTCAGTGGCCATGGAAGACCAGATTTGGCCGAAAAACAAGAAATAAGAGATAAGCTGAATGTTTTTTTCAGAAATGCATTATTGGAAAATAGGGAAAATTTAACCATCTAATTGATCGGACTCGTTCCTCGCAGGTTATTAAAAGGTTTATGTATTAAGTCCTAATAAACATAGAAAATAACGTAACTGTTCACCGGGTTAGCCAAGCAGTGGCTAAACCAACGAACTGCGAATGGTTTCCCCACCGGCAGCAATCACGTCACAGTACTCGGAGGGGATAATTCCCTCCTGATCCCAAAGCAAGCTGTCTGCTAAGCCAGCTCACTTCCTCTTGGCATCACGTTTTAGCAAAAACACAAACGGCAGCGAAGCAATCACGATCCACATGATGAAGACAAAATCATCAATATACCCGATCATGGCCGCCTGGCGATTCACCTCGGCATTGAGAGCCGCCACTCCAGCGGTGGTGGTCCAGTTCCAGATGTGGGGGAGGGCGCCGGGCGACACTGCCGCGCGAAAAGGATTGAGGGTCGTGGCCAACCCGGCATGATTGATCTGAATATTGCGGGCAAGAAGGGTCATGACGATGGAAATCCCGATGCTGCTGCCAATATTGCGGATAAGGCTGAACATGGCCGTCCCCTCGTTTCGCAGATGCATGGGCAGGGTGGCAAAAGTGATGGTGGAAAGCGACACGAAGACGGAACCGGAGCCAATCCCTTGGACGAAACTGGCAAAGACCAGGGAGGCAACGCCCGTATCGAGATTGAACCGACTCATGATATGCATGGCCACCGCTGTAAGGAGTAGACCGCAGAAAATGAAATAGCGGGTATCGATCCGACCAGCCAGACGGCCGACCAGGAACATGCCCGCCATGGCGCCGATCCCTCGCGGTGCCAGGACGAATCCCGTGAGCAAGACCGGATAGCCCATCAACTGCTGCATGTAAGGCGGCAAAAGGGCCAGGGTGGCGTAGATCGCGGTGCCCAGGACAAAGATAAAGATCTGGCCGAAAACGAAATTGCGGTCCTTGAACAGGTCCGCCTCGATAAACGGATTTTCGGCACAGAGCATGTGGACGACAAACATATAGAAGAAGAGGCCTGCGCCCACCGTTTCGAAGATGATCTCCGGGCTGGAAAACCAGTCGAGGGACTGACCGCGGTCGAGCATCAGCTGCAGGCAACCGATGGCGAGACTGAGCAGAGCAAAACCAAAGTAGTCGAAACCACGGCCGTTATCGCGTTTATTCTCCGGCACCGTAGCCAGGATGCCGAGAAAGGCCAGCACGCCCACGGGAAAATTGATATAGAAGGCATACCGCCAGTTGTAATATTCGGTGAGGAAACCGCCAAGGGTGGGTCCCAGGATAGGGCCCAGCACGACTCCCATTCCCCAGATGGCCATGGCCTGCCCATGCTGCTCCCGGGGGTAGGTATCGAGTAGCACCGCCTGGGAGAGGGGAACCAGAGCTGCCCCGAACACCCCCTGCAGCAGCCGGAACAGGACGATCTCTCCAAGAGAGGTGGAGGCCCCGCACAGCATGGAGGAGATGGTAAAGCCCACAACCGACACCAGGAAGACCCGCTTACGCCCCAGCCTGGCGGCCAGCACCCCTGTGAGCGGGGTCATAATCGCCGCCGCGACGATGTAAGAGGTGAGCACCCAGGCGATCTGATCCTGGGTTGCCGACATCGCTCCCTGCATATCCGGCAGGGCCACATTGGCGATGGTGGTATCCAGCGCCTGCATGATGGTCGCCAGCATGATCGAGACCGTCACCAGGGCACGGGAGGCCACCGGTTGCGCGACGGTGTGTGCTTCAACTGCAGATGTGGACATGTCGCCTACTGTTTATGCGCCGGCGGTGTGGCCGCCGCCGAACTGTCCAAACCTATGGTGTGGATTCCCCAGCGCACCACGGCGGGGAGGGCCCGGTGGTGCTTGGTATCGATACTGACACTGGTGCTCATCCCGGCTCGAAGAGGGCAATCGGCAAAAGGATCGTTCACCGCGATGCGCACCGGAATGCGCTGCACCACCTTGACCCAGTTGCCGCTGGCGTTCTGGGCGGGAATGATGGAAAATTCGCTGCCTGTCGCAGGACTTATGCTCGTGACCTGGCCGCTGAAGGCGTGGTTCGGATAGGCATCGACCTCGATATGCACCTTCTGTCCTGTCCGCACATGGGTGAGTCCCGTCTCCTTGATATTGGCCTCGATCCAGAACCGGTGATCCGCGATCAGGCTCATCACCGGACTTCCCGGCTCGACATGGGTGCCGGGTTGGGGAATCTTGCTGATCCGGCCGGCAAAGGGGGCGCGAACCGTGGTGCGCGACAGATCGAGCGCCGCCTGATCCAGCTGCCCCTTGGCGAGCCGATATTCGGCCAGCCGATCGACCTTGGCCTTGGGATCGCCCTCAAGCTGGGCCAGGATCTCGGCCATCTGGTCCTTGATGACATCGAGCCGCTGCCGGTTTACCTCCAGGGTATGCCGGGCCGCATCGAGTTTGGCCTTGGAGACCGCCTTGTCGTGTTCAAGGCTGAGTTGGCGCCGGTACTCTTTGCGTGCAAAATCGAGATCACTCTGGGCAAGTTTCAGCTCGTTTTCCTTCTGTCGATAGCTCGCCTTCCGGGTCTGGATATCCGCCAGCACCTCCTGGAGGCGGGCCCGGGCCTGTACCAGGGCGTTGGTGTAGGAGCGGTCGTCAATCTCAAAGAGCGATTGCCCCTTTTTAACCTCTTGATTTTCCACCACCCGAACTGCGGTGATCGGACCGGAAACCTCGGCGCTGATCACCACCTTGTCGGCTTGGACATAGGCGTTGTCTGTGCTCACGTATCTGCCTCCCGTCCAATAGAGATACGCGCTGACCACGGCCACAGTAATGGGTCCGGCAATGAGCAACAACCGGCCGAAGCGGCGTTTCCTCCTCTTTGCCGCCGGAGCGAGAGCGGATTCGTCACCGGGTTTTTCGTTTTCTTCCGACATAATGTGAACCTATTGTGCGCCCCGGCTTAACTGCTGAGGTTTACTTTCATCTTCTGCAGGGTATGGATCAGTGAGGCATACGTCTCCTCGCTGATCCCCGCCATGGCCTGCTTCCTGGTCTCGGCGGAATTTTTCTGCATGATTTCAAGGAGGGGCCGGGCCTTTTCGGTAAGGTGCACCTGCACCGCCCGGCGGTCTCGGGGGTCGGGCCTGCGCTCGATCCAGCCCGCCGCCTGCAGCCGGTCGATCAACCGGGTCAGGGTGATTGGCTGCACCTCCAGCACTTCCGCCAGGGTCGCCTGGTTGCACCCTTCCAGCCGGGAAATATAGGCAATCGCCCTCCACTGGATCTGGGTGAGCCCCAACGATTCGACGCGCTGGTTGAAATTGCGGCGCATCAACCGGGAGACTTCATAGAGCAGAAATCCGATACTCTGGCAGGGATCGTTGTTGATCTTTTTCATAAGGGTCATATTACAGCACAGACTCATAGTAAGCAATGCTTATTAATCTTGGAGGGGGCTCTAGAGCGACTTGTTTGCTTGCCGAAACTGCGATACAACCTTGATGATACCAAGGGTACCGCTGATCTTCGTATAAGGCTTATGGGCGAGATGGTTGATCCCGAGGGTGGCGAGTGCGTTCTGCGCGTCCTGTTGGTCTTGTGCTTCGGGAGAGGAGAACATGCCGAAGTGTGGCGATCGTCCCATGATTTGTTGATTTCGTCAGCGACGAATTTGTATCTTTCCCGGGTAATCAGCGTGTTCCTACATCGATTTGAACCGATGTTGAAATCTTCGGCTCACGGCAAGCTTGCCGGTCTGGCCTTTCAGGGTTACTTGCAAACCACCCGTGAAAGATGCGCTGACCTTGGCGATTCTGGCGGCGTTGACGATGGTGCCGCGGTGGATCTGCCAGAAAAGTTCGGGGTCCAATTCTTCCGTCAGCGCCTTGATGGTCTTGCGTATAAGGTGCTCGCCGCTGGCGGTCTGGACCACGGTATATTTGTCCTGGGCTTGAAAACAGGCGACTTCATCCACCGGGATGAGTCTGATGTCGTCTCGTTCCATCACCTTGATCCATTTCAGGTATATGGTCTCGGGCGGTGGTATCAGTTGTTGGCTCAGACTCTGCAGCGCGGCATGGATAGGGGCCGGGTCGAGGGAATTCTGGGCAAGACGTTGTCGGAGTCGACTCACGGTCTTCACCAGCCGTTCCGGTTCCACCGGTTTGAGCAGGTAGTCCACGGCTTCCCTTTCAAATGCTTCGACGGCAAACTGGTCGTAAGCTGTGATGAAAACGATGCAGCATAGATCGGCTGCCTCGCTTGCCACTTCCATGCCGCTTTTGCCCGGCATTTTGATATCGAGAAAGGCGACATCGGGACGCTCGGAGCGTATCCGCTCCAATGCTTCCAGGCCGTTTGCCGCCTCCGCGCAGATGTGAAGCTCCGGCCAGCACTCAGCCAGCAATTTTTTCAGATGCTCACGCAACTGCTTTTCATCGTCGGCGATAAGGGCTCTAACAGGTGCTTGCATAGGGTACCTCGATGGTAGCCGTGGTTCCGGTGGGGCGGTTTTCGCTGAGCAACAGGCGCGCCTGGCCATCGTAGAGACTTTGCAGGCGGTCCCGGATATTGGTCAGACCCAATCCGTAGGGTCGCTCCGCCGAAAGTCCCTTGCCGGTATCGGTCACGATTACCCGCAGGTTGGCGTCCCTGTGTTCGACCCGTATGTGAATGGCGCCCCCTTCAATGGATTCGTCAAGACCGTGGATGAGGGCGTTTTCAACAAGCGGCTGGATAAGCATGGGGGAAAAGGGAACGGATCGAAAGCGCTCCTCTATTTCAATCCGCACCTGGAGCCGCTCGTCCATGCGGATTTGAAAGATATTGAGATAGGCGGCAATCAGGTCCAATTCACTGCCGAGAGTGGTCCACTGGACCCTGGTTTCGGCCAGGGAAGCGCGCAAATAGCGGGTAAGGTCGGCCAGCATCGTTTTGCCTTTGCCGAGGTCGCTTTCGAGCAGGCTGTGGATATTGGCCAGGGTGTTGAAGAGAAAGTGGGGCTCGATCTGGGCTTGCAGCATCTTGAGCTGGGCCTCCGCGGCCTGCTTTTCGCTTATCAGGCGCTGGATACGCTCTTGCTGCAGCTCTTGCCGGGTTTGGGAAATCTTCTCCCGCGAAAAGAAATAGAAGGCGATGATACCGCCAAACAACAGGCTGAGGACGACACTGCGAATGGCATATACCTTTTGGGCCGGAAAATCGGCAAGATTCACTCCGGCCAAAAAGCCACCCGCCAATCCGCCCGCCAAAGCCCCGACAACAATGGCCCCGGCGATAGTTGCCGCAAGCGCAAGTGTTGTCTGTGGCTTGAAGAGCCTCAGGCCGTTCTGGGCGAGCAGGCAGATGGAGAGGCCGATGCACTGGGAGATGATGAAATTGGACCAGAAGGAGTCGTCGCCGACAATGTACGTCAGGAGGGCGGCGATCAAGGTGTTGAAGATGGCGGTCCGAACGAGATTGCCTGCGTTAGCGCCTTTGAAACGATATGGTTTGTCGGCCATTGTTTGGTTATTTCCCGAATCTGGTTGGCTTTCTTGAGATGAAAAACGGCTAAAAGAAATATAGCACGCCGAGCATGACCTGGTAGTCAATAATATTGCCGAATTCACTTTGGTCGCATCCGCTGTCGATGGTGGTCACCGCGAACAGCTGGACATGGTCGCCGATGTACCATTCGGCGATGCCGCTCAGGCGGGCGGAGCCGTCGTCCAGGTTTTGGGTCCACCGCAGGGTGAGGTCGAGCGCGTTGCCAATATCGGTCTGTGTGTATTGCAGCATCAGGTAGTTCCGGCGTAAAAACCTCAGACCGGGGTCGGCGCAGGATGCCAGTTTCGTGAATGCGAGCGGTGAGAGAGCGCTGTTCGTCTGTATGGCGCGGGTGGCATTGTCCTGCAGGGAAAAAAATTCGCCGGCCTGGGTGTGGTCGTACCCCGGCCCGTAATACATGTACTCAAGGGTCAGGGTAGGGCCGCTGGCAAGGGTATAGGCGGCGCCGGCGAGGATGGAGCCGACCCACCGGTCGTCGGCTCCGGTTTTATGCCGCATCTGATATCCCAGGGGATCATCGGCTGCAGGCTCGGGATAAAGACCGGGAGGGTCGCGCAGTATTGCGCCTTCCGAGTAAACCAGCAGGGCATTCGATACCGTCCGGCCATAATACCCGCCGATCTGGTCCAGAAGGTGGCCCCGGGAAGTGAGGATAAGGCTGGAATAGCTTTCCGAACCGGTATAATCGGCCTTTATGGCGTAACTCTTTTGAAAATCTCGGTCAGGCGCTTCTCCCCGGCCCTGGTCGGTAGTGGCGATTAAAGAGACGGACCAGGTCGGGTTTGGCACCCAGACCGTACGGGCGAAGTCCATGGCACCGATTTCGAGTTTGGGATTGCTTTTGCCGTTATCGGCAAAAAAGGGGTTGGAGAGCGAGGTCAGGCTGGCCGGGCCCCATTGCAGATTCTCGCGGCCATAGGAAAAATAGAGGGCGTCCGTGGCTTGCCAGCGCGCCAGCCATTGCTGAACATAGATTTCCTTGCTCCATTGCTGGTATTCTCTGCCTGCTTCGCTCACGGATTGGTGGTAGATTGCGGCACGCGGCTTGAGCGAGAGGGTGAATCTCTCCGTATTCAGCAGCAGGTCCGGGCGCAGATGCAGGGCGGTGGTGAGATGCGGCATGGCCATGATGCGATTGTCCGGGTTGCGCGAGGTGTCGGCCACTCCGGTGGTCGTGACAGCGGTGAGCGCGCGCGCTTCGAGCGTGCCGTTGTGCGCGATGCCATCGGCCAGGGCGGCTAAAGGTCCCTTCGCCCCGGCCTGGCACGGCAGCGTCAGCAGCAACAGCAGAATGATGGAGAACATCGGAGCGACGGACATTGTTCAGCGCAGCATCAGGTTGAGGTTGAAGGTGGCGGCGGACAGGGAGCGCGGCTGGGCGTCGTGATAGACCATGGTGGTGACGTTGCCTTTCATCACGTTATCGTGGATGGTCATCAGGGAGATAAACGGCGTCTGGCCCGACTGGGTTCGGATCGTGATCCCATAACGGAAGGTGGCTGTTTTCAGAAGCTTGCCGGTCACCGAAAAGAACTCGGCCTTCAGCCCCAGCTGCCGCACCTTGTCGATCCAGTAGATGATATGGTCGTAGGTGGCTTTTTTCGTCTTGGCTTTGAGGTCGAATACGTAGCACGCTCTGCCGTCGACCGGTTCCTCGCGCAGCAACTTGGCCCGATAATCGCCGGCATAATTGGTGGCGGCGATATCGCCGTTGGCGGCCCCGCCGAGGAGTTTTTGGCGCGGGGAGATGGGCACGGGTTTATGCAGGCCGGGTTTTACAAACCACATGTTGCGCTCAAGCATCACGATCCGGTTGCCGCGGACCTTGGCCGGTGCGGTATATTCGGCGACGGTATCGACTCCGCGGTTTTTGATGACCAGGCAACGGTGTTGGGTTTTGCCACCTTCCCGCGAGGTGATATCGGTGCTCCAGACGATACCGTCGACATTGCCCCGTGCTCGGTCGGCCCGGGCGATGATCCGGTGTATCGATACCGGATCGCTGGCGGCTGCCGGGTGAGCGGTGCAGGTGACAAGAGTCAGAACCAGCGCTAAATGTATGAAGGTTTTCATGGTATTGTCCTGTTTTGTCGGATGGATATTTGGTTTACACATGGCCCAGCGCCTCCACCATCTCCAGGCGTGAGGCTCGGCGGGCCGGCCAGATGGCGGCCGCCATGGACAGCAGGGTGAGAAAGAGGGCGAGGGTGAGCATGTGGCTTGGCAGCAGCTCGACGGTAAGCGGCACCGGCGTGGACACCCCTGGCGGGATGTAGGAGGGTGCGGCGACCTTGATCGCTGCCCAGACCACGCAGTTGAGGACGACCCCGCCCAGGCAGCCAAGCAGACCGAGCATGGCGCCTTCGACGGCAAACAGCAGGCAGACCCCGCGGCGCTTTAAGCCAAGCGCCCGCAGCGTGCCGATTTCCCTGGTACGTTCCATCACCGACATGCCCATGGTGTTGATCGTGCTCATCACCACGATGATGAGCACGATCAAAAAGATGAACATGAAGATCAAGTCGAACATATTTTTGACTTTCTGGTAAAAAAGTGACAGCTGCTCCCAGCTGCGGATGTCGCAGTGCAGACCGGCAGTGGCCAGCTGGCTTTCGAGCAGATGCCGGGTGGCCGTGGTGGCGCGCCAATCGTCGAGCAGCACCACGATGCGGTCGGCGCTCTTGGTATCGTACAGCGATTGGGCATAGCGGTAGGGGAGGAGCATGTATTTGTCGTTGGTGGCGTCCGTGCCGGTGTCGTAGGTTCCTCTTACCCGGATATCCAGGGCGTTCATCTGTCCATCGAGGGTGGTGGCCATGATCACCCCATCACTTTTTGGTGCAAGGTCGAGTTGGCTGGCCAGCTCACCAGCCATCAACACGCCGTACGGTGAGTCGGCGTTGAGGTCCATGCCCTTGAGCCCGCGCATATGGGTCATGCCGCCGGTTATGGCGCGAAAGTCCGCGGGAACCACGCCCTTGGCCAGAAAGATATGGGAGGTGCGGCCGTTGGAGACCAGGCCGGCGACGTGAAGCTGCGGGGTGGCGAGCCGCACGTGCGGGTCCGAGGTGGCGATTTTAATGATTTTTTGTATTTCGGCCGGAGGCAGAAGGTATTGCAGGTCGTCTCGTTGGCCGTTTTGCAGCCAGCCCTTCCGATAGATCGTCAGGTGCCCGAGCCCCTCGCCGCGAATGGCCGACTGGCGTAGTCCGGCATAGGTGGCCGCAGTGTAGCCGCGAAAGAGTCCCACGGCGCAGAAGCCGATGGCGATGGCGATCAGGGTCGCGAGCGAGCGGCGCCGGTTTTTTACCAGGTTGCGAAATCCGATTTTCAGCCATTGCATAATGCCACCTCCATCTCGGGTTGAATGCGTCCGTCCTGCAGCCGGATGCGTCGTTGCACCTGGTCGAGCAACCGCTGATCGTGGGTGGAAAAGATAAAAGTCGTACCTTGGTCCGCATTGATTTGGCGCATCAGCGAGATAAGGCGCTGGGCGGTCTCCGAGTCGAGATTGGCGGTCGGCTCATCGGCGATCACCAGCGGAGGGTCGCTGATCAGCGCCCGGGCCACGGCCACTCGCTGCTGCTGGCCGCCGGACATCCGGTCCGGCCGCTGGTGGGATACAGTCGTAAGTCCCACCATGCTCGAGACGGTCCATTGCTTTGCGGCGGGCTTCGGGTGCCGAGGTTCCCCCGATCTGCAGGGGAAGCATGACATTTTCCACCGCCGAGAGCACCGGTACCAGGTTGTAGCGCTGAAAGACGAAGCCGATAAAGCGGTTGCGCAGTTCCGAGGCCTGGTTGTCGGTGCAGTCGTCAAGGTCGCGCCCGTTTACCGTCACGGTCCCGGAGGTGGGCCGGTCGATGGCGCCGATGAGGTTTAAGAGGGTGGTCTTGCCGGACCCCGAAGGCCCCCAGACGCCCACGAATTCGCCTTTTTCCACCAGCAGGTCGAGGTGGTCCAGGGCGCTGACCGTGGTTTCGCCCATGGCGTAGGTTTTACTGACCTGGTGCATCGAGATGAGCATGTCGCTCTCCTTTGGGTAAAAGAGATAATTGATTTGCCTTTACTGCAATCAATCTAGCATCGCCGGGCAAGGGCGGGCAAAGCAGAGGCGACAGGCGGCACTAAGGGCCGACAGGCGGTATTGAGGGAGGAACGGTAGATGGCGGGGGCTGTAGAGCTTTTGAGAAGAGGATCAAAGTCGGTATCGAGCGGCTGTAGTCCGTCTTTGTTCTTGACAGAATCGAGCGAGCGTTAATATATACTTTTCCTCTTGAGGTACCGGTATTCGTGAAATAACATCCAGGACAGTGAACCATTCCCACCATGATGAACGATCTCACTCTAGTCATTCCGGCGTATAACGAGGCGGAAGCGCTTGCATCCTTTATCCCCGAACTGCTTTCGTTCTGCAGAGAGCACCAGTGCTCGCTGATCATAGTTGATGACGGATCCAAAGACGGCACGGGTGAGATCCTGGCCCGTTATGGTGACGAACCGCTGTTTATGCCCATCCGCCATAAGGTCAACAAGGGGTATGGGGGCGCCATCAAGACGGGGCTTGCCGCCACCTGCACAAAATATGTCATTACCATCGATGCTGACGGCCAGCATACGCTCGAGGATATCGTTCTTCTCTACAACCATCTTGTAGCGGAGGATGCCGACATGGTGATCGGCCGCCGAAAGATGGTAAAGGAGTCCCTTTACCGCAAACTTGGTAAATCCATCATCAGGAGGATCGCCAGGGCTTTGATGCCTATTCCTATTCAGGACCTCAACTCCGGCATGAAGATCTATCTGACCGAGATTGTCCAGCGCTACCTGGATCTGCCGCCCAACAACATGGCGTTCAGTGATATCATTACCCTCATCTTCATCAGCCAGGGGCATCTGGTGCGCGAACACGACATTCATGTCAAGTTGAGGGAGACGGGCAAGAGCACGATCAACACCAAGACCGCCTTCGACACGGTCATGGAGATCATTCATATTATTTGTCTTTTCAATCCGATGCGGATTTTTCTGCCGCTGACCCTCTTCTTCCTGGTCTCAAGTATGATTTGGGGCATTCCCATCGTGCTGAGGGGAGAGGGGATCTCGGTGGGCACCTTGTTCCTGTTCGTGACCGGACTGCTCTTTTTCATGCTCGGCCTGCTAGCGGAACAGCTGGCGCTGATACGAAAGAATTTAATGATTAAAAAGTGAGATAGGGCGCTTATTGGGTAGAATTTGCCGTTAGCCCTTCGACAAAGTCCCGGTAATTCCGAAAGCTGTACATTCCGTGCAGGGTCCGCAGTCGTTTGAGGACACTCTTCCTGTTGATGTACATGAGGGCATTCATGTACTTGTTATCGCTCAAGTCCGGGTGCATGAACCGTTCCTGGCCGGTGTCGATGTCGTAAGGGTGAAGGTAGGTGCCCACGGCTTGATTTTGGCGAATACAGCGCCGGATCGCCAGGCGGGTGAGGAAAAAGGGAAGAACCCGAAAATAGACGCCTCCGGCTATCGGCACCCGCAGTCCCGGCAGGTTGTGGAGGGTCATGGGCAATTCCCAGACGCCTTGGACCTGGCGGGGGTTGCCGCCGAACTCGGGCCAGCCGTAGAGGGGATTTCGGGCCGGCAGCACGGAAGTGGAATACCGGATACCCAGTTCGGCCATCACCTCATAAGCCCAGGAAGTTTTCGAGGTAAGTGAGAAGGTCGGCGCCCTGAAACCCATGATATCGGTTGCTCCGGCGGCGCTTAGCGTCTCGATATTGCGGGCGAGGTCTTCTTTGAAGGCCTGTGCGGTGAGTTTGTCAAGCTGGTGATGGGTGTCGCCGTGACAGGCGATTTCGTGGCCGTCGTCGATAATCGCCCTGATCAGATCGGGATATCTGCGGGCCACTCGCCCCACTATAAAAAAAGTGGCCTTCACCTTGAGTTGTTTGAAAAAATCCAGGTAGCACCTGGTGTTGGCAGGGACCCGTTCCGAGTATTTCATCCCGTCCGCCACCCAGTCGCGGACGTCCTCCAGGTCAATGCTGATAAGAAGAGAGCTCATGAATGTACCGGTAAAAAGTGGGAAAAGCAGGTTAAAGGATCCCGCAGCGAGTATATGCTACACAAGATGTATTTTTGTTTGCCATATCCTTGATATCCTAGACTTCTTCACCCTGCAACGCAACATTTTTACTCTATATCGTTGCCGGCGGGCGATCTTTTTTAAGTGTTGACCTTGCAGTGCTCAAGGGATACCTTTTGTGGTCGTTTGCGCTGGCTGGAATTGTAACCGTTTACTCGGAATCTTAAATTTCTAAAACAAATACATGCAATGGAACAATCAGGACTGCGAAAGATAGATATCTCCCAACGAACCTTTTTCATCATCTGTTGTATTATCACGGCAGCAAAACTGTGGTTCGTTCGGGCCCATTTGGTGATGGCCACCGTTAACCCGATCGACGACCTGTTATTTATCCGAGGAGCGGAACATATCATCAAGGGACAGTGGCTCGGGGCCTATAATCAGCTCACGCTAATCAAGGAGCCCTTCTACCCGATCTTTATTGCGGTGAGCCATTGGCTCTCCATCCCCCTGCTTGTCTCGCAACAGCTGTTTTACGTGTTGTCCTGCTGCGTGTTCATCTGGGCGGTTCGGCCGTTGAACGTCAAGCGCTACATCTTGTTGCTCATCTATATTATCCTGCTCCTCAATCCCGGATCCTATAACTATCCGGCGATCGGCAGAATCTTCCAATTGGCCGTCTACGCGCCCCTGGCCACCATTCTCTTGAGTTGCCTGTTCGGCATGGCTCTGCGGGTAACGGGGTCGTTTGCCAGAGCCCTGCTCTGGTCCGTGGGGCTGGGGCTGTCAATGGGAATTTTCTGGATTACCCGCGATGAGAGCGTTTTCATTCTGCCTTCGATTCTGCTGGTTTTTCTCTTCCTGGTTGTTGCCGCAGTAAGACAAGACAAGAAGCAGGCGCTAAAAGTGCTGGTGCTTTGCGCACTACCGCTGCTCATCTCCAAGGGCATCGTTAAAACGATCGAACTGATAAATGGACATGTGTACGGAGTTCCCTACAGGATTGAGATCGAAAGCGATGCTTTCAGGTTGGCTTACGGCACCCTGCTCAGGATCAAGTCCGACAAAGAGCGTGAGTTTTATCCGGTTGTCCGGGATGTCAGAGAGAAAGCCTATGCGGTCAGCCCGACATTCAGGAAGTTGAAAAAGTATCTAGAAGGCCCGTTGGGTCAGGGGTGGGAGAACCTGGCCGGTGCCGATGACATTCCGGCGGCTTTTTTCATCTGGGCTTTCAGAGATTCTGTGGCCAAGGCCGGATATGCGACCAGCGGGCCGGTGGCTCTGGCCTTTTACCAGAAAATGGGCCAGGAGTTAAGTGCAGCTTGCGATTCCGGAAAACTCCAATGTCGGCCAAACTATTCCTCCATCATACCCTCCACGGCTCTCGTCCCGCCCTGGAAACAGAAGTATAATAAGATGTTTTTCCCAGCGTTTTACTCGATATTGAAAAGGACAGTCTCTTTTGCCCACATCAATGCCGCGACCGAGGGTGCCAGAAGCCGCGGACCGGCAGAAATCATGGACCTCTTCGATGGCGTCACCTTGGAGAGGCTACTCAACAGTAAGAAGAATCACATCAATAAGTACGAGGAGTTGAATGCCCACCTCGATAAGGAAAAGACCCGAATACTCGGCCAGATCGGCTGGGTGTATCAGATAACCTCGCCGCTGCTTTTCGTGCTCGCCCTACTTGTCGTGGTCGGCAAGCTGCTGGTGGCCGTTATCAAACGGAGGCTGCGGCCGATGACGGTGTTCAGCATCTCGGCTCTTGGGGGCATTGCCGGCATCACCTTTATCATGACCCTGGTCGATATCACCTCCTATAGCGAAGTCGATAGGATCATGCAGGTCGGCTTTCCTATCGTGCTGCTCTTTGTTATCACTGTGTTTCTGGATTTGTTGGGGTATGACAAGGCTGAGGTTGCGACTGTCGATGAGTATGGCGAGGTATTGAGCGCCTGAGCCGAGAGGTGAGCAAGAAACACGTAAGGGATTGCAGCTATCGGCTGCAATCCCTTACGCGTTTTCAGGCCAAGTGGTGATATTGCCGATTGGCGGCGCCGGCGCTCACCAGACCCATCAGGTTGTAGGTGAGTTGGGCGGCGGTGAAGGAGGCGTGGTGCAGGTGGGCGATGGGGGCAAGCTCCACCACATCGAAGCCGAGGCATATTCGGTTCTTCAGAATGGATTCGAGCAGCCACATGGTCTCGTACCAATCGAGCCCGCCGGGCACCGGGGTACCGGTGGCCGGCATCACGGCGCTGTCCAAACTGTCGACATCGAAGGTGATGTACACTTTTTGCGGAAAGTCCGGGGGCAGTGAGGGTTCGATGCCGTTTCGCCGGATGTCCTCGGCGTCGCGGTGCCAGATGCGGTGACGCCGGCGGTATTCGTCTTCCTCCATGCTGTAGCTGCGGGTGCCGAGCTGGCAGAGGGGGATGCCCCGTTCGTGAATCCGGCGCATGACGCAGGCATGGCTGTAGGCGGAGCCTTCGTAGCTGTCGCGCAGGTCGGCATGGGCATCGAACTGGACGACGCCGAAGTCCTGATGAACCTTTTGCAGGTCGGCGATCACGCCGCAGGTCACCGTGTGTTCGCCGCCGAGTATCACGGGAATTTTTCGCTCGGCGAGGGTATCCGCCACTCGGCGCTCGATGCGGCCCAGCACCATTTCGGCATCGCCGTCGCAGTCGACGGGCTCTGTGGTATGGATGCCGTGTTGAGCCGGGATGCCGTGGCCGGTGAGCAGTTCGAGCTGGGCGGAGGCCTCGAGGATGGCCTGCGGTCCGGCCGCGGTGCCGGCGCCGTAGGAGACCGAACACTCCATGGGAACCGGGATCACATGAAACAAGGCGTCCTGCGGTGGGGAGGGCTCCACGTCGTCGCCGTGAAAATTGAGCTGTTTGGTTTGGTCGGTCATGCGATTCTGCTCAGGTAATCCTGGTATCCAAAGCGGCGGACCAGGGTGGGTGCTTGTTTTTCCGCGCGGCAAGTGTAGATGGCGGGCAGCTCCACACCGTTGAAGGTGGTGTTTTTCACGAACGAATAGAGCGCCATGTCGGTCAGCACCAGCCGACGGCCCGGTGTGAGCGGTTCGGCAAAGGCGTAGTCGCCGACGATATCGCCCGCCAGGCAGCTGATGCCCCCAAGCCGGTAACTGTGCGGATATTCGCCGGGTTTGCCGCTGCCGACGATATGGGGGCGGTAGGGCATGGCCAGCACATCGGGCATATGAGTCTCCGCCGAACAGTCGAGAATGGCGATCTCCACGCCGTTGCGCATGGTATCGATCACGCTGGTGACGAAGACGCCGCCGTTCAAGACCACCGCCTCGCCGGGTTCGAGGTAGACCTCGATATTCGGGTGGCGCCGGCGGAAGTCGTTGATGGTGGCGCAGAGCAGATCGACGTCGTAATCGGCGCGGGTAATATGGTGGCCGCCGCCGAAATTGATCCATTGCATGCGGTCGATATACTTGCCGAACCGCTTCTCGAACGAGGCCAGTACCCGCGCCAGCACATCGGCGTTTTGTTCGCAGAGGGCGTGAAAATGCAGGCCGGTGATGCCGGTAAGGTCCACTGCCTCGAGGTCTTCCGGCGCCAGGCCGAAACGGGAGCCGGGCAGGCAGGGGTTGTAGAGATCTACCTCTACCTCGGCATGGCCGGGGTTGACCCGAAGCCCCACCGCAATTGTGCGGCCAGCGGCGGCGATGCGCGAGCGGTACCGATGCCACTGATTGATGGAGTTGAAGAGGATGTGATCGGAGTAGCGGACAACCCGCTCCATCTGGGCATCGGTGTAGGCCGGGGCGTAGGTATGGACCTCGCCGCCGAACTCTTCCCTGCCCAGTTGCGCCTCGATGGGCCCGCTGGCGCAGACGCCCTGCAGGTGCTCTCGCAGCTGCGGAAACACCGCCGGCAGGGCAAAGGCTTTTAAGGCCAGCAAAATCTTGGCGCCGGTGCGCTGCCGGACCTGGTCGAGCACCAGGCAGTTGCGGTGCAGGACGTCCTCGCTGATCAGATAGCAGGGCGTTTGCACCTGGTCGGTGATTGCCGGTGGGAAGTCGGCCAGGGTCTGGCGGTCGTCTGCGTGCATATTTGTTGTTCTACTCCGGGAGCGATCCGCTGAAGTCCACCACCTGCCAGGGAAGCCCGTTTGCATTGAGTGCGTCCATGAAGGCGTCCGGGTCGAGTTGTTCGACGTTGAACACCCCCTTGCCCTGCCAGATGCCTTTGACCATCATCATGGCGCCAATCATGGCTGGTACCCCGGTGGTGTAGGAGACCGCCTGGGAGCCCACCTCCCGGTACGCCTCGGCATGATCGCAGACGTTGTAGATGTATTTGCGGCGCTTGCCGCCCTCCTTTTCACCCCGCAGCACGCAACCGATGACGGTCTTGCCGCTGTAGTTCACCCCGAGCGAGCCGGGATCGGGCAGCAGCGCCTTCAAAAAGCGGATGGGGATGATCTTCCGCCCCTCGTATTCCACCTCGTCGATCCGGGTCATGCCCACGTTTTCCAGCACCTTGAGGTGAGTGAGGTAGGGCTCGGAGAAGGTCATCCAGAAGCGGATACGTTTGAGGCCCTTGATATGCCTTGCCAGGGATTCCATCTCCTCGTGATAGAGCAGGTAGCTCTCGCGCGGGCCGGCCACCGGGTAGTCGAAACTGAAATGGACGCAGTCGTCACTTAAGATGGCGGGGGTCTCCACCCATTGTCCGTTCTGCCAGTGACGGACCACCTGGGTCACCTCGCGGATGTTGATCTCCGGGTTGAAGTTGGTGGCGAAGGGATGGCCGTGGCTGCCGGCGTTGCAATCGAGAATGTCGATCTCTTCGATGGTATCGAACAGGTGTTTCTGGGCGTAGGCGCAGTAGATGTTGGTGACCCCGGGGTCAAAACCGCAGCCGAGCACCGCCATCAGCCCCTTTTCCCTGAACTTGTCCTGGTAGGCCCACTGCCAGCTGTATTCGAAATGGGCGGTATCCTCCGGCTCGTAGTTGGCGGTGTCGAGGTAGTTGACGCCGCACTCCAGGCAGGCATCCATGATGGTCAGGTCCTGGTAGGGCAGGGCGACGTTGATCACCAATTCGGGGCGGCAAATGCTCAGCAGGTTGATCAGCTCGGTGACGCTGTCGGCATCGACCCGGGCGGTACGCACCTCTACCCCGTACAACGCTCGCACCTCGGCGGCGATGGTCGCACATTTGCTTTCCGTGCGGCTGGCCAGCCATATCTCGCTAAACACCTCCGCGTGCTGGGCGCACTTTTTCACCACAACGTTGCCGACCCCTCCAGCTCCGATTATGAGTACCCTTGACATGTTTTTCTCCCTCTTATTCCTTTTCGAAATACGTGTATCCTCTGAGACCCTCTTCGAAATTGGCCAGTATCGACTTACGTTCGCGGGCGGTGATAAAACCCTTTTCGATCGAGTCCTCGGCGATATCCTTGAGCCGGTTCTTCATGGCCCGCAGGTCGTACTCTACAATGGAGAGTACATCGGAGACCGAGTCTCCTTCAAGTTCACGGATAAATTTATAGCTGCCGTCGCTGTTGACGTGGATGGAAACCACGTTGGTGTCGCCGAAGAGGTTGTGCAGATCGCCCAGGGTCTCCTGGTAGGCACCGACCAGGAAGACGCCCAGATAGTATTCCTCGCGCTCGTTCAAGGTATGCAGCATGATGCTGCTTTTGCCGTTGGAGGGATCGGGGAAGCGGTCGATCTTGCCGTCGCAGTCGCAGGTGATGTCCGAGATGATCGCCGGTCTGGTGGGCGCCTCGGCCAGCCGGTGGATGGGCATGATCGGCAGGATCTGGTCGATGGCCCAGACGTCGGGAAGCGACTGGAACAGGCTGAAGTTCCCGTAATAAATGTCGCACACCAGCTTATTTATGGTGCGCACGTCCTTGGGGATGTGGTCGAGACTTCTGGAAATCTGCGAGATTTTGATCAGAGTGTGCTGGACCAGATTCTCGGCCAGGGCCCGCTCGCGGATGGAGATCTGGCCGTGCTTGAACAGCTGCCGGGCCTGGCTGCGGTAGAACAGGGCGTCGTTGCAGCACTCCTGGATATCCTTGGCAGAGACCATGTTGTAGGTGATGAGCAGGTTCTCCAGCAGGTCGTTGTCGGATTCCGGCAGGGTTTCCGGGATCGGCGGCGGTTCAAACGAGCTGACGTCGAGGATGTTGAACAGCAGCACCGAAGAGTAGGCGACGATGGCCCTGCCCGACTCGGTGATGATGGTCGGGTGGGCGATGCTGTTGCGATCGAGCACGGTGATGATCGATTCGACGATATCCGAGCAGTACTCTTCCATCGAGTAGTTGCGGCTGGAGTTGGAGTTGGTGTTGGAGCCGTCGTAGTCCACCGCCAAACCGCCGCCAAGATCGAGGTACCCCATGGGGGCCCCTTCTTTCACCAGCTCTTCGTAGAGGCGGCAGGCCTCCATGGCCCCGGCCCTGATATCGCGGATATTGGGGATCTGGGAGCCGATATGGTAGTGCAGCAGCCTGAGGCAGTCGAGCATGTCTTCTGCTTTCAGCCGGTCGATGGCGTCGACGATATGGCTCATGGAGAGGCCGAAGACGCTGGCGTCGCCGCCGGACTCCGCCCACATGCCCTCGGCCTGGGTTGAGAGCTTGATCCGGAAGCCAAGCGCCGGGGTAATGCGGTGGAATTTGGCCCGCTCGATGATAAGATCGACTTCGCCCGGCACCTCGATGACGAAAAAGACCTGAAATCCCATTTTAATGGCGTAGAGCCCCAGGTCGATGAATTCCTCGTCCTTATAGCCGTTGCAGACCAGGCAGGCGTTGCGGTTTCTCAGCATGGAGATGGCGGCGATCAACTCCGACTTCGAGCCGGCCTCCAAGCCGTGGTCGTATTCCCTGCCGAACATTGAGATGGCCTCGACCACCTGCTCCTGCTGGTTCACCTTGATAGGAAACACCCCTTTGTAGGCGCCCTGGTAGTTGTTTTCCCGGATGACCTTGCGGAAGGTTTCGTGCAGCAGCTTGATCTGGGAGCCGAGAATGTTTTCGATGCGAAGGAGCACCGGCATCGACAGGCCCCGGGCTTCGACCTCCTTGGCCACCTCCAACAGGCTGATGCGCGGTCCGTCGCCGGAACCCGACGGGGTTGCGACCACGTCACCGGAAGGATCGATGGAAAAATAGCCGGCACCCCAGTTGTTGATGCCGTACAGCTCCGTGGCTTTTTTGATTGTCCAATTTTCTTTGGGGTGATAATCCTGCGCCATATCCATTACCTTGAACCGAAAAGAATAAAAAGAAGAACCGAAGGTTTGCAATGCGGCGGTCGAGCCCCCGTCCGATCCCGCCTGGTCAAGGGGACATTCGGAGTAGTTTTTGCCGACGAAGGTTGAGTCGCCGCCTGTTGGGAAGATTTGGCATTTAAATGAAAATCGGTATAAAGTCAATACATATTTATTGATGAAAAATCCACAAAAATGAAGGGATAAGCAAGGGATAAGCGGTACGCTGCTATAAACTGGGTTTCCTCCTTCTCAAGGCAGGGGTAAAAGCCAACGCACAATGTATACTCTTCTCATTTTCGGTCTGGAAAGCGACCGTGAAAATATAATCGATTCATTTTCTTCGCTCTCCTGCAGATTTCTCTGCGTCGATACCGCGGCGGAATTCTACGCCACGGCATTTTCGCGGATTTTCGATCTGTGGATTGTCGAGGCGAGTCATCCCGAGGTGGCGGAAATCTCTCTCGAAGAACTGGCCACGACCCACAATACCCCCGCAATCGTTCTTTACGGACGAAAGGGAGAAGAGAACGACGAGTCGACTGGAAGCGTGAGGCGGAAGATATTTGCGGTGCCTCAGGGAGAGCCGGCGGAGATCGCGAGCCTTTTTGCCCAGCTGGTGCGGGATCGCCGTGAGCAGAATCGGGAAAAATACCTGGCTGGCTATATCAGTGCCCAACCGGGAAGGGAGGCGATCGTCACCAAAAGTCCGTTGATGGAGCAGCTCATCGACCTGGTAAAAGACATCGCTCCCACCGAGTCCCCGATTTTTTTACAGGGCGAGACGGGAACCGGAAAGGAGCTGCTCGCCAACATCTTTCACAACGAATCGCGTCGGCGCAACGGGCCGTTCATGGCGGTGAACTGCGGCGCCCTGCCGGACAGCCTGCTCGAGTCGGAACTCTTCGGCTTTGAAAAGGGGGCGTTTACCGGCGCGACCAGTCGTCGGATCGGCAAGATCGAGCATGCCGCCGGGGGCACCCTTTTTCTCGATGAGATCGAATCGATGTCCGCCGCCATGCAGGTGAGGCTGCTGCGGGTACTGCAGGAAAAATCTCTACAGCGGCTGGGCGGAAACGCCGAAATCAGCACCGACTTCCGGGTGATCGGTGCAACCAATACCGACCCCATGGAGTTGCTCAATAGCGGACAGCTCCGTTCCGACCTCTACTATCGCATGTCGGTCTTTCAGGTCCATATTCCACCGCTTAGAGACAGGACGGAAGATATTCCCCTGTTGGTCCAGCACTTTATCAACAAGAAGAAGAAGGACGGGCGCGACTATGTGAAGGGGCTGGACAACCAGGCCATGAAAATCCTGTTGTCCGCTCCTTGGTTCGGCAATATAAGGGAATTACAAAATGTTATTGAGCGAGCGGTGATGCTCGCCAGCAGTGAGATCATCACCGCCGATCTCATTCATATCCCAGGGCTGCCGATTGCGGCCTCCGTTATGGGCGGCGGCAACCTGACCGATCACGCCTTTCGTCCCGGAACAACCCTAAAGTCCTACAAAAATCTTCTCTCTCAGGCCGCCGAGCGAAAATACCTGGTCGAACTGTTGGAATATACCGACGGGCGGATCGGCGAATCGGCGCAACTCGCCGGGCTTACTCCCCGTGCCCTGTACAACAAAATGAAGATCTACGGTTTGAAAAAGGAAGACTTTCGCAAATCGGAAGAAACCCATCAGATCGGAAAAAAATAAAAATATCCTGATATAACGACGTGATATTTATGGCATGGCGGATTTTTTGGAATATTTTCGGAATATTGTCGGTGGATATCGGATTGCTCAGCCAGAGCCAAAACGTTGATTTATTACGTAACTACAGCGTGATGATGCAGGTGTTATGTTGGCATGCTTTTTGTTTATAGGTGGTGAAACCATTGTCCGTAACGTAAGGCAAAGCAAGGAGGATGCACAATGGCAAAGTTCAACAAACACCAAGGGGACAGGGAGCGATTCGGGCGGTGTGAGATCTGTCTGGAACTTATCCCGATAGAGTATTACTTCAACAAAGGCGACACGATTACCTGCTACGAGTGCGGGACCGATTATACGATCGTTACCAAGAATCCGGTCAAATTGGTTATGCTTGAAGATACCTACGATCCGGATGACGATGACGAGTATTACAAAGAGATGCGTTTCGAAGACTGAAAACCGGTCGGTGCTCGGTCGGAATTGAAGTCCGACGGAGAAAAAATTTTCAAGCGTGAAGGAAAACGGCCCGTTCCCTGTTCGGGGGCGGGCCGTTTTTTTTAGCCAAGCTTTTTTATGAGCGATAAAATGATGACACGACGCACCATTTTTTCACATGATATTTGATGGAGGTTGTCGTATATGTTCGTAACACTTCTATTTTAGAAGATTTATTTGGAATATGTTTCGTATGTTTGGATTTGTATAACTTTTGTGCATTGCAACATTTTACGCTTGACAGTAGGCTAGGCATAACTATACTTCAGGTATCCGCAGCAGTGATGGCGGTAGGTATCCTCGGCCCTCTCTGTGGGAGGACCAATAATTCCCAGCGGGCGGTCTACCGCCTTATTACCAATGTAATAATTGATGCAGAGGAGCGAAAAAATGGAAACAACCAAAATTGCCAGGCAGTCTTTACTCTTTCAGAGAACCATCTTCGAGAACAGCTTCAATGCTTTGATTCTGGCCCAGGATCAGAGTGAAAAAATGGTAAACAGCTACCTCGAGCAACTCCCGTGGGTCACCGATGAAGCGAAAAAATCGCTGCAGGAGACTGTCAATATGGCTAAAAAAGCTCGGGATGATTTCAAAAAGGCTGTCGATGACGGCTACAAAAAATTTGAGGAGCTTCTCGAAGAAAAGTAACGACCGGCTGTTTGGCGTCAGTTCACCGGGTGAATCGAAAGTTGCCTCAATCAAGACGCGGTAAACGTTCACCCTGGTTGCAGTGTAGTAGTCGTTTATCAACTCGCGGGAAGCAAACGTTCAGCGGCACCCCATATGGCGCGGGGGATAGCGATGGAAGGCCGGGAGCGGCCCATCGGCCCTCCCGTATTCCATCTGGGGAGCTGCTGAACGTTTACAGCGCTGAAAACCCTTGCATTTTGTCCTGAGACGACACAAAGTATCGTGGAAGGGGGGCAGGAGCGCGCGTTTCGGTGCTGGTCATCTGCGAGGAGTCCATTCGCACGTCGATTGCCTGTAAAGGGTTGGCCGACGGATATTGAATGTGATTTTAGTGCGATGGCCGGTAAGAGCCGTCCGGCCGGGCCGACGGGTAAGGGGCGCGGGTCAAAAAGCATACAACCGATGGCGTACGGGAAGCAAAGCGATTCCCCTCGACATAAGGAGATTGACGAAGGAGAGATTGAAGATGGACGAGATCTTCACTATGTTGGGAACCTGGAACAAGACCTTGATGGATCAGGCAGATGGGGCCAGGTACTTTGTGGAGGGGATAAACCGGTACAATAACGATTTTCTTCATCCTCTCCTGATCGCGGCCCAAATGTTCCAGCGGGTCGAGGCGACCAAGAGTCTGCAGCGGATGCCTCTGGACAATGGCCGGTCGTATCTGAAACTTTTCGACTTCAATTTCGATTTACTCTCCCGATACTGGTTGGGAACGTTGAAGGTGGTCGGCGAGTATAATCGGAGGGAACTCAACCAATTTTACGGGGCGTGGCTTGATTTCCTGCTTACCCAGGATGGGCAGAAGCTCGATGATTTCATCGTTCGCCAGAAAGACGCCCTGCACTGGGTCATGCGGGAATATCCCCAGGCGATAAAGGACATCGAGCCGGAATATGGGTTTCATTTCGAGAACCAGCCGCAGAGCCTTTTTGCCGAGACCGACAGGTTTGTTCTGCGAAGGGTGCAGCCGACCGAGCCTGGGGTGGTCACCGATGATCGTCTCAAACCATTGATCATTATTCCTCCCTTCGTGCTGGGCTCAAATATTCTCTCATTTCTCCCCGGGGAGAAAAAAAGCTACGCCCACAGTTTTGCCAACCGCGCTATCCCCACGTATGTCCGCATCATGAAAGGGATTCATGAAACCCCGGCGGTGCAGACCATGACCCTGGAAGATGACGCGCGCGACACCCGCTATTTCTGCGAGCTGTTGAAAAAGCGGCATGGTCAGCCGGTGACCCTCAACGGGTACTGTCAGGGTGGTTTTTCGGCGGTGTGCAACACCCTTACCGGCGAACTCGACGGCCTGGTCGACGCCCTCATTACCTGTGTGGCGCCCATGGACGGTACGCGCAGCCAGGGGCTGGGGAAATTTTTGCGTGAGCTCCCTGAAGCATTCAATGATCTCGCCTATGGAACCAAGGTTCTGCCTAACGGCAATAAAATTGCCGACGGCGATCTCATGGGCTGGGTCTACAAGCTGAAGAGCATCGAGGATTCCGGGCCGATGGTGGCCCTGTTTCGCGATATCATGATGGGAGGTGCTCAGGGCAAGTGCCAGAGATCGCACAGCAAAACCGTGGCGGCGCTCAACTACTGGCTACAGAACGAGAGATCGGATATCCCGCTGGCGGTAACCAAAATGAGCTTTACCTCATACAACAAGCCGATCAGTGAGGACGGTACCCTGCCCATCACCATTTTCGGTCGCAAACTCAATTTTCACGCTATAAAGGAAAAGAAGATCCCCTGGCTGGTTTGCTATGGGGAGAGCGACGATCTGGTGGAAAAAGAGGTTGCCCTCGCTCCCGGTGAGTTCGTCGATATCGAGGTGACGCCTTTCCCCAAGGGCCATGTGGCTATCGCCACCTCCTGGTCTCATCCGGATACGGTCTGCGCGCTGGATAAAGTGTTCGGTGAGAAAAACCACCGGGGTCCGGTTCGTTTTCACCTCGACCTGGCCGGTGTGGGCGCAAAACCCGCCGGCAGCGGAGCTGCGGCAAAAAGCACGGTCTCTCCCCGGTCTTCGGTGTCGTTATAACAACAGGCCCGCTCACAGCGCGCGGAACTTTCTACCGCGGCCGCGGCGGGCCTTTTTCGTGGGGGCGGGGCCGTTGCAGCTGAAGCGGAACCCTTCAGAACCAGGCTTTGTCGGCCCAGATCTCCTCTTCAAGGTTGTTTTTTTCTTCCTGGACCTGCAGGTACAGCGAAGCGTTCTGGATAGCCAGGCCGCACTGCCGGGCAATTGAACTCAGCAGGCTGATGTCGTCATCCGAGGCCATTCGCTTCTTATCACAGTACATCCCCATAATGCCCACCACCTCGCCTTTGATAGTTATCGGCAGGTGGAGCATGGTTACAATCCCTTCCGCTTCCCTCTCCTTGCGGTAATCGACGTCCTCGTCCTTGATATCGTCGATATATTCGAATTTATTCTGCATCACCGTTTTGAGTCGTTCTGAGGAAATGGGGCCTTTGTTCAGATAAGCCTCGCTCAGCCCGTAGCTGGCAATCAACTTGAGTTCGTTGCTCTTATTGTCGAGCAGCCTGATGGTGACGCCGAGGAGGTCGAATGCGTGGGTGATCTCGGAGGTCATCAGGTGGAGGATGATCTTCACGTCCAGAGTAGAACTCAAGTGCTCGGATATCGAGGCCAGTAGCTGAATATCTCTTTTTCGGCGGTACATATCATGAGCTTTGATGATGGCGATGCCGCCCTGATCGGCCAGTCCTTTCAGGAAGTCGATCTCCATTTCCGTGAAATCCCTTGGAGTGGCGGTATAGAGGGCGAGGATGCCGATTGGCTCTTTCTCGGCAACCACCGGCACCACGAGCAGGGAAGCGATACCTTCCTTTTTTTTGGCCTCATGATTTTCAAGTCGTGGATCGGTGGTGGCGTCCCTGGCCGCCAGATAACCTCCCTTCATCAGGATGTCCTTGGTGATGTCACGTCCTTTCGCCGGTCCCGAATGGATATAGTCTTCGGAGAGCCCGACCTGGGCGGCTGGATAGAACAGGCCATTGGTTTCACTCCTGCTCTTGACCAGAAAGAGCGAACAGGCTTTGGCGTCCATCGCCTCGACGGCGCTCTCCACAATCCGCCGGAGGATCTCCTCTTTTTCGGTTGAAGTTTGGATCTCTTTGATAATTCGGCAGAAAATCTTGAAATACTGTTCGTCTTTGCTCATTGTTCACGAACTCCGGGAGATGGGCTCAGGGGGAATCTCTCTCCTGCAGCCAATTGGCAATTCTGGGGGCGAACTCCTTCTGACATTTGGAGCTCACATAGATACCGATGTGGCCGGTATTGAAACAGATGTCCTCCTTGTCGGTGGAGCCGATCTTGGAGGTGAAGGCGTCGCAGGCCTCCGGTGGCACGAGGTGGTCGAATTTGCCGTAGAAATTGAGCACCGGCATGGTAATCTTCTTGAGGTCGACCAATTCACCGTCGATTTCCAGCTTACTCTGGATAAGGAGATTTTTCTTGTAAAAATCGGTGATGAACTGTTTAAAGGTCGCCGCCGGCACGTCCGGGCTGTCGAAGATCCATTTTTCCATCCGGATGAAATTCTCCACAAAGTTCTTGTCGTCCATGTTCTGGAGAAATCCTATGTACTTGTCGATCATCAGCCGAGCCGGATTGAGCAGCAGGAAGCCGAGGTTCATGACGTCCCCCGGCATATTGGCGTAGGCATCCCCCAGAACCTGGGCGTCGGTGCTTTTCATCCAGATATTGAGAAGGCCGTTGTCCGTATCGAAGTTGGTCGGGGTGACTGTGGTGACCAGGTTTTTTACCTTGTCGGCATGCAGGGCGGTGTAGATGATCGAGAAGACGCCCCCCATGCAGATACCCATGATGTTCACCTGAGGTACCCCGTTTTTCTCGCAGATGAAATCGACGATGTTGGAGATATAGCCGTTGACGTGATCGCCGATGGTGAGAAACTGGTCCTTTCGGGTCGGATAGCCCCAATCGACCATATAGATTTCCACGCCATGGCCGAGCAGGCTCTCAACCACGCTGCGGCGCGGCTGCAGATCGAGCATAGTCTCCCGGTTGATCAGCGCGTAAATAACCAGCAGCGGGGTTTTCACCCGTACCTTTTCTGGCTTGTAGTGTTTGAGTTTGACCCTGTCCTCTTCATAGACTATGTCGTAGGGGGTGGTGGAGATATCGGTGTCGAGATCTCCCGTCAGCACCGCGGAGGCCTTCTTGAACCGGGTTCTCGCGGACTGGCGGCTCTTTTCCAGGTTTCTGAGGATGAGGTCGACTGGTATTTTTGCCTGGGTCTTGGTTTCTTCTTTAAGCCTTGCCTGATTCATATTCGTGCCCCTTCTCTTAATCGTTTGACAGTGCAGGGTCGGCCTGCTTGAGTTCGTTCTGCAATGACTCAACTTGCTTGGAGAGTTGTCTGATCTTTTTTTTCATTTGATAAAGATCCTTGTACACATCATCCATGTCCCTGTTGGTCGGAATCTGCAGGTCCTTGAGAAAGACTCCCATGACTTCGCGCCGCACCGACTTGCAGTCGGCCAGAGAGATTATGGTCTTATTAAGCACCTCTGTATATTCACCGGATTTGAGCAGTTCCATGAAGTTGGACTCGAGGGTTTTGATCCACTCGTTGTAGGCTACTTTCGTGTCTTTGATGCAGTCGCAGTCGCCGTTCTCCAGCATACGACTGATTTTATGCTGCATTTCCCGGTTGGTTTTCTCAAATGGAACGGAAAAAAGATAGAGAAGTTCGAAGAGGTAGGAATAAAACAGGTTATTTCTGTCTATGAGGTTGCTGATTCGTTCATGGAACTCGCGGGGCAGCCCTATCTTGGGCACGTGGAGATACTTCTGAAACTCTGTTTTGTACAGATCCCGAAACGATTCGAAGGCCTTGTGATCGATCTCGTCGAAAGAAAACGCTTTGGTATGTTCGCTCACCTTGGCAAAACTGTTGACCAGGTGACTCTGGAAATCGATAAAATTTTCCAGCGTATCTCCCGTGGTCTGAGTCATTGCCTCACTGAAGGAGAGAAAGCTCTGACTCAAATCTTCCTGATTTTCCGGGGCGGAGAGGATATTGAGGAATGAGCTGAAGTTGCTTGCGGCCGTCTCCCAGGTTCGATACATCTTGTATCTCTCGTCATCCGCCGCTTCCTCTTCATTTTGATCGAAGGCGAAGTTGAAGCCGGGCCAGCTGGCTGACTCTTTCTGACTCCCTTCGAGATTCCAGAAGTTCTTCGTTATGTCCATCCACGATTCAACCAGCTTACCAAATTCATTGCCTTGCCAGGTGGAATCCGTCATGTGTGCTCCTTTATCGATAGCGGTTGCTTGTTGAAAATAGATACAGAATAAAAATCAGGCGGTTGCCTGAGAACGCCATATACCGAGTGCCGACAGACTCCTGAGAGTATGACACAGAGAGTACCCCCAAGAAATCTGGCGCCTGTTTGGAAATGATTATTTATTGATCAGCTCGTTGTGTTGCTCGCTCTCTTTGTTGCCAAAGATATCTGCCGGAGGCTATGGCCTTGGGGCGCAATTTTGCAAACGGCATCATCCGTGCGATTGGCAGGAGATTGCTGCGGCTCTAACGAAGTGATTCTGTATGATCAGTCGCCGGCTGAGGTTGATGGTTACAAAAGGGTTGCTACACCACCATGCGGGGGCGGAACGAATTGACGTTTTGAAAAGAGATTGTTTTCAAGGTATTATCAGCTTCGCCCCTAATGGTTAATAGGAATTCTGAATTGTGGCTCCTGATTGAAGAAATGCCGTAAGCTACTGCTTTTTTTTGTTGTACATCTTAAAAGTCTCGTTGAAAAGGTTGAGTGACTCAAAATCTTTGAGCGTCTTTTCCGCGAGGCTGGAAAGGTCCATGCCCATATCGAGATAGGCGTTTACCTGGTTATCCATCGTCCTTCTGTAGACCAGGTAGTTTTCTATCGTCTTTTCAAGGTATTTGTCGAAAAAGTCGTGGAGAAGGTTCTCCCCGAACTGGATGACAAGGTGAAGCAGGGAGACCGGCAGCAGGCCCTGATTTTTTTTTGCTTTGTCCATGATAATCTGGGTCAGCACCAGCGCTGTCATGTCTTCGCCGGTATTGACATCCTGCACTACGATGCGGTTGCCGGCCTTGATCAGCTCGGTTACATCCTTGAGCGTGATGTAGTTGCTTTCCTTGGTGTTGTAAAGCCTTCTGTTCGGGTATTTCTTGATGAGAATCGTGTCAACCATGCCTGGCAGTCCTTGCGAATTTCCGGGTTCTTCTCCTGATTGTGCGTCGTGTCATGTCGCTTCGCCGGGCCCCTTCGGTTGTGGAGCGGCGAGGTTGGAAGAATCCTGTGCCTAGGGGGGGGGCCCTGGCGTGAATATAATCCGACAGGCTCCTAGATGGTGCCGCTTCGAAGGACGTTGACTGAATGTTACATCGCAGCATAGGCGCGTGTCAAATCTGTGATGAAAAATATTAAGTCCGTCTAACGAGGATTTAAAAATTCAGTGTCAAAGAGTCGGGTGGAGTCCGATTATTGTCTTCGTGTTAGTTGCAAGTTGGTCCATCAAGAAACGAGATATCAGCTACATGGCTGTAATGTCAGACAACACGTAACCTTCTCCGTGATGTCATTCTTTTCCCGGCCGTCGCTGGTGTTACGTTTTCGTTTCCTGAGGTTGGCGGCTGATCTCTCTAGATTGTGCATCGCACGATTTTTCTACCTTGACAAAGGCCGTTCCCAGGATATCTAATTGTTATGCATTCGCTAGTGAAACCCGGATTTCTGAGAGTTGGGTGAATCCTGTTGTCGTATAAACCGGTGGCAACCTGGTTTAGAGAGCACCCTCGTTTGGCTGGTTGTAGGTTGACCTGGGGAATTGTTAAGGTTTGGCGACCTGTTGGCCTTTTCAGGTAAATGGTTACAACAAATCAAAGGAGTTAGTAGATGGAAACAGCACACATCACCAAGCAGATGATCGGTTTTCAAAAAGCGCTTTTTGACAATTCCTATACCGCTATGTCGGTGGTCCAGGATTATTCTGAGAACGTGGTGGGTGGAATTCTCAAACAGTTTCCATGGGTTAACGAAAATGTGCGCAAACCTTGGGATGATTCCATGGCATACTTAAAAACAGCACGAAGCGATTACAAAAAAGCCATCGACCAAGGGTATGAGAAATTGGCGGATTTGACCAACGCTAAGTAGTTCCCATCCGAAAACTAAGTAGTTTGCGATCCCGGGCCGGGGTGGCATCCACTCTCGGTCTTCGCCGACAACTTTTTTCCCTAAAGAATTTTTTAAGGTTTGCGGCACTGCCTGTCTTTGCCTGCAAAGCCTGCCCAAAGGGGTGGACAGCGCAAGTGGGTGGTTGGCCATCCAACTTGTATGCTGGCGAAATATAAATATATTTTTAAACAGGCTTTACGGAGCCCTGCAACCATAACAGGGAGAAGACACGATGTATAATCAAGATTTGTACTCCAGAGCGGTGCGGTTCCAGAAGACCGCGGTGGACAACACTTTTTTGATTTTTTCAACCTTGCAAGGGCATGGAGAACAGCTTCTGAAAAAATCACTGGAAAAGACCCCGTGGATGACGGAGAGCGGCAGAAAGACCTGCACCTACTTTAGCGATAGTTGCATAGATGGTTCGAACTATGTGAAAAATATCATCGATCAGGGTTTCGATGAGATGGAGAAGCTGCTCGCTAAGGGTAAAAAAACAGGGAATGCCAAGCAGGAACCGACCAAACCTGCTGGCGGCAAAGCCGCGGACGCGCCTGTTGCCAAGGCTGCGGAAGAGGAGGCGAAGTCCCAGCTCGCAACCAAAGCGGGGGGCAAGAATTCTGCTTCTGCAAGCAAGGCCGAGCCTCCCGTGAAATCAGCTCAGCAGTCACCTGCGGTCAATGCCAAATCGGCCGAGCCGAAAGCCTCCGAACCTGCCGGTGCTAAGCCGGCAACTGGCGGTTCGACGGCGGCAAAAAAATCGTAATCCGACAGGCTCCTAGAATGGTCGCAAGCAGTCAATAACAGACGAATCCGAGAAATTGCCTGCATGTCGGTTTCCCAATCAATCGGGAAACCGACATGTTGGTCGTGGTGGTTTAATTCCGTGATATTTGGAGTGTGCCGTTGTCGATCTCCGGAAAAATTCCTATAAATCGGGAAGCTCCGGAATAGTGGGCGCGATGGAAGGTGTGCGCTCTTGGGGAGCGCAATCTGGAGGCGCGAATAGCCTAGCGAAAAACCGGCAGGGGAAAAAATATTCGTCGGCAATAATCAACAAAAGAAAATCGGATCTCCGGCGAACACCCTCACGGCAGTATCGATTTTCGGATGAAACAGGAGGTAGCACTATGTTGGATGTCAAGGGAGCGGTGGCGGTCATAACCGGGGGCAGCGGCGGCATTGGTATTGCTCTGGCTGAAAAATGGCTTGAGCAGGGAGGCAGGGCCGTTATCGCCGATATCGATGCCGACGCCCTTGAGAGAGCCAGGCAGCAGTTGCAGGGTGATGTGGAGACTTTCGTCTGCAATGTCACCAAAGAGGAAGATTGCGCCGCCCTGGCGGCTTTCGCTATGGAGAAGATGGGGGCGATCAACCTGGTGGCTCCGTTTGCCGGCATAATCAAAGACGGCATGATGGTCGCGCCTGACCGGGAAACCGGTAAGGTGACCCGGAAAATGTCGCTTGCCGATTTTCAGCAGGTGATCGATATCAACCTCACCGGCGTTTTCCTCACCATACGTGAGTGTTCCGAGCAAATGATCAATCACGGGTGCAAGGGGTTGCTCTGCCTGGTCTCCTCCACCGGTTCGCTGGGAACGGCCGGTCAGATCAACTACTCATCGAGCAAGGCGGCCATGAGCGTCATGCCCAAGGTTCTCACCGCCGAGTTCTTCCGCCGCGGCATTGCCGATAGGTTGCGCTGCGTGGCGATTGCTCCTGGCTATGTGGGCACCGCCATGGTCAAGGGTATGAATCAGAAGGCGCTGGACAGGGTCCTGGGCGAGGTCCCCATCGGCCGTTTGATCGAGCCGGAAGAAGTCGCCACCTTTGTTTGCGATATCTATCGCAACGAGGCGCTGGCGGGCGATGTCTATTACATTCACGGTGGATTGCGACTCGGTTCCCGAGGTTAACAGGCTTTGATTCGGGGCGGCCCAGCGGGCTGCCCCGATTGTCGGGTCGGAAATAAATTGGGGACAGACCACGATATTATGGTATAGTGGTGGGGAGAGAGAGGAGTCTGTCGCTTTCCCCTCTTGGTCTCACCGTAAAATGGGTCGGATATGGAAATGCAAACGTGTATCCGCATTTTGTATCCGGCGGGGAGTTAACCGTAGCCAAGCTATCGCATACCATGCCAAGACGTTCACGGGTCGTCATGCCCGGTGTTCCCATGCACCTGATTCAGCGGGGCAACAATCGCGGGCAATGCTTTTTCGCCGATGCCGATTATCTTCAA
Source organism: uncultured delta proteobacterium (assembly GCA_963745265.1). Lineage (GTDB taxonomy): Bacteria > Desulfobacterota > Desulfobulbia > Desulfobulbales > Desulfocapsaceae > Desulfopila. The sequence goes on from CAVUXQ010000008.1 coordinate 40,318, forward strand.
TATCTCGAGTGGCTGAGTGAGAGTGCTCAGGTGTCCGGCTGTGCTCTCCACGCCTACGTTTTGATGACCAATCACGTGCACCTTCTTCTGACACCCCGCCACGAGGGCAGCGTGGGGATACTCATGAAGCGGTTGGGGCAACGGTATGTGCAATACATCAACCGGACCTATCAGCGGAGCGGAACCCTGTGGGAAGGACGGTACCGTTCCTGCCTCATCGAGCAGGAGACGTATCTGCTTGTATGCCAGAGATATATAGAAATGAATCCGGTTCGCGCCGGAATCGTCAAGCACCCCCGGGATTATCGTTGGTCCAGCTACCGGGCCAACGGCCAGGGGGAGCAGACCGATATGCTTTACTCCCATCCGCTCTATCTCGAGCTCGGTAGGACAGAGAGTCAACGGTTGGAAGCATATCGGGAACTATTCAGGCTTGAGCTCGATGAAGAGGAAACGGCGAAAGTGCGGCGGGCGGTAAACGGCAATTATGTTCTTGGTAGCGACCGCTTCATCCGGGAGATATCCAACACCTTGGGGTGTCGGGTGACCCCCGGCAAAGCCGGCAGGCCGAAAAAAGAATAGGGCGGCCAGGTACGCTGGTGTACTCCGCGAGGCTTTTCGATGGGCTAAAAAAGCTCGCCCTCCTTGACACCGGCTGGTGCCACTCTTACATTAATAGATGTGAAAAGCAAACCATGCCGAAAGGGTGGGACGCAAAGCCACTGGCCTAAATCGTTGCAAAAGCAATCGACAAGGTAGCAGGGTTACCACAAATTTTTTTAGGGCATGCAAAATGGGGACAGACCCCGATTTCATGGAACGATATGAAATCGGGGTCTGTCCCCATTGTGCATGCCCCGTTTATACCCCCCCGCTTTTACTATTTTAACTCTGCCGTTGTTCGAGTTCCAGAAGGCGGGACTTGGTGTCGAGCCCGCCGCCGAAACCGGTCAGGGCGCCGTTGCTGCCGATGACCCGGTGGCAGGGAACGATGATGGGGATGGGATTGCGGGCATTGGCCCCACCCACCGCCCGCACAGCTTTCGGGTTGCCTATGGCCTGGGCGATGTCTTTGTAGGAGGCGACAGCGCCGTAGGGGATATGGGTCAGGGCCTCCCAGACCTGGCGCTGAAAAGCGGTTCCTTCCGGTGCCAGCGTGAGGTGGAAAGTTTTCAGTTCGCCCTGGAAATACGAAGTCAGCTGATGTTTGACCTCGGTGAAAAACTCGGGATAGTGCGGCCAATCAGGCGCGATGGGTCGAGGGTGGCGGCTTTGGGGAAATGCGATGGCGCGCAACCCCTCTTCATCACCCATCAGGGTCAGGGTGCCTATCAATCCGGTGTCAAAATAATCGTAATACATGGCGTGTTCCTTTCAACGGTTCCAGAGGTGGATGGCGGCGTAGGCCCGCCAGGGCCGCCAGGACGCGGTTCTGGCCAGGATCTGCTTGCGGCTCGGCTTGCAGCCGTCCTGTTCCAGGGCGCGGACAATGCCCAGATCGTCAACCGGTATGACGTCAGGCTCTGCCATGGCCCGCATGGCGATATATTGGGCCGTCCAGGGGCCGATGCCGGGCAGGGCGGTCAGGCGTTCGATCATGTCCGGCACGGCCGCAGGGGTGAAATCCAGCTTTCCGGTGTGGACTGCTTCGGCAAGACCCAGGAGCGTCGCCAGCCGCTTGCCGGTGAGCCCCGCTTCCAGCGGTGGCTGGGCCAGCAGTTCGTCGGCAGTGGGGAAAAAACGGCGCAACTTCTCATCGCCATTGATCGGCACCATGGGGCCGCTGGCCGCGACAATGCGGCCCACCACAGTGCAGGCCGCCTTGACCGATATCTGCTGGCCGACCACCGCCCGGACCGCGACCTCGAACGGATCCCACCCGCCGGGTAGCCGCAGGCCGGGACGCCGTGCAACAAGCGGCGCCAGAAGCGGGTCGCCTTGGAGCGCCGGCAGAATGGCGGCCATGTTCGCGTCGAGGTCGAACATCCGTCGCACCCGTTCCACAATCTCCGGAAGTTCCCGGTATTCGGAAAGTCTGAGGCGCAACCGAAGGACATTACCGGTGGGGGCGGGTGAGACGGCAAGAATGCCGACGGTATGCTTCATCCGAAACGTACGCCGGTAGACCCCGTCGGTTACGCACTCCATTCCCCGTATCGCCCGGAGGGCGAAAAAGTCGAGCATTGCCTGCCAATCGAAGGGAGGGCGGTAGGATAACTCCAGAGTGCAGTGCACGGCTGAGTCGCCGTTCTCAGGTTGATCTCTTACCCGGCGACGCAAATCCGTCGGTGTCGTGCCATAGACCTTTTTAAAGGCTGCGTTGAAGCGATGCAGAGATCCGAACCCGACTGCGAAGGCAATGCCGCTTACAGGCAGCATGGTTTCGCTCAGCAGCTTTTTGGCAAACAGTACCTTCTCGAAGGTGGCAAGAGTTAACGGGGATACCCCGACATGGCGTTTGAAGAGTCTGCGCAGGTGGCGGCCGCTGACTCCGAGACGCTCGGCCAGGCGGTCCACCCCGCATTCATTCAAGGCGCCCTGGCGGATCAGTCGCATGGCCCGGGAAACCGTGGCCGAGGTGCCGTTCCAGGCGGGTGTGCCGGGCGATGCCTCGGGGCGGCAGCGCAGGCACGGGCGCAGACCGGCTTCCATGGCCGATGCCGCGGTCGGATAGTAAACGATGTGCTCGGGTTTGGGCGGCGGGGCCGGGCAGATTGGCCGACAGAAGATGCCGGTGCTGTGCACGCCGGTGAAAAACAAGCCGTCGAAACGAGGGTCTCGCGCCAGACGGGCCTTTTCACAGATATCGGGATCAAGTTCCATACAACTTCCTTGTTGCCGGTTGAGGCGGGTGGATGGCTTGAATAAGGCTTTCTATCCGCGTTGCCGGTGTTGTTTTCTCTCTAATGCATAATGCGCCGGGGCGACAAATTGGGCAAGACGTTTTCGGACATCGTATATCGCAGCCGCTAGGTTCCTAGGCTCCTAGGAGCCTGTCGGATTATAGGCATTTTTGCTCAGATCGAGGCAAACTCGAAAAAATTACCGGAGGCATATACTGAATATTCCGAGGATAATTTTTTCAAGTTTAACGAAGATGTGGGGAAAAAGGGCATAATCCGACAGGCTCCTAGAGTTTTTCGACTATAGCACAATACAAGGATCGCATTTTACGAAATGACGACATATATTATGGGTATGTTTTTGTTTTGCAGTGCTTTTTCAATTCTGGTGCGCACTGACATGAACTGACAATAAGAGCGTCATCTTGTCATAGAAGTTGGTGATGTCATGACGATAAAAGTTGTGTACCACAATGATGAAACTGACGAGGTGGAACCCGCTCGCCTTGATGAACTGATCGCCTCCCACAAGATCAAGAAATTTCTCCGCACAAAAGGGTGGGCCACTGTGGGGGTCGATCCGGTACGGGGCGCACGCGGCAGTTATTCGGGGCCCGAGAGGCGAGGGCGGGAGGGACAGGCCGATTTTCTCAAAGAGGATCTTTGGCATAGGACGGAGATTTGCATTTCCGACAGATCGAAAAGCGCGGTTTCCATCTGCGATTTTGAGACGCTCTTCGAATCGGCTCCGGCCATGATGCTTGTCCTCAATCCTGATTTCAGGATTGTGGCGGCAAGTAATGCCTACCTGCAGCACACCAACACCAGACGCGAGGATATTATCGATCATGACGTCTTCGATATCCTCCCCGCGTATTCAGGAGATCCGAAACCTTCCGGGAATCGCGGCCTGCGCGTTTCGCTGGAGAGGGTGCTCAGAAGCCGCAAGCCCCATGCCATGGCGATGCAAACGCATGCTTTGCCGGGATCGGGGGGGAACGGAAAAAATTTCGGGAAGAGGTATTGGAATTCGGTCAACACCCCTGTCCTTGGTCCAGACAATACGGTGAAATATATAATCCATAGACTCGAGGATATTACGAGAGAGGAGCATCTCAAGGCAAAGGCGGTTGAACAGCATAAATTGATTGAAGCGCTCCGTCTCTTCGTGATACAGGTGGGGTCGGAATTCTATGCCAAGGCGCGGGAGGCTACCGAGAACAATCTGCATCTCGAAGACGTGATTGCCCGGCTTGAACGGGAAAACGACAAGCTGAAAGTCCTGGTGGAGAGTGTCAACGACGAGATATGGTTTTATGATCAAAGGGACAACGTATTACATGTGAATCCCGCCATTGTGAATCATATCGGACTTGAGCTGTGTGGGAATTGCGGATTGGAGGATGTACTGGCAGGTCTAGAAATCTATCACCCAAACGGCACGCCGCGCCGCTTTGAAGAATCTCCCGTGTACCGTGCCATCATAGAGCGAGAGGTCGTGAGCGGTGAAGAAATCGTCCGTCACCTCAAGACCGGCGAACCGAGATATCGTCAGTATACCGCTGCGCCGATGCGTGATGATACTGGTCTGGTGTTCGGTGCGGTCGCCGTTGTCCGGGATATCACCGAACAGCGGATGCTTATGCTCGAACTGCAGGAGAAGCTCGCTCGAGCGAAGCTTTTGAGCGGCATGCTGCCCATATGCTCTTCCTGCAAACGGATAAAGGATGACAAGGGAATTTGGACCCATGTCGAAAACTACATCCACGACCATAGCCAAGCCGACTTTACTCACAGCCTCTGCCCGGACTGCGCCCGCAAACTCTATCCGGGCATCTTTTGCGATGAGAGGTGAGAGCTTTGGGCATAGGCCCTGTTTCGCCCATGCGGGCTGAAAGCGAACGCGGTGCACAGCGGTGACGGGCTCCGAAAAGACCTTTTGTCGGCATTGACCGGCCGCCGCTTTTCTTACGACCGGTTCGGGATCAACCGAACCGGCCGGTGATGTAATCCTCGGTCTCCTGCTTCTTGGGGTTGGTGAAGATGTCGACGGTCTTGCCGAATTCGATCAGCTTGCCCATGTACATGTAGGCGGTATAATCGGAAACCCGGCCTGCCTGTTGCATATTGTGCGTGACAATCACGATGGTGTATTTGCTGCGTAGCTCTTCCATCAGCTCCTCGATCTTGGCGGTGGCGATGGGATCCAACGCCGAACACGGCTCGTCCATCAGGATCACCTCCGGCTCCACCGCGAGCGCCCGGGCAATGCACAGCCGCTGTTGCTGACCGCCGGAAAGCGCGGTGCCCGGTTGGTGCAGCTTGGATTCCACCTCATCCCACAGGGCGGCGTCCCGCAGTGCCTTTTCTACCCGGTCGGCAATTTCGCCAGTGCTGAATTTGTAGTGTAATTTCAATCCATAGGCAATATTGTCGAACAGGCTCATGGGGAACGGGGTCGGTTTTTGGAAAATCATCCCCACCATCCGGCGCAGTTTCAAGGCCGGAACCTTGGGATCGAGGACGTTGAACCCATCCATCATGATTTCCCCTTCGGTCCGAAACCCCTTGTACAGTTCGTACATCCGGTTGTAAGTACGAATGTGGGTGGATTTGCCGCAGCCCGAAGGGCCGATGAAGGCGGTCACCTTGTTCTCGGCTATATCCAGGCTGTTTTCAAAGAGAGCCTGCTTGTCTCCATAAAAGAACGAGAGATTCCTGATGGAGAGTTTGACCTTATCGGTACCTATCCCGGAGTTGCTAGCGGTTTGGGTGGTCGGTGCGGCTTCCACCGGCTTGTTAAGAGTTGGAATCAACAATTTTACCTCCTTTTGGTATATAACATCAGGCGGCTGATGATATTCACCGCCAAAACCGCCATGGTGATGAGCAGGGCCGCTCCCCAGGCCAGGGTGTGCCAATCGTCATAGGGACTCATGGCGTAATTGAAGAGGACAACCGTAAGGTTGGCCACGGGTTCGTTCATGCCGTGCATCCAGTAGGGGCTGTTCAGGGCAGTGAACAGCAGCGGCGCAGTCTCTCCGGCGACTCGAGCGATAGCCAGGATGATACCGGTAAAAATGCCGGACCAGGCTGCACGGTAGATGACGCCGACCATCATTTTCCAGTAAGGGGCGCCCAGCGCCAGGGCCGATTCGCGCATCTCGGGCAGCACCAGTTTCAACATCTCTTCGGTGGTGCGGATGACCACCGGTAGCATGATGATCGCAAGTGAGATGGCCCCGGCCCAGCCGGAAAAGTGATGCATCGGTTTGACTATGATCAGATAGACGAAGACGCCGATGACGATGGACGGAGCCGAAACGAGGATAAACGAGAGGAAGCGGACCACCTTTCCGAGGATGTTGTCTCCGAACTCGGCGAGATAGGTGCCGGCCAGCATGCCGATGGGAACGGCGATCAAGGCGGCTGCCAGAGTCATCAGCAGAGTGCCGACGATCGCATTGGCGAGGCCGCCACCCGGCATGCCGGGAGGCGCCGGGAGCTTCGTGAAGAAATCCCAGTTGATGGCGGCAATCCCTTTATGGGCGACATCACCCAGTATCCAGGTCAATACGAACAGCCCGAGGCAGGCTGCCAGCCCGGAAAGGGTGAGCGCCACGGCGTTTTGTAGTCGCCGGCGGAACATACGGGTCATCATGCCGTTTTGCCTCCCTGGCTGCGTCGCAGCCAGAGCTGTGCCAGCCCCAGCGTGACAAAGGTGATAAGGAACAGAACCAGTCCCAGTTCGATAAGCGACGAGAGGTAGACGACACCGTCGGCTTCGGTAAACTCATTGGCCAGAGTCGAGGCGATGGAGTTGCCCGAGGCGAAAAGCGAAGGGGAGAGATGGTAGGCGTTGCCGATCACGAAGGTGACCGCCATGGTCTCGCCCAGAGCTCGTCCCATGCCGAGGAAAACGGCGCCGACGATCCCCTTCTTGCCGTAGGGGATCATAATATCGCGCACCACCTCCCAGGTGGTTCCCCCCAAACCGTATGCCGATTCTTTCAAGTGCTGGGGGACCATCAGGAAAATATCGCGGGTTACCGAGGCGATAAAGGGGATGATCATGAGCGTGAGCACCAGGCCGGCAGTCAGCATGCCGATACCCATCGTCGGGCCGGTGAATAGGGGGAGAAAACCGAAGTATTTCTGCAGGAAGGGTTGAACATAATCCGACATCAGCGGCACCAGCACGAACAGGCCCCACATGCCGTAGACGATGCTGGGGATAGCGGCCAGCAGTTCTATTGCGGTGCCAAAGGGCGCTTTGAGCCAGGCAGGCGCCAGTTCAACGAGAAAGAGGGCGATGCCCAGGCTGAGCGGAACGGCGAACAGCAGGGCAAGAAAGGTGGAAACAATGGTTCCCACTATGGGGATCAACGCGCCGAAGTTCTCTTTGACGGGGTTCCAGGCCATGCTGAACAGAAAGGAAAAGCCGAACTTGTGAAGTGAGGGCTCGGACTGCTGCCAGAGCACCGCGATCATGCCGAAAAAGATGATAGCGATGCCGGTTGCAAACAGTGCTGTCAAGCCACGAAACAGGAAGTCACCCCAAATTTTGCGGTGTGTAAGGTTCATTGCGTCAGGTTGTTGCCCTCGTGTTGCCTTTGTACGCGTGTATCCGAAAATCGTCACTGGCGTGAGGGCCTTTCGCCGAGGATCCGATTTTCGTATTTCCGGTTGCGACCGGTGCCTATGGTCTGGCTCATTTCTGCTGGATTTGACTATGGCATCACCTAACAAGCGGGTCGGGTCTGGGAATGTTTTCCCGACCCGACCCGTCGAACGCAATCGCTCAGTACAGCGCTATTCACGCCGAGCGGAACGATGTGTCCCAGTATGTATCTAAAGAAGACGACAGACTTCCAGCCGTTAGCCAACCGAAAAGGGCGTAGCTTACGGCCAGATGGATTTGCCGTTTTTGTCGTGCAGAACCGAACCCCAGGTCTTCTCAACCATGCTGACCACGGCGTCGGGCATGGGCACATAGTCCAGGGACATGGCAGCCTTGCCGCCGTTATGGTAGCTCCAGTCGAGATACTTCAGCACAGCCTTGGCCTGAGCCGGGTTGGTCTGGGTTTTGTACAGCAGGATAAAAGATGCGCCGGTGATCGGCCAGGAGCTGGCTCCGGGTTGATCGGTCAGCACCATGTAGTAGCCTTTGGCATGAGCCCAGTCGGCACCGGCAGCGGCTGCCTGAAAGTTGGCGGCGGTCGGAGCGACGAAGTTGCCGTCGCGATTTTTAAGCAGCACCGAGGCCATCTTGTTCTGCAGGGCATAGGCGTATTCGACATAGCCGATGGATCCGTCCACCTTGCCTACGAAGGCAGCGACACCCTCATTTCCTTTGCCGCCCAGACCGACAGGCCACTGAACGGACTTGTCGTTGCCTACCTTGTCTTTCCAGTCGCTGCTGACTTTGCTCAGGTAGTTGGTGAAAATCCAGGTGGTGCCGGAACCGTCGGCGCGATGGACTACGGTGATATCCTCGGCGGGCAGCTTGACGTTTGCGTTGTCGGCGGCAATGCGCGGATCGTTCCATTTGGTGATCTTGCCCAGGTAGATGTCGGCGAGATTGGAGGCAGAGAGCTTGAGCTGGCCTGCGGAGATGCCCTTGATGTTGACCACCGGCACTACGCCGCCCATGATCATCGGGAACTGCATCAGACCGAATTTATCGAGTTCCGCGGGTTTGAGCGGGGCGTCGGAAGCGCCGAAATCGACTGTTTTGGCTTTGATCTGCTTGATGCCGCCGCCACTACCGATGGACTGGTAGTTGAGGCGAACACCGGTTTCTTGATTGTACATGTAGGCCCACTTGGAATAGGCCGGATAGGGAAAGGTGGCGCCGGCGCCGGTAATGGTTGCCGCCGCGTCGGCCTGGCCGGAAAATCCGGTCACGGTCATTGCGGCAATCAGCAACGTTGTTACGATAGCTGCTACTCTCTTCATCAGTTTACCCTCCAAAAAGGTTTCTCGTAAAACTGCTTCTCCTGAAACTGAAATCATCCTGTTGTAATTGCACAGTCAAACTCTCTTCGTACTGTATGAGCACGGCGACAAAGTAGTTGCCTTTTGTTAAGAAATTGTTAGCAATTGATGAATTTCTTGTGATTCGGCAAAAATAGCGCGTAAATGACGTAAAAACAGGGCTATATCTCTATGGATTGGGGTTTCTGATATTCGATCCATTGTTTCTCGAATCGACTCGAAGCTGAAACAGGCAACGGAGGCATCTGGCTGATATGTCGAGGATAATTGTTCCGAGTTGGACGAAGATAAGGGGAGAAAGGCATATGCTGGCAGGCGCCAAGGATGTTCGCCCCAGCCGTTATGGTAATATCGACGAGGGTGCTCCAACACTCCGCCGGCGCGCCTTGCATTGGATCCGCACTATACAATAATACATACTCCGTTCATGGGAACTGTGGCATTGCGTATCGTTTAGCAAGCAGATGCATCATCTGAGGTGTCGTCTGTTAGGTTGCGGCACCACGCGCACGCAGCTATCCCTGTCATGCCGCCAAACTTATGTCGTCGGTATCTCTCGAACGTTTTTTATGATAAGGTTGAAAGCAGACAGCAGCGCCCCGGGTTTGTCACGTGGGGAGAGGGGCTCAGTTCAGCCGCCCTGCATGACTCTGACCGGGACGTCGCGAAGGACCGGTGTGTCAACAGCATTCGTTTGACCCTGTGAAGGGGCACATGTTGGGGGATTGCGGGCAGGATGAGAGCCTATCGGCAACCACAATCTAAACCGGAAGCGAACGCTTTCTCGGACCTGTCTGAAAACCAGACGGGTTCACCATCCGCGGCAAAGCGGCTGCTGCGGTACCTGGTACTTACCTTGCTCTTTTTCGCGCTCTCTTTTGCCACGCTCTATTTTGTCTATCACTTTTTTTCGGCCAAACAGCTGCGGGTCCCCCAGCAGTTGTTCTCACTCGAGGTACTGACGAGCCTGGCTCTTTTGTTGGTCCTCTATTTCCTCGCCGATGGACTGCGCTTGTACTGTGTTATTCGGGCGGTCGGGTTTCGCATCGATTTCAGTTATATTATCAAGCTGGTCTTCATCAATATTTTCTTCTCCAACATCACCCCCTTTGCCACCGGCGGCGGCTGTCGTTCAGGTCTATTTCATGAAGCGCAAGGGGATGCCCATCGGGGAGGCGACCGCAGCGACTTCGATCCGCACCATCCTCGCGGCGCTGATGCTTTTCACCCTGACGCCGATCATTCTCTGGGCGGAACCCGGCCAGTTTCCAATGGTGTTTCATCGGCAGCTGGCGTACGGACTCACTGGTTTCGCCTGCCTTTACCTCCTGGGGTTTTTCGTCATCCTCTTTCGCCACCGGATGATCAAGCGCTTGCTGTTTTGCGTCCTGCACGGCGTATCTCGTTTGCGGCTCGTTTCACGTTCGCGATCCCGGATGTTTTACCGCCATGTTTCCCGGGAAATGGACCTGTTTTCAAAGAGCTTCAAACACTATTTCGTGAGCGGTCCCATCTGGGGCGCCCTCTCCGTGGTGTTCACCGCCCTCTTCCTCCTCCTGCTCTTTTCGTTTTCCATCGTTTTGGTGAAAGCGCTCGGTTACCGTGCTCCGGTGCTGACCGTGCTGGCCTATCAGGTAGTGGTCACCTTTTTCATGTATTTTGCCCCGACTCCCGGCGCTGCCGGGGTGGCCGAAGGTGGGTACGGACTCCTGTTCGCGCAACTGGTGCACGCCCGGGACGTCGCCGTTCTGACCCTGTGCTGGCGCTTTCTCACCATCTATATCGGGGTGATGGTCGGCATCCTCATTATGTACTGGGATATCTTGCGGCGGAAGAAGGCGGTGCTTCGATGAACGGCAAGAAGCGACTCAAGCTCTGCCTCGCTTGTATATTGCTGCTACTTGCGGTGCTTCTCGGTTACAAGGTGTATCTCATAATCTATGAAACGGATTACCAGGCTCTCAATGCCGACTCTCTCGATCGGATAGAGGCCACGCTGGGCGGCGGAGGCAACTACCGCTTTACCGTGATAGGCAACATCAGGAATTCAATGCGTATTTTCGAGCGACGCATTGCCCCGCTTATCAGGTCGAGCGGTTCCGTGTTCATGATATCGGTGGGGAATGCGGTATACGACGGGGCGGAGGGCAAATTCCGCCTCCTCTATCGCGGCCTTGGAAAACTTGGCATTCCCTATCTGCTGACAGCGGGTCATAACGAGGTGGAGGATTTCGGCGCGGAACGCTTTTACCGGCACTTCGGTCCCTATTTCTTTGCCTTTCATCTGCCAAATAGCTCTTTTATTTTTCTTGACAGCACCGGCAAGACCTCATGGAAATGGCAAATGCGCTGGCTGCGCCAGCAGTTGGCGCTGGCGGCGGATTATCCCTACAGGTTCGTGTTCATGGGCAACGCCATGTTGGCGCTGCCGGGGATAGATCCGGAAGACAGCGAGTATGTGGTGGCGCCGGAGTTGAGCCGAAAACTGCAACAGCTCTTTTCCCGTTACCAGGTGACGGCAGTTTTTTCCGCCGGCTACCCGGTTTATCACCAGTCGGTCGTCGGTGGAGTGCGGTACATCGTCTCGGGTTGCGGCGGGGGGTTGTTTCTCGACGCCCAAAAGCATTACCAGTTCGTCACGGTCGAGGTCGCCCCGGATGGGGTGAATGTATCAAACGTGATGGTTCCCGATCGGCAGGGAACCTTCCGGGCCAGGCTGGAGACCTTAAAACTTTATCTGCACTCGTTTTTCTATATGAGTTTTTCCAACTCATTGTTGATTCTCTGCCTGATCGGGTTGATCGGGCTCAGGGTGTATTCGCTTCTTCTGCGCCAGGAGCACCTGTACCGAGATTTCAGCATCGATGGCGAGGCGCTTTCGCGCTTTCCCCTGCGGGTAGGCATGTTTACCAATACCTACCTGCCGTTTATCGGCGGCGTACCGCTTTCCATCGAGCGTTTGTATCGGGGGCTGGTTCGATTGGGGACAAGGGTGCAGGTTTTTGCACCGGCCTATCGGCAGCAGGACCACGATTGCCAAGACAGCAACGTCTTCCGGTGCACACCACTTTTTCACACCCGACCGGCACGCGCGCCCGTGGCCAATATTTTTTCGCCACGTATCGGACGGAGCTTTAAGAAATTCGATTGCGATCTGGTGCATGTGCACCATCCCTTCTGGCTCGGGGGCAAGGGATTGCGACTGGCTAAAAAACACGGCAAACCGGTGGTTTTTACCTACCACACCAGGTTGGAGCGCTATACCCATTATATCCCGTTGCCAGGCACGCCCTTGAAAAACCTGGTGGTGCATATGTTGATCAAGCGTTTCGCCAACAGGTGCGATGCGATCATCACCCCCACCTCTTCCACCGAGGAGTACCTGAGAAATCTCGGGGTCAGCGCCCTGATCGAAACGATTCCGACCGGTATCGCTCTTAAAGAGTATCGGCGCTGGTCACCGCAGCAGGTCCTGGACGTGCGTGGCCGGTATGTAGCAACAGAGGAACGGCTGCTGATCAGTGTTTCCCGACTGGCAAAGGAGAAGAACCTCGATTTCCTGATCGATGGGCTCGCCAAGGTAAAAAAACTGAACCACTCACCCTTTAAATGTCTGCTGGTGGGCGAGGGGCCGGAAAAAGCTCGGCTGCAGGACAAGGTGGCCCTGCTCGGGCTGAGTGATCACATCCTCTTTGCCGGCAGCATGCCCCCCCATGCGGTCGTCGGTTGTTATCTGGCCGCGGATTGTTTTGTCTTTGCCTCGACATCCGAAACCCAGGGCATGGTCCTTCTCGAAGCGATGGCGGCGGGTTGTCCGGTGGTGGCTGTCCGCTCCAGCGGCGTCTACGATCTGGTCAAGGACGGCTATAACGGGTTCAAGGTCGCGGAGAGTACCGACAGCTGGGCCAGGGCGGTGTCGGAGCTTCTGGCCGACGAGAAACGATTGGAGTTGCTGGCCGGAAACAGCCGGGAATTTGTAAAAGACTACTCCATCGAGAAGATGGCTGAAAAGGTTCTGGAACTGTATCGCCGGGTCGTCATTGTCGGCAAATCGAGAAATGCCTGATTCTTTTTTTTAAAGCGACGGCTCAAGACTCTACCTTCTATCAAATGATAAGGCGCACTCCGCCCAGATCGGCAAGTCCATAGATGAAATGGGTGCCTGGCGAGCCGATGAACATCAGGTTGGGCGGTATAGTCCACTTTTCGGAGAGTTCCCGGATCAGCTCTGGGCCGAAGGAGCCGGTCAGCGGTACGAATTCAATGTCGATATCCGGATAGGCTTCATTGAGAAACTCCAGGTCCTTACGCAGATTGGCCGCGATGTGCTGCTCGCTGGGAACCACGGTGACCACCTTGATCCGATTGGTGTTCTCGTTTTGCTGCACATAGAGCATGGCCCGGTTGAGGTTGGCCAGGTTGTCGCCCCGGGTGAAGAAGACGATCTGCTGCGAATTGATGTCGTCGATCTTGTTCCTGATCGCCTGGGAGGTGTTGGTCATGCGTTTGACAAAAAACATGAGCACGGATCGCACCAGGAAGAGATACCCTCTAAGGATGGCGATCCGACCCAGCATGATGGAGATCAACAGCATGGCCGGTATAAAGTATTCAAGGAAAATCAGCAGGTAGTGCAGGTTCATCAGGGCATTGCCCACCAGCCCGATGAGCACGGCGCCCACCGCCACCAGCACCGAGAACAGGGGCGCGACCGTCGGCCTCGGCAGTCGGGCGCGTTTGGTCTTGAGCAAGATGTTGCCGAATCCGAAAAGGGCCATGACAGAGAGGAAGGAGATCGTGTAAACGCCGGCCAGTGCCTGCAGATCACCTTCGGTTATCAGCAGGATCGAGACGCAGAGCAGAAAAAAGCTGGCGAGAATGCGATGGGTAGTTCCTCGGCGGGTTTTTTTCAGGAAAAACTGGGGGAGACAGCGATCCAGAGTCATCCTGTGCACGAGCCCGTTCACCCCGACAAAACTGGTGAGGACCGCACCGGAGAGGACCAGGGCGGCGTCGATGGAGACCAGGTATCCGAGCGGACTGCCGCCGGAAATGGCCCCCATGTGAGTGAGAAGGGTGGTTTGGTGGGAAGCGACCTCGCCCATGGGTATCAGCGCCAGGGCCAGCATCGCCATGGCCGGGTTGAAGATGCCGACCGCCACCCACATATTGCGCAGGGTGAGGGGAAATACGCCTTCCGCCTGTTCTTCGACGAAGTTGGCGGAACTCTCGAAACCGGATATCCCCAGCAGCGAGGCGGAAAAACCGAACAGCAGCACCATGCCCAGGTTGCCCTGACTGGGGATTTCCAGGTTGTGCGTCAGGGTAGAGAACCCGTGCTGGGCAAGAAAGTAGAGACCGGCGAAAAGCAGTATGGTCAAGGTGCCCATGTGTATAATAAAAATTATGATGGCTACGATCGATGATTCGGTAATGCCGATGATGGTAAGCATCATGAAAAAGGCCAGCAGACCGATAGTCACCGCCTGGACCGGTAGCGACGGATACACCGAGTGGACATAATGGATCGCTTCGCTGGCGGATATGACGGCGGTGGCCATGTAGGACAAGATGGTCAAACAGGCGGCCACCGAGGCCCTGAATTTGCTGGTGGTGTTGAGCAGAGCGTTGTAGGCGCCGCCGTTCAGCGGAAGGGCGCCGACCACTTCGGCATAAATAGCCCGGTAGAGATAGAGCACCCCCGCCACCAAAAGCAGCACCAGCGGGGCCCACTTCCCCGAGTAAAATATCGCCAGGGCCGAAACGTAGAGGCAGGAGGAGGTGATGTCGTTGCCGCAGATGGCGGTGGCCGGCAATTGCCGCATACCGCCTTTCTTATGTTCGGTGACCCCTTGAATAGCGGTCTTCGATTTTTTTTCATCGAACTTTGGTGACAGCTCGGTGGATTCGGTTGTCGAGTTGGCCATGATGTGTCCTGACGTGTATGTTCTGCCGCTTTCTTGCCGTTGGCTGTAATGCTTGGGTATCTTTGGCCTGTTTGCTCCAAATATGCAAGCCGCGATTGCAGGCTCGGTTGCTCCCGACGCGTCGTAACGTTCCGGCTTGCGCCTCGGAACAGGGGCGCCGGGGTGCTGGCGGATGCTTTCGAACATCTCTCCTGTTGAGGTAAAAGCCTCACAATATCACGAAATTGAGACGTATTGTCAAGTGCGTCCGGCTGGAGCGCGGCAGGAGTGATCCTCTGGTCTTTGTTCTGCGGGAGTTTTTTTCCGGGGACCATGTTGTTTTGGGGGTATGAAAAAGATAGGATGAAGAAAGGCCTAAATTCTCCTCTTCGTCAGCGAAAACTAAATTATGTTGTCTTTCTAGTGTGTTATCGCTTTTCAGCGACGGCGTGGACAAGGGAACTCTCTTCTCAACCTACAACGAACATATGACTCGGCAGTCGGTCCGTAAAGGGGTGGTGGTCGCCGTGCGAGGCGGAGTGGTCGACGCTCGGTTCGAGCAGGGACTGCCGGCGATCAATACCTTGCTGCTGGCCGGCGATCGGGACGTGGTGGTGGTCGAAGTAATGGTCCATCTCGATAATCGCCGGGTGCGCACCATCGCCCTGACGCCCACCCAGGGGCTGGCGGAAGGAGAAGAGATTCGAGACAGCGGGGCGCCGCTTATGGCGCCCGTGGGCGAGGCAATCCTTGGCCGGGTCTTCGATGTCTTCGGCCGGCC
Organism: uncultured delta proteobacterium; assembly: GCA_963745265.1. GTDB lineage: Bacteria > Desulfobacterota > Desulfobulbia > Desulfobulbales > Desulfocapsaceae > Desulfopila. The sequence goes on from CAVUXQ010000008.1 coordinate 55,845, forward strand.
TGTCGATGGCGGCGATGCTCCGCCGGGATGTCGCCGGGTTTCAGTCCTTGGCAGGCCGCAGGCTCTGACCGGCAGGCAGGTGGCGAATGAACTGTTTCTCACCGGTATCAAGGCCATCGACCTGCTGGCGCCGCTGGAGCGGGGCGGCAAGGCGGGACTATTCGGCGGCGCCGGGGTCGGCAAGACGGTACTCATCACCGAGTTGATTCACAACATGGTGGGCGGGCATCAGGGGGTATCGATTTTCTGCGGCATCGGCGAACGCTGCCGCGAGGGCGAGGAGCTCTATCGCGAGATGCGCGAGGCCGGGGTTCTCGAAAAGACGGTTATGGTGTTCGGTCAGATGAATGAACCGCCCGGCGCACGTTTCCGGGTGGGGCTGGCCGCGCTGGCAATGGCCGAGTATTTTCGCGACACTGCCGGCCGCGACGTGCTGCTGCTGATCGACAACATCTTTCGATTCATCCAGGCCGGCATGGAGGTCTCGGGCCTGTTGGGACTCATGCCCTCGCGTCTGGGGTACCAGCCGACCATGGGTACCGAGCTGGCGGAACTCGAAGAACGTATCTTCAGCACTCGCCAGGCCTCCATCACCTCGATTCAGGCGGTGTATGTGCCGGCCGATGATTTCACCGATCCGGCGGCGGTCCATGCCTTCTCCCATTTGTCGGCGACCGTCGTGCTGTCGCGCCGCCGAGCCGGCGAGGGGCTCTATCCGGCCATCGATCCGCTGGCCTCCGGATCCACCATGCTCAATCCGCGCATCGTGGGGGAGCGCCATTACCGCCTGGCCCGGGAGGTACGCCGGGTGCTGGCCACCTATGAGGAGCTCAAGGATATCATCGCCATGCTTGGTCTGGAGGAACTGTCGCGCGAAGATCGGCGAACGGTGTTTCGGGCCAGGCGGCTGGAGCGCTTCCTGACCCAGCCCTTTTACAGCACCGAACAATTCACCGGTATGACGGGGAGGATGGTATCGCTTGAAGGCACGCTCGAAGGCTGCGAGGCCATTCTGGCCGATGAGTTTTCGGATGCCCCCGAGAAGACGCTGTACATGATCGGCGATATCGAGGAGGGGCGCCGGCGGCAGCGGGAAGCGGTTACGGCCGTTTCGGAGGCTCAATGTTGATGCAACTTACCGTACAGACCCTGGCCGAGCGTCTGCTTGAGACCGAGGCGAGCAAAGTGGTGGCGGAAGGAGTCCACGGCTCCTTTTGCCTGTTGCCCCGACATATCGACATGGTTTCGCCGCTGGTGCCGGGCCTGCTCTATGTGGAACAGCCTCTGGGGGCTGGCCGCTACCTGGCTGTCGACAGGGGACTGCTGGTCAAATGCGGGTCGCGGGTCCTGGTGGCGGTTCACGACGGCGTGGCGGGCGGCGAGCTGGAGAGCCTGCTCGAAGTGGTGCGGTCGCGATTTTCCGCCGAAGACGAGCAGCAGCGATCGGTGACAGGTGCCATGGCGCGGCTTGAAGCAGATTTTCTCCGCCGTTTTATGGATTTGCGATGACTGAACAGCGGCACAAACCGCCAAAGCGGGGGTATAGGTCCCGGGAGGAACTCCGCCGGCTGCTGGCGGCCAAACAGCAGCGAAAACTTCGATCCAGGGACGAGCGAGACCGCAAGGTGTGGTTCGGATTGGGGATGTTCGGCCTGGTCGGCTGGTCGGTGGCCATTCCTACCGTGGCATGCACCGCGCTCGGAGTATGGATCGACGCCCGTCACGGCGGCCCCTACTCCTGGACCCTGATGCTGCTGTTGATCGGCGTGGCGCTCGGCTGTCTCAATGCCTGGTTCTGGGTCAGCCGTGAACGACGGGAAATCGAGACCGGGCGGCGCGTGCCGCCCGAGCGGGAGAAAAATGATGGCGATTGACCCTGCCCGCCTGGTGCTGGCACTTTTCGCCGGAGCCCTGACCGGCGCCGGATATTTCGGTGGTTTGTACCTTACCGTGCGGCGCGTCGGCAAAAGTTCGGCCCCGGGCTGGCTGCTGCTGATCAGTTTCCTGGTTCGGCTGGTGGCGGTTCTCGTTGTTTTTTACCTGCTCTCGGCATGGGGGCCGGCGGCGATGCTGGTGGCGCTCGGCGCATTTCTGCTGGCCCGGATGGCCTGGTTCAAAGGCGTGCGAGGCCGGCGCAGCGCAATTGGCCCGGGTTGCGGCGAACGGCGCACGTGAAGAGGGCACGGTCATGGAAATTACCCCCGATGTCTTCGTCTACTGGCAGTGGGATGGCGTCAAGATCAACGCCACCCTGGCGCTCACCTGGCTCAACATGGTGCTGCTGGCAGGCGGCTGCTGGCTGGTGACCAGGCGTCTAACCGGGCAGGATAGGCCGTCGCGTTGGCGTACCCTGCTCGAGGTGCTGGTTGCCGGCATGGAGCAGCAGATTGCCGACATGGGCCTTACGCCCCCTCGGGAGTTTCTCCCCTTTATCGGCAGCTTGTTCGTGTTTGTACTCTTTTCCAATATCCTGTCGGTGGTTCCGGGATACCTCGCGCCCACCGGATCGCTTTCGACCACCGCCGCCCTCGCCCTCTGCGTGTTTTTGTCGGTGCCGCTGTGGGGCATCAGGCGGCGCGGGTTCACCGGTTATCTGCGGCTTTACGTGCAGCCCTCGGTCTTTATGCTGCCCTTTAACGTCATGGGGGAGCTGTTCCGCACTCTGGCGCTGGCGGTGCGTCTGTTCGGCAACGTGATGAGCGGCAGTATGATCGCCGCCATCCTGCTGGCGGTGACCCCCCTGTTCTTCCCGGTGGTGCTGCAACTTCTGGGGCTCATCACCGGGGTGATTCAGGCCTATATCTTCGCGGTGCTGACAGCGGTCTATATCGCCGCGGCAGTGCAGCTGGAGCATCGCCGGGAAGAGGAGACTGGAGGTTGATCGGGGTTCTGCCGAATGTTAGCCGAAAAAAAGGAGGAGCAATGGATAGTCTAACCTGGGTGGCCGTCGCTTCCATCGTCACGGCCGGTATCTGTATCGGCGTCGGCGCCATCGGCCCGGCTCTCGGCGAAGGGCGAGCTCTGGCCCAGGCGCTGGCGGCCCTGGCCCAGCAACCGGACGAGGCCAACACTATCACGCGCACCCTGTTTGTCGGACTGGCCATGGTGGAATCCACGGCGATTTACTGTTTTGTGGTTTCCATGATCCTGATCTTCGCCAACCCTTTCTGGCGGTATTTTCTGGCCAGGGCTGCCACGGGAGGCTAGACCGTGTTGATCGATTGGTTCACCGTCGGGGCGCAGGTGGTCAATTTTCTTATCCTTGTGGTCCTGCTGAAAAAATTTCTCTACGGCCCAATCCTCTCCGCCATGGATCGGCGCGAAAAACGCCTGGCCGATGGAGCTGCCGAGGCGGAGGCCAGAGTACATGAGGCCGGAGAACTCGAGGAGCGGTACCGCAAACTGCTGGGCGAAGCCGAGCAAGAGCGCCGAGTTCGAATACGGCAGCTGCAGGATGAGGTGGAAGCCCGGCGCGGCGAACTGCTTGCCGCCGCCCATGAGGAGGTCGCCGGTTTGCGCCAGGCGTGGATTGCGGGCATGCGCGATGAGCGGGAAACGTTTTTCTCGCAATTACGGAGCCGGGTGTCTGAAGAGTTGCTGAGAGTCGTCCGAAAGAGTCTTGGCGAGTTGACCGGTGTGGAATTGGAGCAGCTGCTGGTGGCCGTTTTCTGTGAACGGCTGGCCGAACTTGCGCCCGAACAGGCAGAGCGGCTGGTGAGCGTCGCCCGGCAGCGTGGGGTTCTGGTTCGCGGGCCCACGGCCCTATCCGAAGAGCTGCTTCGCCAGCTGGAGCAGGGCGTGCGGCGGGTTCTCGGGAGTGAGGTTGCAATGGAGTATCAACCCCACCGGGCCATGGGGCCGGGCGTCGAGCTGGTGGCGGGGGAATTGAAAGTCTCCTGGGGGGTAGACGGGTATTGCGACCAGCTGGAGGAGGCGGTCGCCGCCATCTACGACGGCCAGGCCGCTATAATGGCGGAGACCGAGCGATGACCGGGAATTCCTTTTCGCCGGCTCGGGTACTCGCCGGCACCTTCGACCGATTCGAGGAGGCGCTGGACAGTTTCAGTCCCCGCCTCACGGTGCGGCAGGTGGGGATGGTGGCCTATGTCGGCAAGGGCATCGCCCGGGTCGAGGGGCTCTCCGGAGTTCGTTCGGAGGAGCTGCTGGCCTTCCCCGACAACCTTATGGGCCTCGCGATGGATATCGAGGAAAACCGGGTGGGCGTGGTGTTGCTCGGCGACTATGGCCATCTGCAGGCCGGAGACGAGGTCCACTGCACCAGACGGGTTCTCGAGGCGCCGGTCGGCAAGGCCTTGATCGGCCGAGTGATCGATCCGCTCGGGACACCACTCGACGACGGCGGGCCGCTGCGCTACGAGCGGCGTCTGCCGGTGGAGCGGCCCGCCCCGCCGATCATGGACCGGCTGCCGGTGACCCGACCGCTGTTGACCGGCATCAAGGTCGTCGACGCCCTGATCCCCATTGGTCGCGGTCAGCGCGAATTGATCCTCGGCGATAGGCAGACCGGCAAGACCGCCATCGCTCTGGATACCATCATCAACCAGCGCGACAAAGAGGTGCTCTGTGTATACTGCGCCATCGGTCAGCGCGCCGCGGGGGTTGTAGCGGTGGTGGACGAGTTGCGCCGTTCCGGTGCGCTTGCCTATACCACGGTAGTGGTGGCCGTAGGCAACGGCCCGCCGGGGCTGCAGTATATCGCACCCTATGCCGCCACCAGCATGGCGGAGCATTTCATGGAGCAGGGCCGCGATGTGTTGCTTGTCTACGACGATCTGACCCGGCATGCCCGGGCCTATCGCGAACTCTCCCTGCTATTGAGGCGCCCGCCGGGGCGAGAGGCCTTTCCCGGCGATATTTTCTATATCCATTCCCGGCTCCTGGAGCGAGCCACCCATCTCGGTCTCGCCCGTCACGGGGGGAGCCTGACCGCTCTGCCGATCATCGAGACCGAGGCCCAGAATCTGGCGGCCTATATCCCCACCAACCTGATTTCCATCACCGACGGGCAGATTTACCTCTCGCCCGAGCTGCAGAAAAAAGGGGTGTTGCCGGCGGTCGATGTCGGCAAATCGGTGTCCCGGGTGGGCGGCAAGACCCAGCTGGCCGCCTATCGGGCGGTGGCCGGCGATTTGCGCCTGACCTATGCCCAGTTCGAGGAGCTGGAGGCCTTTGCCCGCTTCGGTACCCGCCTCGACGAGGAGACCCGCCGGGTGCTGGAGCGCGGCCGCCGGGTACGGGGGATTCTCAAACAGTCCCAGTTCCAGCCGCTTGCAGCACCCGAGCAGGTATTGGTGTTGTATGCGGTAAACAGCGGGGTTTTCGATACCGTGGGGGAAGAGGATCTGCCGGCGGCGGAGGCGGCGGTTCGGAGCGCCTTGCCCGAGCTGGCGGAGATCGCAGAGCGTATCGAGCTCGGCGAAGCGCTTACCGCTGTTGATCTGGGGGGCATGCGCGAGGTCGCCGCCCGTGCGGTGGCTACATGGACCAAGAAGGGGGACGGCGCTGATGGCGGATCTGCCGGAACTCCAGCGTAAGATCAAGAGCGCCGCCGATCTGCGCCAGGTGGTGCGGACCATGAAAGCCCTGGCGGCGGTCTCCATCCGCCAGTATGAAGAGGCGGTTCGGGCGCTCGAGGGGTATAATGAGGCTGTGGAACTGGGGCTTGCGGCGGTGCTGCGCGATCGATCCCTGATGGGACGCCGGCGGCCCACCCAGAGGAGCATCGCTCTGATTCTCGGCTCCGATCAAGGTATGGCCGGCCGGTTTAACGAGGTCCTGCTCGAGTTCACCTCTCACTGGCTGCAAACTGCCGGGAATACCGAAGGGGGAGATGGAGTACTGGGTGGCGGGCGAGAAGGCGGCCGGCGGCGTCGAGGAGTCTGTTTCAGCCCCCTGAACAGGTGTTTTCCCTGCCCGGATCTGTCCAGGAGATTACCGCGGTGGTTCAGGAAGTGCTGGTGCGCTTTGAGCAGCGCAGCCGATTGCAGCCCTGTCGTCTGTTGCTGTTTCATAACCGTCCGTCCGGGGGGGCATCCTACGAACAGCAGTGGCTGTTACTGATGCCGCCCGATGAGCAGTGGCTTGCGCGGATGGCCGGCGAAAAATGGCCTGGTCGCTCTCTGCCCATGATATCGGTGCCTTGGCAGCAGGCGATGACGTCCTTGATCAGCGAATACCTCTTTGTCGCCCTCTATCGTGGCTTTGCCACTTCGCTTGCGGCGGAAAACAGCGCTCGCCTGGCCGCCATGCAACGGGCCGAAAAAAATATCGAAGAACTCCAGTTCGATCTCCAATCCCACTACCACTCCCTGCGCCAGGCGGTAATCACCGAGGAACTGCTCGATATCATCTCGGGTTTCGAAGCTCTGGGTGGTGGTGAATCGCTGATTGTGCAAGCAATTGATATATGAAGTTATCCATATTGCGGGTCTTCATTTTCGCTGTTTTCCGGGTGTGAGGAATTCTAGTATTTTGTTTTTTCCGCGAAAATTGATAAGCTCATCTATAGCTGTCGATTGCATACCCACCCTCTGCGTGATATCGGTAGGTTATGAGATATAGGGCAACGTCAGGACGTTTTTAGTGAGAACGTATCTTAGCGGTTTTCAACAACTTTCAATCCCAACCCAGTGCGATGATCACTTCGAAATCCATTTTATTCGATTCTCCCTGGCGCTTGCCGCAGCTGGTGGACGACTGGTTGCGTAGGCGCGGGGGCATGCCATGGATGGTGGGGATCGTCGTGGTGCTGGCGGTGCTGGCAGGCGGCATTGCCCGGGCGGAGCCTATCCGCATCGGCATGTCGCTCGGATTGACGGGCAAGTTTGCGGTCATTTGCAGGATGCAGCGACAGGCATTCAAATTGTGGGAAACCTCGGTCAATCGCAGTGGCGGCATATTGGGCCGCAAGGTGCGGTTGACAATCCATGACGATGCAAGCGATGCGGACACGGCTATCGCCATCTATCGGAAAATGATCGAGGAGCACGAGGAGGATCTGCTCTTTCCGCCGTATTCCAGCGAGCTGACCGAAGCCATTTTGCCCATTACCGAAAAATACGGGTATCCGATGCTGATCCATGGCGCGGCGGCCGATGGCCTGTGGCAAAAGGGATACCGATACGCCTTTGGGGTCCTGCCGCCGGCCAGCCGCTATTCCCTGGGTTTTCTCGAGATGTCGCTGATGAACGGTATTACCCGGGTGGCAATTGTCAACGCAGACGATTCTTTCTCCGCTACCATCGCCCGGGGGGCGGAACAGTGGAGCCGGCGCTTGAAAATAGAGATTGTTTTCCATCACTCCGTGCCGGCGGGGGAGAAGGACTTGAGCGATATCGCTCGACAGGCCCGGCAGGCCGGAGCGCAGGCGCTTATTATGTGCGGCCATTTCAAGGAGGCGATCGATATGCGCCAGGCACTGCTCGCCATCGATTGGTCTCCCCGGGCGTACTGGGCATCGGTGGGCCCGGTATTTCCAGCCTACCACCGCCATTTCGGCAACGCGGCGAACCTCACCTTTTCTTCCACGCTCTGGTCCTCTACCGACACGTTGCCCTACCCGGGCTCCAAGGCCTTTTACAAGAGTTTCCTGGCCGCTTACGGGGAGGAACCTTCCTATCAGGCAGCGGCCGCCTACGCGGCAGGAGAGATTCTCGCCGCAGCCATCAAAAGGGCGGACGGTGTCAATAGAGAAAAAATCCGCGATGTTCTGGCGTCCATGGATATGATGACCCTGTTGGGACGCTATGGCGTGGATCGAACCGGGATGCAGATCCGATTTTTCCATCTTGTCATCGAGTGGATCGATGGTCGCAAACAGGTGGTGTGGCCCAGTGATTTGCGTACAGCCAAACCGCAATTCGCAGGCTCTGATAGCAAGCGGAAGCCGGCGCCGTCACCACAGCAATGAAAGATCTCCTGACCAAAATAACTTCCCGCCTGGCATTCAGGATAACGGTGCCCATCGTAGTGGCGTGGCTGGTACTCGGCTTTGGCCTCTTTTTCTTCGTACACCGCGCCACCACTCAGTTCCTGGGTGACAGCGTCAGCGACGACATGACCTGGCTGTCGCGCAGAGCCATGAATATTTGCAACACTACTCTGGATGAGGTGTTGAAAACAGGGCATGCGGCCAACGCCAATTATGTCCGGATACAGCAGAATAGGGCGGTGCTGGCGATCGAGGATTTTATGCGCGAATTCAAGGTCGAGGGCACTATCGTGGAGGATGGCGATGCTCCCCCGCTGTTTGCCACCGCCCCGGCCTTCAGCGGCAAAACGATCGGCTCGATGATTGCTCCCGGCTCGCATCGGGTGGCCGCCCTGGTAGTAAATGGTCAGAGGTATTACGCATCGTCGGTGCGTTTCGATCCCTGGGGGTGGACCATCACCCTGCTCAAACCGGTGGCGGCCTATACCGCCTTCAACGATCGAATAGCGGCGGTGTATCTGGCGACGGCGGGTATGTTTACCATGGCTGTGGTGATCATCATCTTTCTCGTCCATCTCTCGGTCGATGTCCCCATTCGCCGGATCATCCAGCGGCTCGTTAGCGGCGATATGCCCGATTATCGCGGGGTGCATGAAATCGAGTATCTGAGCGGCACCATCACCACCATGATGACCTCGCTCGAGCAGCTCAACCGGCATCTTGAAGACAGGGTGGAGGAGCGGACTCGCGAACTGGCCGAAGCCAAGGAGGAAGCGGAATCGGCCACGCGGGCCAAGAGCGAATTCCTGGCCCGCATGAGCCATGAAATCCGCACTCCGATGAACGCGATCATCGGCTTCGCCAATCTGGCCATGCGCACCGGGCTCAGCGATATCCAGAAGAAATATCTGGACAATGTCCGGGATGCATCCCATCATCTGCTCGGCATAATCAACGATATCCTCGACTTTTCGAAAATCGAGGCCGGAAAGCTGGAGCTGTTCAGTCAACCGTTTCTCCTCCCCGATATCCTCCAGCAGCTCTTGGATATGTTCAGGCCCAGGGCGGACGAAAAACAGCTCGAGCTGCGTTTTATCGTCGACGAGAACGTACCGCGAGAGCTCGTTGGCGATCCCACCCGGATCATGCAGATATTGATCAATCTTATCTCCAACGCGATCAAGTTTACCGAGAAAGGCGAGATTGTCGTGACCGTGTGTCGGGACGCGACGTTTGTTTCCGCTCCGGGCGAGGATGGCCGGATCCGGTTGCACTTTTCGGTGCGGGATACGGGGACAGGAGTTGCTGATAACAAGATCAGAGAACTATTTCAGCCATTTACCCAAGTCGATGGATCGATAAGCCGGCACCATGAAGGCACCGGGCTGGGGCTCTCCATCTGCCAGCTGCTGGTCGAAGAGATGGGGGGGAGTATCCGGGTGGAAAGCCGGCTCGGCAAGGGGACAACCTTCTTTTTCACCCTGGTGCTGGGGCGTCACAGCGGCGCAAGACCGGCGCCGGTGCGAGCGGTGGCCGGTCCCAGCGAGCGGAGCCGTAGCAACTATGCCGGCGCCAGGGTGCTGTTGGTGGAGGACAACGCCATCAACCAGGAGTTTGCCGTAACCCTGCTTGGCATGATGGGACTGGAGGTTGAGGTGGCAAACAACGGCAGCGAAGCGGTTTCGCGGCTCAAGCAAGGCAATGAGTCGGGCGGCCCGCGCTATGATGCGGTGCTTATGGATGTGGAAATGCCGGTGATGGATGGATATACGGCTGCCCGAATCATCCGCGGCGATCCGGCGTTCGATACGTTGCCGCTCATCGCCCTGACGGCCCACGCCTTGCCGGGAGTTGCTGAAAAGTGCAGCAAAGCCGGCATGAACGACTATGTAGTAAAGCCTATTGATGAACAGCGGCTGGAAGCGACGCTCGACAAATACCTGCAGAAGGTGCGTGGCGAAAGCCGGCCGGAAACGGCGGCTGGCGAGGAGGGAGATAACGGCTGGGAGGCGATGCCTTCAGAGATCGCCGAAATCGATCTGGCCGAGGTTCTTAAGCGGTTGGCGGGCAACACTTCATTATTGCGGGACGTGCTGCGCGACTATCTGGATCGGTTTGGCGGGATCGGTGAAAGGCTTGCACAACTCCTGGACGAGGAAGACGTCGAAGCTGCCAGACGTCTGGTTCACAATCTCAAGGGGGTCTCGGGCACGATCGGAGCCGATGCGGTATTCACCGCCGCTGTCGAGCTGGAAGAGCATCTCCAGGATCAGATTCCGGCATCGTCCCGGAACCTGCGCTTGAGAAGTTTCTGCAGAGCAACCAGCGTCTTATCGATTCGCTCAAGACGTTGGATTTCGGATAGTTCGGCAATATCCGACTGAGAAGGCTGGAGAAAAGAGGATTAGCGACATTGCGATTGGCCCTGCTTTTCACGGAAACGGATCAATCTCGCCAGCAGCTCGCAGGTGGGAGTCGGTATCATGGTCGCTTTGCCTTTGGCCGCGACATAGCCTATTAGCGCCTCGACTTCGGTGGGTTTGCGATTTTCCAGGTCCTGAAGCATGGAGGGGCGATGAGAGGCTGTGATCGGTATGAGTTTTTCGTAAAAAACTTTTTTGTAACTCGTCGGGTCCGGCCATGGGGTTGTTCCCCCGATTGCCTTGATGACGGCGAAGGTCTCCTCGATAACACCATCCATGATGGCCTTTGTCTCAACGCTATCCGCCAGGCAGGCCGTAGAGCAACCCCGAGGATCGCACCCAGAGGATTGAGCGCGCAGTTATAGAGCAGTTTGGCGTACAGATCGCGATGTATATCGGCGACGGCCTCGCAGGGGAGGCCGGCCTGATCAATGATCGCCGCCAGGGTTTGCGCCTCGGGAGCAATGGCACCGGCGACTGCGGCCCCGATATGGACGGCATCGGCGGAAACCGTGATGCGGACGTGGCCGGGTGCGGCGATCTCGAATCCGGTGATCACCCTGGCGCCCAGGGTCCGCGCCGGACCGAAGATGTCCGCCAGCAGCTCGATATTGCCGCAGCCGTTCTGCATCGATACCACCGGGCAGCGGCAATCGGGCAGGGAGGCAATGGCGGCGCCGGCCTTCCGGGTGTCGTAAGCCTTGGTGGTGATGAGTGCGTAATCGTAATCGCCGGAGCAGTCGGCGATATCCTCGGCGGCACCCACCATCTCCGGGGCTGCCGCAAAGCTCGCCAAAAATTCCCGGATACCCGTAGCCCCTTTTTCTTTGATGACCCCGACAAATCGCCGCCTCAGCACCATGTCCGCCTGGTGGCCCGCCACAGCCAGCATGCATCCCAGGGCCTGGCCGAGGGCGCCGGCGCCGAAAATCAAAAACCGCATCGTATGCTCCGCAAATTATGGGGACGACTCCGACCCGTTGTGTTCTTCATAGCTCCTTCCTGCTTCATGGTAAGTAACCGTTCACCCTACAAGCAAAAAGTCGCCTGAACCAATGCATTGTAAAATAAACCATAAAATCAAAGACGTCCCCTCTTTTCATCACCTGCCCTGGCGGAAGTGGGCGATAATGCCGCCGCTTGTGGCGATGGCGAGAACCGACGGCGGCAGGGGCACCACCGGAAATATTCGACCGGAGGCGCCGCTGCGCAGCGAATCTTCTTCTATTATCAGCGGCTCAAACGGCGTGATTTCACCGGCCTCCGGGCATTCGATCAGGAGAATGCCGAGGTTGACGGCATTGCGGAAAAATATCCTGGCGAAGCCGCGGGCGACGATGGCGGCCACGCCCCGCTCTTTCAATACCCTGGGGGCCTGCTCCCGCGAAGAACCGCAGCCGAAATTATCACCACCGACCAGGATGTCGCCCGGCTCGAAATGGGTGGTGAAATTGGAATAGTTTTCAAAAGTGTGCGGCGCCATTGCGGCAATGGTCGGCAGCGTCAGGTACTGGGCGCCGATGATCTGGTCGGTATCGATGTTGTTGCCGAAAACAATTGCCTTGGCGTGAATCATTGCAGTATCTCCCTGGGATCGGTGATGGCGCCGGCAAGCGCCGATGCGGCGACCACAGCCGGGCTTGCCAGATAGATTTCGCTCTCAAAGCTGCCCACCCTGCTGCGAAAATTGCGGTTGGCGGTGGTCAGCAGCCTCTCGTTTTTGCCGAGGATGCCGCCGGTGCCGCCGAAACAGGCGCTGCAACCGGGATGGCTGACCATGGCGCCGCTCTTGAGGAAGATGGCGATCAGACCCGATTCCATCGCCTGCAGGTAGACCTTACGCGAAGCCGGTGTCACCAGCATCCGGACCGTGGGGGCGATTTTCCTGCCGCCAAGGATCGTGGCGGCGATCTCCAGGTCTTCGTATCTGCCGTTGGTGCAGGCGCCAAGAAACAGCTCGTTGATCGCTGTCCCTGCATATCGCGATATGTCCCCGACGTTGTCTACGCTGTGTGGGGCGGCGACCTGCGGCGCCAGGCGGCTCACGTCATAGCTGAGCTGCTGTTCGTATTCCGCGTCCGGATCGTCGGTGAACAGCGGATAGTCCGCCCTGCCCATTGCACGCAACCAGGCCGCGGTGGTTGTATCCGGCTCGAAATAGGCGAATTTGGCGCCGGCCTCGATCGCCATGTTGGCAATGGTCATACGCCCGGACATTCCGAGTGCCTTGATAGCCGGGCCGCCAAAGCAGAGTGCCTTGTATCCGGCCCCCTGGGCGGTGAGATCGCCGATGATCCTGAGCACCAGGTCTTTGGCGCCGACCCCGATGGGCCAGTCGCCGACAACCTCTATTTTGATGGCCGCCGGCACCTTCATCCAGATTGTTCCCTGCTGCCAGGCCACGGCTACGTCCGTTGATCCCATGCCGGTGGCCAGCGCCCCCAGGGCCCCGTAGGTGCAGGTATGGGAATCGGCGCCGACGATCACCTGGCCCGGGCGTACGTAGTGCTCCATCATCAGCTGGTGGCAGATGCCCTCGCCGTCATGGACATGGGACAATTGCTGTTCTCCGGCAAAGGCCCGCATGCGGTTATGGGTATCGGCCGCCTCGATGGAACAGCTGGGGGTGTAATGGTCCATGACCAGTACGACTTTGTCCCGATCGACCACCCGATCGGCCCGCAGTTCGTTTTCAAAGATATCGATGGCAAGACATGCCGTGGCGTCGTTGGCCATGACGTAGTCCAGCGCGACATCGATAATTTGGCCTGGCCGCGCAGCGGTTTCGCCGCTGTGGGCGGCGAGGATTTTTTCGATAGCATTCATTGTTGGCGATCCTCCTTGATTGCGCCGAAAGCAGCGAAACAGCTGTTTTTGTGCAGGAGCTCGACATGACCAAACCCCACCTTGCGCAACAGATCCAACTGATAGGTAAGAGGCCGTGGCGAATCCTCCTTGTCGATATAGGCAAAGACTTTGTCGCGGTAGGCAGGCCCGTCCACCGAAGCGAGGTAGTCGCCGTATCGTTGCCACATCAGGTCGTGGACGGGTTTCGTCTCGTGAGCCACCATGTCGGTGATCCAGACGCTGCCCCCGGGGGCGGTGAGGCGATGGAGCTTGGCAAACGCCGTCTCCCAATCCCGGTCGTCGCGCAGGTGGTGCAGGACGGCGGCGGCGAGGATGACATCGTAGGTATTTTCGGGAAGATCGATTGTGCGAAAGTCCCCTTGGAAAACACGAATGCGTCCGGGGTTCACCTGAGAGACCCGCTCATCTGCTCTTGTCAGCATCGGCTCGCTGAGATCAACCAGGTCGCAGTCGAAGGGGGCGGCAAGCTGCGAAAGCTTGATGGTGGTGTTGCCGGCCCCGCAGCCGATATCGAGCACCCTGCGGATGGGACTGGTGGATACACAAGCTGCACGGGTGACCAGTTCCATGGCGAGCGGTGCGTCGATAGTAGCGGTTTGGCCGGTTTGAAGATTTGAAAACCGATCGACATCGCTATCGAACCGTTTTCGGATATCCTCTATCGATGATTTGTTTTCGAGTCTGGTACGCATGGTTTTCCTCCTTCTTGAGAGGTAGAGCTTTGACGGCGACCCAACAAAATGGAAATCGCATGACGGCGTTTCGGCAGTGAATCTGCCAAACATTTTGTTGTTGCCACTGTAGCCGCGCAAAGGATATAAGTGAAATACATGTTTTTCATATGATCTATAACTTGAGGTTATGCCTTGATCGACGCGGAACTCTACAGGGTGTTTTATATCGTCGCTGGTTGCCCGACCATCTCGGCGGCGGCCGAGCAGCTGCACGTCAGTCAGCCGGCGGTCAGCAAGTCGATAAAAAAGCTTGAGGACCTCACGGGTTGTCTTCTCTTTCAGCGCAGTTCCAAGGGAATTCGGTTGACGAGCGAAGGCGCGATCTTATTGGAGTATGTGCGGAGCGGATTCCAACATCTGGAAAACGGTGAGCGGATCGTCAAAAAAATCAGGAACCGGGAACGGGGAGTGGTGAGGGTGGGAATCAGCACCACCTTGTGCAAGTACTTCTTTATTCCCTATCTGGAGCGGTTTCATCAGCGGTATCCGGGGATCAGAATTACCATCGTCAACCGGACCTCCCCGGAGACGCTGAACCTGCTTGAACAGGGCGTGATCGATTTTGGCATCATCTCCATCCCGGAAAGCCGTTCGCGCTTTACCTTCCACGAGCTGTTGACCATCAGCGATATCTTTGTCGGCTCGCACCGGTTCGCCGAGCTGCCAACGCCGCAACCCCTCGCCGCGCTCGCCTCGTATCCCTTGATGATGCTGGAAAAAGACAATCTGACCCGCACCCATGTCGATGCCCATTTGCACCGGTACGGGGTCGCCCTCCAGCCCGAAATAGAGATCGGCAGTCTCGAGTTTCTGATTGAGTTTGCGCGCATCGGTCTCGGCATTGCCCTGGTGATCAAGAATTTCGTCGAAGAGGAACTCGGCGGTGGCAGCCTGGTCGAGATTGCCGTGACGCCGGCGATACCGCCGCGCAAGATCGGCATCGTCGTACCGGACAACCTGCCGCTCTCCATTGCCGCCGAGACGTTCATCGATTTCATTATCCGAGAAGTAACCGAGCAAAAGGTGATGCAATGAAACGTATCGATCATATCGCAGTGGCACGAGGCGAGGTGGAGGCGGATCTACTGTTGGCTAATGCCCGCATTGTCAACGTCTTTTCCGGGGAGATCGTCCACGGTGATCTTGCCGTCGCCGGCGGTCGGATCGCGGGGATCGGCGCCTATCGGGCGCGCCAGACCATCGATTTGGGTGGAAAGTTCGTGCTGCCGGGCCTCATCGATCCCCATTGCCACATAGAGAGTTCCATGGTCACGGTGAGTGAATTCGCCAGGGCTGTGCTCCCCCACGGCACTACCTCGGTGGTGGCGGATCCCCATGAAATCGCAAACGTTGCGGGAGAAGCAGGCATCCGCTACATGTTGGAGTCGGCTGCGGATCAGCCGCTTGGTGTCTACTCTACCCTATCGTCCTGCGTACCGGCGACGGAACTGGAGAGCTCGGGAGCCCGTCTTTCGGCTGATCGGCTCGCCGCGTTTGTGGATGATGATCGGGTGGTCGGCCTGGCGGAAATGATGAATTATCCGGGCGTAATCTTTCGTGATCCTGAAGTGTTGGCGAAATTGGAACTGGCGCGGAAGCATCATTTGCCCATCGACGGGCACGCGCCGGGGCTCACCGGATGCGACCTCAACGCCTATATCGCCGCCGGAGTGGCAAGCGACCATGAGTGTACCGTCGCCGAGGAGGCTCGCGAGAAGCTCCGCGCCGGAATGTACGTCATGATCCGGGAGGGAACGGCCGCCAAGAATCTCGAAGCGCTTCTGCCTTTGGTGAATGCGGACACCTGTCACCGGCTGATGTGGTGTACGGACGACCGTCACCCACACGATCTGTTGGAAAACGGCCATGTGGACGATATCGTCCGCAGGGCGATCCGGGCAGGTCTGGCGCCCGCCATCGCCATCCGCATGGCCACCCTCAATCCGGCGCTCTATTTCGGGTTGTCCGGAGTCGGGGCGATTGCGCCGGGGTATCGGGCCGACCTGGTGGTGCTTTCCGATCTGGAAGATTTTCGGATCGAAGAGGTCTACGCCGGAGGGAGATTGATCGCGAGCGGGGGCAAGATCCATGCGGACGTCGCCTTTCCACTGCCGCCTTCCTGCCCTTCGGCCATGCGGGTCGGTGAGCATGGGCTCGATTTTGCCATTCCCGCCTCGGGCAGCCGGGTCCGGGTCATCGAGGTCGTCTCCGATCAGATCGTCACCCGCGCTGCCGCGATGGATGCGACTGTGTGCGAGGGCATGGCGGTGGCCGATCCCCACCGCGATCTGTTGAAGATCGCCGTGGTGGAACGCCACCGGGCAACCGGCAATGTGGGGCGGGGCTTCGTGCGGGGCATCGGGCTGCGCCGGGGCGCGATCGGTTCGAGCGTTGCCCACGACTCGCATAATATCATCCTGGCCGGCGCCGGTGACGCCGATATGGAGCTGGCGACCCGACGCATCGTCGAGCTTGGCGGTGGGCTGGTGGCGGTGTGCGACGGCCGGGTGCTGGCAGAACTGCCTCTGCCGGTGGCGGGGCTCATTTCCGACCTGCCGCTAGCCGAGGTGCGTGATCGGCTCGACAGCTTGCTCGCCGCAGTTCGCGGTTTGGGCAGCACGCTTGCCGATCCGTTTATGACGCTTTCCTTTCTGGCGCTGCCGGTGATTCCGGAACTCAAGATCACCGACCTGGGTTTGGTGGATGTGGCGGCGTTCAAGCCGGTGCCGTTATTTTTGTAGACGGCAAAAAAGAAGGGGGGCGGTTCCCGACCTTGTCGGTCCCCGTCCCCCTCCTCTCCATGAGGCGCCCGGGACATGGCAGGGTTCCCGGAGCGCTTTGAGCCGCCGGCCCGCTTATGGGCCGGCGGAGTGGCAGAAGTTCGGTTTAGTTCATGATCTGGAAGTCGTGGTAGGCGCTGGCGCCATGCTCGCCGACATCGAGTCCTTCCATTTCCTCTTCGCGGGTGACCCGCAGACCCATGGTGGCATCGATGATCTTGAAGAGGATGAAAGCGCAGCCGAACGACCAGACAAAGGCGGTGCCGATACCGGTAAGCTGAGCGATGATAATCTTTGCGGTGGGACCGCCTATGTTAAAGAGCCCGGCAGCGAGTGTTCCCCAGGCGCCGCAGACACCGTGGACGGAGACCGCGCCGACCGGATCGTCAACGTGGATGCGGTCGAAGAAGAGAACGCGAAGACTACCAGGATACCGGCGAGGGCGCCGATGATCACACTGCTGGTGGGGCTGACGTTGGCGCAACCGGCGGTGATGCCGACCAGGCCGGCCAGGGCGCCGTTCAAGGTCATGCCGGCATCCGGTTTTTTGAACATGACCCAGGCGGTGAACATCGCCGCGACGGTACCGGCGGCTGCTGCCAGGTTGGTGTTGACAAAGATCATGGCGATATCGGTGTTGCCGGCGGTGGTGGAGCCGGGGTTGAAACCGAACCAGCCGAGCCAGAGGATGAAGACGCCGAGGGCGGCAAAGGGAATGTTGTGACCGGGAATGGCCCTGGGCTTGCCGTCCTTACCGTATTTGCCGATCCGGGGTCCGAGGACGATGGCGCCCGCCAGAGCCGCCCAGCCGCCGATGGAGTGAACCACGGTCGAGCCGGCGAAGTCGATGAAGCCCAGGTCTTCGAGCCAGCCGCCGCCGTGGAACAGGCTGCCCCAGGCCCAGCTGCCGAAAACCGGGTAGATCACGGCGCAGATAACCACACTGTAGATCAGGTAGCCGGTGAACTTGGTGCGCTCAGCCATGGCGCCGGAGACGATGGTGGCGGCGGTGGCGGCGAACACGCACTGGAACATCCAGAAGGCCAGCACCCAGGGGTCGCCGCCGACATGGAAGTCGCTGAAGAAAAAACCGGTGGTGCCGAAAAAACCGTTGCGTGACCCCGAACATCAGGCCGAAGCCGATGGCCCAGAAGGCCAGGGACCCAAAAGCGAAGTCCATCAGGTTTTTCATCATGATGTTGACCGCGTTCTTGGCCCGGGTGAAACCGGCCTCGACCATGGCGAATCCGGCCTGCATGAAGAAGACCAGGGCGGCGGTAACCAGGGTCCATACATAGTCGAGATGGGTCTGAACTGTCTTGACGGCGGCCGCGTTCGAGCTGACTGTCGGTGCTTTATCCGCCGCCAGGGCCAGAACAGGCAACAGTAGAAGCCCCAGCAGGGTGAGAGTGATCGTCTTTTTCTTCATTTCAATTTCTCCTTTACATTTCAAAGATTCATTCTATCTGCCGGGTTAAATGGCTTCTTCGTTGCGCTGACCGGTCCTGATGCGGACAACCGTTTCAACAGGGGTGACGAAGATCTTGCCATCGCCGATGCTGCCGGTTCGGCAGGCGGCGATGATGGTGTCGACCACCTTGTCCACCAGTGCTTCCGGCACAACCACCGAAACCTTGCTTTTGGGGATGAAATCCACTTGATATTCCGCTCCCCGATAGATTTCGGTGTGT
Source organism: uncultured delta proteobacterium (assembly GCA_963745265.1). GTDB lineage: Bacteria > Desulfobacterota > Desulfobulbia > Desulfobulbales > Desulfocapsaceae > Desulfopila. The sequence goes on from CAVUXQ010000008.1 coordinate 74,292, forward strand.
CCTTTCTGGCGCCCGAATCCTTTCACCTCGTTTACTGTCATGCCAGTGACCCCGATTTCCGAGAGTCCCTCCTTGAGTTCATCGAGCTTGAAAGGCTTGATGATCGCTTCCACTTTTTTCATCCTATTTCCTCCTTGCTGGGTTGGCCTGTGGCAGAATTTCTGCAAAAATGAGTGGTCAAGCTTGTTGCTCAGTCTGTAGCCCTCTATATCATTTGTTGTGCCAGTTGGAAGGCTATCTGCGCAACATGCCGATATATAAAAGAAAAAAATATATGGGAGACAAAATTCGGAAAAGTTCGGCAGCAACAAAAATTACAATTATGTATCAAGTTGTGAAAAATTGTTTGTTGGTTTTACAAGTATGTGATTTTTACTGTTTTGGCTTTGAGACGTATTTGTAATGATAAATCAGCGTGATAGGTGGTTGGGAACGCTATCGCTTTGGTTTGAAGCTCTGGTTGCGGAGCAGTGTACTCTGGTAATGGGGAAAAGGTGGTGCCGTCGCTATGCGGTACGACCTTTGCGGGATTGCAGAATTTGCCGCTTCTGCTACAGTGAAACGAGTCGAGTTGCCGGAATTTTTCCTCAACAACCACCAATACATTCATGAAACGACTCCCTCTACGCTGGCTGATTCCGATTCTGCTGCTGCTGCTGATTTCGGCAGCTCTCTGGTATGCCATGCGCCCCAAACCCGTGGCGGTCAAGGTTACCCGGGTTGAGCGAGGCAGGGTGGAACGGACCGTTGCCAACACGCGGGCCGGCACGGTCAAGGCCTGCCGCCGGGCCAAGCTCTCACCCAGCATCGGCGGTCAGATATCTCGGTTGCCGATCAAGGAGGGAGACCGGGTGCGGGAGGGACAACTCCTCCTGGAACTCTGGAATGAAGACCTGCGCGCTCAGCTCAAACTGGCGAAAAACGAGGCCGACACCGCCCGCGCCCAGGCCTCCGCCACCTGTCTCAATGCCGGCAAGGCGAGGCGCGAGGCCGACCGGCTGCTCAAACTCTCCCGGATCGGCGCCGCCTCGGAGGAGAACACCGATACCGCGGTGACCAGGGCAAAGGCTACGGAAGCCGATTGCCGGGCGGCCCGGGCCACGGTGAGCAGCCGCGAGGCCAATATCGGCGTGATCCAGGCGAACCTCGACCGCACCCGCCTGACGGCGCCTTTTGCCGGGGTGATCGCCGAGATCAACGGAGAACTCGATGAATTCGTCACCCCGTCCCCCATCGGCATTCCCACCCCTCCGGCGGTGGATTTAATCGATACCTCGTGTTTTTATATCACCGCGCCCATCGATGAAGTGGATGCCCCCGGCATTCAGGTGGGCATGCCGGCCCGGGTGAGCCTGGACGCGTTCGGCAACCGCCATTTTGCCGGCAAGGTCAGGAGGATCGCCGATTATGTTCTGGATCGGGAGAAGCAGGCCCGTACCGTGGACGTGGAGGTGAGTTTCGCTAGTCCTGACGATATCAAGGAGCTGCTGGCCGGCTACAGTGCCGATGTGGAAATTCTACTGGAGGCTCACGACCATGCCCTGCGCATTCCCACCGAGGCGGTGATGGAGCAGGACGAGGTTTTTGTCTACCTGCCCCGAGAGAAGCGCCTTGCCAAGCGCAAAATAGAGAAGGGAATCTCCAACTGGGACTTTACCGAGGTGGTGCGCGGGCTCGCGGCCGGTGATCTGGTGGTGACCAATGCCGACCGCACCGGCTTCAAAGACGGAGCGCCGGCCCGCCTGGCCGGCGAGAAGCAGTGATTCGCCTGCAAGGCATCGAGCGGACCTTTCAGGTGGGTGATGAGGCGGTGCACGCCTTGCGGCCCATCGACCTGCATGTGGCGCCGGGCCAATATGTATCGGTGATGGGGCCGTCCGGGTCCGGTAAATCGACGCTGCTCAATATTGTCGGTCTACTCGATCGGCCCGACAGTGGCCGCTACCTGCTGGACGGCACCGATACCGTTCGCCTCTCCGACCAGCAGCAGGCGACGGTGCGCCGCCACAAGATCGGCTTTGTCTTCCAGTTTTTCCACCTGGTGCCTCGGCTCAGCGCCGCCGAAAACGTGGCTCTGCCCCTGATGCTGGCGGGAATACCGGCAACCGAGCGCCGGAGCCGGGTCGAGGAGGCGCTGACGGCGCTTGGCCTGAGTGATCGGGCCCGGCATCGGCCCGACCAGCTTTCCGGCGGGCAGCGTCAGCGGGTGGCCATCGCCCGTGCCACCATCATGCGGCCGGCCATCATCCTGGCCGATGAGCCGACGGGTAACCTCGATCGGGCCTCGGGCCAGGATGTCATCGAGATTTTGGAACGGCTCAACACCGGCGGCATCACCCTGGTGATGGTCACCCACGATCCGGAACTGGGCCGTCGAGCCCAACGTCAAATTCATATGGTCGACGGGGCGATTGCAACCGATTCCGGAGCTGCGACGAGTTCATGAGGCTGCGTGATCTCATAGCCTTTAGTTTCCGGGCCGCCGGCGGGCATCTCACCCGCACGCTGCTCAGTCTGCTGGCCATGGCGATAGGGGTGGCGGCAGTGGTGGTGCTCACCTCGCTGGGAGAGGGGGCCCGGCTCTACGTGCGGCAGCAGTTCACCTCGCTCGGCACGCATCTGTTGATCGTGCTGCCCGGCCGCAACGAGACCACCGGCGGTCCGCCGCCGCTGCTCGGACTCACCCCCCGCGACCTCACTCTCGACGATGCCCTGGGGTTGGACCGAAGCCGCGCGGTGCTTCAGGTGGCCCCGGTTACCGTCGGTTCGGCGCCTGCAGCCTACAGCGGACGGGAGCGGGAGGTGACGGTGCTCGGCACCACCGCCGAGATGCTCGCCATCCGCCAGTTATCCATGGCCCAGGGGCGGTTTCTCCCCGCCGGCGACGTGCGCCGGGCCGTTTCGGTCTGCGTGCTTGGCGATAAGGCCGCAAGCGAGCTGTTTGGCAAGATTTCTCCCCTGGGCCGGTGGCTGCGACTGGGCAACCGGCGCTACCGGGTGATCGGGGTGCTGGCGCCCCAGGGCACCTCGCTCGGGGTGGATATGAGCGATGTGGTGCTGCTGCCGGTGGCCTCGGCCCAGGCGCTCTTCAATGTTTCCGGACTGTTTCGGGTGATCGTTCAGGCCAAGAGCCGGGAGTTGATCGGGAGGGCCAAGAGCGATATCCTCGGCATCATCAAGGCCCGACACGAGGGGGAGGATGATGTTACCGTCATAACCCAGGACGCTATGCTGGCCACCTTCGATCGCATCCTCGGCACCCTGACCCTTGCCGTTGGCGGCATAGCCGCTATCAGTCTTCTGGTGGCGGGAATCCTGATCATGAATGTGATGCTGATCTCGGTGAGCCAGCGGGCTGCCGAAATCGGTCTGCTCAAGGCCATCGGCGCCACCGCCCGTCAGATCCTCATGCTCTTCTTGACCGAGGCGGGGCTCCTGGCCTGTCTCGGTTCGGCTATCGGTCTGGCGATTTCCTATGCCGCCGTCTGGCTGGCCCATCGTCTCTATCCCGATTTTCCCGCTTTCGTGCCCATTTGGGCCCTGGTAGCCGGGGTCGGCATGGCGCTTGGCACCAGTTTGCTCTTCGGCACTCTCCCTGCCCGGCGGGCCGCCCGGTTGGATCCGGTGGCGTCGCTCTCGCGTCGGTAAGGGTGAGGAGGTAGCGCATGCACTTTCAGGATGCATCCCGGTTGGCTCTCGGCTCGATCATAAACCAGCGCCTCCGCAGTTTTCTCACCATTCTCGGCATTGGGGTGGGGGTGGCGGCGGTGGTTCTGCTCACCTCCGTCGGGGAAGGGGTCCACCGTTTCGTGCTGGCCGAGTTCAGTCAATTCGGCACCAATCTGGTCGCTGTCACCCCCGGTAAAGCCACCACCACCGGTATTTCCGGGGCGGTGATCGCCAATGTGCGGCCCCTGAGCCTGGACGACGCCCAGAGTCTCGCTCGTTTGCCCCACGTCCTGGCGGTGGTGCCGTCGATTTCGGGCAATGCGGCGGTGGAGGCAGGCGACAGGAGCCGTCGCACCAATGTCTTCGGGGTGGGGCCAAAGGCCCCGGAGGTGTGGAAAATGGGGGTGGGACAGGGGCCGTTTTCTGCCCGAGGACAATCTGCGGGCTCCCCGGGCCTTCGCGGTGCTGGGCAGCAAATTGTCCAGGGAGCTGTTCGGGTCGGCAAACCCCCTCGGGCGCCGGATACGAATCGGCGGCGAGCGGTACCGGGTGGTGGGCGAGATGGAGTCCAAGGGACAGCTGCTCGGTTTCGACCTCGACGATGCGGTCTACCTGCCGGTGAGCCGGGTGCTGGCCATGTTCAACCGCGAAAGCCTGATGGAGATCGATCTGCTCTATGAAGCCGGCGTGCCGGCGGAGGTGGTGGCTGCCCAGATAAAAAGGCTGCTTGTCGCCCGCCACGGAAGCGAGGATTTCACCGTAACCACCCAGGAGCAGATGCTGAAGGTCCTGGGTTCGATCATGAATCTGCTCACCCTCGGGGTAAGCGCCATCGGGGGCATTTCTCTGCTGGTGGGCGGGGTGGGGATCCTGACCATCATGATCATCGCCGTTCGCGAGCGCACTGGCGAGATCGGTCTGCTGCGCGCCCTGGGGGCCACGCGCCTGCAGATCCTGCTGCTCTTTCTGGGCGAGGCCATGGTGCTCGGCCTGGTGGGCGGCCTGGCCGGTCTGGTGGTGGGCGCTGGAGGGGCCTGGTTGCTGGGGGCTCTGGTTCCGGCCCTGCCCACCCATACCTCCTGGTCCTATGCCCTGGCGGCGGAGCTGCTTGCCGCGCTTATCGGCCTTGCCGCAGGGGTGTTGCCGGCGAGGCGGGCCGCCGGGCTGGATCCCATCGAGGCATTGCGGGCGGAATAAAACTCCTGCTTCATCGTCCCCGCAAAACGGCTGCACTATCTAAGAATCGGAAACGGTTAGGAAAATATCAAATATCTTTTTCTGCCAAAATCTGCTAAGGTGACCGTTTTCATAAAGCGCATTGGCACCACCCTTCCGGCCGAATTCCAGGTTTTTCCTCCTGAGAGCTGACCCCAGGGCCAGCCGTAGCAACCGTTGACATTCCCAAAAAAGATATAATACCTTTTCTATTCTATTCTTGTTTTCTCACTCCTGTACATATTACCGTAAATCTATGAACACAATTTGATCTGGAGGTACTTCTCTATGTGGCAAAAAATCGAGGCTGCGCCGGCGGATTCCATCCTGGGGCTGACGGAAGCCTTTAAAAGCGACGCCAATCCCGAAAAAGTGAATCTGGGGGTCGGGGTCTATAAAGACGACGCCGGGCGGACACCGGTCCTGGCCTGCGTGAAGGCCGCCGAAAAGATCCTGCTGGAAAAGGAGGCGACCAAAAGCTATCTGCCGATCTCCGGTGATCCCGGCTACGCCGCCTGCGTGCAGAAGCTGCTGTTCGGCGAAAACAGCGAGGTGATCGCGAGTGGCCGGGCAGCCACCGTGCACGGCCCGGGAGGCACCGGCGCGCTCAGGGTCGGCGCCGAGCTGCTGAAAAAATTTGCCGGCAAAGGGGCGAAGGTGTGGATCAGCGCCCCGACCTGGGCGAACCATAACGGCATCTTCGGAGCTGCCGGTTTTGAGCTGGCCGAATACGGCTACTACGACAAGGCTACCATGAGCCTTGATTTTCCGGCGATGCTGGCCAGCCTCGAGCAGGTGGCAGCCGGCGATATCGTGCTGCTGCACGCCTGTTGCCATAACCCCAGTGGCGTCGATTTGTCCCGGGAGCAGTGGCGGATGGTGGTCGAACATGCCGTGAAAAACGGCTGGGTTCCCTTCCTCGATTTCGCCTACCAGGGTTTTGCGGTCGGGGTGGCGGAAGACCGGTATGCGGTCGAGCAGTTTGCCGAGGCAGGTATCGATTTCTTCGTGGCCAGCTCTTTTTCCAAGAATTTCGGCCTCTATAACGAGCGCACCGGGGCGATGACCGTGGTCAGCCCGACCGCTGAGGAATCCGCCGTGGCCATGAGCCACTTGAAATCCACGGTGCGGGTGATCTACTCGAACCCACCGGCCCATGGCGGTCTGGTGGTGGCCACCATCCTCCAGGACGAGGCTTTGACAAAGCAGTGGCTGGCGGAACTCGACGGGATGCGGGAGCGGATCGTGGCCATGCGCGTCGCCCTGGTGGATGGTCTTGCCGCCCGGGGCGTAAATCGCGACTTCTCCTTTATCAAGGAGCAACGCGGCATGTTCAGTTTCAGCGGCCTCGATGAAAAGGTCGTTGCCTGGCTGCGCGAGAAGAAGGCCATCTACGTGGTCGGCGGCGGCAGGATCAACCTGGCCGGACTCACCACCGCCAATATCGACTACGTCTGCGATGCCATCGCCGAAGCGCTGAAGCTGGTCGGATAAGCGCGGCAGCAGGATTGCCACCGGGTCTGTGAACAGGCTGACGATCGGAAATATCGAATCGTCAGCCTGATGAGGGAGTTGTCGGATATCCCCTATTCGTTGGGGTCGATCTTGAGAATCTTCCCGCCCGGTTTCATGGGGTCGCCTTTCTTGGCGCGGATGCTGGTGACGATGCCGTCCATCGCGCTCAAAATCGGGGTCTGCATCTTCATGGCTTCCAGGATCGCCACCCGGTCGCCGGCCAATACCTCTTGACCTTCCTCCACCGAGATCTCGACGATGGTGCCGTTAAAAGGGGAGCGAACATCGCCGGCCTTGGCCAGATCGAGAATCTCTTCCTTACTGAGCACCGGTGCCTCTCCCGCCTGGCCTGCCGTGAATTCCGGCTTGAAGCTGAAGGTGGACTGGTGGTGGTCGACGGTGAGATAGACATGGGTCTCGCCGGTATCGGTCACCGGCGAGGGGCCGATCTCCACGATGTGTTCTTTGCCCTGATAGTCGCGGAAGGTGAGCTTTTCGCCTATTTCAAAACCGCCTTTTCGAAAAAAGATCGAAGGCGGCAGCACATAGGCCTTGCCGTATTTTTCCTCGAATTTAAAGAAATCCACCGCATCGTTGGGATGCTGCAGGTAGAGGATCAATTGCTCGTCGGTGGGTTCGATGCCGATCAACTCGGAGAGGGCGAACCGTTCGTGGGCCAGGTCGATGTCCTCGATGGCGTCCAGACCTCCTTCTTCCTCCAGCACCTGTTGCCAGTTGTCTCCCAACACCTTGGCATAGATCCAATCCTCGGGCTCGAAAAACGGGAGCGGCCCGTATTTGCCGAGCAGCAGGTTGCGCAGATCCCCCGAGGCGTTGCCATAGCGTTCGCCGTCCAAAACGTTGGCGACGGCGGTGGTCCAGAGGATCTGGGAGCCGGGGGTCACCGACCAGTAGTTGCCGAGTTCCTTCTGCACCCGGGGCAGCTCCTTGTGGAGGATGTCCACCATTCGGTCGAGAAATCCGCCCTTGGAGGCCTGTTCGAGGCTTGAGCCCATGGCGCCGCCGGGCAACTTGTGGATCTGCACGGTGGGCTGGAACCCCTTGATCTGCGATTCGAACTGCTCGTAATAGGGGCGCTGGTCGCGGATGGTGTCCGAGGTCTCGATCACCGCCTCCACGTTCAGCCCTTCCGGCTCGTAGCCATATTCCGTGAGGGTCTGGATGACGGTGAGCACCGGCGGAGGCCCGTAGAAGCCGCTGAACGCCGAGTCGGCGGCGTCGATGATGGTGGCGCCGCTCTTCACCGCCTCGACGATACGGCCGACGTCGTTGCCGTCGGTGTTGTGGCCGTGATAGTGCAGTATCACATCGGGGAATTTCTGCTTCAGGGCGTCGACCAGCTCGCCTACCCGTTTCGGGGTGCCGAGTCCGCCATGGTTCTTGATACAGAGGGTGATGTCGCGGCCGGTGACATCGATGATCTCCTGGGCCTTGGCCACGTAGTAGTCGTTGGTGTGCTCGGGGCCGGTGGAAAAGCAGAGGCAGGGCTCGTTGAGCTTGCCCGCCCGCCCCACCTCTTCGAGCACGGCGACCATGTTGGGGACGTGGTTGAGGAAATCGAAGGTCCGCCAGACATCGACATATTTGGCGAACTCGCGGACGGTGAGCCGGATGACGTTTTGCGGGTAGGGTCGGTAGCCGAACAGGTTCACGCCCCGGCACAGGGTCTGGAACATGGTGGTGGGCATCTTCTCTCGAAGCTTTTTCAACTTCAAGAATGGGTCCACCTGCTTGCGCAGCATATCCACGTGGATCGAGGCGCCGCCGGTGATCTCCAGCGAGAAATAGCCGGCCTCTTCCCGCGAAGGCGCCGCCATCAGATCGGTATGCAGGAGGATCCGGTTCTTGAAGTCGGACTGGGACTGATCGCGGGCGGTGTTGGTGATGTAGTAGCCCTTGGCGCTACGCAAGGCGGAAACGATGTCACGGGCGGGAGTACCCTGGGTAATTCGTGTCATATCTGGTCCTTAAAATGAAATATCGGAGGAGAACACCATGATCATTTGGCAAACGGGTTCTCTTTCCGGTACTGGATTTCGGCAATCAGTCTCGCCAGTTTCGCCACCTCGCTCGGGTCGTCGTCGTAATGGAAGATATGCGGATGGGTATCGATATAGGAGGTATCGAAGTCGCCGCTGATAAAGTCCTTCTCGTTGGCGATGTTCTGATAGAAGGGAATGGTGGTCTTCGGTCCCCGGATGGCGAAGTTGGCCAGACACCGCTTGAGGCGCTCCACCGTCTCATCCCAGGTGAAGCCGTGCACGGTCAGTTTCACCAGAAGCGAGTCGTAGACTTCGGGGATCTTGTACCCCTGATAGACGAAGCCGTCGAGGCGCACCCCGAAGCCGCCCGTGGAACGGTAGACCGTCACCGTCTTGCCGCCTTCGGGCATGAAATCGTTCTGCGGGTCCTCGGCGTTGATCCGCACCTCGATGGCATGGCCGCGGGTCTGCACGTCGTCCTGGCTGAAATGGATCCGCTGGCCGAAGGCGATGTTGATCTGGTTGCGGACGATATCGATGCCGGTGATCATCTCGGTCACCGTGTGTTCCACCTGGACCCGGGTGTTGATCTCCATGAAATAGTAATTGTGGTCCTGATCGATCAGGAACTCGACGGTACCGGCGTTGAGGTAGTTGGCGGCTTTGGCCGCCTTGACCGCGGTGGCGCAGATGTCGTCGAGCAGCTGTTTGTCGTCGATCATCGAAGGGGCGATCTCGATCAGCTTCTGGTTGCGGCGCTGGATCGAGCAGTCGCGGGTGCCGAGGTGGACGACGTTGCCATGGCTGTCGGCCAGGATTTGCACTTCCACGTGTTTGGGGTTGAGCACCACCTTTTCCAGGTAGACCGAATCGTCGTTGAAGGCAGCCAGGGCCTCGGCGCGGGCCACCGGAATCTGCTCGCGCATCTCCCTGTCCGAATCGATCCGGCGGATGCCGCGGCCGCCGCCGCCCGAGGTGGCTTTGAGCATGATCGGATAGCCGTACTGGGCGGCGAAGTCCAGGGCCTCGACAATACCTTCCTTGCCCTGTTTGAGGTTGGGGGTGCCGGGAACCATGGGAATGCCGGCTTCCGCCATGATTTTCCTGGCGATCACCTTGTTGCCGAGATCGGAGATGGTCTCTGATGTCGGGCCGATGAAGATGATGTCGGCCTTTTCGCATTCCGCGGCGAAATAGGGGTTTTCCGCCAGAAACCCGTAGCCGGGGTGAATGGCGCAGGCGTCGGCCTGTTTGGCGGCCCGGATGATCTTTTCGATGTTGAGGTAATCACGGCGGGGACCATCGCCGAGCAGCACGGCCTCGTCGGCGATACGGATATGCCGCGACATTTCGTCCGGCGTCTCGTAGACGGCGATAGCCTCGTGGCCCAGTTCCTGGATGGCCCTGATCAGGCGGATGGCGATTTCACCGCGGTTGGCAACAAGTATTCTCTTCTTCAATGGAGCTCCTTTTTAATTTTTCGTTTCATAGAGTTCCGCAATGCAACAGGTGTGACGTCGGAATATGGAGATCCCGCACGCAATCGCAACAGAGAGCTGGTGGACGGTGCAAGGCTACGGAGGCTGAATCCGGTGGTTGGTATCTGTCTGTGGATGATAGAGATATCCCTTGGTCGAAATGCTCGAAGGATGGAGCCGTCCGGCAGGAGGTCGGCTGACGATCCGGAGTTACTCAGTGTGTAAGAGCAGCGACAGGGCAGGGGGGAATAACGCATGATGGACAGACGCTAACCAATCAAGAAATGGTAATCAAAAATGGTGAACAAATCAATCAATAATAATGC
>CAVUXQ010000009.1:0-31199 GCA_963745265.1 uncultured delta proteobacterium
AGGTGCCGAACTATCAGTTCGATCAGGCCGGCTACTACTCGCGCGTGACGTCGTACCCTTCGGAGTCGCTCGGCAGCCTGGTCTGGTCCGTGGGGGATCGTCAGATCCTCTAGCTTCCCGCCGATCCGGCCCACCCCGGCAACGCCTCGCGGCGGAACTGCAGCGCGTCTCGCACGTGTGCGGCTCCGACCAGCGAATGTTTCCCCCCCTCGCAAACTCGCATAAAGGTCGATCGGTTTACGGGTGGAGTGATAAATGGTGGTCTATTTGATTCTATGCCCGTTTTTGCCAGAGAAGGGGGCGGTCTTCTGGAGTTTGAGCTTCTTATCAATGACTACAGTGAAGCCGAGATTGGCTTGCTGCTACTGGTATTAAAAGACCTCTGGCACGGCGATCTAGCGATTGGGGGAGAAAAGAATGTTGGCAGGGGTGTTTTTCAGGGCCTGACGGCTGAAATCAGCTGGGAAAACGGTGGTATTACAATTGAAAATGATCTTTCTAGCATGAGTAAGGCGGATGCACAAATATTGCAGCATTTTATCGAGGCATTAATAGCGTGGAGGGAGAATGATGAATGAGCCTGAACCAAAGGTCGCCAATGGGCTTACACTGCTAAAAATAACCTCGTCATGCAACTGGAGCGGAACAGTTGTAGAGGAGCAGCTGGGGGAGCTCCTGGCAGAAACATTTTCAGCCTCCGCCTTGGGAGTCATCTGGTTTGATGAGAACGTCGAGTTCTGCCTCTACAGGCACCGGAGATTTCTTTTTTTTTCTAGAGAGAGGCTGGTGCTCAGGCATGTCCAGCGAATGCGGGTTTTCAATAAAGAGAGCGAGTTGCACATCTGGAGAACAGATGATTCCTGGCATGGTGAGAGTCTAAGAACAGACGGAAGCGATAGTGGTGAACAACACGAGGTGGTTGTAGCTCACCAACTGATGCATGGCGCCTGGGTAACAGAGCAAAAAGGGATGTTCACCACTGTTACCGATGAGCTAGGGAATGTCTTCCATCTACCTTTACTTGGCCTTCAAACAAATGAATCCGGTCGTCTACCAAAAGAATATACGTGAAGACTCACAATTACATTCTTGATAATATAATAGGGCAGCCAGGGGTTATTGAGGAGATTGCCGGTTTGTCAGCATAACGGATGGAGGCAATGGATACCCTTTAGTTGTGGAATAGTGTGGCCGGGAACAAGGATTGTTGCAATGTAAAGTGGGTTCATAAATAGGGTAATATATGGAAACTGCTATGCTGCGGGTGAAGCTGTCGGCAAAAAATAAAATATGTTGTGAGCTTGTCTTTGAGAGCGGGAAAAATATGCCCTTGCATCAGCTTAAATTGCAGGATACCGCCCTGGATAATACCAGTGTAACTGTTAAGCGGAGGAAAAAGACAGCCGGTGCTGGTGCAGACCCCAGAGGAATAATCTTGTATCAAAAGGCGCTTGAAAAGCAACCTGGGAAATCTGAAATGGGCAAATCAAAAAGCGGGCTGGCTCATAATTTTAATGACCTGGGTATGGAAGGAGAATGTAATGCGGTGCCGATTAAATCAGCACAGACAAAACTCATAAGCAGGCACCTCAAAGAGATTGGAACGCCTGCGCGGGCTCCATACAATTTTGTCCCCTTAAATGAGACATTGGTGCCGATAGATGCGCCGGTGCCCAATACAAATCAATATCTGCCGGGCCGAAATACAGATATCTCTCTTGAGATTGAAGCGCTTACACCGCTTTATTCGCGGCTCGCTGACTGAAGCGGAAGTGAAGGAAGGAAAAACGAGCAATACACAATCCTCCTTTTTTTCTCCAGCAGGAAGAGTATGTATCCCCGGCAGCTCGTTGGGGGCTAACGCGGAACATGGTCGAGATAATGAGCTTTGGTAAGTTTTTGTGCACAGATATAAATAAACGTCTTTTTTATCGTGCCATGGCCGACCCCACTAATTTAAAGGATGAGTATGGTTGGTATTGGGTGGCGGAAATCAGCAGAATAAAGGACAATACAAGTGTTCCGCCGGGGTAATGCAAAAGAGTTCCAGTCCCGGGAGAGGTGAAAGATTCGAAATCCGGAGTGCAGGAAAAAATTATTATCGAATTCAAAAGGAAGAGGCTGAAAAAAAATATATCGCAAAAGAAGCTAGTTATATTGATTTTTCTTTTCTTGATAATGGCAGTGAGTATATCATCGTTTCCGGGCCGATGGGAGGAAATCCGGGTAAGATTCATGACTGGGTACTCAAAAAGCCTGCTGGTGAAGCCCCGGTGATCGCTATATCCTTTGACGATATCGAGAACTATCTGGCGGATGATAGACGAGATAACAAGGTTATCAATCTGGTCAGGGAGGCAAGAACCAACAGGGAAGGCGTCCCCTGTTTTTTTGTCGAGTGGCAGGATGGGCAAGGTGAACAGCAGGGTATCCTTTGGCCACACGCCGATGTTCAGGTTGGCCTATGAGAAGACTATCGGTGATCATGTCCCCTGCGAATTGCTGGAATCTGAAGAAGTCGATTTTGCGGAGGCAATTTTTGGCAACATGAAAATCCACTCCAGCAGGGTGTTCTTTGGAGATTCATGGTAAACGGAGAACAAAAAAAAGAAGAACGGTTCACGTTCCCCATATATCCTTTCAGAGCCGAAGCCGACAACGTTTCAGCACTATCTGGTGCAAGATAAAGACGATTTAACGCATCGTAAACATTACAACTCCTATTTGTCGGAGATACGGGGCTACAAACTATACTGGCATAAATCTGGAATGGACTGGGAGCAAAAAAACAAGGCTGAAGTGAAAAAGCATATAACCCAGTATACGGAAATTGAGCCTATAATGACTGGTACCTTCACCGGAAAAATTCGTTTTGAGAACCTGACCGATATTGAACTTGGTTCTTTGCTATTCGCCCTGGACTTGCCGAAAGGATGCGCTCATAAGATAGGAATGGGCAAGCCGCTGGGGCTGGGCTCAGTGCGCATCACGCCTCACCTATATCTCTCTAGTCGTGGCCATGACAATACCCGCTATCAAAACTTTTCGAATGAGTGGGGCAACCATCCTGCGGAAGAAAATACAAAGATGACTTCTTTCAAAAAGCGTTTCGAAGAATATATCCTTAAAAAAATCGGTGCAGACGATATGAATAGGCTGTGGGAGCATGATCGTTTCAAGGAGGGATTTTTTGCCCTGCTGCATGTTGGCGTTGGTCAAGCTGTAGAAAAAAAATAGATTAAGTCATTATATGCGAATTGGCAGTGGGAACAACAATGAGTTTCGGAACCGAAGAGAGATACTCCTGCCACTGGCTTCAACCATTGCTGAAAGGTTTGGAGATGGTGAAAAAGAACAGCTAGTCAGATCTTTGAACATCGTCTAGGTTTAGGAGATTAGTCTAAGGTTCCGGCCACTTCTTAACATTGCCTTTTAGACAATCAATTCGTGAGTGATGTCTCAGCATGTTTGTAGGGTGCTTACAACCCGGTTTTTGCTGCTCATCTTCTTTAAAAGCCCAGTATCTGGTATGGGCCAGCAATGTGTTGTGGATTCCAGCTAGTTCGACGGGGCGATCATACACGCCGTTTCCAAAGAGCGGTTGTAAAGGCCCTCCGATAAAGTCTCCCCAAAAAAGCTTTGTGTGGGGAAAATAGATGTTGGTCCAGCGGGTGCAGATGAACGGGGTGCTATGGGTGGGGATTACCATCGTGCGTTTTTGCTCCTCACTGTTGATATAGTGGTGATTGTAATGAAGGCTAAGATCTTCATGAGGCGGTGAGGAAGGGTATTCACCATCAGAAATTTTGCTCCTGAAGTCTTCGGCCCATTTGCCAACAGGACATCGGCGTGGGCAAGTGGTGACCCCGCAGAGATGAAGTCGGATATTAGCCAGGGCCACTGACCAGTGTTCCGCAATGAAATCCATGTACTGAACTGGTGCTTTTGGAACTCTTCAATTGTGTCATTGCCGGTAAAGCTCTTATCGTTCAGTATTACATGTGCATCCTCATGCCAGTTTTTTAGAAAATCCTGTTTCACTGGATTCTCGAGCTCATTGGGTTTTACTATTGACCAGTAGAGCCTGATCAGGTCGTAGGCAATAACTCAGCCAAGGCTGTGGCCTACAATAACAATTCTGCTGTATTTTTTTGATTTATGGAGCGAGTCGAGCAGTTCGATCCCTTCCTTTCGTATCTTGTTGCGTTGTTCAATATTGTCCGGTGTCGGGTTCAGGTATCTGGCTGCATCATCTATAACACCGTAGCTGATTCGAAGGACGTGATAGTCAAAAAACAGCAAGGCAGAAAAGAAAGCTATCGCAACGCTCGTAATCCAATTTACGAAGATACCGGATGAGACGACGGCAGGAAGAATGGCCCAGATAAGTAAGTAGTAGGGCATAATGCTTCTGCTGATTTTCCAAGGCCACCTGAGTAACAGATGCCTAAACCATGATAGGACCATCCTGAATTGGGAGTCACGCATATGATGGGCCCAATAATACTCATAAAAATCGGTTAATGGTTGATTACGTTTTTTGGGTAACTGTAGTCTTCGTAATTCAAAGAGTGAACTCATCTTATCCGGTTTGTTACAGACTCCGTCGCCGACGACATTGTTGACAAATTTTTTCAACGTCTCCAATGGTCGCTGTTCACCTACGCCATGGATTATGATGATAGCCTGTCGCATTGTATTTCACCTTTTATGATTTCCAACTATGCAGCACGCACGCCTTCTGCTCACAATTTGGATGTTTAGCTTCCTCCAGCATTGCATGCTCTCTTTGATAGGAGTAAGGGTAAACGGCGAGATATTAAAGGACAGGGTTTAGCATTTTGGCATACTTTTTTTGTTTTTATTGGCAGAACTGGAATGAGCTTTTTCAATAATTCAGTTATTTGTAAACAACGCAATTACCTATTCTACCGTGGCGATGAGAAAGTACAACCATTGATTGCATAAATCAGCTACATTTGTAACTGGCGTTGAAATGTATATTAAGTAATAATTGGTTAGGTATACTGCCCAGCTTCGCAAAAGTGCTGCGAGCGGCATGGATTCCCCTGCCATTACTAGACAAATTGCACCGGACCGGGATATTTGGCGACTTGCCTATCGGCTGTTAGGAGCGTTATGCCCTCGACCATTGCCTGTGCGACAAGCAGGCGGTCGAAGGGATCTTTATGGATTGGCGGTAGATCGCCGATGGCTACCGCATGCTCACTGAGGATGGGCAGTTCTGGGTCGTCGTTGTCCAACAAACTTCGTCGCAGTAGGCGTGGATCGACCTTGAAATCTTTGCGGCCCAAACCGCATTTGATGACGATTTCCCACAGACTCGCGACGCTGAAGAACAATTCGTTTTCTGGTTCGCTCATCAGTGGTTGCGCCTCCAATGGGAGATGTTCGATGCCCTGTGCTGCCCATAGCAGCAGGTGTGTGTCCAAAAGCAGCTTCATGTGCCCTCTTCAAACATTTTCACGATTTCAGCCTCGCCCATCCGGTCGAAGTCATCCGGCACGCTGACTTGTCCAGCCATAAAGCCGAACCGTTTAATCTGAGAAGGTTCTGGAGCATCGAGCGGCATGACCTTGACCATCGGCTTGCCGGCTTTGGCGATGACGAACGGCTCACCTTTGGCCGCTTGCTCCACCAGCCGAGATAGATGGGTTTTGGCTTCGTGAATGTTGTATGTCTTCATAATTACACCTTGATAATAAACTTAGTTTATTAAACTTCATTTAAGAAAATTCGCGGCGATGTCAAGCTCGAATAGCGTGCCCCTTTTTCGATCCGGTGAAATCCTGCGCATGGCTTTTCTCCGCATATCGTGGAGGAGGAGATTTTTTACGAGGTGAAAGGGGATAGATTTTGCTTTTTCGAGGATCGTAATAAAAATATATGCTCTTCATGAAAGAAGGTACGTTGCTGTAGTCGGATGAACCATTTATCAGCGCCTCATATTTCAAGAATAACCCCAATATTCCTGTGGTTCAAAAGAACGATACTGGGAAAGGACATTTTTTTCCGCTGGGAGGTGCCCATTTTTCCGATTACATCGCATTTTGTGGTATCGTGTGCATATCTTTCCAAGAGAGTAACCATTAACCGTTGATGCCGCGTATGTACCGCAAGCAACAGTGCAGTGGTACTGCTTGGTAAACGTTTACAGTTCATTGACTTGGCCAGTCTTTGGTTGACCCGGTGAACGGTTACGTTTGGTAGACCTGGTGAATGGTTACGCTCCTGGTGAGATGGGAATCTGACCTTGTTGCCAAATTCAACTTCCGAGAATTTTTTTGATGAGCAATTTTGATATACTTCTCGCCTCTCCACGCGGCTTTTGCGCCGGGGTGGAGCGGGCTATCGAAACAGTGAAACAGGCCATCAGCGATCACGGCGCGCCGGTGTATGTGCTCCATGAAATCGTCCATAATAAGCACGTCTTACAGAAACTGGAAAAGCTTGGGGCGATTTTCGTCGAGAGCTTGCAGGATATCCCCACCGGGGAAATCTGTATCTTCAGCGCCCATGGCGTCTCGGTCGAGGTGGAGAGCAAAGCCAGTGCCCTTGGCTTGCGCACCATCGATGCAACCTGTCCCCTGGTGAGCAGCGTGCACCGAATGGTGGAAAAGTACCATGGCGATGGGTGCGATGTGATTATCATCGGCCATCACAAGCACCCGGAAGTGGAGGGGACGGCGGGCAGGGTAAGCGGCAGGGTCCATGTGGTGGCCACCGAATCCGAGGCGGAGGAGGTAACGGTGTCCGATCCAGGAAAGGTCGGGTACGTGACGCAAACAACGCTGAATCGAGATGATATCGCAGAAATTAAAAGTGTTCTCGAAAGGAGATTCCCCACCATTCAAGGGCCGCCGTCCAACATCTGTTTCGCCACGGAAAACAGGCAGAATGCCGTCAAGAAACTGGCTGCCGAGACCGATCTCATTTTCGTGGTGGGCTCAAAGAACAGTTCCAACTCCAACAGGTTGCAGGAAGTCGCCATCAAGGCCGGCACGCAGGCATTTTTGATCGATGGCCGGGAGGACATCGACCCCGCCTGGCTCGAAGGAGTGCGCCGAGTCGGGATAACCGCCGGGGCCTCCGCTCCGGAGCGGTTGGTCAAAGGGGTGATCGATTGCCTGCGAGAGCATGGGGCGGGCCAGGTCCGTACCATGGAAGAGATCGAAGAGAACGTGCATTTCAAGCCGGCAAGCCTGCATTCCCGATAGTGAAGGGATAAAGCGCAGCTAACCCAATTTTCTTATCAGCTCAGGCGGTAATATCTTCAATTTTTTTGTTAATAAAAGGAAGAGAGAACCGTGATGATTGAAAGGACCACTGCGCGTCTTCAGCTGCGACAGTGGCGGCCCGAGGATCTGGCCCCTTTTGCCGAACTCAATGGTGACCCCCGGGTGATGGCCTATTTCCCGTCAGTGCTGAGCCGCGCGGAGAGTGATGCCATGGCGCATCGCTGCACAAGGCTTATCGCCGAGCGCGGCTGGGGCTTTTGGGCGGTTGAACTCAGAGCCACCGGTCAATTTATCGGCTTTGTCGGTCTGCACGTGCCCAGTAGCGATCTCCCCTTTTCTCCCTGTGTCGAGATCGGTTGGCGGTTGGCGGCGGGTTTCTGGGGCAGGGGGTATGCCACCGAAGCGGCGCGGGAGTCCTTGAGTGTTGGCTTTGTGGAGCTGGGGCTTTCCGAAATCGTTTCCTTTACCACCGTGACCAATTATCGCTCACGTGCGCTTATGGAACGGCTCGGCATGCAGCTTGCCGCCTCGACTTTCGCGCATCCCCACGTCCCGTCCGCGAGCGGGCTGCGGGAGCACTGTCTCTATCGCCTTCCTTCTGCGCTATGGCGCAGGCAAAGCAGCCGGCGGCGGTGATTTCGTGCTCAAGCAGTAGTACACGCCTTTGCACCTCATGTTGTGTTGGATGAGCTTTTTCAGTAAGGTGGAAGGTGACAGAATGGGTAACTTAAGTGCGGTTTCGTTGGATGAACCATAAAAGATGTATTGGCATGATTACTGATACTAAAAAGACATGAGAAAACAGAATATGTATAAATATCTCTTCATCTTGACACTCTTTTCGACCCTGCTTTTCTCGGGATGTGCCGAAAAATCCTTGACCTTTCAGGTGCGCTTTCCTGAGGTGCGGGGCCTGACACAGAATGACCATGTTTACTTTGGGCGCAATGATATTGGCGAGGTGCAAAAGGTAAGCTATACCTCTCAGGGCGATTACCTTGTCGACATAAGGATTGCGCAGGAATTCAAGAACGCGGCCACGGAGGATTCCCGGTTTTACATCGAACATGCCCCTGCAAACGAATCGGCCATGGCGGTGATCGTCGAGCAGGAACGACCTGGTGGAGTGCTGCTCCAAGATGGCGCCGTCGTCCAGGGAAGCGCAGGGCCCAGGTTCTTGGACAATATCTTCAACAGCCTCAATGAAAAAGCCAAAAGGGCCGAGAGTGAACTCAATACGACGCTGAAGAACCTGAAAAAGTCCGGCAATGCAACTTCGGAAAAGCTCAGCCAAAACCTCGAGGCAACGCTCGATGAGCTTTCCCGTCGACTCGATTCCTTCACGGAAGAGCTTGGCAAGGTGCCGGATAGTCAGCAGGTGCATCAGTTGGAGGAGAGTTTCAGAAAATTTGCGGACGAATTTCAAAAATCCCAGAAAGATGTTCAGGAGTACATTCGTAACGAGATACTGCCACGGTTTCGCTTGGAGCTGGAGCATCTGCGTAAGCAGCAGAAAAATGAAAAACAAAAGAAAGAACTGGAGAAATTAGACCAGCAGGCGAGAGAGCTGGAAACGGTTTAGGAGCCTCTTGTACGGTCACGCCCATGATACAAAAAACCGTCTTGGAAATCGGAGTTCTCAGCGGCGATTCCGCTCAACCGTATGAGTATTGCGTAAACGGTCGTTTTGACGATCATGAGGTGGCGGCGGTGCAGCGAGTGCTGGAGACGATTTCGGCGCTGGATGGGTATGTCGTCCGTCATTTCGGTGATCACCGCCGGTTGATCGATGAGCTTCGCACCGATCCGCCGGATCTGATCCTCAACTTCTGCGACACGGGCTATAATAACCGGCTGAGCAACGAGGCCAACGTCCCGGCATTACTGGAACTGCTCGATATTCCCTACACCGGAGCCGGCCCGTCCGCCATGCATCGGGCCATCGATAAAGCCATGGTGCGGTTGCTGGCGGCAGCCGTCGGCATCCCGGTTCCCAATGAGATTCTGGTGGACTTGCGGGCCTCTCCCCTGTCTCGGCCCGAGCTGTACCCGGCTATCATCAAGCCCAACGCCGGATGCGGCAGCCTTGGCGTCAGCCCTGATTGCGTGGTCAGCAACGCGCTGGAAGCGGAGGCCTATCTGCAGCACCTTGCCGAAAAGACCAACTGGACCCATGCCTTGTGCCAGGATTTTTTGACCGGGCCGGAATATACCTTGGGATTGGTAGGCAATCCGGGCCATGGTTTCACGGTATTGCCGCCGTTGGAAATCGACTACAGCGGGCTGAACCCTGATCTGCCGCCGATTCTGACCTATGGCTCGAAGGCGGATCCTGACTCGCCATACTGGCAGGCCCTGCGCTTTCAGCGGGCCGAACTCGATGATGCAATTTACGCCCGGATGCTCGATTCGAGCCTCTGGCTGTTTGAAAGGCTGGAGATCCACGATTACGCCCGCTTCGATTACCGGGCAGGTGCGGATGGCGTCCCCCGGCTGCTGGACGTCAACTGTAATCCCACCTGGAGCTTTGACGGCAAGATGGCGATCATGGCCGAGTGGGCGGGATATTCCTATGGCGAGCTGTTAGCCATGATCATCGAGGCGGCCAGGTTGCGCTATGGCCTGTGATATATTGAAGCAGGATACCAGTGAATGTGTACACGCCATCGACTCGGGTAACTTTTTGCCGGGCCGGTGAATGGTTACGCCACCGCGTTGAACTCAAACAAGTCTTCTGGGAACGCGCTCATCCCAGAAACGGCTGGCGACCTGCGTTCCGGCCTGGTAGGCCGTCAGGGTGGCCTTGAGGTAAAAGTTGTCGGCATCGGCGGAAAGTTCGGTTTGGCACTCGATGCGGACCGACCATTCCCCACGTTTCAACAAGGTCTTTTGCTCGATCTTCGCTCTGGCCGAGTGAGGATCGTGCTCGTTAATCCGAAATTCCCTGCGTATGGTGTAGCCGATGGTCAGGTCGATATCCTCGATGCGGGCCATTGCCGCGCCGCCGAAATCGCCGCCATCACCGAAGGTGGTATACACCGTTTCATCGGAGGTCAGGTCCAGCTCGACCAGCCGCTGCGAATGAGCCCATTCCAGCGGGGTGTGCTCGGGACGGGGGCCGCGCTCCGGCGGCTCGAAGGGAGGCAGTTCGTCATCCTCGGGCCTCTCCGGGCGGACGGGAAGCGTCAGTTGGCTCACAGCCGTGTACACCGTAAGCTCGAACGGTTCGGGCGCCGGCCACATCATGGGCCAGTAGCTGGTGGAGATCGCCAACCGTACAGTATGGCCAGGGCTGAAACTATAGGCCATGTCGTTTAGCCGCACCCGCACGCGGTAGCGCTCGCCGGGGACAAGCAGGGTGGGGGAGTCGTGGCTCTGGCGATGGGTAAGATTGAGTATCCCGTAACTGACCCGGCCGGAGGCCCCATCCGGCGCCACATCGTTGAGCCGTACGACCACAAACGCCACCGGCTTATCCGCCGACAGTTCCAGCTCCACCAGCGGGGCGCCGAGAATCTCCAGGGGGGCGTCGAGGGGATCCGAGTCGAACACCAACGAACGCCCGTCGTCCTCGCGTTGGCCCAGGGGGGCGTCGCCGGCGGTGCCGAAGCCGTAGAAGTCTCCTCCCTTCAGTCCCGTCGTCTGGGGAGAGCGCAGCCGCATGGCATCTTCGGGGGCGGGCTGCTCGCCGAGCGAGAAGACGTTGAGATACCAGCGACGCGATTGGATTCGGGGCGATGGCCAGGCATCCTCCGCAATCCATCGGCCCGGCCGCTCCTCGACATAGGGCTCCGGGCGTATCCAACTCTCCATCCAGGCGCGAAAAGGGGGTTCATCCATGATGCCGGTGTCGATGCCCTTGAGCCAGTAATCCCACCAGCGCAGCGCCTCCTGCAGGAAACCGATTGCCGGACCCGGCAACGCGGCGTGCGGGAAGGCGTGGGCCCAGGGGCCGATCAGGCCTTTGCGTGGCCCTTCAGTCCCGCCATACAGGCGCGGCCAATGGTATTCGAATAGCCGTCCGCCCAGCCGCCCACCGCATAGACGGCGCAGTCGAATGCGGCTGCAAGTCCTCGTAGACCGAACCGTGCCGCCAATAGCTCGTCGCGGTGCGGATGGCGCATCCACACGGCGGGGAACGGCCGGTTGTTGCCAGCCGTTCGCAGCCACATGTCGCGCCAGCGCGCACCGACGATTTCGGGGTCGGGCGGCAGGCGAATTGAGGCCGAACAGCACCGCCCCAGGTCAGGTTTTCGTTGAGCAGGCAGCCGCCCATGTAGTGAACGTCGTCGGCGTAGCGGTCGTCGGTCGAGCACAGCGGTGATGATGGCTTTGAGCGCCGGCGGCCGCACGCGCGGCGACCTGCAGGCTGTTGAAGCCGCCCCAGGAGATGCCGATCATGCCGACGTTGCCGTCGCACCAGGGTTGTGCTGCGATCCAGGCGATGGCGTCAACGGCGTCGTCCTGTTCCTGCGGCATGATATTCGTCGAGCAGCAGCCGTCCGAGTCGCCGGAGCCGCGCATATCGAGCGCGGACGCCGCGTAGCCATGGCCGGCAAAATAGTGATGGATCGGTTCGTCGCGCGGCCGGGTGAAGTCGCGCTTGCGATAGGGAATATATTCGAGGATGGCCGGCACCGGATTGCGCTCCGCGTCCTCCGGCATCCAGATGCGGGCGGCCAGGCGGATCCCGTCCCGCATCGGAATCCAGACATTCTCGATGACCCGAACCTGCTCAGGAAACGTTTTGACTACGCGCATCCTCAATCGCTCCCCCGGAAGCTTCCTCGTACCCGTTCTTATCGATCTTGAGATCATCCACATGCATCTCGAGCAGCCTCTCGGTTGTCTTCACCAGGGTTCGCGCCACCCGATAGGTCGCCTCCAACGATACCGACTCATTGGGCGCATGGGCCAGATCGATCTCGCCCGGGCCGTAGACGACCGTGGGCACCTTGGCCAACCGAATCCAGCCGGACATGTCGCAACCATACGGCGCTGCGGCAATTCGAGCGCTCTGCCGGAATTCTTCTTCAGCGGACTCGGCCAGAAGAGTTACCAGCGGATGATCTTTTGGGATATGGGCCGAGCCGAATCCCGAAGCCTGCAGCCGGATTTCCGGGGGGTGATCCCCGAGCCAGGGGTCGTCTTTGATGGCATCCATGATGGTGGTGCGAAACCGCTTTTCCGCCTGCTCGATGGTTTCGTCCAGGGCCACGCCTACACGTACCTGGGCTTCAAGTGAATCCATGACCGATGATGGCCACAGGCCGCCGTGGATGATCCCCACATTGGTGGCATACGGAAGACCGTGTACCGTCATCATTGGATTACGTTCGCGTGCATTCACTCCCTTTTCGTGCTCGCGCATGGCCTGGTAGATGGTGATGAAATGATCCAGTGCACTTTCACCCTGCAACCGCTTGCTTGCATGGGCCGACTTCCCTTGCACCCGTATCTTGAGCGACATGGCGCCGGCGTGGGCAATAACAAGCTCAGGAATCCCGTTGGGGCCGGTGGTGGGCTCCGGGATGATTGCCGCATCGGCATTCCAGCCGCCGCGGATGGCCGCCAGGGTGCCGAGTCCGCTGTCCTCCTCGGCAGGTACGGCGGCGAAGATGATGCGGCCTGGAAAGTTACGTCCGCTTTCGGCAAATGCCTCGAATACCGCCATGGCCGCAACGAGTCCGGACTTCATATCCGAGGCGCCGCAACCGAATATGCGATCCCCCCGGGCCACACCGGAAAACGGCTCGTCGCTCCAGCGGCTGTAGTCACCTGGGGGTACCACGTCCACGTGGCCGGTGAGCAGCACGGAAGGACCGGGCTGATCCCCCCGTAAGACGCCCACCACCACCGGCGCCCAGGCGCGCTCCACCTCATGACCCGGATAGCGTTTATCCCGCTGCAGCGAGGCGATGCCGTCGTTCCAGTAATCGATTTCGGCATCAAACTGCTGGAGCCAGTTGGCGATGTGAGAGATCGCCGCTTCCTCCTGGCCTGTGACGGAGGGGATGCGGATCAGGGAGACGAGGTTTTTCAAGATACGCTCGATATCGACAAGCGAGGCACGTCTGACCATAATTGCGCTCCTTTGCATGGAGGTGGTGCGAATTTGCCGGATGGGGCCGAGGAGGCCGGAAGTCCAGGAGTTCTAGGAGCCTGTCGGATGAAAATTGCATCACAAC
Organism: uncultured delta proteobacterium; assembly: GCA_963745265.1. Lineage (GTDB taxonomy): Bacteria > Desulfobacterota > Desulfobulbia > Desulfobulbales > Desulfocapsaceae > Desulfopila. The sequence goes on from CAVUXQ010000009.1 coordinate 13,448, forward strand.
AGATCTCTGGTAATTCTCTCATCCCAGGATTTACTGAAAATCCTGGTGTCTCCCAGATAGGCATCCAGGGTGGCGCGTATTTCCAGGTGGGTTCTGGTTGATGTCATGATCGAACGGGTAATGCTCGTCGTCTGCCAGTCGTTGCGTTTGAACCGGCGCATGCTGGCGATTTCTCCCCTGACCGTGTCGTAATTATTATTGTTATATGAATATTTTTCCGTAACCTCGCTGAAAACCTCCAAGTTGGTGTCACTCAGCATGAAGCCGGGATCATTATCTGTAACGGTGAGCGCAACCTCGTTAGTCGCCAGGTTGTGGTTGACGTTCCATTCCCTGTGGGCCGGCGCGAGCAGGGTGGTGTTGAGCGCCGATTTCTGCGTGGGTGCGTTGAAAACAGGGGCGTGGGGTTTACCCTTGCTTTGGGAGAATTTTCTCATGGGCAGAAGCACCCGGCAGTTTTGGGTGTCGATCGAGAGCCTGGCAGGTTCCGGTGAAGGCCATGCCAGCGGCCAGTAGGATGAAGATATGGCAAGCCGCAATCGGTGACCCTGGGGGATCCTCTGAGCTAGATGATTGAGTTGGATTGCCACGGTATATTTTTTTCCCGGCTCCAGGGGTTCCGGATGCTCATGGCTGTTTCTGTGGGTCAGGTTCAGGAGGCCGTAGGTAATTCGAGTCGTCCTGTCGTTTGGCGCCACATCGGAGAGCCGAACGGCAACCATGGCCTGGGGTTTGTTGGAACTGAGCTCGAGTTTGACGACAACCGCGCCGATAATTTCCAGCTGCTCCTGTTGCGGTTGCGTATCGAAAATGAGAGCACCGCCGTCCTCTTCGCGCTGGTCCCATGGAAGATCGGTGGATGCGGCGTAAGAGCACCATTTGCCTGCGAACAGTCCAACGCTTAACGGGCTCTGGATGCTTTTGATCTCTTTGCGTCTGTCCAGGTGCTGGGCATCGGCGACATAGAGCGAACTTGGTGAAAGTCGATATTCCACCGTCGAGGTATCGGCACTGGGCCACTCCTGCATGGCAATCCAGTGTCCCGGGATGTTGCTCTGCAGGGGGGAAACGGAGTCCTGCATCCACAAAACCAAAGCTGGACCCTGATCGCCACCGTTTTCTTCACCCTTGAGCCAGCGATCCCACCAGCGAATGGATTCACCTACGAAATCGATACTTGGCCCGGGGCCCCCCAGATGGGGATACTTGTGATTCCAGGGGCCGACCATTCCCTTACAGGGAACCGAGAGATTTTCAATCAACCGAAAGACGGCGTTGGTATAGCCGTCCGCCCAGCCGCTGACGGCAAATACCGGGCATCTGATCCGGGAATAGTCCTCGCAGATCGAACCGTGTTTCCAGTACTCGTCGCGTCGCTGGTGGTCCAGCCATTTCTTGATCCACAGACCGCTGCCCTCAAGACGCTCCAGCCACATCCGTTGCCAGCGCTCGCCGACTATCTCGGGGTCCGGCGGACAGGCATTGAACGAGAACATCGCCGAGGCCCAGGAAAGATTGTCGGTCAGCAGGCACCCGCCCATATAATGCACATCGTCCGCGTACCGGTCGTCGGTGGAACAGACGGTAATGATGGCCTTTAATGCCGGCGGCGCCATGGCGGCAATCTGCAGGGCGTTGAAACCTCCCCAGGATATGCCGATCATGCCGACCGCACCGCTGCACCACGGCTGTGCGGCCAGCCAGTTGATGACCTCGACCCCGTCATCGAGCTCCTGCTGCAAATATTCATCGAGCAGGATTCCCTCGGAGTCGCCGCTTCCTCTAAGGTCTACGCGGACAGCGGCGTAGCCGGCAGCGGCGACCCAGGGGTGCATCAGGGCGTCCCTGGGCGCTGTAATGTCGTTTTTGCGGTAAGGAATGTACTCGAAAATAGCGGGTACGGGATTGTGTTTCGCATCCTCGGGCATCCAAATCCGTGCCGATAACCGTACCCCGTCGCTCATGGCGATAGAGATATGCTTGGCCTCCACTATTGGTGAGCGACCGCCGGTTTTTCCCTCTTCCGTTGTCATCATTTAAAAACTCGTTATCACTAGGTAAAACGAAAATACTCCCGCAACACGTTCTCGCATAAGCGGCGCTTGTTATCCAGATCCTGTTTATCGGCGCCGCCGAGGAAAAGGAGCGCGATGCGGTAGCTGTAGCCGTCCTGATCCATCAGCTCGGAAAGCCTCTGTCCCTCTTGGGCGACTATATGTATCGACGAGTCGGGTACCAGTTCCTGCTCCAGCTTCCGGATGATATCCGGTTTGGGAATCGCTTCCACAAAGGCGTCTTCCCACTCCCTCATAAAGAATTTACCTGCCACCCTATACCTGCCTTTCCTGAAGGGAAAGAGCGGTTTGCGCCCCAGTGCCAGGTCGACCGCCACCTTGTGATGGGTACTGCCATCCACCTGTTCAAAAAGATAACAGTGGGAGGCCGAAATCCTGGGATTGATTTCCAGCAGATTGATACGATCGGTCTCCACGTCCCAGTAATATTCGATGTTGAACGGGGCATTGTCATAGCCGATGTGCCTCATGACTTTTTGGGTGAGTTCCGTCATTTGGGCAATTACCTGTTTGGGCAGGGTGGAAGGGTACTGGTAACTGGAAAAGGTTGTCAGGTTGCTTTCCCTGAATGAGTCGACCGTACCGTAGACCTCCGCCTCCCCTTTGAATACAAAACCCTCCTGGGTGCATTGTCTGCCGCCGATAATGCTCTCGGCGATGCAGTGTCCGCCGCGAACTTCCTCTAATTCTTCCGGCATTTCAACCATGTCGAGGAGATAGTCGAACGGTTCGGAAAAGCGGGCGATGTTTTGCCGAATCTCGGGGATAGCCTCTTTAAAATCATTTTCATTGTTGATCCGAAAGCCAAGGTACGATGAAAAAGATTTCACCGGTTTGATCCAGAAGGGGTAGTCCAGTTGATGGGTGATCTTGCCCAGCGCCTCATCGTCAAACGGATCGAACGCCAGGAACAGGGGGATATGCTCGGGAACCACCGCCCGCTGTACAACCCTGCTCCAGTATTTGTGCTCGCATTTCAACACGGCCTCAAGGGAAGCGGAAGGGAGATCATAGGCGCCGCACAGGATAGGCACCATGGTGCTTACCGGAAAATCTATATAATGGATAATGCCGTCAACCGTGCCATGATGGGAGCGCAGTTGCCGTTTGGCTTCCCGGATGATCTCTTGTATCGGATAACGTTGCTGCTCGAGTATCAACTCGGTATCAAGCAGTTTGATGAAGTTGAGCTGGTCGGCATTTTCGAGGTTTTCCAGCAGAGCCAGATTGAACTCGTCAAGCCCGATGACAAAGACGTCTCTTTCAAGCGAGTCGATGAGCGCCCCGTCCTCATCAAGGGTCTCTCGGCCGCTCAAGGCGGGTTTGAATACGCAGAGAAGGCGCAAGTCGCTCTCTGCCCGGAGACAATGCCTTTCGTTTCTGTTGAGCGCATAGACCGTTCCGGGGGTGATGGGGTAGGCCTTGCCATCGTCGAGATTTTTCAGCTCTCCCGATCCTTCAATACAATATGCCGATTCCAGGTGGTTTTTGTACCATATCGTTACCTCGCTCCCCGCCTTTATGATGGTGTCGTGCAGGGAATATCCCATATGGTCTCTTTTGAGTACAAGTCTTCGACTCGCCCAGCTCTCGGTCTCAACGTCGCGTTCTGTGGTGATAATATCGTCCAGGTGTCGAATAATCATGTTGCCTCCTGTCTGTTATTGATAAACGCTCTAGGAGTCTGTCGGATTATTGCAAACGTTCACCAGCACCCCTATCCGGAGTCTTCGCTTCCCTTGAATTATGACATAAAGAAAAATCTGTTAGGTAGCAAATTTTCAAGCAGGCGAAAAGAAGTGGCTTTTACAGGTACACCTAAAAATTTCTAACGGCATTACAATAAGTTGATATCTGCAGATGACCCTGCGAGGTTTGGGAATATATGCGATATGTTAAGGATTTCCCCGGGAGGGGTTCTGCAGATGGGTTTTTGGCTTGCCATCGCTCTTGATATTTCCTAAGTTTGAACGATTTGAGTAATTATGAAGGTAAACATGCAGCATGGAATCTCTACCGGCTTGACAATAAATGCATTTTTTTCGGGAAAAGGCGGGATGGCTTGAGACGGCCCCGGCAAGGCGTCTTTATTTTTTCACCTCGGACGCATATCCGACTTGCTGGCAACAAAAATGGAGAAATAAGATGAAAATCGTTTCAAGGTGGTTCACGCTCCCGGCACTTTCCCTGTTCATGGTGTTCATGCTCGCACCTCTAACCGGCGCCGATCAATGTCTTGCAAAATCCGTCGCCAGTTATCCCAAAGGCTGGCGGAAATGGCCGATCGTCAAGGTGAGCATGGTACCTGGCGCCGATGTGGTCTTGCCCAAGGATACACCGCTTTTTATTCAGGAGACAGTCAAGGCGTATAACTGGATCAACAACGGCAAGGGGACCAAACTCACTATCTATGTCAATCCGGACAAGCTGGAGCAGTTCAAGCATCACGGCCCCTACAGCGATGGACCCACTGCTGTAGGCGTCTACGAATCTCCTGACGTGGTTTTTGTCACTGAACACCTTGCCGGCAAGCCTCTTTACGGCACGTATGACAGTCATGGGCGGGACATCAGCGATACCCACAAGGAATTCAGCCCGCAGTTCTGCACTCGCTGTCATGACGCCTATAAAGATATCTGCATCAACGGCACCTGCGCTACCCCGGTGATCGATCTGTTCAAGGATAAATCCAGCCAATCCAAAGCTGAAAAGACCGACAAGTAAGGGGTGCCAGATCCCTCATGGCGGCCTTGCAAGCAATAACAAATGCGGCTGAGAAAATGCTGGTAAAGTGGTTAGACGGTTTATGTCGTCTGCCGCTTCTGCCACGTCGGCTGAAAATCAGTTATATCCTCTTCTTTTCCCATCTGTTGCTGGTGATCTGGCTCATCGTGGTTATGAGTTACAACCGCTACCGCAGTGAATGGCAGACACGGGTCGATCATGCGGTGGAGGTCGCCCATATTTCGATGAACCCGATCGTCGCTGATCTCTCTCTCTACGCTTCGGGCCTCAATTACGCCAATATCAATCTTCCCGTCACCCGCAATCTTTTTCGTGCGACCGATAAACTGCTCTATTTCCAGGTCGATGCCATATCGGATTTTTCGCAAAAACCATTTCGCTTCGCTTATTCCAGGCAAAACGACGAGGTTTGGCGGACCGGTCTCGGCCCGAACGACGTAAAGGCAGCTTCCGATGAGGTTAACAAGCTGGAGGAGTATCAACGGCAGCATCCGGGCGTCGACAAGGTGAAATACGCCTTTTTGCTCAGCCGTGCCCGAGAGCATTATGCGAACATTGTCGCAGACCGCAAAAAGGAGAAAAGGTTCCGGTGGCTGTACCGTAAGCCAGCGTTGTCGCCCGGTGAGCATCTGATTGATGAAAAGACCAGCACTCTACATATTCTCCTGACGCTGCACAATAAAAAGGGAGGGAAGGTCTGGGCGGTCTTCAATGCCACTGATCTTCTGAATTTGCGGACTACGACAATAGACCATATTTTGCGGGAAGCTCTGATAGCCTTTCTGGTTTCCAGTGTCTTGATCATCTGGGCGACCTGGTGGATCGTTCAGCCACTTCGCCGGCTTTCCCGCTATATGGAACACGAGATTCACGAGCTGGATGTCGCCGCCCTGCCCGAACTCAACAGGGATGACGAGATCGGCCAGCTCGCCCGCCGCTTCAAAAATCTCATCAACCGTATTCGCTCCCAGATATCCGAACTCGAGCGGCTGGCGATTATCGATTCGTTGACCGGGCTCGGCTCCCGACGGTTGTATGACACCAGCGGCCCCGCTTTACTCAAACAGGCTAGACGGAGCAAACAGTGTTTCGGGATGCTGGTTCTCGATGTGGACAATTTCAAGCTCTATAACGATACCTATGGCCATGCCCATGGCGACGAGGGGCTGCGCATGATCGGCAAAGCCATTTCCACTACCCTGCATCGGGAGACCGATATGGCTTTCAGGATAGGCGGGGAGGAGTTCGTGGCGCTTATCCAGGTGACACATGCCGAAGAGGTGCGACGAATAGCCGAGGACCTGCGAAAGACAATACTGGGGCAAAAAATAGAGCACAAGAAGAACGGCAGCCTCGGCGTTATCTCTGTCTCAATAGGGGGTGTGGTGCTCGGTCCTTCGCACACCCGTCCTTATCCCTCCTTCGAGAACCTTTTCAAACAGGCCGACAAGGCATTGTACCAAGCCAAGGCCCAAGGACGAAACCGGGTCATTCTGGCAGGGCAACCCTATCAGAGCGAAACCACAACGAAAGCGGCCTCTCCTTCTGGCTGCCAATAACAAATTAACAGTACAGTATGATACAGGACAAACCACAAAAAACGGTCTGGATAGATACCGATATGACCATCGGCAAGAGAAATGGATTATTCGGCTACTGTGATGTAGACGACGGCTATGCCCTGGCCGCGCTGCTCCGCTCCGCGGAAATACAGGTGGCGGGAATCAGCTCCACTCTCGGTAATACCGATGATATAGAGGTTTCAACTTCGGTTGCCCGTTCTTTCGTCAAATCCTACGGCCCGACAAGTCAGAGGGTCTATCAGGGAAGCATGGAAAAACGATACCGGTCGGGCGGGCGACAAGCCATATCTCATTTGCTCCTCCGAAATAGAGGAAGGACATGCGGTGAACTATCTGGTCAAGGTGGAAAAGGCGTGTAAAAGTGAACTATTGACCAGGGTCTGTGCCCACGACATGAAGGCCTTCGTGCTCGGTCAGTCCCATGTCAACGTGGTGGTCAACAGTATCGATGAAGCGACGGAGTTTTATCAGCGCGTACTCGGTTTCGAGTTGGCATACGATGCCAACGGCGGGGCTATGGACTACGCCGGAGTCACGATGGAAGCCTTTGCCCTGGACGCCGGCATCATGGATGGAGACGCTACTCTTGACGTGCGGTTTCTTCATCATCCCCAGGCCGGCATCTATCTGGAATTGATGCATTACCACTCCCCAAAAGGCCGGATCGACCAGCCGCCCCAGCCAAAAACCTATGATGTGGGCGGACCCCGCCATATCGCCCTCGAAGTGTCCAATTGCACCGAGGTCTTCAACTTTCTCAAAGAGCAGGAAGGCGTAACCATGATCAGTGCCGATCCCAGCTATCACCCGGTCAAGCTCGAGGGATTTCCTATCTCCTTTTTCTATTGGGTGGACCAATACGGTATTCAGTGGGAAATGGAGGAGGGACGCCGGGTCGGGATATCGCGCGGGATTGTTTAGGAGCCTGTACGTTTTCAATCCGATTGATACAGGTGAAAAAACAATTTCAGTAAAGCAACAAATTATGATCAACTATCTGGTTTCCATCCGGAAACGAGATATTTTGTTCTAAATCGAGGCGCGTTGGTAAATTTAACCGGAGGCATATACTTACTATTCCGATGTTTAAATTTTTCCGGCGCAACGAGGGGTTAGGGTAAAATAGCCGTTTTCGGATGGACACTATCTAGGCCTGTTTGCGCCGGATAGTTGGGTACGCCAGCGCTCCAACACCGATAACCGCGACGCCGAAACCGACTTGCGTGAGCACTGTGGCCGCACTTGAAAATGAGGCTAATCGGGTGATTGTGGCAGTACCGATGGCACTGGCAATGAAAATCGCCGTCCAGGAGATGGCCGTCACCCGCCCAAGCAGCTCGTTGGGGATCAATGTTTGCCGCAAAGTATTCATGGGAATTCCGCGCATCATCATTCCTGTACCCCAAAGCAGACCACCGATGCAGGCTGCATCGAAACGATGCACCATCCCAATGGTCACCAATCCCGCTGCTTGCACGAAATTGCCTGACAGAAAACACCACCCGGAACCCGCCCGCCTTGAAAGTCTGGGTGCCGCAACGGCACCCAGTACCGCCCCCAGGGCCGTAATGCCAACGCAAATCCCCACGTGCGTAGGCCCCTGATTAAGCTCGTGTTTTACATGGAAAATCATGAGGTCCGTAATTCCGGCGCCGACTCCGGTATTTCCCGATAAGCCCAGCAAAACGATGATGCCCGTCAAGGCCCGGAGCAGGGGGTGCTTCCAGAGGTACCGCAGGCCTGAGCCAAAACTCGTGTCGTCTGCCTTACCGGCGGCACTGATGACATAATCGAATCGGATGCAAGTCAGACTCAACGCGGAGATCAAAAACGTCACGGCGTCGATGAGCAGTGCCACCGCGGGACTTGCCATCGTCGCGACGCTGCCCGCCGCCATCGATCCCAGAACATAGGCGAACGCGAGAGATCCCTGCAATTTCGCATTGGCCGAGTGCAGGCTGTCCTGTTCGACCAGTGACGGGACTGCCGTTATGTAGGCGACGGAAAAGATGTTTGCCAGGCAGCCTCCGGCAATCATAACGAAGTAGAGCAGGGCAAGATCCACGTGCCGGAACCACGCAACGAGCGGAACGAGAGCGTAGACCCCTGCGCGGCAGAAGTCGCATGCCAACATGAGTAACCGGCGGTTGACCCGATCGACGATCGTGCCGGAGAAGAAACTGGTAACCACCCGGGCGCCAACCCCGGCGGCGCTGACGAGCCCCATGCTTGCCACCGAATGGGTCGCATCGAGTACAAGCAAAGGCATGGCCACCAGGGCAAAGGCATCGCCAAATCCCGAGAGGGTTTGGCCAAGCCAGTAGATATGAAAGCGTCGGTCGTTTTGCAAGATTGGTTGGTAAGAAGGATGTGATAAAGTTATAAAAAGTTGGCAACCTCCTCATCGAGGCGGCGAAATGCTGGCCATCCACTGCGCCGTATACGTTCACGGTTTCGTGAAGACTCCGGGTGATCCACCTTGGTACAGGGCAGATCGCCGCGCTATACTAAAATGCCTGACGGTTTCGTCGTGTCAAGATGTGGGCTGGTGAACGCTTACAGATTATCGGCTTGGCCGGCATTTCGCCAACCCGGTGAACGGTCACGAGACTCGCCGTGGTGCAAAGGGGGGATATATGCAAGAAAAAACATATAAAACTTTCGCATTCATAAGCTACAAGCGTGAAGATAGCAGTGTCGCCGCATGGCTCTATCGCAAGTTAAACTGGTATCGCTATCCTGCGCAACTGGTTGACGAAGCAAACCAGCCGACCCATTCCAAATACACCCGCCCAGTTGTGAGGGATAAGAACAACCTGCGGGTAAGCTCTGAGGCGTTCGATGCAGATATTAGAGCAATGCTCGAAGAATCACAATATCTGCTTGTCCTCTGCTCACCGAAAGCCGCCGCATCGCAATATGTAAATAATGAAATAGAATATTTTCTCAAAATCGCAGGTGAGCCCAACCCTTTCGAGCGTATTCTGCCTCTCATCATAGCGGGTTCGCCCGGGAAAGGCGGAGAGTTGGAGTGCTTGCCACCAGCGCTCAGAGTACCCGAAATTCTTGACAGAAACCTGCCGTCGTTCATTCCTGATGAAGGGGAGAAAATTCAATACGGCAGAGAGCGAGGCTTTATTGAAACCGTCTCGTATCTCCTGAAAGTCGATCGAAATAAATTATTTAACGAGTATCAGCGCCAACAAAGACGGACTCTGCAGATTCGGTTGATGCTCGCCTGTGGTACGCTGCTTGCGCTTGGAATCCTCACCATCTGGGCGTTTACTGCGGAGAGAAAGGCAGAGGTTGCCTTGGCGAAGGCCAACTACCAGGAGGCATCGCGCCTGCTTGATCTTGGTGATACACCGCTTGCTATGGCCTATCTGGGCAAGAGCCTGGAGAAAAGACCTTATCCCCAAGCAAAAGAACGATTGCACGGTCTATTGTTGAACCGATCCTGGCTTGTAAAAAAAGAGTCAATCAGGCTGGATGCAGACGCAAAGTCGATATCGAGTCGCTCTCCAGCCTTGAATTATGCCGCTGTCTTTCATGGCGAGCATTCCAGTGGCAACGGCAAAGTTATGGTTCAGGATATTTCCGGAAAAACGCCCTCGACAGTAGCAGAAATACCTGTCAAGCATATGAAGTCGATGGCGTTTAGCAGTGACGGCAACTCCCTCCAAATTCTTACAGCGAAAGAGTCAGAGACCGAGAGTACAACCTGGAGTACCCATGACGGCAGCAGGACCGGACGTTTTACGCTGCCGGATGGTCTTGCTCCCGACACTATTTCTGCCAACAGAAGGGTGTGGGCATTTCGTACGGCGGCAAATACCCTGAAATTGCTCTCGACTTCAAATGGCGAGGAACTGTTGGAGGTCGATTTAAGCCATCCGGAAAACACCTATGAAGTGCTTTTAAGCGCAAACGGCAAGTATCTCTTTGTCGCAGATAACAGCTCAGAGGCTTCTTCGTTTGATGAGAGGCTTTATCGTTTTCGATCCGCCATGAATACCCAAAAGCAGCATTTTCGTTTGCGGGGATTTGAAATTGCTAATCGAAAAAAACTCTTCAACAGTGAAGAAACCGGTGCATTCGTCAAAATGGAGGTTTCACCGCAAGGGAATCATTTGGTCTATGTCATCCATAACAAAGTATCGGGGGACTATCAGGTCATCGCCAAACCCTTACGGCCCGGACTCAAAGATTGGCGTAAAACAATCAAAAAGAGACCGATCCAACTGGCTGTGAGTCCTGACGGGCTTTATCTGGCTGTCTCAACATGGATGGACTTTTTCGGAACAGGAACCACTCTGGATCTCTACGATCTTTTCACGGGTGAGATGCGTTACCAGGGTATCGACATCGGCAAGCCGATTCGCTCCTTAGCTTTCAGTCATGACGGGCGTCGTCTGGCACTGCTGACCCAGGCCCCGGAAATACGGGTTCTCAACTTGAGAAACGGCAAGGAAGCGGTTGAACGGCTTCGTTTGGAAGGGATGACCGGGAAAATCGTTTTCTCTCGTGATGACGGCACGATCAGAACCTTGATATCCAATCGGCTGGAGAGCTACGCGGTGCAGATAAGCCCATCCGCACCGCGGATCATTACCCCGCATTCCCCACTGTCCATCAGTGGCGTAGCAGTCCACCCAAAGGGGGATACGGTATTCATCATGACGGATCGTCAATCTGTTGGCGCCCTATACGCTTATTCCCAGCAAGGCCAAGCGATGGGAGATCCGCTCCATTTGGATTATGCTCCCGGCCGTGCTGCTTTTTCTCCAGACGGCAAAACTCTTGCAGTGAGTGTCACCTATAGCGTTTCAATTAAAGGGGGCGGCTTTTTACTCTTCAATGTTCCGGAATCAGGGCTGGGAGATATGAAATCTTGGCCGAAGCCTTCCTTTATCCCTCTGCCCCATGGGGCGGAATCTCTCTCCTTTAGTCCGAACGGGCAGTATCTTCTGGTAGGGGACGCCCCCTCTCTGGACAGGGCTCATGGGTTGCATCTCTACGATCTGGCGAGCGGCAGGTCACTCCCTGATTTTGTAGAACATGAGGGGGCGATAGAATCAGCCTGTTTCAGTTCGGATAGCCGTCGCGTGACCACAGCCGGTGAAGATAAGAAAGTCCGCGTCTGGGACATCGCAAGCCGCCATGAGATCAACGAGAAGACGAGCAGCGTATTTCCCATGGCAGTCGATTGTGGCCCCAACGGTATGTCGGCGTACGGAGCAAGGTTGAGTGTCAGCAGAGGAGAGGTGATGGTCCTGAACGCGGATGGAACCGCGAAATGGAACAGAGCCAGAGAGTTTCCTTACGGTATCGACCATGTGAAATTTGACTCTTCGGGCGAGCTCCTGGCTGTCTCCTCGCGGGGAACGGATATCGTCATTCTCGATGCACAAACAGGTCGGCCTCGGTCGAGGATCCTGGCGCACGACACTCCTGTTGCCAGTCTTCGCTTTATAACCCAGGGAGCGCGAACTGTACTTTGTGCGGCAGGAGGCGATCCCTTGAGTATGATTCGCTCGACCTCCGGAGGAGGGTATATCGAGTGCTGGGATCCGGAAACAGGGAAACGCTCAGGCGACACTACCCGGCTTCCCGGAGAAGTACGTAATATTATCGAGCTGCCTGGTAATAAGATTATGGGATGGACAATCGGTTCGGCGATAACCATAGCAAATCCCATCACCGAAGAGATTGCCGACCCTCAAGGGATGACCTATACGGATATCGTCGGTCGGATCGGCGGCTGGGTTCTCAACGAGTGGAACGCTCCGGAAGCCTATCATGGCCCACCACGCGGTTTTATAGGCACCCAGGGGCCTTGGTCTCACATTCTATCCTGGTTGGCCTCACCCGTCCGGAAGCGAACTCTCCAGCCGGAGTCGCATATCGACCTGGCGAGCAGGCTTCGGACCTTGTCGCAGAGCGGGTTACAGGGATGTGAGTCGGTCCTGGACATTGAGCCCGATAACGACCTGGCTTTGGCAAACCACTGGTTTGCTGCGGCACGAAGCATTGCGGAATACGATTTTATGCGCCCTGTGCAGGGGAAGTCCTGGAAAGAACGTATCAGGCGAGAACAACAGTGGAACATGAGGTTGCAGCAGCGTGGGTTCAATGTGATAGCAGAAAATCCGAAAGCTCTGCAGGAAGCGGATTTCCTCACCAGACAAGCGTGTACCAAGCGGCCCGATAGCAAGAGGGTGTGGGCGGCGCGAGCAACCTTTCTCAGGTTGACAAATCGACTCGAAGATGCCGAATCGGCACTTATCAATGCTCTGGCGCTTGATCCCTCTGACCTTGGGCTGCTGGAGCAAAGTGCACTACTGAAGATGGGGAAAGGGGACTGGCAATCCGCACATGATACCTTTGTCGACATGTCGGAGCAGGTGGCTGCAAAAACGAATGTTGCCGCACACACCATATGGAATATTGCCGTGCTCAGGATCAAAAGCAGCGCACTTGCGGGAAGGCCTGAGGACTTTTCCGCTTGTACCAACTGGCTGATCGATGAGCTTGAGAAAGCGGAAGGCAAACTGCTCGATCTTGATGCACAATCGGAAATGGTCTCCCAGTTTGGTCGGATCTCCAAGGTGCTTATCCACTTTCCTGGGGGGGGCACAATAAGTGCCAAACTTGATGATTTCCTGATTGCGAAGATAAAAAAGTTGGGCTTGCCCCCTGCGAGGGACGGCAACCTGGCGGGTTTATTGAGCAGCCGAGCCCTTATCGATCTGCTTCTTGGGGATGCCCAGGGAGCTTTGACCCATGCCCGGGAGTCGCTTTCGCTCTCCGGTGATGGCGGGCAATATGCTTTACTATTCAAACTCAATTATGCCCATGCGCTTTGTGCAACGGGCATGAGGGCGGAAAGCCGGAGAATCTATTCTGAACTCCTCGATGTCGATGCAGATTACGGCGGCTTGCTATCACATTCGTTATATGCCGATATGCAGCTATTCAAAAAATACAATAGGACTGTTCTGCCATGCCTGGAACTTTTACAAGAGGAGCTCAACACAAGGCTTCGTGCAGAATTCGATAAAGGCCACCTCATCAAGGGCATGGATCCTCATGGAGAGGCTCGGCGGGCCGGGTTGAGGATCGGTGACAGAATAGTTCGCTATGACGGTGAGCCGATACTCGATATCGAGGGTTTTGGCTGGGAGCGGTGTGCCGAAATGGTCTCGCAACCAAAAGATGTTCCCGCCAGCAGAGATGTCATCGTCCTCAGAGAAGGGAAACGTCTTACACTTAGTGTTGCTCCGGGTTTGTTGGGCATTTCGTTTTAGGGTGTCGTCTGTTGCTTATCCGCCGCTATCTCTTCCGTCAGGTATTGCCCATCTAGCCTTTGAATAATTGTGCAGCACCTGCCCTCTGCTTCGATCTTTCAAGACATGGCCCCTGCGATTTTCGAATTAGCGGAATAGTTATATCTATTTTCCAATTAAGCGGAACGCTGCTGGAAACGGGAGGTAGCGAAGAGAGGAGATGGAGCCATGATATAGGTATAATTCCGCAAATTTGTCAAAAAGAAGCAAGAGTGTGGCATGTAAATTGCTTAAAATTATTGTGTAAGCTGTTCCGTAACCGCCCGCCAGTATTCCAGCACGGTGCGAGCAGGTCGTTGCGCTGGAGCCTAACTGTGAGCGTGAGGCAGATCGTGCCAAGCTGAGATGCTGGTAAACGCTTACGCGGTAGTATTAAAGAGTACGCCACATGCCCGACATTGCATTTAAGTTAATGTCTATAATTACAGTGAAATACCTGTTCAGATAATGTCTGTATATCAGGTTCCTGCTTATTAATTGACAGGATACTTAATAAAATGGAGGATACCATATCAACACTCAGAGAAAAAATATTTACCTCAATCTCAATCTGGGCAATGGTTATATTTTTCAGTCAGTGCTTACCGGCAAGAGCACTTGATATTCATTTTGATCAGATCAGGCCTGTAGCTGTCGCCGGAGAGGATTATTTGGACTTGCTTGGTCCGTCTTTTCTATCAATGTCGGGAAATTTATCCATCTCCCAATCTGCAAGCTCAGTGACGGGGGCTGTGGAAACCACCTATGAGGGGGCGGGATTTTTCAGCATGAATATTCTTTGCGTTCCTGCTCAATCTGTCTGGACATAGAATAGAAGCGGCTGGAGGTCCCATCTGCCCTTGCCAGAGCCATATCCGCAATTGCACGCGCAATCCGTCCATTGCCGTCTTCAAATGGGTGAATAGTGACAAACCATAAATGAGCAATACCCGCTTTAAGCACAGGATCAAGTTTCAGCTCAGTTTCAAACCAGGAGAGAAACTCCGTCATTTCCGCATCAAGCCTGGAGGCTTCCGGCGCCTCATAATGCACCCTCTCATGCCCTATTGGACCGGACACAACCTGCATCGGGCCTGCTTCTACGGGTCGCCAAGCACCAACGGTGATGCGGTGCATGCCGCTTCGACCTGTCGGGAACAAAGCCGCATGCCAGTCGAACAAGCGTTCCGCGGTCAAAGCCTGATCAAAATTTTGCGTCGCATCCAGCATCATCTCAACAATGCCTTCCACATCGCGACCGACAGGCTTGTCGTTTTGTAGAGGAATGCCTAATCTTCGGGCAATAGAAGATCGGACTTCATCCGTATCAAGTCTTTCGCCCTCTATGGCCGACGAGGTCACAACATCAGTTGTGAGGATATTCAAGTTGGCCTCCTGTCGGATCGGGAAACCTAACGCCTCCATTTTCCCTAATAAACGCCCCTGCCGGTGACGAGCCTCGGCGAGCAAAGACGCAAGGGCTTTATCGTCCCAGATGAAGTTTGGCCAATCTTTCTCTTCATGTATCCACATGCTAATCTCCGTTTCATATGCGGTGATTATAGTGGATTATTTGCCGCAATGGCTATTGAAAACCGCAAACCATGCGGTGAATAGCAGCCGTAATCACCGCAAATGCTCACTCCATTCCGGAGAGAAAGGGGACGATCTCGACTTTTTGATAATCAAAGCAACCAATCCATCGCCATACATTTCATGTACAGGCAATATGCATCAATTGTTCAAGAAATACTCGGCTATAGTGCTTTCCCTTTTCGGTAATTTCTTTTATTTTCGTATAATCAGTAAGATGCAATAGGAAGATCAGCTGGCACGATTCGTGGTATATATATCCTCACTGACCGCTCAATTTCACCAATAGGAGGATAACCATGAAACGTCTTAAAACCAGCAATTCGGTCATCTCTGCTTGTCTTGGGGTACTAACCCTTTTTCTCGTCATGTCGTTTTGCGGCAATACCCTTGCAGCAGGATTGCTCAAACCCAAAAATGGCGACAGCTCGGCCATCTCCATAAAATCTCATAAGGTGACGGTAGTAATCGACAACGGATTCGCCAGAACGGAGGTCGATCAGGTATTCACCAATACCGGCGACCGGGACCTCGAGGCGGTCTACTATTCTCAGTTGTATATATTTCTCCTCTCGGATTGAGACCAATTGCTCCTTTTTCAACAATTCTTGCAGCCAATGGAATATCGCCGGTTATCACGAGATCTCCGGGGGTAAGTTTTTTCACGATTTCATTATCTGCGACATCCAGCCCTGACGGAACAATTTGAAATTGAATATAATAATTTTTTGGTATTTGGATTTTTCTGTTCGCAATCAATATTAAATTCAATCTTGTTCGCTCTGCTGCTTTGTATAAAATTCCTTTTATAACTGCAGGGCAGGCGTCCATAGCCGTCAAGCTAGCGGTTAACGCATTTACACATAGAATATGGCACGACAAAGCCTTTCGGGCTTAAACCCCAAAAGCTTTGTAGCCTCATAATGGCTCCCCTGTTGAGTCGGCTATTTTATGAAAATTTTGGAAAATAGCCGACTTTTGATTTTGTTTCATTATTTTAGATAATTATACCATACTACTAAAAGGGGAGCATGGACTTTTTTCACCATTACGAGATTAAATGAAAAGAATATTCAAGAACTTGAACGGTCGTTGCAGTATCAATTTGAAAATCATTTTCAAGCTGACGAAATCGAACAACTTGCTCGTGAAAAACAGTTTGTTCAGCGAAGAAGCAAATTGGATGGAATTACATTTTTATCATTGATCGTTTTTAATATCAATAGCTTACATAAAGAAAGTCTTAATGATCTTACTGTTGACCTGGCTCAAAATTACAAAGTTGATATTACCAAGCAGGGTTTGCAGGATCGGTTTAATACCTGTGCAGTAGATTTTCTTACTGCCGCTCTTGAAAACTTGCTGAATAAGCAGCTTGCTGACAAAGAATGTTATAAATTTATGGGATGTCCCCTTTTCGACCCTTTTCTCTCATCTATGGAGAGGAATATCGCAAACCCCACGCCTGTTCAGTAAGAGAAACTGGATATACTTGAAAAAAAGATTGTGATATGCTGATTGTATCAACTGTGGAAATACGCTCAAAACAACGTCAAAGTTATCAACCAATCATTGAAAAAAACACAAAATCATCATGAAACCGAGCCAATCCAACATCTCCCAACTTTGCGAGTATATAACCGGATCAGAAGAGTTTCTTCTCGAAAAGATCGTGCAGTTTGCCAGAGAGCAAGGCTATCTGAAATACACCGCCACCTCCAAAGAAGCCTGGCGACTCGCTATAGTGGGCCTATCTGAGGCCTTGGTGACGGGGCTGCAAACTCTGTATCCAAACTTCGAGTTACCCGTGCTGGCGGATTATAGCCGGGATCCGATTGCCGCTTTTGCAGTGCTGGAAGCGCAGCGGCATAGATCCAGAGGGGTGAGCCTGGATATGTTCCTGGGATTGATGAAGTACTTTCGAGAGGCCTATTTCGAACTGGTTCGGGCGCAAAACCACAACAACACTCACAGAGACCAGTACACCGGCGTTATTCAACGCCTCTTTGATCGAATGGAAATCGCCTTTTGTATGGAATGGGCCAAGTCAGAAAAGAGCGAAGTGGTCAAAGAGCTGCAACGGCGCAACCGTAGCATGGCTGATGAAAAAGGCCGGTACGTCACCATTTTTGGAAGCCACCCGTTGCCGGTTTTCATCCTCGATAAGGAATGCAAAGTCATTGCCTTTAATTTGACCGGAAAATCGTTTCTGGAATCCGCGGGGCATGCGGACTGTACCTCTTTATACGATATGAATAAAACCGCTCTGGATGGCAGTGGGAACCTGGAACAAGGCGGTTCCATTCCACTAGACCGAAAAAAGATAGAAATCGGCAGCGTATTTCCCTGGCTGATCGACGATCTGGACACCTTCATCCTGAGCAATGATGCCACCATCAGCATTGACAGAGAAACTCTCATACAAAAGATC
>CAVUXQ010000010.1:0-47226 GCA_963745265.1 uncultured delta proteobacterium
GCTATCAGACGTCATGGCTGGAAAAGCCGCAATGAACGATGCCTTGCGATATTTTCTGGCGGGCCTCATCGATTATGCCGGAATCTTTCCTCCGGCAGCCTTGCCGCTCGATGAGGCGCTCTGCAACCATGCCCGCTACCTCACGGGCGATCATGGCTGGTTGCTCAGCCGCTTTGTCGTGCCGCTCGCACGCTTGCGGGATATGCCGATCGATGGAAATTTTCCACTTGCCGTGATCGTCCCAATGCCGCTTTCGCCAGAGGATATCAACCTGCTGAGCGTATTTCGAAAGCGTATCGCGCTGGTTGAAACGCGACTGGACAATGCAGACGGCACCAGCCTCGACTGCACAGCGCTGCTTGAAGAATTGCAGCACCATCTTTTATCTTCGGGGTTACAAAAGGTCAGGCTTTTTCTCGAGCCGGCACGGTGTGAAACAGCGGCGGAATCGATTGCTGTCTTCAACCGGAGCAATGAGGTGGAGACGCCCATCACCTCTGTCGGGCTCAAAT
Organism: uncultured delta proteobacterium; assembly: GCA_963745265.1. Taxonomy (GTDB): domain Bacteria; phylum Desulfobacterota; class Desulfobulbia; order Desulfobulbales; family Desulfocapsaceae; genus Desulfopila. The sequence continues at coordinate 513 of CAVUXQ010000010.1, forward strand.
TGCGCTGCGCGGCCACGGACATTCAAGCCGCGCCGGTACCGGCAAACGTGGCCGCGACCATCGATCTCTGCCATAGGCTCGATATCCCAATGAAATTTACCGCTGGATTGCACCAACCTCTAAGCAGATACAACGCGAAGACAGGTGAAATGCGGTACGGCTTTCTCAACATTTTCGCCGCCGCCCTGCTTTCTTGGGCCAGCTGCCTTGCCACTGCGCAAGCGACGATTTGCCTGACTGACGACAACCCTGGAAATTTTCACTTTGATAACAAAGGATTGCGCTGGCGCGACAGCACAATGGCCACAGATGAGATTCAAAGAATCCGCCGGGACAGGGTGATAAGCTTTGGCAGCTGCTCCTTCGATGAGCCTCTCGAGGCACTACAGGCACTTGGACTTCTTGGAAGCAAAGAGGATTAATCCATGCAAGCAACCACAGACCACAATCTCCGATCCTTTGTACCCTCCGACGAAAAATCGCATTTTCCCATTCAAAACCTGCCGTTCGGCATCTTTGAACATCGTGGAGCGACGCGGGCCGGGGTACGAATCGGCGATATGGTGCTTGACCTGGCCGCGCTGCAGGAGCGCGGCTATTTTCCTACCCTGCCCCCCGTCTTCAACTCCAGCACGCTCAATAAATTTCTCTCCTTCGGCCGACCCGTGTGGCAAGAAGTGCGGGCCACCGTCTCCCGACTGTTGCGCGATGACGTAACCGACCTGAGAGACAACGCCTCCCTGCGGGAAACAGCCCTGATCCCCATTTCCGCCGTAACCATGAAACTGCCAGTGGCCATTGGCGATTACACCGATTTTTACTCGTCGCGTGAGCACGCCACCAACGTCGGCACCATGTTCAGGGGCAAAGAGAACGCGCTGATGCCCAACTGGTTGCATCTGCCGGTCGCCTATCATGGCCGCTCGAGTTCGATCGTAGTGAGCGGCACCCCAGTACGCAGGCCCTCGGGCCAGGTTTTGTCTGAAGGAAGTGAGCAGCCGGAGTTCAGGCCGAGCAGACTGCTTGATTTCGAGCTGGAGATGGGCTTTTTCATCGGTCCCGGCACCGTACTCGGCGACCCCATCGCCGTCGATACCGCCGACGAGCACATCTTCGGCATGGTGCTGGTCAACGACTGGTCGGCCCGCGATATCCAGAAATGGGAGTACCAGCCGCTCGGCCCCTTCACCGCCAAAAATTTTGCCACTTCCATCTCTCCCTGGATAGTCACCCTTGAAGCCCTGGAACCGTTTCGCTGCAAAGGGCCCGAGCAATCACCGCAGCCCCTTCCCTATCTGCGCGCAGACGGCAACCTGAGCTACGATATACACCTCGAAATTCTCTTACAGAACTCGCCAATAAGCCGCTGCAACTTCCGAGATCTCTACTGGAGCATGCACCAGCAGCTCGCCCACCACACCATCACCGGCTGCAATGTGCGCCCCGGCGATCTGATGGCCTCGGGGACCATCAGCAGCCCGGGGGGCAACGGCGGCAGCATGCTGGAACTCTCCTGGAAAGGGACCAAGCCCGTCAGCCTCGCCGGCGGTGAGGAACGCCGGTTTTTACAAGATCATGACACGGTCACCTTCACCGGCTGGTGCCAGGGCAAGGGATATCGGGTCGGATTCGGCGAAGTCTGGGGTACCATCCTGCCACCGCTGCGGTCGGAACCGAACCAAGAGACGATGGGGGGCTGATGAACGTTTACCTTGGCGAAATGATCAATTCCCGATAGGCGGCTCTTAGTTTTCGACGGGCAATCCTTGCTCTTTCCAGTCGAAGAACAGGGTCTGGTAAATATGCTTGTAACCGAGCTTCATCAGTTTGCGATAAGCGGTATAGCTTCTGCCGCCGGAATTGCAGTAGACGACAATTTGCTTTTTCTTATCGAGCACACCCGATTGCGATGCGAACCGATCCGAGGGAATATTTATCGCCCCGGGAATATGACCTTCCTTGAATTCGGAAACGTCCCGAACATCGACAACGGTAATGCCCTTAGGATCCTTTTTCAGCCGGGCCTCAAGCTCCATCGGAGCGAGCTTGGTCGTTTCCACGCGCTTTTCATAGTTCGGCCCGGCATAGAGCGGATAACCCTTTTCTTCCCATACGGGCATGCCATCAGCATATACCAGGATATTGGTATACCCCTCTCCCGCCGCTTTTTTCGCCGCCTTCCTGCTTTTTCCGCACTTGACGCCATTGCAGTAAAAAATGACCTGCACGGATTTGTCATGTGGCAAGAGATGCTTGTATTGATCGAACGTATTTACCGGCACATTGATCGCGCCCTTTATATGTACTTCCTGATATTCCTGGGGATTTCTGGCATCGACAATCACATGCGGAGCGGTTGATGTATCGATTATCGCCTTCAATTCTTCAGAGGTGATGATTTTTATCCGGCCGTTATCCGCCGCCTGAGCATTTCCGGTGACGAACCAACAAACGAGAAGGAAAAAAACAACAAAAAGTCTTTTCATCGGCAATACCTCCATCGAAACTTGAATGAGAAGTGGGAAAACAATTGGTAAACGGTCATCATCGAGCGAATCGCAATGCAAGATGTCACGGAAACCATTGGTTTAGTCATCAAGTTTAACGTACCGTAATGCCAAAGTAAAATCGGAAATACCTATCCTGCGACGAGAACCTATCGTCGTATTTGCATAATGAAGTTCCAACCCCAGCGGGCTTAGAAAGTTGAATCGTATCACTCACCTTCTTTTCGCTACATGGCAATCTATTTCGCTGACTCAATGTACCCGTTCACCCGGCAAGTTCCCAAATTGCCTAAACCAATGATTTGTAAGCGTTCACAGGTAAGCGAAGACTCCGGGTGCTCCAGCTTGGTGCAAGCAGGCTGTCGGGCTATAGCCTAACTATGCACGATAGCCTGATCGTGCCAAGATGGGGTGCTGGTGAACGCTTACGACTCAATAGCCATTCATTGCGTGACTAATGTTCTCACATATCCTTCCACCTTGTGGATAAACCTTTACTTATCAAGACTCCCAGCTAGAGGGGGGAATTCTTTTCAGGTGGACATGGGCGATCAGACGTATCGTTGGTCGAATAAGGAGTTGCAAACTGCCTAGGATAAAGAGCCAGGTGCCGTCGAACTCCAGCTGCGGATAGAGGAAAAATACACTGCCGATCAAAAACCACAGGGCGACCAGAAAATCGTTAAAAATGCTCAGGGTTTCATAACGGCGCCTGATGGTCAGCTGCTCATGGCCGATAGTCAAGGTTATCGGGTTGTCAAGGTGATGGAACGGCCTCACAATAATTACTCCTTTGTCCATTCAGAAATGAGATGTTTCTGGATGGACACTATCTAACCACCAGAACCGGAATGCCCACGTCGTGGCGTACCGGGTCGACCGTCTCCCCCCATAAGATATCGCCGAGCAGCCTATGGCCGTGCGATCCCATGACCAGCATGTCGACGCCGTGCGTTTCGACGAATTTCACCAATTCCGTGGCAGGATCGCCACCCTCCAGATCGATCTCAACCGGCACGCCCAGGGACTGGATCTCCCCGGCGATTTCCAGCAGATATTGTTCATCGTCACGTGCATGTTGATCATAGACATCGCCGCTGTAAACCTGCGCCGAGGCGGAATCGACGATATGGATCAGGGTAAGCATCGCCTCCTCAGCCCGGGCAAGTGAGAGAGCCCGGCTGATGATGGCTGCATCGCCATCGTCCCGTCCCAGGGCCGCGGCGATATGTTTGATGGGCCGCGTCGCGATCTTCTCGATAATAGGGCCAGCCCCGGCAGGCTTCGCTTCCGCCCAGCTGGTTGCCCCTCGCAACCATGGCTGCACGATGATGTAGACAAGAAAAAACGACATGGCAATCGTCACACCGACCATCAGGGCCGTGACAATGAGCGGAGCGCCTCCGGATGCCCAATCCATGATCTGGTCATACACCAGTTTGCCGTTGAGTGCGATGATGGCAACCGAGGTCAGCCAGGCCAGGATTTTCACCCACCAGGCGCTTACGAAAGCCCCCATCTTCAGTTTGTCGCTGGTGAAATGGACCAGCGGCACGACGGCAAACGGCAACTGCAGGCTGAGAATCACCTGGCTTAGGATCAGCAGCTGGTACGAGCCCTTATCTCCGGAAATCGAGATGACCACCACCGCCGGCAACAGCGCCATCATCCGGGTGATCAGCCGGCGAAGGTAGGGTCTGAGCCGGATCTTGACAAAACCTTCCATGACAATCTGTCCCGCCAGGGTTCCGGTCAGGGTGGAACTCTGACCGGCGGCGATCAGCGCCAGGCCGAAAGCGACGGAGGCGGCATGGGTGCCCAGCAGCTCTTCCAGCAGTTTGCTGGCCTGCTGGATCTCGGTGACTACAACGCCATGCCGGTAGAATACCGCCGCCGCCAACACCAGAATCGCCGAGTTGACGAAAAAGGCGGCATTGAGCGCGATGGTCGAATCGAGAAGGTTGAAACGGCAAGCAGCCGCTTTCGAATCCACTGTCCGCGATACCCGACGGGTCTGCACCAGCGACGAATGCAGGTAGAGATTGTGGGGCATGACGGTGGCCCCGATGATCCCCAGAATAATGTAGAGAGAGCCCTCCGGGATTGTCGGGGTAAGCCCGGCCACCGCCGCTCCCCAGTCGGGACTGGCCAGAAAGAGATTGACGATAAAACCGCCGGCAATGACGGTGATCAGCGACAGGATAAAAGCTTCCATCTTGCGGATTCCCAGCCGTTGGATCGCCAGCAGCAAAAAAGTGTCGCACAACGTGACCGCCGCCCCCCAGAGCAGCGGCACCCCGAACAGCAGGTTGAGCCCGAGAATGGTCCCCAGAACTTCGGCCAGATCGGTGGCGGCTATGGCGATCTCACAGAGAATCCACAAAACGTAAGAAGAGACCCTTGAATATTCCGACCGACATGCCTGGGCCAGATCCTTGCCGGTAACGATGCCAAGACGCGCCGCCAACGACTGCAGCAGAACCGCCATCATATTCGACATCAGGATCACCCAGATCAGCGCGTAACCAAAACGCGATCCACCTTCCAGATCGGTGGCCCAGTTGCCAGGGTCCATATAACCGACCGAAACCAGGTAGGCCGGCCCGGCAAAGGCCAGGATGCGCTTCCAGAGCTTGGGGTGCCGGGTCTCGACCGTGCCGTGGACCTCTTCAAGGGATTTTGTCTGCACTTGTTGACTGAGGAGGGGATCCTGGTGCATGGGTTACCTCATGGTGGCAAAAGAGTTGTAAGCGTGCCGCTCTCCTCGGGGCCGTCGCGCCACTCGAAGCAAACGATATGCTATGATTCTGTTAAGAATGGCAATCATTCATATCGGATGATTGTATCCTCATCCCTTCGCTCTGTCCAGAAGATGAGGCAGAATTATCCCTCTTTTCTGCCACTTGAACACAAGGGATGTATTACCATTCGCACCACATGGCCTCCGCCTCCCTCCCCGTCGCTCCTGCCTTCAGCCAACCAACTCCCTGCCGAACGCAGCTGCTTTTTCCAGGGTTTGCGTCTGCGAAAGGATATCCTCCCTATTGCGGGTGCCGACGGCCGCAACCCGTCCTGCCAGGGTAAAGCCGAGGAATTCATAGAGTTTTTCCTGGTAATCGAAATATACCCTGAACATATCGGCGTTGGGGTTGCCCTGTGTATAGGCGAAAGTGATTCTTTTCGGCCCGTTCAAACGGCTTTCGTACGTCGGGGTAAGCAGGCGGCAGAGTCGGTCCATGAAGACCTTCGTGGTGCCGGTCACCTGCCAGGCATAGACCGGAGAGCCCACCATGATCACATCGCTCTGCTGGATGGCATCGACCACCTTGTCCATGTCGTCCTTCACCACGCACTCGCCGGTGGCCCTGCATTTGCCGCATCCCGTGCAGTACTCGATCTTCAGATCGGCCAGTTTGATGAATTCCATCTCCGCTCCGGCCTCGACCGCCCCCGCCAACACCTTGCGCACCAGCTTTTCAGTATTGCCGTCTTTTCTGGGGCTGCCTTCGATTCCTAAAATCTTCATTGTGAGTATTCTCCTTTCTTCAATTCGAATGGTAAGTTCCTCGTTCCTCTTAACGCCCCAACGTATATAACTCCACGCCCTTCTCTTCAAGAGAAATTTCTTGCCTTTTATCGGTGAAGACCACCTGTCTGGACGGCGAGAGGTTTCACCACGATCTATCTTTGACGATCTTCCAGCATCTTTCTGATTGTTTTCAGCTCGCGCTGTATATCCCTATTGGCCTTGCTGTTCTTGTAGGCCATGATAATCAGCTTGACCGACACCAGGAACACACCGGCCTCCAGGAGCAGATCGTGGGTGAACCCCTTGATGAACAAGGCTATGACGAACAAAATCAAGGTAACGGCGATGACAATCAATGACCCCGAATCGAAATGTTCACTCATATCCCCTCCTCCTTGCGGGACAACATGCCTTTGTGCGCAACTTTGATCAAATCGTAAATGCTGTGACGGAAACAATGCGCGGGCGATTGAGTGCGGGTGACAAATGCGCGCATTTCCCCGGGACCCGCCTCTGGCGATTCCTGCGCCATGCCTTATCATCTATACTATCCTATTTCTCACCATGCGGCCGACCAGATCAATTCAATTGACTCGCAAGGAGCTACGCCATGAACATACCCAGGATCAGTCTCAGCAAGCTTGCTCCCGAACTCGCGCAAACCCTCACCAAACTTGACCGACAGGCGAGCGAATATGCAGCTTCAGCCGGTATCGACGCCGGCTTTGCTCATCTACTACGTCTGCGTGCTTCGCAACTCAATCATTGCGCCTACTGCTTGCGGATGCATGCACGGGACGCTCTTGCAAGCGGCGAATCCGCCGACCGCATCCATGTTCTGCCCGCCTGGCGGGAGACCGAATATTTCACGGTGAAGGAGCGCGCGGCGCTGGCGCTCATCGAGGCGGTGACCGCAATTGCCGATGACCAGGTCCCGGATGCGGTCTATAACGAGGCCGTCAGGGTGTTGAGCCAGGAAGAAATCGTCGCGGTTGAATGGCTCGGTGTGGTGATAAACGCCTGGAACCGGATTGCCGTTCCCAGTCGCACCCCTGTCAAACCGTAGCACCCTAAACCTTCGTTAAAGACAAGCGGAAACAGTGAGGCAACCAGCAAAAAAGAGCTGAAGGTGAAGGAGGCGAGCATCGCCACGGCGCGACGGGATGGAAATGCACACTTTTCACGGACTTGAAGCCAAGCGCACACCCAGATCAAAGGCCCGCCGGCAATCCTGAGGGAACACCTCGCGATGCCGCTTGATTTTCGCCTCACTGTCAAACATCTCCGACTCGTATTTGCCATAATCGCTGTACTGCATGGTATCTGTTGCCAGCAACAATTCGCATGGCCCGAAATAGCGCTCCAGAAACATTTTGGTGAGATCGAAATGCCGCTCGTACCCCAAGGTTCCAAGCTGCTCCTCGCCGACATTCATGGTATAGACAAGGGCCGTGTTAATGCGCCTTGGGAAAAGCGATCTCTTCTCCTTGGAGTATCGGTTATACGGGAAACAGAGTCGCTCTAAAAACGCGCGGGTTGCGGCAGACTCCGCTCCGTAATAAATAGGTGTACCGATGATCAGCGCATCGGCCTTCTCCCTGATTCGCTCAAGCACATCACTGAGGTCGTCACATACCGCGCAGACGCCGTCTTTTTTACGGCTTTTCTTCTTACATGAAAAGCAGCTGACGCAACCGGAGAAATTCAAGTCGTAGAGTTGCACCAGTTCCGTCTTTGCACCCGCCGAGGCAGCTCCGTCCAGAACATTTTTCAGCATGGTGACGGTATTCCATTTTTTCTTGCGCGGACTGCCGTTAAACGCCATTACCCTCATCGCCAACTCCTTTCTGATTACACAATGCGTATGCCCGGCATCACCTATATCAAGGTTGCCCCCCGGGCAAGACCCGGCCTCGCGAGTCCATCTATCCTCTTCAAGATTTCATCACCGAGCTGGATATCCGCCGCCTTGGCATTTTCGTCGATTCGCTCCGGACGACGAGTCCCCGGAATGGGAAAAATGTCCGTGCCCTGATGCAGAAGCCAGGCAAGCGCCAACTGCGCCGGTGTTACGCCCAACTCCCTGGCAAGTTGCATGATCGGGGCGAACCGATCTCGATTTGCCGCTCGATTATCCCGAGCAAAGCGAGGATTATGCCGACGAAAATCATTCTTGCCCAGCGCCCCCACGGTTCCGGTGAGAAACCCGCTGCCCAATGGAGACCAACACACCAGGGCAATCCCCAGGTCGCGCAGAGTGGGGAGGAGTTTCGTCTCCGCCTCGCGACGCCAAAGGGAGTACTCGTATTGAACCGCCGCAATCGGATGCACGGCGTTGGCGCGCCGGACTTGATCCGCGGTGACATTGCTGAGTCCGAGATAGCGCACCTTCCCCCCATGCACGGCGTCGGCCATCGCGCCGACGGTCTCTTCAATCGGCGTTTCGGGGTCGGCGTAATGGAGGTACCACAAATCGATGACATCGACACCCAGACGCTCAAGACTTGCGGTCAGTGCTTTTTCAACATATTCCGGCTTGCCATTGATTTTGAGCGAGAAGCCCCAGCCGGTCGGCAAATCGACGCCGACTGCTTTATCGTCGAAGACAATGCCGAACTTCGTGGCTATAAAGGCATCGTCTCGTCTGCCTTTGAGCGCGCGGCCGACAAGTTTCTCGTTATGCCCGTTGCCGTAGGCATCGGCGGTATCGATCATGGTCAAACCCGTATCGAGGGCGTGTCGAATGGTCCCGACCGCTTTTCGATCATCGGAGGCGCCATAGTAACCTTCCAGAACCATCGCGCCATATCCAAGACACCCGACGCTTGTGCCGTCCTGCCCAAGGGAGTTGGTTCGAATCATATTGTTCTTCCTTTTATGGTTACTTGAGATTTTTCACTACTGCACCCGTTTACCAGGTGGATACACCTGCCGCTCAAGACGAGTTTTGCCTTTCCTTAATAATTTCAGAGATTGATCAAGAAATACAAGTGGACGGTGCAAATAATTTGCATAGACCTCCGAGGTAAAAGCCAGAGAGCCACAGGCGATATCGAAAACCCCAACCCTCAGACGATGAACAGGCAAGGGAATCACGGCACAAAGCGCCGTACTCCTCGCGGGAGGAGGTCGGTTCTATCTCGCCAAACTCCTCCCGCGCCGCCAATCTGTTATTTCTGGCATTCACATTTGATATTGCCGGCAATGATTTCCTTCCAGTCGCCAAGTACGTCATGGGTCCAGCAGTCGTCCGCGCCAGCCGCCTCACGCATCACCAACGCCAGAATATAGCTTAATTCCTTGACTGTTGCACCGGCTTCCAAGGCTCCCTTGAAATGCTTGAGCACACAGGGCTTCGATCGGGCCTTGATCGAAAGTGCAAAGCAGATGAACTGGTACGTTTTTTCGTCGATACTGCGCTTTTCAGCATACATTGCGTCCATTTGATCAAGCATTTCGGCAAATTCAGGGAAAAATTCTCCAAGCATTCTCATGTTCTTTTCTCCTTGTTCTCAATGTTTTTTTTTGGCTTTGCCAACGCCCGAATAGCCGATATGCCTCCAGACGCGGACATACATCGCTACTTCGACATGTAACGATATAATGAAGTGAAAAAAAATCAGCTCCCGCAGATGTCCTCTCGGTGAATGCCGGGGAGGCGCTTTACAAGGGCCGATACATCGTCGTCGCTTTCAAGCCAGTGGCGCATGTTCTCCAAAATACTGGTCACATACGGGTTTGCCGCGTGTTCGGCAAGCTGATAGTTCACCCAAAGCCCCTCCTTGAAGCTTCTGATCAGACCTGCCTCCTCCAGCAGCTTCAAATGCTTGCTGGCGGTGGATTGGGCAAGTCCGAGGGCGACCGTGATCTCGCACACGCACATGACCCGTCGCTGGAGAACCTTGATTATCTTGACCCGGTTCGGGTCCGAAAGGGCCTTCATGACCCGTATGAATTCCCGCATCGCACCTCCATGGCGAGTTTGGAAAATGTTGCTCTTCGGGCAATCGGAAAAAGTAGAGGGCGGCTATCGTACTTGATCCACCGGCAACAATCCTAGCCGATCGATGCGCGCAAGGCAACGATTTGTAAATGTTCATTGGTTCGCCCACTAGTTGGTTGGCCTGGTGAACAGGTTACAACGATTTCCTCTTGCAGATAAGGTGGGCACAAGCTCCATGCCCACCCTTTGCGCTTGCCTACTCAGGACCGCAGTCTCCGCGGGACGGCAGTTTCACTTTTTCCACTTTTTTCCTTAAGCAAGGCAGCGATTTCGTGGATTTGGCTTTTTACCATCGCATAATTGAGTAAAATTGTCCCTCTCTTTGCCGTCCTTATGATGAGAAAATCGGTGGGCATGCGCAGCAACATGCCCGTTCCCGGCACCCTTTGCCTGTTTTGACCGGAAGTTGAGATTTCCTCCACCTCGCGCCACGGGCAGGCAAGATCCTGGGCTGGAGGCGAAAAGATGCCGAAGCGTTCGCGCGGAACGCGGATATGCAGCCCCTCCTCACCAATTTCCACGGTTAATGTCCAGTAACCCCAGGCCTGGAAGAACATCCATGCCGCAAAGAAAAGCAGGAGCAAAACAGGCAGCGCCACAAAGGGCATCCGGTAGTAAAAGGCTATACAAACGAGAAAGACAACTCCGGCAAGATCGAGCAATCCGAGAGCAACCATACTCCAAAAAGAAAAAAGGCGGCACCGCAGATGAATCGGGGTCAGAGAAGACATCGTTCTTCCGGTGATTACGCTACAACCAATTCTTTTTCAGGCAATATATGTCTGTTAACATTGATACGATGTACTGAGGCGGCCTGATAAAATCGAAATACAGGCAGTTCCGGGGCTACTCTGGAATCTTTGGCTCTTTTGAGATTATCTCGAGTATTGTGCCAGACATTTTGATCATACTCGGGAATTTTCTCCTCCCCCACTCCAAACAGTTTCCCTTTTTGGGCAGCCTTTTTCCAGGCACTAATTCTCTCCTCCTTAGCGGCTTGTAAACTTAAAATCTCTTTTACGCACTGCTCTATTTTTGAAAAATCGATAAAAGCCGCTCTATCGGAGAATTCATTGCGCTCTCTTGCCACTCTTTGGAATATCTCGTGAAGTTTGATGCAGCACTCGAGAAAGGTGTCCTGATTGGTTCGAATGGGGCAACGTGCGCCGTCAGGATCATTTTCATATATAAAATCCCATTTGAGGTAGGGTCTATCCGGAAAGGTCATCGCCGCCCCATGCCCCAAGGCGCCGGACGCCTCTTCGGCGAACCAGGACTTGATATTATCCAGAAAGCCGCCTTCTTTAGGGTAATTCGTTTTAAATTGTTCCGCCTTATCAGTTATATATTTCTTCATGTCCGGATCAAGTGAATAAAATTCAATGCTATCGTTGACAATCTTATTAGCTCTCGAGCTGACGCCGGAAAAACCATAGTGAGAAAAGGTATCTGCATAGACATGGGCGGTTATGCCGAGCAGAGGCAATGCAAATGGCTGTTCGAGCAAAGAGAGATTAAATGCAATCATATTCTTGGCCACTTCACTGTCTTTTTTGCACACCAGTCTTTGGGTATAACTCTCACCTTCATTACCAGGCAGGAAATGAAATGGAACCCAGATTTGCCTTTGATCTTCTCGATCGAGGTTTTTAACGTTGATTGCATGGTGCGCTGTGGCTTCACTATCGAGTCTTGCGCCATCCCTGAATTCAATATTTTCTTTTTCAGCATTATCATCAACGAACTGGGCCGCCGTTGCTATGATTTTACAAACGTCTTTCTTTAACCCGGCAGCTCGAGCCATCGCGTAGGTACCATAGTAGTGCATATCAAGTTGCATGCTTACCTCCTTAGTGTCCATCCAGAAATGGCTATTTTGCCCTAACTCTTCGTTGCGATGCCAAATTTAATCCTCGGAATATCACGAATATGCCTCCGGTTAAATTTGCCATCGGCCTTGATTTAGAACAAAATATCTCATTTCTGGATGGACACTCCTTAGTGTTATCTGCCCTTGGGAGCACGCCGATCCGTAGCTTCTTCGAGCAGGAAATCGTGAATGGGCTTGTCCTCGATATAGAGATCCTCCACCACGCCGCGCCCCCCCTTGATCCGCGCGACGACGTAGCTGGTCACCTTAACCTGGTTGCGACGGTTGCCATGTTTGCGATAGGCTGCTTCCGCCAGCGGCGCTTTTGTTTCTTCCATGAAATAATGATCCAAAGGCAACCGAAAATGGGCCTTTACCTCTGCACCGCCGCTGGTGTAGAGAAATTTCACCCGTAGATAGTCGCCTTTTGCGGGGGGCCCGTGTGACATCTCCACAAAGCGCGCAAAGCCGGCCTCGTCCTTTCGCAAGGCGACATATACAGACGATCCGTGTTCAAACTTCTCGCCTTCTCGCAACGGGACGACAGTATCGGCATAGTTCAAGGCCACGTACCGACCGCGAAAAGCGTCGTACGGATCCACCGGCGCCGTGCGGAATTTGTATGGCACGCCGGTCCGCAGAATGTCTTCGTACTTCCAGATTTGAGATACCGGTACGGCCAGCTGCACAGCGGCCACCATCACAAATAGGCCAAATATCCATTTCGGCTTCATCGTTTCACCCTTTCTTTGCTCCGCAACAACCCGACGTTTGTCATCAAAAAGCAAATACCGATCAGGATGAAAGCTATGCCGCGAACCACAAAGCTGAGATCACTGTCGAAAAATCTGCACAAAATTACTGCGGCCAGCACCGACATACCGAGGTTCACCGTGCCCAATCGCCGACTGCGAAAACCGATGACCAGCGTTCCGATTCCGAGGACAAACAGATACAGATTGAATGCAGAAGCACTGACCACCTCCATGTTGTCCATGGCGAAGATCCACCCGACCACAGCCAGAATCGCCACGGCCCCAACCATCACCTCGCCCCACACCTTTCTGCTCCAACTCCGCACCCACAATGCCAGTGCCGCAACCGGGAAAATCGCCGCTGCCACCAGTTCCAGACCACCTCGCAGCGATCCCAGGTTCGTCCAATAGTAGCTCCTAAAGGTATGCGACCATGCATCGCTGAAACTCAATATCAATGCCAGGCCGACAGCACCCAACGCACCCACGCTCTGCAAAGGCCTTTGCCAGGCCGCCGATGCCTCATCCCACCAACGAGCCCCAACCAGGTACAACGCTGCAAACAACCCGGCAAAGACCACCGGCCAGGCCTCGAGTTTCCAGCATACGCGATCGACGACAAAACCGGTCCCAATGCAAACAGTGACCGCCAGTACCCAGAGAAGTAATACAGGCCGCGGATGATACCGGTTGGGCATACTGACCCACCACACGAACGGCAGCATCGCTCCCAACAACGGAAAATACCAAAGACTGCTGCCGGGCTGATTGATGACCGCACCCGTCCAGATCACGATGCCTGCCAGATAGAGCAAGGCCGGAACGGTTGCCCTCAAGAGATAGCAAATGGGCAGGGCCAAAAGCGACCAGCTCAGCATGAACTCATCGAACCGACCACCCAGGTTATACGTCTGCGCCACGAGCGCGATGGAGGAGCCAATCGCCAAAGTCTGGGCCGTGGCTACACTCTCTCGCCAGGCGGTGCTGTCGCTTTCACTCCACAGCAACCACGCCCCGATCACCGCCGTAAGCGCCAATGGCGCGACAGAAATCACCGCCCGCATCGGCCGCGACAACTCCTCCCAATTATGGGCGAGCAGCAGGATGATCCCACCTCCGATCATTACCACGCCAAGGATGCTGAATAAAACGATTGCCCAGCGTTTTGCGGTGCTACCGGCCATCTCCGGGCTGCCGTAATGCTCGCGGATTCGCTCAGCGGCCTCCGGAGGCAAAACCCCCTGCCCTACCAGCGTCGGCAGCTCTTGATAGAGCCATCGTATATGGTTTTGATCTTTCATAGAAACGCGTCAAACCTTTCTCTTTCGCATTATCGCATGCTTCCCGCACAGACATCTCCTTCCGGGGCCGGGGAGAGCCACTTTTGCAAGGTTTCGATTCGCTCCCGGGTCATCCGGTTCAAAACGATGCAGCGGCACATGCCATGCACGCTCCCATAGGTGGCCGGGTCCTGGGGATAAAGCGCCTCCAGGTGGGCATCGCGGTAGGCAAGCCATGCCGTCTGGGCTTTTTTGAAGGCGACGATAAACTTCATATCCCCCTGGTGTTTTTTCAGGATAGTTTGTCGCAGTTTCTCCATTTCGCTATTGTTTTTCTCCAGTCCCTTGCAGGCCTGGGCCGCCATTGCCGCCTGAGTTGTCCCCCAAACCGGGGAAACCGGAACACTGCTACATATTGACAGGCAGAGCAGGATCACACGAACTGCATTCATCGCTTCATCTCCCCAGGTGTCCTAGGAGCCTGTCGGATTATAGGCATTTTTGCTCAGATCGAGGCAAACTCGAAAAAATTACCGGAGGCATATACTGAATATTCCGAGGATAATTTTTTCGAGTTTAACGAAGATATGGGGAAAAAGGGCATAATCCGACAGGCTCCTAGGCGTTCTAGATCTGGCCCATCCAAAGCCTGATCTCATTCTCTCTGCGGTTGACCAGCCCCTCGATCACTTTGCCGCCGGAATGGACCCAGCGTCGCAACTGTTCAGGAACCCCGGCATAATCTCCCTTATTGAGAACCTTGAGTAGCGTGCTGTCGGCAAAAGCCTGCATCCCGGTATTAAAGGTAAACGACACCAGGGCATCGAACTGATTCTGGTTCAAGCGCACTTTCACCTTTTCATTTACCGTCTTTTCCGTCGGGTTGAGATCCTGGTCCAGAAGACAGAGCACCTGCTCATCGTTAAGCCCCTTGGCGTAGGCAACCGGAACACCGTCGATGACGATCTGGCCTGACGACAATTCATCTCTGGTAAGAAGATGGCCGACACCGATAGTCGGAAGTCCCGCCACATCCTTGTACATAAAGAGCTTATACCCTTCCCACTCCTTTATCAGACGGCTTGCTTTTTCGCTGATCTGCATGTTTTCGCCCTCTCGTTGGTAAATGGAGTCTTGTCTTTCTAACCAACCATATACTTTAAGTCCGAGGTATAGGTTGGGTAGGCCCAGAGCGTGTTTTTCAGCTGCTCTCCTGTCAGTTTCAGGTCGATGGCAAGGGCAAAAATATTGATCACCTCATCGGCGTTGTGGCCCAGCAGATGCGCGCCGAGGATGCGTCCATCGTCCCGCCCCAGGATTATCTTGTAAAAGCAGTGTTTCTGGCCAATCCGCATCGAGGACGGCCATCGGTTCATCTCGCCCTTGTTCACCTTGATCGCAATCCCCTCCTTCCGGGCCGATTCCTCCAGAATGCCTACGGCGGCCAGAGGAGGCGAGGTGAAAACGACACTTGGCACCACCTCCTCGTTGGGCATGGAGCGATTGCCGTGGATTATATTTTGGGCGGCCAGCTCGCCTTCAAGATCGGCGGTGGTGGCCAACCGATAGGGAGTGGCGGCGACGTCGCCAATGGCGTAAACAGCGGGATTGGAGACACTCTGAAGGTAGGAATTGACCTCAATTCCCTTGCCTGTTGCGTCCACATTCCCTTTCTCCAGATCGAGATCTTCCAGATCGGGAATCAGACCGGCGCCATGCACTACCAGGTCGGCATGATGGTAGCGAAGGTCGCCCCCGGCCTTGCATTGTACCGAAAATCCGGAAGCATCCCGATCGATTCGCTCAACCGGAACATTCTTGAGAAGACGAATCCCCAGATCCTTGCAGCTCTTTTCCAATACCTCAACGCAGTCCGGGTCGAATCTGCGGAGTATCCGCTCGCTGTGTTGCAGTATGGTGACTTCCGCGCCTGCCAACGCCGCCACCACGGCAAACTCCAGGGAAATATAACCGCCGCCCACAAAGAGAACCTTTTTGGCCATTTTCTCCAGGTTCATGAAATCTTCGCTGGTAATCAGGTGCTGCTCACCCGGAAAACCCAAGGGCTTGGGAACGGCGCCGCTGGCAATGACGATATATTTCGCAACCAACTCCTCTCCATTCACCGAAATAGTATTGGGGCCGGTGAAGCGGGCTACGCCGTGGAGGGTTGCAGCGCCCTTTTGCTGAAAGCCTTTTTCGGTTCTCTGCGGCACAGCATCTGTAAAGCAATTTTTGGAGCGTATCAGCTCCGGCCATTCGAGCAGCGGCATGCCCCGCAGCCCAATCCCCTGCATCCGTTTGCATTGGGCCACCGCCTCCGCAGCCGCCACCAGGTATTTTTTCGGTTGGCACCCCCGCATGGCGCACGTGCCGCCGTATTCCCGCCGATCCACAACCGCCACCGTGAGATTTGCGGCAAGGCAGGCGTACACCGTCATAAATGCCGAGGTTCCCGTCCCAATCACCACCACATCAACGTCATAGTGCATCTCTTCTCCTGTCGTTGCGTTTGCTGGGAGTTAGGTTAGTGTCCATCCAGAAATGAGATATTTTTTTCGCGAGCGTTCACCAGCACACCATCTTGGCACGATCAGACCGTCGCGCATAGTTAGTTTCCATCCTAAAACTAGGGATTTGGTTCGAGATCGAGGCATACGCAATTTTTTACCGCAGGCATATATGCGATATTCCGAGGATAAAAATTTGCGAATAACGAAGATATCGGGCCAAATAACAGTTTTCGGATGGGAACTAGTTATGTACAGAGAGGCTCCATATCGCGAGATTTCATTAGCAGTCTCAATCTATTGGCGGCGCTGATCAGGCCCAGGTGGGTAAAAGCCTGGGGAAAATTGCCCAACTGTTCCCCCTTGAGGCTGATCTGCTCGGAGAACAGGCCGAGATGATTGGCATAACCAAGCATTTTCTCAAACGCCAGAATCGCCCGGTCGAGCTCGCCCGCTTTAGCCAGACATTCAATATACCAAAATGAACACATGGAAAACGTGCCTTCCTCGCTTTGAAAACCATCGCTCGCCCCCTCATCGAGACGGTAGCGATAGACGAGCGAGTCGGTCACCAGTTCCTGTTCGATCGCCTTTAAGGTGGAAATCCATCTCGGCTCCTTGGGGCTGAGCATGCGAACCAGAGGGATCAGCAGGGCAGAGGCGTCAAGCGTTTCGCCCCCTCGGTATTGCACGAAGGCCGCCTTTTTGGGATTCCAGTAATTGAAATAGACGTCGTTGTAGATTTCGTCCCGGATCTTTCTCCAGTGTGCCAGTGGCGCCGGGAACGAGCGGTTCTCGGCGATCAGTATCCCTCTGTCAAGCGCCACCCACGACATGACCTTGGAGTTCAAAAACTCCCGTTTGTCATCACGGACTTCCCAGATTCCACGGTCCGGTTTTTTCCAGTTTTGACAGACAAAATCGATAAATTTCGTCATACTTCGCCAGAAATCATAACTGATTGGCTCCGCATTTTTGTTGTAGATATAGATAGTATCGATCAATTCTCCATAAATATCGAGTTGAAACTGATTGAATGCGTTATTTCCCACTCGTACCGGTCTGGAGTTTTTATACCCTTGCAAATGCTTGAGTTCGCGTTCCGCAAGATCCATGGAGCCATCCACCCGGTACATCAGTCTTAGATCTTCAGCCGAACCAATCTCGCTACTGCGACGCTGAATCCACTCCATAAACTTGCGGGCTTCACCTGTGTATCCCTGTTCCAAAAAGCTGTGCATGGTAAAGGCGGCGTCACGGATCCAGGTGAACCTGTAGTCCCAGTTGCGCTCCCCACCGATCTGTTCGGGCAGGCCGAATGTCGCCGCGGCCACTGTGGAACCATAGCGATAGGAGGTGAGGAGCTTGAGGGTAATGATAGAGCGGTTGACGATATCCTGCCAACGTCCTCCCCTATTGCATTGCCTCACCCAATCGCGCCAGAAACGCACCGTGGCGTGAAAGCTGGTTTCCGCATAATCGATGAGACTCTTCAGAGCATGGTGTTTCGCATCTTCGGCTACCATGACCACGGTCAGCTCATCTTTTGTTTTCAAGCACACTTCCGCTATCAGGCTCTCGTTTTCTTGCCGGAAGTCAACATCTGTCATTATGTGAAACGATTCTCTGGCGGATCGATCGTTTCTCAGAACCAGGTTTGCGCCATTGCGCTCGAGCCGAAAACCGTGCCTGCCATAATCAAAGCGTGGTTTCAATTCAATCCGGAAGGTATGTTCGCCTTTGATAACCTTTAGTCTTCGAACCAGAACGAATCGTTCCTCCTGCTCCTGCGGCGGCATGAAATCGGTGAGCTCGGCAATGCCGTCATCCGTCAAATAGCGAGTGAGCAAGACAGCGGTGTCTGGCAAATAGAGCTGTTTGTGGTTCGCCTTGGTGTCGACGACGTCGATCGAGAAATGCCCGCCGTGGTCTTTATCGAGCAGCGCGCCGAACATGGTGGGAGAATCGAACCGGGGATAGGACAAAAAATCGATGGAACCCTGCCTGGATACCAGGGCAGTGGTATGCAGATTGCCGATAAGGCCATAATCCTCAATGGATAAGTATTCTGTCTCTCTTTTCACGATATCTATCCTTTTCTCGATGAGCCTGCTCGATGCTGGAGAAAAATGAGAACGGCCGATGACGACCAGGAAATACGCAGGGATGACAAAATGGTAAACGTTCACCAGCACTCCAGGTTGGTGCAGGTAAGCGTAGACTCCGAGCAGACCTTCGACGCTATAGCCTAAAACTATGCGCGACGGTCTGATGGTGTCAAGATGGGGTGCTGGTGACCGCTTACCCCCTAATAATGAATTTCACTGCCTGATTAAAATGTAAAGAGAACAAACTTATCCGGCTTTTTGCCCTTCTCGATAGGGACAAAATTGAATCCAGAAGTGTCAAGATCTTCCCACTGCTTCGCATTTAACTTCTTGGAAAATGGCTTAAAATAGAATGCCAACTTCATCCTCTCGGTCAATTCATTCTTTTTTAATTTAATAGTGACATCCTGCTTTTTCCATTCATATACCACCAGGTGGTTTGATGTTGTTTCATAAGCTGGAAGCCCATACTGAGATTTCATATGACTAAGTAATTGGTCATATACCTCCATGGAATCGATGTTGAGGTACACTCCAAAAAGCTGATCTTTGTAAAACCCGTATATGGCCTTGTAAATCAATACATTACCAACCCTATACGTTTCGCCGGGGTTGCTGTAATAGCTCACGTCCCCTTTAACACCAAGTTTTGACAATCCACTATATGTAGATGCACTCTCACCCCATGTATACTTAAAAAATCCTTTCTCAATATCTGACGCACCAGCATTGATGCCTAACAAAACGACAAAGCTCACCATAATGAGCATATATATCGTATTCCTCATTTCTCTTGCACCCCCTTTGGTTGACCCGATAAACGGTTACCTTAGTTTAAGCTGGTTACTTGTCGGCGTCGAGGACCTCTCTGATAGTCTCGGCCAGCTCGTTGGTGGTTACAGGTTTTGCGAGATATCTTTTGATTCCTGAACGGGGTGACGATTCGTCTCCTCCTAACCGTGGGGAGTAACCCGAACAGAGGACGACAGGAGTCTGGGGTCGCAATCTGTTAATCTCTTTGGCCAGTAATTCGCCGGTATACTCCGGCATGATCTGATCGGTCAACACCAGGTCGTACCTTTCGGGGTCGACCCGAAAGGTTTCCAGGGCCTCGAGGCTGCTGGTCTTGGCGGTGACCCGGTATCCGAGCCGTTCCAGGCAGAGTTTGGTCATGCTGGCGACGCTTTCCTCATCGTCGACGACAAGAATGTGTTCTCGACCCATCGGCAGAGCGGCCTCGCCGGTTTCGTGCGAATGTTCGGTCTGTTCTGCGGCGGAGGGGAAAAAGAGATGGAAAGCGGCGCCATGCCCAGGGCTGCTTTCCACGCGGATGAATCCGTTATGGTTTTTGATGATTCCGGCTACAATGGCCAGTCCCATCCCGCACCCCTTGCCGAACTTTCTGGTGGTGAAATAAGGATCAAAGATACAGTCGAGGTGCTTCTTGGCGATGCCATGGCCGTTGTCCCTGATGGTCAGTTGCAGATAGTCGCCCGGTTTTCTGCCAGTAGGCAGGACCGGATCCTCCTTGCAGAACACCCGGTCGCGCAGCTGAATATCCAGACAACCTTCTCCTTCCATGGCTTGAACCGCATTGATGCAGAGGTTGAGCAGGGCCTGGTATATCTGGGGAGGATCGGCCAGAATTCTGCCGCTGCCTCTCCCAAGATCGATGTGAATCTCGACACCCCTGGGGAGATTGGAGCGAATAAGTTTAATCGCCTCCTCGAGCACGGTATCAAACTTCACCGGAATTTTATCCATGCATTCCTGTCGGGTGAACGCCTGTATCTGCTTGACCAGTTCCTTGGCTCGGTTGCCGGCTTTTACAATTTCGTCAGTGTGGCTCCTTACTGGGTGCCCGTCGGGCAACTCCAGCAAGGAAAGCTCGGCATACCCCAGAATCGCGGCCAGAATATTATTGAAATCATGGGCGATCCCTCCCGCCAGAGAGCTTATGGCTTCCATTCTCTGGGCCTGTTTGAGCTGGTTGGCGCGCAGCTCCCTTGCCTTCTCTCTATGAACCTTGTCAGACACATCTTCGACGACGCTAAGAATTTTGATCACCTTGCCGTCGTCTGAGCGACTAAAAGGCACATCCCTGGAGCGGAGCCAGAGCCAGGAGCCGTTTCGATGTCTTGCCCTGAAGGTCAGATCCAGGGAAGCATCGGTTGAGACGCCCCGCAGCTTGAGGTGGTGCTCAATTGCCGAAGGCAGATCGTCGGGGTGCAGAATCCGGGCGATGACCTCGTCCCCGAACTGAAGGAGATCCTCGCTGCTATATCCCAACATTCGCGAGAGTTCCTGATTGGCGAATTCGATTTTGCGATCGACGAGATTATAGATATAGAGAAGATAGGGAGAGGTTTCCACTATCTGTTGGATGAACGCCTGGTTCTCAGCCATCCGGCGTTCGACCTGTTGCAGTTCCGCGATCTCGTCCAGCAGCTTTCGGTTGGCGTCTTCGAACTCCTTGGTGGGCTTTGGGGTGGTCTCTTCGGGGAGCATGTTTTCAGTTGCCAGATGGCGATTGCGATGAAGATTTTCGAGGGAGAGTGCCAGTATTTCGCACGATTATCGCAAGGTCGTTTTGGTATGGCTGTCTATCGGGCGAGAGGTAGCTTCAGGGAGAATTTCGATAGTGCCGCAACCCTGCCGAGAGGTGGCCACTTCAAGTGTCTCTGAAGTTGTTAGAGCGGGATGATTTCTAGTACTACAGCGGAATTTTTCTCCTCTAGGAGCCTATCTCTTCCACAGCAACTGTCTATTGACCCGTATCCCGCAAGCAGAGTTTATCTCCCTTTACTATCTGAAATATTTATATAGATGTCAAGTAGCTGATAGACACACCAGGAAAGACCGCTTGGATGGCGAGGCAGGATCGCGCCACCTCTTCGACCAATCCGAACGGACCATGATCCGGCGGGTATCCTGCCGTGCCTGGCCTCCCAGCGCTTGCTGTCGGCGACCTGAAGGCTGTAGTCCGAATCTTTGGCGACCTGCGCAACACTAGGAGCTTGTCGGATTATAGGCATTTTTGCTCAGATCGAGGCAAACTCGAAAAAATTACCGGAGGCATATAATGAATATCTCGGAGTCTCACTCCGTTCGCTTACCGGAGGATAATTTTTTTTTAGTTTAACGAGGATATGGGGAAAAAGGGCATAATCCGACAGGCTCCTAGCTCTTTAAGGTAACAATACTCGCCCACCCGGTGGACAGTCCGGTGCGCACTGCACGTTTGACTATGCCGTAAGCGGCTTTCCCCGCATTGGACTCGGGGCTATACCCCTCGAACACCAGACCGGTAACGAACTGGGTGGCGGCCTGTTCACCGCCGACGATCACGGCGTCCAACGCCATGTGCCCCGGGTTGACCTTGGTGCCGCGATACCAGGCGGTCATGCCGTAATTGAAGGTCTCGCCTGCCATGCCTCCCACAAAGCGGCCGGTGGTCTTGGCAAAGATTCGTCCGGCATAGCGTTTGAAACTAAACGGCTCCTTCTCCTCGCCATCCATGGCCATTTTGCGCCCAGGGATTTCCGACGCCTCCTCATCCGCCACATCCTCCGCGCCGGATGCGGCGTCTCCACCCATAACCCCAAGGGCCGAACCGATCCCATAGCCGACGCCGCCGGCCACCGCACCGGTGATGGCGCCCGTACCCTCGGCGATCCCCCATTCGCCCCAATCGAACTTGGCGTCCGGGTTGCTGTTCACCTGCTTGAAGACGTCGGCATACCCGGCCCCACCGGCACCGGTCAGGGCGCCGCTGCCTATCGCCAGCCCCAGTCCACCGCTTTCACTGGATATGAGCACACCCACCTCGAATTCGGCGGTGGCGATGGTGGCGGCGGCATCGACCTGCAAAAATTCGCCCTCATTGAAGTGTTTGGCGCGTATGGAATAATCCATGGTCATCGCGCCGCCACCTATCAGTGCTCCACCTGCCGCCATAACTGCGGTACTGCCCGTCATGGCGCCAACGCCCACCACCAGGGCACCCGCCAATATCTGATCGGTCGACTCGAGAATGCCGCAGATGTTGCCTAAGCCGAATTCCCCGCTCGGATCGGTCAGCAGCAGCGGATGGTCGTCGACATAGATGTAGGGGCTGAAATACTGGTGTTGCGGGTCCGGGGAGCAGAAACGCGCGATGGCCGGGTCGTAGAGACGGTGGCGGTAATTATAGAGCGCGGTTTCCCCGTCCCATTCCTGGCCGGTGTAGCGGTACACCAGCAAATCGGGATTGGCGCCGCCGCTCTTGAGCATGCCGCCATAGGGCAGAAAGTCGAACAGCGCGGTCGGCGCGGCGGCGGCGTTTGCCAGGAGCAAGCGCGGCGAGCGTTGATGGTCCTGCAGCACGGCATAGTCGGTTCCACCACTTTCGATGGCGACGACACCGTGAGCACCGTAAATGTACCGAACCTCGACGGTCGCCCCACTCTCGGCGTCCCAATACTGTTCCTGCAACGATTGCTGCCGTGGTCCGGGGACGTAGCGCCGCCAACCCACCAGGTTGTTGTTCACATCGATCAGCTGCTTACGCAGGCGCTGGGCGCTGGAGCCGTAGCTTATGGCCAGCACCTCGCCGGTGTTCTCGTTGCCGACGGTTGTGGTCAGTCGGGTATTGAAATCGTAAGAAAGCGCCTGGCTTCCGGCCTGAGTGATTTCGCCGGAAGGCGCCGAGGTGTACGTCTTGCCGCCGGCGGACTGGAGGATATCCGAGGCGTTATAGGTGAGCGTCCTGGTCTCGCTACCGCTGGTGAGCGAAGTCAGGTTGCCGTTGCCGTCGTAGGTATAACCATGCGTATCACCGCCTTGAAGTCGGGCCGCTTTCAGCCGACCGGTGCTGTCGTAGCTGTACGTCCACTGGTAGGCCACATCGTCGGCCGCCCGGTTGTAGCTGATCGCCGACAACAGACTGTCGTAGCGCGGGGTGTTGTCGGCGCTGCTACTCACCTCGTCGTAATATAGGGTTTCGCTGCTGATGGGGCCGGCCCCGCCGCTGTCGGTAATGTTGCGCGGCCAGCCGGCCGAGGTGTAGGCGTATTGCCGGGTGATGGGATCACCGCTGCCACCGGCGAGAACCACGGTCTCGGGCTGGCCGGCCGCATTATAGGTGTAGGCGGCATAGCAACTCGAATTTTCGGCGGTGCCGATCCCGGCGAGCAAACCGCGAGCGTTATAGCTGTACATCACTTTCAGCACGTCCAGCTCACCCATGGCAGGATAGTCGACGCTGGTGGGATGACCGATGCAGTCGTAGGCGAAAGTGGTGGTCAAGGCGGTATCGGTGCCGTCATCGACGCCATAGCTGATCACCTTGCCACGGATATCATAGAGGTAGGTTTCGGTTGCGATCGTACCGGCATTGTTGGTCTGCATGGTGGTGGCGCGACCGATGCAAAAAGGTTGGTTGCCGTCGCCGTCATACGTCCGGCGGTAGCGCCAGTCGGGCGCGCTCGGCGGCCAATCTTGATCGTCGGCATAACCAGCGACCGCCTCCCAGGAAGCTGCGCAATAGCTGCCCTGTTCGATAATCCGGCCCAGGAAATCGTACTTGGAATAGAGGATCGCAACCGGCATCGCCTCCTCACCGTGGCAGGGATTGATCGCTCCGGCTGCCGAGCCGTCGGCAATGAGTTTGAAGCGCAGCCGCCCCTGGCTGTCGCGCACCGTATCCGAGGCTCCCTCGTCGCTGGAGCTCTGTTCGAGCGGGCGGTTATGGTAATCGAAACCACGGGATTCCGACCAGTCCTCGGCGCTGCCGGACGGCGGTGCAAAGCTATTGGGCGAACGTACCTCCGCCGGATTATCCTTGAGGTCGCGCAGGCAGGCGCTCACCAGCGAGCCGGCGGGCAGCCCCGGTCCGCCGCGCACATGGCCGACCACGTTGCCGAGCAGGTCGGTGAGCGAGGCGCTGGTGTTGCCCTGGGGGTCGATGGTCAGACCGAGTTTGTATTGCTGTTCGGCACTGCCGGTAAACAGGGCGCTGCTGCCGTTGACCCCGTACTGGAACTGCGTGGCGTGGCTGTCCTTAGCGCCGATCGCATAGGCCTTGCCGGGTTTGCCTTGCGCCTGCGGGCGAGCCAGGGCCGAGTCTTCGATGATTTTGCGGGTGTACGGATAGCCCTCATCATTCGAACGTCCGTCCTGGCCGGCATAATAGTCGCTGATCTCGCCGCTCATCAGCCCGGTCTGGTAATCGAAATCGCTGACGAAGCCAGCCCGGTAACCCAATACGGCACCATCGAAGATCGCCGGTTTGGTGTGGATGGTCGCGCGGCCGAGTTCATCGAACAGGGATTGCTGCACGACGATCTGATTGTCGGCAAGTTGCTGGCCCTGAACCGCCTGGTGGGTCCCGTCGAGATAGGAGATATGGGTAATAGGGCGCAGCGCCACCAGCACCTGGGAAAACCCCACCCCGGCATCGGTGGCGAACAGTCCGAGGCTGCCCCCGATGCCGTCGGCATCGGCATAGCTGAGTAGCGGCGCATCGCCAAGGAAAAACATGATGCCGGACTCGCCGGCGATTAACAGCCAGTGCATCAGCACCCCCGCCGTGCCCGCTGCCGTGGCGACCACCTCGCTGTCCACCAGCATCTGCCACTGCTCTTTGGCGCCGTTCCACTGCACGCTCAACTTCCCCCCCACTGTCATGCCAAGATTGCCCGAAGGCGTCGTCGCCGCGCTCACCCGCACCTGAACGGCGAAGTTGCTGTAGGTGTCAGACCCGTTCAGGGTGATCGCGCTCTGGCTACTCCCTTGATGGGTGAGGACGCGATCCATCACCTTCCAGGCGTTTGCCGCTCCGCTCCAATGGCTTTGCCAGTCGCTGTCGCGGAAATCGTCCCAGGGGCCGCCGTCGGCAGCCTTGATATTGAGGCTGCTGTTGGGTTGCGGCGGCGTGGAGGTAAACATGCTCAAGCCGGCATCGCTGTAATAGAGCGACTGAATGGCCGAGACATTTTCGTCCGGCCCAGCGCCGCCGACCACCCGCAACCGGTCGTCATAAAAGGTGCGGGTGGTTTCGCCATTGACCCCGAGCTTGGCCACCGGATACCAGGTGTTGCCATCGTAAATCCTGGCCGAAAAGCCGCATACCACCGGCGTAAAACGGAGTTCGTCGAGTAGGAGAATTCCGGCCCCGCTGTTGGTGAGGCTAAGTGTCACCGCGCTGGCATCTACCGTGACAGTGAGGTAGCCGAACACATATTGCCACTCGGTGCTTGACGGCACCTGTAGCTCGCGGCTGTCGGCGCCCGCGGTCAAGCTCCAGGCGGCAGAGCTTGCGCCCACGCTTTTAGCCCTACAGGAGAAGACCCACTGCCCGCTGTCGATGGTAAGCGTCGTGTTTTTCACCGCCGCGCCCTGGGGCAGGTGCAGGCAACGGCCACCGCTATGGGCATCGCCGGCCGCGATGGCCGCCCCGCCGCTCAACTGCCAGCCGGAAACGTCTTCATAGCTTTCAAACCCGCAGAAGAGAGCCGTGTTCGTATTCACCAGTTTGGCGATGGGCCACAGCCCCGTTGTATCGAAAAGGGTCAGGGTCGGAGTATCCAGCGCATCGGCCGATAGGCTCTCGAAACCGTGGGCATTGCGAGCGCTGACCACGGATTCGCACACCCAGCCGTCATGGTCGGCCTGGCTGAAATCAAAGTCCGGGGTGTCCGAGCCGAGCCAGTTCCAGGCCTCCAGATTGTCCCAGCTGGTCCCGGCCGCACCCCAGTCTTGAGTAAAAGTCTGGACCATGGCATGGACTATTGTGGTCGTGTTGCCGATGGTTGTGCTGAATACGCTCTGACACAGTTCTTTGAGTCGCCGGGCGCTCTTCATCCCCGCATATTTGCTCCAGGCATAGGTGTAGGCCACACTGCGGGTCTCCTGCTCGCCTCTGGAGTTATATTGGGTCATGGTGTTGGCTGTCACCCGGGCCGTGGCCGGGTCGTAAGTGAAGGTCTGGGTCCGGCTCAGGGTGGCGGTGGCGTTGCTGTCGCCGCTGCCGTCGAGGTTGACAACCGCAAGACCTGGAAAACTGTGGGTCACACTGCCGGAACGCAAGGTGGAGATTTGCTGGAGCGGAGTAAAGGTGCCGTCGTAGCTCACCGGTGTCCAGGTATTGACCATGGCTGCCACCACCAGCCCGTTGGCATCGTAGTTGGTGACCGTATAGAGGTAGCCGTTGGCCAGGCTGTAATGGGCGCACAGGGCGTCCGCGTCATTACATCCGGTGAGGCAGGTTTCGCCGGTCGGCGCCATTGCCGAAGCCGGCGCTTGACCGTTGTAATATTCGTAAACGGTCTTACCCAGATCCGAACCGTCCACGGCGGAGATCTGGGTGGCGGTCACGCTGGGGAACTGGACCACACTGCCGCTGGCATCGAATACGGCACTCGCGGCATCGTAGTCGTAGCGGGTCCGCAACGTCTGTTGACCGGTTGCGATGGTCAGCTCGACCACGACGCAGGCCGTCTGATCGCTGAGCTTGTGATTGAGGATCCGGTGCAGGGTAAAGGAGCCCACATGGCTGAACTCGCTCACCTCGGCCGCATAGGTCGCAAACGCACCAGCGCCGCACAGCACGGTGGCGCCATCCAGGGACTGGACCTTCTGGCCGGTATACGGCGCCGACACGTTCAGCACCTCGCCGTTCTTGAGCATCGCGGCATAACTGGCAAGCGATGCAGAGTCCGGATCATCACGGTTGTCGGCGTTTTGCCAGGCGATAAACCCAGGGCTGAGATTTGCAACTGTGCTCCCGTAGCAGTGGGGCAAAGGATTATCCGTATCTACCGGTTGCCAGTCATTATCGGTGCCACGATAGAAAACGCAGTAGCCGGCACTTAAAAAATCGCCGCTGAACTGCGGGTAGCTCTCGTACACATAGCTCTCGATACTGCTGTCATCGGCAAAGCTATGGGTGGTCCAGGTATTGTTCTGCGCATTGAAGGTCGCCAATTCATTTTGGCTATAAAAGGAGCCCTCTTTGCGCAACCGCAGCACCGCATCGTCGGTGGCCGCCATCAGGTCGGAGGACTCCCAGCCGAAGGTGGTCTGCACCCAGGTCGCGCCGTTATAGCGATACAGAGTGCCGGCATTGAATACCGCGTTCCCACCGACCAAGGTATCCTGATTGCCGCCCGTAACACTATGCGTTGACTGTGAAAAATCGGCGAAATTGCGCCCCCAGCAAATGAACTGCAGGTGGGCGGTGCCGCTTGAACCCGTTCCGGTGGCGCAGGTGCCGACTACAAATCCCTGACCAAAGCGCCAATAGCTATCGACAAAACTGCTGTCCCAGGTGAAGGAGTCGGTGGGGTCGAACTGACTGCAACTCACCCAGGAGTAGTCTCCTCCCAGATAGTAGATGACACTCTGGCCACTGACCGTGGTGGAGCCGGCGAAATAGCAGGCGGCCAGGGTATTGTTCTGGGCTGCCAGGGCGATATGGATGGCGCTGCTGTTGTGGGAGATCGGGTCGTCAGCGGTCCAGCTCCGGGTGATCGGGCTGTAGCGGAAACGGCAGAGATGGCTGTCGCCGCCCACATGCAGGGCAACAAAGTCGGTGCCGGCAACGAGTGAGGTCTCTTCTGGAATTGTGTTGCTGGACACCAAATCGATGGTGAATTTGGTCTCCGTCCACAGGCCGAACTGATCGATAGCCTTTCTAAACAGGCGAAACGAGTCGGAGGTGTTGCCCTGGTTGTGGTAGTACAGCGCGAAGAAGTCCGGTCCCATGGTGATGCGCACCTGCTGCAGCCGGTCGGCATCGGAGGTTCCAGAACCGTCGGGGACCTGAGGGTAGACACTATCTTCGAGTTCGAAGCAATACGGTTCGGACCAGCGCCCGCCGTAACTGTATACACGAAGAGCCAGGCTCCCGTTGCCATACCAGGCGACGATCACATAGTCGCTGCCGAACCACAACCGCGGCGTTGCGCCCGCATAGGTGCTATCCGTCGGGCGATTGGCGGTGTAGCTGAGGTTGAAAATATTGGTCGGATCGTCGGGATCGGCCAAGGGCACATTCTCATAGCTCCAATTCACCGTGCCCCCGGATGGGTAGGTGACTGTTTCAAGCCGTCCAGGGCCGGGTTTGCCGGTGTCGAGCTGATAGGCGAAACGCATTGGCGGTTGCAGGTCGATACCGCCGCGCTGTTGCGCCAGGCTCACCAGGTAGCGTTTGCAGGTCGCAGTGAGACCGGTGTTGCCGGGATCGTGGAGTTCATATCCAGGGACCAGGGAATAGTAGAGATTCGCGGTTGCCGTACCTCCAGGGGAGTAGACATCGATTCGACTCAGGTAGCTGGTCTCGTAGCGATCCTGGTAGCCGCCGGTGGGCGTGGCGCCGGCGATGGTGTGGGGGGCCTGATACTCCAGCGCGTTCTTGTCCGCATAGGTGAACACCACGGTGCGGCCGTAGCCGTCCACGATCTGCTTGAGATAGCAGGCGCGGGTATAATTCAGGGTAGCGGTAACCGGTTGTACGTCCTGCAGATAGGTGTAGGTGATGCGTTGCCCCCAATAGTTGCCCAGACTCGAGAGGTTCCAGGCCAGCGCGAACGCTTCCGGCTTGCCGTCGTCAGTGGAGCTGTTGCCGGCCCAGTTACCCCAGCGAACGCCCCGTTGAACGGTCTCCCGCCCGGAGTCGAGATCGCCGAAGACCATGGTCACGCCGTCATCGCGGACCACCTGCCAGGATTCGGTGGCGGGCGTGTAGACAAAGGTCCACATGGGGTTGAGAGGATCGGCGAAACCGAGCGCCTCATCGCCGCTTTCGGCGCTGCCGGTGTAGGACAACATCGTCAGGGGATGTGCGCTCCCGCCGATGTGCAGCGTAAAGGAGCCCTCCAGCCAGGAGGCGGTACCCTTACCCGAAAAGTCGATAGAGCTCAAAGGCAGGCTCCACCCCAGCCCCAATATCCCGGTCGGGGCCTCCAGGTTCCAGGTGTCCCATTGCTGGTCGACGTTGGAGCTGTAATTCCCCGCAAGGCTCAGGTCCAGCCCATGGGGGCCCTTGAGGTCGACCAGCTTCAGGGGCAAGTTGACATCGCCTCGGTAGAGATTGACGCTCTTTTCTGCCTCACCGATGGCGCTGCCGTCGAGTTGAAATCCGCGAACCGATGGCATGGACATGAGAATCCTCCCTTTTTAGGACTGGCGGCTATCTCTCTTTTAATAAAATAACTAGGAGCCTGTCGGATTATAGGCATTTTTGCTCAGATCGAGGCAAACTCGAAAAAATTACCGGAGGCATATACTGAATATTCCGAGGATAATTTTTTCGAGTTTAACGAAGATATGGGGAAAAAGGGCATAATCCGACAGGCTCCTAGCACAACCCAAGAGCTGATATTGCCTCTCTGCATACGGGATCCTTTTTACACAATCAATCATCATCGGCAGTGCCCGTAGCGATGAAGGAGACCATGCGATCCGCTTTGCTGCCGCCACCGCCTCCGACCGCCAGCTCGAAGGACGAATCCCGAACCCAGACCAGCACAACGCCGGCAGCGGTTCCCACGTTACCGATATCGCCACCGGAATCGGAGGTGCTCTCCGGATCGCTGTTGTTTTTGGTACCATCGTAAATCTCCGTCATCACGACGATAGGAGTATCGTTGAAACTCACGCTGTCCTTGAAGGTGACGGTGTAAACGCCTTCCTTGTTGCGTACGACCGTCCAATCTCCGCTCCCTTTGAGCGCTTCAATGTTACCGTTATCGTCAAAGCCGATGATGCCGTAGACAGTTTTAGTCGTCATTATGGGTGCCCTCCTCTTTTTCGTTGCAAAACAAATTTCATCCTGAGAACAACACAGTAAAAAAACAATCCGATACGTAGTATGGCGGGGGGGGGGGGATGTCGCGCTATCTCCTCCCGGCGTCACGAAAAAATGACGCATCAACACGCTGCTTGCACCAACCGGGGGCAGTGGAAAACAGCCATTTCTGGACGGACACTACCCCGCCAGCGCAACCGCATATTTTCAGGAAATTGGTCTCCTGCTCAGTTAAAAAGCAAGTCGTATGCCCAAAGCTCTTGAGCTAGTCTGGAAGTCTGCCGGATTATGCCCTTTTCCCCATAAACACAAAGAAAACGACAATGCATTGGGCGGCATATCAGAGGGAGTGGAATGTCGTGGCGCCGTGCCAAAACGTCACAAGAAAGTGACGCCTGCGTCATAAAGAAATGACGCAGGCAACAGCGGACAGCAAAATGAGCAGGCGTGTCATGTGGGATTTCCCGCGTTTTGGAGTTGCAAACTTTCCAGTTGGAAAGCGACGAGATGAATTTGCACACCGAAATTGAAAATCAAATTTTGCCGTTGTTTTCCGGGCGCATACATCCGTTTGATATGGACTGCACAACCGCTTATGTTGAACTCATGTCAAAAGCCAAATTCACCGGCTAAGCAATTTCTGCAGCAGATGGATATACTGCGGCAATTTCGCCTTCTAACCGATTTAGCTTCGCGCCACGAGAATTCAACCCGTTGCAAGCCGCAGGTGTCAACGTTATCAACCCTTGCGGTGATTAGAATGACGTAGGAAACATCTAAACCAAGCAACACCTGTGGTAGATTGATATTGCCAGTGCTCATCTCTTAATCGTATCCTCCAAGGATGACATTTCATGTGCGGTGCGTAAAATAGCTAATAGATGCAAGGTTGGCCGGTTGCCATGTATATGATGACAAAGTATTGCTTGCTGATTTTTGCGGCTGGACAGCAATGCCCAATCAAGAACCAGCTGATCAGTTTTATATCGCTTAACATGCTATTTTCATAACGATATTAACAGTATCAATTTGCACTCACCTGATATGTTCAAAACAAGTTCCGATATGTTTACTTTTCACAGAAGAGAGGCAACTATGCAGAGCAACAACAGCAAAACAGGTTCACGAATTATTCGTTGAGCGGTTTAATGTTCAGGATGTGGATGGCATGATAGAGCTATACGAGCCTAACGCGATGATATTGCCGCCGAATGCGCCAGAGGTGGTATCCGGTCATGCTGCCATTCGAGAAGTGATTGACGGAATTCTTAAAATGGATGCAAAGATGGAAAATACGATAGTTCGGGTTATCGAACAACAGGACATTGCGATATTATATTCGCGTTGGAAAGTTTGTGGTACTGGGCCTGACGGAACCCCAGTTACCATAGGAGGCACAACATCAGATGTAGTTCGCCGCCAGAACGACGGGAGATGGCTTTTTGCAATTGACAATCCATTAGGTGGTGCCGCATGATACGGTATTTTCTAAACAAAATCAAGTTACAATCCTTAACGAACGGTTAGGACTGTGCTGCTATAGGGGAGAGTCTCAGGAAATATCTTAACCTGACCAATTTCTGAACTTTTTATTGTTGCCAGAGGTAAGGTCAACAATGTAGAGTGAATGATATAAAGTTTCTAGATATCATGAAAATTGCTCATGATATCTAGCAGAATTAAAGCTATGTCGTTGATTTAATGTTGAGACGATTTTTACAATTCCGGAGTTATCGAGAAACTGGAGAATAACTTGTTATCTGGAGTAATTATGAAAAAACTATCTTTGGTCAATGATAATGGTGAGGTTCGTGAGTATAAACTAGAAGATGGACGTATTATTACTATAGATGTCTCAGATGATCACGAAATAATCGTTAAAGATCCTCAAAATGATAAAATAGGAGGAATTGATTTCTCATATAGAGATGATGATTTGCCCGGTAGTTCACCCTATTATCACATTACTTGGATGTATATGGATATAAAGGACGCCTCATATGTGCACAATGGAATTGGCAGAGAGGCATTAACGTTTTTTAAAGATATTTATGGATTACCGATTACAGCGTCAGAGGATGATGGATTGAGAAAGAATAATGGTAGTCACCTTACAGGAGATGCCCCCTCTTTTGTGCAAAAAATGCGCGAGGAAGGCTTAATTGAATGATAGTGAAGATAACCTGTCATTTGAGCGGGACCGGGAAAGCCGTGCCACTTTTGTAAAGTTTACTTTTATCATTCTATTGAGCATATCCGTAAGCCATAATCCATCGTTTCCCGGCCCCTTAATTCGGTGTTAACGCTTTTGATGAATACCTACGACATGATAAAAGAAGAAAAAATGAAAGGATTACTGCATAAAAATATATAGAACTCTCTTGACAAGTCAGATCATGGCAAGAGCTAAAAGACCACTTTTACCTGTGCAGACATGACATACCGCCAATAGATACCACAAAATATTGTTTCTGTTCAAGGCTTAGAGGTTAGGAAACCAAGCCAGCCACACACATGTGTCAGTAAGGATAGATACAGGGACAGGAAACGAACTGATGGCGGAAGCAGGTAACCCACAGAGTAAATTCGTGCCGGATATGTAAGCGATGGAATACTATAAGCACATTTCACTATAGGAATAGCTATTGGATCTTGTAACACGCAACTTCAAATATCCGTACGGTGTCGAGTCTAATCGGAGAAGCGGATGCGGGAAAACTGCACGTCCGGTATTGTGCGTGGGGCAAGTGACAAATGTTCCTACCACGAAATACAATAGTAGTATGAAATACAAATGAATAAAAGCAATATCCTCTTAACGCTGCTATTTTCAATCTTAATATCAATATGTTGTGTCGTTTTATTATTGTCTTTAATTATAAGAGAACAAGAGTTGAGGTTAGCGGTAAATGATTGGACAAAAATTGATTATTATTATAATGATACCTGTTGCAATACTTCCACAATTTACATTGGAGAAAAAGCTATTGCTACCCCATTCAAAGCAAAAAATATCTATTTCTCGAACAATAATGAAAAATATTCATTCAAAATCGGCAGCTACAATTCAGAAACTCCGATATCAATATTGCAAAAAAATACTGACAATTACTCAATAGCATTTAATTTGATATTGAAAAACAAATTTATATTAGATAATCCAAAAACGCTTTTTTTTAAAAAGATACCAAAAAATTCTAGTGATGATGAGGCTATTTTTACAATAACTAATAATAAGGCCTATAGTGAGCTACACTATTTGATGGCAACGCTTCCTCCAAATGAAGCGTCTTTCATCGATGGATTTCTTATCATACCAGTTGAAACAAAGATTACATTAAATAAAAATAGTGAATCTAATTATTTTGAACAATTCTTTTATTACCAAAATAATGTATCTTCAAAAAACGTGTTATCTATTGCTTTTAATAAAAATGCTATTTTATACGTTAAAATCCACAATAAGCTGTTAATCACTCCTACAGGATTTAATAATGTTATTCCTTCGGATGACTATGATATGCAAATAGCTAAAATGAATTTTTCACAACATATAAATAACCAAATGCCATTGTTCATGATTTTTGGAGAACAAAAATCCTACAGTAGGATTGAACTTCCAGTGGAATCTTTGGATTTGAATTATGGCTATTTTCATTTCTCACTTGCTGGTGATTATGACGCCAACTGGTTTGGAGCCGAAATATCAAATTTTTACTGTGAAAACCCTAAGGGATATATTGTTGTTGGCCAAGAAAGAACCGAACTCAAAAAAGGTGATATAATTGAAATTAAAAGTAAAAAACTTCAAATAGAATCCGAGGGAAAATCAAACATTATTGTTAGTGGAAAGAGCAAAGAGGTTTTTCTGAATAATAAGCTATTGTGTAAGTCACTATGGAATCAAGCTCCTGAAGAATTAAAAATTATTATTTATGGAATAAGCACCCCTTTAATACTAGCAATAGCAGGAATTATTTATAGCTTAATAAGCAATTATCTATTGTTTTTGGTAAGCAAAAAACAGAAAAACCGTCTACCATATATTGATAGGTAACCATGTATGTAGCAAATGATATCAGAGTTAAATATAAATCATTCTATTTATTAAGGATGAAATGCATTTTATCTATTCATAACATGATAATACACCGGATAAACCGGTGATTATCGCGTTAGTATAATCAATAATTTTAATAATACTGTAATGAAAAATCTACCTCCGATATATATTAATGATATACAGAATTCCTTGACGACAAATAAATATAAAAATCAGCTTATTGTTGATTGGATAATTGAAACATTAACAATAGAATCAATATCTACATTCAGTATGTTGATAGAAAATAGTATTAATTCATTGCCTTCCGGTGTGAATTATTTTGAAAAAATTTGCCCAAAAACAGGAAAAATAAGATCGCATGCCATTAATTATCGAGACATCGCGAAAAGATCTTTCGTAACAGCTTGGAAAAATGCTCGTGACCATGATTTATTGTCTGATTACAAAGAGTTAGAGCTTAAGTTCAAATTGAGCAGTCCTGTATTTATTTCTAGCAATAATGAAATAGAAAGGGGATTTAATGAAATGAAGGCAACCTTTGATAGTAAACCTTCTTTCAATCACGCAAGGTCCCTTTGGCTTCATTGCGAAAGATATAACTTGCCAATACCAGATGACGTTTACTCTGTTTTTTTCAAAGAGATTGAAGCTCAAGAATTGAAAAAATCAACAACATAACCACGGGATCCATTCAGAACCTGCAAACTGCGCGGGTCTGGTGAGCCGGAACGTTAGTGCGCCAAGCGCAGCTTGGTGCTTCTTATAGGGTGCCCTGCCTGAGTTCCTGGGCAGGAAGTCCCCATCGGGCAAAGCCTAACCAGCAGCCCGTACCGAGTGTTGCGCGGTCGGCGGAGTCGGATCGTAAGATCGGCGAACAAAGATCGTGAAGCGTACACAGGGAACACTGCAGGCCGCAGGGGAGACGTACCTCCCTCAAGCAATTCAGCCTCGTAAGAGTAACAGATGCAGTTGGCGACGGTTTTAACGTGCCGGAAGCCAGAACAGAGGAATCGTTATGGTGAGATTCCTGAGGGACTGCCGGGGTCCAAGAGCGTGGCATGTAGTGAGAGAAGCATCAGGAACTTGGGAGACCCTTCCACCTCCTCCGATTTACCGATTAGAGGTAGGACAGTTCAACCGCAAGAAGGCGTCCGACGGGTATTAAGCGAAGGGAGTCAGATCATCTCATAGTACTCTGAGACGGTAGGGCCGATCACATGGGGAAGGGGATGACGGTATTGTGGAGCCCGCAAAGGAAACATATGCAGATACGACAGGCTGATAAACATATGCAAACCTCACTGCGGGGAATAGCAAAGAGAGCAAAGGAAGATCCAAAACACCGATTCGGGAATCTGTACAGTCTCTTGAATGAAACAAACCTACGCTGGTGCTTTCCGCAGTTGAACCGGAAAGCAGCGCCCGGAGTAGATGGTAGTTGACTGGAAAGCCTTTGAAGCAGATCTGGAAGAGAATGTCGTGCCAATTGGCGACAGCCCTGAAGGAGAAGCGGTACAAGGCCAAGCTGGTGCGTCGTCGATATATTCCGAAAGCCGGCGGGAAACAACGCCCGCTCGGTATTCCGGTGATCGGCGACAAGCTGGTGCAAACGGCGGCGGCCCAGATTCTGTCGGCCATATACGAGCAGGATTTTCTGCCCTGCAGTCATGGCTACCGACGGGGCAAAGGCCCTCAGCGAGCTGCCCTGGAACTGAGCCAAAGGCTCCATCGGGGCAGGTTTCGCTGGATCTTTGATGCGGATATCAAAGGATTCTTTGACAATATTGACCACGACTGGTTGCATGAAAATGCTGGAACAGCGGATCAATGACCGTGCCTTTCTCGGTCTGATCCGGAAATGGTTGAAGGCCGGAATACTTGAGGAAGACGGCAGGGTAATTTTCCCGGTAACCGGCACTCCTCAAGGCGGTGTAGTTTCCGCCGTTCTGGCCAACATCTATCTGCATTATGCGCTGGACCTGTGGTTTGAGAAAGTTGTCAAACCACGCTGCGAGGGAGATGCAATGCTGATGCGGTTCGCAGACGATTATGTCTGCTGTTTTCAGTATCATCGAAGATCTGCAGAAGCTGCGTGCGAGGTTATGGGCAAACGCCTGGGAAAGTTCAAGCTGGAGTTGTCTGCCGAGAAAAGACCAGCGTGATCAAGTTCACCCGGTTCGAGACTGAGAACAGTAAGACCTTTACCTTTCTTGGCTTTGAATTTCGCTGGGGCCTGAGCAGAAACAGGCAAGCCGCTGGTGAAGATGCGGACAGCGAAGACAGAAGTTCCGGCTGGCACTGGCTGCAATTACAAGCTGGATAAAGAAGGATCGCAGTCAGATACTGTGGACACAATGGATGCTTATCAAGCTGAGACAAAGCTGCAGGGTCACTTCAATTATTACGGGTGTCAGCGGCAATATGTGAGATGCTGAAATCTTCTACTGATCATGCGCTGCCAGTATTGTTTTCAAATGGCTGAACCGGCGAAGTCAGAAGAAAGAGCTGCAACTGGGCGTGGTTTCAGAGAAATGCTTGAGCTATTTCAAGATACCGCAGCCCACGGATAATCGGATATTGGGAATGAACATTGCTCTTGTACGAAGCGAACAATACTGAGGAGCCCTGTGCGGGAAAACCGCACGCAGGGATCTGTGAGAGGGCGGTCGGGTAACTGGCCGTTCTACCTCGATTATATCGAAATAACGAAAATTCTATCATGAAAATTTAAAGAGTTTTAAATGAGTGCTAGAAAGAGAAGACGAACCAAACAATCCAGCAATCAACAAAAGGAACCTGCGGTTAAAAGACGACAATGGCTAGAATGGTGCGCAGCTCTCATCATTGGAATAATAGGGAGTATAAGTGCATGGTACCTAATAGCAAATTTTATGGAACCAAT
Organism: uncultured delta proteobacterium; assembly: GCA_963745265.1. Classification (GTDB taxonomy): domain Bacteria; phylum Desulfobacterota; class Desulfobulbia; order Desulfobulbales; family Desulfocapsaceae; genus Desulfopila. The sequence continues at coordinate 37,831 of CAVUXQ010000010.1, forward strand.
GGATAGAGATACTTTTTCATATTATTATGTCCTTAATACAATTCCAGTTTCTTTGTCTGGCAATACAGTTCATTCAGCTAATGAATTAACAAATATGTTTTCTATAGTTGTCAAGCCTGATAATGCGCTTAATATTAACAATATAAAGATATCTGGTGTTGGTAAAATGGACGGATATTCAATGTATTGCTCGGATAACGACATAAACCAAAGTATATCCCAAAAATTGAGAATGAAATACAATGCTGATGTTGGCACAGTTACTTTCACTGGCATACCCACTATTCCAGGAAAGTCGAACCTCATAGTAAATATTCTTGGCCGAATAGATAATAAAAAAGTTCTCCCTATCATTGTGCTAGCGAACAACAAAATGCTTTGGCCAGTTGAATCGAAACTGGTCTCCGAATCTCAACTTTTCTTGGCAAAAAATTGGAGATTTATATTTATCATCAATCTGCTATGCATATTGTCCATTTATTATTCACTAAAGTTACGCTTAGCTAAGTGAACATGCTTACGATAAAGCGAATCCTTTGTTTTACTGTTAATACTTTGGTCGTTATAGCAGTTTTCCTTATAGCCGAGGGATTAGTAGCATACCTTAAACATTTGATAGGGATATACTCCCCGCCTTTCAAATACGGGCCATATCACACGGCAACCAGGGCATATATGATTATTATCCCGATACTTATGGCTTTATTCGACTCTAGGCTTATGAATAAAGGTTTTATAGGTGGTCTATTAACAGGCTGCGAAGTAATTTCTCCGTCTAACCATAATCTATCTTTTATTGGTTGCTACTTGAGGACGTGTGCTTTTTTCTTCCTACCGCTCGCTTACTTTCAGATTTTTAATCCTTTCTCTTATCATGGAAGCCTGGATTTTTACTCGATTGTTTCAATTCGATTTGTAAGCGGTGCATTCCTGTTTGTATTGTTATTTATTCCTATTTCTGTTTTGTTAAATAATGGGCGTCAAGGTATACATGATTATTTACTACATATTGAATTTAAAGGGAAAAAAGATAATACGTCTGTTCACTTCAGAGTCGTTAAAACGCTTATTTTAACGATAATTATTACTTTAGGGTTATCCGTAATACTATACTTAATTATTATCAATTCGTATTATTACAAATCATATATGTATTATGAAACTATCGTCGCTGAAAAAATGCCTAATCTACATGCATTACAGGAGAAACGAGCTGCGACATTAGACAGAGTTGATAATCTCGCCGATATTATAAGAAAAGAATTAGAAAAGGATACGACACTACCTACGGCTATACTTGGTGTCGATACTCAAATAGAAGAAGAAAAAAATAGACCCTATATTGTAATCGATATAGCAACACATACCAATTTAAAAGACAATAGATCATCTTATTTGCTTGCCTATGAGGTCGCACTGCATTTGGCAAAGCATGAGAAAAGCCTAGACGAATTTAAAATTAAATTATCTAACAGGTATGTTTTCGATCTTATTGCTTTTGAAAAAGCTATATATTTTGCCGTAAGAAAAAAGGAAGGCATGGTCCAGGTACGTTATGATCACCTTTCTATTGGTACAAACAGCAATCTTCCTATTGGTTTTACCAAGTCACTTCTTTACCTCACAGGAACATAATATAGTAATTTGGGAGTAAACCTTGGCATACGATACTCAATCTCAACCATACAATGCACCAGATGAACCGGTGCATTGATTAGTAAGGAGATGTAATGCTTAAGCGTCACGTCAAATTAGTTGAAGCATTGGGGGCAATTATTGTTCTCACAGCCTGGGGTTTGGATTGGTGGTCAGTGCAAGCATGGACTAATGCTCGAAAGGTTTTTGATAGATCAATTAGCTCTATTCAGCACGCTGATGCAACTACACAGATACTCATAAGAATTAGCCGTGAGGCAGCAATAAACAGATCTGTGAGGAATTATCCGCCCGCTAAGAACAGTCCAGAAAAGATAATTCAGGAGGCATGGGAATCTGTTCTGGTGAAAAATGTTTGGCTCCATGAGATACTTTGGGGAATAACAGCGTTGGATGAATTTGCGCTGGCAGTTCGAACCGCATATTCTGAAAACCAATTGCCATTAACTGACCATCAGGAGCGGATATTACTAGATATAAAAAAATTTGAAGGAAATTTCTTTAAACACTTCGATATAGCAAAAGGCCATCGTGGAAATCTTTTGCAGTATGCTAATCGGCCAATCGATCCGTCAGATGCTAATGACGTGAGCACTGAACTTCAAAACCTTCAGTGGAAGGTTTCAGCATTGGTAAACGATAGTATCAAAATATTGGCTGAAAAGTACAAAAGGCAATCAGTCATGTATCGAATTGCTTATGCATTTGGTGGGCTTTTGTTTGTTTTTGCCAAACTGCTTGAGTGGCGACGAGAATTGTTTAATAAGGGAGGTGTTGCCGTAACTCATACGCAGATATCTGCAGTAGCGCAACCGTCTAACCTTGCTCTTTCAGCGGACCGCAAGAAGAAACGCGGCCGCTGAAGAGCCCGTTACAAGACATTAGACAGAATGATTCAATTTGTCCAATGTTGGTGAGTCGATGTGCGATGGGAATAGATTAAGACTGCCATGTCTAAAGTTAACGCATTTACTCTAAGTCCCAATATGATACGTCTACTGTGAATATACAGCTGGGATGATGAAATCGGGGAAATGAAGATTCACAGTAGTGGTATTAACAAGTTGTTATCTCATAAGACTTAAACACTATAATTGGAAATATTCACGTCGAGTGTACCCCAGTTCGTGTGGCGAGATAGAATAAACGTAGATTTTGACTCTCTTGTTGGCTATCCATCATCGACCAGGGCACTTTGACCCATAGCTTATCGATTGAGAGGAGATCGTTCGCAGATTCGAGGCCTGACGTAAAAGCTTGCGCACAAACCGGGGATGAATATCGTTAAAGGTAATGCCAGCTTCAGCATCCACAGGGAAGCCCACTCAATCGAGCCCCTTTGAAGGCTATCTATCATTCGCAAAAGCTGCAAGGACGTGTTTCAATGGAACGTGAATCTTCGGCTTCCGATCCGGAATCTGTTCCTCTCTCCCCCACCCCGGACCAAAGCCAAAAAAACCCAACCTCTCCTCAAGGCCAAAAGCCGGCTCCAGCAAAAAACGCCGAACCCTGGTTGTCACAGTGGCAATCCTTATCGCCTGTGCGGCGCTGGCCCTCGGTATCCCATGGATCCGTCACAGCCTGCATACCGCTACAACCGATGATGCCTATGTGAATAGCTACGTCACCTTCGTTGCGCCGCGGGTGGCAGGACAGGTGTCTCGCGTGCTGGTGGAGGATAACAATCGGGTAAAAAAAGGAGATGTGCTGGTCGAGCTCGATTCCGAACCGTACCTGGTCAAGTTGGCAGAAGAAGAGGCGGCTCTCAATACGGCCGAGGCTGATTCGGAGGTGGTTAAGGCCAACACCCTCGGATTACTGGCCCAGGCACGCAGCTCCCGCTTCCAACTGGCGCATGCCATTGAGGATGTCGACAATCAGATCGCCATTCTCAAGCAGCGCGTTGCTCTGCTGGGGGAGAACAGGGCCAATCTCCACCTTGCCCAAGCTCAGTTCGGCCGGGTTGAGAATCTGGTGAAAACCGGAGCGGTGAGCAGGGAAGAATTTGACGAGAAGTACGCTGCCCTCGCGGTGAGCAAGGCGCAGGTAACCCAGGCGATGGAAAACGTGCACCAGGCACGGGTGGCCCTGGGACTGCCACCGGAGCCTGCCGACAAGGGCAGGCTCGACGAGGTGCCTGATGATCTTGATCAGCATTTTTCGTCCGTGCAGGAGGCCTTGGCCGACCTCATCCACAATGCCGCTAAACTCGGGGTGACACCCTCATCTCTTAATATGACGCCGCGACAGACTCTCGCGGAGTTTTACCGGCGGGATCCCAGCGGTGACATCAATCGCATCTATGCCGAGATCCTCAAGACAGCCCCATCGATCAAACAGGCCCAGGCCAAGGTGGAACAGGCCAGGCGGGCCGTGGAACGGGCTCAACTTGACCTGAGCTATTTGTGATCAAGTCTGAGATCGACGGGGTGGTCACCAGGCGCAATGTCAATCCCGGCGACGATGTTCAGACCGGCCAGAGTCTGATGGCGGTCCGCTCCTTCCATGATATCTGGGTTGATGCCAATTTCAAGGAAACCCAGCTCCGCGACCTGCGGATCGGCCAACACGTCACCCTGAAAACCGGCATATCCACTTGAATACCGCGAGGTCATTTCGTTGAATGGCTCTATGCATGGGACGTTGGGGGCTAAGGCCGAGCTTTTTGAGAAGCCGACCGACAGAGACCTCGCTAAGATTCACCTTATATTCACGCAAGATCAATTCTTTAACCATTGCCCTGGTCCAGAGAGCAAATTCAAATTTGAGCTGCAGAGGGTTGTTACCTACGACAAGCTTATAAAGCTTTTGGAGCTGTTTACCGACCAGCTTTGGACTCTTGCCCGGCGCTTTGCGACTTCGAAGCGCCTCGATGCCACCCTCACGATATTTAGCAATCCACTCGTAAATCTGGGACCGGAAAACCCAAGAGCTTTGATAACAACCTCGGGGCTCTCACCTGCCTCGACACGTTTGACAGCCCTAATTCGAATGGCTTCAAGTGCCTTCCTGTCGATTTTTCCTCCGTCGAATTCGTTCATGGACGGAATATAACATATGTCGGCTAATTAATGTACTTATTAATAATGCCATCACTCGCGTTTTCGATAAACATAATTATAGATTTAATGTTATATCATATATAATTCATATATTTGGCAGATTGGTAATTATCAGAAAATTTATTTCGTTAAATAGTCTTTGACAATGCCCCTGGTGTGTCTCGCACTTTTTTACAAGATGATCCGGAAATATTTTACAAGCTCGCCTATCTGTCCTGTATTTCAAGAGAAAGTTCAGCAGTCAGGCATGCTGGGAAAAAATGCTCTCTGGCCGGGGATAAATGAAGCTGGCTTGACAGACAATGAAAGGAGAATTACTTAACAATGAGAAAGATCTCGATAATACCAAACCTGCCGTGAGACAGGGACGGAAAGCAACGGATCTCTATGGTATAAAAGATAGCCGGGCTGCCGAAGGATGTATCATCCCAAGACAGTCCGGTTTTCTTTTTCGGGGTACGCCGAAAGGGTCTTTGTCCGATTCTCAAGGACGACGTTAGCGAGGGCCTGATTCCATTCTTTAGAGCATAATTATAATTATAATTAAGTTGCGGATAAAATTTTATCAGTCGACAGCTGATGGTTGTCAATTGTCGGGGATTTTGAGCTGCTCGCCCATATTGAAAAGTGCGCTTGGACTGCGGAGACAATGTATGCGTTCTTGAGCTAATAACTCAGAAACAAGGGAAGAATTTAAAGGAGGTGCTTCTGTTCGCAACTACGTTTGTCACCAAATGCAATGTAACCTAGTTCCGGGTATGTGGATGGCGGCGCTCACCTGGGTCATTGGTAATGAAAAGGAGAACACAATGTTAGCTGCTGACAACCTTCGCTATACAACGATACCACTCAACAACGGATCCGGTGCCATCCCCGCGCTCGGCTTCGGCACACTCATTCCCGACCCCATCGCAACCAGAGACGCGACCAAAACGGCGCTGGAAGTAGGATTTCGCCTGCTCGACACTGCGGAACGCTACCGAACCGAAAAAGAGGTCGGGGAAGCGATGCAGGAAGTATTCAAGGAGGGGAAGATTAAGCGGGAGGACGTATTCGTCATCACGAAGCTCTGGAATACCAATCATCGTCCCGAACGCGTCAAGCCTGCTTTCGAGGCCAGTCTCAAGAGACTCCAACTCGACTTCGTCGATCTCTATCTCATCCACACCCCCTTTGCCTTCCAACCCGGAGACGAACAAGACCCAAGGGATGCAAACGGCAATGTGATTTATGACAAGGCGGTGACGTTGCTGGATACATGGAGAGCGCTGGAGGACCTGGTGGACGAAGGCAAGTGCAAGGCCATCGGATTATCCGACGTCAGCCTGGAACAGGTGAAGGAAATCTTTGACGCCGCGAGGATCAAGCCTGCGGTCGTTCACGTCGAATCCCATCCTTACCTTCCGGAATGGGACCTTTTGAACTATTGCAAAGAGAATGGCATCGTGCTGCAAGCCTTTGCGGCACTGGGGCATAGTAGCGAGCCCAAGTTGCTGGAAGATCCGGTCATCACCGCCATCGCCAGGCGAGTCAACAAGACCCCGGCGCAGGTCTTGCTCGCCTGGGCCATCCAGCGAGGGACGGCTCTCCTGACCACCTCGAAGACCCCCGGCCGCATCAAGGAGAACTTTGAGGTCTCGACCATTCCTGAAGACGCCATGCGGGAGATCACCGAAGGAATCAAGTCGCGGGTCAGGTTCAATGCCGTTGTGGAGACCGGCGTTCCCGGGTTCATTCCGAGAGGGAAGTGATGAACTCCCAGCATCGTCGCGCCTATTCACTTCACCGAGCAGCGAGGAGCGCGGCTCATTGTGAATCACTGCAAAGCATGAACAAGGGGAATCGAAGCCATGACATCCGGCAAAGGAAATATCTCTCCAGACATTAAATCCATAAGCGAAGCGCTTCCGGTCATCTACGTCGGCCCGGCATGGCGAGACCTCCTGGAGCCTCACCGGGCCAGCACACCGGACTTACCGACCTGCCGCTGACCGAGCGCGGCGAGCGCAATGCCCGCCAGCTCAAGTATCGATTGGAGGGACTGACCTTTACGAAGGTGTCTGACCAGCCCCTTGCAGCGCGCGGTCAGGACCTGTGAACTGGCCGGTTTCGGGGCCGTGGCCGAAATCGACCGCGATCTTCTGGAATGGGATTACGGCCGATATGAAGGCCTTCGTACTGTCGAGATCCGTGCGGAGCGCCCGGATTGGCAACTTTTCCGCGACGGCTGCCCGGGAGGTGAAATGCCTGCCCAGGTCGCCGAGCGAGCCGACCGTGTGGTATGCCGCCTGCGTGAGGTGCACGGAGACGTGCTGCTTTTTTCAAGCGGGCATTTCATCCGGGTGCTGGCTGCCCGTTGGATTGGGCTTGAAGCGGCGGCAGGCGCCGGGCGGTTAATGCTGAGCACTGCGAGCCTATCAGCACTGGGCTATGAAAACGATCGTTCACAGCCGGTGATCCATTTGTGGAACGAAGACTCGTCATGTGGAAAGGTAATCGGATCCGGCGGCACTTTTGCCAGGCATGGGCTGCTTCAAGAAAGGAGGATGGGATGAGCATAAAGAAAACGGTTGCTGAAACGGGAGCGAGCGACACGTCTGGAAATCCTGAAGCACTATGGCTGTGGACCTGTCAAGTTCACCGGGCACGATGGCCTCTATGAACGGCACCTCATCTTTGATAAGGTCATCAATCTGAAGTGCCACCAGCCCGCGTGAGCATTTTGAGGCCGCTGCCTGCTCCATACGGGACATCCTGTCGCAGCGCTGGATACAAACCGAGGAAACGTATGCGCGCGAGAGACCCCAAACGCATCTATTATCTCTCCATGGAGTTTCTCATCGGCCGCTCGCTGGCCAACAACATCACCAACCTGCTGCTCGTTCCCATGTGGCGCAATTAGTCAAGCAGAAGAAAATCGATTGGCTCGGCTGCTGGAGCAGGAACCCGACGCCGGCCTGGGCAATGGCGGGCTGGGGCGTCTGGCGGCCTGCTTCCTCGACTCGATGGCCACGATGCAGCTCCCTGCCATGGGCTACGGCCTGCGTTACGAATATGGTATCTTCAAACAGACGATCAAAGACGGCTGGCAGACGGAAGCGGCCGGACAACTGGCTGCGTCGGCCGGACCCGTGGGAGGTTCGCGCGGCCTGACGAGAAGGTGGAGGTAAAGCTCAACTGCTCCTTCGAGGTGCTGCGGCGGCCCTTGCGCGCGGTGCGCCGGCAAGCCGTCCAGTCTGTTCGGCATTCCGTTCGACCGGCCGGTGGTGGGCTACGGCGGCAAGACGATCAACACGCTGCGGCTGTGGGCCGCGGCGGCGCCCGATTACTTCGACTTTCAGGAATTCAGCGGCGGCGATTTCGTCGGCGGCGCTGGCCGAGACGCTCGAGGCTGAGTCCCTCACCCGCGTGCTCTATCCCGATGACTCCACGAGCATGGGGCAGGGCCTGCGCTTCATGCAGGAATATTTTCTGGTCGCCTGCTCGCTGGCCGACATCGTGCGGCGCTTCCGGCGCGAGCAACGCCGACTGGAGCGCAGCTGCCCGGAAAAAGTGGCCATCCAGCTCAACGACACGCACCCGTCGCATGGCCGTGCCCGAGCTGATGCGCATCCTGCTGGACGACGCGCAGCTCGGCTGGGACGAGGCCTGGGACCTCACCCAGACGGACCCTGGCCTACACGAACCACACGCTGCTGCCCGAAGCCCTGGAGAAATGGCCGGTCGCACTGGTTCGAGATGTTGCTGCCGCGCCATCTGGAGATCATCTACGAGATCAACCGGCGCCTGCTCGACGAGGTGCGGACGCCGTTTCCCGGCGACGAGGGACGCGTCGCAGCGCGTGAGCCTGATCGAGGAGGGCCGAGCAGCAAGGTCCGCATGGCCAACCTGGCCATCGTCGGCTCGCACAGCACCAACGGCGTGGCCGCGATCCATTCCGGGCTGCTGCGCACGACGACGGTCAAGGACCTCGCCGAGATGTTTCCCGAGCGGTTCAACAACAAGACCAACGGCGTCACGCCGCGCCGCTGGTTGCTGCTGGCCAACCCGGCGCTGGCCCGGCACGATCACCGAGGCGATCGGCGACGGCTGGATCACCGACCTCGGCCAACTGCAGAGACTCAAGCCGCTGGCCGACGACAAGGCTTTCGCGACGCCTTTCGCCAGGCCAAGCGCGAGGCCAAAGTCGCGGTTCGCCGATTGGCTCAAGCGGCGACCGGCGCAGGTCGGTCGACCCGGACACGCATCTTCGACTGCCAGATCAAGCGCATCCACGAATACAAGCGGCAACTGCTCAATGCGCTGCGCATCGTCGTGCTCTACAACCGGCTGCGGGAGAACCCGGACCTCGAGCATGCCGCCGCGGACTTTCTTCTTCGCCGGCAAGGCGGCGCCGGCCTATCAGTCTGGCCAAGCTGATCATCAAGTTCATCAACAACCTGGCCGGCGACGATCGACGGCGATCCGGCGATGCGCGGCCGGCTCAAGGTGCTGTTCCTGCCCGAGTATTGCGTTTCTCTGGCCGAGCGGCTGATTCCCGCCAGCGACGTCTCCAACCAGATCTCCACCGCCGGCTACGAAGCCAGCGGCACGAGCAACATGAAGTTCATGATGAACGGCGCGCTGACCATCGGCACGCGCGACGGCGCGACCATCGAGATGGCCGAGGAAGCGGGCG
>CAVUXQ010000011.1:0-103246 GCA_963745265.1 uncultured delta proteobacterium
GTGAAGGCTGCGTTTACAACAAATCAAATACCAACCTGGCAAATCCACCGTCTTCCTCGGGTCGGCCAGCAGCTGCATCATCTGGTTGCGGTGGGCTTCTGGCTGCCCAGAATCGCATCGTCCACCGCCTTGGGAAAATCCCCCAGCATCGCCTGTTCCAGACTGTTGATGGCGATCTGCAGCATAACCGTCTCGTTCTCTCTCTCACCTTATCGCGGATGGTATAGGCGTAGTCGACCAGGGCTTGATCGTTGAGGTTGTCGGTTACGAACAACTCGGCAGCTCCTCCTTTCTGACTTTCCCTTGGCGGACCCCGAGCCCGTCGCCGGGATCGAGCTGATACTCCGGACTGTTCTCCTTCAGCTTCAGGTTCTGTTGTTTGATCTTGGACAGCCGGTAATGGCTCAGGACAACCCCCTGCAAGTCGATATCATCCTCATCGAGAATAGACTCCCGGCGCATGGGGCGCAGGTTTCGCATCAAGGCTCAGCTTCTCCAGATCCTTGTCGTCGTAGTCGACAATCTGGGACATGAACTCATAGCACCAGACGAAGGAACCGAGATCTTTTTTCAAGATCTCCAGGGCATCCTTTTGTTTCTTGCATTCCTTGAAACAAATAATTCGGAGTCTACCCCCTTCAAATCACCTCGAAATCCGGCTCATACCCGTTTGTATTGCCCTTGCCAAATATCTCACAACGGCCATAGCACTTTTCACAGAGCGGAAAATATTTCACGCCATCCTCAAGGCCATTGATCTCTTTGCCGATTTCAGTCTGAAGGTCGCGAAGTTCGCTCGAGGTCAATGAAGCTTCGAACTTCGACTGTTGCATGCGCAGCCCATAATTTTTCAATATCTTCGCCACCCGGTTCAGCCGTTTGGGATCGGCAATGTCATAAATAACGAAATAGCGCATGGCTTCCTAAAATATCTGGTAATTGAGCTGTGCCAGCTTTATCCCCCTACCCTGCACCTCCGCATTCTCGTTACAGCGACGGCAGATATGATAGATGCGGAGCCGGTCTTCTCTCAAGTCCAAACCTCCTCTTGCATAACGACGAATCGCTATCAATTCCTCGGATGTCACCTCGCACTCGAAAACCGATTTCTGGGTGTTGATGCCCAACTCCCGAAGAAACCGGTGCATCTTTGCCCGCCGCCTGTCGGTGACGATATCATAGGTGACAATCACTCTCATTTCAACAGCAGGGGTTGATAGCTCCCCATGCTCCCTTCAACCACCTTCCGATAGTGACGCGCCTGACCGACAATAGCTTCCGCGTAGGTTATCTTTCTGTCCTCCAATTCGTAGACAAAGGATGTAGCCAGCTTCCGCTCAAACTGGGTTATCACCTTCTTCATGGCATCTTGCCTGAGGTTGACGGGCCGTCGCCCTGCAGCTGTTGCCGGCGGCAGGGTCAGGATTTCCTCAACCCGCTGGACCGGTGTATCAAAAAGTGGATTTGCCTGCTCGTTCCCCGGCAATTCCGGCTTCACCTCGCTTTCTTCGCCGTTACAGTCCGATTCGGAATCTCCAGATTCGTGTTCCTCCAGCAATATAAAATCACGGTCCCGCTGTAGGATGTCCATATTGAACAGAGACAGAGTGAGAGTATCGGCGATAATTGGACGGAACTCCTCCATCAGGTCCAACACCAGGCTGAATCTGCCATAATCAAGGCAATGGAGATAGCCGACATAAGGGTCGAGGTGAGCCTGCCTGACGGCGCTGTAAACCTGGTTATACAAAAACGTATAAAGCAGAGAAAGCACAGCGTTCACCGGATCTTTCGGAGGGCGGCGGACACGTGCGGAAAATCCCTGGTCCATGTCAAATCCGCTATTGAACAGACTAAAATAGAGAGCACTGCCACGGCCCTCATACCCTCGAACCGAATCGATACTGTCCGCCGCCAACGCCTGCTTGGCCAGCTTTCGTACCTGTTTTGCCTTCTCGGCAATGTGGCTCTTATTCTTCTTGCGGTAAATCCGCATCAGCAGCACGCTCATATTGCCCAATTTGCCGGCTACCACCTGCCGACTAAAGTTCAGGCCGAACGCCGCATCATCAGCAAGCTGAAACTGACGCTTGCGCAGAAAGATGTTCTTGGGCTCCGGGTCGGCCATGCGACCTACATAACGGCCGTCACGGGTCAGAAAGAAAGTATCGATGCCATTGCGAAACAGCATGTTGCGTGCGGGCGGAGTCACCTCGACATTGCCGCAGATCAACAACTGCTTCACTTTGTGCACAAAAATAGTGCGGTGGATATTCTCACCGTGCTTCACCAACAGGTGTCGCCCTTCCTTTACAACCCGGGCTCCCTGAGTTGTTATATATATCCGCATTGCTCCTCCTTTTTTTCTATAACTAGAGCAAATTGGGTATTTTTTGGCCATAAATGCAACGTTGCACAGGGCAGGGTGAGCTTTATTAACCGCATCCTTAACATAATCGTTATTTCACGAAACGAAGTATGCTTTATCCGGTTGAACCAATGTACTTCTTTAAGCAACGTTGCAGTAAGTATTCCGTAATCCCTTCACGATTCTGGTCCGTTCCTGCCAATATCTTGAAACAAGCCATTTAGGCCCTGTCGGTCAGTCATAGTCCCTTCTCAATTCAGGTCCTTTCCTACAGAGATCGCATCTCTAAAGAGGCGAACATGGACATCGTGTCGTAATCCCTTCTTAATTCAGGTCCTTTCCTACGTAGTGATACCACGCGAAACGAAACAGTATAAACCAAAGTCGTAATCCCTTCTTAATTCAGGTCCTTTCCTACGGATATGATTTTTGGGAAAAGGTCTATACTGAACTTGAGTCGTAATCCCTTCTTAATTCAGGTCCTTTCCTACCCGATGCACGAGAGGCCATAGACGAGCAAACCATGTATGCAGTCGTAATCCCTTCTTAATTCAGGTCCTTTCCTACACTTGGATTGATTGTTTCAGATGAATTCAACAAAAGGTCGTAATCCCTTCTTAATTCAGGTCCTTTCCTACCGATGATATTCCGGAAGAGAATCAAATTGATACAATTATTTGGTCGTAATCCCTTCTTAATTCAGGTCCTTTCCTACCCTGGCCTGCGGGCGTACCTGGTAACCTATACTACAAAGGTCGTAATCCCTTCTTAATTCAGGTCCTTTCCTACAGTGCGAGATTAACGAGCGCACTGTTGGTAAAAAGCTTGTGTCGTAATCCCTTCTTAATTCAGGTCCTTTCCTACACGGTGAACGAGCTGACAAGGCAATGCTCAGCCGTTCGATTGGTCGTAATCCCTTCTTAATTCAGGTCCTTTCCTACCAATCGGCAAAGCAATATGAGCCGACAACTTTGGATGTCGTAATCCCTTCTTAATTCAGGTCCTTTCCTACCAATGATACTCAAATCATGCCAAGCCTACCAAATTGCGTCGTAATCCCTTCTTAATTCAGGTCCTTTCCTACATACAGAAATATTGTAGTGGTAGAACGGTTCGAAGCACGTCGTAATCCCTTCTTAATTCAGGTCCTTTCCTACATCAAGCTTGCAGACGCAATGCAATGCATATCTTGCTCAAGTCGTAATCCCTTCTTAATTCAGGTCCTTTCCTACAATACCCTATAACTGAACTGATGGCATAGCATAGACTGAAGTCGTAATCCCTTCTTAATTCAGGTCCTTTCCTACCTACATGCAGCTAGACTAATGTGCGAACATTCTGCCAGAGTCGTAATCCCTTCTTAATTCAGGTCCTTTCCTACATGATGTCGCATGATTATGCCAGATGGCACTGTGACAGGTCGTAATCCCTTCTTAATTCAGGTCCTTTCCTACCACAAACAACTACAGCTGACATGCTATACTATACATAGTCGTAATCCCTTCTTAATTCAGGTCCTTTCCTACGATGCCTTGAAGGTATCTTGGGAAGCGCTGTGGCAGAGCTATGTCGTAATCCCTTCTTAATTCAGGTCCTTTCCTACACTGCACTGAATGGGTGACTGACCTGCGATGATACTCGTCGTAATCCCTTCTTAATTCAGGTCCTTTCCTACACGACAGTAGACCATAAATGCACAAGCTGAAGCACTTTTGGTCGTAATCCCTTCTTAATTCAGGTCCTTTCCTACCTAGACTAGAACTTAATATGACAGCAGTTAACATACAGTCGTAATCCCTTCTTAATTCAGGTCCTTTCCTACCGAAGTACGAACACTAGGCACAGATGTAGACAATATAGGTCGTAATCCCTTCTTAATTCAGGTCCTTTCCTACATCACATAATATTTGAATGGCATGAGCAAGACAATCTCGTCGTAATCCCTTCTTAATTCAGGTCCTTTCCTACATGACATCTATGTTGTATGATGATCGAGTCACCAAGATAGCGTCGTAATCCCTTCTTAATTCAGGTCCTTTCCTACTGCAATGACTCATGGAAAAGTCAACATACCTCTAGCAGGAGTCGTAATCCCTTCTTAATTCAGGTCCTTTCCTACGCACAGCATGATGCGATAAGACCAGAGTGACTAATAATCGTCGTAATCCCTTCTTAATTCAGGTCCTTTCCTACGCCACATGACTGAACAAGGCGATGGACTAAGACTCTGTGTCGTAATCCCTTCTTAATTCAGGTCCTTTCCTACACTGCAACTTCAAACGAATGCTCGAAGGCGACAATGGTCGTAATCCCTTCTTAATTCAGGTCCTTTCCTACAATGCGCTTCGTAGGCAAGACGAAAGATGCAATGGTCGTAATCCCTTCTTAATTCAGGTCCTTTCCTACACAGTTCATAGCCGATGAAAACCAGCAATGATGCAATCTAGGTCGTAATCCCTTCTTAATTCAGGTCCTTTCCTACTACAGAAATACCATAGACAAGGCGAGTATACAAGCTAAAGTCGTAATCCCTTCTTAATTCAGGTCCTTTCCTACCATTGACAAGTGATGCAGACAATAGGCAGATACTGTTGCAAGGTCGTAATCCCTTCTTAATTCAGGTCCTTTCCTACGATATCAGGACAAATCGGCAGCGAAAGATTGCTTAGTCGTAATCCCTTCTTAATTCAGGTCCTTTCCTACACGAAGAGTTATCAAAGCGAAGTACGCATATTGAGTCGTAATCCCTTCTTAATTCAGGTCCTTTCCTACCTATCAGAAACGAGACAAAGGTAATGGTAACCTTCCAAGTCGTAATCCCTTCTTAATTCAGGTCCTTTCCTACATCAACTTAGAAAGTTTGTAGGACGAATCACGGTAATGTCGTAATCCCTTCTTAATTCAGGTCCTTTCCTACGTAATCATACGGCGATAAAGATGAACGTAAAGTATATAATGTCGTAATCCCTTCTTAATTCAGGTCCTTTCCTACACATATTACCAGAATGAGCATTATGGCAAGGTAATGTCGTAATCCCTTCTTAATTCAGGTCCTTTCCTACAACGAAGACTCTCTTGAAGCAGAGACCAATAAGTCGTAATCCCTTCTTAATTCAGGTCCTTTCCTACGACAATATCTAATGCTGACAGTATGCAACAGGGTCAACGTCGTAATCCCTTCTTAATTCAGGTCCTTTCCTACTGAGCACTGACGACGCATAAGGCATGAGTACTAAGCTATAGCGTCGTAATCCCTTCTTAATTCAGGTCCTTTCCTACCAGATTACCACGAACTATAGCGCAGATAATGTCTATATGTCGTAATCCCTTCTTAATTCAGGTCCTTTCCTACAGGCGCCATAGTTTCGCATGGAAGAAGCTAACATTAACTGTCGTAATCCCTTCTTAATTCAGGTCCTTTCCTACCAATATCGAACTTGAGCAGCCGCATGCTGAGCATAGTGTCGTAATCCCTTCTTAATTCAGGTCCTTTCCTACCCAGAAGACCAATATGCAAGCGTGCAGATAACAAGTGTCGTAATCCCTTCTTAATTCAGGTCCTTTCCTACTGATTGCATATTACGAAACATGAGCAACATAAGTTCAAGTCGTAATCCCTTCTTAATTCAGGTCCTTTCCTACATTAAACCAGATAGGAAGTGCAAACGATCAGGTCGTAATCCCTTCTTAATTCAGGTCCTTTCCTACTCGGTATGACCTTAGAGAAGGCAACGGCCTAGCTGATCAAGTCGTAATCCCTTCTTAATTCAGGTCCTTTCCTACTGCGCCCCTCTCTAGCCTAATAAAAACACCCCTTCTAGAGGGTAAATCCGGGAACCTCTCGGCACGGGTATGATTGATCGTGAATTTCGTGTTATTCTTATACATACGACTCCTCCAACTATTTATATTTATAAACAATTTTCCCAATCCGGGAACCATTTACACCCCGATCCGAACAAGATTAACAATTTTAACCAGTTATGATATGGAAGGAAAATTCAAGTCAGGTTCACGGAAAGTTCAACTAAACCATTTTTGCCGCAAATATTTCCCCAAGCCAAGCACCTCCATGCCGGACACGATATCAATGCCCAGATCGTTGGCACGCTGCCGCGACGCTGATCCAAGCTGATGGGCGGAAACCAGCATAGGCCGCGCAAACAAGCCACCGACATTATCCGCCAGGGAGTCCAGTTCGTAAAGTGCCTCCTTACCCTTCGCCCCGCTCTCACGCTGGTCCAGTGTACTTGCCTTACAGGAAATAATGTGCAACCGGTTACGGTGAGTGAATGCGATGTCCAGTTCATTGCGGGTCGGAGCCCGCCCCGCAGACAGCCACTCGATCTCGACATTCATGCGCAAATCAAGACTCGGCACACCCAACTCCGCGATTACCCCATAAACAAACTCCTCGAGCCACCCCCCATGAAGATAAAAAAGTTGCTCCTCGGTGTTGATATTGGCCGAACCTTCGATTCCCAGTGTAGCCACGCCAGCATCCCGCAGAAATTGACAGAGCTGCTCGCCGCCGTCCGGGAGCCTGGCGGGAATCAGCGAGAAATAGGGTTTTCTCCGGTCATCTTTGTACTGCGCAACCTGGCGGTTCACCGCGAGAAGCAGATCCGGCCTGCGAATGAACAGACGAGAGACCTCGGCTGTCTTGGCGCGGCGCGATGGTTCACCATCGGGCGGGGCTCCGCTGGTCCCTTGCACGTACCCTTTCCCGTAGCATGCCAAATAATCTTTGACTTTCAACAAATTGCCAACGATTTCATGATATACGGGAGTGTTGCCAAGCTCGAGGATACTGTTATGGGCGGTATCCAGGTAGATAACCCTCAGATCATCGAAATAGAACTGCTGATAGGCCGCGAGCGCCGCCACTTTCGTGCCACCTGTGACATTCAAGGTCAGGTCGTTCCCCTGATAGTCTTCGATCACCTGGCGGCATACCTCCAAAACACCCGAGAAATCGAAAGGGGAGATTTTCCGCACTTCGGTTTTCACGCCACGCGCACGAAAAAACTCGGCGAGCATAACCGTGCGCGCTTCCATTTCCACGGTTGCCAGCAATACGGCAGAGCGCGGCTTCTCTCTCAACACCGGTAATACGTTGGGGATCAACTGCTCAGACACCAGGCATACATGAACGTTGGACATAGGCTATACCTCGTACCGGCGAAAGCGAACATGCCGGAATCTGTGGCTCACCCTCACCTCATTATTGTCGAGCACCTCCTCGAAGGCCTTGCGAGAAGTCGTCGAATAAACCGGAATCATGCCAAGACCATCAACATGCCGAACTAACAGGCAAGTAGCGCCAAATTCTCCCTGAATCAAAACATAGTCCTCAACAGTGCCGTTTTCCTCGAGCCGACCCAGCAACGGCTCGAGAAGCCCATCGATACATTCAGGTTCAGGGGGAATATTAGCCCACAGGTTGGAGAGTGCTGGGGGCGGATGCACAATTTCCGTGACCCCTAGACTACGGTGGGCATCAGCTTCCTGATCAGCGGTGAGGGTGTGATTAAAGATCACTAACAATTTTGCCATGCTATTTCAGTTGTCGCAGTCTGGCCTGCAGTTCCTGCCAGGCCTTCTTTTTATCTTTCTTAGCCTTTTTGGCGTTACAGCCCCATTGCTTAAACCTTGCCTGCAGCTCCTGAGCGGCCGGTTTGTCGAGTTCCACAAACGGAATGGGATCCTGCGTGAACTGGCCCCAGTCGTTATAGGCCTGGATCTGGAGCAAAAGCGGTGATGGCGTACCAATATTTGTTCTATCCTTAACATCAGCCGACCGCCAAACTACTCCGGATTTTTCAAGCCACGCGGCTGTAAGGTTGTTTCGTTCAGTATCCCATTTGTCCGGGCGGGCCTCGCGGACCCGTTCGGCCGCTTCGGCGACACCGGCACCTACCTCGGCAACCTCACGCCACCCAGTGACCTGTTCATTGTCGATAACCATCTGTCGGAACATCCCCCAGTCGGTCACCTTCGCGAGCTCCCCAAGCCATGCCCGCCATGGGTAAAGGCGTGCCTCTTCTTCGGCTTTTTTCTTTTCTTCCTCCTCTTTGCGTTTTTCCTCCATCAATCGAGCCTGTTCCCTGGCAAGTACCTGTCGCCGCGCCATTGTGTCCTGTCGCTTCTTGATTAACCGTTCGCGTTCCCTGGCAATGAAAGCCTGTCCTTCGGCGATCTCTTCCGGAGTTGACTCATGCAGAGAGACCCAACCGAACGGCTGCAATCCTATTTTTTGCTTAGGCTTTCGCGAATTGGCGGCAAACCAGATAGTCGTGGCGTGATCCAGATTTTTGCTGTTGCGTCCTCCGAGCATGATTCGAATACTGCGCTTGCCCGCAATCGTTACAGACTCGGCGCCAGAGTGCCTGCCAAGTCTCATCGGCAGTCGATCGGGGCCTGTACTCACCGGATGATCGACCCCTATCTTCTTGACCTCCGCTGACTCACGCTGCAATTCAGAGCTAAAAAATGCTGCAAGGGCCTGCTCGACCTCGGCAAAGGTTACCGGCCGCCGAATCCCGGCTAATTTGTCCGGCTGGTGAATCGTTACAGTACCTTCGAATACCGCACCCGGCTCAACCACCTCAAATATCTGATAGAGAGCGCCCGCCTCCCCCTTTGTCGGGTTCTTTTTAACATCGACCCCGTAGCAGATCTTCCGAGTAACCTCGGTTACCGGGGAAAAGTCTGACACTTTTACCCGGCTAAATGGATCAGTGGCGAAACTGCCTCCATCGAGTATCACCTCCTGGATCTGCCTGCTCCCCCCTCGTTGGAGAAATTTACCTTGCTGTGGTCGTCTGGCATGACGACCATTCAGAATTGCCGTTCGCAGGCTTCCTTTCACCGCCGAGCCGGGAATATAGGAATTTCCCGAAACCGGATTAAAGGCGGTCCTATTGATCTGAAACGAGTTTAACTCTTGTGAGATGCGATTCTTGCCAAGCTGCAGTACCGCTCGATGGTGATTGAGGAAATCCTCACCAACAGCAACCGCCATCCCATCTATCTCCTGCCCATGATGATGGATGAATTTGTAGACATCGAGCAGAGATTCGACGGAACCCTGACGGCATATCGCCGAGAACCTTGCCAACAGTTCGCTATCGAGCGACTCGAGAAAACTGAAGGGATCAAAAGCCACCAATTCCCTTTCATTTTCCCTGACCACAAACGAAGTCGGCTCATAGACATGGTCGCAGCCGATATGTATCGGCGAAAGCACGGTGAGTCGGAATGTTCTTGTTTCCATCTACCCCTCCACTCTGCATGGCAGGTACAACGTGTATCCTTGCACCACTGTTTCCTGGATTGCTTTCGAGACACCAGTGATTCCGCAGCCGAGATAGGGCTTGACCATTATGTCGGGATCCACTTGGAATACCGCTCCTTCCGCAGCCATAAGCACTGGGTTTTTAAAAGGTTTCCCGGTCAGTTCGGCCCCGCCTCCGTGTTTACCAAACCTGGTCAGCGGTTGAAACCACCCCCGCTGCACGGTCTGCTGCTCCGGCACTGCAGGTGCCAAGGTATAGCAGCCATTGGCGTCGCCTATGTTCGGGATGTCCCGCTCGAACATATCTTTCACTTCAAATCGCCCCAGGCCACTGCTCGCGTCACGGCCATAGCCAAACATGCCTATCCGCTCACACGCAGTTTGCAGGCTGTCGGCAGCACAGACCTCTTCATCGGCAAGGAGAAAGACGGAGAGCGTCATTCCCGGAATAAACGAAATCATATCGGATCGATACGGATCGAAACCCGCCCCGGTGGTCTGAGTCAACCTATTGATGCTGTTTTGGGTCCGCTCCCAGGTGGCTACCATACCCTTAGCCGCGCTTCTGCCGGCGTGGACACGCTCTTTTTCAGTGCAGGCCGCCAACGCCGCGTCGGTTACCTCGTCTGCAGTCAGCAGCGACTCTCTATCAAAACACACCTGCAGCCGTTCCCCGGCAAAAAGCCACTTGCGCTTTTTCATTTCCTTGCGCGTCTCCAGCATCGTTTTTCTTGCAGACACATCAGAGAGGTCAACCCGACCAAACAGCGAAAGATCCGGACGAGGCAGTGCATAGCCCCGTTCCCCTTCCCGCTCTATCCGCGGCAAAGCCGAAGAGACCACAAGAAAAGGTTTGCCGCAGTACTCACGGATGACATCCTGAAAATCCTTTTGCAGCAACGACCCATCGCAGGCAAACTGCCAGCAGAGATGCCCAAAGAGGGTATCGCCAGCCAGCGGAGTACCGAACAATGATCGCGGCTGGATAACCACTTCATAAAGTTTGAACATGAAGGCCCCCTACCGTTGGCATCACATCGCCAGTGTATTGTTAAATCGATCCTGCAGCGCCGGGTCGGCAAAGCTGAACTCTACCTTGCCATACCCCCTACTGCCGCTGCCACCCAATGCGTCAAGCTCCAGCAGCCGCAACCCCTCCAGTAGAAAATCTATCAGATCCTCGTCATCGGCCATCTGCTTGAGGGTGATTGAAAAATCAAAAATAACACCAGCCGGGACCCGTTCAGTGAAGCGGAGACTGGCATGATCAGCAACTCCCTTGATCCTATCTATGGAGTTTTCAGACTTCACCTCGGTCAGAGGCACGTTCTCGCTTACCAGCTGTGCCCTGCAATCTTCATTCATCGGACAATCGGCAAATGACGACCGTGTCGGTCCGATCTCTTCAGCTTGCTCACTGTCGGCTCCACTGGTACCGAAGAGTTTGAGAATCCGCATCGCCTCTTCACGCTCAGCGCCGGAAACGCTAGTGAGGACCTTGCCGCTCACCGGTTTTCCTCGCGTTATTGCCATCAGTCCGCTCCGCATCTCTAGAAGCGAGCGCACCTTGCCCTTAAGCGAGGAGCCGGGAATATACGGCTCGTTGTTATGAGGATGCTTGACGACCGGATTGTCGGTGCCGCCGATGCGCATCTCGGTGTCACCGGCACCGATGTGCAAACCGCTGCGCAATGTAATTTTACCCTTGATTTCAGAGATGCCTGTCAGTTTCATATCTCGACCCCATTTATTTATGTCATGAAGATAATTGTTTAATAATAAGCTTGTTAATGCAATTTTCAGTTGGGTCCATGCAACTTGTAAAATGCCATGAACGCTTCAAAGAAATTAGCAAACACCTTCAGATCGTCCTTGGTTTCAATCTGCTCGATCCCATCCCTGACCAGGCTCACAAAGTCGTCGCATACTAGTTTGCGGCCACGAGCATAAGCCGCCTTGGCAATCAGCATATGCAGGTAGGGTAAAACCAACTCCATGCCCACCCCGTTTGCCTTGGCGGTGTCATTGAGTCTGATCACTTCGTCGAAAAAACGCCGTAACTGGCTGCCTTTGTTCACCCTGCCGCCTTTGCTTCCCAGAAGCTGGGCCTTGCTTAATGCCACCTCGGAAAACAACAACGGATCGACGATCTTGTTCTCACGATCTTTCCATAAAACGATTGCGCTCATGCCTCACTCCTTTGCATCTGTGTGTTTATCTCATGAAAAAGTTTTCAGCGTTGGTTGTAGAGGATATGCCACAGGGGTATCCGCATCGCACCGCCGTAAGTTTCGAGCCAAATAGCCAGGGCCTGTAATTCATTCAGGGCTTGATCCCGCTGCCCACCTTTGAGATCCTTTCGTAGATTGCGAGCCAGCTGGTAGTGTAGCTGCGATCGCCAGCGCAGACATTGCATATCGGAGATGTGCACCTTTTCCCGCCTCAGGCGCTTCTCCTCGCCCGCCATCCGGATCAGTTCGTTGAAGCGGTAGAACATGCCACCACTCAGATAGGTCCCCAGCCATCTCTCCATCTCCTGGCCACAGCCGACCAGGTCGAGTAATTTCTGCCAGGTCACTGTCTCATCGAATATAGTCACCCTGTTCCGCCCCCTTTCCTTGGCCTGTTCCAGGGCGTGTTCCGCACCGGCCGCCAGCTTGTCAACCGGCATGTGAGGCTTATACATGGTGATGCCGGCTGAAAAATGGAGCTGGTCGTTAGTGCCGACAAATGCGTTGAATCTCTCGCGAAGAATGAGGGCAAGCTCCACCATCCGGTTCCACGGGCCAATCAGGAAGAGGTCGTCACCACCGGCAAAGACTGTGTACACTGCTCTGAATCGCTCATCCTTGCGGAGAAAATCTGCAAGATAGACCGAAAAAAAGCTGTCGAGTTGCCTGCTCAGGGTCGCCACTCGGGAAATAGTGTAACGATCTTCAGACAGACCGCAGGCCATCAGCAAGCCAAGGTTGTCGACATCCGCCTTGAGAACAGCTATCGCCTCGGTGCCGCCGGCCTTTGCCTTCTGCTCCGATGAGACCAGAAGCGATAACCTGGCGATATCCGCAAAAGTCATCGGTCTGCCATCGACCGCGCCTTGTCGAACTGTTTCCAGATCTTCCGGTTTGCGACCCGAATCCATCAACCGCTCATCCAGCAAATCACTCTCATTGTAAACCGGAACATAGCCGTTGATCAGCCTGCTGGTCACCGGCGCCACCACCTTCCCATCCTCGGCGACATCGGTGTTCCACACTTTTACTACGTTTTCGACAGGCAGCTTCTCGAGATCGGCGTCGTTGGCAAAGGTAACCTGGTAGTTACCAAAAAGGGGTTCACGCAAACGGTCCCGCTGCGCCAGACCTCCCACGCCTTCAGAACGCAACACCACGACCCGCGTGCCCTTTACCAATCGGGTGCCCAGCATAATATGATCACGACAGACATAGCAAGCCGCCCCCGAGTCCCCCAGATAGCTGTCCCGCTCTGCTCCGACTTGTGACGGGCGCTTCCCGCAGAATGGACACAGCGACGGATTGAGGGTATTGTCGAATTTGTCCAGGTACCCCTCGACAGCGCCGCCGAACTGGTCAAGGTCGACCTTGCAGGATTTGCTTTTTTCCATTTCCCCCTTATGCCTGGCCCACATTTGTGCAAAGCATTGGCTACGGAATTCGGCTGGAGCCACCGGGGTCGACGTGAAGCCCATGCTGCTCTGGCCGTAGGAAATGCCATAAAGCCAACGGTTAACCTGTTGCCGAACTTCCACAATCCCATTTTGCACCATCGGCGTATTGGGAGCAATAATGGTAAATTTGCCGGCGGCATTTAAGACCACACACAGATGCGGCAAGCCTATCCGACGACAGAGCATATCCGCCGCCAGTTCAGAGAGCATGGAGACGGCAAAAGACCTGCCCCGGAGCAGCTTGGAGCGATACGATGCGGTTTCTCCACCCTCGCTGAAGATAAACTCCTGGATACCGAAAAAGTCTCCGCTGATCAGCATTAGCTTTTCAGTTTCATCGTCCTGAATCGCCCCAATATCAAGGCTTTCGGTGTCACGATGGTACACGTAAAGGGCTGCAGCCAGCGCACCGGTCGTTCTGGCATGGTCATAGAGAGAAACATCCGGCACCACGTTGCCAACCCTGGCAGCCGGAATTAGCGAGGTGAAAGACTGGAGCAGGGAATCGAAATGCTGGACCCATAGATTAAGTGAGTTCTCTCTATTTTTCAGTTTCGGGAGCCATTCCAGAAATTGATCAAAAAGATTCCGGTATTCTTCCCTTGCCGCTGATTCCTTTCTATCCACCGCCAGTTTCTCCGGGAAGATGGTGTCCGCAGCGAGGCACCGTAGGGGATATCCCCAGGTAAACTGGTCGAGACGATCTGGCTGCCCGGAACCCTCGATATCTATCTGTTCAAACAGAGTCAATAGCCTGGTCTTCCAGAAGTCCCTCACCTGGATGGCCTGCCCCTTTTCGAACTCCGCCCTATCTTGCCCGCTGCTGATTCGGTCTGCTTGAGCAATAATCCATTGCAGCGGAGAATTCGGCAGATGGTGCCCGGCTGCCAGGTTTATGAAGCTATCCCCTTCGGCCCACTGCGCGGCATTCAACTCATCAGGCAGAACGTCCGCCATCTGCTCGATAAAGGCGGCGGTGTACAGCACATGCTGATGGGTGTGATGACCACTCCAGAAGGGCTGATACAGGCCGGCGTGGTTGTTGCGGTACTCAGGGGTGATTTCTAGGCCACCCTGGGCAAACTTTCCCATGTCGTGCATCAAACCCGCGAGTGCAATTTTCAAGACTGTGCTGTCCATAAACGGTTCTCCAGAAAGACGAGAATTTTATATTAACCTTGCGCGCGATCAAATAAGGTATCATCAACTGCGACCAAACTACACAATTGATAAGGTAAGTTAAAGTGCTGCAACGTTGCACTCACCTGGTGCGTGATCGAAACCAAAGCTCATCGGAAAATATTTAGCGTGTGAGATTCAATAATAAAAACCAGGTGGAGCAGCTATTGAAACGAAATCGCCAGTAACGACCATTTCTCAAAACAGTCCTGCATTTGCTTTATTTCATCCTTGGTGAGCCAGCCAATAGAGATAATATCCTCACCAGACTGGCGAATCAAAATGTCCAGATGGTTATCGATTCGACAACAGTGCACCGCCCCCAAATGCACCTGCCCAACTGCATCGGAATCATCATTGATCCAACCGACAAACGCTGAGTCAATGTGTGGTGGGCAGATCAGCTCTTCCTCGCGCTCACGAAGCAGAGCCTGATCATAGGCGCGCCTGGTCAGCACGCCATTCATGCTGTCTGCCAGGTTGATATGACCACCCACCCCCACCGAATATCTCCCCCGAAGCCGCTGTTCGCCGACCCCGCCGCCTCGCTGGTAGACAAACACCCGATCTTCACGGCAGAAAAGCTGGTAGGGGATGATCTGTTTGTAAGCCGGCGCGGTTTCGGCCTGGGCACGGGAGATGAAATGTTGCGGCAGGGTGAGAATCTGCTCGAGCGAGGGGCCAGTAAACGCACCCTGTGGCAGAGGCGCCCCGGTGAGACGTCTCAAATCGCTTGTCGCGACACAATATACTTGTTCCATATTTGATTCAGTAGGAGGGAAAGTATTCGTTCAATACCAGCTCAAAGACAGCCTTGTCCGCTTCCTTGAGTAGCTGATCTTTTTCGTCTTTGGGGAGAAAGACCGCCTTGAGGGCGTTTTTGCAGAGTTGCAATATCTCCCATCGACTTAGGCCACCCTCGGTCAGCTGTCCGGCCAACAGGAGTTCTCGACTCAGGGTCGTCTGGGAAATCCCCAGATTATCGGTGTTCACCGTGGCATTGATGCCCTTGTCGAGATAGCGTTTCAGGGGATATTGCTCTCCTTCTGTCTCCCCTTCGCCATACAGGCAAAAGCTGTTCGTCTGGATATTCGAGGAGGGACACAGTTCGATGCCAATACCATAATCCCGTACGTAGCCCATCATCCGCTCATTATTGACCAGCTTCAGGCCATGGCCGATGCGTTTGGCATGCAGCAGATAGAGAGCCTGCCAGATTTTGTCATCCTGCTCCATCTCACCGGCATGGATAGTGATGTTGATGAAGTGATGATGCAGCGGGAGAAAAATATCGGTATACAGGGCGGGATCATGATTTTCCTCCTGCCCGGCTAGATCGAAACCGACCACCCGCGGGTGCCGGTCGGCTTTGCTTTCCTCGCCGACCTGGGCATAGAGGATGGCAGCACTTACGTGGGCCACCATCGCGCTCACCGCTTTATGGCGAGTGGCCATTATCAGGAAATTGACTCTGATCTCATGGTGTCTCGCCATGAAACGCGAGGCTTCATCGAACAAGGTCTCCATGACCTCCCGAATGGTCAGCCCGCCCTGAACATAGTTGTCCGGGGAACAGCGTATTTCGACATAAACGCAACCATCCTGTCGTGCAGACTCGAGCAGCCAGTTGAGCGCCCTCCGCAGCGTCCTCCCGCTCTGGAGCAGTGCCGAACCGCCCAGATCTCCGCAACATATATACCACTCAAGCATTTTCCCGCGAATCTCAGAAACCTCCGTGCCATCATAGGAAAGGTCCAAAATCCGCTCTGCCGACAGCCGTGATACCAGCGCTGCGGTCAGGCAATGATGAGGCAGGCCCGTTTTTTTGAATATCTCTTTGAGAACTTGCAAGCAGTGATTCTTTTCGGGGGCTGCCCCCCGGAGTTTTTTGCTTGAAAGGTTTTCTATCGAGTAGCCCAATTGCTCCTCGATCAAGGTCACGTGCTTGTCTGTGTCGACTTGCAGATCCTCGATCAGCATGTCAGCCAGCTCACGCAACAAGTCCGCGCTGAAGGCGCCACCGAGATGACAATGCAAATCCGCCTTGGGCAGTTGCCGCAGCCATTTAAAATCGGCGGCGTTGTTGCCGCCACCCGCGCCCACCAGTTCCCGCCGCAACCGGCCAATCACCGCGGATGGTAAAAGGTAGAGTGAGCGGAAATTATTGCCGATCCCCTCCTGGATCTCTTTGAGGTTGGCTCTTTTTTCCTCGTTGAACTGGCGGGCCGGGATCCAGAGAACATTGAAACTCTCGGTCCGAAACCGTATGCCCTCTCGTCGCGAAATGTCGGCGGTGATCGAAAGATACCCTTCACAACCATACATCAACCCAGCCTCGATAAGCCGGTTGGTCACCGTTTTTCGCCCCGAGGAAGAGATGACCAGACGCTCGCCGGCCTCGACCTTCAGACTGACCAGTCGGTAAACGATTTCCTTAAGCTGTTCATCATCCGCATGACTGCAAAGATCAGCAAAGGGCAGTGGCACCGCCTCGATCTCCACCGCAGGATACTCATTCTCCAGTACCCCCTGGACCTGATCCAGAGTCTGTTTAACCCGAGTATCTTTTGTGCATAAAAGGTAGATTCGCTCCAGCCGGCGGCCGCCGAACCCCCGTCGTATGCTGTCAGACTCCTCATTGTAGCGAAAGCCATCGCCACCATTGAAAAAATCAATCAATTCCAGCACCAGGTTCGGGTCCGTCCCCAATGCAGTCATCAAGGTCAATTTAGCCATGTTTTTATCGTAATATACGGTGCAAGAGCGCAGTCCTTCTTAATACGGGGTCTTACCCAACAGGAAAAATAGTAAATTACTATTCTTCCATGAGGAGCAACTGTCGTAATCCCTTCTTAATTCAGGTCCTTTCCTACAGCGCCCCTCAATGTCCCAATAAAAGCACCACATACAGAGGCAAAATCCGGGAACCTCGCTTATAGCCGATTCCCTAAACCATGCAATTTCCAGCATATACAACATAATCAACGGAACACCTGCCAGGTTCCCGAGTATTTCCAGTTCGCAGCTTCATCCGCTTCATACACTTTCCCCGTCAAACATCCTGGCCGATCACCAGTTCAATGCCCCTACTTCCTACTCCTGTAGGGAAAGCGAGTCAAGGTGATGGGCGAAAATGGGCACAGTGATTCAAAGGGATCCGCCCCTGGCATTTGATGGATTTATCAAACAATTGTAACATGATGCATCAATATCCCTGCAGGCCGACATCCGCCATGGATGCGTCACCAGATAATGGTTATCCGCCTTCTCTCCAGCATGATCCCATACCTCGTGTCCGGTTTTCTGCCAACAGATGTTATCTGCAGATCGCTGGCCATGGCGCCGAAGCAGGCCAGCAAGTCCCGCTTTATCTTGGATTTATACGAGTTGAAATTCTCCGCGCTCAAACAGGCAATCCCGGTATCGCTCATCTCGGCCAGGCTGCCACCTCGATCGATAATCTGTCTGTAAAACGAGGTGATCCGCTCCTGCCGTCTGAAAACCTCGTCAACAGAAATAAAGCACGTCGTACAGCTCCTGCAGTTCGGTTTATCTGGAACGGAGCATTGTTTCTTTATGTCACAGAAAAAGGCGAAGAGAGCCAACCTGGCAGGGTGCATATCCATTTGCACGTCTCCAAATGTCACAGTCGCATCCTGGAGCGAGATTTCGAGCATTCGATCCTGGTCTTTCACTAAAGAGGTCAGCAACGTGCCAGGTGCATGCGGTTTTGCCAGCAGAGTTTCAGACAACCGACTTCGAACCGAGACAAACGGGATAGGAACGAGCTGCAGTCTGGCATAATGGGTTTGCTTGAAATAGCACTCTCCGTTCTTGTCTCTAAGCTCTATCTGTACCGATTCTTTCGGCGGATACCAGAATTCACGGCTTGATTCAAACTCAGGAGATACGAGCACATGGTATATCCTATCTTGCTGCCGCCCATAAAGTTGGGCAGCCAGGGTCAGACACGAGGTCATGGTTTTCCGCCCACCCGCCACTAGAAAATAGACCGATGTATCATCCCCATGCCTGGTAAGTTTGAATGTCTGCTCGAGACAGAGCAGAAGAAGGCGCTCGTTATCTTCCTGAGTGACGATATCATCGATCTCGACGCCATTCTCATCGGTAACCGTGTGGATATTGCCGGGATTGACATCGACACTCTCAGTATCTATCCCATATTCCTCGAAAAACCGGTAAAGTTTTCCCGTCCCGCCGGAAAACAAGCGGGCAAGCAACAGTTCCTTGCCCACTCTCGTCGTTATGATATGGATGCTGTCAACACATCGTCGATCCTGCCACAGACAATAGAGGGCCTCCGTAATGACCTGCGGGTTTAAACCCGACACCGCCAGCAGTATCCGTTTCATCACCAGACCTCAAAGGTAAACCGGCCAAGCCCGAACGCCGTCTGTTTACCTAGATTAACCCGCTGCACATAGGAGAAAATCGGAACAAATGGTGCCACCTCGCCGGCAAACTCCAACCGCCCCACCACACCGCCAAAGAGCATATCGCTCTTCTGCCTGCTCGAATACCTTTTATAATCCCGCCAATTGACGTCCACACTGACTTCGGTTATGGACTCGGCTTTGGCACAGAGCCCCCGGAAGTCAAGATCAGGGTCACCGGCGCCATAGCACTTTTCGAGGCTGGCCAGCCGTCTTAATGCCGCCCGTGCAATTACAGGGAACGATAAGCTGCGTTGAAACCCATTGTTCGATTTCAGCCGCAAGGGGCTGAGCAGCTCGATAGCCAGAGCGGATACGTCACTCTTTCCCTGCGGCTCGAGAGAGAGCTGCGGCAACATGGCGGGTTGGTGCAGCAGTTTGTCGGTATCGCTGTATAGCAGCCTGTCACCTGCGCGGATGGCTGTGAGGGAAAAGCGGCCTGCTCCATCGGAAGTGTGCTTGCCGATCCCGTTCTTGCCCATCTCTTCAACAGTGTAGACTATATGAGGGAGAAAATCGGCTGCCGGCCCCAGCAACACGATATTAAACTCGAAGATATCGCCAACGGCATACTCCCGCCGCTCATCCATGGGGGGGTTGAGGACATACGGGTGTGGCCGCGCGGCGATACGCTCTCCTTGCAGCTTTTCTGTCGCGAAGATAAGAGCATAGGCGCAGCTGCCAGCCAACAGACAACTCTCACACTCCTGGTTCCGGAGCGCGCACGTCACCTTCTTCAGACTGTGGCCAAACGCCCCGCGCAGGGTCGATCCCTTGAAAGGGGGCAGCAGGGTCGGGTTGAGAAATTTGCAGTATATATCGAGTGATAGATATGGAATAGGCATGTTTTTCCTCCTAATAAAATGGGAAACTAGATTACCCTACGCCATAAATCCGGCAACCGCAATCTCTGCAACGTTTCCTGAACACGGAAAGCCACAAGTCTGTAAACGGCTTGAGTGGAAAATTCTCTTTATTTCGACTCCCGGCTTTTGACAACTAGGCACTCCCAGAGGTGGCCTAATTCGGAAGTGGGCAGCGATAAACTGAAATTGACGCCCGCTGGAAGTTTGAGCTGATCGTACCGCTCAAAACCAAAAAAAAAGGGCTTACAGCTGAAAAGCTGTAAGCCCTTGCAATTTCTGGTGCGCCAGGAGAGATTCGAACTCCCGACCTACGGATTCGTAGTCCGTTGCTCTATCCAGCTGAGCTACTGGCGCGTTGAAAGTGGTGACTTATATACCCTAGTTTTCCGGGCACATCAAGCCTGTTTTTTGCCGTTTGCCTCTTTTTCCGCCTTATGCAGGATAATATCGTGGTCCGCCGGGTTCATGCCGGGTTCAGGCACAATCGTTATCTCGGTATTATGCCTGGCTTCAAGATCCATTACCTCCTGACGTTTGTTGTTCAGCAGGTACTGGGCCACATCGAGAGGAAAGCGGCATTCGACCCAACTCACGTGCTTGCGGCTCGCTCCGGTTTGAATGCGGCGGAGGTAGAAGAGGGCCAGGGTCTCGACGGAGCGTACCGTCCCGCGGCCCTTGCAGTGCTCGCAAACCCGGTAGTTTCCCGCCTCGATGGGTGCCCCCAGCTTCTGCCGGGAAATCTGCATAAGACCGAATTTGGAGATCCGGGTAAAATCCACCTTGGCTTTGTCGCGCTTCATCGCCTGCTTGAGCTGCCGCTCCACATCGCGGACGTGCTTTTTGTTGCGCATATCGATGAAATCCACCACGATCAGCCCGCCCAGGTCTCGCAGGCGCAGCTGTCGTGCCAGCTCTGCCGCCGCCTCCATATTCGCCTGGTAGATCGACTGGTCGAAGTTCTTGCCCTTGCTGGTCGATCCGGAGTTGACATCGATCGAGACCAGCGCTTCGGTCGGTTCGATAACGATCGAACCACCCGAAGGCAGGTTGACCCTCGGCTGATAGATAGACTCTATCTGATCCTCAATGCTGAACTGATTGAAAATCGGCCGGGAACCCCGGTGCATGCGCACCTTGACGTTTTGCTGCTTGGTCGGCAGCAGGGCAATGAAATCCTTTACCTGCTTGAGCGCATCCGAATCATCGACAAGAATCTCGTCAATGGCGGGATCGAAGTGCTCACGCAGAAAACGGAGCACGCTCTGGTGATCTTCATACACCTGGCCGACACCGTCGAGTTCCTGGGCCTTTTTCTTGATTTCCTCCCAAAGCCGAAGCAGATAATCAACGTCGCGGGTCAGCGCGGTCTTGGTGATATCGGCGCTGGCGGTGCGGACGATCCAGCCGATGCCTTCCGGAATCTCGAGGGCATTCATCGCGTTTCTGAGTTGAGCCCGACGTTCCTCCCCGACGATCTTGCGGCTGATGCCGGAGGAATCGCTGCCGGGCATCAGCACCACGCTGCGTCCGGGAAGAGAGAGGTAGGTGGTCATGTTGGCGCCCTTCTTGCCGACCTCCTCCTTGACCACCTGCACCAGCACGTCCTGCCCTTTTTCGACCACATCGATGATGCTGAGCTTTTTCCAGAAATGGGCCTCCACCAGCTTGTTGATTTCCGGGCTGAGATCCTGCTTGTAATATTCGGGATGGATCTCGCTGAACGGCAGAAAGCCGTTTTTCTCGGTGCCGTAATCGACGAAGGCGGCTTGCAGGTTCGGCTCGATAGCGACGATCCGGCCCTTGTAGATATTGTTCTTGGTCTGGGCGCGGGTGATGGTGGAGACGTGGATGGACTCCAGGCGGCCGTTTTCCAGGAGGGCCAGCCTGCATTCCTCGGGCTCCTCGGCATTGATCAACAGTTTGAGGACGACACCTTCCTTCTCCGCCGGCTCCTCTTCCGGCAACTGGTCGGATACCTGGACGTCCTCTTCCTCGAATTCCTCTTCGTCGAGAAGCTGATCCGTCTCTTCACCCGGCTCGAGATCCTCCAAGGCGACACCGCCCAGGTCTCCCTCGCGGCTTGCCGCGCTGCCCCTTGCCGACGGTTTGGCCCCGCTTTTCTTCCTGCCGCGGGGTTTGCGTTGGGCAGGTTTTTTCTTTTTCTCCACGGCGTCCTCGGCAACAGCCGGGTCGGTTTCGGCTGCAGCCGTTTGCGCATCACCGGCGCTTTCGGCTTGGGTTGCCGTTGCCGATTCCTGTTCGCTCACCGTTTCCGCCATCATGGTCGCGTCTGCGTCAGACGCATCCTGGCCTTTCTCCTGGGCCTGCGGTTTTTTGCCGGTAGCGGCCTGTTTTTCAGTCGCCGGTTTCTTTTTCCTCGGTGCCCGTTTTCTCGGAGTACGACTGGGTTTAGCCGGTTCTTCCCCGGTGGAGGCGACGAGTTCGACGCTCGCCCCCTCTTGCTTTGCGCCCTCTTCGGACGAACCGGCTTCAGTATCGCCTTCTGTCAAATTTTCAGCAGCAGGCTTTTTGGGTTTTGTCGATCGTTTTCGTCGTGGACGCCGGGGCTTGGTCGCTCGTTCTCCCTCCTGAGGAGGTACCTGTGCAGCGGCAGACGGCTCGCTTTCAAGCGTCTGCACCGGCTCTGTTTCGGTCGTTTCTCTCCTGCCGCCTGCAGAAGCGGTTTGACGACTGGTGGGAAGATCCTGTTCGGTGGCAGTATCGGCTAGGGTCGCATCCGCCGTGGATGGTTCCTTGGGAGTGGAATTTGTGCGACGGGGTCGGGGTTTGGAGCCGGCGGACGGCTGGGGCGCAGATTGCTCTTCTTGTTTTTCTTCCTGCGCGTTGCCGGTTTTCGTTTGGGGTTCGGTAGAGTGGTCGACGACTTCTTCGTGTTCCACTTCCACCACGGTGCTTTTCCACCATGCACCTGTCGTTGCTTTAATCTTTTTTCTTGGTTTGGTTTCTACAGTGTTCTTTTTCTCGGTCATGTGTTTCCTTTACGCAGAGAGACCGCCGCGCACGCATCAATGCGCGACCCGGGCCCTGCGCCACCTCTTTCGCCGTCATTCGACCCGTGCGGGCATCTTGTCCGCCGGCTTCGAGTCTGCGAAATGTTATTTTTCGCGATCGCAGTCATTTGTCCACTGTCGCATCGCTGTCTCCGGCAGCCACTCCCCAACGCCGCTCGAGAAAATGTGGTCATGCGCTCCACCGGCACAACAGCTGCAGGGCTGACGAACAGTCAACGCGCAGGAGTTTGCCTTCGGGTTGCGTGCAGATCTTCGAGCTCTCTTGTCAAGCTCTTCAGTGCGATGTATCACGTCCGGAAACTTCCGATGGCTCGCACCTTCGAAATCCGGTTTCCTGAAGTGCCCGATAAGCGTGCGGATTACAAACCGACGCGCAAGAATGGCTTCCTCCAATCGTATAATCACCCCGGCGAAATCGCTGTTCCTCGCACGTGCTGGACGCCGCGAACGGCATGATCCGAGCAAGCGAAAAGCTGTCAGTCCTCGGGGCTCCCCCCAGGAAGCTGTCCGAGAATGCCCTTTTCTCCCATATCTTTATTGAACTCGAAAAAATTATCTTCGGAATATTCAGTATATGCCTCCGGTAATTTTTCCGAGTCCGCCTCGATCTGAAAGACAATTGCTCTTCTCGGACAACCTCCTGGTAATTTGAGAAACGGCGTCTTGCGTTCCTCCCGGTCGCATCGGGGGCAGGTAAAGCAGCTTTTGCGACCGGCACTTCGTGTACGTTCAGACGCGGTTCTCCTCTTCAGCCAGAAGTCGGATTGCGCTTATTCCTTCGTTTCGTAGTTTTATGAGAAATCATACTCGCAGATAAGCACAGAGGCCGATATCACCACTATGACTGCGTTTTAATTTTCGAGAACACCTCGGTTGAAGGAAAAAACGGCAATTCGTCATCTCTCTAGATACCTCACAGCGCTCTTTCGGAAAACAACGCTCACAATAGAACTATATGGCGGAGTGAAATATTCGAAACTGCCTTGTCTGCAGAAAATGCGCTCTTTTCCAAGAGGCTCCCAGCAGGCGCCAAGAAGATATATCGCGTGATGGGAAGCAGTTTCCCTAGAATAATCCTTACCTTGTGCTCTCTACCCCACCTCTCTTGTCGACCTTTTGCGCACCGATCATCTCCTGCGAACCGGACCATTTGCATGGTTGGCCCTGGAACTGGTATCGGCACGCCAACAAAAAGACAGGACTGAAAATTTGGGAAAATAATTGCCATTCCGGCACAGAATCATCCAGCTGCCACGAAAATAAAACAATTCTCCCCCATTATCAAGGTAAATCTCTGACTTTAAACTTGACACAAATCGAGGAGGAACGTACACTTCGGGCTTTCAATACTCTCTATTTTCATGATAAAATCTCGATCGCCGGGGGTTGAACTTCGGGACCGATCCAACAGATTCCAAGCCAGGCGCCCCGGGCTTCGCCCCTGAGCGCTTCGAGGAAAATCCACCACAAGGAGCATGCTGTGACATTGGGGCCGGTACAATTCTCTGGAAAGAAAACACTCTTCGCCACCTGTGCGCTCTCCGTTTTGCTGACCCTCCCCTGCGTTTGCGCGGCGGACACGGTTTCCACCGCCGAGTGGAACATATCGGCGGACAGGATAATTCGTTACCAAAATCCCAAAAGCATTGTCGCCGAAGGCAATATCGTTCTGACCAAACGTGTCGAGCTGCCTCCCCAGGTGGCTAAACCGCAGCAAGAAGTTACCGATTGGGCAGTACTCCTTGGAGAACCGGAGAAAAAGAGTCCCGAAGTTACCGCCAAGGAGGTGGAAGAAGCAGCCCTTGCTCCGCCGCGCTATCAGACCGCGCTCGAGATTCGCGCGGATTGGATGGCCTATGACGTCGATAGGCAGAGCATCAAAGCGCGTGGACACGTCAAGGTGGTGCATGGCGACGATACGCTGTATGCCGAAAAGGGCAACGTCTCACTGAAAACCGAAACAGGCGCCTTTGCCAACGCCGTCATCCTGCGCAAAGAGAACGAGATCCATCTCGAAGGCAAGAAGGTGGAAAAGACCGGCGTTGACACCTATCACATTGAAGATGGGTGGGTCGTCACCTGTCCGATCCACAACGGGAAAACACCTCCCTGGAGCTTTGCCAGTAAAGATACCGACATCAGGCAGGGGGGCTATGCGGTTCTCAAACATGCCACTTTCAACATCAAGGGAGTTCCGGTATTCTACACGCCGTATATGATCCTCCCGGTGAAGAACACCCGGCAGACGGGATTCCTGTTTCCGGAACTATCCCACTCCGACAATTCCGGATTCGGCATCAATATCCCGTTTTTCTGGAATATTTCCGATTCGATGGACCTCACGCTCTTTCCGCAATATTACGCCAATCGCGGCATCATGCCCGGCCTCGAATTCCGCTATGTGACCAACGATACCGACAAGGGGATGTTTATCGGCAACTATCTCGACGACCCGCTGTCCGATCCCTCCGAGACCGAATATTACGCCGATACCGGTTTTACTCATACCAACAGCGACAGGTACTGGTTGCGGGGTAAAGCGGATCAGGAATTCGGCGACGACTGGCAGGCCCGTCTGGACCTGGACGTGGTTTCCGACCGCGACTACCTCACCGAATTCAACAGCGGCTACACCGGTTTCGATGCAAGCAACACCCGTTTCCAGGATATTTTCGGCCGCGGTTTCGAAGACAAGACTACCGATAACAGAACCAACTCCATGAAGTTGCTTAAAACCTGGGACGGCATCTCGCTCGAGACCAACTTCCAGGCCATCAATGACGTGCGCGCCGACAAGAGCAGCCCCACGCCCCTGTGGAAACTGCCGGACATCAACTTCAACGGGGTTTTGCCCATCGGTGAAACCGGCTTGTCGTTCAACTGGAACAGCGAATACGTCGACTACTATCGCGAGGATGGTATCGGCGCCCATCGCGTGGATATTCACCCGACCATCAGCACCCCCATTCCCCTTTCACCCTATCTCGAATCTCGCGCCCAGCTGGGCCTCAGGGACACCTTCTACCAGGTTGAGGAATATGGCGATGCGACCTGGGACAACAGCAATACCCAGAACCGCTTCCTCGGCGACTTCGAGATGGAAGTGGGCACCACCCTGGTTCGCGACTTCGCCCTCTCGGGGGATGGAAACCGCAGTTTCAGCCACCAGGTGCATCCGTACGTGCAATATAATTATATCCCGGACGTCAACCAGGACGACTTGCCAAGCCTAGATGACGTTGACTCCATCGATAAAACCAACTCCATTACCTACGGGGTCGACAACTTCTTCAATCTCCTCTCCAACGGTTCCACGCGGGACCTGGGCTATGCTAAAATTTCCCAGACTTACGAGTCTAGAAAGCTCGGACTCGAACGAACCTTTCTCCGATTTGCTGGTACGTCTCTACTTCACCCCGATCGAGCAGCTGGCGCTCAAATACGATACCTATTTCAATATGTATGGCAGCGGATTCGTCAGCCACAGCTTTGAAGGGAGCTACACCAACTCTCGGGGAGATTTTTTCGCTGTCGATTATACCTATAACGACTCCGAGAACATTGAGCAGATCAACGCCAATGTCACGGCCCAGCTGATCTCCCGATGGTCCACAGAAATTAAGATCGATCACTCCATCTCGGAGGATCAGACCAACGAAGCTGATATTTCGCTTATTTATACCGCCCTCTGCTGGTCGGTAGCTCTGCAATCAAAATATACTCCTAGCGATACCCAGTACCTGCTGGTCTTCAATTTGGCCAATATAGGCACGCCATTAGGTATCAAATTATAGTAAGCGTTCACCAGCACCCCATCTTGGCACGATCAGACCGTCGTGCATAGTTAGGCTATAGCGCAACGGTCAGATTGCACCAAGCTGGAGCACTGGTGAACGCTTACAAACGCGTTGGTTTGGTCAACTTTTGGATTGCCCGGTGAGCTGTTGCAATTTATAGGAATTTATCTCTGATGGAATACGATATCTTCAATGGCGACGGTGACGGCATATGCGCTCTGCATCAGTTGCGTCTGGCCGAACCGCGGCCAAAGAGCGAGCTGCTGACAGGAGTTAAGCGGGATATCGTTTTACTCAAGCGGCCGGAACTGGAAAAAGCGGAAGACTGCACACTCACTGTTCTCGACATCTCACTGGACAGCAATCGTGCCCCCCTCTCCGGGCTGCTGGCACGAAATAACCGCGTCACCTATATCGACCATCATTTCGCCGAACCGATTCCGGAAAGCGATCTGCTGACCAGCCATATCGTTTTCAAGGCCGACACCTGCACCTCGCTGATCGTCAATTCGCTGCTCAGCGACCGGTTCGCGGGTTGGGCCATCTGCGGCGCCTTCGGGGACAATCTGCACGGGCCGGCTACGCAACTGGCCAAGAAACTGTCGCTATCGGAGAAACAAGTCGAGCAGTTGCGGGAAATCGGCGAATTGCTGAACTACAACGGTTACGGTGCCACGCTCTCCGACCTGCATTTTCACCCTCGGGATCTCTACCGGGCGGTCGAACCCTTTGCCGACCCCTTTGCTTTCCACCGCGAATCTCCACAGTTGGCCACCCTTCGCCTCGGTTTCAAGAGCGACATGGAACTGGCCCTGGCCGCCAGGGAACACGCCACTCCCGGAAAAAACCGGGTGTATCTCTTTCCCGACGCGCCCTGGGCCAGACGGGTTGTCCGGGGTGTTCGCCAACCTCAAGGCCCGGGAAAAAGCGGAAGCGGCCCACGCCTTGATCACTAGCAATGCCGACGGCAGCCTGCGCGTCAGCGTCCGGGCGCCGCTTGCCGCTCCGCAAGGCGCGGATGTGCTCTGCCGACAGTTCGCAACCGGTGGCGGCCGCACCGCCGCTGCCGGCATCAATAGTCTGCCGGCCGACAGGCTCGAGGAATTCCTGGCCGCCTTCAACACCGCCTATCCCTGATCGGCTCAGAGGTTCGCGGCATGGG
Source organism: uncultured delta proteobacterium (assembly GCA_963745265.1). GTDB lineage: Bacteria > Desulfobacterota > Desulfobulbia > Desulfobulbales > Desulfocapsaceae > Desulfopila. The sequence continues at coordinate 27,844 of CAVUXQ010000011.1, forward strand.
TTGTACGATGCATTCGCAAAGGCCTTACACACCTCGCCCCCAACCCGCTCTGTTGCTTTTCGCGATCGCGGTCCTGGTCTGCCGGCTTGTATCGAGACCCGGAATTCTGCAGGCCGCCCAGGCGACACCCGCCGTGGAGCAGGCCGAAACCAGCCGTCCCATCGACCTGCACGCCCAGCGCTACCGCCAGCTTTTCCGGAAACTCACCGAGAAATACGGCTTTACGCAAAAGCAGCTTGAACAGCTCTTTGCCGGGGTGACCATCAGTGACCGGGCTCTGGAGCTGATGGAAAATCAAGCGCAGACACCGCCACTCGCCCGATACCTCAAACTGCTTCTCGCCCCGGCCCTCGTGATCGCGGCCAGACAGCAGATGGTGGATCACAAAGCCCTGCTGGACAGGATCGAACGCCGTTTCGGGGTCGACCGTCAATACGTGATTGCCATTTGGGCAATCGAATCGAAATTCGGCAAGCGCCGGGGCCAATTCAATGTCTTTCGGACCCTCAACACCTTCTTTGCCGCCTACCCCAGACGATCCGACTTCTATCGGGCACAGCTGATCCAATTTCTGCTGTTGTGTCGGGAAAACAGCCTCGATCCCAAGACGATCAAAGGCTCCTACGCCGGTGCCTTCGGCCAGACCCAGTTCATGCCGGCAAGCTACAGGCAATACGCGGTCAGCTTCGATGGCGACGATCGACGCGACGTCTTCAACTCGATTCCCGATATTCTCGCCTCCATAGCCAATTATCTCAAACGGTTTCACTGGGTGCTCCATGCCCCGGTCTACGTCGATATCGGCAGGAGCTTGAAATCTCAACTCTTGCGCCAGGCCCACCTGCAGGGTTTGCACAAACTGGTCCCCTGGCGCCGGGTCGCAGACGATCAGGGCATCGAGCTTCCCCGACCACCAGACGACAAACCGCTGGCGATCCTCGATATGGCAATCAGCCCTCTGCTAGGAGGCGGTTCCCGCTACATCGCCGCCTACCCGAACTTTCGGGCCATCACCTCCTGGAACAACTCCATCGACTATGCCATAACCGTAGCCATGCTGGCACAGACCTTGAGCGAGTAACATGCCCTTCCACGCCACCAACCGGCATCACCTCTCCTCTCCCGCGGGTTCCCTGGCCATCCGCCTGGTCGCCCTCCTGCTTCTTGTGATCCTTGTCCACGGCTGCCGAAAAGCGCCGCCTCTTACGCAAGTGCCGGAGAGCGACCTGCCGCTCTTTATCGACGACGGCGATCGCGGCCGGCTGCAGACCGCGGTGCAAAGGCAGCGGCAATACCTGCTCGGCCTGCCTGCCGACTACACGCTGACCATCAATGGTCACACCTATCCCCGCAGCAGGCTCATCCACTCCCTGGACCTGCTGCTCGCCATTGTGCGCTCCACGCCGGAAAGTCTGCAATTCAACGAACGCATCCGCCGAGAATTCATGGTATTTCAGGCAAGCGGCCGGGAGAGCGGAAAACGTAACACCATGTTGGTAACCGGCTATTTCGAGCCGGTCTTCGCCGGCAGCACCACCCGTCACCCTCCCTACCTGTTTCCCCTCTACTCGCCACCACCCTCCCTGGTCAAACGGAGCGATCCGGCCACCGGAGATACGGCGGTCGGACGGTATAACGACCACGGCAAGTTTGTTCCATTCTGGACCCGATGCGGAAATTGATCGCGATAATCCCCTGGCCGGCAGCGAACTGGTCTACCTCCGGGACCCTTTCGACGCCTTTCTCCTCCAGGTCCAGGGATCTGGCCGCATTCGCCTTGCCGACGGCTCTGTGAAATCGGTCCGGTTCGCCGGGCACAACGGCCAAGAGTACAACAGCATCGGCAAGCTGCTGGTGGATGAAGGCAAACTGAGCAGGAAAGAGGTGTCGATACCGGCTATCCGCCGATACCTCAGTGAGCATCCCGGCGAACGAAAACGCATCCTCGACCACAACCCCCGGGTTGTCTTCTTCACCTGGGGAGATGAGGGGAACCCGCAGGGAAGCCTTGGTCAGGAGTTGACCCCCGGTCGCTCCGTCGCCATCGACAACCACACGCTGCCGACTGCACTCTTTGGCTATCTCGCGAGCCGCAAGCCGGTAGTAGATAGCGACGGGTCTATCCTTTGCTGGAAGCCGCTCACCCGCTTTGTCCTGCCCCAAGACAGTGGCGCCGCGATCCGGGGCGCCGGGCGGGTCGATCTGTTTCTCGGCAGCGGCACCTATGCCAGAACCACTGCCGGCCATATGCAGGAACCGGGCACGCTCTATTTTCTGCTGGCGAAGACCGATTGGGAATCGGCTGGACAGGCAAGAGCAAAACGTGCGATAAAAAAAGAGTAAGGAAAAGGTGTTGGAAGAAAGAGATTAGAAATGTGCATCTCCGCCGGAGCAGCACTTTTGGGGATAATGTAAACGAAGCGGAGCAGCCATGCAGAGCCGACCGATAGTTACCCTGACCACCGATTTTGGCCTTACCGACGAATATGTCGGAGTCATCAAGGGAGTAATACTCACCATCCTGCCGGAAACCAACATCGTCGATATCACCCATGACGTGCCGCCTCAGAACATCAAGGCGGCGGCCTTTTTATTCGGCAGGGCGTATCGCTATTTTCCCGCCGGCACCGTGCACCTGATAGTGGTGGATCCGGGGGTCGGAACCGATCGCAGGATACTCGCCATGCACGCCGGCGGCCAGCTGTTCATCGCCCCGGATAACGGCGTACTCAGCCCGGTCTTTAACAATGAGGCCACGGTGATGTCTATCCATGCCGTTACCCGGCGGCAGTACTTCTTCCAGCCACCGGGAGCTACCTTCCATGGGCGCGATATCATGGCCCCCGTTGCCGCCCGCATGGCCGGCGGCTTGGATCTCGCCAAAGTCGGCGAATCGGTATCGCCGAAAGAGTGTACAATTTTCCGTGATCCACGGGTGGTGGTCGAAGAGCGACGGGTAACCGGCGAGATCATCCATTGCGATGGTTTCGGCAACCTCTGCACCAGCCTTACCACCAGTGACATCCGCCCCCTCTCCGAGCGAGGCAAGCTGCGCGTCCGGCTTGGAGAAACCGAAATCCAGGGTCTTTGCTCGTGCTATGCCGACAAAGCCGATGATCAGCAGCCGCTGGCTCTTTTCGACAGCCACGGCCACCTGGAGATCGCCGTGAGCGGTGGCTCCGCCGCTAACCTGACCGGCGCGCAGCCGGGAGATGCCATAGTGGTGGAACTCCTGAACGATTAAGGATATTGAAGATCAGCGCAGCAGTGCCAGCCGATCCCAGAAATCGGGAAACGATTTAGCCACGCAACCTTCGCCGGTGATCCGTACGCCGGGAATCCGCAGACCGGCGACGGCAAAACACATGGCCATGCGGTGGTCCTTATACGTCTCGATCTCGGCGCCGTGCAGGTTACGCCCGCTGTCACCGTGGATGACCATGGAATCAGGGTATTCCTCCACCTTGGCGCCCATTTTGCGCAGTTCGGTGACCACCGCGCTCAACCGGTCGCACTCCTTGATGCGCAGGTGGGCGATATTGTTGATCACCGTCTTTCCTTCGGCAAACGCCGCCACCACCGCCAGGGTGGGGACCACGTCGGGCATGCCGCCCATATCCACCGTAATGCCGGAGAGCGGCCGGGAAGCGGCAACCGTCAACCCATCCCCCTCCTTGGTCACCTCGCATCCCATCCGGCCCAGCAGCGGCACCAGCATGGCATCACCCTGCAGGGAGGGTACCGGCACGTTGCTTACCGTCACCTTGCCGCCGGTAACGGCCGCGGCCGCCCAGAAGTAGGACGCATTGGAGGCATCGCCCTCGATGCGATAGTCCTGGGCCTTATAACACCCCTGGGGAATGGAAAAGTCATTGAACTGGCGCGAAGCCTCGACCACGATCCCGAAATCGGCCATCACCGCCAGCGTCATGGCCACGTAGGGCTTGGAGAGCACTTCTCCTTCCACTCGCAGCACCGCAGGCCGCTCGGCATAGGGGGCGACCAGCAGCAGCGAAGAGAGGTATTGGCTGGATTTTCCTTCAGGCAGCACCGTTTCGCCGCCGCGCAACCCATGGCTGTTGATGGCAAGCGGCGGGCAGTCGGTGCCTTTCGTGGCGGTGATATCCACTCCCCATCCCCGCAGGGCCTGCATCAGGGGGCCGATCGGCCGCTGGTGCATCCGCTCGTCGCCATCGATGACGACCGGCGAATGCCCAAGCGCCGCAACCGAAGTGAGAAATCGTGTCGCGGTGCCGTTGTTGCCAAGGTAAATCGGTGCCTGACAGGCGCCGATAACCCCGCCGCTGCCCGCCACCGTCCAGACGTCATCCCCCTTGTCGATGGTCATCCCCATGGCTGAGAGCGCCTGGGAGGAGTACTCGGTATCCTCGCTGACCAGCGGACCGATCAGCTTGCTGGTCCCTTCTGCCAGGGAAGCGGCGATCAGGGCGCGCTGGGTGAGACTCTTGGACCCGGGCACCGCCAGAGTGACGTCGATATCTTTTACCGGTTTTATTTCTATCATTTGTTCGTAAGGTATTTGTCTATATAAGGTACTGCTCAGTTACAGATTGTTCGTCGCCTCGAGTAGTGACTTTCGCATCACGTCCACCGGCGCTTTGCGGCCGGTCCACAACTCGAATTGGGCCACACCCTGATAGAGCAGCATTTCCAGGCCGTTCACGGTGGCACATCCCGCTGCCTCCGCCTCGCGCAGCAACCGGGTTTGCAGAGGTGCGTAGACGATATCCATGACCACCCGGAATTTCTCAAGAGAGGCTACCGGCACCAGGCTCACCTCGCTATTGGGCGCCATCCCCACAGAGGTGGCATTCACCAGAATGTCCGCCGCCGGTTCGGTTACCCGCGAAAGCGGAATCCAGGGGCAATCCAGATCCGCCGCCAGCCGCCGGCCCCGGCTTTCCGTTCGGCTGCAGAGAGTGAGCGTGCTCCCGGCTTCCAGAAGCCCGAACCCTATGGCCCGGGCCGAACCGCCGGCGCCCAGCACCACCGCGCTTTTCCCCGCCAGATCGATTTGATCGGCAAGCGCCCGGTTGGCTCCCAGCCAATCGGTATTGGAGCCGCGCAATTCGATGCCGCCCTCGCCCTCGATCACCTCGATGGTGTTGACGGCGCCTATCCTGGCTGCCACCGGATCGACCGTATCGAGCAGCGGTATGACCGCTTCCTTGTGCGGTATGGTCACACTGACGCCGGCAATGCCAAGCCCCTTGAGCCCGGTGAGAGCGGCTGACACATCACCCACCGGCAACGGGATATATACCCTGTTTTCCTCCAGGGCGGCAAAGGCGCTGTTATGCATTGCCGGGCTGAGCGAGTGGCGCACAGGGTTGCCGATTATGCCGTAGACAATGGTATGACCGTTAATTTTCATATTCCTGATGTTCCCTTTATCTCAAGGCCCGCTCGCCGGCCATTTCACTCCAGGATCAGGCCGCCGATCATTTCCCGTACCGAGTGGAGTTTTTCCTCGTGCACATATCGGCCGATGCCCTCCACCACCTCTTCGCTCGCCCGGGGGTTGGTAAAATTAGCCGTCCCGATCTGGACCGCCGTCGCCCCCGCCAGCAAAAACTCCAGGGCATCATCCGCGGTTTCGATGCCGCCTATGCCGATAATCGGGATGGACACCGCCCGGGCCACCTGAAAAACCATCCTCAGCGCCACCGGTTTAATGGCCGGGCCGGAGAGGCCGCCGATTACATTGGCCAATTCCGGGCGCTTTTTCTTGAGGTTGATCGCCATGCCGATCAGCGTGTTGATAAGCGAGACGCTATCGGCACCCGCGCCTTCAACCGCTCGCGCCATCTCGGCAATGTCGGTAACGTTGGGTGAGAGTTTGACGATTACCGGCAGCGAACAACTCTTGCGTACCGCTTCAGTCACAGCCGCCGCCATGGCAGGGTCGCCGCCAAACGCCACGCCTCCCTCCTTGACGTTGGGGCAGGAGATGTTCACCTCGATGCCGGCAACTCCCTCGACATCCGCCAGCCTACTGGTGATCTCCCGATATTCCTCCACGCTGCCGCCAAGGATATTGACGATAACGGGCACATCGAGCCCTCTGAGATAGGGCATCTTGCTCTCGATGAATTTCTCCACACCCACGTTCTGCAGGCCAATGGCATTGAGCATCCCGCAGGCGGTCTCGACGATGCGCGGCGGCGGATTCCCCGCACGGGGAAAAAGCGATATGCCTTTGACGATCACCGCTCCCAGACGGTGCAGGTTCATCAGATTCTCGAACTCCCTGGCATAGCCGAATGTCCCGGAGGCGGTCATCACCGGATTATTGAGAATCAGCTCGCCTATTTTCACCCGCAGGTCCGGGCCGCCGTCGGTCTGTTTTACGAATTCCATTGCAGATCCCCCGCGTCAAATACCGGACCATCCTTACAGACATGGACGTAGCCGCCCTCCCTGGCAGGTCGACTGCAACCGAGGCAGGCGCCCATCCCGCAGGCCATGACACTCTCCACCGACACCTGGCATTTGAGTTTTCTTCCCAGGCAGTAGTCGTTTACCGCGGACATCATCGGCTCCGGACCACAGGCATAGACGATGGTACCGGCAAGGGGATCGATTCCGTGCAGAACCTCGGTCACATAGCCATGTTCACCGTAGGATCCGTCATCGGTTGCCGCCAGCAGGTGCATGCCCATCTGCCGGAAATCCTCCATCAGGGGCTCCACTTCACTTTTGCTTCGTCCTCCAAGGATGATCAGATCGCCGCTGCAGCTCTTTTTATGGCGACACACCTCCTTGGCTAAAAAAAGCATCGGGGCAATCCCGAGCCCGCCGCCGATGATGCAGACGGGAGCAGTTTCACTGATCTCGAACCCGCGCCCCAGTGGACCGAAAACCGAGAGGGTTTCGCCGACCCGTACATGGGCGAGGATCTCGGTTCCCCGGCCGACCACCTTGAAATAGATCTGGATATGGCCGCTGGCATCGGACTGGTGGATGGAGAAGGGACGCCTGAGCAGAGGATCCTTGCCGACACTGGTCCTGATCATGACAAATTGACCGGGCTTGCAGGCACCGGCGATATCAGGGGCCTTCAAGGTCAAGCGGATATTTTCCTCCGAGAGTTGTTCCACACGGGTAACTATTGTTTTTTCCTGATATTGTGGCATAGTTACTTCAGATATGCATCGGTTTGGCCGCTCTATGACCATTCCGGTGGGGGGTTGTCTTTTATTTTTCGAGGCTCGATTATGATCCCGGCAGAACCGCTTTTTCTCATTTTTTCCGCCCTGCTCGGAGCTATTGTAGGCAGTTTTCTCAACGTTGTCATCCTGCGGTTGCCCAGAGAGGATATCTCCATCGTCTTCCCCGCTTCGCACTGCCCCGCCTGCAAACACCCGCTGGCGTGGTATGAGAATATACCTGTTCTCAGCTATATTGTCCAACTCGGAAAGTGCCGCCACTGTAAATGTCCGATTTCAATTCAGTATCCTATCGTGGAATTGCTCATGGCGGTGCTGAGCGCAGCGCTTTTCCACACCTTCGGACCATCCCTTGCCTTTGCCGGCTACTTCGTCTTCAGCGCCGCTCTTCTGGTTATCATCTACATTGATATCCATCACCAGATCATCCCCGACGTCATCAGTCTCCCCGGTATCGTGCTCGGGTTCCTCTTCTCGTTTGTCAACCCGCAGGTTCATTGGCTCGATTCACTGATCGGCATCGGCGCGGGCGGCGGCATTCTCTATGCGGTGGCCCTCATCTATTACCTGCTCCGCAAACAGGAGGGCATGGGAGGCGGCGATATCAAGCTTCTGGCCATGCTTGGAGCCTTTCTCGGCTGGCGATCTCTGCCTTTTATCGTCTTTTTCAGCTCGTTGACCGGCTCGCTGGTCGGCATAACCGCAATGTTGTTCCAGAAAAAAGGTGGCAAAACCCGGATTCCCTTCGGGCCTTTTCTCTCGCTGGCCGGCCTGATCTATATGTTATTTTCGCATCAGATCCTCCACTATTTTTCCCTTTATCTTCGAGGGCAGTGGCCCTAACCCGCATTCCTCATCAGTCCGTGCGGCCCCGTCTCCGGCAGTATTTTGGCAATGAAGAGCGCGCTCTTGGTCGGCACCATTTCCCTACTGCATGACAGCACTCCAATTGGGTGCTGGTGAACCTGTGTCATAAATAAAAAAAGCCCCCGAGTTTCACTCGGGGGCTTTTTCAACGCAAGGTGGTTGCGAATGGATCAGTGGTGCACTTCCTTATCCACCGTAATGGCGATCTTGTACAGCACGGTCAGGACGAAAAAGCCCACCGCATAGATTCCAAGAGCGATACCGATCTCGTTCGCCTTCGGATAGTAGTTATTGACATCGCCCAGCGGGCTGACGGCCAGGCCGCCGAAGACGAACCCGGCGCCTTTGTCGATCCACAGCGAGACATAGGTCAGCACGCAACCGATTGCGATCAGAGGCTCGGAGTAGGTCTTGCGGATCTTCATATAGCCGAAGGCCCCGAGGCCGATGAAGCAGAAAGCTACCGACGCCCACATGAAGGGCACCAGGGTGTCATACACATGACCGCCCTCGGTCAACCCGTAGTAGAGGTAATTGAGCGCCTCCTTATGACCGGGGATATTGGAGTAGTAGGCTGTGAAGAATTCAAGACAGACGAAAAAGGCATTGATCAGGGCAGCATACATAATGATGGTCACCACCTTGTTGATCGCCTTTTCACCGGCGTCGAAATTGGCCACCCGTTTCATGATCAGGCATGCCAGGACCACGAGAGCCGGGCCGGCGGCGAAAGCGGATGCCAGGAAGCGGGGAGCGACGATGGCGCTTAGCCAGAACTCACGACCGGGCAGACCGGCATAGAGGAAGGCGGTGACGGTGTGGATGGAGACCGCGAACGGGATGGAGATATAAACGAAGATATAGACCCATTTCGGCGGCTTGACCTGCTTCTTCTCGGCAGTGAGGATAACCCAGCCGCAGATGATGTTCAGCGACAGGTACCCCATCAGAACGCACATATCCCAGAACAACATGGAATTTGGAGTTGGATGCAGAATCATGTTGAGACAGCGAAGCGGCTGTCCGATATCCACCATGATGAACATCAGGCACATGATCAGCGCCGAGATGGCGAGGAACTCACCGAGGATGGTAATTCGGCCGAACTCCTTGTAATCATGAATATAGTAGGGAAGTACCAGCATCAACCCTCCAGCCGCAACACCAACCAGAAAGGTGAACTGGGCAATATAGAGGCCCCAGGCGACGTCGCGGCCCATGCCGGTGAGATGCATACCGTAGAGAAACTGTCGCACATAGCATGCAACGCCTATAACGATGAACACGCCTAAAACGGCGAGCCAGCTCCAGTAGGCTGAATTTCCTTTCATTGCTTTTTCAAACATGACCACCTCACACTATGTAAAAGACTGAGGGATTCGTCCCCAGGGACGGTTTCCTCTGGATTGTGTTCTCCTCCGCAAGCACCTTGCGAATCTCCGACTTCGGATCCGCGAGATCACCGAAGTACATGGCCTTCTCTTCCTTGACCGCCTCGACACAGGCGGGTTGGAGGCCGAGGGCGATGCGCTCGGAACACATGGTGCACTTCTCGACGACACCGCGCATCCGGGTCGGGAAGTCGGGATTGTAGTGCTTGATGTACGGGCGCGGATCCATCCAGTTGAAGCTCCTCGCCCCGTAGGGACAGCCCATCATGCAGAACCGGCAGCCGATGCAGCGGTGATAGTCCATGGCCACGATGCCGTTCTTTTCATAGACAAAGGTCGCCTTGGTAGGGCAGACCCGCACGCAGGGCGGATGATCGCAATGGTTGCACAGCACGAGGTAATCGTGTTTCTCTTCCGTCTCCGATCGATGGTAATTGGAATGCTCTGGAAAGGTTTTCTCAAAAGGCTCTTTCCAGATCCATTTAATTTCACTCTTATGGTCGACATTACCGTTTTTATCGGTAATTTGCGGAATGTTATGAGCGTTGATACAGGCGGCTACAGCCTTGTCCAGCAATTCGGGCTTCTCATAGAACTTACGCATGTCAATGACGATGCCGAGTCGCTCTTTTTTCTCAGCCGTTTTAAGTGTAGCGGTTTCTCCCTTGGCGCCTTCCGCTTTATTGCCCTCCTTCTCCGTGGCAGCAAAGGAAGGCGTGGATGTCAGTTTGACAACCGCAGGGGCGCTAATGCCGGCAAGTGCGGTGGCACCGGCCATTTTTAGAAATGTCCTTCTCTTTTTGTCCATTAGTGCATCTCCTTGTTCTTCTTTGCTATATCAGAGGGTCTCAGATGGCAGTCCCAACAGTAGGGTTTCACCGATGCATATTCGTGACATCTGTCGCAGAATTTATCCGTGTTGGTATGGCATTTCAAACAGGCAAGCTGCAGGCCTTTGCGAAAGGTCCTGCCATCGGCGGTCACGGCAACGCGATCGTCGTTGCGCAGCACGTCGTCGCGCCATTCGTTCAAGATCTGCGGATGCTCGTCGCGAATTACTTGCAGGGGGTACACACAATGCTTCGTGCCGTTGGGTGGCAGCTCCGGCTTAGGAATCGGGCCTGCCTTCAGTCCGTTGTACCAAACGGGAAACGTGACAAAGAGCACGAAGATAATCAGCCCCGGTATTATTGTTCCTTTATTGTACATGAGTCATACTCCTATATTCTGGTCAGGATTAATCACACCAAGGTGCGCAGGCCTTCATCGAGGTTCGCCCTGTTCTCACCCTCGTTTTCCTGGACGATGGCGTTGCCTACGAGCTCTGTCACGCCGCAAACACCGACATCCGGATTCCAGTAGTTCATCAGGGAAGTCAGGGTGGCGCGATCGATGGCGCAGACACAGGAGAGCATGTTGACATCATACCTATCATGCACATACTTCACGGCATTGGCGCGGGGGTACCCTGCCCGCATCCGCAATTCCATAATCTCGTCGGTATTCAGACCGGTGCCGGAACCACAGCAGTAGGTCTGTTCGCGGATGGTATTCTCAGGCATTTCCACCCAGTCCACCACATGATCGAGGATGTAACGCGGTTCGTCGAGCAGGCCCATGGCCCTCGCCGGGTTACAGGAATCGTGGAAGGTGGCTTTGACATGGCTATTGCGGCTCTTGTCGAGATTGAGTTTGCCGTGCTTGATCAAATCGGCAGTGAACTCGCTGATATGCACCATTTTTGTGGAAGCCGCATTCCCGAAAACGGTACCGGTGATCGGCGACTTCGGAACTTCAAGGAAGCCCGCGGGTCCGTTCATGGTATCCATGTACTGATGGATAACACGCCACATATGACCACACTCACCGCCAATAATATATTTCACGCCTAAACGCTCCGCTTCGGCGTACATCTTGGCATTGAGTTTCTTCATGGTCTCGTTGCTGGTGAACAGACCGAAGTTGCCGCCCTCGGAGGCATAGGTCGACCAGGTATAGTCGAGACCGATCGCCTCGAAGAGGATCAAATACCCCATGGCGGTATAGAGGCCCGGCTCGGCGAAAACGTCCGCGGAAGGCGTAATGAACAGCACCTCGGCGCCCTTGCGGTTGAAGGTGACATTCGGGCGGACGCCTGTCAGGTTCTCGACGTCGTCGACCAGGAATTCCACGTTGTCCTTGAAGGTGTGCGGCTGCAGACCCATGTGGTTGCCGGTGCGGTTGGAGTTGGAGACCGGCTCCAAAATCCAGTTAATGCCCACACCCACGAGATGCAGCAGCTCCCTGAGCATCATGGTCACCTCGGCGGTATCGATGCCGTAGGGACAAAAGACGGAGCAGCGCCGGCACTCGGTACACTGGTACGAGTACATGAACCACTCTTTCAAGACGCCGACGGTCATCTCGCGCGCGCCGGCCATTTTGCCGAGAATCCTGCCCGCCAGGGTGAAATCGTTACGGTATACCGAACGGAGCAGCTCGGCGCGCAGCACCGGCATGTTTTTGGGATCGCCGGTACCGAGAAAGAAGTGACACTTATCGGCGCAAGCGCCGCAGCGCACGCAGCAATCCATGAAGATCTTCAGGGAACGAAACTTGTCCAGCCGCTCCTTGAGACCCTTGAGAATGATATTTTTCCAATCCTCGGGAAGTTTCCAGTCGTCGTCCTCGGGCGACCACTCACGGGCATTGGGAAAATGAAGGCCGCTTTGACTGTTGAGGTACTCGACCTTCTCCTTTTTGGCGGGGTAGGCATATTTCCCGGGGCCGAAAACCGCCGGGATGTCCATCCAGTCCTTGGTGGGTATCGCTCCGGTTGCCAAGGATGGTCCCTGCACTACACTTTTCGATAATTGTTCTAATTTTGGAACTGCCATCGCTATTTCATCCTTATAAGCAAGTATTGGGAAATCTGTTATTCCTCATCTTTTTGAGGAGGCAACTCTTTTTCGACGGGAAGGCCGGCGTCAACCATGAACTCGCGGAACTCATCCTCGTAGCCGGCATAGGAATGCGGCAGGATGCGCGGATTCCAGGGGTTGACGTGGCGAACCTCCCGGCTGTTGTTTTTCAGATTTCGGGTCGGGCTCATGAAGACCCCTCCGAGATGCATCAACTTGCTGTATGGAAAGTAGACCAGAAGCGTACAAACCAGGAACAGGTGAACGAAGAACAGCGAGGTGATCGGACCACTGATAGTGGGATGCAGAGTGACGAGCCCCACCGCCAGTTCCTTGATGGTGATGATATCGACGCCGGAGCGCAGGAAGAAGCGCATGGTGATACCGGTGCAGGCGATGAAGAAGATCAACACCAGGGGAAAATAATCGTTGAACAACGAGATGTAGCGCACCTTGGCGTTGGTCAATCGCCTGACATAGAGGCAGAAGAGTCCGAGCAAAATCGTAACGTCGGTGATGTACCAGGTGGGCGCGCCGACCTGGAAGATGCCGTCGCCAAACTCCACCCAATTTATCCATGCCGGCACCGGATTGAGAAACAACCGCATATGCCGGATGACAATTACCAGGAAGGAGTAGTGGAAAATAATGGCGAACAGCCAAAGCCATTTGGAAGATTCATAGGTGACCTTCGGCCCCTCATACATCTCCGCGTGGGTGTTCCTGAAGAGCGACCGGAAGGTCAGGATCTCCAGGGCCATCCTGGCCACGACTTGCGCGGTCGTATGCGGAGCTTCGAGCTTGTTGTGCTTGATGAAATCAAGCGATTTGGCCTGTCCGCAGGTTGTCTGAATCGGGAACGGAACAGGGGACTTGCCCCATTGTACGACCCGGTAGACAAAACCGCCAAGGAAGACCGCGATGGCCAGATACGGGAAGGCGACACCAAAGATGTACTGCATACCCGGTATCTGGGACCCTAGCCAGGCAATCAGCATGAGTGCTATGACTGCCAGAAATGATAAGGCATACTTCATTTCTTACCTCGCTTCAGTTGAACTGGGATTTTGGAATCCGTGTATAGGCCCGACCCACTCCTTTAGCGCGGAAACCAGTTAATTACTCGAAACTCTTCTATATTAAAATTACTGTCGGCACCCGGCTGCAGCCGGATGCCGATGGTTATTTCTCTTTGCCGACCTTGCCGGCACATTTACTCTCAGCGAGGATGTGGCGACCCGATTTCAATTCATCGAGCCGGGTCTGGTACAATCGTTCCCGCGACTCCATGTAAATGTCAAATGCCGCCAAAACTGCAAGATCGACAGCAAATTCAAAATCATAGAGATCTTTTATGAATACGGCTCGTTCCTTGTCCGCGGCAAGGATTTCCCGGGTGATGTGCTTTACGGCGTTGAGGGGAGCCACGGCCTGGGAAGGAGAGAAGTTCTGCACTGCCCGCAGCTGCATAATCTGCTCGATTGGCGCCTTGAATTCCTGCGGGTCGGCGTCTTTGCTCAGAAGGAGAAAGAGTTTGTCGAGGGCCTCTCGAATGTTTACCCCGACCGGATTGGCGAACTTGTCCCGTTCCTTGGAGAAGAATTGTGAGGAAGGATAGGTCGATAGGGTGTAATCGACCCACTTTTGTACGATTTTTTCCCGATAATTACGGAAAGCTTCAGCAAGATCCATGCACTTCAAGCCTCATCTGTTGAGCCCCTTGTATCGAAACCGGAGATCGCGTAGAGGCAAGCACTCGGCAACATCGGTATACGGACGCCGGCCCCTGGCCGATATGACCGGACTAGATCCGGTCGACGAATCGACCCTCAACCGGCATGCTGTCGCTCACCTCACAGTCTCGCGCTGTGCTCCCTCCCAGGACGGATAGATAACAAAAGGGGCGATACTACTGAATGACCATTCACAAAAACGCACTTCTAGCACCTTTTCCGGTCTTTTTCAAGTGGATTTTTCCTTGAGAAATTGCCAGGAAAACATCTTGTTCCGGACTGGAACCAGTGGTTGCCCCTTCCCTTTCAGGAGTGAAGAATATCGCGTATCACGCGGGTTGCTTCCCGGATGTAGGGATCGTCGTGAATCTCTTTGAGCCACCGCTTATGGATCTGCTCAGGTGTCTTCTGCTCGTCTTTAAGTTCACCGTCCTCACTGGGCTGCTCATCGCGGTATTTCAGGTAATATTCGCCGATTTTGTTCCGCGCCTCCTCGGCTTCCTTTCTCTTGGCGCGCATGTCGTCGAGGTCCAGCGTTACCTTGGTAACCTTGCTACGTTCCACCGCCAGGGCCTCTTCCTCCCGGAGAGTCTGGAAACCCTTGTCGTGCGCCACCCGTTCGAGGCTGCGTTTCTCGAGCCACGGTAGATTCAAGTGATGAGGGTACGGAGTGTATTCCACCGGTGGGATGGAATCCCAGGGGAGTGAATACTCAAGCGATCGCTCTCCGGATTTGAGATGGGCCAAAAGGCTCGGCAGCACAATATCGGGCACTACCCCCTTGTACTGGGTGGAACCGCCGGTCACTCGGTAAAATTTCTGTATCGTGACCTTGATGGCGCCGAGGTCTTTGTACTTGTGGAGATGGAGCAGCGGAATATTCTCGTTGAGGTCGATGATGGTCTGCACGGTCCCCTTGCCATGGGTGTGCGGGCCTCCCATGATCACCGCCCGCCCGTAATCCTGCAGGGCGGCGGCGACGATTTCCGAAGCCGAAGCGGAGAACTTATTGACCAGCACGACCAAAGGGCCGTCCCATTCCCTGCCCGGTTCCTCATCGCTGAGAATGCGCTCGGCACCGTTACTGTTCTTGACCTCGACTACCGGCCCCTGATCGATGAACATGCCGGTGATTCGCACCGCGTCGACCAGCGCCCCGCCTCCGTTATCACGCAGATCGAGAATGATGCCCTTCACCCCTTCCGATTTGAGTTGCCTGATCGCTTTTCTGGTATCGTCGCTGGCATTGCGCCCGCCTTCGGCGCCGTCTTTTTCGAAGTCACGGTAAAAACTGGGAATCTGGAGATAGCCAACCTTGCCGGCACCTTTGACGTCGAGTACAGTATCCTTGACGAAAGTCGCCTCGATCTGCACGACGTTGCGGACAATGGGAATGACCTCCTTCACCCCGTCCGGCCTCCTGACGGTGAGTCGCACGGTTGTCCCCTTAGGCCCTCGAATCAGGCGCACGGCATCGCGCAACCGCATGTCGGTGATATCGACCGGCTCCTTGCCATCCTCGGCTACCTGGAGGATGACATCTTCCGCCTTCAGGCGGCCCTGACGGGCCGCGGCGCTGCCCGGAATGATGCGCACAACCTTGATCAACCCGCCGTCTTCACGCAGCATGGCGCCTATTCCCTCCAGGCTGCCCCGCATACTGATATCGAACTGTTCCTTGTCCGCGGGCGAGATGTAATTGGTATGCGGACCGAAGGCTCGGGCCACCGCGTTGAAAAAGCGATCATAGTGGTCCTGAAGCGTCTCCTGGTGCAGGCGATGAAAGAAATCGCGATACTGCTTGCCTATCTTTTCATAGGCCTCGTTCCAAAGCTGGTCGTCGCTCTTTTTCTGGGGGGCGGCCTTGTTTTCCTCTTGCAGATCGAGAAAACGGTTGATCAGCTGCGCTCGCAATATTTTGCTCCACCTCTGCTGCAACTCCTGCAGGCTGGCGGCAAACTGGAGTTTGTCCGGGTCGGTCTCGAGGATGACCTTGGTGTTCGGATCGAAGCGCTTTTTCAATATTGCATCAACCATCTTCTCCACTTGCGCAATGCGTTGACTGAGCATCGCGTACCCGGCATCGGGGAGGGTGATGGTGCCGCGTTTGAGGTTGTCGTCGATATAGGGCGCAAAAGCGCGAAGCTGTTCGACATCTTCCTTGAGCAGAAACCGTTTCTGGGAATCCAGCTGTTTGATATAAAGACCGAAGGCGGCGAGGGCCAACGAATCGTTCATGACTTTGTCGCTGTAGTGCAGAATGGGCAACTGCCGGGCGATCATATAGCCGATCAACCGGTTGCGTTCGCGGTCGACGGAGGATGCGCTCCGAGCCTGCAGCAAACCGCCGCTGGGCTGCAGCAGCAGCAAAAAAGCGCAGGTGGCGATCAGGATACGGTACATCGATTTTTTCATGGGAACTAACTCTATCGAGATAAGAATGTAATGTATGTTGGCCGCCAGCTGGGCGGCGGATGTTAGCGTTCGGCTACGCTTCGGACGTGGAACGAGCGGAGCGGCAAGCCCAGGCGGACTTTTCCTCCGTCAACCTGATCGTACCCGGATGAGGTGGTGGCGAACGTTTGCAAATTTTCCTGTTTCAAGACGCACACACCTAGAATTCATACCAGAAGCCCCGGACAAATTCCATGACAAACAATGTGGAGAGAAAAAATTTACGATCTGAAATCAACACGTTTGTCAGCAAAAGATATTCAACCACCCTCCCCTGCGCAGAGACAGGCGATGGTCGCCGGCAACCCCTTGCCAACCAGTCCGATTTCCACGGCAAAGCGATCGAGTTCTTCAAACGTACAGTTGAGCGAGAGACATCCGCGGCCTTTGGCCGCTTCCGCCGCTTCGCTTCCCAACAACAGCAGCAGGGATGCGGCCACTTCCCGGGCAAAGCCACTGCCGTCCAGCCCCTGGCGCAAGCAGAACTGCTGGTAGCGCCGGTAATTGACGATGGAGCGCTGCACCCCGCGGGAGATGGTCGTGCCCCGGTTCTCGTGCTGCAGATCGCGGAGCACGATCTCTTTGTATCTGGCCTCGGCGGCCTGCCTGAGACGGCGCAGATGGCGGTCCTGCAACACCAGCCGGGGGCCGTCTTCAGATTCGGTAAGATAATGAAGCGAAGAATGCAACGCTACCTCGGGCATTTCACCGGAGTGCCTGACCATAAACCATTCGTTGTCGAGATCTTCCGCGTAATCGTTCATCAGCGAGTAAAACACCTTCCAGACTGGCTCCTCAATTGCGCCGCTCGTCCTCGGAACCGCCCTCCAGCCCGAACATGGTGCGCACCGTATCCACTTTCAGCTGGGTGGTGTCTCGACCTCCGCAGGCATCGGCCTTGAGATAGTTGAGTGGTCCGTGCAGCATTCTCGAAGTAATGGAGGCGGCCATTTTCTCCAGGGATCTTTTTTCCGCCGTGGTAAGGCTTGCAAACTTCGGCAGGGTTTTCTCCAGCTCCAGGCGACAGATCTCGTCCGCCTTACGCCGTAAATCCTGGATGGTGGGAGTGAGCGCCATCCCTTCGTGCCAGCGTTGAAACTTGATGGTTTCCTCTTCCACGATCCGCGTCGCCTTCACCGCCTCCTTGTCGCGCTCAGTGCGGTTTCTTTCCACCACATGACTGAGATCGTCGATGTCGTAGAGATAGACATTTTCCAGGTCGTTGAGGGCAGGATCGAGATCGCGCGGCACGGCAATATCGATAAAAAAGAGAGGTCGGCGCCGCCGCACCCGCATCACGGGACGAACCTGCTTTTTTTCCAAAATGATATTCGGCGCGCCTGTGGAGCTGATAATGATGTCGACCTGTTCCAGCTGACCGAGCAACTCATCGAAGGAGACGGCCTTGCCGCCGAAGCGTTTGGCAAGATCCACCCCTCGGGACAGGGTGCGGTTGGCGACGGTTACCGACTGCACACCTTGTCCGACCAGGTGCTGGGCCGCCAACTCAGCCATTTCTCCCGCTCCCACCAGCAGCACATGCTTATCGCCGAGGCTGCCGAATATCTTCCTTGCCAGCTCGACCGCCGCCGAGCTGATGGAAACCGCGGAAGAGCCGATCCCGGTTTCGGTACGGATTCGTTTGGCCACGGAAAAGGCCTTGTGCAGCAGCCGGTTGAGCAGCGGACCGGTGCAATGATGGTCGGAGGCATGCCGGTAGGCCTCCTTGAGTTGCCCCAGGATCTGGGCCTCGCCCACGATCAGGGAATCCAGACTTGCGGCAACCGTGAAGAGGTGCTTTGCCGCCTCGCTGCCGGTATGGAGATAGACATGGTTCCGAGCGCTGCTATCCGAGAGGTTTTCGCCGAAAAGAAAGGTGATGAGCCGCCGTTCAAGCTCCGGTCCCGGTTCGGCGATCACCAGTATCTCCACCCTGTTGCAGGTGGAGAGCAGATAGCACTCCCTGCAACCCGGCATCTCCCGCAACTGCCTCAGCGGTTGCTCATAGCCGGAGGAAAGGGCCATTTTCTCGCGAATTTCCACCGGTGTGGTCTTGTGATTCACACCGAGCAGGACAAATGTTTCACCCGGCATAGTGATGCCCACCTCCGATCGGATACATAACTCCAAGAAGGGTAAATACCACCACGGCAAAACCGACCATGGCCATCACCGCTGCCCTCTTGCCGCGCCAGCCGGCGGTGAACCGCTGGTGGATCTGCAGCAGATAGATAAACCAGGCGATCAACGACCAGGTCTCCTTGGGATGCCATTGCCAGTACGTGCCCCAGGCCTGCCTGGTCCATAGCGAGCCACTGACCATGCCAAGGGTGAGAAAGACAAACCCCACTGTCAAACAGTGACTGTTGAGCTGATCGAGCGCATCGAGCGATGGCAAGCGGGAGAAGAAGTAGCCGAACCGCTTGCGTTTGAGCTCCTGCTCCTGCAGCAGGTACATCAGCCCGCCACAGAACGCCAGCAAGAAAAAAGCGTAGGCCAATAGCGAAGTGCCGGCATGCACCGGCAGCCACCAGCTGCGTAGAACCGGCGGCAACGGCAAAATCTGCCGGGAGGCAAAGGCTGCTATACAAAGCAGCAGCAGGATCATCAAGGAGACGAAGGTGCCGAAATTCTTGACCGTGTACCGCCAGCGAAACGACAGGTAGGCCCAGGTGGTAGCCCAGGCGAAAAAGACCACGGCCTCATGCTGGGTGGTTATCGGCGTGTACCCCGCCAGCAGATACCGCGAACCGATATACAGCGTCTGCAGGATGCCGGAAAGCACCAGAATCATCCTGGCCGCCTGCCGCACCTTGGTATTCTGACTGACAAAAAAGACCAGGTAGAGCACGCCGGCCACCGCTGCGACCCCAAGGGCCGTCTGGAAAAGCAAATAACTTATTTCATGCATCATGTACCTGGCCTCCAGGTCGTTCCCGGTCGGGCCGACGTCTGTTACTTGCGCCTGGCGGGACTGTTACACCTGTCGACCACCGCATCGACATCGATGCCGGCCGGCAGGATCTCGCCCAGCACATCTTTTGCCCGCTGCCATTGCCCCTGGCGGACACACTCCACTATATCGGATAACACCATCTGCTCGAACAGTTTTTTATGTTCGAGCGAGCTGCCGGGTCCTGGCACCACAACCTCTCGGATTGCGGCCAGGAGTTCGATGACCGTCGCGTATTCCATGCCGAACTGTCGCTCGAGCTGCCGACGCAGCAGTTTGGAAAACGCCGGGCTGCCGCCGCCCGTGGAAACCGTAAGTAACAGTTCACCGCGCCTGACGGTGGCCGGCACCTGAAAGTCGCATCGGCGCGGATCGCTGGCACTGTTGAGGAGCACGCCTCTTTGCGCCGCTTCCAAACTTACGCGTTTTTGCACCTCGATGCTGTCGGTGGCGGCAAAAACCAGGAAAGCGTCGGCCAGATCACCGTCCTTATAGTTGCGCCTGCGCCACTCCACCGCTCCCTCTTTCACCAATCGCTCGATCTCCTCGACCACCCGGGGGCTGATTACCACGACCTCGGCTTTGCAGCCGAGCAGGGACCGGATCTTTCGCAAAGCCACCGAACCGCCGCCGACGACCAGGCACAACCTGCCGGCAACGTTGAGATTGACAGGGAAAAACGTCATCACCTCTCCTTCTGTCGGTGTCTCCCGGGAAATGGGTGGGGGACGCTTACCGCCTCGCTTTACCCCTTTTGGCGCAACCGATTGACAATGATGGTCACATCCTTGTCCTGGCGCCGGATGGTCTGGGCCTTGCCGCTGATTTGGTACTGCTTTTCAGCCAGACGCAGGAATTTTCCCAGACTCTGACGTCTGGCGTCGTGGGCGAGAAAGATAGTTCCGCCGGGTTTGAGATAGCGCCGAAACACCTCGAGCAGAGGCTCGAAGAACTCCTCTCGAAAGAGAATCTCCGCCCCGGCCAGGATGTCAAACGGCTCGATTTCGGGAGGATCGAGCCAGTCCAGCAGGATGGGGCGGACATTGGACAGCCCCGAGGCAGCGGCGCTCACCCTTTGAAAATCAAGGATGATCTCCTCATAGTCACTGACCGTTACGGAATATCCATTTGCCGCTGCCGCCAGACCCGGCGCGGCCAGGCCGGCGCCCAACTCGAGCAGGGTGTCTCCGCTGGCGGAGGGCAGGCCATGCAGAAAATAGGCAAGCACCATCGCCGCGTCCCATAACTTTATCCAGAAGGGAAACTGCGAGACATCGGCAAAGGGATCCTTGTCGCCGAGGTATTCCTCCAGATCCGCTACCTTGAGCAGTCTCACGGTGTTGTCGCCGAGTTTGAGACGGTCGAAAGTGAGCTTGTAGCGTTTGCGTATCCTATTGTAAATTTCCCGTTCATGCTCGGGCAGCGTGCGAATGTCCATATCAGCTCGTTCTTGCAGGAGATGGCTGCAAAAAGTACAACAAACTCTCTCAATTTATAATGTGGAGAAAAACGAGAAGCGCAAGGCCATGTCTCCTCCCGGCTACTCACCCTCCCGATATCGCTCCAAACCTGCCGGGCGGAATATGCCGCGTGTCCAAAAAAAAGGGTCGGTTGACCATAAAGTCAACCGACCCGTCAGAGTACTGAAAAAGTGGACCTATGTCAATCAGCAACCCTCGATGCCGGCACCCTTCTTCTTCGGAATGACCTTGACCGTGTCGCCTTTGGTGAACTTGTCTGCTTTCTCACAGGTCATCATAACTTTGTTGCCGTCTACCGATTCGACGGTGCATTTCACTCTCGCGGCGAACGCTGCTCCGCCGGTTCCCAGTGCAAAAGCCATTGCCAACGTCAGTGCAACCAATTTCTTTTTCATTGCGATCCTCCTCGAATGACAGGTTTGTTTTTTTCTTAATAACTCACGCCTAAAGACGATATAACTACAATGTAGTACATTATTTAGTTAATCTCTAATTTACCGTGTTGTCACACGATTGTCAATCGACTGTTGCAAGAGGCGCCGTCGTGGCGACTATCAGTCGAGGATGCCTTTGATGTCCTTGGCGAGAACCGGAAAGGGTTCATAACCGGTGTATTTTTTGACGACATTGCCCTCCCGGTTGACGAGAAAGGACACCGGGATACCGTACACTCCCCCGAAATTATGCATGGTTTTTTCATCGGCCATCAGTACGGGATAGTTGATGCCCTTTCTTTCAGCCAGCCTGGCGACCACCTCCGGTCCTGCCTGGTCCACCGATAGCGCCACGACGGAAAAGCCATTTTCGCCATAGGTCTTCTGCAGCCGAATCAGGGAGGGAATCTCCTCGACACATGGAGGACACCAGGTGGCGAAAAAGATGACGAGCAGGACTTTACCGGTAAATCCACTGCTGGCGACTGTGGTGCCGTCCACGGCGTTCTTGAGGTTGAATTGCGGCATGGCGGTCGAACCCATGGCGGCGCCGGTAAAAGCTGAACTGAAGGTCAGCGCCAGACAGAGCACGCCGACATGAAACAGCCGGATGAGATTTTTCATGCATACGCTCCTCGGGAGATTTCAAATTGAATCCGGATATGCTATACTCCTGCGACAGAATATTCGATAGAGGCGCAATGTCAACCGCCGCCGGAAGACTTTTACCGACGACTTGCAAGCCTTTATCCATTATTTAACGATTAATCTGTTGACACCGCAAGAAAAATGTAGTGGATACCGGCTCAGGCAGTATACCTCGGCCTGAAATACGGGCAACAGGGACAGGTAAACAATCGCCGTACCCGGCTGCCCGCAAGTCTCAAGCAGGAACACATCATGAACCGATACCAGCGCTTTTCTCCCATCCGCCCCCTCCTTCTCTTGTTGGCCGTAGCAGTCGCCACGCAATGTATCGCTGGACGGGCGGCAGCGGAAATGGTCGACCGGGTCGTGGCGGTTGTCAACAATGACGTCATCACACTCTCGGAGCTGGATCAGGAGGGCCACGCCATTTTTCAGAAAGTTGCCGCCACGGCCTCAGCCGGCGATTTGCCGGAAAAACTTGCCGAGGCACGAGATGAGGTGCTCAATACCATGATCGATCAGCGCCTGATCGCTCAGAAGGCCAAAGCCAGTCACGTCTCGGTATCCAGTAAGGATATAGATGAGGCCATGGCCAATATCCTGCGCCGCAACAACCTGACAAGGGCTCAGCTACTTGAAAAGCTGCGTGAGAGCGGCCTGGACGAGGCGAGCTACCGTCAGACCCTGAAGAGCCAGATTCTGCAGCATCGGTTGATTCAGGCGGACATCGGTCCCAAGGTAGTGGTCACGGACGATATGATCCTCACCTATTATGACAGCCACTATACCACCCGCCTCGCCAAAGGAGCCTACTACCTGCTGCAGATGGGATTCAGCTGGAAAGATCGTTCCGGTAAAACCTTATCCAAAGCTGCGCAATACGCCAACAGGCTCGACGCCAAGCAACGCGCGGAACAGGCCCATCGGCTGGCGGAAGAGGGGAAGGACTTCGGCACCCTGGCCCACCGCTATTCCGACCTGCCCTCCGCCGCCGACGGGGGTGATATCGGCACCTTTCAACTCGACGACATGGCCTCATACATGCGCGACACCGTTGCCAAAATGAAACCCGGCGATATCAGCACCATTATTGAGACCCCGGAGGGATATCAGTTTTTCAAGCTGGTTTCCATAGGCGACGGATCAATTGTTAAAAAGGCGTCTCTTGGTTCTGTTAAGGAGAAGATCAGAGAGATGCTCTTTAACCGGGAGATGAAGAAGGCATACAGCCTGTGGGTGAAAAACCTCAAGAACGAGGCCTATATCCAAAAACTATAGATTTGCCGGCTCCCACGCTGGCGCCCCACCCCGGCACCATCCAGGCGACCACACCCACTGCTGCTCTGCTTATTGACAGCCTGTTTGCGCCAAAAAAGCCAAGAGCGTTTTTCTTCCCGGCCCACCGGACCAGCCCCAGGGTTTGGCTTGCCTGTACCGACCCGAAGTGACTGCGGGACGTCGTGCACATCCTTTGAGGATCGCCCCGAAGGCGACCCCATCCGTTGAACAGGAGCGTGGCCGCGTTCAGCGGCAAATATTCTCTATGACGATAATCACATGACAAACGAAACACACGGCCCGGAGACTGAGTCTCTCGGCGAATTGCTTGAGAAAACCAGAAAAAAACTCAATCTCGACCTCGAACAGGTGGCCAGGGATACCAAAATTTCCATGTCCAAGCTGCGAGCCATGGAGGCCGATGATTACAATAGCCTGCCGGCAGACGCTTTCGCCCGTGGCTTTTATTCCCTCTACGCCAGGGCGCTTCGACTCAACCCCGAAGACATCGTCCAACGTTTTTTCAAGGAGCGCGGCAAGACACCGCACCCTGTACACGACAACACCACGGCCGCGCCGCCCCACAAGGTAGCCATGGAGGTGCACTCCATGGCGGAACCATCGAATGTATCTCCACTCTCAACCCTCGGGGTGGTTCTGCTGTTGCTGATTCTGATCGGGGCCGGCCTCTGCTGGTATTTTTCAATCAACCCCGTGACCTACGTAAGCGAAAAACTGCGCAGCCTCAATCACGTCCAGACCCAGAAGGTCGTTCCCAATACCATAGACGGCCCCACCACCAAAAAAGACTCGGGACCAAGCGCCGTCATCCAGCCACAAGCCACGACTCCGACCGCCGCCCCCTCCTCGCAGCCGTCGATGAAAGCTCCAAAGTCACAGCCGCCGCCGACGCCGGCAAGCACACCAGCCGCAACCCCTGCGCCTGCAAAGGCAGCCAATACAAAAAGCGGCGAAGCGGCACCAACCGATCATCCCGCCAAAACGGCGACGGTCGCCACCGCGCAAGCTTCCAAATATCACCTGGTGGCCAAGTTCGTAGCCCCGACAACCCTGAGAATTCAGGTCGATGACAAGCCGGGACGCGAGAGGACCTTTGAAGCTGGAGAAACCGCATCCTGGGACGCGAAGCAGTCGATGATTCTCTATCTCCCCAAAGATTGCAAGGCGCAGCTTATTCTCAACGATATCCCCCTTACCTTGCCCAAAAATCCGAAAAAAGAGATCAGGATTTCCCTGCCCGAATACCTCCTCGATTGATCTCCCATGGCGCCTGTCACCAGGGAAACGGAGGCCATTGTCCTCGATAGCCGCGATCACGGCGAATCGGACCTCATCCTCACGCTTTTCTGCCGTGAAATGGGGCGCGTGACAGCGATCGCCAAGGGGGCCAGAAAAAGCCAGAAGCGATTTGTGAACAAACTCGAACTGTTCACCTCTCTTCGGATATCGTTGCGACGCAGCTCCTCTGCTTCGCTGGCGCTTCTCGAGCAGGCGGAACTGATGGAGAGCTTTCTCACCATCCGTCAACACGTCAACCGTTACTGTGCCGCCTCGGTTATCCGGGAAGTCGTCCTCCTGGCGACCCATGACGGGGAAGGAGATCAGCGTCTGTTCGAGCTGATGATCTGGGCCTTTGCGGGTCTCGACGCGGCTCGTCCTCACCTGCCGGTTGTCATGCTTTTTTTACTCAAGTGTTGGGATATCCTGGGATACAGACCGGAATTGCACCGCTGCGTGCACTGCGGAAGAGGTGATCAACAGGTAGTGGCGCACGGCTTCAGCACCGTGAGCGGCGGCCTCGTCTGCGCCTCCTGCGCCACCACTCTGGGTGAACCGCAGGTACGGCTCGCCGCCGAAACCATCGCTACACTGCAAATGGCCCAGGATACCGCTTTGGAGCAATTGCATAGACTTCAGATCGCGGACCAAAACCTCTATGAGGCCTTGAACATTCTGCACCGATACGGCAGGCATCTACTGCAGCGCGAACTCAATTCCTGGGCGATGCTACGCCGGACGGTAACTACTCAATAGGTACCGCCCCCTCCCGGACGGACAAACCGGGCGGCAAAGAAATATCAGAGATAGCGGATTTCGCCGCTGTGCTCGACGATGGTCGAGCCGTCGTCAAGCACCATTTGCAGGCCGCCATCCGGCTCCAGCCCGGCAACCGTGGCCTCGTATTGGGGCCGGTTGATGACGTCGAAGCCGTACACGACCCTTTGGCCGATACTGTCGGAGAGGCGCAGCCAACTGTCGAGCAACAGGTGGCGGCCCTCGTGGCCGGAGTACGATCCGCTTGCGAGACAACACGCCTCCTCAAAGTGGATCAAACCAAAATTCCAAGCCAGCTTGGCGAGGAACAGGGCGGTAAATTCGGCCAGGTCGAGGTCTTCGCCGATCATCTCGGCAAGTGAAACGGCGGTGGAGGCTAGCTCCGCCGGAAACGCCCGGTTGTTGACATTGATACCAAACCCCACCAGATTATAGACCTCGCCAAAACGTGGGCCGGTAAATCCTTCCACCAGAAAGCCGGCGACTTTCCTCTCACCGAACAGCACATCGTTTACCCAACGCAGCGAGGCCTGACGGCCGCCCACCGCATGCACGGCCTCGCAGCAGGCGACGCCCACGGCCAGGGGTACAAAGGTCCTCGAGATGTCCAGCAGGGTATTGGCATGGACCAGACACCCCCATACGCCGCCGGGCGGCGCGTGCCAGACCCGGGTGAACCTCCCCTTCGTACCGTCCATGGTGTCCGCCAGTATCACCCTGCCGCTGGCAACAGATGTGCAAACGGCTTCCATGTCGCGAATCTGGGCCCTGGCGCGGTCCATGGCCCGACCAAGGCGCGGATGGCATTCCAACTGGCAACCGACGAAACCGCCGTAGCGCATCACCACTTCGGCATCGACCCCATCGGGAAGCGAACCGCGCCGCTTCGCCAGTTCCTCGCGTATGGCCTGTCGGACCATCGCTGTGGTCGGCTGGTTGTCAATCGTCTGTTGCTGCATAGCCTGTCCCGGGACGATACGGACCCGTCCCGTTTTTCGCACGATTTACCGACGGCGGTTACTCGGAATCCCAGTCGGCCTTGACTCTGGTGATGATTTTCTGGATGAGCGGCAGTTTATCCGGAGCGCAGACGCCGATCAACGGTTCGCCTTGTGCCACGGAAACACCGGGTTTGAAGTAGACGGAATGAATCACCCCGCCATCGCCGGTATAATAGACCGGCGTATCGCGCTTCATTAGCGACATGGTGATGATCTCATCGCCGGGCTCGATGGTGACCGAGCGAGCCCCCTTTTTCTCGATACGGGACTGGATGTCCATGGCGAAAAAGTACTTGGCCGACTCGGGAGCGGGAAAGAGATAGAGCACCTCTTTGAGAATCGATTCGATGATTTCCTTCTTTTTCAGGGGATGACGGATGGTCATCAATCTCTCCCCGGCTTCTACGAAGTGTCCATCGAGTTCGATACGGATGTCCGAAATGATGCCGTTGGTCTGGGCCGCGATCACTTTCGGATTACGTTCACGGTTGATCTCGTAGAGCGCGGTACCGGGCACCTGCAACCACTCACCGCTGGGGCCGCTTACCTCATCTCCGCTCGCCACCTTGAAGCTTACACGACCGGTATGAACCGCCTGCACATCCACGTAATCATAAGGGTCCGACTTATATTTGCTCAATATTTCATCAAATTCTATTTCTTTCGACATTTCATCAACCTATTAAGCTCCATCTTCTGGTATGCTATGCGCCATCGCCTGTCGGCTCGGTAAAAAGCCCAAGGCACGCCACGCGATTCCTGTAAGGGGTTTTGCGGTTGTCGATCGCCGGTTGTCGATCGCCATATACCGTGGCCGTCGGGACATTGCACGGCGCCAATGGCAAGAGTTTTTATTGCGACGCACTAAAGCATAGGGTTTATACTGATTTAATGCAACCATGGCAAGGGTAAACTCTGACGTGAAACTCCGCGTTCCAGGCGCCGCCACCCCCTTTACCAGCCATAACCACATGCTACGAAACAGTAAACGTCCATTGGTTTGGCTGCTGTTTGGTTGACCTGGTGAACAGTTGCACGAAACACCATATCGGGCCGGAGAACGAAAATGATTCGCCATAAGATCCAATCGACAACACCAGCTGCTTCATGAAAAAATTCGCCCCCATCGCCGCCATCGGGCTAACCCTGCTGCTGGGCATCACGCTGCTGGCGGCGGCGCTCCCCTACCTTGCCAATACCTTTGTGCTGCCCCGTCTGCTGCAGGATAGCCATCTTGGAGCGATCCGAGCGAGGGTGCTTCGATTTACCCCCTGGAATCTGGATGGGGAACTTGCGGTCGGCAAAGACACCGCTTCTGCTCTCTCCCTGCCCCTGATCGGGCTGCGCTATACTCCGCTGGATCTGGCCAAAGGGCGCGTGAGCGCCATTGTCCTTGAGGGCGCCGCCCTGCGACTGCGACAGGAAAACGGCACGTTGCGTCTTGCCGATTTCAACCTGCCGCCCAGGACCAAGGGCGCCGCACAAGGAGGATTTTCGCTACCGCTCGCCCCCAGGAAAATCATACTGCGCAACTGTCGGCTGGTGCTCGAACGCCCCGGCGGTCCCGATATCGGCCTGGCCTTAAGCGCTCGACTTCAACTCACTTTCAATGCCCTGGCCACCGGCGGCTTCGGGCTCGCGGCGGCGGAGGGTAATGTGCAGACTCACGGCCTGCTCGACGCCAGCCTGCACGTGCGCCTCGAGACAGGCGTGCAGGGCGCGTCCCTGCATTTCACCCTGCGCTCCGACCGGCTGGCCGACCTCTCCGTCCTGTTGCCCAGCTCACAACGGATCTCAGGCGCAATGCGACTCGCCGGAAAAATCGGGCTCGGCGAAGATCTCACCACACTTCGCCACCTCTCGGCCACCGCCACTTTTCCGGAACTGCTGTCGTCTGCCGGCCCACTCATGCTCCGCAGCTCTAAAGACCGACCGATGAAGCTGTCTCTTGCAGGCAACGCAAAGCTGCTGCACTTTAGGCTTGTCAACCTGGAAGCGTCTACCACCACCGACACTCGGCGCCGGGGAATGGCCGAATTGGCCGGTGACATCTCGTTTGGCGCAGGCACAACGACACTCACCGGCGCCGGCAGCCTGAAGGCGGCCGAGTTGGCCAGCCCCGTCGAGTTGCAACTCGACGGCTCCATGGCGAAAGGGCAGGCC
Source organism: uncultured delta proteobacterium (assembly GCA_963745265.1). GTDB lineage: Bacteria > Desulfobacterota > Desulfobulbia > Desulfobulbales > Desulfocapsaceae > Desulfopila. The sequence continues at coordinate 56,413 of CAVUXQ010000011.1, forward strand.
AACCTGAAGCTGAGCCTGGCCGGCAAGAGCGAGGAGGTCACCGTCAAGGGAACCCGGATACGCACCGGCCCATACACCGTAAGCTCATTGCTGCATCGCGATTCAACCGGCATAACCGCCGATGAACAGCTTGAGGTCGCCGCAATCGAAGTCCCCAAAGAGCAACTGGAACTGAGCGGGATCGCCGCTACGCTGCACCTCGGCTCCACCCCAAGGCGGGAGCAGGCGCTGCAGCCGGGCCGCATCACCATTGACCGGTTCCTCTACCGAGGAGAGGATATAGCCGGGCTTCGCGCCACCCTCGCCCAGACCGACCTCGGTCTCCGGTTCGAAGCAAGTGTAAACAGCCACCTTTCAGCCGGACTCGCCCTGCACCTTGACGGCGCCGCCTCGCTCGAGGGTCCCCTGGTCATACATTACGAGCTGCCGTCGAGCCGAATCGATCGCAACGCCCTGCCCGGCTTTCTTCCCCTGCCCGCCGGCCTGAGCCTTGCGGCAACGGTCAGTGCCCATGGAGTCGTCGACCTCCAACGCGGGGTGCCGCAAGGCCAACTGTTTTTTCACCTGGCTGGCGGCAAGCTGGACCTCCCCGATAAAAAATTGCACGCCACCGGCATCGCCACCGATATCGCCCTGCCGCACCTCCCTCTGCTTGCCAGCAGCCCGAGCCAGGTGCTCAGCATCGGCGCCGTGAGTCTCGGCAAGTTGCATTTCACCAACGGCAAGGTGCTCTTTCGACTTGAAAATGCCACAACCCTGTTCCTCGAGCACAGCCGGTTCAGCTGGTGTCATGGCACGGTGGAAAGCGGCGCCCTGCGTCTCTCCGCCGCCAGCCCGGAGCTGACCACCACGCTCTATTGCGACCGCCTCCAGTTTTCGGAGCTCCTCACCCAACTCGGAGTGTCCCAAACCGAGGGCAATGGCTCCCTCAACGGCCGGCTGCCACTGAGAATTTCCCACAACGGGTTGTTTTTCGACGATGGTTTTCTGTTTTCCACGCCTGGCGATAGTGGTATAGTGCGCTTCAACAGCACGGAGATGCTGCGCCGGGGCATGGCCGGCATGCAGAATACCGCGGTCCTTGACTATTCCATTGAGGCCATGGAAAATTTCGCCTATAACTGGACCCGGCTCAACTTCAACAGCCAGGGCGACAATCTGCTGGTGAGCATGCAGATCTATGGACAGCCGACAAAACCCTTACCCTATGGTTATCAGGGAGGACAGTTAGTAGCCGAAACGACGGGACCGGGGCTCCAACAGCCGATACAACTGGACGTCAATTTTCATCTGCCCTTCACCAAAATGCTCAAGTACGGCCAGAGTCTTCAACACATCATGGAGAAAATGCAATGAAGTTCATCTCAACCATCCTCTGTTGCGGGTTGCTGACCGTGACCCTCTTTCTGGCCGCCGCCTGCACCAAAAGCGTGGTAGATATCAAACCGGTTGAAATCAAGCCGATCCACATTACCATAGACGTCAATGTCAAGGTCGATCGCGCCCTGGACAACTACTTCGGCGACCTTGACCAACTGGATAGCAAAAAGAAAAAATGAAAAAACACATGGATGGTTGCGTCAAAAGAAGCACTCCAGGCGTTGTGAGTTTTTCGCCCACGAATCCTCTCGTGAGCGAACGTACCAATAGCGCCTGGTCCCACATCTCCTTCATCAATTCATCGTTGAGGCACGTCATGCGCGGCAGACACCTGATCTTCCCTCTCTTCATTTTCCTTTTCACCTTGCTCCCCATGGGAGGAACAGCCCACGGCGCCTCGATCAAAGAGCGAATGATCGCCCGCCACCCCACCATCGAGGCTCTGAAAGATCGCTGCATCGTCGGTGAGAACAACAAGGGATTCCTCGAATACCGCAGCGGCAACCACGAGCAGCAGGCGGTGGTACAGGCCGAAAACAATGACCGGAGCCAAGTATACGCATTCATAGGAAAAAAAGAAGGTGTTTCCGCTGCTCTGGTCGGCCAACGTCGGGCCAAAATGCTCGCTGCTCGCGGGAAACATGGACAATGCTTCCAAGATAGCAACGGCACATGGCACAAAAAGTAACGCAAGCACCGATCGGCTCGCCGACCGATCGATTGTTCGAAACCGAGACGGTGGAGGAGGACTTCGTCTTCAACGAACGCGTCGCCATGGTGTTCGACGACATGCTGGACCGCTCGGTACCCTTCTACCGGGAGGTGATCGCCGCCACGGCCGGGCTGCTGGAGAGCTTTCTCAGCGCCGGCGACACGGTGCTCGATCTGGGCTGCTCGACCGGCACCACCCTTATCGAGTGCTGCCGGTTGCTCGGCGACAAGGGACTGGAATTCATCGGCATCGACAGTTCCACCGCCATGCTGGAGAAGGCCCGCCTCAAAGCGGAACTCTTCTCCAAGCAGGACAGCATCCGATTTATCGAGGAGGACATCACCGCCCTGCGTCACCATGAAGTAGGCGCCTTCCTCCTCAACTATACGCTGCAGTTCATTCGGCCCCTGCAGCGGCAGGACTTTTTGCATCACCTCCACGGCTCGCTGCGCCCCGGGGGAATTCTGCTGATGAGCGAAAAGGTCATCTCCCACAACCCGCGACTCAACCGTGAATATATCGATACCTATCACCGGTTTAAAAAAAACCGGGGCTACTCCGAGCTCGAAATCGCCAGAAAGCGTGAAGCGCTGGAAAACGTGCTCATCCCCTTTTCCATCGACGAAAACCGCGCCATGCTGAAAAATGCTGGCTTCACCGCTGTCGAAACCTATTTTCAGTGGTTCAATTTCGCCTCGTTCGTCGCCGTCAAAGCCGACTGAATTCGTCCTCGTCTCCCCATGCATTACCTCGATATTCTGCCGCCCCACATCCGGCGTGACCAAATCGCGACCATACACCGCCAGCGCCAGCGTTGGGTCAACCAGGAGAAAAAAGGCTTCCTGCGCTATCGCGAACCCTGCAGTCGGCTCAGCCGCTATCATGCGGATTTTCTCGACTGTACAGGCGATACCGTCACCATCGGCGCAGCGGCTGAGGTAAGCGACGACGACCGTCTGCTGATCCGGGAGTCGCTGCAAGCCTTTATGCCCTGGCGAAAAGGCCCGTTTTCGGTCTTCGGCATCGATATCGACGCCGAATGGCGCAGCGAACGAAAATGGCGGCGCATGGTGCCGGAGCTGCCGGAGCTGGGCGACAAGCTCGTCGCCGACATCGGCTGCAACAACGGCTATTACATGTTCCGCATGGCTCCCTACCAACCCCGCCTGGTGCTCGGCCTGGAACCTTCGGTACAGCACTACTACTGTTTCAAGGCGCTGCGGGCGATGGCGGGGCTCGACAACATGGACATCGATCTGCTCGGCGTCGAACATCTCGCGCTCTTTCCCGACTGTTTCGATGTTGTTTTTTTGATGGGAATCATTTATCATCGCCCCTCCCCCATCGATACCCTGCGGGACATCGCCTCCGCCCTCAAACCGGGCGGTCAGCTGCTTCTCGAATCCCAGGCTATCCCGGGGGAGGAACCGTACGCCCTGTTTCCCGACTCCACTTACGCCAAGGTGCCGGGCACCTATTTCGTGCCGACCGGCGCCTGTCTGGGTAATTGGATGAAAAAGGCGGGCTTTGTCGATATTGAACTGTTCTGCAGCCATCCGATGTCGGATGCCGAACAGCGACGCACCGAGTGGATGCGATTCGAATCGTACGCGGATTTCCTCGATCCCGCCGACAACCGTTTCACCATCGAGGGCTACCCCGCGCCGCTCCGAGTTTTCCTCAAGGGAAAAAAGAAGGGATAAACCTCGGCCGGACGGTTGCCTTTCCGGCCTTCCAAGGCTACACTTGTCCTATTATCACGCACGTATCTCAAACGACCAACGGAGTTACCCAAGGAGTAATTCATGATTAAGGAAACCTGCACATTGTACAGCAGCGGTCTCAAAGGGGCCGAAGCGACCTTCGGTGAAGCGGCTGAGAAACGCGGTGTCAAGGAGGTCGTCTACTCCTTTGACGGCCACAAACTCTGCCGGGACAAAAATGTGGTCATTCTCGGCCAGGAAGAGCTGGAGCGCGGCGACATCAGCATGGAGCTCGCCTCCCGGATGCTCAACCGCACCTACTACGAAACCGATAAAATCCGTAAGGTCCTGCAAACCATTTTTCACATGGTCAACAGCGGTCACCAGGTTTTCGTGGTCGGCACCATCCAGGAAGACGGTTCGGTCAAAGGCGGCACCGGCTGGGCGGTGGAACTCTCGAAGATGTTCAACCGGCCGCTGCATGTCTTCGACCAGCCGAACAAGCAATGGTTCACCTGGAAAAACAGCAGCTGGCAGGAAGACACCCCGAAAATCGAATACGACACCTTCGTCGGCTCCGGCACCCGCTATCTCAGCGACGCCGGCCGCGACGCCATAGAGCAGCTCTTTATCGACTCGTTCGGCGAGTAGGCGTTGCTCCCATTTTCCAGCGTCGCTGTCCCCGGAAACAGAATGTCGGACAGCGCCGCTCTCTATGCGGCGCAGGTCTCCTCAGCCACCTCCACACCCATTTGCTGCCGGCGGATAGGCGGTTCTCGCCTCCACTCCCTTTTGCTATTGACGAAAACAGCCTTAGCAGGTTATCTATTATAGTTTTTCCATGCGCGAAACAGATCATGAATCGGTATGGGCCGGGCGCTGATCGACGGCTCCAGACAAGAGATAAAACATCAAAACTCCGACAATCGATTCGCTCGGAGTAGCTGTTTTCAGATGCATTTTGAACCTGCACTCCCACCCTTCACGATCCCAGGTTCCCGCACCGCCATGTCCCCCGCACATGCACCGTGCCAAACCGACAGCAATACGAATGGAGTGACAAGTGTCCGTTCGGTATAAGCAACCATTCGCCGCCAGAGGCCGCACCGCTGTATGACGCCAGCCCACAGCAACACCCCAGGTACTGACAAAGGATATTACCCCATGAAAGCACTTATCGCCCTGGAAGACGGGACAATATTCGAAGGACGGTCCTTCACCGGCGCCGGTGAAGCCGTCGGCGAGATCGTCTTCAATACCTCCATGTCCGGCTACCAGGAAGTATTGACCGACCCTTCCTACACCGGCCAGCTGGTCACCATGACCTATCCCCTGATCGGCAATTACGGAGTCAATCCCGACGACATGGAGTCCGACCGGGTGCACCCCATGGCCTTTCTGATAAAGGAATACAATCCGATTCCCTCCAACCATCGCTCCACCCGTCCGCTGGCGGATTTCCTCAAAGAGCATGGGGTACTCGGCGTGGAAGGATTCGATACCCGGGCCCTGGTGAGGCATATCCGCACCATGGGGGCGATGAAGGCCATCGTCTCCACCGAAGACCTCGACCCGGCGTCCCTGGTGGAACGAGCCCGGTCCTGGAGCGGCCTGGTCGGCCAGGATATGGTCAAGCGAGTGACCTGTACCGAGCCCTTCGGTTGGGCCGACAATCGGCCCTGTGCCGGGGACCGACTTCACCACCGCACAGAGCGCCATGACGACACGCTCAAGGTCGTGGCCTTTGATTTCGGCCTCAAATACAACCAGCTCCGGCTACTCACCCAGCTGGGATGCCAGGTCCAGGCGGTGCCGGCCACCACCGATGCCGCCACGGTGCTGGCGATGAATCCGGACGGCATTTTCCTCTCCAACGGCCCCGGCGACCCTGAGGGCGTGGAAGGGGTAGTGGAGACCCTCCGCGAACTCCTCGGCAAGAAACCGATTTTCGGCATCTGCCTTGGGCATCAGATGCTTGGCCTGGCCTACGGCGGGTCCACCTACAAGCTCAAGTTCGGCCATCGGGGCGGCAACCAGCCGGTGAAGGATCTCACCACGGGGCACGTTGAAATCACCTCCCAGAACCACGGATTCTGCGTCGATATGGACACCCTGGATCCTGAGGAGGTCGAACTCACCCATATCAACCTCAACGACAACAGCGTCGAGGGTATGCGCCACAAACAATTTCCCGCCTTTTCCGTACAGTACCACCCCGAGCATGCTCCGGGTCCCCATGACTCCCTCTATCTCTTCGACCGCTTCATCGCGATGATGCGCGAGCAGAGCCGGCTCGCCCGGAATCAGGGGCGGGAAACAGCGGAGATCCGGCAATAAAGAGACTGCAACAGCACCTACCTTGCTTTAGGGACCGCATCCCGGAGACGGGCTAACTCGCGCCCCGGGGCTGCGCAGGCAAATGAACATTCATTTACGTATATTCCAGATAACAGATCATGCCGAAGAGAACAGACATACGGAAAATTTTAATCATCGGTTCCGGGCCCATCATCATCAGTCAGGCCTGCGAGTTCGACTATTCCGGAGCCCAGGCGGTAAAGGCCCTGAAAGAGGAAGGCTACGAAGTGGTGCTGATCAACTCCAATCCGGCCACCATCATGACCGATCCGGAACTGGCGGACGCCACCTATATCGAACCGATCACCCCGGAGATCGTCGCCAAGGTCATTGAAAAAGAACGTCCCGACGCGCTGCTACCGACACTTGGCGGCCAGACCGCCCTGAACACCGCGATCAAGGTGGCGGAGACCGGCATTCTCGATAAATACAAGGTCGAGCTGCTGGCCGCCAACATCGATGTTATCCGCAAGGCGGAAGGCCGAGAGGAGTTCCGCTCCGCCATGCAGGCCATCGGTCTCAAGGTGCCTGAGTCGGCCATCGTCCACACCCTGGAGGCGGCCATGGAGTCGGCAGAGGAGATCGGGTTTCCGATCATCGTCCGGCCAAGCTTCACCCTGGGTGGCACCGGCGGCGGCGTCGCCTACAACCGTCAGGAACTCGAGGACCTGTGCACCGCCGGACTCGATCTGTCGATGACCACCGAGATCATGCTCGAACGCAGCCTGCTGGGCTGGAAGGAATATGAGCTGGAGGTGATGCGTGATCGCAACGACAATGTGGTCATCATCTGCTCCATCGAAAACATGGATGCCATGGGCGTGCATACCGGCGACTCCATCACCGTGGCCCCGGCTCAGACGCTGACCGACCGCGAATATCAGGACATGCGGGATGCGGCGATCGCCATCATCCGTGAGATCGGGGTGGAAACGGGCGGCTCCAATGTCCAATTCGCGGTGCACCCCGATACCGGCGAGCTGATGGTGATCGAAATGAACCCGCGGGTCTCGCGCAGTTCGGCCCTGGCTTCCAAAGCCACGGGATTTCCCATTGCCAAGATCGCCGCCAAACTGGCGGTCGGCTATACCCTGGACGAGATCAAAAACGATATCACCCGCGAGACCTACGCCTCGTTCGAGCCGAGCATCGACTACTGCGTGGTCAAGATCCCCCGCTGGACCTTCGAGAAATTTCCCGAAGCCGACGACATCCTGACCACTGCCATGAAATCGGTGGGTGAGACCATGGCCATCGGCCGGACCTTCAAGGAAGCTTTTCAAAAAGGCATGCGCTCCCTGGAAACCGGCCGCTTCGGTTTCGGCGGCGATGGCCGCGACCTGCTCGACCACCTCGACCCCGAGGACCTGGAACATGGTCTCAGGTGCCCAATTCCAAGCGAATCGCCCATATCTACGAGGCCTTGAAACGGGGGATGGATGTGAGGAGATTTACCACTTGACCGGCATCGACCCCTGGTTCCTGAACAATCTTGCGCAACTGGTGCGAACCGAAAGCGAGATCGTCGAACGCGGTTTCCAGGGCCTCGATGCCGATTTTCTGCGCCGCTGCAAGGAGCAGGGGTTCTCCGATTTTCAGCTCGCCCATCTGACCGGCACCTCGGCCGACGACATCCGAAACCTGCGCAAGGAAAAAGCCGTCACCCCGGTCTATAAACTGGTTGATACCTGCGCCGCCGAGTTCGAATCCTATACCCCCTACTATTACTCCACCTATGAGACGGAGAACGAGGCCAAGCAAACCCAGGGCAAAAAGGTCGTCATCCTGGGCGGCGGCCCCAACCGGATCGGCCAGGGGATCGAATTCGATTACTGCTGTGTGCACGCCTCTTTCGCCCTGAATGAGATCGGGGTGGAATCGATCATGGTCAACTCCAACCCCGAGACGGTCTCCACCGACTACGACACCTCCGACAAGCTCTATTTCGAGCCGCTGACCCGCGAGGACGTGCTCAATATCATCGAGCAGGAACAGCCCGACGGTGTCATCGTCCAGTTCGGCGGCCAGACCCCACTCAACCTGGCGGTGCCCCTGGCCAAGGCCGGGGTGAACATCATCGGCACCCAGCCCGATGCCATCGACCGGGCGGAGGACCGCAAGCGCTTCCAGCAGTTCCTGCAAAAACTGGGCCTCCTGCAGCCCGAAAACGACACCGTCTATACCTTGGATGAGGCAATCGCCGCCGCGGGGCGCATCGGTTACCCGGTGGTGGTTCGGCCTTCCTATGTGCTCGGCGGCCGCGACATGCGCATCGTCTATACCGACCAGGGGATCAGGGATTTCATGGTCGCCATCGGCGGCAATTCGCTGGAACACCCGGTGCTGATCGATAAATTTCTCAAAGACGCCATCGAGGTGGATGTCGACGCTCTCAGCGACGGCAAGCGCACCATTATCGGCGGCATCATGGAGCATATCGAGGAGGCCGGCATCCATTCCGGCGATTCCGCCTGCGTGCTGCCGCCCCACACCCTGTCTCCCGGGATGATCGAGGAGATCAAGGACGCCACCCGAGCCATGGCTGGCGAACTCGGCGTCATCGGCCTGATGAACGTCCAGTATGCGGTGAAGGCGGACGCCTCTACGTCCTGGAGGTGAACCCTCGGGCCTCGCGCACCGTACCGTTTGTCAGCAAGGCCACCGGCGTGCCGCTGGCAAAGCTGGCCACCAAGGTGATGATGGGCATGAGCCTCGATGAACTCGGCATCACCGGCGAGGCGGTGGTGAAGCACTGGGCAGTCAAGGAGGCAGTCTTTCCCTTCGACCGCTTCGACAAGGTCGATACCCTGCTCGGCCCCGAAATGAAATCCACCGGCGAAGTCATGGGCATCGACGACAACCTCGGTCTGGCGATCGCCAAGGCTCAGCTGGCCGCCGGGGCTATCCCTGCCGTCGTCCGGCACTGTCTTTGTCAGTGTTAGAGACAGCGACAAAGAAGCGGTGCTGCCCATCGCCCGGCAGCTCCATGAACTGCATTATGGCATCGTCGCCACCAGCGGCACCGCCACCTTCCTGCAGCAACACGAAGTACCATGCGAGCATGTCAACAAGATCACCCAGGGACGCCCCCATATCCTCGACAAGGTCCAGGACAGAGAGATCGCCTGGATTGTCAATACCTCCATGGGTAAGAGAACCACGGAGGACTCCTACTCCATCAGACGGGCGGCCCTTGATTTCCATATCCCCTACACCACCACCATTACCGGCGCCGCCGCGGTGGTCAGGGCCATGCAGCAACTGCAAAGAAAAGGAAATCGGGGTTAAGCCTGTACAGTAATTTACCTGATAGGGTCAATTAAATGGGCAACAAAACCTCGACATATACCCATAATGCTTTACAATTATGGTGGCGGGCGGTCCGGCTGCCGTTTCCCGGCCAATATTTTTTCGCAACTTCGGAGATTTGCCTCAACCTCACGATGAAAATCAGGAGCCACTGGAGGACTTTTTGAACACATTTTATAAAAATCTGAGTATGTGGCTGGTGATTGGCCTGACCATGATCCTGCTCTTCAATCTTTTCAACAAACCGCAAGGAAACAGCACTTCGCTTACCTACAGCGAATTTATCTCCAGTGTTGAAAACAAGGCTATAACCCGGGTCAACATCAGATGGCGACGTCATATCCGGCACCATGCAGGACGGCAAGCCATTCAGGACCATCTACCCGGAAACCGATACCGAACTGATTCCTATCTTGCGCAAGTCCGGAGTCGATATCACGGTCAAGCAGACCCAGAAAGAATCCTGGTTCATGACCATCTTCGTTTCCTGGTTCCCGATGCTGCTGCTGATCGGCGTCTGGATATTTTTTCATGCGGCAGATGCAGGGAGGCGGCAAGGGAGGAGCGCTCTCCTTCGGTAAGACCCGGGCCCGGCTCATGGAGCAAGGGAAGAACAAGGTTACCTTCAACGATGTCGCCGGCATTGATGAGGCCAAGGAAGAGCTTGAAGAGATTATCGATTTCTTGAAAGATCCCCAGAAATTCACCGCGCTCGGCGGACGCATTCCCAAAGGGGTGTTGCTGGCCGGCTCTCCCGGCACCGGCAAGACCTTGCTTGCCAAAGCCATTGCCGGCGAGGCGGATGTGCCCTTTTTCTCCATCTCCGGTTCCGATTTTGTCGAGATGTTCGTCGGCGTCGGCGCTTCCAGGGTGCGCGATCTTTTTACCCAGGGCAAGAAAAATGCCCCCTGCATTATCTTCATCGATGAGATCGACGCCGTCGGTCGCCACCGCGGTGCCGGCCTCGGCGGTGGTCATGACGAACGCGAGCAGACCCTGAACCAGCTGCTGGTCGAAATGGACGGTTTCGAGTCCAATGAAGGCGTCATTATCGTCGCCGCCACCAACCGCCCCGACGTTCTCGATCCGGCACTGCTCAGGCCCGGTCGTTTCGACCGCCAGGTGGTGGTGCCGGTTCCGGATGTCGGCGGCCGGCAGAAGATTCTCGAGATCTACGCCCGCAAAACCAAGATGGCCTCCGACATCGATCTGGAGATCCTGGCCCGCGGCACCCCCGGTTTTTCCGGCGCGGATCTGGAAAACCTGGTCAACGAGGCGGCGCCTGCTGGCCGCCCGGGCGGGAGACAAGGAGATCAACCTGGAGCTTCTGGAAAAGGCCAAGGACAAGATCATGATGGGCGCCGAACGCCGCTCCATGATCATCACCGACAAGGAAAAAGAGGTCACCGCCTACCATGAGGCGGGCCATGCCCTGGTTGCCAGCCTGCTGCCCGACACCGATCCGATCCACAAGGTGACCATCATTCCCCGTGGCCGGGCTCTTGGGCTGACCATGCAGCTGCCCATCGACGAAAAATACACCCACTCCAAGAGATATCTGAAAAACACCATCTGCATTCTCTTCGGCGGCAGGGCAGCCGAGAAAATCGTCTTTGACGAGATCACCACCGGCGCCGGCAATGACCTCGAGCGGGCCACCGCTCTGGCCCGCAAGATGGTCTGCGAATGGGGCATGAGCGACGAACTCGGCCCGCTCACCTACGGCAAAAAGGAAGAGCAGATCTTCCTTGGCCGTGAGATTGCCCAGCATCGTGATTTCAGCGAGGAGACCGCCCGACAGATCGATATCGCCGTCAAACAGATCATCGTCGATGCCTCGCAAAAGGTAATGGGCTTGCTGGACAGCAACCGCGACATCCTGAACAAAATGGCGGAGGAGTTGCTGGAGAAAGAGACCATCGTGCTCGAGGATATTGAACGGATCACCCATGAACTGCGGCCCGACCAGTATCCGGAAAAACAACCTGCGGCTCCCCGCCCCGGGAAGGTCACGGCTGCCGCTCCGGTGGATGAACCAAAGATCATCACCAACCCCGATGACTCCCCACGGACGCAAGATCTGCCCTTCCAAGGCGGGGAGGCTACGGAAAGCTGATGGTTGCCAGACCTTCATGCAAGATCATGGGCATCTTGAATGTGACCCCCGACTCGTTTTCCGACGGGGGTCGCTTTCACGCCTTTGAGTCCGCCCTCTCCCATGCCGAAGAGCTGATCGCGGACGGAGCCGCCATCCTCGATGTCGGCGGTGAATCCACCCGGCCCTATGCCGACCCGGTTTCCCTCGAAGAGGAGCTGGAACGCGTCATTCCGGTGATCGAGGCAGTGCGCTCAAAACACGCTATCCCCATCTCCATCGACACCATGAAGGCGGAGGTGGCGCGTCGGGCTTTGGAAGCAGGCGCTGATATCATTAATGACATCAGCGCACTGCGTCACGATCCGGCGATGATAGAGGTGGCGCGGAAAAGCGAGGCGCCGATCATCGTCATGCATATGCAGGGAACCCCCTCCACCATGCAGGATGCTCCCCACTATGAAAACGTGGTGGAGGACATTCATGCGTTTTTTGCCGAGCGGCTGGAATGGCTCACTAATAACGGCGTGGCACGGGAGCGCATCATCCTCGATCCCGGCATTGGGTTTGGCAAAACGCTCGATCATAACCTCTCCCTCATCAAGCATATGGATCGGTTCCGTTCCTTTGGGCTGAGGGTGCTGCTGGGGCATTCCCGCAAGGGGTTCATCGGCAAGCTCACCGGTCGCGACGCCGAAGCACGCGACCTGGGAACCGCCGTGGTGGCGGCACTCGCCGCCCATCACCACATCGACATCATCCGGGTGCACAATGTCTCCGCCACCAAAGAGGCGCTGCAGATCGCCGAAGCGCTTCTGGAGGCGAAATAGACAAGGGGGAATGCAATCGTATTTTACTTGATTTCATTCCCCCAAAAGTGCCTGTCCTCGCTATTTACCAGGTCCAATCACTCACTGACGCCATCGAGGGCGATAAACCGAAAGCGATAGGGCGATCCCGAAACGCCGACCGTAATCTCATCGCCGTCACGCAGCGCGCATTTCCCTCCTCTATCCTCTCCGCCGATAACGGAATCGGCAACCCTGGTGCCGCAGGCGCTGCCCCGATCGAATACGCAAAGCCCATCGTCGCTTTCCTCGATCTGCAGGTGTTCCCTCGATATGTTGAGCAACTCCCCCTTGTCCAGCAGATACAGGTCGTTGTTGGGCTCACGATCCGCCAGTTTCGGTCGTTCGATACGCGCCATTCGCCCATCCACCTTTCTGACCCGGGACTCGCGGCCAATCCTGAAAGGAAAGCTGCGAATAACGACCAGATCACCAATCCGTTGCCCTTGCGGTATCGCTTCGACAGCCTCGACGGTGAGTGCTTTCAGCACCGCTCTCGGCCTGATCGCGGCCAGAATCTTTCTCTTCTCATCCATGAAATTTTCCTGTATTAAGCAATTATGATCACCCTACAATGACTGCAAAGTCGCTTTGCCTGCTTTCTCTATAATTCAGGCAGATACCGCGCATACGTGTTGTACTCGCCACGCGCGGCGCGGCAACAGTGATTCGCTCTAAAGATATTTTGCCCAAGGCGCAAATACAAACCTTTTTTTGCTCTAAGGTCCAAACCGGAACAGCATGAATCTCTCAACCACTTTCATCGAACCCGTCAGCAGCGCGCTGCAGTTGCCCGCAGAACAGGTGGCCGGCGTCATCGCCCTGCTCGACGATGGGTGTACAATACCGTTCATCGCCCGATATCGCAAGGAGGCGACCGGCTCGCTCAACGAAGTGCATATAACCCGGATTCGCGACGAGCTGCACGGACAACAGGGCATCGCCAGCAGGCGAGCGGCCATCGTCGCCTCCCTCGAAAAACAAGGTACGCTGACCAGGCAACTGAGAGGCGCGCTCATGGCCGCCGCGACTCTTGCCGACCTCGAAGATATCTATCTCCCCTACCGCCCGAAACGGCGCACCCGGGCCGCCAAGGCACGAGAAGCGGGGCTGGAGCCGCTGGCCAAGGCGCTCTATCGCAAGCCCTCGGCTCACTTTTCTCTGATACGCTTTCTTGCCTCGCTGGAACAGGAAATCAGCGCCGAAGACGCCCTGGCCGGAGCACGGGACATCATCGCCGAAAATATCAGCGAACATAAGGCCACCAGGGAAGCCATGCGCGAGCAGTTTAGCGCCAAGGCCTTCGCCGTCTCCAAGGTGGTGGAAAAAAGCCGAGCCGAAGCGGAAAAATATCGGGATTATTTCGATTGCCGGCAACCTGCCGCCAAGATGGCCGGCCACCGGTTCCTGGCCATGCTGCGCGGGGAGAAAGAAAAATTTCTCCGCCTCACCCTGCAGCCCAAGGCCGAACAGCTGATGCCCATCCTCTACCGTCTGCACATCAACCAGAAAACCGGAGATCGGGAGCAGGTGCGCCTGGCCGTCGATGATGCCTACAGTCGCCTGCTGGCCCCGTCGCTGGAGAACGAACTGCGAAAAGAACTCAAAGAGAAGGCGGAGAGTGAGGCCATCACCGTTTTCGCTGGTAACCTCCGGGAATTGCTCCTGGCCCCGCCGCTGGGGCAGAAACGGGTCATGGCGCTGGATCCCGGCTTTCGCACCGGCGCCAAACTGGTGTGTCTCGACGAGTCGGGCAACCTGCTGGACTCCACCACCATTTTTTGCACCCAGTCCGAACAAAAACGTCTACAGGCAATGGATACGGTTCTCAGCTTGGTGAACAAGCACCGCATCGAGGCGATCGGCATCGGCAGCGGCACCGCCGGCCGGGAAACCGAGGCCTTCATCCGCTCGCTGTCGCTGCCCGAAAGTATTGTCATCACCATGGTCAACGAGGACGGGGCCTCGGTCTATTCCGCTTCCGAAACGGCCAGGGACGAATTTCCCGATCTCGATCTCACCGTGCGGGGGGCAATTTCCATCGGCAGAAGGCTGCAGGACCCGCTGGCTGAACTGGTGAAAATCGACCCCAAGGCCATCGGGGTCGGCCAGTACCAGCATGACGTGAGTCAGGCGCATCTCAAACAGGCCCTGGATGACGAGGTGGCATCCTGCGTCAACAGTGTCGGCGTGGAACTCAACAGTGCCAGCAGGGAACTGCTCACCGCCGTTTCCGGGGTGGGCTCAACTCTCGCCGCCAATATCATTGCCTACCGCAAGCGCAACGGCGCTTTCACCAGCCGTCGGCAACTGCTCAAAGTCGAGCGCCTCGGCCCGAAGGCATTTGAGCAGTGCGCAGGGTTTCTGCGGGTAGCCGCCAGCGCCAATCCCCTGGACCGCAGCGGTGTCCACCCGGAACGCTATGCCATAGTCGATCGCATGGCCCGCGACGCCGGGGTCGATGTCGAACAGCTGATGCAATCGGAATCTCTACGACAGAAGATTAAGCTCGAAGAGTATGTTACAGAGGAGATAGGGCTACCGACACTCACCGATATCATGGCGGAACTGGCCCGGCCCGGACGCGACCCCCGGCCAAGCTTCACCCGCTTCAGCTTCGCCGAAGGCATCCACTCCATCGACGACCTCGAAGCCGGCATGCAGCTACCGGCCATCATCACCAACGTCACCAAATTCGGAGCCTTTGCCGATATCGGCGTCCACCAGGACGGCCTGATCCATATCAGTCAGCTGGCCGACCGGTTCGTGAACGACCCGGCGGAAGTCGTCAAGGTCAGGCAGCAGGTTCTGGTCCGGGTCCTGGAAGTGGACAGGGAACGGGGACGAATCGCCCTCTCCTTGCGAGTCGCCAGCTCTATTTGATACTGACCAGATAGTAGTTCTTCTTGCCCCGCTGCACCAGCAGGTACTTCTCCTTCAGACAGACCGAAGGCAACCTCCTGGTCAGCGGCGGCTATCCGCTTTTTGTTGATACTCACTCCACCGCCTTTGATCATTCGTCGCGCCTCGCCCTTGGAGGCGAAAATAGCCCCCCGGTGGTCTCCGAGAGCAGGTCGGTGACGTTGGCGCAATCCTCGTACTGCCCCTTGGTAATTTCCGCCATCGGCACGCCTTCGAAAACCGCGAGCAGGGTCTTTTCGTCCAGGGACTCCAGATCCTCGGTGGTCGATTTGCCAAATAGAATCATCGAGGCCTTGACCGACATCTCATAGTCCTCGCTGGAATGCACGCGAACGGTGATATCCTCTGCCAGCGCTTTCTGCAGTACCCGCAGATGGGGCGCCTCGGCATGCTCTATCTCCAGCTCCTCGATTTCCTCCTTGCCGAGCAGGCTGAAGACCCGGATCAGTTTCGGTGCATCCTCGTCGCTGGCATTGAGCCAGAACTGGTAGAATTTGTAGGGGGAGGTCAACTCGGGATCAAGCCAGACATTACCGCCCTCGCTCTTGCCGAATTTGGTTCCGTCTGCTTTGGTGATCAGCGGTGCGGTAAGGGCGAAGGCCTCGCCGCCTGCCTTTCTCCTGATGAACTCGGTGCCTGTGGTGATATTGCCCCATTGATCGGAGCCGCCCATCTGGAGTTTGACGTTTTTGGTGGTGTAAAGATGGTAGAAATCGTAGCCCTGAAGAAGCTGGTAGCTGAATTCGGTAAAGGAGATGCCCTGTTCCAGCCTGGTCTTCACAGAATCCTTGGCGAGCATATAGTTGACGGTGATATGCTTGCCCGCCACCCGTAAGAATTCTAGGAAACTGAATTCCTTGAGCCAGTCGTAATTGTTGACGATCTCGGCGGAATTGGCGCCACAGTCGAAATCGAGGAATTTCGCGAGTTGCTTCTTGATGCACTGCTGATTGTACCTCAGCACCTCTTCTTCGAGCAGGTTTCGCTCCTCGGATTTTCCCGAAGGGTCGCCGATCATTCCGGTGGCTCCACCGACCACTGCAATCGGTTTATGGCCGGCGAGTTGGAACTGTTTGAGCAGCATGATGGTGGCCAGGTTGCCGATATGCAGCGAGGAGGCGGTAGGGTCGAATCCGATATAGGCGGCTGTCATCTCTTTTGCGAGTTGCTCTTCGGTTCCCGGCGTCATGTCGTGAACCATTCCCCGCCATTGCAGTTCTGCTACGAAATTTTTCATTGTCGTTCGTCTATTGAGTAAGGGGCAAAAAGGTGAAATTCCGGATGAGGGTAGTGGCGAAAATTTCCAGTTGCAAAAACCTCACCATCCCGGAGTATCTACTACCCCCGCCCCGCAGAGTCAAGAAAAGAGCTGTAATAAGCGGTTGCGGTCCGCTCGGCGGCTACTCCTTGACAGATCCGGCCAGCAGGCCACGGATGAAATACCTTCCCAGCAGAATATAGATGACCAGGACCGGCAGCGCCGCCAGGATCGATCCGGCCATGGGCAGGTTCCAGCTCACGGCCTGGCCGCCTGCCAGCTGGGCCAGACCGACGGTGATGGGATTGGCGGTATGGCGGGTCAGGCAGATGCCCCAGAGGAATTCGTTCCACACCTGGGTGAACTGCCACAATGAGGTGACCACGAAACCGGGAACCGACAGCGGAAAGATGATCCGGGTGTAGACCGCGAAAAAGCCAGCCCCGTCCAGGGTGGCCGATTCCATCAGGGAGTCGGGGATCTGGGCGTAAAAATTACGGAATATGAGTGAGGTGATCGGCAGGCCATAGACCACGTGCGCCAGGATCAAACCGGGGAGACCGCCGTAAAGATGCATGGCCCTGAGTGTCTGGAACAGCGGAATAAGAATAACCTGATAGGGGATGAACATCCCGAACAGGAACAGGGTGAAGATAACCTCGCTGCCGGGAAATTTCCATTTGGCGAAGACATAGCCGTTGAGCGAACCGAGCACTGTCGAGAGGATGGTGGCCGCCACGGTGAGGATGACGGAGTTGGCGATATCGGCCTTGAGCAACGCAAAGGCATCGCCAAAACTCGCGGAATTAACGGAGACCGGCAGCTGCCAGGAATGGGGCAGAGTGATATCGGCAGGGAATTTCAGCGAAGTGACCACCGCCAGGTAGGCCGGCATGAGATACGCCACTGCCAGCAGCGCCAGAACGCCATAGAGACCGAGGGTGCCGATGGAGATTCTTTTCATCATCTATCTGCTTCTCCTCTGCCGGTAGCTGCTGATCAGGTACGGTACGATAAAGGTGGCCGCGATCACAAACAGTATTATGGCGATGGCGGCGCCCCGGGCGAAATCGTTGGCCCGAAAGGTGGTAAGATACATGTTCAGCGCCGGATGGCCGGTCTGGCCGTTGTCTGGTCCGGTCATGGCAAAAATGATATCGAACATCTTCAAGGAGATATGCGAGAGAATGATGACTGCGCTGATAGTGATCGGTTTGACCATGGGCAGGGCGATATGTCGGTAATAGCCGGCGCTGCTCGCCCCATCGAGCATGGCGGCATCCCGCAGATCCTGGGATATGCCCGTGAATCCGGCCAGGTACAGGGCCATGGTATAGCCGGAATATTGCCAGATAGTGGCCAGGATAATGCCCACGGTGGCAAGGTTGAAGCCGTGAGATTCCTCCATGAACAGGGCCTTGGGGAGCAAGTCGCCCCACAGCCAGGTCCCCGCTCCCACCAGGATGCCGGGCACGAGCCCGAAGAGGACGGCGGACCGCGACGAACGCCTGAGCGCCAGGAGCCCGCCGACGATAAGACAGATGCAGAGCAGATAGAGGCCGATCTCGAGCAGGTTCTGCCAGTTGAACTGGAGGATGGCGTTGGTACTGGAGAGCCAACGGAAATGCAGGGGTTTCAATCCCAGATAGGACGGCAGGATATTGACCCCTCCCTGGGGCGCGAGCATCCAGCGCCAGATGGTGCCCGAAACAATGAAGGAGAGCGACATCGGATAGAGAAATACCGTGCGGAAAAAAGCCTCGCCGCGCGGCTTGTTATCGAGCAGCACCGCCAGCACCAGACCGATACCGATCGCCCCGGCCAGCAACATTACCGAATAATAGACGGCGTTCACCAGATCCTGCCGGAATCCGCCCCCCAGAAAACCGGTGAAGAGATCCGCATAGTTGCCAAACCCGATATAGTGCCGCACCGGGTTGATGGCGAGAGCGGCGACCCCGCCCCAGTCCGTAAGCGAGATCCAGAAGGTGTTACCGATAAACCCGTAGACGAAGATCCCTATCAGGATTATCGACGGCAACAGGGTGAGAAAAGCCTTGATTCGATCTCTATTGCGCATGCTGTCACCCAGATTGTGTACCCCTCAGCCACGCCGCAGCCTGGCGCCGGCCAACGTCTGCCGTTGGCCGGGCAAAACGATGCGAGCGACCGCCACCGCTATTTACCGATACCGTTTTTCTCAGCGATCTGCTTACAGGCCTTGGCCACGGCCTCGGCATTGCGGGATTTGAGGAACATCTCCATCACCGAAGCGAAATCGTTCATGAAGCCTTCGTTGGCCATAACCCCGTGGGTCAACGAACCGACGATGCGATCCTTTTTGAAATCGGCGGCCGCGGACTGGGCGTAGGCGTTGTATTTGGAGAGATCGCTGTCTTTGCGCGGTGAAATCGAACCCTTCAAGGGATTGAAGGCATCGGTGCCCTCCTGGCTGCCGAGCAATTTCAGCCAGGCGATCGCGTTATCGCGGTGCGGGGCCCCCTTGGGCAGACCGAAGGAATCGGCCAGAAACATGAAGGTTCCGGCGGTATGCGGCGAAGCCGCCCAGCCAAACCCCTTGCCGGGAACCAGCTTTTTGGTGGTGCTCATATAGCCTGCGGCCCAGTCCCCCATGACGTTGAAGGCTGCCCTGCCGTCCACCACCATGTCGGTGGCCTGCTGCCAGGAGAGCGATGAGGCATCGTCGTTGGTGTAGTTCAAGATTTCCCCAAACCGCTTCCAGACCTTGACGACCTGTGGACTATCAAAGGCCAGCTTGCCGGACCAGAGCGCGTCCCAGTTATCCGGGCCGAGGGTAGCCAGCGCCACCGATTCCCAGAGATGATTGGCGGTCCAGTTCTGCCCCAGGGCCAGGGGCACGATCCCTTCTTTTTTGAGTTTAGGGGCGATTGCCAGAAAATCATCCCAGGTGGCCGGCACCTCGACGCCCCATTTCTTCAGATTTGCGGGGATATACCAGATGACGTTGGAGCGATGGATGTCCACCGGCACCGACCAGATGCCGTCCGCCGTACCGATATTTTTCAACAACCCCTTGGGGAAGATATCGAGCCAGCCCTCCTCCTTGAAGAGCGAGCTGAGGTCTTCCATCCGACCGGCTTTCACCCAGGTGCCGATCAGCTCCTGGCCGGCGTGGACCTGAAAGCTGTCGGGCGGCTCGCCTCCCAGCATCCGAGTCTTGAGAACCGCTTTGGCGTTGACACCCGACCCCCCGGTAACGGTGGCGTTGACCACCTTCACCTTGGGATGCTTGGCGTTATAGAGGTCGATCAAGGCTTTCAAGGCGGGCCCTTCATCCCCCGCCCACCAGGAAAAGATTTCCAGTTCCCCGGTGAGTTGTTTGGCCTGAATTGCCGACGGTGCGGCGAGCAGCAGCAGAGCCGCCGCCAGGGCGATGCACGACTGAAATGCGATCCTCTTCATTTCCTCCTCCTCTCTCATGCTTTTTTCTGGTTAGGGTGCAAGCTCTTCGATTTTCTCCTCTTTTTCCCACAACTTCGTTTATCCGATCGCCAGCTCTTTTTCCGGGTCGAAAAACAGGAGCCGCTTGAGATCGATCGCCAGCTCCAATGTTTCCCCCGGCGCCGCCACCACCCTGCCCTCGAGTTCGGCAATCATGGTGTTGCCGCCGGCGGTGAACTCGAGCAGCGTCTGGCCACCGAGAATCTCCGCCACCACCACCGTGGCCTCGATCCGCCACTGCACGGGATACCGAGTCAAAGCGTCGCCCGCCTTGATCGCATCGGGCCTGATGCCGACCAACACCTCGCGCCCCGCCGCCGATTGCGGAATTCGGGGCGCCGGCAGGCCCAGCTCCCCTACCCGCACGCAGGCGAGACCGCCCTCGCCATCACAGATCCCGGAGAGGATATTGATCGGCGGGTTGCCGATGAACCCGGCAACAAACCGGTTGGCGGGTCGCTCGAAGAGTTCCACCGGCGAGCCCACTTGCTGGATGGCGCCATCCTTTAATATGACGATCCGATCCGCCAGGGTCATCGCCTCGATCTGGTCGTGGGTGACATAGATGGTGGTGGTCTGCATCTTGAGGTGAAGCTTTTTCAACTCCATACGCATCTGGGTGCGCAGCTGGGCGTCGAGGTTGGAGAGCGGCTCGTCGAATAAAAAGACACTCGGTTGCCTGACAATGGCCCGGCCCATGGCAACCCGCTGCCGCTGCCCGCCGGAGAGCTCCGCCGGTTTGCGACGCAGATAGGGCGTGAGTTCCAGAATATCCGCCGCCTCACGCACTTTTCGGTCGATATCCGCCCTGCTCTCTTTGGCCATCTTCAGGCTGAACCCCATATTGTCATAGACGCTCATATGGGGGTAGAGGGCATAGTTCTGAAAGACCATCGCCACATTGCGGTCTTTGGGCGCCACCTCGTTGACCGGCCGGCCGCCGATCCGGATCTCGCCATCGCTCACCGATTCGAGACCGGCGATCATCCGCAGGATGGTCGATTTCCCGCAGCCGGAAGGCCCGACCAGGACAATGAACTCATTCTCCTCGATGGCGAGGTCGACACCGTGCACCACCTGGGTCGCCCCGTACCGTTTGATCACATTATCTAGTTCAACCTGAGCCATCTTCTCATTTCCTCTTCAGGACTCTTTTGCAGCCCTGGTTTCAACTCGACTCCCGCACCACCAACTCCGTGGGCAGCACCACGGTCTGCGCCCTGCGCCCGACATCGGGGTCGGCAAGGTATTCCAGCAGGAGCGTCACCGCCCGCCGGCCGATCTCAAAGGCCGGCTGGTTCACCGTGGTCAGCCGTGGCCGCACCAGGGCGGTATTGGGGTTGTTGGAAAAGCCGACCAGAGCGACCTGGTCCGGAATCCGGATTCCTCTCTCCTGCAAAGAGGTAAGAGCCCCTATCGCCACCGGATCATTCACGCAGAAGATGGCATCCGGCGGTTCGGCAAGGCCGAGCAACTTCGCCGCGCCTTTCCGGCCGTCTTCCTCATGGTAACCGCCGTCCACCACATAGTCGGGCGAGACGCAAAGGCCGCGCTCCGTCAGCGCCGCCTCATACCCTTCCCTTCTCCGACGACTGAGATAGAGCGTCCGATTGCCGGCGATATGGGCGATGCGTCTGCATCCTCGGTCGAGCAGGTGGCTCACCGCCCCGTAGGCGCCGGCGAAGTCGTCGACGATCACCTTGCTCACTGCCAGCCCGTCGGTAATCCGGTCGAAGAGCACCAAAGGGATACCCTGGCGCATCACCATCTTGAGATGGACGAAGTCCGTCGTCTCCTGGGATATGGAGACCAGCATGCCGGCCACCCGATTGGCCGCAAGCGCCCGAACGTTGAGGATTTCCCGCGTGAAGGTATCGGCCGACTGGCAGACCATGATGGTGTACCCGGCCTCATAGGCCACCTCCTCGATACCGCTGATCACCGTGGAGAAAAAGGTGTTGCGGATTTCCGGAACGATTACCCCTATGTTGTTCGACCGCCGGTTCTGCAGGCTCTGGGCGATCAGGTTGGGCTGGTAGTTGGTGCTGGCGGCCATGGCCAACACCTTCGCCTTGGTTTTCTCACTGATATCCGGATGGTCGCGAAGGGCACGGGATACCGTCGATGCCGAGAGTTGCAATTGTCTGGCCAGGTCGTTGATGGTGACATGCCCGGCCATATAGTCAAACTCCGGTCTCTTTCGGTAACTCAAACAGCCCCCCCTCCCCCAGCCCGCACGCGCCGGGCCTGCCGACGGTGAGCGGCAGCACCGTTCCCGGGCCGAACACCGCCTCGATTTTGGCGGTATAGCACGACAGCACATCGGCCGGAACATAGGCTTGGATGGTGCCGGCAAAACCGCCGCCGTGCACCCTGGCCACCGCCTCCTTGCAGAAGCGTCTGGTCAACGCCAGCGCCAACAGAATGCCCTGTTCTCTGCTGTTGCCGACACTGGCGCAGTTCTGCAGCAACAGGGCCGACGACTCTCCCGAGGCGCGCACCAGTTCGAGATAATCGCTCAACCGCCCCTCTTCAAGCGCCAACGTCATGGCACGAACCCTCTCGTTTTCCTCAATGAAATGGAGCAGTCTGAGCGCTGCCCGATCTCCGGCCGTGCGGCGAATCTGGGGAAGATGCGAGAGCACCTCGGGAACCGTCAAACCACGGCCGACCCGACTGCCGAGAACCCGCGCCGCCGCCTGCATCTCCTCCGGCACCGCGCCGTATTCCGCGGTCAACTCCACATGATTTGCGCCGGTATTCACCACCACCAACCGATAGCCGTCCAGGCCTACCGAAGGCGACAGTCGGCGGAGTTTGGGACGGTCGGGATCGAGGAAATCCATGGCCAGAACGCCGCCTACGGCGCTGGTCATCTGATCCATGAGTCCGCACGGCTTGCCGAAAAACCGATTCTCCGCCTCCGCAGCCATCCGCGCCAGCCGCTCGGCGCTGTACCGCTCACGCCCTTCGAGCAAGGTGAACACCGTACCGCACAACACCGCAAAGGCGGCCGAGCTGCTGAGCCCCGCCCCCGGCGGACAGGTAGCGTCCACGACGCCGCGAAAGCCGCGAAGCTCGCCGCCCGCCATGGCAAAAGCGGCGGCCACGCCGCGCACCAACGCTTCCGGGGTTCCCTCCTCGCCGGCCTGGGGTTCGAGCCTGTCAAGCTCGACTCGGATGAGACGAGGCACCGCCTGCGACCTCAGCTCCACCACCGGTTGTGACAAAGGCGTCACCGCCGCCACGCAGTCCAGATCCACTGTCGCCGCCAGCACATTGCCATGATTGTGATCGGTATGGTTGCCGCCCAGCTCGGTCCGGCCCGGGCTGCTGAACAAAAACCACTCCCCGCCATCGGTTGTGTCGAGCCGATCCAGAAGACCGGCATAGCGTTCTCTTGCTTGCCCCAACGCCGCTTCGCCGTAGAGTAGAGATAAAGGGTCGTCCAGCCGGCCGGTAAGAATGGCCTGCCGAAGAGCATCGCCTGAACCGATCATTGTTCCTCCTCCAGGTAATGACGTTTCGGGAGCGCGCGGAGTGTCGCCGCCGCCGCTTCCGCCGTCAAATCACGTTGTGGCATGGCCAGCAACTCATAGCCGACCATGTGTTTGCGAACCGACCGCGAACGCAGCAGCGGCGGCAGATAGTGGATATGCCAGTGCCAGTGCGGGTGGTGCCCGCCGTCGGTCGGCTGCTGGTGGATACCCATGGAGTAGGGAAAGGAGGTCTGAAACAGGTTGTCGTAGCAAACGCCGAGACGGATCATCATCTCCGCCAGGTCGCGCTTCTCCCCGTCGGTAAGTTCGCTTATGTCCCGTGCATGGCGCCGGGGCACAATCATCGTTTCATATGGCCAAACCGCCCAGAACGGCACCAGAGCCGCAAAAGAATCGTTTGCGGCGATGACCCTTCTGGACGGCTCGCAAAATTCGGTTTCCAGATAGGCGCACAGCAGGCAATGTCCCCGCTGGCGCAGATGCCGGCGTTGTTGCTCATCTTCGCGCGCCGCAATGGAGGGCACTGTGGCGGTGGCCCAGATCTGGCCGTGGGGATGGGGGTTGGAGCACCCCATGAGCAATCCGCGGTTCTCGAAGATCTGCACGTGGTTGATAAACGAATGTCTCCCCAGGGCGGCATATTCGTTTTGCCAGGTATCGATGATCCCCATCACCTCGCCAGGCTGCATGCGGGCCATTGCCGCATCGTGACGCGGCGAGTAGCAGATCACCCGGCAAATACCGGGCTCCGGTTCCGAGACCAGCAACTCCTCTCCGCCCATTGTCGCCGGCCTGGCCTCCTCGGGAAGCAGCGCGGAGAAATCGTTGGTAAACACAAAAGTTGCACTGTAGTCGGGGTTGACGCTGCCGTCGGCTCGAGTATTGGTTGGGCAGAGGTAGCATGCGGGATCGTAGGAAGGCAGCTCGGCGCGGTCCGGCGGCTCGGTAAGGCCGGACCAGGGACGCATGGTCCGCTGCGGCGACACCAGCACCCACTCGCCGCTCAGCTGGTTCAACCGTCGATGGGGACAATCGGCATATTCGTATGTGCGTGATTCCATGCGGCACCCCAATATAGCGTCAGGCTCATCCGGCACCCGGTCTCACCTCCTGGTGATCCGATTCAAAGAAAATAAACCTCGTTTCCCTCTGGGAAATGCACTACACTCCTGGAGTGCAAACGTTACCGCAATCGTTTGCGCCGAAATTACTATAGAGAAGTTCGCTCCGTACTGTCAAACCCTTTTTCAAATCGCATCACCATGAAACGCTCGCAAATCAATCATCTTATCGAGGAGGCGATGGCCTTTTTCGACACGTGTGGGTTTCACCTGCCGCCCTTTGCGCGCTGGAGCCCGGATACGTGGCATCAAATGGGCAGGGAAGCCGACGAGATCAGAGACAACGGTCTTGGCTGGGATGTCACCGATTTTGGTCTGGGCGATTTTTACCACACGGGTCTCTTGCTCTTTACCATCAGAAACGGCAGCCAGACCTCTCCTGAGAAATATCCGAAAGGATATGCTGAAAAAATCATGGTCGTGCGTGAAGGCCAGGTGACGCCTCACCATTTTCACTGGCACAAACGCGAAGATATCATCAACCGCGGGGGCGGCGAACTTGTCTTGGAACTCTATCGGGCGGATGCCGACAACCGGCTCTCCGACCGCCCTGTTAGCGTCGCCGTGGACGGCATCCGGCAAGAGGTGCCGGCTGGAGGAAAAGTGACACTTTCGCCGGGCGCCTCCATTTGTCTGGAGCCCTTCGTCTACCATACCTTCTATGGTCGAAGAGGTGGTGGCACGGTGCTGGTGGGAGAGGTCTCCGATGTCAACGATGACGCGAGCGACAACTGCTTTTTACGGGAAGTGGGGCGCTTTCCGGCCATCATCGAGGACGAACCGTCCCGCTACCTGCTCTGCACCGAATATCCACAAGCAGCCGGTTAAACGTTTACAATGCGTAGTCTTGGGCAGCACTTGGTATTGCCGGTGAACAGTTGCGCCGCCGCGCCACTCGAATCGCCGGAGCGAACCAGGGAAGAATCCCGCCCACGTCCTTTGGCAGGTGTCATGGAGGTATTGGCTCAATCACGGGTCAGAGCCGATTGCTCCACCGCAAACATGAAGGAACCCCAGTGGCGGCCCTTCACGTGGACCGGCACCGATAACAGGCCGAAAATATCCCCGATATCCCGGACATACGCCTGAAAGGTGAAGGGGCTGGTGTCGGTGGTGGTCCGGTGCAGCATCGGATTCCCCTTGTGGAAACGCTTATCGCGACTGTGCGCGGTGTTCCAGGCCACATCGTCCGGGCGCGGCGGCTGACAGTACTTGCTGACATGGGTGGGCGGGTAGACTTCGCTACCGGCACAGAGCACGGCGAGGTCGCACCCTTCCACTTCCCGCATCCATCCATCGAAAACGGGCTGGAATCGTCTGGCGAACACCTCATCGTAGCTTGTGTGATACTGAGGCGGGTTGGTGCCGGCAATCTCCTTGTAATTTTTATCAAAGAGGTTGTACCCTTCGTCCATCATCTTGTTGCACATCGCCTCGCACTCCTGCTTGTCGCGCAAAAGTCGATCAAGAATTTTATCCAGGGCATGATCGCCAAGCCGGAATCCGCCGAGCTCGGCCATCACCTTTTCCGCCGCCGCGATCAGCTGCGCCGCCACCTTGTCGCTCCGCTCCAGACGCGTGGCGATGTCGCGCGCAAGCCCCTGCTGCTCACCCACATGGCCGTGAATGGTCTGGTTGTTGGTGGAAAGCGTCGTAACCGCGGCCCGGATGGAATTCACCTCTTCATTGACCCGGGTCGCCTTCTCGGTAAAACTGCGCAGCTGGCCCGTGGCCCTGGCGAGCACTTCTCCCGCCGCGCCGATCCGACGCGCCGCATCCCCCGCCGCCACCGATGTTTCCTTGGACTGCAGATGGATAGACTGCGCCTTGTCGGTTACCGTGTCGGCAAGCTGGCTTGTTCGTTCGGCAAGCTCGCGCACCTCGCCGGCGACCACCGCGAAGCCGCGGCCGGCCTCTCCGGCCCGGGCCGCTTCGATGGCCGCATTGAGCGCCAGGAG
This sequence comes from uncultured delta proteobacterium, assembly GCA_963745265.1. Taxonomy (GTDB): domain Bacteria; phylum Desulfobacterota; class Desulfobulbia; order Desulfobulbales; family Desulfocapsaceae; genus Desulfopila. Next base: position 83,060 of record CAVUXQ010000011.1, read on the forward strand.
ATTGGTCTGCTGGGCTATGGCCCGGATCTCGTCGATACTGCCGATGATCGCCTGGGTTTCCTCGAGCAACACCTTGATGATCGATTCGAATCCATCCATCGCCGATGCCGCCGACTGGGCGTCGCGATCGGCCTTTTCCACCTCCGCGCGGGTATTGCCCGCTTCGCTTGCCAGGGTTTCGGCCTGCTCGGCTATCACACCGATACTCGACTCGACATGGACGACCTCGGTGCTCGTCTGGGCGGTCAGGTCGAAAATGGCGTCGGCGAGATTGGCCTGTGTTTTGGTGCGTTCCACGCCCTCGCGCATCTCTTTGCCGATTCTGGCAGCTTCAATGGAGAGTTCGACATGGCTGCGGCGAACGCTGTGGAGGGTCTCAGCGAGAAAACCGCGAAAACGGTCGATACTGCGCGCCACCCGCGCAAGCGAGCCCAGGTCATCGGGCAGCCGTGTCCTGAGGTCGGAGCTATCCTGGTTCTCGAGCAATTCCGCCAGTCGTATCGCATCCGAGGGGGCTTCGCGCTTGAGCCGCCAAACCGGCGCCAGGAAAACGCTTGCGGCGGCGACAGCCGCCCCCATGGTCCACTGTCCCAGCCAAAGCAAAAGTCCGGCGGCGATCAAGCCCACCCCCCATTGCGCCGCTGCAGTCCGAAGATGTCTCGACATGCTTATCCTCCCAGAGAGAGAGAGAGAGAGAAGAGATACCATAGCCTCCCCCAACGTTTCCCCATGATGAAATCGACGGCGCCCAGGAGCCTGTCGGATAATCGGTATTTTTTCTCAAATTGAGACAAACTGGGAAAAATTACCGGAGGCTGGTTGCTCTTCCGGGATATTTTTTTTGAGTCGAACGAAAATATGCGGAAACGAGGGAACATCCAACAGGTTCTTATTGGGCCGAAATTCCTGACAATCTCATGGTGGACACTGGAGATGCCACCATTTCCGCTTCGGGTAGCACACCTCTATATCCAATGAATCCCGGACATTGTCCCACTGAAGTCCTCTTGACAAAGTTTTATACATTCACATAGGATAAGCACAGATTCCACTGTGGCAAACGTTCACCATCATCTCATTCGGAGGCATATGCTTACCTGCGCCTGATGTTTTCAACCAATAGATGGTTCACATACCAGACTGGCGGTTTACACCGAATTATCGGTGCATGCTATGGCATTATCTGCAGACAGAGAGAGACGTACCCCGTCCATCTCCGAGAAAATACCGCTCCCAGCCGGGAGGTAACCTGAGAAAAGGAGATCGCCAATGCCCATCTACGAATTTATATGTCAGGAATGCGATACGGCTTTTTCATTGGCCATAACCGTCAAAGAGTACGAAAAGAAAAATTTCAGCTGCCCAAAATGCAAGAGCAAGAAGGTGAAGCGACAACTCTCGTCGTTCCAGACGATTACCAGCAAAAAAAGCTAATCGTATAGCGTGATGCAATGATGGAAAACTTCGATCCGGTACTCCTGGCCCGCATGCAGTTTGCCTTCACCCTCGCTTTTCATATCATCTTCCCGGCTTTCACCATCGGTCTGGCGAGCTGGTTGGCGGTGCTGGAGTGGCGCTGGCTGGCGACCGGCAACACGGTGTACGAAAACATCTACCGCATGTGGGTGAAGATATTCGCGGTTGTCTTCGGCATGGGGGTGGTTTCGGGTGTGGTGATGTCGTTTCAATTCGGCACCAACTGGTCGGTCTTCTCCGACCGGGCCGGAAACATCCTGGGGCCGCTGCTGGGCTACGAGGTGCTCACCGCATTTTTCCTTGAAGCCTCGTTTCTGGGGATAATGCTCTTTGGCTGGAACCGGGTGGGAAAGAAGATGCATTTCGCCGCCACCTGCATCGTCGCTCTCGGCACCCTCTTTTCCGCTTTCTGGATCCTTTCGGCAAACAGCTGGATGCAGACGCCTCAGGGCTACCGGCTGGGGGCAAACGGTCTGCTCTATCCCACCGACTGGTTCGAGGTCATTTTCAATCCCTCGTTTCCCTACCGTTTCGGCCACATGGTGATCGGCTCTTACCTTACCACGGCTTTTGTGGTCGGTGGAGTCGCCGCCTCCTATCTCAAGCACGGCCGCCACATCAAACAAGCCCGGATCATGCTCGGCATGGCCATGATCATGGCCGTCTTCGTCGCTCCCATCCAGGCGCTGTTGGGTGATGCCCACGGGCTCAATACCCTCAGCTACCAGCCGGAGAAGGTCGCCGCCATCGAAGGTATCTGGAATACGGAAAGGGGCGCGGCCCTGCGCCTGTTCGGCTGGCCGGACCAGGCGGCGGAAGAGACGAAATACGCCATTGAAATCCCCAAATTATCGAGCCTCATTCTCACCCACAGCCTCGATGGCGAAATCAAGGGCCTCAAAGAATGGCCGAAAGACAGCCGCCCCCCGGTCGCCGGGGTCTTCTGGTCGTTTCGTTTCATGGTCGGCATCGGAATCCTGATGATCGGTACCGGCCTGACAGGGGCCGTCCTCTTTCTCCGCAGGCAACTGTTCGACAAACAATGGTTTCACCGTTGGTGCATGCTCATGACCCCGGCGGGATTTCTTGCCGTACTGGCAGGTTGGGTCGTCACCGAGGTCGGCCGTCAACCCTGGGTGGTCTACGGTGTTCTGCGCACGGCGGCATCCGCCTCGCCGGTGAACGGCACCCAGCTGACCCTCTCGCTTCTCGCCTTCGTCTTTACCTACTCCCTGGTGTTCGGCGCCGGCAGCTATTACATCCTGCAATTGATCGGCAAAGGGCCGGATGCGAACCAACGCCTGAGCTCTTACGGAGGAGAGCATGTTTAATCTCGATGGCTGGCTCGATCTGCCGCTGGTCTGGTACGGCATCATCGCCACCGCCGTTTTTCTCTATGCCCTGCTGGACGGCTTCGATCTCGGGGTGGGCATTCTCTTCGCTTTCGCCCCCACCGACAGCTGCAGAAACCGCATGATGAACTCTGTCGCCCCGTTCTGGGACGGGAACGAGACCTGGTTGGTGCTAAGCGGCGGCGGCATGTTTGCCGCTTTCCCTCTGGCTTACGCGATACTGATGCCGGCGCTCTATGTACCGGTCATATTGATGCTTTTAGGACTCATCTTCCGGGGGGTCGCCTTTGAGTTTCGTTTCAAGGCCACCGGCAAGGCACGGAGTTTTTGGGATTACTCCTTCCATTTCGGCTCGCTGGTTGCAACCCTGATGCAGGGCATGATCCTCGGCACGTTCGTTCAGGGTATCGCGGTAAGCGGGCGCGCCTACAGCGGCGGCCCCTTCGACTGGCTCAATGCCTACAGCGTCATGGTCGGCGTGGCCCTGATCTTTGGCAATGCCCTGCTCGGGTCCACCTGGCTGGTGATGAAGACCGAGGGCATCACCCAGGACTGGGCGCGCCGGTGCGCCTCCTATGTGCTGGTCTATGTGGGCCTGTTCCTGGCCATCGTCAGTCTCAGCATGCCGATAATGAACGTTCACATCCGAGAGCTGTGGTTCAGCCTGCCGAATGTCTTCTACCTGCTGCCCATCCCCGTGGCCACCGCCCTCATCTTCGCGCTGATCTGGCGAGGATTGCACAGCGGTTGGGAGCACCGCCCCTTTCTCCTCTCCATCGGGGTCTATTTTGCCGGGTATTTGGGGATCGGCATCAGCATGTGGCCCTGGCTGGTTCCCTTCAAGGTGTCCTTTCGCCAGGCTGCCGCGGCGCCCCAGTCCCAGTCCCTGCTGCTGGTCGGCACCGCCGTCCTGCTCCCGGTGATCCTCGGCTATGTGGCCTATGTCTACTATGTGTTCCGCGGCAAGACTTCCGATGAGCCCCATTACTAAAACACGAATTCTCACCCCGATCTCACCCAACACTTGGAGAGCAAACCAGAGTGAAAGCCGAAAAGACGTCACCCACCCTCCCCGTTCTGGTGGCTCACCGGGGCGCCTCGCACCGGGCGCCGGAAAATACGCTCGAATCCTACCGTCTGGCCTGGGAGGAGGGGGCGCGCTGGATAGAAGGTGATTTCCAACTTACCGCCGACAGGGAGATCGTCTGCATTCACGACCCGGACACCGGCCGCATAGCGCCTGGACAGGATCGCCTCATAGTCGCCGACGCTTCCCTGGCCGAGTTGCAGCGCCTCGACGCCGGATCCTGGAAAGCCAAAAAGTACGCGGGAGCAAACATCCCGACCTTGAAGGAGATCCTGGCGGAAATGCCCTCTGAAACGGGGATCTATATGGAGGTGAAGGACGAAACGCCGGAGTTCGTGCCGATATTGCGCGACGTACTGGCGCAAAGCCCGGTTGCCGATGCCTTGCTGACGGCAATCGCCTTCAGTACGACGGTCATTTCACGAATTCGTCGCACCTGCCCGGCGATACGCACCCTGCTGCTCTGTGAACGGCAGTGGGACGAACACCACCAGAGGATTGTTCCCACCGTCGAGGAACTGCTGACCATGGCCGCAGACTGCAACGCCCATGGCCTTGGGGTCGGCAACAGCCCGCTGATAGACGGAGAATTCGTGCAGAGGTTGCGCGAGGCATACCTGGAGTTCCATGTCTGGACAGTCAACAACGTGGAGGACGCCCTGCGGTACATCGAGCTGGGCGTGGATTCGCTGACCACCGACCGGCCGCAGGGGTTGCGCGAGGAGCTTCTCGCCGCCGGAATTCCCCAGGTTTGAAAACCTCATCCAGCCCACAGGGCGCGAAGCGAAGGCCGCTTTTCCCCAGCTCGTAATTCACCGAAACCTATCTGTTATTCGAAGTCGTCAGCCGATATAAGATACTGGTATTCCATTATCGCCGTGCCGTGCCGTTTTTCGACTGCCTATCTCTTTGTTGCACCATGTGAAGATATCTATTCCACCCCGAATTGATGGCTTTCTGTTTGGGGTGTGGGCGGTTACTTGGCTTTTGCCTTGTACTGCACGCTCAGGCAAGACCCGCCTGCGTACCCGGTAAGCACTCGCCACGACCGCCGGAGATTTCCAATTCACATTTCCCGGAATCAAGTTTATAGTGGAGTAGACCCGTATCCATAAGAAAATTGCGCCCGAGAAACATTTTCCGGGGAAGAGTAGAAGACCTTTATTTATTATCGGAGGAGAAGTGCATGCTCAACCTGCTTACCGTCAGACAGCGAATGTATGTCATCATTTTCGCTATCCTGGTCCTTTTTCTGGTTATGCTCTACTTTGCGGTTCGCAGTGACACCCAGGTACGGGACGTGAGCATCGACAAGACCGGCTCGATCATGCTTCAGGACCAGAAAGATAAAATCAAGGTGGCCTCCCACACCGTCGCCCTGGCCATCGGCCATGCCATCGAAAATGTCGACAACCAGGATGCTCGAATTGCGCTTATCCGCAAGATGATCGACGACATCCGTTATGAAAAGGACAGTTCCGGATATTATTTCGTTTATAAGGGCACCGTCAATATCGCCCTTCCGCCAAATACCAAAAAGCAGGGCGAAGACCTTGCCGAAACCAAAGATAAAAACGGCGTCTATCTGGTCCGCGACCTGCGTGACAAAGCCGAAAAGGGTGGTGGATTCGTCCATTACATCTGGCCCAAACCAGGGGCCGGCGACGTGCCCAAGCTCAGCTATGCCGAAACTATACCCGGAACGGATATGTGGATCGGTACCGGCGTCTATCTTGACAATATCAAAGCCTACCAAGGCGAAATGAGCAAAGCGATCGGCAACCGGGTTCAGCAGAGCATGGTCTATATGGTTGCCATATCCGGCATCATTTTTCTCGGCATCATTACCCTCTGCCTGATCATCGCCTTCGGCATCGTTGGCAGCCTGCGGTCAATGGTCGCCGGTTTTCAGGACATTGCCGAGGGCGAAGGCGACCTCACCAGGCGTCTCGAGATTACCTCCAAGGATGAGATCGCCGAACTGGCCCATTGGTACAATACCTTTCTCGGCAAGCTCCGGAATATGATAGCTAGCATCGCTAAAAACATCACCGAAGTGGATGGCGAGGCCGGAACCCTCGCCACCATCGCCAGGCAACTGGCCGAACACTCCGGGCAGACATCCGAGCGTTCCGACAGCGTCGCCGCCGCCACCGAGGAAATGAACGTCAGCATGACCAACGTGGCCGCCGCCATGGAAGAATCCACCATCAGCACCTCGCTGGTGGCCGATGCTGCAAAGGAAATGGCCACCAGCATCAACCAAATAGCCGAAAACGCCGGAGAGGCCCGCGAAATTTCGGAACAAGCGGTACGCAAGGCGGAGATGACCTCGGTTCGCATGGAGGAGCTGGGCACCTCCGCCGATGCCATCAGCAAGGTCACCGAGACCATTACCGAAATCAGCGAACAGACCAACCTGCTGGCGCTCAATGCCACCATCGAAGCGGCTCGGGCCGGAGAAGCGGGCAAGGGCTTTGCCGTGGTCGCCAACGAGATCAAGGAACTGGCCAAACAGACCGCGCTCGCCACCCTGGATATCAAGAAGAAAATCGACGACGTACAGAGCACGACCACCACCTCGGTGGCGGAAATTCAGGAGATCACCGGCGTCATCAACGCCATCAATGAGATCGTCAGGAACATCTCGCTTGCGGTAGGCGAGCAGTCAGCGGCCACTGAAGAGATTGCCAATGCCATCAACTACGCGGCATCGGGTCTTGAGGAGGTGAACGAAAACGTCAGTCAGGTATCCCAGGTGGCCGATTCGATCAGCAAGGATATCGCGAGGGTCAACGCGGCTTCCGGGGAAATTTCCGGAAACAGCGACCGGGTGAACCTGAGTAGCGGCGATCTGCTGCGCATGGCCAATGAGCTGAAAAAGGTGGTGGACACGTTTAAGATCAAGTAGCCTGCCCGCGTTCGCTCAAGGGCCGAATAACAACCCGCTGGAGAGCCAGTAGTACATGATATACCCTCCGGCCGTCAGCAGAAACAGCGCCGACAACTTCTGCACGTAGGGGGAGATGCGTCGCATGGTACCGATGACCAGATGTTTCTTGACCAGCGCGATGGAAAGCGTCAGCACCATCAGCACGAGGCCCATGCCCAGGGTATAACCGAGAAAATCCAGGAACCCGGCAAGAAAATTGCCGGCGGTGATGGAGCTGCCGACCACCGCCAGAAAGATCGGCAGGGTACAGCCGAGCGACGTCGCGCCGAAGACTACCCCGAAGAGGAAAAATCCCCAGGTGTGCATCTTGCGCAAGTCCCCGACCCTGTTGGCCAGTTTGATGGCAAGCGGAAACGACAGGGTGCGCCCCATGAGCAACCACAGACCGAGAAGAACTAAAAAGCCTCCCACCACCACGGCAAACCAGGGCATCGCCGCCATCAGAAAATACCCGCCGATTGCCACAAGCAGACCCATCACGGCAAAGAGCAGCCCGAATCCGGCGGACACCACCACCGTCACCCAGACGGCTTTCAGGATACGCAGGACCGGATGCTGCTCAAAATATTCCCCATCCTCGGCGCCCAGATACAGCGTCATGTAGACCGGCAGCATAAAAAATCCGCAAGGATTTACCGCCGACACCATGCCGGCCCCGAAAGCGTAGCCCAAAGGCAGGAGATCGGCAATGCCGCCAATCCATTGACTTAGCGTAACTTGTACCTGCATATCCCCCTGTCGAAAAACCCCCAGTCGCTCTATTCCATAATGTCGATACCGCCCACAGACGGCATCAAAAAAGTCTTACAATTCCCCCCTATAGTTATAGTACGTCCCCAGTAAATGTACAGATTCTTTTTCCCTCTCTCCCCTCCCCCGTGTTCCAATCACGGTCCATCGGCGCAATAGAATGCAAGGAAAAAAATCGGCCGGGGTCGATTTTTCATATTGACTGCATTTGTTGAGCAGGGTAAAAGCCGGCCATAGCCGATTTTTTAGCCCGAATTTCCTGGGTAACTCCATTTTTGTCGTGCATAGTGTCCATGCGGAAATGAGATATTTCAGCGTCTACGCTTACCTGTTCCGAATCGAGGTGCACTGAGAAATTGACAGCGTCACGCCCGAGGCAAAAAGACCCACCAACCGCTACAGGGGCTGGCGAGCCCAACCCGAAAAGACCCCTTCAACCTCAAAAAATGTGGAAAACCATGACATCAGCGACCCGACCTCCACGCACTCCACGGGCGAGGATCGTCCGCTTTCTCTGGTGTAACATGCCAAGAGTGGCTCTGGCCGCCCTGATCGTCCTGGTCGTTGCACTCGGCTGGGCTATCTACCAGGCGAGCAACTCCATCGCCGCCGCCAAAGCCGCCGCGATCAGCAAGGAGAAGCCACCGGTCAACACGGTTACACTCCGGCTTGCGCCAACCACCATCAGAGACAAGATCAATCTGCCCGGTGCCATCGAGCCATGGACCCAACTGCGGCTGCTGGCCAAAATAAGGGGTACAATCACCGAGGTCATGGTCAAGGAGGGCGACCATGTCACCAAAGGGCAGGTCCTCGCCCGTCTCGAGGACGACGACTACCGCATTGCCCTGGCGCGGGCCCGGGCGGCGTTTGCCCTGGCCAAGGCGGATTTTGAACGCGACAAGTCGATCTACGCCAAGGGCGTCATTCCCACTGCCGACCTCGAAGCCCGAAAAACCAAAATGGAGTGCGCCCGCGCGGACCTCGAAGACGCGCAGCTCCAGTACTCTCGTTGCACCATCATCTCCCCCATGGATGGCGTTGTCAACAAGCTCGATGCCAAGGTAGGTCTGCTGCTGGCGGTGGGCGACCCCATCGCCGAAATCCTCGAACTCAACCGGGTGAAAGCGGTGGTCGGCATCCCGGAGTCCGATGTCAGCGCGGTGCGGGGCCTGGACACCATCGGTCTCACCATCCAGGCCCTGGACAACGAAAAGGTTCGAGGCACAAGACGCTTTCTCTCCCCCGCACCGGACTCGGTGGCCCGGCTCTACCGGCTCGAGCTCGAGGTCGACAACAGCGAGGGTCACATCCTGCCGGGCATGTTCGTTCGGGCCGATATCGTCAAAGAAGAGCATGACCACGTGATTGCGGTTCCCTTCTACAGCGTCGTCTCCCGCAACAAGAACCAATTCGTTTTCGTCGAGCGCGACGGTCTGGTGGAAAAACGGGAGGTGCGCCTGGGGATCATGGAGAAATGGATGGTGGAGATCGTCAGCGGCCTTCACGCCGGCGACAACCTGGTGGTCGAAGGGCAGCGCGATGTCGAGGATCAGCAACGCGTGCGGGTGGTTAAAAAACTCGACAGTCCCGGGGAGCTCACCCTATGATCATCTCCGATACGGCGGTCAGAAAGAGCACCACGGTGGCTGTCCTGGCACTGCTGCTCATAATTTTCGGCGTCTATTGCTACAAGGTGCTGCCCAGGGAGAGCGATCCCGACATCACCATACCCAATGTTTTCGTCTCCACCGACTATCGCGGCGTCTCGCCGACCGACATGGAGACGGCCATCACCATCGAGATCGAGAAGAAGCTCAAGGGACTCGAAGGGCTGAAAAAAATCCAGTCGGTCAGCTCCGAAGGACATTCATCGATCAACGTCGAGTTCGTCACCGGCACCGATATCGACAAGGCCCTGCAGGACGTCAAAGACAAGGTCGACGAGGCAAAGAGCGACCTGCCCGGCGACCTTGAAGACGACCCCTCGGTCTTTGAGATCAACATTTCCGAGATGCCCATCGTCGTCTATTCGCTCTCCGGCACTTGCGGCCTGCCGTGCCTGAAAAAGATCGCCGACGACCTGAAAGACGAGATCGAAGGGGTGCACGGGCGTGCTCGAGGTCGACGTCACCGGTGGCCTCGAACGGGAGATCAGGGTGGAGGTCTTCCCGGAAAAACTCGCCTATTACGGTCTCAGCATCGATTCCTTGCAAAAGGCGGTGCAGAGCGAGAACCCCAATACCTCCGGCGGCAATATCCGCTCGGCAACGGCCGTTTTCAGCTGCGGGTGCCCGGGGAGTTCAAGACACCCGGAGGAGATTTACGGCCTGGTGGTGGGCACCCATGAGGGCGAGCCGGTCTATCTCAAGGATGTCGCCCGGGTGGTCGACGGCTTCAAGGAGGAAACCAGCCGCTCCCGGCTCGATGGCCGCTCGGCGGTCAACATCGCGGTCAAAAAACGCTCCGGTGAAAACATCATCGCCATCAGAAGACAGGTCGACCGCATTATCGCCGACGATGAGCCGCACTGGCCGTCCGGCACCAGAGATCACCAAGGTGATGGACAAGGCCCGGGATATCGGCCTGATGGTCGCCGATCTGGAGAACAACATCCTCTCCGGCCTGGTGCTGGTGCTGCTGGTGATCTTTTTCGCCATGGGCATCCGCAACGCCATGCTGGTCAGCCTGGCCATCCCGTTTTCGATGCTGCTCTCCTTTATCGTGCTCTACCTCTTGGGGATCACCCTGAATATGGTGGTGCTCTTCAGCCTGACCCTGGCCCTCGGCATGCTGGTGGATAATGCCATCGTCATTGTCGAAAACATCTACCGGTTCATGCAGCAGGGAGTCGGGCGTCGGGAGGCGGCCATGAAGGCCACCTCCGAGGTGGCCTGGCCGGTTATCGGCTCCACGCTCACCACCCTTGCCGCCTTTTTCCCCATGCTCTTCTGGCCCGGCATCATGGGCGAATTCATGAAGTACCTGCCGATCACCCTGATCGTCACCCTCTCCTCCAGCCTGTTCGTGGCACTGGTGATCAATCCGGCCATGGCCTCGATGTTCATGAAGGTGAAAAACGATGCCGGCATCCCGGCTAAAACCGCCGAGGAGGTGGCCGCCGCCGTGGAGAAACCGGCGGAAATCAAGGGCTGGGTGCTCACCCGCTACAGCCGCATGCTGGCCGGAGCGCTGGAAAAGCCGTTTTCCGTCACTTTTTCGGCGCTTTTCATGTTGGTGCTGATGCTCGAGGCCTGGCTGCTGGCAATCGGCTTGCAAAAACCGGTGGAGTTTTTCCCGAAGATCGATCCCAAAGGCATGTACGTCAATTTCGACGTCCCCGAGGGCGCCGATCTCGACTATATCGACCGCATCATCAAACGGGTGGAATCGGTCTTGACTGATCGCGGCTCCGAGATCCAAAACCACGACGGCCCCAGCGACCTCGAAAACATCAAGGACATCTACACCCGCGCCATCGTTTCCACCGACGGCAGTTCCGCCTTCTCGGCCAACACCCCCAACCATGTGGGGATCCGCTTTATCGACATCAAGGACCGCGTCCGTTCCTCCAAAAAGACGGTGGAAGATATCCGCCAGCGGGTCGAGGACATTCCCGGCGCCGGGATCACTATCGCCAAGGACGAGGAGGGACCACCCACCGGCGCCCCGATCAATATCGAGATTTCGGGTGAAAATTTCCATGTTCTGGGCGAGATCGCAAAGGCCATCGAGGGGTATCTCGTCAAGGTTCCGCACGTCAAGGACATAAAGGATGATTTCGTCGAAGGCATCCCCTCCGTCCAGGTCAACGTCGACCGCCAAAAGGCGGCGCTCTTCGGCCTTACCACCGACGCCATCGGCTTCGCCCTGAAAAGCGCCTACAACGGTCTGCAGGTTTCCACCTACCGTGAAGGCGACGACGATTACGACATAACCGTCCAACTGCAGAAGTCGGACCGCCGGTCGGTGGATATCCTGCGCGAGCTGATGCTGCCGACTCCCTCAGGCCAGCTGGTGCCGCTCTCCACCATCGCCACCATCACCTTTACCGGCTCCATCGGCAATATCACCCGCATCAACAACGAACGGGTGGTTACCGTCAAGGCCGACGTCGACGAGACCAGGATCCCCGGACCGGTGGCCAGGGCGGAGGCGGCGAGTCTGCTGCACAATCTGCCGCTGCCTCCGGGTTACCGGATCAAATTCACCGGCGAGTTCGAGTCCCAGCAGGAATCTCAGGACTTCCTCTCCAAGGCCTTTCTGGTGGCGCTGCTGCTCATCTTCCTGATCCTGGTGGGCATGTTCAATTCGGTGAGCCAGCCCTTTATCATCATGACCTCGGTGATCCTCTCGTTGGGCGGCGCCTTTCTCGGCCTGACCCTGTTTCGTTCGCCATTCGGCATCATCATGACCGGTGTCGGAGTGATATCGCTGGCCGGAGTGGTGGTCAACAATGCCATCGTGCTTATCGACTATATCAACAAACTGCGCGAACGCGGCTACGCCTTGAAAGAGGCGGTGATCGCCGCCGGCGTCACCCGTCTGCGTCCGGTGCTGCTCACCGCCATTACCACCATCCTGGGCCTTATCCCCATGGTCACCGGCGTCTCCTTCGATTTTCATAGCTGGTCCATTTCCTGGGTCAGCGAATCGAGCCAATGGTGGCGATCGATGGCGGTGGTGGTCATCTTCGGACTGCTGGTGGCGACCTTTCTCACCCTGGTGGTGGTGCCCACCCTCTACTACCTGTTCGCGCGATTCGGCGAGACCCGCCTCGGCATAACCGAGCGTGTTCGCAGACTCTACTGGAAACCCTACCCCTGGCTGGCCGGGGAACCCGTTACAGACGAGGAACAATCATGACCTACCGATTCCGGGCCGCTCTCTGCCTCTTCTTCACCCTGCTGCTGCCTCTCACCGTATCGGCGGCCGACCCACCCGCCGACGGCCATCGACTCAGCCTCAGGGAAGCGGTGGAGCTGGCACTGCAAAATAATCTCAACCTCAAACTGCAAAAGGAGAGCACCGATATCGCCGCCGGCTCCGTGGAAATCGCCCAGAGCCGGTTCGACCGCCAGCTCTCTGCCGAAATCGGCGCCGACAGCCAACAGTACACCCCACTCTACGACGGCGACGCCAGCCAGATCGACACCGGCAGCCTCAGCGCCACCTTCAGCAAACGCTTCACCACCGGCACCGAAATGGATCTGAGCTGGGACAACAGCCGTTACGACAGCGACGCCTCCGGGCTCACCCTCAACCCGTCGTACGGCAACTCGCTGACGCTCTCCATCCTCCAACCACTGCTGCGTGGCTGGGGCCGTGAGATCCAGACCGGCGAAACGCAAGCCGCCCGCAAAATCCTTGCCTCCGCTACCTTCCAGGTGAGCAGCCAGGCCGCCGATCTCGCCGCCCAGGTCAAGACCGGTTACTGGAATCTGGTCTTCGCCTGGCAGGATATCGGAGTGAAGAAGCTCTCACTTACTCTGGCCAAAAAGCTGCTGGCCGAAACCCGGGAGAAGATCAAGGCGGGAGCCCTGGCGGAAGTCGACCTCTATCAGCCGCTCTCCGAGGTCGCCCTGCGCGAGGAGGACCTCATCGCCGGCCAGCGCGCCATCGGAGCCGCCGAGGATGAATTGAAACTCCTTATCAACAGCAACGACTGGTTCTCCTCCTTCATCCCGACGGACAAACCGCAGCCGGCCCCGGTTACCCTCGATCCGCAGGCGATCCTCACCAAGGCCCTTGCCAACCGGCCGGACCTCAAATCAGCCGAGCTGGCAATCGAGGCAGCCCGCATCAGGGAAAAAATCGCCCGTGACAACCTGCGGCCACGCCTCGATCTGGTCGGAAGACTCGGCTACGGCGGCACCGACAGCGGCTATGATACCGCCCTGGACGCCGCCGTCGACGATCCCAACACCCACTGGCAGGTGGGCGTAAGCCTCACGGTACCGCTCGACAACTCCGCCGCCAGAGGCTCCCTGCGACAGGCCCGGGCCAACCACAATATCGCCACCACCAGCGCCCAGCTGCTGCGCCTTGAGATCAAAAAATCGGTGCGCACCACCGTCCGCGACATCAGGCTCGCCATCAAGGCCATGGAGGCCACCCGCAGGACCACTCTGGCCACGTTGAAGCGGCTGGAAGCGGAACAGGCCAAATTCAAGGCGGGACGCTCCACCACTCTCGACGTCCTGATCGCCCAGCAAGCCTACTCACAAGCGCTGAGCCAGGAAAACAAGACCGATATCGACTATATGCAGTCCCTGGCCGAGCTCGATCGCATCCAAGGCTTGGTACAGCTGCCGGGAGAAATGTAATCAACCTCGAGATGCCTCCGGTGATATTTTCGGGCAACCTCCCCATCCTCGTTACAACCTACGGTGCGCCCCGCCGCTGCATTGAGGGCGCGCCACCTTCACCCCTCCTGCCATTTTTTGACAACCACTCGGCAACCTTGTATGCTTAAATTGTAATGTTATAAATACATTATAGTTGCGCGGACTTAAGAAGCCAACCGCCGGAAAGGCAAACCGCGCCGAGCGCCCGCCCTCCGCTTCCGGGAAAATGAACAAGACGAAGCTCTTTAACACGCTGCGCGCCAACGTCAAGATGCCGACCCCTTCTCGGGTGGCGCTCGAAATCATGCGTCTGTGTTACAGCGACGACTCATCGCTCCAGGACATCGCACAAGTCGTGGAGACCGATCCGGCGCTTTCCGCCGAGCTGATCAAGTTCGCCAATTCGCCGCTGATCACCACCTCCGCACCAGTGGCATCGGTGCGGCGGGCGGCAGTGACGATCGGCATGAAAGGCATCGTCAACCTGGCACTCGGTTTCTCATTGCTGTCCCAAAACCGAAACGGCAACTGCCCCGGTTTCGACTATCCGCGTTTCTGGGCGAAGTCGCTGGCCCAGGCGGTAGCCGGCCGAGCCTTGGCGGCAAACGAGGGCATTTTCGATGCCGATGAGATATTTACCTGCGGCCTGCTCAGTCATGTGGGCGAACTCGCATTTGCCACCGCCTTTTCCGACCAATATGCCGAGTTGCTGGACCGGGAACTGAGCGGGTCGATGCTGCTGGCCGCCGAGCAGATCGCCTTCGGTCTCGATCATCACGAGCTTGCGGCCGAACTGTTCGCCGACTGGGGTATCCCGAAAAAATATTGTCTGGCCGTCCGATTCCATGAACACTATCGACCGGAACACTTCCAGGATGACGAAACGGAGAAAATCGCGGAACTGCTGCACCTCGCACTGTTGATCGCCAATATCTGCATGCTGGAAACTCGCCAGTCCGATATCTACTCCAGAGTGGAGGTACTCGCCGAGGAGCGCGGCATACCCACCGATACCTTCAGCTCGTTCTTTAATTCCATCGTCCGGAGCTGGCAGGAGTGGGGCAACCTTTTCAATCTGCGCAGTCTCCAATGCCCGCTCTATTCCCAGCTCAAGACCGGAGAAGCCGATAACGCCGAGGAGCAGCAATCAGGCCGCAAAGAAGCCGAGACCACGGTGCTCGCCGTCGACGACGATCCGCTCACCCTGCTCAACCTCACCAGAATGCTCGACAACGGGCAGCGCTGTCTCCTCACCGCCGATGACGGCGAAGAGGCCCTGCAGATCGTCCTCGACAAACAGCCCGACATGGTGATCACCGACTGGCATATGCCGCGTCTGAGCGGTCTGGATCTGTGCCGGATGCTGCGTCGAACCAGCGTCACCCAGCATCTCTACATCATCATGCTGACCGGCAACGAGGCGGATGACGAGCTGGTTCGGGCCTTTGACGCCGGAGCGGACGATTACGTGGTCAAACCCTTCACTCCCAAAGTGCTGGAGGCCCGCATACGCAGCGGCGAGCGCATCATCAAGTATCAGCGCACCATCGGCGCGGACAGGGAGTTGATCCAGAAATATGCCAACAAGCTGGCTATCGCCAACCGCCGCCTGCAAACCATGGCCATGACCGACTCGCTCACCGAATTGCCGAATCGCCGCAGCGCCATGGCCCGAATGAAAGACGTGGTGGCGGAAGCCAAACGGTTCAACGAGCGACTTTCGTGCATTCTGATCGACATCGATAAATTCAAGGCGATCAACGACAGTTTCGGCCACCACAACGGCGATATCGTTTTGCGGGATCTGGCCGGCGTCTTCCGCCGTCAGGCACGTGCCTACGACACGGTGAGCCGGATTGGAGGAGAGGAATTTCTGATCATCAGCCTGCGCACCAAACAGGAGGATGTCCTGCAACTGGCCGAACGGTTGCGGGCCACGGTGGAGGCGCACGAGATCAGGTTGAGTGGCGATATTCGGATTTCGCTCACCATCAGTCTCGGCGTGGCCACCTGGTCCGAAGATCTCGCCGACGAAAGCGAACTGATCAACGCCGCCGACAAGGCGCTCTACCGCGCCAAAAACCTGGAAGAAATCGAGTCGAGGTGGCCTGGGAAATCGGCTCCGGCCCCCAAAAGGGCAATTCCGGCTAAGAACTCCTGGGCACCCGCATCCGGACCGGCTGCTTAATCCCGATGTGGGAAATGAAATTCTCCAGCTCCTGTAATACCGGCCAGGAAACCTCCTGCCCCCTGGGGATGATGAGCGTGCCGTTTTTGGCGCAGATATCCTCGTCGGCCACCATCCCGGGCAGGATATCGTCGAAAGCGACCGACACCACCACCGACTGTGCGGATTTCATCGGCATGTCGGCGAGCGCCTCCAGAATATCCGGATGGAACTCCCTGCCTCGGCGATAGAGCTGCCCCATGGTTTGCGCGTGATTGTTGCCCAATTCCCGCAGCCTATCGTACACCATGGCGACATGAAGGAGATGGCCGCCGATCGCGCCCTCTTCCCCCTTCGAAGATGCCCCTTCCTCGTCCTCCGACCAGGGAAAAAGTTGCCGGCGGATAATCGCCGCCACTGGGGCGAGTCTGGGGATTTTCCCCACCAACTTGGCGCCCACTTCCGGGTGTCGGGCAAACATCTCCCACTCGGCATCGGTCAGATCCTCGAGGGCGTTCACCTTGCGCAGCACGTCGACGGGAACGGTGACGCAGCCCACCTGGGAGAGCAGGGCTGCAATTTCAAACTGCCAGAGCGGTTTGAGATGCATCTTGCCGGCTATTGACCTGACGAACTTGCGGATCCGATATCCGCAGGCAAAGGCGGCCGGGTTCGCCAGACTCAACAGTTCGCCAAGCATATCGATGCTGCCTTTCAGGGTTTTGTCCAGGAGTTCGCGTTCGGCGGTAATCAGCTGATATTGCCGCACGGCCTGCCGCAGGGTGGTCTCCAGGATGTCAACAGAGCACGGCTTGAGGAGAAAACGGTAGATTTCACCGCAATTCACCGCCTCGATGGCGGTCTGGAGGTCGGCGTTGCCGGTCAGCATAATTCTGACGGTGTCGGGATAGGTCTCCTTGATCTTTGAGAGCAATTGCACTCCATCCATCTCCGGCATGCGCATGTCGGAGACCACCACCGCCACCGGACCCTCGCGGGCCAGCAACTCCAGCGCCTTGTCGCCACCCTCCGCCGTTTTCAGCGGAAATTTCTTTCTCAGCTGACGCGACATAGCGTCGAGAATCATCCGTTCATCATCTACGAAAAGGATTGTCGGCTCGCTCATAACAACTCCATATCCCGCGCACCGGCTTGCACAGTTCTCTCAGCCGGCCGCCATAGCTTTTTCCCGTATGGGCCTTGCCCTCCTTTATTATCCTATACGCATCCGCCGATCGATTCAATTTCGATCCTGTTAGCCGCTGAGCCGTTGCGGGCAAAATCGGTCTGTTATTTACTGCGCATCTCTAATCCGGCAGTTTCTCGCAGATAATCCCGCAACTCGCACGTCAGCTGATCGGCGGCGTCGGACAACGCGGCGAACAGATGGGGCGCGGCCTCGATCTCCCGTTCTTTCCCCATGGTTTCCAGCGAATACGCGAGTCGGCGCAATTCCTCGGCGCAGAAATGACTCACCGCACCCTTATAGGCATGGGCATTCTCCTGCAGCGCCCTGGCATCCCCTGTGGAGATTCCCATTTCAATGGCAGCCAGCAAACTCTCGTTTCTCGAGAGGAAAAGCTCTATCAAATCCCGCATCAGACCATCATCGCCGCCGACAAACTCCATGGCCCGTCTGCAGTCCCAACTGGGTGTGCCCGACCGCGAGTCCCCCTGTTCATCGGCCGAATTGAGGTGGCCGGCAAGAACCGGGGCGGTATCTTCGGCAAGCCATGGCCGCAGCCGCTCCGCAAGCACCTCCGGCTTGATCGGTTTGGTGAGAAAATCGTCCATGCCTACGGCCATGCAGTGCTCACAGGTCGCTTCCGTGGCGTTGGCGGTCATGGCGACGATCGGCGTTCGCCGCAGGCTCTCCCGCTGTTCGCGCTCACGGATGCGCTCCGTGGCCTCGAAGCCACTCATCTCCGGCATTTGAATATCCATCAACACCAGAGAATACTGCTTTTCGGCCACCATACGAACCGCTTCCGTGCCGGTGGAGGCGGCCTCGGCCATCAAACCGAACTTCTGGAGAATAGCGAGTGCGATCTTACGATTGATCGGTTCGTCGTCAACCAGGAGCACGGAACCTTGCAACCGCACCTCCCCGCCATCGGGAACTTGTGCAGAACGGAGATAGCTTTGTCGCCGATCGATTTGCCTCGTCAGCACATTGTAGAGCTCCCGCTGCCAGATCGGCTTGAACAGTATGGCCCTGATGCCGGCTCTTCGCAGTTGACGCTGCGATACGGTACTGTAGCTCAGCAGAATCATCTCCGGCGAAGCATCTCCATAGCGGTGCCGGATGGTCTCGGCCAGGCGCAACCCATCCATTTGCGGCATGTGGTAATCAAGCAAGATCGTCTCTATGCGTTGCTCGCCGTACCGGTGCTCGTCAAGCTCCCGCAGGGCGCCTTCCGCCCCATCGCAACTGATCACCCCGGCTTCGCAGAATTGCAGGTAATGCTCAAGGATTCTGCGGGCGGTCTCGTTGTCATCGACCAGCAGGTACCATTTCCGGCGCAACCTCGCACACGGCATGATCGGCACGGAATCTTCGACGATTTCAAACGGCATGGAAAACCAGAAAAGCGCGCCCTGCTTCTGCAGACTCTGAGCGCCGATCTCACCGTCCTGCATCTCGACCAGTTGCTTGCACACGGAGAGCCCCAGACCGGTCCCACCGTATTTGCGGGTGGTCGAGCCATCTGCCTGGGTGAACTTCTCGAACAGTTTGTCGATGGCCTCGTCGGCGATACCGATACCGGTATCCTCGATGGCGAAGTTGAGCACCTGGTGCATGTTGTCTCGCTGCAACTGCGCCACCTCGATGGTCACCTCGCCCTTGTCGGTGAATTTTACGGCGTTGCCGATCAGATTGGTCAGAATCTGGCGCAGCCTGGTGGGATCGCCCTTGACCCGGCTGGGGATGTCGGTGGCTATCATGCAGGTCAGATCGAGCCGCTTCTCGTTCACTGCATCGACAAACAGGCGGGCGGTCTCCTCCACCAGCTCCCGCAGATCGAACACAATCGATTCAAAGGTTATCTTTCCGGCGTCGACCTTGGAAAAATCAAGAATATCATTAATGATAAGCAACAAGGAATCGGCCGAACGGGAAGCGGTGTCAAGCAGCCGCCGGTACTCGGTGGACATCGGCGCGTCTCTGAGCAGCGACAAGACCCCGATCACCCCATTCATCGGCGTGCGTATCTCGTGGCTGATATTGGCCAGAAACTCGCTTTTGGCCCTGGCGGCGGCCAGGGCTTCGTCCCGGCTGGCCCGCAGTTCCTCGGTTCGTTCCAGCACCAGCTGTTCAAGATTCTGCCGATGCCTCTGCAACTCGGCATCCCGCACCTCGACCGCCTCGAGCATGTTGTTGAAATCGTCGATCAGCTGGCCGACCTCATCCTCCGTCTCTTTCTCCACCCGCACTGCGTAATCTCCCAATTCCGAAACGCGCCGAGCAGTGTGGGCAAGAGATGAGACCGGACGGGTCATAATCCGCTGCAAACGATGCGAAGCCACTATCGCCGCCGCAAGCACAACGGCCAGATTGATCACCAGCATCAGGGTGAACCGCCTGTAGTGGGCCACCAGTCTGCCGGTGCCGGAGAGGATGTAGAGGGTGCCGATCTGTTGCCCCTCGAGCCTGATGGCTCGCGACAATTCGACGGTAAACCCGTCCTGCCGGTACCGGAAGCGGTGCAGGTCGGCCACCACCCGGTGCGATGGCGCCTCGAGCAGCCTGTGCTCGGGAGGGGAGTAGCGCGCAAACAGCTTGCCGTGCCGGTCGTAGATCGCGGCAAGCTCGATATCCGGGTCGAAATGAAGCGCTTTGAGAATATTGTCGGCGCTATGAACATCGGAAAAGCTGAGGCGGCGGTACTCATTTCAGCCACGGAATCGGAGAGAATCGCCAGGTTGCTCTCCATGGACTGATGCAGCATGTGTATCTGCATAAAAAGCGAGAGCAAAGTAAAGAGCAACAGCGCCGCGCCGGTGATGCTGCTGATCAGCAAGAGGAGTTTGCGCTTGATCGGCAGGTTGCGGAA